>NZ_CP051486.1:0-1378377 GCF_016804005.1 Streptomyces pratensis | reverse complement strand
GCCGAAGACGGAGTAGATCGCGTCGAACTGCTCGTCGGAGGCATGCAGATAGTGCAGAGCGTGCCCGGCGACGAAGCCAAGGTGGTTCAGCCGGCCGTAATGGGAGCGGGCGCGGCGGACCTGGAGGCCGACGAAGTCGACGCCGGTGATGTGAGCACCGTGGCGGGTGGCGAGGTGGGCGGCGTTGTGGCCGGGGCCGCAGCCGAGTTCCAGGAGTCGCTTGCCGCGCAGGTCCGGGCCGAGGATCTCGGCGGCGGGGCCTTGGCCGGGTCTCGTGGTCCATTCCATCCGGGCGGGCACGGCCAAGGGTTCGGCGAGCCCGGCGGCAGTGCGCTGGATGGCGTGGGCGTGCCACGGCGATGTCTGGGCGAGCACGTCAGATCTTCAGGAGGTGGAGCACGTCGGTGAGGTGGCGGTGGACGACCTTGATGTAGCCGGCGTCAGTCGCCGGGTCGTTGATCCAGCGAACCGCCTGCTCCATGAACCACTCGACGGCCCACATGCGGTGCCAGCCCAGCGCCCAGTTCTCGGCGGTCAGCCCGCCCCGCGAGGCGAGCGCGTCCGGAGTGCCGCCGGCAACGACGTACTGCTCCAGGAAGACGCGCAGCCGCAGGAGATGCGGAGGCTCGATGGTCCCGTGCCAGCTGGCGAGGTCGAACAGGCCGGGGCCGGTGAAGGCGCGGGCGAAGTCGAGCAGCCGCCACCCGCGCCCGCCGACATGCAGGCTGGTGGGGTGGAACTCCGAGTGCACCCAGCCGAAGGGCGCCAGCGTCGCTCCGGCCGAGCGACCTTCCGCGGCCTGAGCGATCCGGTCGAGCGCCTTCTCGACATCGTCGGCGTCCTGCCACCGGTCGGCCTTGCGCAGCCGTTCGAGATGCTCCAGCGCTCGGATGGGCAGCGCGCGCAGCCACTCCCGGTCGAGAACCGGCAGGCCGGGAGCCGTGCGAGTGCTGTGCAGGACCACAGCCGCAGCGACGCCGTCAAGGTCATCGGCATCGCGGGCGGAGGGCCCGAGGTCCTCCATGAGCATGCCGAGCCAGCCGTCGAGAACGACGGAACCGTGGATCTGGGGGACGGGAACGCCGAGCATGTGGGCGAGGCGGAGGGCTTGGTCCTCGCTGTCGAAGGGCTTCTTGGCGTACTTGAAGATGGCCGTGGAGCCGTCGGGGAAGGTGACGCGCTCGACACCGGACATGGACCACACCCGCACCTCCTCCCGTCGGACAGTGGTCTGGCCGGTCGCGGTGAGCAGGTTGTCGAGGAGTGCGGCGCTGGGGTTCGTGGTCACGTGTGGACTCCGGAAGGTGAGGGTGGCGTCCGGGGCGGGCGAGGGAGGTCGGCCCGCCCCGGAGCCTGATCGGGTGGGTTACGCGGCGGGGTTCACGCGGTGGACGTAGACCTGCTCGATCCAGTCCGCCTTGCACGCGGCAAGGTCGTCACGGAACCTGGCCATCGAGGCACCGTAGGGTGCGACCACGCCGCCGGACTGGTCCGGCACGGACTGGCAGCCGTGCACGAGTCGGCCGCCGAGGGCGGCGTGGGCCTTGACGGACTCGATCCGGCGGTGCTCGTTGAACCAGCCGCCGTGGTAGACCTCGTCGAGCATCCCGCCCATCTCGTCGTCCAGGTCGAAGACGACGGAGGTGGCGGCGGGGAAGAACCAGCACGGGCCGACGTTGGAGATGTGCCCGTCCAGCTCGACCTTGTTGAGCGCCATCAGCGTGGCCGCCTCACGGAGCATCCGCAGGTGGTCGGCGGTGATCTGCGGGAGACCGAGGCCGGCGAGGTGCTCGTCGCGGAACAGGTACGCGTACACCTCGTACGCGGTGGCCAGCACGCGGGCCGCGTCGGAGGTGGACTCACCGTGATGCTTGGTGAAGTCGAGCGCGAGCTGCTCGACCGCGCTCTCGGTCGTCTCGTTCACGTCCAGGAGCTGGGTCTTGACCAGCTCCCAGTCGGCGACGAGCCAGGTGTTCGACTCGAAGCGGAAGAAGTACTCGGCTGGGTCGATGATGATGCGCCGGCCGTTGACCTGGATGCCGGTCAGGCGGCTCCAGCGCGGATCGAAGGCCTCGGGCAGTTCGACCGTGATGGCGGTAGTTTCGATGGTGGTCACCGTGTCTCCGTCTCTGATCGGCCGGGTCCGGGCACAGGACTGCCAGAACCCGGCATGGGCGTACGGAATTTCGGGGTGCCGCCCGGATCAAGAAGGGAGCCTGGATCACGGTCACGCCGTTCCGGGCGGCTGCTGATAAGTGAACCGGTGGTGACGCTCAGTGGGTACGGTAGGAGGCAGTTGAAGCGGTATACGCGGTTTACAGCTCCAGGTCGGAGGTGGTCGTGGCGGCGCAGAGAGAGGCCGACTCCCACCTTCGGGATGCCATCGACGCGGCCGGATGCACCTACGAGGCGCTCGCAAGAGACGTGCGTCGCGTGGCTGCCGAGAACGGCGAAATGCTCCAGACCAACAAATCGGCCGTCTCGCACTGGGTGAACGGCACCCGCGCCCCGTCAGGGCAGGTGGGTCAGTACCTGGCCGAGGCGCTGTCCCGGCGAGTAGGACGTCCGATCACCCGGACCGAGATCGGTCTGCATGCCGGTGACGCCGAGGAGCCGGTGGAGGCCGATCCGGTCCTCGCCGTCACCGACCTGGGCCGCGCCGATGTCGAACGCCGCCGCTTCCTGGCCATCGCAGCCTTCACCACCGCCGGCGTCGCCATGCCCCTCAGCCACGACCACGAGGCCACCGCCCGCATGCTCCGCGCCCGCACCGGCACGTCCCTGGTCGGCGCGGAGGACGTGGACGTCGTACGCCAGATCACCACCGCCTTCTCCGCCGCCGACGAGCGCCTCGGCGGCGGCCACGGCCTGACCACCGTCTGCGCCTACCTCGCCGATACGGCCGCCCCCATGCTTTGCGAACGCTTCCCCAGCGAAGCCTTACGCCGGGCCGCCTTCGGAGCCGTGTCCGAGCTCGCCTACCTGGCAGGTTGGAAGCACCACGACCTCGGCCAGGAAGGCGCCGCCCAGCGCTACTACCAAGTCGGCTACCAACTTGCCTGGGAAGCCGACCCCCATGGCCACGCCGCATGGATGATGCGCGCCCTCGCCCACCAGGCGCTAAGCCTCAAGCAGCCGCACCACTGCGTCGATCTCGTCGAAGGCGCCCTACGCCTGGGCCTCGGCCACATCGACGGCCAGACGGAAGCTCTCCTCCACATCACACATGCCCGCGCCTACGCGGCCACGGAGGAGAGCGCATCAGCCGCACGCGCCCTGCTCGCCGCCGAGGATGCCCTCCTACGCGACGACGTCCCGCAGCCCAGCTACTCCCGCGTGAGCGGCCCCGCCGTCGGCACCGTGGCCAGCCACACCGCCCGTACCCTGACCGATCTCGCCGACCACATCGGCACCGAGCAGCAGCACCGCGACGCCCTCACCCGCTGGGACCCCGTGAAGTACAAGCGTGTCCACGCTCTCACCCACGCCGACCTCGGCGACAGCCTCGCCGTCCAGGCCCGCGCCGACGAAGCCGTCGCCGCCTGGACCCAGGCCCTGATCCTCATGGAGGGCATGACCTCCGACCGGACGCGCAAGGCCATCTCCTCGATCCGCTCCACCCTCGCGGTCTACCAGCACCGGCGAGTCCCCGGCGCGGCCGATCTCGCCCGCCGAGCCCGCGAAGCTCTCGCCTAACATGCCCAATAACCCGCCCGATGAAGGGGACCCCGTGGCCCAGCAAACCGACGACCAGCCGAAGGCCCTCAAGCCGGCACTCGAATCCATGACCCTGCTGGTCGCCGCAGTCATCGTCCATGACAAGGCCACCAACCGCGTCGTCCTCCTCCAGCGCAGCGAGAACGCCAAGTTTGCCCAGGGCATGTGGGACCTCCCCGTCGGCAAGAGCGAACCAGGTGAGCCCATCACCGAAACCGCCGTCCGCGAGCTCTACGAGGAGACCGGCCTCACGGTGAAGCCGGAGTCCCTCAAGGTCGCCCACATCATCCACGGTGCCTGGGGCGTTGAGTCCCCCAATGGCTTTCTCACGGTCGTCTTCGCCACGCACGAATGGACTGGCAGACCCGAAAACCGCGAACCCCGCAAGCACTCCCAGGTCCGCTGGGTCGATGCCGATGCAGTACCCGAGAATTTCGTCGACACCACTTCAAGCGCCCTTCATCAATACCTCACGGGAGGCCCGGAAGTCTCCCTCAACGGCTGGCAATAGATGCGCCCAATTGATTTCCAGCCAGATGCTGCGCCGCGCGTCCTCGGACCGAGAGACAACTGATGCCCGTACCTCACCAACTTCCGTCGGCGGCACAATCCGCTCCCATGCCGTAGACGCCATCCGCTCGCGCAACCAGCAACGCAGCACCTGGTGTTCGCGATCGGACAACTCCAGGGACAAGGGCTTCGGACCAGGCACCACTCCCCCCCCCCCCCCCCCCCCATGCCCACCCCCCATGCCCACCCTAGGAATTTGGACTCAGGACAAGCGCGTGGAGGTGCGGAGGATCTTCCCGAGCGTGATGGCCACGTCGAAGTCCCGACCCCATGTGAGTGCGACGAGGTCGTCGAACTCCGCCTCAGGGCGTAGCAGATCGAGCACGTCGGCTTCGAATACTGAGCCCGGTTCTGCCAAGTCGAGCGCCTCTTCGCGGAAACAGCGGTACGTATCGCGTGACCGGAACATGACCGAGTACTCACCGTCTACGAGCTCTCCCACGGAGACATCCCACTTCTCTTCCAGTGCCTGCAGTGTGCTGGCGACGTGGTCGGCGTTGAACGGCTCGGTCAACAGATCCACTCCCACCGCTTCTCGGGCCGAATTCAACGGAAGCGTCTCGTCCCAGAGCACCGAGAGGTGGTGCTCGAAACCGATGTCCTCACGAATCGTTTTGTCGAAGTCCAGGTAGTCGGTGTCCAGAACCGTACGCACCAAGCGGGTAATCCACAGGATCGGGGCGCTGATCAGATTCGCCCGCAACGAGCCATCACCTTCACCGTAGACAGATTCGCGGATGCTCGTCAGCAGCTCTTCGCAGTGGTAGTCCTTGCAGAACCGGAACAAGTGAGCCGACCGCCGCGGCAGACCGCCCCAGCGCGAAGACTGAGGGAGGGGGAAATCGTCCAGAATCTTCTCCAGCTCGCGTTGGAGTCCCGGCTTGGCGGCCGACAATACGAGAGCGTCGTCGTTCTCGCCCCATTGCACGGCGCCCTCATAATCGAACTTCGCCTTGCACGAGGCATATACAACGGCTTGAGCACATGTATTGAACAGCTCCGCACTCACCCGATAAGCAACCTCGCAGTGGTAGTTGAGGTTGAATCGGTCGAGCTCTCTGTCGGCGACCCGCTCGAAGACATGCTTCGCCGACAGCACGTCTCTGGCGGCACGGCCGAGGATTCGCTCGACCTCGCCGGACGAGCTGTCGGCGGACCCTTCGTTGGGGCTCAGATCGTCGGAGATCTCCTCGATTGCCGAGTCGAGCCGCTGAAGGGTTACCCGAAGCATGCCGCGTACGGTGTCGATGCGGAGCCGCTGCGCCTCATTTTGGAGCAGCATCTGTTCAACGATCAGGTCGAGGTCGGCCAGGAAGGGGTAGCGGTCGCGCACAAGCGCGTGTCGTCGCCCTCGGGCGTTCTGCTTCGTGAACATCTCGGTTATGACGAGGCCGAGCGCAAAGATGTCCGCCGGCTTGCCGATACTGAGGGCGTTGTTCCTCACCATCTGCTCGGGAGCGAGATAGTTCCGGTTCACCAGGAGGTCTCCGCGGTTCGTGAGCGAGGAGTCCTTGAAATGGGCGATGCCGAAGTCGGCCAGGACGAGCCGACGCGCCTCAGGGTCAACGAGGACATTCTCAGGTTTGATGTCGCGATGCACTACGCCGTCGCCGTGCACGTACGCGAGCGCATCGCAGAGCTGGCGCACGTAGTCGAGAAGCACGTCAGCATCGGTTTCGTCGTTGATCACTTGTCGCAGCGTCATAGGGTAGAATTCCATGACGTAGTAGAAGAAGTTCGCGTCCTCTGAGCGCGCGTGGATACTCACCACGTTCGGATGGCTCGATGTCTGCCCGTACTCGATCTCCTGCTTGAAACGCTTGTTGCGAGCGGAGTCCGCGTTGCTGTCCTTCTTAATCTGTTTGACTGCGAACACCTGACCGTCGGGCCTACGGCGGACCTGCCATACCACGGCTGATCCGCCCCCTCCCGGAGTTGAATCGCGCTCGTAAGTGACTCCGTCGATGATGAACGGTTCGTTCTTCGGCATGAAACCACCCTACTGACCCTCAGGGCGGTGACGTCGGCTAATTGCCGCCAGGACCAGAGCGTTCTCCGGCGGGCTAAGGGCTTGCCGGAAATCAACACGTCGGTTTGATCTTGTTTTTGTCGAGGCCGAGGAATCTCGCGATGTCAGTCGCTGTGCGAAAGCGGGCGGTCGAGGCAGGGATGTGAACTCCGTGGTCTTCCAGGAGCGGGCGGACGTCTTTCGCCGCGCGGCTGATGGTCATGGCGGTGGTGTTGAAGAGCTGGCCCAGGAGGTCCATGGTCGCGAGTTTTCGCAGGTGGAGCACGGTGGCTAGGACCCGGTCGGCTGAGGTGAGCTTGGGTTTGGCTCCTGTGCCAGGGGCCACCAGGCGTTCGTGGCCTCTGCGGGTGCGGAGCACTTGCTCGCGTTGAATCTCCATCGCTGGAGTCAGCACGTCGATGAGTTCGTTGAGCTGCCGGCGGGTCATCCCGGTCAGTTCCGGGTCCTGTAACGAACGCTGCGTGAGGCGGGCCGGTCCATCCGCCAGGGCCTCGTCCTGTGTGCTGGTGGTGGTCGCCGTGTCCGTCGGGCGCTGGGGGTGGAGGGTGTAGTTCCAGTCGCCGTGGAAGCGGTGGCGGGTGATGGGCAGGGCGGCGATCTCGTCGTCGCTGACGCGGATGCCGGTGGGGTACTCACCGCTGTCGAGTTCGGCCTGGACGGTGAGGCCGGTGCGGCTGGTAGTCGCGGCGATGGTCTGGAGCATGACTTCGTGGCTGGTCAGGGGCCTGCCTCGCCAGTTCATGGTGATGTGGGAGAACAGCCGGTGCTCGATCTTGTTCCACTTCGAGGTGCCGGGCGGCAGGTGACACACCGTGATCTCAAGGCCGGTCTCGGCGGCGAGACTGGCGAGCTGGGTCTTCCAGCCCGGGTGCGGTAGCCGTTGGAGCCGCCACCGTCAGCGGTGATCAGCAGCCGGCGGGCGCCGGGGTAGTCGTGCCGGCCGACCGCCTGCCACCAGCGGCGGATCGAGGCGACGGCGAATGCCGCAGTGTTGTGATCGGTGCCGATGCTGACCCAGCCGGTGTTAGCCGTCATGTCGTAGATTCCGTATGGAATTGCCTTCTCGGCCTGGCCGGGGAAGTCGTGCGTCTTGACCCTCACGGGCTGTCCTGCGGGCTGCCATTCGTGCCCGGCGTTCTTGTAGTCGCTGATCAGCTCCTTCTTCTTGCTGTCCACGCTGATCACCGGGTCACCGGCGTCCCTGTGATGTCGTGCCTGCTCGTTGAGGTAGCGAAACTGGGCATCCCTGTCGGGGTGCTGGGCACCTTCTATGGTCTTGGCGTTGGCCTGCAGGCTGAAGCCTTCCTCCCGCAGCAGGCCGGCGACGGTGTCGGCGGAGCCCCGGTGCCCCTGGCGGGTGAGCTCCGCTGCCAGTTTCCGGGTCGACTTCGTCGTCCAGCGCAGCGGCGACATCGGGTCGCCCCGCTCGTCGGGCTCGACCAGCGCCAGCAGTGCCGGCCGCAGCCCAGAGTCCAGCTCGGCCGCCTTCTTCCGCCCTCCGCCGGGATGGCGCACCCGCCCCAACGGGGCCTGACCGGAGTCCAGTTCAGCCGCCCCACGCGAGACCGTGGCCTCGCGGACCCCGGCTGCAGCGGCGACGATCCTGATGCCGCCATGCCCCAGCGACAGTGCTTCCGCTCCTATGGCCAGCCGACGCTGACGCTCGTCCAGATGCGGCAACAGCACCTGGAACTTCGCCGCCAGAACGGCCTCGATCCCCTCCGGTCTCCCCATACCAGACCAACGAGCCCCCCAGCTGGAAGCCACGACTTGTTTCCCGGCAAGCCCTAACAACGGCTAACACAACGAGGCGAGTGGGCCCTGGTGGCCGTGTCCGCGTCAGGAGTTGGGCGTTGGCGATGCATGGGAACTTCTCCGGGGATCGTGTCGGATGACTTGTGGGAGCGGATCGAGCCGCTCCTGCCGCGCAAGGTGCGTCGGTTCCGGCACCAGGGCCGGAAGCCGCTGCCCGACCGGAAGGTGCTGTGCGGCATCCTCTTCGTGCTCCGCACCGGCATTCAATGGGAGTTCCTGCCGCAGGAGTTGGGCTTCGGGTCGGGCATGACGTGCTGGCGGCAGCTGCGCGACTGGAACGAGGCTGGCGTCTGGCAGCGCTTGCACGAAGTGCTGCTGGCCGAGCTGAACGCGGCGGCCCGTCTCGACCGGTCGCGGGCCGTCGTCGATTCCAGCCACGTGCGGGCCGTAAAAGGTGCCTCTATGGTTTTCGTCAAGCCGTTGCTGGTGTGGGTGGTTGGTAGAAGGTTCCGTCTCGGAGCATGGCGAAGAGGACGTCGATGCGGCGTCGGGCGAGCGCGATGAGGGCGGCGACGTGGTGTTTCCCCTCGCGTCGTTTGCGGTCGTAGTAGGCGCGTGACTCGGGCTGGGAAAGCGAGGCGAACGCGGCCAGGTAGAAGGCCCTCTTGAGTTGTTTGTTGCCTCGCCGGGAGGGATGTTCGCCGCGGATGGAGGAGCCGGAGTTCCGGGTTACCGGCGCGAGGCCGGCGTAGGCGGCGAGGTGGCCGGCGGTGGCGAAGCCGCTGCCGTCACCGACGTCGATGAGGATGCGGGCCGCGGTCCTGATCCCGATGCCGGGCATTGAGATCAGGACCTGGGAAAGAGGGTGGGCGTCCAGCAGTTCCTCGATCCGTGCCGCGAGGAGTTTGCGCTGGTCAAGCACGGACTGGAGTGAACTGGCGAGGCTGGGGACGATCAGCGCGGCAGCATCGGTTCCGGGAACCACGACGGTCTGTTCGTCGAGTGCGGTGAAAATGTCCTCGATCAGTCGCTCGGCCATTCGTGGTGCCCTGGGACGTATCAGGGTCACGAGGCGACGACGTCCGGCTTTGCGGATCTGGGCCGGGGAGCCGAACTGGTCTAGCAGTTTGAGCACGGCCGGGTGCTGGATCCGCGGTCCCAAGACTCGTTCCAGGGACGGGTGGACCTGGGTGAGAAGGCCACGAAGCCGGTTGGCGATCCGTGTGGACTCGCCTGCGAGATCGTCGTCGAATCCGACGATCATCGCGAGTTCGGCAACGGTCTCGTCCGCGAGATCGATGGTCCTCAGAGTGTGGGGCATCGCTCTGGCGGCGTCCGCGATGATGAACGCGTCGCGGGCGTCCGTTTTCGCCTCGCCAGGGTAAAGGTCAGCGATCCGCCGCATCGTGAGTCCGGGCAGGTAGGCGACCTGGCAGCCCGCGTCCCGGGCGACCGCCAGCCGGCTGGTCAACGACCACCAGCACCGTTCCGTGCTTGGCCTGGAGCTTGTCGAATAGCTCCCACAGCCTTGGTTCGCTATTGGGCAGCGGCTCGTCGAAGACCTTCTTCCCCGCCTGATTCACAGCGGCAGCATGATGATCGCCCTTGCCAACGTCCAGGCCAAGATAGACGTCTATGCCCGGCTCATCCGACATGCCTTCGCTCCCGCGCTCGCACTCTTCCCGGCCTCACCTGCGGCATCAGCGTGCCGGCATCCACGTTACGAAGAGACTGCCCAAGGGCGCTCGTGCCTCTAATCAGCGGTCTGCCAATGCCTCCGGCACCGGCGACACCACCTTTTCGATCATCATCGACTGGGGGACCGAGTCATACCGGGGCCGGAGGCCGGGAGCCCTGTTTCAGGGCCACGAAGACGGTAACGGGGACCACACGGGACCGAGTCCGGTCGACCGTGCCCGATCCGGATCGAAACACCACCTGATCACGGATGGCCACGGCACTCCGCTCGCCGTGATCCTCACCGGCGGCAACCGCAACGTCACCCAGTTGCTGCTTCTGATCGACGCCATCCCGCCGGTCAGAGGCAGGGTCGGTCACCCGCGACACAAGCCCGACCCCCTCTTCGCCGACCGCGGGTACGCCACGACATCTACCGCGACCAGGTCCGACAACGTCGGATCGTGCCGGCCATCACCCGCCGTGGCACCCTCCACGGCACAGGACTGGGCACCTACCGCTGGGTCGTGGAACGCACCTTCGCCTGGCTCCACGGCTTCAAACAACTCCGCATCCGCTGGGAACGCCGAGCCGACATCCACGAAGCCTTCCTCAAGCTGGCCTGCTGCCTGATCACCCGCCGACAGATCAACTCATTGTGTTCTCCGTTGTCAGCGAGCGTCCCGTCGGGCAGTACGCAATCCGAGTCGTCCCGCCCAGCACTTTGAACAGTCGGGGGCCCGAGGGGTCGACGCCTACGGTGGCACGGCAGGGCTGCCATCCGTCTGAGTAGCTGCATCTGCTGCAGCGGTACAAGGTCCACAGTCCGCATACAGTCCGCAGGACACCCGATCACGACCGTCGTGCCCCATCGCCAGCGATCAGCAAAAGGCCAGGTCAGCGCGCCACAGGGAAGATCCCCGCAGCTCACCGACCCGGCCTATTACTAGGAGACCAAGAAGGCCTGATCCAGGGCCAGGGCCGTCCGACCTGTGATTTCGCCGGTCGTGTCGGCCACCTGTCCGCACCCGGCCCGTCGGCCGCCGTTCAGGGCGGACCTCACGGACCGGGTGCGGTCTCTTTTCCCTGCACGCGTCTCCCTGCACGCGTCCCACGCCCGCCGGGGTCAGGATTCCGGCAGGAGATGGCGGTAGCTCTTCGGGTTCTCCCGGAGATAGGCGGACAGACCCCGGGCCGGCCTCCCCGTGAGTGTGGGGACGGCGTCCGAGACGGTCTCCAGCTCACCTGCCGCGATCGCCTCGTACGAGGTGACCCAGCCGGCCACTTCCCAGTCCTCGGCGCCGTAGTGGGCGCGGGAGGCGTAGGCCTCCTCGCTGGTCTCGGATACGTACCTGATGGCGCGGCCGGTGTGCAGGCTCAGCTCTTCCGCCGCCTCGGCGAGGGTGAACGCCTCCGGGCCCGTGAGGTCGTACGTCACGCCGTCGTGGCCGGTTCCCTCGTCCAGCAGCACGGCTGACGCCGAGTCCGCGATGTCCTCGTGGGAGACGGCCGAGACCCGCCCCTCACCACCGGGACCGCGCAGGATGCCGTCGGCTCCCGTCATCGCGGGGATCGCCGCGAGGTACCAGCTGTCCCGGAGGAAGGTGTGACGCACCCCGGTCATCCGGATGTGCGCCTCGGTGTGCCAGTGGTCACGCGCGAACGTGAACGTCGCATCCGGCGCCGCCCCGAGGAACGACACGTACACGACGCGATCGACGCCTGCGGCGAGGGCCGCGTCCACCGCCGTGGTGTGCTCCCGCACCCGGTCCGGACTCTCGTGCGCCGAGACGAGGAACAGGGTGTGCGCGCCGTCGAGAGCACGGCGCATGGCCTCGCCGTCGCCGTACGCCGCGGGAGGCGCGGCGACCGTCCCGGGCAACCGGGGCAGCCGGGAGGGGTCCCGGCCCAGGAGACGCACGGGGACGCCGGTCCTGGCCAGCCGCGCGGCGACCCGGCCGCCGACCGCCCCGCTCGCGCCGGTCACCGCGACGAGAGCGCTGATCATCCCTTCTCACCCTCCTCCGGCGCCATGTGCCCGGCCCAGGGGCGTACTTCCACCACCGCGCTCGCGGGCAGCGGTCCGTAGATGTGCGGGAACTCCTCGCCACCGGGCTCCATGGCCTCGTACCGGACGGGCGCCGCGAGCCAGCCGGTGTCGATGACCAGGACCACCAGGTCCTCGCCGTCCTCCCCGTACAACGCCCGTGCCACAGCCGGGAGCTGATGGGGCAGCGAGCAGTGGATGAAACCCTCTTCCCGCAGGGTGCGGCCCCGGGTGGACATCTCGTACGTCCCCGCTCTGCGGGCGGCCTCCCACAGGGGCTCTTCCGTGAGGTGCAGCAGTTGTTCGGTCATCGGGCCACGCTAAGGGCTGCCGGGCGCAGCGAGGAGCTTCGCCTCGGTCCGCGCGTCGAGCCCGGGTGCCGGCCGGTCCGGCCGCTGCGGGGCTGTGCCTCCCCGCCCGCGCAGCCAGGCCCATGTGTCGGCGACGGTCTCACCGACGGGTCTGCAGCGCAGCCCGGCCGCGTGAGCCTTTGCGACATCGCCCTGGTGCAGGGTGTCGTAGAGCTCTCCGGCCGGCAGCCAGACCGGGAGGTCCGTCCACGGCTCGACGCCCGCCGCGAGAAGCACCTCCGGGTCGGTCCAGCGCAGTCGGGCGCGGGAGCCGGTGACCCGGACACAGGCGTCCAGCAGTTCGCCCATGGTGGCGTGTCCTGGGCGGCTCACGGTGTTGTACGCCCCTGACAGGCCGTTCACCGCGGCGTCCAGGAGCCAGTCCGCGAGGTCCCGGGCGTCGATGT
This sequence comes from Streptomyces pratensis, assembly GCF_016804005.1. Lineage (GTDB taxonomy): Bacteria > Actinomycetota > Actinomycetes > Streptomycetales > Streptomycetaceae > Streptomyces > Streptomyces pratensis_A. Next base: position 1,365,825 of record NZ_CP051486.1, on the reverse strand, counting down.
ACTGGAGTCCGGCATCCGGCGGCCCGGGCGCGACGACCGGCCCACCCCTCGCCGTCCGGCCGAGCCACCACGGCAGACGGCCGATGTTCTCCCCGGGCCCGAGGATCAGTCCGGCCCTGGCCAGCAGCGCCCGGTCGCCGAAGGCTTCGAGCGCCGCGAGCTCCCCGCCGCGCTTTGCCTGGGCGTACGGGACGTCGTCACCGGCGTCGGGAGAGGCCCCTTCCACCAGCGGGCCGTCCTCCGGCAGCCCTGCCGGGGTGGGGTAGGCGTACACGGATCTGCTGGAGACGTAGCTGAAGTGCCCGGCCCTGCCCGACAGCAGCCGGGCGGCGTCCCTGACGGCCGAGGGGGCGCCGCTCCAGGTGTCGACGACCAGGTCCCAGGTGCCGTCGGCCAGCGCCGCGAGGCCCTCCTCGCCCGTCGACCGGTCGCCGGTCAGCGTCCGGACCCCGGCCGGTGGCGCGTGCCGGCCGCGGTGGAAGACGGTCACCTCCCAACCACGGCCGAGCGCGGCATGGGTGACCGCGCGTCCCACGAATTCAGTGCCGCCCAGCATCAGGAGCTTCATGTGGTGAGCGTGCCCCTCGGAGCGGGTGCCGGTAACGGGACCTCGCTCTCGGCAGAACGGGGAACTCCCCGGTTCAGGGCGTGTGCGCGAGGGGACTGCGGTGGCGCAGCAGCCATCGGTGGTACTCCTCGGCCCGTCGTGCCGCGTCGCGGTACGCCGCTTCAAGTTCCTCGTAGACGGCGTCCATGTCCGCGCCCGGCCGCGAGACCAGCAGCAGCCGCACCGCCAGCGGGTCGCCGCGCAGGGGGCGGATCGCCATGTCCTCGCGCGGGCCGGAGGTCGGCTGGCAGGGGGCGACCGCTTCGCCGAGGACCACGAGGGACGCCGCCGTGAGGTAGTCGCCGTGCAGTACGGGCGGATCAAGGCCCGCGGCGCCGAGGACCCTGCGCACCCCGTCCCATTCACCGTCCACCGAGGGGTCGACCATCCACCGGTCGTCCGCCAGGTCGTCGAGGTCGACCACCGGCCGCCCGGCCGCAGGATGGTCCCGGGCCAGGGAGATGAACTGCGGCTCACGCTCCAGGAGTACGCGCTGGACCAGTCCCTCCGGAACTGCGAGCGGGCAGCCCTCGACCTCGTGCACGAAGGCGACGTCGAGCCGTCCGGCCGCCACCGCCCGCAGCAGCGCCCGCGCGGATACGTCCACCCGGAGCGAGATGTCGGTGCCGGGCAGCCTCACCCGCAGTCCGCGGAGCCAGCCGCCGATGACCCTGCTCGCGGTGGATCCGATCCGCAGACGGGGCCCGCCGGCCCGGGCCGCCTCGGCCTCCGCCATCGCGGCACCGACCAGTGCCGACATGCCGTCCACCAGAGGACGGGCGCGGCTGAGGACGGCCCGCCCCAGGAGGGTCGGCCGGCAGCCCGTCCTCCCGCGGCGGAACAGCTCCGCGCCCATGCTCTTCTCGATCCGCTGGAGCTGGGTGGTCAGGGAGGGCTGGCTGACGCCCAGCCGCCGTGCCGCCTGGTGCAGGCTGCCCGTGTCGGCGATGGCGCAGAGCGCCTTGAGGTGTCTCACCTCGAGCTCCATGACGGCGAGGGTATGACTGTTCGCACATCGAGCACCAGACGCCCCAACCCCCTCTAACCGGGCCGATCCGGGGGGTGTCGGGGCGACCGGCACGTGCTGATTCTGTGTGGTTCCCGTCCGGGCGATAGGGCGGCGCTATCGCCGGTTGACATCATCCGCCGCGGCCCGGCTGCCCCGACACTCTTGCCGTACCCCCCACCCGTTCCCCGTCCGGCCTCCGGACGGGGTTCGTCGGACAGGCAGGAGACACCCCCCATGAAGCACCCCAGGACAGCCTTGATGTCGGCCGTGGCCGGTCTCGGACTCGGCCTCGTCGCCGCGTCGGGCACCGCCCCAGCGGTCGCCGCCTCCTCCCCCGCGCCCACGGGCACCGTGGTCACGGCGCAGGCCGGTTACGCGGCGTACGCGGGTTCCAGCGAGAACGCCGCAGCGAACAGGGCCTTCTTCGACGCCGTCATGGAGTCGGTCGCCGAGAAGCGTGCAGCGAACCCTGGTGCCGCGGCGGTGACCGTGGTCTACAGCACCTCAGGCGCGCCCAGTTTCCGCAGCCAGATAGCCAGCAGCACCAGCATCTGGAACAGCTCGGTAGCCAACGTCAAGCTGCAGGAGGGCTCGAACCCGGACTTCGACTACCGCGAGGGCAACGACTCCCGGGGCTCCTACGCCAGTACGGACGGGCACGGCAGCGGCTACATCTTCCTGGACTACGCCCAGAACCAGCAGTACGACTCCACCCGGGTCACCGCGCACGAGACCGGGCACGTGCTGGGGCTGCCGGACCACTACACCGGGCCGTGCAGCGAACTCATGTCGGGTGGCGGCCCCGGTACGTCCTGCACGAACGCCTACCCGGACTCGGCCGAGCGCTCTCGGGTGAACAGCCTGTGGCAGAACGGGCTCGTGGCCGCCCTGGCCCGCGCCACGCCCTGACAGCACGGCGGTACCCCGCACGGGGCCGTTCCGCAGCGGCGGAGCGGCCCACGGGCGCGGTGCCGGTCAGGCCAGTTCGAGGGGGAAGGCTCCCCGGTGCCCCGTACCGGCACCGTGTGCCGGGCGCGGCTCGAACTCCCGGCAGCTCCATATCTCCTGGACGAAGCCGGTGCGCCGGTCCCAGAGCCCTGCCACGTCGTCCCCGCCCGCCGCGTCACGGTAGGCGTCCTTCGCGCCGCGGAAGCACGCGAGCCCGCCGGACAGACCGCGGACCGGGGCCGGGAAGTAGTCGGAGAAGGCGCAGGCTATGCACGTCTGCAGATGTATGTCGGGCGGCAGGATCCGCTGGACCGTCGCCAGCGCGGCGGCGAAGTCGGCCTCGGCGCGGTTCGACTCGTACACCGCCCCGTCCAGATGGAGTGCGAGATACAGATCAGGATCCGCCCTGCGCAGGGACAGCAGGCAGCTGAGCGTGGCCTGGCGGACGGACCCCGACACCAGGACCGGCAGCGGGAGGTCCCACTCCAGGACGCAGTCGTCGAGCACCCCGTCCACCAGGTCGAACAGCCCCTCCGGGGCCGGGGCACCCGTCACGGGGCCCAGGCCGTCGAAGCTCTCGCCCTCGAAGTCCGTGCCCCGGATGCGGATACGGAGCTGCTGTCCGTCCGTGGTGAGAATGACGGCCTCGGAGCCATGACGGTCCCGGTACCAGCCTGCCCACGACTCATCTGTCATGAGCAGGGACTGTAGCCCGTGCCCCTGGCCCCACCCCCTGGCACCCTCCCCTTCCGGTACACGGCCGGTCGTGCGGCACTCATCCTGCCTGCGGCTCACGCCACATGGGCCACATCGAAGGGCCGTGAGGGAGGTCGACGGTCCGCCCCGTGAAGGTGAAGCCGAGGCGCTCGTAGAGACTGCGGCTGCGCGCGCTGCTGGCCTCCAGATAGGCGGGGGTCCCCTCCCGGTCACATCGCTCCAGGACGCCCCTCATCAGCGCCTCGCCGATGCCCTCTCCCTGGCGCTCCGGAGAGACGCCGATCATCAGGAGGTACTCGTGCGCACGGTCGTGGGGATGGACGGCGCCGGTCAGCCTCCCCACCAGCTCGGCCCGTTCGTTGCCGGGATCCGCGGTCTCCCTCATGAGCGCGGGGGTGTCGTCCTCCTCCGGCACGCCCGCCGGCACGGAGAGCCAGAGAGCGGTCGCCGTGCCGTCCTCCAGCAGGTCGATCCGGCCCCCTTCCAGCGTGATGTCGGCGAAGACACCGAGGAACTTCCCGTGCACCGCGCGCCGGTGCTCCTCGTCCGGAAAGACCCAGCTGCTCACCGGGTCGTCGTGGAACGCCTCGTCCAGGATCCGTACGACCTGATCCCTGTCCCGCTGGTCCGCCTGCCGTACGCGTACGCCCATGACCGGCCCCGCCCCCTTCATCCCGCCGTGGTGATCCCGACCGACCCGGGGAATCCTAGAGTTGGAGGTCTTCGACGGTCACGGGCGGCCCGGCTCAGCTGGTCCTGCGGGTGACGAATTCGGCCAGGGCCAGCAGGTCTCCGGAACCGGCCGGCGCGGGGACCGCACGGGAGAGGTGGTGGACGGCCCGGGCCATCCGGTCCGCCGCGGTGACCTGTGCCCAGTCGCGGCCGCCGGCCCGGTCCACGGCGTCGGCAGCACTCCTCACCTCCCCCGGTGTGTTCATGACGCCACGGTAGAGCTCGGCGAGTTCGGCGGCGGCCGGGGTGTCCGAGGTGAGTGCCGCCACCACCGGCAGGGACTTCTTGTGGGCGGTCAGGTCCGCGCCGACAGGTTTGCCCGTGCGGGCCGTGTCCCCCCAGATACCGATCAGGTCGTCGATGAGCTGGAAGGCCAGGCCGGCTTCCCGGCCGAAGCCGTCCATGGCGCGGACAGCCCGCTCGTCCGCTCCGGCGTAGAGCGCGCCAAGGGCGCATGCGCAGCCGAGGAGGGCACCGGTCTTGGCCATGGCCATGGCCAGGCACTCGTCGAGCGTCACGTCCTCGGGGCCGCGCTCCTCCAGGGCGCAGTCCGCCTGCTGTCCCGCGCAGAGCTCGATGATGCAGGTGGAGAGCCGCACCACGGCCGGTGCGGACGCCGGGTGCGGATCGTCCGCCAGCAGCCGCACGGCGAGGGCGAGCATGGCGTCGCCCGTGATGACGGCGTCCGGCACACCGAACACCGCCCAGGCGGTGGGCCTGTGCCGACGGGTGGTGTCCTCGTCGATGATGTCGTCGTGCAGGAGGGTGAAGTTGTGCGCGAGCTCGACGGCCACGGCTGCCCGCATCGCCGTCTCCGTGTCCCCTCCCGTCGCACGGGCGGCGGCCAGGACGAGCGCCGGCCTGATGGCCTTGCCCTCCTGCCCGGACGCGGGTGACCCGTCGGCGTTCTGCCAGCCGAAGTGGTACATGGCGACGCGGCGTATCGCCCCGGGCAGCGTTTCGACGGCTGCTCGAAGGTGCGGGTGGACGGCGTTGCGGGTGTCCTCCAGGAGCGCGGCGGCTCTGTGCCCCTCCATGGCGGCATCCGGACTGGTCATGGTCATGGTTCACTCCTTCCCGGGCGCCACGGGGCACCTGAGGTCGTGGCTTCGGCTGCCGGGCCCGGGCGGTCGCCCGCCCGGGCCCGGCAGGAGCGTCACCGCCAGCGGCTCACCTCGACGTTCTCCAGGACGCCGAGGGCGTCGGGCACCAGCACGGCGGCGGAGTAGTACGCCGTGACGAGGTACGAGATGATCGCCTGCTCGTCGATGCCCATGAAACGCACCGAGAGGCTCGGCTCGATCTCGTCCGGGATGCCGCTCTGCTGGAGCCCGATGACCCCCTGATCCGCCTCACCGGTCCTCATGCAGATGATCGAGGTGGTGCGGGCGTCGGTGACCGGGATCTTGTTGCAGGGGAAGATCGGCACCCCCCGCCATGCGGGCACGTGGTGCCCCCCGACCTCGACGCTCTCCGGCGCCAGGCCGCGCTTGTTGCACTCCCGGCCGAATGCCGCGATGGCCCGCGGATGGGCGAGGAAAAGCTTCGATCCGCGCCGCCGCGACAGGAGTTCGTCCATGTCGTCGGGGCCCGGCACCCCGTCGTGGGGCTGGAGCCGCTGCCCGTAGTCGCAGTTGTTGAGCAGGCCGAACTCCCGGTTGTTGACGAGCTCGTGCTCCTGGCGCTCCCGCAGCGCCTCGACCGTGAGCCGCAACTGCTGCTCGGTCTGGTTCATCGGCTGGTTGTAGAGGTCGGCCACCCTGCTGTGGACCTTCAGCACGGTCTGGGCGACGCTCAGCTCGTACTCCCGGGGTGCCGACTCGTAGTCGACGAAGGTGTGCGGGAGGACGCTCTCCCCCACATGCCCGGCCGACAGGTCGATCTCCGCCTCCCCGTAGCGGTTGGTCCGCTGGTGGGGGATGGCGAGCAGCCGGGCGAGATGGTCCCGGAGCGGGTCCGCGCGGGCCGCGAGGTTGAGTACGTCCGACCGGCGCAGGGTCAGCAGGGTGCATGCGGTCACCGCGCGGGCCGTGTACTCCCAGGTCGCGTCACCGTCGACCAGGACGTGGTCGCCGAAGTAGGCGCCGTCGGCGAGCACTCCGAGCACGGTCTCGTCGCCGTACGGCCCGGTCCCGATCTTCTCGATCTTGCCGTGCGCCAGCAGGTGGACCCGGTCAGCCGCCTCGCCCGACGTGGCCAGCACCTCACCGGCCGCGACTTCGCGCTGCTCGCACCTGCGCGCCAGCTCGGCCAGCACCTCCTCGTCACCGAAATCGCGCAGGGCGGGAAGCTCGCCGAGCTCCGCGGGGATGACCGCCACCCGGTCGCCCGTCTGCACGAACGTCACCCTGCCGTCCCCGACCGAATGACTCAGCCGGCGGTTCACCCTGTACGTGCCGCCCTGCACCTGCACCCACGGCAGCATCCGCAGCAGCCACCGCGAGCTGATCTCCTGCATCTGCGGGGCGGACTTGGTGGTCGTCGCGAGGTTCCGCGCAGCCGCTGTGCCGAGACTCTGCTGCTGCGGCGGCTGCGTGTCGCGAACCTCTTCACCAACGGACATCCGACATCCTCTCGATCATGAGCTGACCTGCGAGAAGCAGACTTGCAGCCGGAGGACGCGATGCGCTATTACACAAAAGAGTGTGACTAATCGGGCCCAGGTCGGGGCACGTTGCCCGCACGCGGGCTCCCGGACTCCGGTCAGGGAGACGCCGGGACGACCGGTGCAGGAGGGTGCGAACCGGTCCGCAGGACCTAGGACTCGGGCCCGCTCGCCGCTGCGACTTCCGCCCGTTACGGCGTCCTGGACCGACGCCTAGCGTTCTTGCCATGGATACGACAGGCACCCTCGACGAGGCGCTCCAGCGGCTGCACGTCTCAGGCCCCGAGCGGTTCGGCAGGCTCACCAATCACGCGCCGATGGCCGTCGAGGCCCTGGCCGCCAACGGTCAGGCGGCAGCGGTGCACCGCTGGCTCGACCTGTACTCGTCCAGACTCGAGGAATTCCCGGCCGGCGTCGCGCCGGTCACGGACGCCGACTGGGCTTCCGCCCTGGGGGACCCGCGCCGCGCCGCGGACTGGATCGGCTACTTCGGGCGGGAGCTCGCCGAGCGCCCCTGGCGCGACGTGCTCGCCCTGTGGTGGCCCCGGCTGCTGCCCGGGATGTACGGCGGGTCGACGCATCCGGTGATCCGCGTGGGGCACGCCGTGCGAACGCTCCTGGCGGGCGAGGGCACCGGGCCCCGTCTGACCGAACTCGCCCACGGACTCGGCTACTGGGCCGCCCGCCACCGCCCCGTCACGGGCCTCACCCCGGTGACCGGTGCCGACAGCGCCGCGGCGGCCCTCGACGCGGTGCCGCCCCTGGCGGACCGGCGAGGAGGCTTCCCCGACCGGCTGGCCCGCGTCGGACGCCTCCCGGTGTGGGCGGCCGCGGTCACGGACCCGGCCGATGCGCACCACAGGCTCACCGAACTGGTCCGGGCGGCAACCCACCGGTACGCCACCCACGGCCACGGCGACGCCACCATGCTGGTCCACACGGCCACGGCCCCGAACGCGGTCCTGAGGGTCCTCCCCGCGCTGCCGCAAGCCCTGTGGGCGCCCAGCCTCCAGGCCGCCTGGACGGCCTCCGCCGCGGTGACCGCCATGTACGCCCCTGACGCCCCCGTGGCCTACGTCCCGCCGGGCCCGGTCACGCCCGAAGAGGTCCTGGAACAGGCCCTGGCGCACGGTGACGAACACGTCATCAAGCTGACGGACACCGCCCTGGACGTCGGCGACGAGCGCGCGCTCGCGGCGGCTCTGCGAGCCGTCCAGCTCAGCGAACCACTGCGGTAGACGGCCGTCGGGGCGTCAGCGGCGCCCCTGATACGACGACCTTGCCCGGGTTGAGGATGCCGTGCGGATCCAGGGCGGCCTTGACCGCTCGCTGCATGGCGAGGTTGACGGGGCCCACCTCGCGGTCCATGCCGCCCATCTTCAGCAGGCCCACGCCGTGTTCACCGGTGACCGTGCCGCCGAAGGAGATCGCCGCGTCGAGGATGTCCTCGAAGGCGAGCTGGGCGCGGGCCCTGGCCGCGTCGTCACCGGGTTCCGTGATGATCAGGGGATGGAGGTTGCCGTCGCCCGCGTGGGCGATGTTGGCGATGAGGACGTCGTGTTCGCCGGCGATCTCCTCGATGCGCGCCAGCATCTGCGGCACCCGGGACCGTGGCACGACCACGTCCTCGGTGAGCACCGGCCCCAGCCGCTCCAGCGCCGGATAGGCGAGCCTGCGGGCCTGGAACAGGGCGTCCGCCTCCGCCTGGTCGGTGGAGACCTCCGCCCAGGCCGCGCCGGCCTCCGCGAAGCAGGCCCGCACCGCTTCGGCCTCGGCGTCCCCCGCGGCTCCCGGGGTGTCCACGCGGCCGAGCAGGATCGCGTCCGCGTCCGCGGACAGGCCCATGTTCTTCCACTCGTCGACGGCCTTCAGGCAGTGCCGGTCGAGGAGTTCGAGCGCCGAGGGCACGATGCCCGCCGCCGTCACCCGGCTCACCGCGTCCCCGGCCGCCACGACGGAGTCGAAGAAGCCCGCCACCGTGCGCTCCGCGGGGCGGGCCCCACGGAGCTTCACGGTGATCTCGGTGATCACGCCGAGAGTGCCCTCGGAGCCGACCAGCAGACCGCACAGGTCGTACCCGGCCACCCCCTTGGCGGTCTGCCGGCCGACCCGCACGACCTCGCCGAGACCGTTGACCGCCTCGAGCCCGAGTACGTAGTCGCGGGTCACCCCGTATTTGACGCAGCACATGCCCCCCGCGTTGGTGGCCGTGTTGCCGCCGATGGTCGACCAGGGTGAGCTCGCGGGGTCCGGCGGGTACCAGAGGCCCTGTTCGGCGCACGCGGCGCGCAGGTCGTCGTTGACGACTCCCGGCTGGACGACGGCGAGGCGCTCCACCGGGTCGATACGGAGGATCCGGTTCATGTCCTCGAAGGAGAGGACCACAGCCCCGTCCACCGCGTTGGCGCCGCCCGACAGCCCCGTACCGGCACCGCGGGGCACCACCGGGATCCGGTGTTCGACGCAGTACGCGACGACGGCCCGCACCTCGTCGGTGTCCTGTGGGCGTACGACGGCGAGGGGCAGCCCTGCCGGGGCCCACTCCGCCTCGTCGTGCGCGTAACGGCCCAGGCTGTCCGGGTCGGTGATGACCTTGCTCGCGGGAATCCCGTCGGCTGCGTTCGGCTTCGGCACGGCCGCTGACCACCTCTCCTGCAGACGCGCGCCCCGCATCCGTCACGGAGCCGCACCCATCATGATGACGCGGCCCCTCGCGTGGAGGGCGGGCGCCCTAACTTGCATATGAAATGCAACTTACATACGCTGCCGCCATGCGGCTGACGCGATTCACCGATGTGGCGCTCCGGGTGCTGATGCGCCTGACCGTCACGGCGAAGGACGAGGACCCACCGACCACCCGCGAGGTGGCGGCCACCATGCAGGTGCCCTACACCCACGCCGCGAAGGTCGTCGCCCGCCTCCAGCACCTCGGACTGGTGGACGCACGGCGCGGCCGGGGAGGGGGCCTCTCCCTCACCACCACCGGATGGTCCGCCTCCGTCGGGACACTGGTCAGGCAGCTGGAAGGGCCGGGCGAGGTGGTCGAATGCGAAGGCGGCACCCCCTGCCCCCTGCGCTCCGCATGCCGCCTCCGCTCCGCGCTGCGCCAGGCCGAAGAGGCCTTCTACGCCTCGCTCGACCCGCTCACGGTGAGCGATCTGACCGCCTCCCCCACCGGCCCGCTGCTGCTGGGCATCAGCCGGGGCCGCCCGGCCCCCGGCTGATCCGCACCACCCTGCTCCGCAGGCGCTCCGCCGCGCGCGGTGCAGGTCATGCCGCCCAAAAATACGCATCTCATATACCAATTAACTGTGGGCCGCCTCGGCGGCCCGCCATCGCACCCGAGGAGTCAACCGATGCTCTCCGAGACGTCGACCGCCACCGTCCGAGCCACACTCCCCGCCGTTGGGGCAGCTATCGGGGACATCGCGGACCTCTTCTACCGGAAGCTGTTCGACGCCCACCCGGAGCTGCTGAAGGACCTGTTCAACCGGGGCAACCAGGCCTCCGGCACACAGCGTCAGGCGCTCGCCGGATCCATCGCCGCCTTCGCCACACAGCTCGTGGAACACCCCGACACCCGGCCCGACGTGATGCTGGGCCGCATCGCCAACAAGCACGCCTCACTGGGCATCACCGCTCCGCAGTACGAGATCGTGCACACCCACCTCTTCGACGCGATCGCCGAGGTCCTCGGAGACGCGGTCACCCCCGAGGTCGCCGCCGCCTGGGACGAGGTCTACTGGCTGATGGCCAACGCCCTGACAGCCATCGAGGAACGGCTCTACGCACAGCAGGGCGTGACCGCGGGCGACGTGTGGCGCGAATGGACGGTCTCCTCCCGCGTCGAGGACACCCCTGACGTGGCCACCTTCGGGATCGCCCCCTCGGACGGCGCACCCGCCCCCGGCTTCCGGCCGGGCCAGTACGTCTCCGTCCAGGTGGAACTCCCCGACGGCGCACGACAGATACGCCAGTACAGCCTCACCGGGGCACCCGGCTCGGCCCTGCGCACCTTCTCGGTGAAGCGGGTGCGGGGCGGGAGCGGCCCCGAGGGCGAGGTCTCCGCGCACCTGCACGCCCGGCTGCACGCGGGTGACCGGCTGCGCGTCTCCGCGCCGTACGGCGATCTGGTGCTCGACGGCTCCGACGCCCCGCTGCTCCTCGCCTCCGCCGGCATCGGCTGCACCCCGATCCTCTCGATGCTGGAACACCTCGCGCAGGAGGGGCACCGCTCGCCCGTCACCGTGGTGCACGGCGACCGCTCGCCCGCCGACCACGCGCTGCGCGCGGATCACGCGGCGCTCACCGGCGGGCTCCCCGCCGCCGCCGCCCACTTCTGGTACGAGGACCCGGAGCCCGGCCACCCGGCCGAGCGCACCGGCACCGTCGACCTCAGCGGCCTGCCGATCGCCCCGGGCACCCACGCCTACCTCTGCGGCCCGCTGCCCTTCATGCGCGCCGTCCGCTCGCAGCTCCTGCGGAAGGGGGTCGCGGCGGCCGACATCCACTACGAGGTGTTCGGCCCCGACCTGTGGCTCGCCCAGGACTGAGCGGCCGTCCCCGGGCGTTCGCGGACTGTCCGGATCGATTCGCAAACAGGGCTGTCGACGCTCGAACAGGTTTGCCGGAGCCTTGCGTTCCGGTAGAAGCGCTGTACGGGGACCGCGCTCCCCGCGAGCAAAGGAGTCGGCCATGTCCTCACCGATGTCCGCCAGCAACTTCCTCAAGGCCCTCAAGGGCGAGGGGCTCACCGTCGTCCAGGTCGGCGACTGGCGTACGCACAACCGCAACCACAAGGGCCCATGGGGGCCGGTGCACGGCGTGATGCTCCACCACACCGTCACGGAGGGCGCCGCCCGGACCGTGGAGATCTGCCGCGACGGACACCCGGGGCTGCCCGGCCCGCTCTGCCACGGCGTGATCACCAAGGACGGCAGGGTCCATCTGGTCGGCTACGGCCGCGCCAACCACGCCGGCCTCGGCGACGACGACGTACTGCGCGCCGTCGTCGCCGAGAAACGCCTGCCGTCGGACAACGAGTCCAACACCGACGGGAACCGTCACTTCTACGGCTTCGAGTGCGAGAACCTCGGCGACGGGAAGGACCCCTGGCCCGCCGTCCAGCTGGAGGCCGTCGAGAGGGCCGCCGCGGCGGTCTGCCGCTTCCACGGCTGGGACGCCCCCTCGGTCGTCGCACACCGGGAGTGGCAGCCTGGGAAGGTCGACCCGCGCGGCTTCTCGATGACGGGTATGCGCAACCGCATCCACGACCGGCTGAAGTAGGCCGGCGCGGGGCGGCACACAATGAAGGCATGGACTCCGAAGCACTCGACCTCTCCCGGCTGCAGCCGGTGCTCCCCTCACCCCTGCAGCCGGCCGAGGACGATCGCTTCGCGCGGCACGGCGTGACGCTGCTGCTCAAACGCGACGACCTGATCCACCCGGACCTGCCGGGCAACAAGTGGCGCAAACTCTCCCCCAACCTCCGGGCCACGGCCGGCCGCACCGTACTGACCTTCGGCGGCGCCTACTCGAACCACCTCCGCGCCACGGCTGCCGCGGGACGCCTGCTGGGCTTCCCCACCGTCGGCGTCGTACGGGGCGACGAGCTGGCCCACCGGGCGCTGAACCCCTCCCTCGCCCGCTGCGCCGCCGACGGCATGCGTCTGCACTTCATGGACCGCGCGACCTACCGCGAGAAGGCCGCTCCCCGGGTCCTGGAAGGCCTGCTGAGCCTCTTCGGGGACTGCGTGGTCATCCCGGAAGGCGGCAGCAACGCGCTCGCCGCGCAGGGCTGCACAGAGCTCGGCCACGAACTGCGCGGCCCGACCGGCACCGTGGCGGTCGCCTGCGGCACCGGCGGCACCCTGGCCGGGCTCGCCGCCGGGCTCGGCCCCGGGCAGCGTGCCCTGGGCGTCCCCGTCCTCCGGGGCGGCTTCCTGGGGGAGGCGGTGCGCGGTCTGCAGCGAGAGGCGTTCGGCGCCCCCGCCGGGCAGTGGTCACTGGACGAACGCTTCCACTTCGGCGGATACGCGCGGACCACTCCGGAGCTGCACGCCTTCGCCGACGACTTCGAGGACCGGCACGGCCTGCCCGTCGAGCGGCTCTATGTGGCCAAACTCCTGTACGGGCTGACCGTGCTGGCCGGGGAGGGCGCGTTCGCCCGGGGCACCACGGTCACCGCGGTCGTCACCGGCCGGCCGTGGGACGGCGGGGGCCCCGGTCACGCGCCGTCCGACTCGCGGTAGGCGGCGGCCTCCTCCAGGTCCAGCCGCCGCAGCAGGGCCCGCAGCATCTCGTCGTCGATCCGCCGCTCGTCCCGTAGGCGTACGAAGACCTCGCGCTCGGCAGCGATCATCTCCCTCGCCAGCCGCCGGTAGGTGTCGTCCGCCGACTCGCCGGTGACCGGGTTGGCCGCTCCGAGCCGCTCCCACACGGCGTTGCGCCGCCGCTCCATGACCGCGCGCAGACGCTGGGTGAGGGGGTCGGGCAGCGCGTTGCGGGGATCGGCCGTCAACGCGTCCAGGCGCGCGTCCGCGGCCGTGGACGCCTCGTTCTGCGCCTGGGCCTCGGCCAGCGTCTCGGCGCGCTCGCTGCGCCCGGGAAGCTTCAGGACGCGCACCAGGAGGGGCAGGCTGAGCCCTTGGACGACCAGGGTCCCGATGACGGTGGTGAAGGTCAGGAACAGCACCAGGTTGCGTGCGGGGAAATCCGACCCGTCGTGCGTGACCATGGGGATGGAGAACGCGATGGCGAGCGAGACGACGCCCCGCATCCCGGCCCAGCCGATGATCAGGGGCGAGGTCCAGGGCGGCGCCCCCTCACGCTCCTTGATGCGCCTGGAGAGCAGGGCCGGCAGGTAGCTCGCCGGGTACACCCAGACGAAGCGCACCACGACCACGGCCACGAACACGAGGGCCGCGTAGCCGAATGCCTCCGCCACTCCGTACGCGCCCAGGCCCCGGAGCACGAAGGGCAGCTGCAGCCCGATGAGCGCGAAGACCGCGGACTCCAGGACGAACGCGACCATCTTCCAGACGGCCGCCTCCTGGAGCCGAGTCGCGAAGTCGACCTGCCAGGAGCGGTGTCCCAGGTAGAGCGCGACGACGACCACGGCGAGCACGCCGGAGGCGTGCACCCGCTCCGCCGCCGCGTAGGCGACGAAGGGGATCAGCAGCGACAGGGTGTTCTGGAGCAACGCCTCCTTGAGGTGCGTGCGCAGCCAGTGCAGCGGCACCATCAGCAACAGGCCTACGCCGATGCCGCCGACGGACGCCAGGGCGAATTCGGTGGCCCCCTCGCCCCAGCTCATGCCCGCGCCTACGGCCGCGGCGAGGGCCACCTTGAAGGCGGTGATCGCGGTGGCGTCGTTCACCAGGGACTCACCCTGAAGGATCGTGGTGACCCTCGCGGGCAGGCCCACCCTGCGGGCGATCGCCGCGGCCGTGACGGCGTCCGGCGGGGCGACCACCGCGCCGAGCACCAGCGCGGCGGCCAGGGGCAGGTCCGGCACGAGGAGGTAGGCCAGCCACCCCACGGCGACCGTCGCGAAGAGCACGTACCCCACGGAGAGCAGGGCGACCGGCCGCAGGTTCGCCCGCAGGTCGAGGTACGAGCTGTCGACAGCAGCCGTGTACAGCAACGGCGGCAGCAGCAGGGGCAGCACGATGTGCGCGTCCAGCGTGTAGCTCGGCACTCCCGGCAGGTAGGAGGCCAGCAGTCCGGCCGCGACCAGCAGCAGCGGCGCGGGCACCGGTGTGCGGCGGGCGGCCCCCGCGACCGCCGTGCTCGCCGCGACAAGTGCCACCAGCGGCAGTGCGTCCATCTCACAGTCCTCGCATCCGACGTAACGTGGCCATCATGAGTGAGTGCCCCCACGTATCCGAACTGCCGCGCCCCGAGCCCGCCCCGCTCAGCGACACCTGTCCGGAATGTCTTGCGGCCGGTACGCATCCCGTGCAGCTGCGGCTCTGCCTGGTCTGCGGGCACGTCGGGTGCTGTGATTCCTCGCCCCTGAAGCACGCCACGGCGCACTTCGAGGCGACCGGGCACCCGGTGATGCGCAGCTTCGAGTGCACGGAGAGCTGGAGCTGGTGCTTCGTGGACGGTTCGATCGTCTGACGCCTGGGTACGTCAAACCGGCGCCGGTTCTTCGCAATTGACTGCCGCAGACCTCTAGCCACTGTGTGTGCTCATATGCTTACCATGAGTAATCACGGGGTTGTGGTCCCGGCGACACGGCATCATGGGTCGCGACAGCGTCGCCGAACCACAGAACCGACGACGGACCGCACGGCCCCGGGCATTCGCCCCGGAGCCTCGAACGAGTTTGTGCCACCTTGGAGGTGAGGGTGTCCCAGATCGCAGGCGAGCCCGGGAACCAGGACTTCGTAGAGGTCCGGCTGCCCGCTGCGGGTGCCTACCTGTCGGTGCTGCGTACGGCCACGGCCGGCCTCGCAGCGCGCTTGGACTTCACTCTCGACGAGATCGAGGATCTTCGCATCGCGGTCGACGAGGCCTGCGCGATCCTGCTCCAGCAGGCCGTGCCGGGCTCCGTCCTCAGCTGCGTCTTCCGACTCGTCGGCGATTCCCTCGAGGTGACCGTCTCGGCACCCACGACGGACGGTCGCGCCCCCGAGCGCGACACCTTCGCCTGGACGGTGCTCTCCGCGCTGGCCGGCAAGGTCGACTCCACGGTCGCCGACGACCGTACGGTCAGCATCAGCCTCTACAAACAGCGCGGCGCGGGACCCGGGCCGGCGTGAGCGACGGGAACGGGGACGGTCCTGTGCGGGACGAGACGATCCGGTCCGGGGCGGTGCGCCCAGCGGCCCTCCCGGAGCAGCAGGCCCGGCCGCATCCGGACGGCGGGACGGACGGCGGCGGGGACGGCGGCGCGGACGACGCGCGGGACCGTCCGGCCCCGGCGGAGCAGGCGCAGGCGGAGCGGGCGGGCCAGATGAGCGAGCACGGTCACCACGATCCACACGACCGCAGCGGAGCGCGGGCGCTCTTCATCGAGCTCCGGGAGCTTCCCGACGGCTCGGCGGAGAAGGCCGAGCTGCGCAACCGGCTGGTGCGGATGCATCTGCCGCTCGTGGAGCACCTGGCCCGCAGGTTCCGCAATCGGGGCGAGCCGCTGGACGACCTGACGCAGGTCGCCACGATCGGCCTGATCAAGTCGGTGGACCGGTTCGACCCGGACCGCGGCGTCGAGTTCTCGACGTACGCGACCCCCACGGTCGTCGGGGAGATCAAGCGGCACTTCCGGGACAAGGGCTGGGCGGTGCGGGTTCCGCGGCGCCTCCAGGAGCTGCGGCTGTCGCTGACCACGGCAACCGCCGAGCTCTCCCAGCAGCACGGCCGCTCCCCCACCGTGCACGAGCTGGCGGAGCGCCTGGGCATCTCCGAGGAGGAGGTCCTGGAGGGGCTGGAATCGGCCAATGCCTACAGCACGCTCTCGCTGGACGTCCCGGACACCGACGACGAGTCGCCGGCAGTCGCGGACACCCTCGGATCCGAGGACGAGGCCCTGGAGGGCGTCGAGTACCGCGAGTCGCTCAAGCCGCTGCTGGAGGACCTCCCGCCGCGGGAGAAGCGGATTCTTCTGCTGCGCTTCTTCGGCAACATGACCCAGTCGCAGATCGCGCAGGAGGTCGGCATCTCCCAGATGCACGTCTCCCGCCTCCTGGCCCGCACGCTGGCCCAGCTGCGCGAGCGGCTGCTGGTCGAGGAGTAGCCGGACGGGAGCGTCGCGCTGCGGCAGGTCAGGCGTCCGGGGTCGTCCGCGGCCCCCGGATGCCCAGCGCCTGCGTGGTCGCGGGATTGAGCAGCAGCACGAGCGCCGTCACGGCCACAGCGGCGAGCACGATGCCCGCGGGGATCAGTGCGCCCTGGGCCCTCAGCAGCGTCCAGGCCACCGGCAGCGCCATGAGCTGGGTGATGAGCGCGGGGCCCCGGCTCCAGCTTCGCCGCCGCAGCAGCCCGCGGGCGGCGAACAGGGGGATGAGGCCGAGCGCCACCAGCGTGAGCCCGCCCATCTCGGCCTGCTGGATGCTGTCGGGCCGGCCGAACAGGCCCACGGCCAGCATGTAGATCCCGCCGATGGCGAGCGCCGCGCCTTCGAGCGCGTTGAGTGCGGCCAGGGCGGCGATTCGGCCCGGCTTCTCCGGGCCGGCCGAGGGCGACGGAGACGGCGTGTTCTGCTGAGTGCTCACGCCTTTCAGATTCGCATCCCGGCCCGCCGGAAGCGAAGCCGGGGGCGCGGCGCACCCACCCGCGACCCCCGGTCACTCTGCGTGATCACGCGTGAACCCGGTGGATCACGACTTCAGGGCGGTACCGCGCGGTAGGTACCCTGGCGGGCATGCGCGCACTTCTCGTGGTCAACCCAGCTGCCACCACTACCAGTGCGCGGACGCGTGACGTGCTGATCCACGCCCTCGCGAGCGAGATGAAGATCGAGGCCGTGACCACGGAGTACCGCGGTCACGCGCGGGACCTGGGGCGGCGGGCCGCCGACTCCGACGACATCGACCTGGTGGTCGCCCTCGGGGGTGACGGCACGGTCAACGAGGTGGTCAACGGGCTGCTGCACAGGGGTCCTGACCCCGAGGGCCTGCCGAGTCTCGCCGTCGTCCCCGGTGGTTCCACCAACGTCTTCGCCCGTGCCCTCGGCATTCCCAACGACGCCGTGGAGGCGACGGGCGCCATCCTGGACGCCCTCGCGGACCGCAGCGAACGCACGGTGGGCCTCGGGCTGGCAGCCGGTACCCCCGGCACCGCGGACGAGGCCGTACCCGGGCGCTGGTTCACCTTCTGCGCGGGGCTCGGTTTCGACGCCGGTGTCATCGGCCGGGTCGAACAGAGACGCGAGCGGGGCAAGCGGTCGACCCACGCCCTGTACGTGCGCCAGGTGCTCCGGCAGTTCATGGACGACCCGCACCGGCGCAACGGCCTGATCACCCTGGAGGTACCGGGCCAGGACCCGGTCACCGAACTCGCGCTGTCGATAATCTGCAACACCGCACCATGGACCTACCTGGGGAATCGCCCGATATACGCCTCCCCGAAGGCGAGCTTCGACACCGCCCTGGACATCCTCGGGGTCAAGCGCCTCTCCACCCCCGCCGTGACCCGCTACGCCACTCAGCTGCTCACATCGAGCCCCGAGAGAGGCCCGCACGGCAAGCACGCCGTGTCCCTGCACGACCTCACGGACTTCACCTTGCATTCAAAGGCGCCACTGCCCTTCCAGATGGACGGCGACCACCTGGGACTGCGTACCAGCGTGACGTTCACAGGCGTACGCCGTGCACTGCGTGTGATTGTGTGAGTGGAAGGGGCGAAAGTCCTTTAACTCGAACGTTTGGGCTGGCCCCCACCCCTTAGAAGTACGGCTGTGACCTAGTCGACACCGAGGAATCAAAAAAAACTTTCCAGAAGGGGTTGTATCCGCCGCCGAGGTTTGCGAATCTCTACATGGCGATCGGGACGGCCCGCAACACCGGCCTCCACTGAGAGCCAGAACCCCTCCTCACCACAACAGGACCACATCCAGCTCATCTGGGCGTCGGACCTTCGTCTGCGGGGGGATTCGTGAAAGCGTTCACATTCACAAGCACCAGCATGTAATACCAAGGAGAGGTAGCAGCCATGGACTGGCGTCACAACGCCGTTTGTCGTGAGGAAGACCCCGAGCTGTTCTTCCCCATCGGCAACACCGGTCCTGCGCTGCTGCAGATCGAGGAAGCCAAGGCCGTCTGCCGTCGCTGCCCCGTCATGGAGCAGTGCCTGCAGTGGGCGCTCGAGTCCGGCCAGGACTCCGGCGTCTGGGGTGGCCTCAGCGAGGACGAGCGCCGCGCAATGAAGCGCCGTGCCGCTCGCAACCGGGCGCGTAACGCCAGCGCCTGACCGTCGCCCCCCACAGAGCCTCAGCCGGCGGCGCGTACAGAGCGTACGCACAGCCCCGCCTTCGAGTCGCAGCGCGCAGTACCCCCGAAGCGCATCGCACCGTGAGCACCACGCAGTGGGCCCGGACCGTCACCACGGTCCGGGCCCACTGCTGTGTGACGAGGCGGTGCGGCGACCGCCGCGCCCATCGCTACTTGTCGCTCCGTACGGGGATGTCGAGTACCACCTGCGTGCCGCGCACCGGGGCCGGGACCATGCCGAACGTGCCGCCCAGCTCGCCCTCCACCAGGGTTCGCACGATCTGCAGGCCCAGATTGCCGGCCCGCTGGGGATCGAACCCCTCGGGCAGCCCCCGCCCGTCGTCCGTCACGGTGATCAGCAGCCGGCCGTCGGCCGGTGAGCCGCCGCGCACCGCGGACACCTCCACCGATCCGTGTTCGGCGACGGTGAACGCGTGCTCCAGCGCGTTCTGCAGCACCTCGGTGAGCACCATCGAGAGCGGAGTGGCCACTTCCGCATCGAGGATCCCGAAGCGCCCCGTGCGGCGGCAGGTCACCTTCCCGGGGGAGATCTCGGCGACCATCGCGATCACCCTGTCGGCGATCTCGTCGAACTGGACCCGCTCGTCCAGATTCTGGGACAGCGTCTCATGGACGATCGCGATCGAACCGACGCGCCGCACCGCCTCGTTGAGTGCCTCACGGCCCCGCTCCGAGTCCATCCGGCGGGCCTGGAGGCGCAACAGGGCAGCCACCGTCTGGAGGTTGTTCTTCACCCGGTGGTGGATCTCCCGGATGGTGGCGTCCTTCGTGATCAATTCCCGCTCACGCCGCCGGAGTTCCGTGACGTCACGGAGCAGCACCAGCGAACCGATGCGCACCCCCTTGGGCTTGAGCGGGATGGCACGGAGCTGGATGACCCCGCCGGCGCCCTCGACCTCGAACTCCCGGGGCGCGTACCCGCTCGCCACCTTGACCAGGGCCTCGTCGACCGGGCCGCGCGACGGCGCGAGTTCCGCCGTCGTGGCACCGAGGTTGTGGCCGACCAGGTCCGAGGCGAGGCCGAGCCGGTGGTACGCGGAGAGGCCGTTGGGGCTGGCGTACTGCACGACACCGTCGGCGTCCAGCCTGATCAGCCCGTCGCCGACGCGCGGCGACGCGTCCATGTCGACCTGCTGGCCGGGGAACGGGAAGGTCCCGGCGGCGATCATCTGCGCCAGGTCGGAGGCGGACTGGAGGTAGGTGAGCTCCAGCCTGGAGGGTGTGCGCACGGTGAGGAGGTTGGTGTTACGGGCGATGACCCCGAGGATCCGGCCCTCGCGCCGCACAGGGATCGACTCGACCCGGACGGGCACCTCCTCCCGCCACTCGGGGTCGCCCTCACGCACGATGCGCCCCTCGTCGAGGGCGGCGTCCAGCAGCGGCCTGCGGCCGCGCGGCACGAGGTGGCCGACCATGTCGTCCTGGTAGGAGGTGGGGCCGGTGTTGGGCCGCATCTGCGCCACGGACACATAGCGGGTCCCGTCGCGGGTGGGCACCCACAGGACGAGGTCGGCGAAGGACAGGTCGGAGAGCAGCTGCCACTCCGAGACCAGCAGATGGAGCCACTCGAGGTCGGTATCACTCAGGGCTGTGTGCTGGTGGACAAGGTCGTTCATGGAGGGCACATGTGCGAGCGTACCCGTGGAAAGGAAGAGGTTCCGAACCGATCGGCCCGTGGATACGTGACACTGTGAGGGACGGGCCGGGACGGGAGAATGTCCTCGCCCATGGATGGACACGGCCTATTGGTCTAGTCCACAATGCACCACGCAGGGGTACGACAGGCAGGACGAGTCCCCTCGCACGACAGACCTCCGCTCTCCCCGCACAGGAGAGCGGACCGAGGTAACCGGCGCTCTCTGCCCTGACTGCGCCGGTACCTCCAGTGGCCGGAGGCACCGCACACCGCCGGCCAGGCAGGGCCGGCCTGTTCCGTAAGGCGGGTCCGCAGCTCCGGGCTGCGGTGCTGGACGGGCCGAGGGTCCCGTCCCGGCGCCGCGGCCCGCGGGTGTTTTCCGGGGGCGTTCGCCTCGTGGACAGGGAAATCCCCTCATGGACAGGGCCGTCCGCCGACAGGGCGGCAACCGATGACACACACGCGTCCGGTTCACCTCCGGGCCGCGTCGTTCTGCTAGATTGGCTCCTAGATTGGTCTATACCACATGACGCCACTCTCCAGATCGGCAGGCACAGCGTGGAAGTTGTCATCGTCCCGGACGCCACGGCAGGCGGCGAGCTCATCGCGGAGGCCATCGCGGCCCTGCTGAGCCGCAAGCCCGACGCCCTGCTCGGCGTTGCCACCGGCTCGACCCCGCTGCCCGTCTACCAGGCGCTGACGGAGAAGGTCCGCTCCGGCGCCGTGGACGCCTCGCGCGCCCGCATCTGCCAGCTCGACGAGTACGTCGGGCTGCCCCCGGGCCACCCCGAGTCGTACCGTTCGGTCGTGCTGCGCGAGGTCATCGAGCCGCTCGGCCTGTCCGAGAAGTCCTTCATGGGCCCGGACGGCGCCGCCGATGACGTCCAGGCGGCCTGCGAGGCGTACGACAAGGCGCTCGCCGAGGCGGGCGGGGTGGACCTGCAGCTGCTCGGCATCGGGACCGACGGACACATCGGCTTCAACGAGCCGTGCTCCTCGCTCGCCTCCCGCACCCGCATCAAGACGCTGACCGAGCAGACGCGGATCGACAACGCGCGCTTCTTCGACGACGACATCGAGCAGGTACCCCGTCACGTCATCACCCAGGGCATCGGCACGATCCTGGAGTCCCGCCACCCGGTCCTGCTGGCCACCGGCGAGGGCAAGGCCGACGCGGTGGCCCGGACCGTCGAGGGCCCGGTCGCCTCGGTCGTGCCGGCGTCCGCGCTGCAGCTGCACCGTCACGCCACGGTGGTGGTCGACGAGGCGGCGGCATCGAAGCTGAAGCTGGCGGACTACTTCCGCGCCACCTATGCGGCGAAGCCGCGGTGGCAGGGCCTGTAGGACTCCGCACGCAACAGGGCCGGGCCACCGTCATGGTGGCCCGGCCCTGGTGCGTGGTCCGTCCGGAGCCCAGGGCGTGTGCCCATGAACCCTGGACGGACCAGGAGCGTGTGCCCGTGAGCCCCTGACGGCTCAGAGGCCTGTGCCCATGAGCCGCTGACGGCTCAGGGGCGTGTGCCCGTGATCGCCTCCGCGGCGGCGGCCCCGCAGACCCGCGCCGCGCCGTGCGTGGCGATGTGCAGCGCGCCCCGGGGCGGCGCCACGGACAGGCCCATCTCGACCACGATCGTGTCCGGCCGCGCCGCCAGCACCTCGTCCAGTGCCTCACTCATCCACGGGTGCCGGTGGAGGTCGCGTACGACGGCGACGATGCGCCGCTCCCCCGCGGCCCCCAGCACCTCGGAGGCCGGTGACGCGCTCCCGCCGCTGTAGGTGTCCGTCTCCGTGCCGGGCAGTATCCGGGCGAGCTCGGCCGCGACGCCCCACGGCGTCTCGTCGCCGACCGCGATGTTGGCGACCGGGGTGAGCGCCGCGACGTACGCCGGCTCGCTCAACGGCTCGGCGGTGCCCGTGACCGTCACGGCCCGGCGGGCGGCCACCAGTCCGATGCCGGCTCCGGCGCCGGGCGCGGTCCCCTCCTGCATGTCCGCGCCCGGCCCCGAGGCAGCCCCCCTGGCCCCCTGCGTCCAGGACGCGAGGGCCCGTACACGTGCGGCAGCGTCGGCCAGCCGCTCCTCGGGCAGTTCGCCGGTCCGCACCGCCGTCACCAGCGCGTCGCGCAGCCGCAGCACGGTGTCCTCGTCGGCCAGCCCGCCGCCGACACAGATGGCGTCGGCGCCCGCGGCGATGGCGAGGACGGATCCGCGCTCGATGCCGTACGTGCCGGCGATGGCCTCCATCTCCATGCCGTCGGTGACGATCAGCCCGTCGTAGCCCAGCTCCTGGCGGAGCAGTCCGGTGAGGATCAGCGGGCTCAGGGTCGCGGGCCGGGTCGGGTCGAGTGCGGGGAGCAGGATATGCGCGCTCATCACCGATTTGGAACCCGCTGCGATGGCCGCCCGGAAAGGCACCAGCTCACGGGCGTGCAGGGTGTCCAGGTCCACGTCGATGCGGGGCAGCGAGTGGTGCGAGTCGACCGCCGTGTCGCCGTGCCCCGGGAAGTGCTTGGTGCACGCGGCGACACCGGCGGCCTGGAGGCCTTCGACGTAGGCCGCGGTGTGCCGGGCGACGAGCCCGGTGTCGGCGCCGAAGGAGCGTACGCCGATGACCGGGTTGCCAGGATTCGAGTTGACGTCCGCCGACGGTGCCCAGTTGAGGTTGACCCCGCACTCGGCCAGCCGGCGCCCGAGCTCCCGGGCGACGGCCCTGGTCAGGTCCACGTCGTCGACGGAGCCGAGAGCGAGGTTGCCCGGGAAGGAGGAGCCGGTGCGGACCTCCAGCCGCGTGACGTCGCCGCCCTCCTCGTCGATCGCGACGAGTACGTCGTCGCGCTCGGCCCGCAGCCGGGCGGTGAGTGCCGCGAGCTGCTCGGGCGAGTGGATGTTCCGGCCGAACAGCCCGACGGAGGCCAGGCCTTCGCCGACCCTGCGCAGCAGCCAGTCCGGGGCGGTCGTGCCGGTGAAGCCGGGCTGCAGGACCGCGAGCGCGTCGCGGGTGACGGTGTCCGTGGTGGATACGAGTGTGGTCATGGGGCTGCGTTATCCCTTCACGGCGCCGGAGGTGAGCCCCGTAGCCATCTTCCCCTGAATGATCATGAAGAAGATGACGACCGGGATGGAGATGAGCGTGGAGGCCGCCATCAGCGCGCCGTAGTCCGTACCGCGTTCCGTCGTGAACGTCATCAGCCACACGTTGAGCGTGTACTTGGAGTTGTCGTTGATCAGGATGTACGCGAAGAGGTACTCGTTCCAGGCGTTGACCAGAGCGAAGATGGACGCGGCCGCGAGCCCCGGTGCCAGCAGCGGGAAGATGACCCGGCGGAAGGCCCCCATGCGGGTACAGCCGTCCACCATCGCGGACTCCTCCAGCTCCACGGGGATGTTGATCACGAAGCCGCGGATCATGATGGTCGCGAAGGGCAGCGTGGACACCAGGTAGACGACGATGAGCCCCCAGTACTCATCGATGCCTCCCAGCGCGTTGAGCTGGAGGTAGATCGGGATCAGCATCGCGGTCGGCGGCAGCATCTGGACCAGGATCATGACCATCATCAGCGCCTTCCGCCCGAAGAAGCGGAAGCGTCCGATGGCGAGCGCCGCGAGGGTCGCGATGATCATCCCGCCGAGGACCGCGGTGACCGAGACGATGAGGCTCGACTGGATCGCCGTGGCGAAGTTGTCCTGCTTCACCGCGCGCGCGAAGTTGTCGAAGGTGAGGGAGGACGGCCACAGGGTCTGGTCGTAGGACCGGATCTCGTGGTTGGGGCGCAGCGAACTGACGATCAGCCAGTAGACCGGGAAGGCCATGAGCCCGGCCGTGACCAGCGCCAGGATGTTGTAGCCGAGGCGGTTCCTCTTGCGGTCGGGCCGCAGGACCTGGGCCGGCGCGTTCGTCGTGGGCGTGGAGGCGCTCATTCGACCTCTCCCGTCTTGATCAGCTGGCGCAGGTAGTACACGGCGACGCCGGAGAGCATCAGTACGGTGATCAGTGCGATCGCGCTGCCCTGGCTGAATGAGGTGGACTCGAACGCCTTGGAGAAGGAGTAGAGGCCGAGGGTCTCGTACTCGGGCTCGGGCTTGTTGCCGCGCAGCAGCCAGATCTGGCCGAACACGTTGAAGTCCCAGATGACCGAGAGCGTGGCGACCATCGTGAAGACCGGCTTGATGACGGGCCAGGTCACGTAGCGGTAGACGCCGTAGGCGGTGGCTCCGTCGAGGGAGGCCGCCTCCTCCAGCTCCTTGGGGACCTGGGTGAGGGCCGCGTACATCGTGATCACGACGAACGGGATGGCTCCCCAGACGACCAGGAGTGTGATGATGCCGAAGCCCTGCCACGGGTCGAGGAACCAGTTGTGGCCCAGCCAGCGGTCCTCGTTGCCGGTGATGTCGGCGAGCAGGGTGTTGATCAGGCCGTAGTCGGAGTCGGAGAGCCAGCGGAAGACCGAGGCGGCGACCATGAGCGGCATGGACCAGGCGGCGATCAGGGCCACCGTGAGGACGAGCCGCACCCAGGTGGAGACCTTCAGCATCATCAGGGCGATCAGCAGGCCGATGCCCATGGTCAGCACGACGCAGATGGTCATGAAGACGACGGTTCTGCCGACGACCGCCCAGAACTCCGGGTCGCCGAGGATGTTGGTGAACTGCTCGAAGCCGACCCACGGGGTCTCGCCGTTGCCCCAGAGGGCCGCCCGCCCCAGGTCCTGGAAGGACATGATCACGGTCTTGATCAGCGGGTAGACGTAGACGGCGGCGATCGCCAGGATCGCCGGCAGGATCAGGAGATAGGGGAGGAGTTCCCCCTTCTTCCGCCGCTTCTTCGGGCGTGGCCCGTCGGCTTCCTGTCCGGAGGGTGAGATCCCGGTCTTCTCCGGGACACGCGGTACGGGGACCGGTGGACCGGCGGCCTTGGTGTCGGCAGCAGTCACGTGACTGACCTTCCATCGGGATTCCGGGGATCTGCACCCGGGAATCACGGCGTTTCTACCTGAGAAAAGGGGGCGGGGGTCCGGTGTTCGCCGGACCCCCGCCTGGAGAGCCGAAGGCCCGGGGACTACTTGTTGATGAGCTCGTTGATCTTGTCGTCGGCCTTCTTGGCGGCGTCGGCGACCGAGGCACCCTTGAGGATCTCCAGGAGCATGTTCTCCAGGACCTCCTCCTTCTCGATGGAGGTCCAGCCCGGCGCGATCGGCGTGAACCAGGCGTCCGGTACCGCGTTGGCGACGGCGGCCGTCTCCGGCTTGGACTTCAGCGGCTCGAGCTGCTTCTCGTTGTTCGGGAGGATGTTCTTGGAGGTGAGCACCTCCTGCGACTTCTCACTGGTGAAGAGGGAGACCCACTCCTCGCCCAGGTCGGTGACCTTGGACTTGGCGGTCACCGCGAGGTCCGAACCGCCGATGAAGGACGGGAGGGCCTTGCCGTCCGGGCCGGGCATGCCGGCCGTCGCGATCTTGCCCTCGAGCTTCGGGTTGCCGTTGTTGGCACCGTCGACGACGGAACCGGCCTCCCAGCCGTTGCCGTAGAGAAGGGCGGCCTTCTCGTTGGCCATGACGTTGGCGTGGTCCTGCTCGTCCTTCGTCTGGTCGGCCTTGTTGTACTTCTTGACCAGGTTGACGAAGTGCTCGATGCCCTTCTGGGACTCGGGCGAGGAGAGGTTGCCCTTCCACTCCTTCGCGCCCTCGTCGTACTCGGCGATGGAGCCGCCGTAGCCCGCGACGTAGGACATGGCCGCGTACCAGTAACGTCCCGGCAGGTAGAGGGACGAGAAGCGCTTGTCCTTCTTGTTGTACTCGGCCGAGACCTTGTCGAGTGCGGTGAGCATCTCGGCCTCGGTCTGCGGGAGGACGTCGCTGCCGGTGCCCTTCTTGAGCATGTCCTTGTTGTAGATCGCAACACGGGCACCCGCGTAGTAGGGCACGCAGAACTGCTTGCCCTCGAAGGTGCAGGTGTCCTTCAGACCCTTGATCCAGGTGTCCGAGTTGTCGTACTTCTTGGGGTCGATCTCGGCCAGGGCGCCGTTGAGGATGTACTGCATCGTCTCGGTGTTGCCGAGCTCGACGACATCCGGGAACTTGTCGCCACCGAGGGCCGTGTCGAGCTTCTTGGCCTTGTCCGCCCACTGCTGGTACTGGACGTTGACCTTGACCTTCGGGTACTTCTTGTTGAACTGCGCGTTGACGTCCTTGACCAGTTCCGGCCAGGTGCTCTGCGCGTCGACCATCAGCCAGACCGTCAGACTCTCGGAACGGTCCTTCGGGTCCTTCGAGGCGTTGTCATTACTGTCCCCACCACACGCCGCGATTCCGGTCATCATCGCTGCGACGCCTACTGCCGCAATGAGCTTGCGCTTCATGCCACACCCTCCTCAGGGATACCAGCAACCCCCCGCCCACCGCGAAGACGTACGCCTGGCGCTACCTGTGGGGCTGGGACCTGGTCTTTAATGGTTTAGACCAGTACCGGGAGCTTGGCCTAGACCTTTAGGGGTGTCAAGGGTGTATAAGAAGTGCACTCGCGTCCGTTATCGGACCGACACCTGAGGGAGGGCGACGACCCGTGACCGGACCGTGCCACCATGTGAGCCGCGACAGACGGAGGAGCCGGTGACGGCAGCAACGCAGCAGTCGGGAAGGCGGGCCATGGGTGCCGACGGGGGCAGAGTGACGAGCGAGACGGGCGCGGGTGCGCGGACCGCACGTGTCCCGAAGTACTACCGGCTCAAGCGCCATCTCCTCGAAATGACGGACACCATGCCGCCCGGCACCCCCGTGCCGCCCGAGCGGACCCTGGCCGCGGAGTTCGACACCTCGCGCACCACGGTGCGCCAGGCTCTCCAGGAGCTGGTGGTCGAGGGCCGGCTCGAGCGGATCCAGGGCAAGGGCACCTTCGTCGCCAAGCCGAAGGTGTCCCAGGCCCTGCAACTCACCTCGTACACCGAGGACATGCGCGCCCAGGGCCTGGAACCCACGTCCCAGTTGCTGGACATCGGCTACGTCACGGCGGACGACACGCTCGCCGGACTGCTGGACATCACGGCGGGCGGGCGGGTCCTGCGGATCGAGCGGCTCCGGCTCGCCAGCGGTGAACCGATGGCCATCGAGACCACCCATCTCTCGGCCAAGCGCTTCCCCGCGCTGCGGCGTTCGCTGGTGAAGTACACCTCGCTCTACACCGCCCTGGCCGAGGTGTACGACGTGCGGCTGGCCGAGGCCGAGGAGACCATCGAGACGTCGCTCGCCACCCCGCGCGAGGCGGGACTGCTCGGCACGGACGTCGGGCTTCCGATGCTCATGCTGTCCCGGCACTCGATCGACGGGGACGGTGAACCGGTCGAGTGGGTGCGCTCGGTGTACCGGGGCGACCGGTACAAGTTCGTGGCCCGCCTGAAGCGTCCCACCGACTGACGTTCCAGGCCCCCGGCTCACCTGATCCCCCTGTGCGCGCAGGGGGATCAGTCATTTCGGGCGACACCGGACCGTTGCAGGACCGCAATGCGGACGGGGGGTGACGGTGGGCGGAGCTCTCGCCTAGATTTCTGGCGCATTACACCAGGTGATCAGCGAGGGGACGGAGTCGCCACATGCCAGAAGAATCCGATGCGAAACCACCGACCGTGACACCCATGAGGGTGGTCATCGCGGTGTGTCTGCTAGCCCCGTTCGTGGCGATGCTCTGGGTCAGTTCGTACGCGCGGATCGAACCCACCTTCATCGGCATCCCGTTCTTCTACTGGTACCAGATGCTCTGGGTGCTCATCTCGACCGCCCTCACCATGATCGCGTTCAAGCTGTGGCAGCGTGACCAGCGCGCCCGCAAGGGGGGTGCTTCCGCGTGAAGGACGGCGTGAACGGCGTAGCACTGGCCGTATTCATCTTCTTCTTCGTGGCCGTCACGGTCATCGGGTTCATGGCCGCACGCTGGCGCAAGGCCGAGAACGAGGCCAGCCTCGACGAATGGGGCCTGGGCGGACGGTCGTTCGGCACCTGGGTCACCTGGTTCCTCCTCGGCGGCGACCTCTACACGGCGTACACCTTCGTCGCGGTGCCCGCGGCGATCTACGCGGCGGGCGCGGCGGGCTTCTTCGCCGTCCCGTACACGATCCTCGTCTACCCGCTGATCTTCACCTTCCTGCCGCGTCTGTGGTCGGTCTCGCACAAGCACGGCTACGTCACCACCTCGGACTTCGTACGCGGCCGCTTCGGTTCGAAGGGACTGTCGCTGGCGGTCGCCCTCACCGGCATCCTCGCGACGATGCCGTACATCGCGCTCCAGCTGGTCGGCATCCAGGCCGTGCTGGACGTCATGGGTGTCGGCGGCGGTGAGAACACGCACTGGTTCATCAAGGACCTGCCGCTGCTGATCGCGTTCGCCGTCCTCGCCGCGTACACCTACTCCTCGGGGCTGCGCGCGCCCGCGCTCATCGCGTTCGTCAAGGACGGCCTGATCTACCTGGTCATCGCCGTGGCGATCATCTACATCCCCATAAAGCTCGGCGGGTTCGACGACATCTTCGCCAAGGCGAGCGAGGCGTTCGCGCAGCCCAACCCGGCGACGGGGCAGCCGCGTGGTGCGCTGGTTCCCGGGGACATGGGCCAGTGGGGCTACGCCACGCTGGCTCTGGGCTCGGCACTGGCCCTCTTCATGTACCCGCACTCGATCACGGCGACGCTCTCCAGCCGCAGCCGTGAGGTGATCCGGCGCAACACCACGATCCTGCCGCTGTACTCGCTGATGCTGGGTCTGCTGGCCCTGCTCGGATTCATGGCGATCGCCGCCGGTATCAAGGTGGACAACGGGCAGCTCGCGATCCCCCAGCTGTTCGAGACCATGTTCCCCGACTGGTTCGCGGGTGTGGCCTTCGCCGCGATCGGGATCGGGGCCCTGGTGCCGGCGGCGATCATGTCGATCGCCGCGGCGAACCTCTTCACCCGCAACATCTACAAGGACTTCATCAAGCCGGACGCGACCCCGGCCCAGGAGACCAGGATCTCCAAGCTGGTCTCGCTCTTCGTCAAGGTCGGGGCCCTCGCCTTCGTCCTCACCATGGA
The DNA here is from genome assembly GCF_016804005.1 of Streptomyces pratensis. Taxonomy (GTDB): domain Bacteria; phylum Actinomycetota; class Actinomycetes; order Streptomycetales; family Streptomycetaceae; genus Streptomyces; species Streptomyces pratensis_A. Next base: position 1,336,565 of record NZ_CP051486.1, on the reverse strand, counting down.
CAAGACGGTGGCGATCAACTTCCAGCTGCTCGGCGGGATCTGGATCCTCCAGACGATGCCGGCCCTGGTGGGCGGCCTGTTCACCCGGTGGTTCCACCGCTGGGCCCTGATCGCGGGCTGGGCCGTCGGCATGATCTACGGCACGGTGGCCGCCTACGGCGTCGCCAGCCCGACCCAGAAGCACTTCGGCGGGTCCTCGAAGGAGATCCCGGGCATAGGCGAGATCGGCTACATCGGTCTCACCGCGTTCGTGCTGAACGTCGTCGTCGTGGTCGTGCTGACGTTCGTCCTCAACGCGCTGAAGGCCCCGGCCGGTGTGGACGAGACCTCCCCGTCCGACTACACGGCGGACGTCGGCGACCCGGGCGTCAAGGCCGAGCTCCCGCCGGCCACGGTGGGCGCGCCCGGCGGGCACTGACTCACCGAGGCAGTCCTCAGGCATGACGTACGGCACCGTCCCGGCAGGGCCCGCCCTGCCGGGACGGTGTCGTGTCGGGTACCGGCCCCGCGGGACCGCCGGGGTCCGGAACCGGGACGCGCCGCACCCGTCGCCTGCGGCAGACTTCCGCCCATGGACATATCGATCAGGCCGGTCCTGCCCGCCCAGTTCGAGGATCTCGGCGAGATCACCGCTCAGGCGTACCTCGGTGACGGGCTCCTGGACTTCGGCGCCGACGACCCCTACCTGGAACAGCTGCGCGCGGTGGAGCGGCGGGCCGCCGAGGCCGAGGTGCTGGTCGCACTGGACGGCGACCGCCGGTTGCTCGGTGGCGTCACCTATGTCGCGCCCGGCAGTCCGTGGGCGGACATCGCCGGGGAGGACGAGGCCGAATTCCGGATGCTGGCCGTCTCGCCGGAGGCCCGTGGCCGGGGTGCGGGCGAGGCGCTCGTGCGGGCCTGCATCGACCGGGCGCGGGCTGCCGGAGGGCTCTGCGGGATCGTCCTGTCGACGCAGCCGTCGATGCTCGGCGCGCACCGGATCTACCGGCGCCTCGGCTTCGTACGCACCCCTGAGCGGGACTGGTGCCCGCTTCCGGACCTCCCACTCCTGACATTCCGGCTGGAGCTCTGACCTACCACGACACTACATGTGGGGGCTGCTTCAATCGGGAGCCCCCACATGTATGCTCGTGCTCGCTGTCGCCGCAGGGGAATCCGGTGCGAATCCGGAACTGTCCCGCAACGGTGTGATCGGTGTGCGTATCTGCGCCCCGAAGTCCGAAGACCTGTCGACAGTGCGTCCGGCTCGACCGAACCGGACGCCGAGACGTCCGGGCCCCGCGGAGGGCCGGTGGACGCCGTGCGCCGTGCTGCCCTTACCCGGGGCGCTGCCGTGCCCGGCTGCCCCGCTCCCGCAGGCCCTGAGCCGAGCGAGGGATAGCCCCAGTGACCATCGCGCCAGCCGACCCGGTTTCAGCCGCGGAATCCGAAGGCCGCACGACCGACGCGCCGGGGACCGCTCTGCTGCGGACCCTGACCGGCCTCACCGCCGATCTGCCCGACACCGACCCCGGACGCGTCGCCGCCGCCGCACTGCGCGGCCGCAACGCCCGGTCGGACGAGGCCGAGCTGCGCTCGCTGGCCACCGAGGCCGCCGCCGGCCTGATCTCCGAGGACCCGGCTTACTCCCGGCTCGCCGCCCGGCTGCTCACCCGTGCCATCGCGGACGAGGCCGCCGGTCAGGGTGCTGTCTCCTTCTCGGCATCGGTTGCCGTCGGACACCGCGAGGGCCTGATCGCGGACCGCACGGCCGAGTTCGTCACCCTGCACGCCGCCGCCCTCGACGCGCTGGTCGACCAGGCGCTCGTCGACGGCGCCGACGACCGTTTCGGCTACTTCGGGCTGCGGACCCTGCACAGCCGCTACCTGCTGCGTCATCCGCTCACCCGCCAGGTCGTCGAGACCCCGCAGCACTTCATGCTGCGCGTCGCCTCCGGGCTGGCCGAGGACGCCTCCGAGCGTGCTCTGGAGGAAGTGGCCGCGCTGTACGGCCTGATGAACAGGCTCGACTACCTTCCCTCCTCCCCCACCCTTTTCAACTCCGGCACCCGCCACCCGCAGATGTCGTCCTGCTACCTGCTGGACTCGCCCCTGGACGAGCTCGACTCGATCTACGACCGCTACCACCAGGTGGCACGGCTCTCCAAGCACGCCGGCGGCATCGGGCTCTCGTACTCCCGTATCCGCGCCCGGGGTTCACTCATCCGCGGCACCAACGGGCACTCCAACGGCATCGTGCCTTTCCTCAAGACGCTCGACGCCTCGGTCGCCGCGGTCAACCAGGGAGGCCGGCGCAAGGGTGCCGCCGCCGTCTACCTGGAGACCTGGCACGCGGACATCGAGGAGTTCCTGGAGCTGCGCGACAACACCGGCGAGGACCAGCGGCGTACGCACAACCTCAACCTGGCGCACTGGATCCCCGACGAGTTCATGCGCCGCGTCGACGCGGACACGGAGTGGTCGCTCTTCTCCCCGGCCGACGCCCCCGAGCTGGTGGACCTGTGGGGTGACGAGTTCGACGCGGCGTACCGCGCCGCCGAGGCCAAGGGGCTGGCCCGCAAGACCATGCCGGCGCGTGAGCTGTACGGCCGCATGATGCGCACCCTCGCGCAGACCGGCCAGGGCTGGATGACGTTCAAGGACGCCTCCAACCGCACGGCCAACCAGACCGCCGAGCCGGGCCGCGTCGTCCACTCCTCGAACCTCTGCACGGAGATCCTGGAGGTCACCGACGACGGTGAGACGGCCGTCTGCAACCTGGGCTCGGTCAACCTCGGCGCGTTCGTCACCGACGGGACGATCGACTGGGAGCGGCTGGACGCAACGGTCCGCACCGCGGTGACCTTCCTCGACCGCGTCGTGGACATCAACTTCTACCCGACCGAGCAGGCCGGCCGCTCCAACGCCCGCTGGCGCCCGGTGGGCCTGGGCGCGATGGGCCTGCAGGACGTCTTCTTCAAGCTGCGCCTGCCCTTCGACTCCCCCGAGGCCCGCGCACTCTCCACGAAGATCTCCGAGCGGATCATGCTCGCGGCGTACGAGTCCTCCTGCGACCTGGCCGAACGGTCGGGCCCGCTGCCCGCCTGGTCGGAGACCCGCGCCGCCCGCGGGGTGCTGCACCCGGACCACTACGACACCGAGCTGAACTGGCCGGAGCGCTGGGACGCGCTGCGTGCCCGGGTCGCGAAGACCGGGATGCGCAACTCACTGCTGCTCGCCATCGCACCGACGGCGACGATCGCCTCGATCGCCGGGGTGTACGAGTGCATCGAGCCCCAGGTCTCCAACCTCTTCAAGCGCGAGACGCTCAGCGGCGAGTTCCTCCAGGTCAACGCCTACCTTGTGAACGAGCTGAAGGAGCTCGGCGTCTGGGACGCGCGGACGCGTGAGGCGCTGCGCGAGGCGAGCGGCTCCGTGCAGGGCTTCGCCTGGATCCCCGAGGACGTACGGGCGCTGTACCGCACGGCGTGGGAGATCCCGCAGCGCGGCCTGATCGACATGGCGGCGGCCCGTACGCCGTTCCTCGACCAGAGCCAGTCGCTGAACCTGTTCCTGGAGACGCCGACGATCGGCAAGCTCTCCTCGATGTACGCGTACGCCTGGAAGCAGGGGCTGAAGACGACGTACTACCTGCGCTCCCGCCCGGCGACCCGGATCGCCCGCGCCGCGTCCGGGCAGGCCTCGGCCGCCGCCACCGTCCCCGTACAGCAGGCCTCGGCGCCCGACGCGGACGCGATCGCCTGCTCCCTGGAAAACCCCGAGTCCTGCGAGGCCTGCCAGTAATGAGTTCCACCGACGACAAGAACCTGCTCGACCCGGGCTTCGAACTGACCCTGCGCCCCATGCGCTACCCGGACTTCTACGAGCGCTACCGGGACGCGATCAAGAACACCTGGACCGTCGAGGAGGTCGACCTCCACTCGGACGTCGCCGACCTCGCCAAGCTCTCACCCGGTGAGCAGCACATGATCGGCCGGCTGGTCGCGTTCTTCGCGACGGGTGACTCGATCGTCTCGAACAACCTCGTGCTGACGCTGTACAAGCACATCAACTCGCCCGAGGCACGGCTCTACCTGTCGCGTCAGCTGTTCGAGGAGGCCGTGCACGTCCAGTTCTATCTGACGCTGCTCGACACCTACCTGCCCGACCCGGAGGACCGTGCGGCGGCGTTCGACGCGGTCGAGGAGATTCCCTCGATCCGCGAGAAGGCGCAGTTCTGCTTCCGGTGGATGGACTCGGTCGAGAAGATCGAACGGCTCGAGACGAAGGCGGACCGCCGGCGCTTCCTGCTCAACCTGATCTGCTTCGCCGCCTGCATCGAGGGGCTGTTCTTCTACGGCGCGTTCGCGTACGTCTACTGGTTCCGTTCGCGTGGTCTGCTGCACGGTCTCGCCACGGGCACCAACTGGGTGTTCCGTGACGAGACGATGCACATGAACTTCGCCTTCGAGGTCGTCGACACCGTCCGCAAGGAGGAGCCGGAGCTCTTCGACGACGAACTCCAGCAGCAGGTCACCGACATGCTGCGGGAGGCCGTCGAGGCGGAGCTCCAGTTCGGCCGCGATCTGTGCGGCGAGGGTCTGCCGGGGATGAACACGGAGTCGATGCGCCAGTACCTGGAGTGCGTCGCCGACCAGCGGCTGACCCGGCTCGGCTTCCCCGCGCTCTACGGTTCCGAGAATCCGTTCTCCTTCATGGAGCTCCAGGGGGTGCAGGAGCTGACGAACTTCTTCGAACGCCGCCCCTCCGCGTACCAGGTGGCGGTGGAGGGCTCGGTCGGCTTCGACGACGACTTCTAGCCCCCCGCCCCGGTCCTCGGGTGCTACACCCTCGCCCAGGACCTGAGGTACGGGCGCCGCGTGACCGTCACCGGCCGCGCGGCGCCCGGCGTTCCCGGGGGTAGTCCCTCCCGGCGGCTTGCCGCGTCCCTCAGCTCGCGGTCGATCCGGCGCTCCCGTGCGAGCCCCAGGACCGAGGGCAGCAGGACGAGGGCGAAAAGTACGACTACGGCCAGGTAGTTCAGGAATGTGTTCATGGCTCTACTGTCGTCCGTGCGACTGAATTCCGGCAGTGGCAGGACTGTCACACACCATCGAATTACTGCCACACTGCCGTCATGCTGAACAACGTCGCCGTCCTGCTGATGGACGAGGTCCACCCCTTCGAACTCGGCGTCCTGTGCGAGGTGTTCGGGCTCGACCGCTCCGAGGACGGGCTCCCTGTGCACGACTTCGCCGTCGTGTCCGCGGAAGGCCCGGTCCTGCGCACCCACGCCGGATTCACGCTCGGCATCCCCCACGGGCCGGAGCGCCTGGAGGAGGCCGATCTCATCGCCGTGCCCGCGGGGGGCGACTTCATCGGCCGGGAGTACCCCGAGGAGGTGCTGGACGCCCTGCGGCGGGCCGTGGAGCGCGGCGCCCGGGTGCTGAGCGTCTGCTCCGGCGCCTTCCTCCTCGGCGCCGCCGGGCTGCTGGACGGCCGCCGCTGCACCACGCACTGGCGGCACTCCGACGAGCTGGCACGCCGCTTCCCGAAGGCCCGCGTGGAGCCGGACGTGCTCTACGTGGACGAGGGCTCGGTCATCACGTCGGCGGGCACGGCCGCCGGCATCGACGCCGCCCTGCACCTGGTGCGCCAGGCGCACGGGCCCGCCGTGGCGAACGCCCTCGCGCGCCGCATGGTCGTCCCCCCGCACCGGGACGGCGGCCAGGCACAGTACGTCGAGCGTCCGTTGCCCCGCACCCGGTGCGACACGGTCGGCGAGACGCTCGCCTGGATGGAGCGCCACCTCGACCAGGAGATGACCGTCGAACAGCTGGCGGCCCAGACCCACATGTCGCCCCGGACCTTCGCCCGCCGCTTCCAGCAGGAGACGGGCACCACGCCTTACCGCTGGCTGCTCCGGCAGCGCGTACTGCTGGCGCAGCACCTGCTGGAGACGTCGGACGAGACGATGGACACGATCGCGGGGCGGGCGGGCTTCGGGAACGCGGCGGCGCTGCGCCACCAGTTCGTGCGCTCGCTGGGCACGACACCGAACGCCTATCGCCGCACGTTCCGGGGGCCGGACGCCCTGGCCGAGGCGGCCTGACGGAAGGCCCCGCCGGTGGTGATCGCGTGATCACCACCGGCGGGGCCGGATTACCGCGCGCGTACGGTCAGATGCCGCACTGCGAGGCCGACCAGAAGTGGCTCGGCCCCTGGTTCACGTGGATGTGGTCGCCGTGGCCGGCGTACCCCGGGCCGAGGATCCCGTTGAACCCGTGGTTGCGGGCCTGCTTGGCGATGGTGCACAGCGAGTGCGGTCCGGCGCCGAGGTCGACGGCGTCACCGTACAGATGGCGGCTGTTCGTGGCTCCGCCGACCGCCGAGTTGCACGAGGTGGACCTGAAGCCGCTGGTGACCCTGAGGGACTGGTCGCCCAGCGCGTGGCGCAGGGCCTGCAGCTTCCACATGCTGCTCAGGGCGTTGGCCTTGGCCGTGCCCGCGGCGACCGCTCCGCCCGCCCAGGTGCTGTTGCACTTGTTGAGCTCGGGATAGGTGAAGTTGACCGGGGTGCAGTCGTCGTCCTGGAGCGCGTAGAGCTTGGACTGCGTGGCCGGTCCGGCGACACCGTCCGCGGCGAGGCCGTAGGCGGACTGGAAGCGCTTGACCGCGGCCGTGGTGGCGGGACCGTAGGAGCCGTCGATGGCCAGCACGGAGTTGTACCCCGGGTAGCCGGCCACCCGGATCTGGAGTTGCGTGACGTCGGCGCCGGTGGCTCCGGGCGACAGGGTGCGGCTCCACGTGTAACAGCCGTCGGCCTGCGCGGTACCGGCCGTGACGACGGCGCCTCCGATAGCGAAGGCCATGGTCATGACAAGGCCGAGCAGCAGATGTGCGGTACGTCTGAGCATGGGGATCTCCCTGCACGGTGAGGCGTAGAGGTGAGGTGTGAGGACGAGCCTGGCGGACGGGTCGACGCGCGTCAACTACGCCCCGGAGAAGATTTGTCGGCGCGACCCCTCGTCCCGCCCGCCCCACCCGGCACAGAAGAGGGGCCCCGCCTGTGGCGGAGCCCCTCTTCGCAGTGGGAATCAGTCGTTCGGGACGACCTCGTAGCGCGGCGTACCTTCCGCCATCTGCTTCAGCGCGTCCTTGCGGTCACGCTTGGAGAGCCGGTCGATGTACAGGTAGCCGTACAGGTGGTCCGTCTCGTGCTGGAGGCAGCGCGCGAAGTAGCCGCTGCCCCGCACCTTCACCGCCTTGCCCAGGGCGTCCTGGCCACGCACGACCGCGTAGTCGGGGCGCGCCAGCGAGGCGTACGCGGTGGGCACGGAGAGGCAGCCCTCGTTGGAGTCGTCGAGGTTGCGCTGCTCCGGCGCGAGATCCTCAAGCACCGGATTGCAGATCGCGCCGACGTGCCGCACCCCGTCGTCGTCCATGCAGTCGTATACGAAGACCTTGCGGTCCACGCCGATCTGGTTGGCGGCCAGGCCGACGCCCTCCGCCGTCCGCTGGCTGGCGAACATGTCGTCGATCAGCTGCGCGAGCTCGTCGTCGAACTCCGTGACGTCCCTGCACTCCTTGTGCAGAACCGGGTTGCCGACCACCGTGACCGGGCGGGAGGTGCCGCGCTCCCGGTGCGCCGCCTCGCGCGCCTCGCAGTCCTCGGTGTCCACGAGGAATCCCTCGTCGTCAACACCGGTCTGCTCGTCCGTCTCCTGCTGCGACATGTCCGCCGTACGCCTTCCTGCAAACCTGAACCCGTGAGTACCCGCACCGGAATCGGTGCCCGTACAGCCTACGGGCACCGCTCAGCAGACTTCTTCCAGATCCCGCCACTCACGGCTGTCCGGACTGTCCGCCACCCAGCCGTCCAGCAGTCCGCGCACCAGCCCGGCGGGGGCCGCTATGCCGCACTCACGCTCCGGTACCCACAGGTCACCGGCGGTGCGATGGCCCAGGGGCCCGGGGTGGCCCGGCTCGCTGTGGTCGTGCGGATCCTGGTGTTCGCCGTCACCCTCGTCGCTCTCCATCCTGCTCTCCGAGCACGCACGGCAGAGCAGCCGTACGGAGGACGACCAGTCCTCGGCGGCGAATCCCGCGTCGGAGGCGAGCTGCTCCAGCGCGTCCCGGTCCACCTCGGTCGCGGCCTCGAGGAGGACGACCCAGGTCGGTACGGGGGATGGCGCCCACAGCTCGATCTCGTCGAAGACCGGATAGGACGGCCCGGCCGCCGTGACCCGCTCGCCGTTCGGCACCCCGTCGTGCAGGACGACCTCGCCCCAGCGCCGCCCCGAGGACGGCAGCGGGATCGACAGCACTTCCATCCGCGCGGGATCGAGCCTGCGGCCCCAGACGACCTCGGCCTCGCCCTCGGGCGAGAGCCGCACGGCCGCGCTCCCCAGCTCCATGCCCGTCGGCTCGCTGTTGGCCGCCGCGTTGTGCTGGCCGCTGCCCGGCACCCGCAGCCCGTAGGCCTGCCAGGCCCGGCGCGCCAGTGGCCAGTCCTGGAGTGCGGTGGCGGCGATCCCGACGTTCCACCAGTCAGGAGCACCGGACTCCCGGTCGAGCAGGGCCACGGCACGCAGGCCGGCGGCCCTGGCCTGCTCCCAGTCGTGCCGGAACTTGTGCAGCAGCGCGAGATTGAACCAGGACTCGGAGAGCCAGGGCTCCAGGTCCGCCGCGCGTGTCAGCAGCGCCCCCGCGTCCTCGTACCGGCCGTCGCCGATCAGCGTGAACGCGCGGTCCGTGGCCTGCCGCCAAGAGGCGGACGGCCGATGCCGTACCTTCCCGAAGATCCTCACGATTCCCGCCTGTCCCGACTGGACACCCACGTTTTCCGCTCTCCTTCGCATCCAACCATGCCTGGCCGGACGCTCGCTCATTACCCATGGGTTACCCAGCCCCGGCCGGGGTCAGACCGCCCCGCGCCAGGACTCTGGCCAGTGCTTCCACCACCTGCGGCTGGTAGTCGCGGCCCGTGCCGAGCCTGAGCTGCTCCAGCGCCCCCAGGGAACCCTTCACGCCTTCCCCGCACAGATCGTCGTACGCGTTGACCGCACGGACGATCCTGGCGGCGGTCTGCTGTTCCCGGTACGGCTCGGCCTGCTGTTCCACCACCGCCGCGACCGCGGGATCCACACCGGTCTGCCGGACCACGGCCCCTCCGAGCAGCGCGATCCGCCGCTGCTCCTCGGCCGGGAGGACGGCGGTCGCCCCGTCGGCCACCGGATCGACGAGGGAGAGCTGGCCGATGTCGTGCATCAGAGCCGCGTACTCCAGCACGGTCAGCTCGGGGCCGGCGAGCCCCATCTCGCGCCCGACGGCCGTCGAGAGTTCGGCCACCCTGAGGGCGTGCCCGTGCGGGGTGTGGCCCGCGATCTCCGTGGACCTCGCCAGCGACGCGATGGTCTGCCGGTAGGTCGTGCGGACGGCGGCGTACCGGCGGAACGACACGTGGGTGAGCAGCAGCGGCACGCACAGCACGGGCAGCGCCCACAGCCCCGCCACAGCGACCCCGAGCGCCATCACGGCGCCGGTCGCGCAGACCGCGGGGCCGATGCCGCCGAGCGCGCGGAGTTCGTCGCGGAGCTGCGGCCCGTAAGGACGGGACGTCCCCGCCGTGAGGGCCGCGAGTACGGCGTCGCAGAGGGCGGTGAGACCCAGCAGCAGGAGCAGGAAGAGAGCGAAGTACGGGCCCTCGCCTAACCAGCGCTCCGACCGGCCCGAATGATGGAAAGGCTGGAAGCACACGGCCGTGAAGGCCACTGCCAGGACCCGACGGGCGGCCTGGTCGGGCCCGGGGCCGCTGCCGCGCGCCATATGGGGCACGGAGGCGAGCAGCTGCGCCGCGACGACGACGGTGACCACCTGGAGGACACCGTGCGCCGTGTCCTGCCCCCCGCTGCGGCCGAGCAGTGCGTACGCGAGTGCTCCGGCCGCCCCCAGGGGCGCCGGCTCGCGCTCGTCGGGCAGGGCTCCCCAGCGGGCGAGCTCACCCACTGTGACCAGGACTCCGAAGGCGAGTGCGTGACCGGGCTCGACGACACCGTTCCACAAAGTGTGTCCGAGCGCGACGAGCGCGACGAGCAGTGCGGCGCAACGGACAGCGAGGACGGTCGGCGGCGGGTGCGCCGGGGTCACCGGGGCTGTCCCGGCCTGTCCGGGGACCCGGTGGCGGGCGGCCGCGCCCCCGCACGCTGCTCGGGCAGCCCTGCCGGCTCCTCGCCCGACGTGACCGTGTTGGCGGCGGCGGACCAGCCGTGGCGGTCCAGGGCGCGCGCCAGCGCTCGCACCATGCGCGGGTCGAACTGGCTCCCGGCGCAGCGCCTCAGCTCCTCCACGGCCGCGGGAACGGGCCGTCCGCGCCGGTAGGAGCGGGTCGATGTCATCGCGTCGAACGCGTCCGCGACGGCGACGACCCTGGCGAACTCGGGGATCCTGTCGCCTGTGAGGCCGTACGGATAGCCGCTGCCGTCGAGCCGCTCGTGGTGGTGCAGGATCGCGGAACGCGCCTCGCCCAGGAATCCGATGCCCCGGACGATCTCATGGCCGTACTCCGGATGCAGTTCGATGACGCGGCGCTCCTCCGTGGTGAGCGGCCCGTCCTTGCGCAGGACCCGCGTCGGGACGCCGAGCTTGCCGACGTCGTGCAGGATGCCGGCGAAGCGGAGTGCTTCCATCCGGCTCTCCTCCATCCCCAGCTCGCGGGCGATCAGCTCGGAGGCGCGGCCCACCCGCTCGCTGTGGCCCCGGGTGTACCCGTCCTTGATGTCGACGGCCTGGACGAGCGCCCGGATGGTGGCTCGGTGGGCGGCGTGCCTGCGGTGGTACTGCGCGAAGACCCAGCAGGAGATGTACATGGGCAGGAGGACGACCAGCGCGGACGGCGGTCCGTAGGTGCTGCGCCACAGGACGGCCATCATCAGCCCGGCGAGCGCGTGCACCAGGTGCGGCCCCACGGACCGGGCCGGCAGCCCGCGCCAGGCGTGCCTGACGGCCACGCGCTCGGCCGTGGCGAGGATGCCGCCGTCCAGCGCGGCCAGCACGAGGCTGAACACGAGCGCGGTGACACAGACCGGCAGGAGCGCGTAGGGAAGGTCGGGCACGGCGTCGGCCGACGCACCGCCGAGTGTGGCGGGACCGCCTAGGAGCGCGTACGTCCACGAGGCCGCCCCCACGGTCAGGCCGAGCTGCGCGGCCCGCCAGACACGGCGGGCCGCGGCGGGCGGCCGGTCCACACGGCCGGCGAGGGCGCCCGGCACTGCGACGAGGACAGCGGCGGACGGCGGCAACAGGAACGCCGCGGCGAGCAGCAGGGGAAAGAACGATCCGGCAGTGACCGGCACGGAGCTGCCGAAGACACGGCAGCGGCCGGCGAGTTCACAAACCGAGTAGAGCCCGGCCAGGAGGCCGAGTGTGCCCCAGGGCGTCGCGGCACCCGGGGAGAGCGCGGGCAGGGCACAGAGTGCGGCGCACACCACCGCACACCCGATGTAGACGCGCGCTGCCCCCGGTGTTCCCCTCACACGAACCGCCCGCCCCCAGCCTGGTCGATGAAGGCGCCAGGCTAGCGAGTTGGGGGTGCGTGAGGTCTCGAACGGGCCGGATTAGCACATTCGGGTGAAACGACCGGGGTTCAGCATTCGGCGCGAGGGCGAGCGCCCGTCACTCGGTGGTGGCAGCGGTCACTCGGCAGCGGCGGCCGGACGGTCGGCGCCGCCCACGGCCACATCCTGCTCGGGCACCGCGTGCCCCGAACGGATCAGGTCGATCCGCCCCATCACCTTCGAGCGCAGGTCGGCAGGGACGTCGTCCTGCCCGCAGCAGCGCTTGACCAGTTTCTTCACGGCCTGCTCCAGGCCGTACTTCTCCAGGCACGGGGAGCACTCCTCGAAATGCACCTCGAATTTGGTGCAGTCGCCCTCGGGCATCTCACGATCGAGAAACTCGTAGAGATGATCGAGAACCTCTGAGCAGTCCGTCTCGTGCGGCTCTCCGCAGCTCATGAGGCCGAGCCTTTCCTGTCGTCCGACTCACCGGCTCCGGCCGGGACGAGCCCGCGCTCACGCGCGTAGTCCTCCAGCATGCCGCGCAGCTGACGGCGTCCCCGGTGCAGCCGGGACATCACCGTCCCGATGGGTGTCCCCATGATGTCTGCGATCTCCTTGTACGCAAAGCCCTCCACATCGGCGAGGTACACGGCGATGCGGAACTCCTCGGGGATCGACTGGAGCGCGGACTTCACATCGGAGTCCGGCAGGTGGTCGAGCGCCTGGGACTCCGCCGAGCGCAGGCCCGTCGACATGTGCGACTCCGCACGCGCCAGCTGCCAGTCCTCGATCTCCTCGGCGGCGCTCCGCTGGGGTTCCCGCTGCTTCTTGCGGTACGAGTTGATGAATGTGTTGGTAAGGATGCGGTACATCCACGCCTTGAGGTTCGTGCCCTCACGGAACTGGTGGAAGGAGCCGTACGCCTTCGCGTACGTCTCCTGGACCAGGTCCTCGGCATCGGCGGGGTTGCGCGTCATGCGCAGCGCGGCCGAGTACATCTGGTCCAGATATCCGAGGGCGTCCCGCTCGAAGCGCGCGTTGCGCTCGGCGGTCGTCTCCTGCGCACGGCCGTCGTCGGTCCCTGTGTCGGTCCCAGTGACCGGACCCACCTCCTCCAACGATGTGGCGGAACCGAGACCGGACCCGCTCGCATCGGAGAATAGTCGACCTTGCTTCCGAGCGGGCTGTCGATCGGCTCCGCCCGAGGCGCGCGCCGGAGTGCTCTTGGCCGCGTGAAGCACCGTCCACTCCAGTTCGGCTGCGTTCGAGCGGCTCGGGCAGATGGTGGAACCCATGCGACGGACTCCCTCTCCACGTACGACGTTGTTGTACCGACATCACCCACAACAGCCGTCCCGCACGGCGCATTCCCGGGCTTGCGCAGGTGGGGGGAGGTACGTCGTCAGGCCTGCCCGCCCAGCCACCCGGCCACCGCGCCGGTGAGGAGGTCCATGGCCTGATCCTGGGTCAGGGGGGCCTTCTTGGGTACGGCGAACCCATGATCCGCGTACGGCACCTCGACGATCCCGTGCTCCCCTTGAGGGAACTCCCCGGGCCGCCCGAACGGATCGCGGCCGCCCTGCACCACGAGGGTGGGGACGTCCACGCCGAGCAGCTCCTGCGCACGGGACTTCTCGGGCTTGCCGGGCGGATGCAGGGGGAAGCTCAGGGCGAGCACCGCGTGGGCCCCGAGTTCCGCCGCCGTACGGCAGGCCACCCTGGCCCCCGCGCTGCGTCCCCCGGCCACGACGGGAAGCCCCGGGGCCGTCAGCGCGGGCCACAGCCCCCGCCAGCCGGTGTCCAGGGTCCGGGGCGCCGGCGCCAGCTTCTTGCCGGCCACCCGCCAGGGCTGCTCCACCAGCGCCACGGTCACCCGGTCGTCCGGAAGCGCGGCCGCCAGGGCCTGGAGGTCACGGGCCTCGATGCCGCCTCCGGCGCCATGGCTGACGGCGAGCACCAGAACGGCCCCCTTAGCGGGGAACCATGTGATCCTGGCCTCACCGGCGTCCGTGCCGACGCTCTCGGTCTTCTGCGCTGTCCCTGTAGTACGGCTCACAGCGCCCATCCTGCCGGGTCAGAAGAGCGTGCTCACCTCCGGCGCGGCCAGCTCCTCCAGGAGTTCCGGGCCGTTGTTGCGGACGTTGCTGACGGCGGTGGCCACCGGATAGGCCCGCATCAGCCCGCCGGGCGGCGGCTCCAGCAGCGCCTTCAGCTCCTCGACGTCGGTGCGCGACGGGTCGAGCCAGTCGTCCCAGCGGTCCGGCGTCAGCATCAGCGGCATCCGGGGGTGGATGTCGGAGAGCGAGGAGGGGCCCTCCGCGGGGGCCACCGCGAGGGGGGCCGTCTCCGCCTCGGTGGTGATCACCGAGCAGGTCACCCACCAGGCCTGCGGATGGTCGTCGGGGAGCGTCCGGTCGCGCCAGAACTCGTACAGGCCTGCCATGGCGAAGACGGAGCCGTCCGCGGGCGTCACGAAGTACGGCTGCTTGCGGGGCCGCTTCCTCTTCCCCTTCTCCTCCAGCTGCCGCTCGTCGGCCCCCGTGACCCACTCGTAGTAGCCGTCGGCGGGCAGGATGCAGCGCCTCGACACGAAGGGCCGGCGGAAGGACGGCTTCTCGTGGACCGTCTCGGCGCGGGCGTTGATCATCCGGGCGCCGCCCTCCGGCGACTTCGACCAAGACGGGACGAGTCCCCACTTCAGGGCGCGCAGCTGGCGAACCGGACGCTGATCGTCTGCGTCCTTCACAGGACGGTCCAGGACCGCGTAGACCTCCTTGGTCGGCGCGACGTTCCAGTCGGGCTCCAAGGTCTCCGTGGGTTCCCACTTCTCCACACCGAAGAGTCCCGTCAGGTCTTCTGGCCGCCGACTCGCTGCATACCGTCCGCACATAAGTGCCAGACTGCCACGACCCACCGGTCGGGTGGACGCCGATCCGTCGAGCACATCAAGGAGCCGCCTGCACCATGGACAGCACCGACCTGGGCGATCTGTGGAATCGCGTCTTCGGCACCCAGTCCGCCCCCGAGCAGTGGCTGGTGGTCGTCACGGCCACCGTGGCGCTGACCGCGGTGGTACCGAACCTCATATGGCGGCTCTCGCGCAACGCGATCACCATCGCGCACGAGGGAGGGCACGGGCTGGTCGCCCTGCTCACCGGGCGGCAACTGTCCGGCATCCGGCTGCACTCGGACACCAGCGGCCTCACAGTCAGCCGCGGCAAGCCCACCGGTATCGGCATGATCCTCACCGCGGCCGCCGGCTACACCGCGCCGCCGCTCCTCGGGCTGGGCGGCGCCTGGCTGCTCACCAACGGCCGGATCACCCTGTTCCTGTGGCTGGCAACCGCCCTCCTGGCGGTGATGCTGGTGATGATCCGCAACCTGTACGGGGCGCTCACGGTCATCCTCACGGGTACGACCTTCCTGCTGGTGTCCTGGCTGACCTCGGCCGACGTCCAGTCGGCGTTCGCGTACACCGCGGTCTGGTTCCTGCTGCTCGGCGGCGTGCGCCCCGCGTTCGAGCTGCAGTCCAAGCGCCGGCACGGCGGCGCACCCGACTCCGACGCCGACCAGCTCGCCCGGCTGACGCACGCACCGGCCGCGATGTGGCTCTTCCTCTTCCACGCGGTGTCGCTGTGCTCGCTGATCGGCGGCGGACGCTGGCTCCTCGGGCTGTGAGGGCGCTTGGACGCGCGCGGCCGGGAGCCCCTCACTACCACCCTTGTATTACGTCCTGGTTTCGGCGCTTTTGTTCAGGATCTGGGTTTGCGGTGAGCCACTAAAGTGAGGGGCATGACCGAAAGTTCCGTGCACCCCGCCCTCTGGCCCGCCCCCCGAGCGACCGGGGCCGTCGACGCGACCGTCACCGTGCCCGGATCGAAATCGGTCACCAATCGTGCCCTCGTCCTGGCCTCCCTGTCATCCGAACCGGGCTGGCTGCGCCGCCCGCTGCGCTCCCGCGACACCCTGCTGATGGCCCAGGCGCTCCGGGCGATGGGCGTCGGCATCGAGGAGGGCGTGGGCCCGGACGGCTCGGGCGAGGCCTGGCGGGTCATCCCCGCCGGTCTGCACGGCCCGGCCCGGGTGGACGTCGGCAACGCGGGAACGGTGATGCGCTTCCTGCCGCCCGTGGCCTGCCTCGCCGACGGCCCCGTCCACTTCGACGGGGACCCCCGGTCCTACGAGCGGCCCCTGCACGGTGTGATCGGCGCGCTGAAGTCCCTCGGGGCCCGGATCGACGACGACGGCCGGGGAACTCTGCCGCTGACCGTGCACGGCGCGGGTGCGCTGGACGGTGGCGCGGTCTCCATCGACGCCTCCTCGTCCTCCCAGTTCGTCTCCGCGCTGCTGCTTTCCGGGCCCCGGTTCAACCAGGGGCTGGAGGTGCGCCACACGGGATCGGCCCTGCCGTCCATGCCCCACATCCGGATGACCGTCGACATGCTGCGCTCCGTCGGTGCCCAGGTCGACGAGCCGGAGTCGGGTGGTGAGCCCGATGTCTGGCGGGTCTCCCCCTCCGCCCTGCTGGGCCGCGATCTGACCGTCGAGCCCGATCTCTCCAACGCTCAGCCGTTCCTGGCCGCCGCCCTGGTGACCGGCGGCCGGGTCACGATCCCCGACTGGCCGCTGCGGACCACCCAGCCGGGTGACGCGCTGCGCGAGATCTTCACCGCAATGGGTGGCACGTGCGAGCTGACCGAGCGCGGTCTCACCTTCACGGGCTCGGGCACGGTCCACGGCATCGACGTCGACCTGGGCGAGGTCGGTGAGCTGACGCCGGGCATCGCGGCCCTCGCCGCCCTCGCGGACTCGCCGTCCACCCTGAGCGGAGTCGCCCACCTGCGGCTCCACGAGACGGACCGGCTGGCGGCGCTCACCAAGGAGATCAACGGTCTCGGCGGCGACGTCACGGAGACGGCGGACGGTCTGCGGATCAGGCCCCGCCCGCTGCACGGCGGCACCTTCCACACGTACGACGACCACCGTATGGCGACCGCCGGAGCGGTCATCGGCCTCGCCGTGGCGGGGGTGGAGATCGAGAACGTCGGTACGACGGCCAAGACCCTGCCGGACTTCCCGGACATGTGGAACGGGATGCTCGGGGAACCCTCCGGCGCCATCGGCGTCTCGCCCGGCGCGCTCGGCGCCTCCGCGGGAAGCCGCGGGGTCTGAGGGCATGCGCCGCTACGGGAAGAACCCCGACGAGGACGACATCCGCGTCCGCCCCAACCCCAAGGGCAACCGGCCCCGCACCCACACGCGTCCCAAGCACGAGGACGCCCAGGACGGCATGGTGCTCACGGTCGACCGCGGCAGGCTCACCTGTCTCGTCGACGACCGCGCGGTGACGGCCATGAAGGCCCGCGAGCTGGGCCGCAAGGCCGCCGTGGTGGGTGACCGGGTCTCGCTCGTGGGTGACCTCTCAGGCGACAAGGACACGCTGGCGCGCATCGTGCGGATCGGCGCGCGCACATCGGTGCTCCGCCGCACGGCGGACGACGACGATCCCTTCGAGCGGGTGGTCGTGGCCAACGCCGACCAGCTGGCCATCGTCACCGCACTGGCCGATCCCGAACCCCGCCCGCGCATGATCGACCGCTGCCTGGTGGCGGCGTACGACGGTGGGCTGACCCCGCTCCTGGTGCTTACCAAGTCGGACCTGGCATCGGCCGACAAGCTGCTGGAGGCGTACACCCCGCTGGGTGTCCCCTACATCGTGACCAGCCGCGAGGAGCTGGAGAACGGCGACGCCGCCGACCGGGTGAGAGAGCTTCTGAACGACCGGGTGACCGCGTTCGTGGGGCACTCCGGAGTGGGCAAGACGACGCTGGTCAACGCCCTCGTGCCGAAGGACCGGCGCCGGACGACCGGGGTGGTCAACGCCGTCACGGGCCGTGGCAGGCACACCACCACGTCGGCTCTGGCGCTGCCGCTGCCGGACGGTCGCGGCTGGGTGGTCGACACCCCGGGCGTGCGGTCGTTCGGGCTGCACCACGTCGATCCCTCGCGGGTCATCAACGCCTTCCCCGACCTTCAGCCGGGCACGGAGAACTGCCCGCGCGGCTGCACCCATGACGGCCAGGAGCCGGAGTGCGCCCTGGACGCGTGGGTCGCGGAGGGACATGCCGATCCGGCGCGCCTCGACTCGCTCCGGAGGCTGTTGTCGACCCGCGAGCGGCGCGAGGGCGACTGAGGAACGGCGCCGGACGCCCTCCGTCCGACTCGCGCACGTTTGCGAGCTCCCAAGGCTGGTAAGGGCATAATCGCGCAAGCGGGACGAAGCGTCACCTACGTGGGAGGCACCTGACGATGGCGTGGTTGCTGGTCGTGGTCGCTGGACTGCTGGAGACCGGCTTCGCCGTGTGTCTGAAGCTTTCGCACGGATTCACCCGGCTCTGGCCGACGGTCGCGTTCTGTGCGTTCGCCCTCGGAAGCTTCGGTCTGCTCACGCTGGCCCTGAAGAAGCTGGACGTCGGTCCGGCCTACGCGGTGTGGACGGGCATCGGAGCGGCGGGGACGGCGATCTACGGGATGGTGTTCCTCGACGACGTGGTCTCCACGCTCAAGCTGGTGTCGATCTCGCTGGTGATCGTCGGCGTGATCGGTCTGCAGCTGTCCGGTTCGGCGCATTGAGCCCCGGGGCCGGCACGGGGTCCGCGGGCACCAGCGTGCAGGAGAGCGCGAGCCGCAGCGCGATCTCGCAGGCCAGTTCCAGGCGTGCGGGGTCGCCCGGCGCAGGGCCTCTCCCCAGCGCGGCCACGGCCCGGTCCCTGGCGAGGGTGAACAGCTCGGTGGGCGTGGGCGGCGCCGTACCGGTCCGCCGCCCGGCGAAGAGACCTCCCGGTCCGGGTAGGCGGTCTCCCCAGACCCCCGTCAGCAGCGCCTTGACCAGGACGTCGGCGCGGGCCGCCCGGACCGTCCAGCGGGCGAGCTCCGCCGGTCCCTCCCCTCTGGTCCGGTGGTCGCCGAGTCTCTGTTCCACCCCGGCCAGATATCCGTCGGCCGCACGCCGGACCAGCGCGCGGGCAAGACCGTCCTTGCTGCCGAACTCGTTGTAGAGGGTCTGCCGGGAGACGCCTGCCGCGGCCGCCACGTCGACCATGCGTACGGCGTTCCAGGGCAGCGTGGAGAGCGCCGAGTGTGCGGAATCCAGCAGGGCTTCTCGCGCTGAGGGCATCGTCGCCTCCCACGCCGGGGACCTGCGCATCAGAGTTGACGCGCCCAGGGGCACTGTCAAGGGTCCGCGTACCGCCGGCACCGGCCCGCTGCGGCACGTCCGCCCCGCGCGGGGCCGTGTAGCCCGGGCGGGTGGCTGTGGATACTGTGACGGCATGCCCGATTACCACGATGATCTGCGCCTGGCCCATGTACTGGCGGACGCCGCCGACGCGGCGACGATGGACCGGTTCAAGGCTCTGGACCTCAAGGTCGAGACCAAGCCGGACATGACCCCGGTGAGCGAGGCCGACAAGCACGCGGAGGAGCTGATCCGCGGGCACCTGCACCGGGCACGTCCGCGTGACGCGATCCTGGGCGAGGAGTACGGGATCGAGGGCAGCGGTCCGCGGCGCTGGGTCGTCGACCCGATCGACGGCACCAAGAACTACGTACGGGGTGTCCCCGTCTGGGCGACGCTGATCTCCTTGATGGAGGCGGGCCCGGACGGCTTCCAGCCGGTGGTCGGCGTCGTCTCGGCCCCCGCGCTCAACCGCCGCTGGTGGGCGGCGAAGGGTGCCGGTGCCTTCTCCGGCCGCAGCCTGACCTCCGCGACGCGGCTGCACGTGTCGAAGGTCGAGCGGATCGCGGACTCCTCGTTCGCGTACGCCTCGATGACAGGCTGGGAGGAGCAGGGCCGGCTCGACGGCTTCATGGATCTGACACGGGCCTGCTGGCGCACCCGGGGGTACGGCGACTTCTGGCCTTACATGATGGTCGCCGAGGGGTCGGTGGACATCTGTGCGGAGCCGGAGCTCTCCCTGTGGGACATGGCGGCGAACGCGATCATCGTCCAGGAGGCCGGCGGGCGGTTCACCAGCCTGGACGGGGTCTCCGGCCCGGGCGGCGGCAATGCGGCGGCGTCCAACGGCCTGCTGCACCACGAGTTGCTCGGCTATCTCAACCAGCGCTACTAGCGGCCTCGGGTACGCCCTTCACCGGTGAAGGGCGTCCATCCCCCTTGTTGCGGTCCCTTCCGGGTGCGACTCTGGGAGTCCCCCCACTTGTGAACTTGTGAATCGGCTCACGAAGGCCGCCCGCACAAGTCACTTCCCGAAGGAGGCGGCTCCCTACATGCTTGTCCGTGACGCCATGAGCACCCTGGTCCTCACCATCGGCCCGGCCCATACGCTCCGTCAGGCGGCCCGGCTGATGTCGGCCCGACGTGTCGGAGCAGCCGTACTCCACGATCCGGACACCTGCGGCCTCGGCATCATCACCGAGCGCGACATCCTCGACGCCGTCGGGGCCGGGCTCGACCCCGACGTCGAGACCGCGTCCACCCACACGACCACCGACGTGGTCTTCGCTTCTCCCGCCTGGACCCTGGAGGAGGCCGCGGAAGCCATGACGCACGGCGGCTTCAGGCATCTGATCGTGCTGGACGGCGACGGTCCCGTCGGGATCGTCTCGGTGCGCGACATCATCAGGTGCTGGGCGCCCGCCAGGAGGCAAGCCGCCGGCCTGGCCGCCTGACCCCCGGCGCGCCGGCGACGGCGGGCACCTCCCGGCCGCGGAACGACAGCGGGCCGGACCCCCGGGGACACCTCGGGGAATCCGGCCCACCGCCGACGGCAACGGCTACTGGCCGCGCAGAGCCTGGACCGCGGCTTCCAGCCGCTTGCCGAAGTCTCCGTCGGCCTGACGGAAGTTGTCGATCGCGCGCTCGGCGATGTCGTCGCGCGAGACCTTGGAGATGAACCCGGAGAGATTGTCGATCAGCCGGGTCTTCTCGTCCTCGGACATCAGCCGGTAGAGGTTGCCGGCCTGCACGAAGTCGTTGTCCTCGGCGTGGAGCGGCGCCTCATGGTTGCCCGTGCCGCCCGTGACGGGGAGGGGCTCCCAGAGCGGCCGGTCCGTCTGGGCAGGGCCACCGAAGCTGTTGGGCTCGTAGTTCTTCGCACCCTTGTGGCGGCCGTCGTACAGGTACCCGTCACGACTGTTGGTGCGCGCCTCGGTGGCGTGCGGCCGGTTCACGGGCAGGTGGTCGGCGTTGATGCCGACGCGGTAGCGGTGGGCGTCGCCGTACGCGAAGAGACGGCCCTGGAGCATCTTGTCGGGGGACGGGCCGATGCCGGGCACGAAGTGCGCCGGGCTGAAGATCGACTGCTCGACCTCGGCGAAGACGTTCTCGGGGTTGCGGTTGAGCTCCAGCTTGCCGATCTCGATCGGCGGGTAGTCCGCGTGCGGCCACACCTTGGTCAGGTCGAAGGGGTTGAAGCGGTACGCGGCCGCCTCCGCCGCAGGCATGATCTGGACCTGCACCGTCCAGGACGGGAAGTCACCGCGCTCGATCGACTCCCGGAGGTCTCGCTGGTGGCTGTCCGGGTCGACCCCGGAGAGGCGGACGGCCTCCTCGGTGGTGAGGTTCTTGATCCCCTGGTCGGTCTTGAAGTGGTACTTGACCCAGAAGACCTCGCCGGCCTCGTTGTTCCACTGGAACGTGTGCGAGCCGAAGCCGTCCATGTGACGGTACGAGGCGGGAATGCCGCGATCACCGAAGAGCCAGGTCACCTGGTGCGTGGACTCGGGCGACAGACCCCAGAAGTCCCAGACGTTGTCCGCCTCCTGCGAGCCGGTGTACGGGTCACGCTTCTGGGTGTGGATGAAGTCGGGGAACTTGATGGCGTCCTTGATGAAGAACACCGGGGTGTTGTTGCCGACGAGGTCGTAGTTGCCTTCTTCGGTGTAGAACTTCAGCGCCCAGCCGCGGGGGTCACGCGCCGCGTCGGCCGAGCCGAGGTTGCCCGCCACGGTGGAGAAGCGCAGGAAGGTCTCGGTCTGCTTGCCGACCTCCGAGAGGAAGTTCGCCCGGGTCCACTGCGAGACGTCCCGGGTCAGCGTGAAGGTCCCGTACGCACCGGCGCCGCGGGCGTGCACGACACGCTCCGGGATGCGCTCGCGGTTGAAGTGGGCGAGCTTCTCGAGAAGCGCCTGGTCCTGGACGAGAACCGGTCCACCCGGGCCGGCGGTCTCGCTGTTCTGATTGTCGGCCACCGGAGCGCCGGCCTCCGTGGTGAGCGGTCCCTGAGTCACGCGCGCCTCCTGCGTCATGTCCTGCACAGCGTCGTTCCCTGTGCAGCCTGTTCTCGGCCGCAGCCTGTCCTTGGCCAGTACGTTGCCGATCCTACAATGGACTTAGTCCAAGTCAAGCAGTCATCTAAAGTCACACCTACTCGGGACTCGGGCGTTCCACTGTTACGCTGGGCCCCATGAGCGACCTCCTGGAACGACTTCGTGGACGCGGCTGGCGCATGACGGCACAGCGGCGCGTGGTGGCCGAGGTTCTCGAGGGGGACCATGTGCACCTGACGGCGGACGAGGTCCACGCGAAGGCCGTCGAGCGGCTGCCCGAGATCTCCCGCGCCACCGTGTACAACACACTGGGCGAGATGGTGTCCCTCGGGGAGGTCATCGAGGTCTCCACCGACCGCCGGGCCAAGCGGTACGACCCGAACGCCCACCGCCCCCACCACCACCTGGTGTGCGGCCGCTGCGGAGCGATCCGCGACGTGCACCCGTCCGGCAACCCGCTGGCGGACCTCCCGGCCGACGAGCGCTTCGGGTTCACCGTCTCGGACGTCGAGGTGACCTACCGCGGCATCTGTCCGAACTGCGCCGCCACGGCCTGACGGGGCGCCCCGCCCCACACCGGACCGCCTTCACGCGGCACTGGCACCCTTTGCTCGGGCATACGTCAGAGGCCCGGATCCTTGGAAGGATCCGGGCCTCTGACTTTCAGTAGCGGGGACAGGATTTGAACCTGCGACCTCTGGGTTATGAGCCCAGCGAGCTACCGAGCTGCTCCACCCCGCGTCGTTGTGATTGCAACTCTACGGCACCCGCACCGGCCTGAGCAAATTCATTCGCCGGACACCCGTGCGCAGCACTGCGCAGGACCGCCCGCCGTCACGCGGTGAGCTCCTGGTGCAACGCCTCCAGGAGCCGCGCGGCCCGCTCGGTCACCTCCGCCGGCCCCAGCTCGACCGCCCGGGCGCACCAGCGCTGCCCTTCGGTGAGCTCGCCCCTGCGGGCGGCGAGGAGCGCGAGCCGCAGGGCCGCCCGGCCGTGCCCGTCGCCGGCGGCACGGCCCCACCACAGGGCCGCCTCGCGCTCGCTTCCCTCACGGGCGAGCAACAGACCCAGATTGAAAGCCCCGTTACGACTGCCCGACTCGGCGGCCTCGCGGTACCAGCGCGCAGCACCGGCCATGTCACCGCGTGCGGCGGCGAGCATCCCGGCCCTGACCTGGGCACGACGGTGCCCCTGCTCGGCCGCCCTCTCGTACCACTCCTCGCACTCGGTCTTCTCGGGCATCGGCTCCCCGAGCGCGGGAGGCCCCGGTGGCGGCTGGCGCAGATCGAGGACGCCGGCCAGCCGGAACGCGGCCTCGGCGCTGCCACCGCCGGCCGCGCAGCGCAGATGACGCTCCGCCTCCCGCTCGTCGCC
The DNA here is from genome assembly GCF_016804005.1 of Streptomyces pratensis. Taxonomy (GTDB): domain Bacteria; phylum Actinomycetota; class Actinomycetes; order Streptomycetales; family Streptomycetaceae; genus Streptomyces; species Streptomyces pratensis_A. Next base: position 1,313,364 of record NZ_CP051486.1, on the reverse strand, counting down.
GTCCTGAAGCAGTGCCATGCCGACCTGGAGCGCCGCATCGGTGTGCCCGGCCGCCGCCGCCCGCTGGTACCAGCCGAGCGCCGTGCGGTCCTCGTCGCGTCCGGCGTGCAGGATGCCGAGATTGAAGGCGGCGTCCACGCTGCCCGCCTCTGCCGCCTTGGAGAACCAGGGCTCCGCCCCGGCCGCGTCTCCCGCCTGGAGCAACAGCACGGCCAGCGCGTTCGCCGCCTCACGGTGCCCGGCGTAGGCAGCACGGCGGTACCACTGCTCGGCCTGCGGTATCCGGTCCTGGGCGGCACAGAGCAGGCCAAGGTTGTACGCGCCGTTGACGTCACCGGCGTCCATGGCTGCGCGGTACCAGCGCTCGGCGGTCTGCTGCTCGCCCCTGGCCGCGTGCAGGGCGCCCAGCGCGTTGGCGGCGTTGCCGTCGCCGTCCTGGGCGGCTCGCAGCCACCACACGGCCGCACTCTCCTCGTCGCCCGCGTCCCTCAGCAGGAATCCGAGGGCACAGGCCGCCCGGGGTTCGCCCTCCTTGGCAGCGGTGAGGTACCAGCGGCCGGCCTCCTTCAGCTCACCACGCTGCTCGAGGATGGCGCCGAGATGCAGGGCGGCACGGCGGTGGCCGCGCGCTGCGGCCTGGCGGTACCACTGCTCGGCCTCGCCGACCCTTCGGGGATCGGGGCCGGCGACAGGACTGTCCCGCCTCGCGGGGGCACCGGCGTCCAGCCCACGGCGGCCTTCGCCGATGACGCGGCCCATGCCGAAGGCGTCGTGCGCGTCACCGACGGCGGTGCGCTCGATCGTCCGCGCCAAGCGGTACGCCGCCTCCCTGTGCCCCTGTTCCGCCGCGGCACGCAGCCAGCGCTCGGCACCGGCGTCCCCGCGGTGCTCCAGCAGGTCCGCCAGGGCGTAGGCACCCAGCGCATGGCCCTGCTCGGCGGACTGGCGGAGCCAGTACTCGGCCCCGGGCTCGTCCCCGCGCTCCCTGAAGTGCCGCCCGAGAGCGTGCGCCGCGGCGGCGGAGCCGGCGACGGCGGCGACGCGCCACCACCCGGCCGCCTCGTCCGCGTATCCCCGCTGATGGAGGAGCACGCCGAGGTTGTTGGCGGCGGCCCGGTCGCCCTCGGCTGTGGCCGCCCTCAAGTAGGTCTCCGCGGCGGCCAGGTCACCACGGCGCAGCAGGAGGGCACCCAGGACGCTCATCGACGCCGTGTCACCGGCTTCCGCCGCACGCCGGTGCCGTGCCTCGGTCTCGTCGGCGTGATCCGAAGTGTCCGTGGTGTCCGTGGTGTCGGCGGCGTCCCCACCCTCGGTGACGACGGCCTCATCGGCGACGACGGCCGTGTCGGTGATGTCCGCAGTGGCGGCGACGGCCTCGCGGTCGCCATCGACGGTGCCGGCGGTCCCGGCCAGGGCAGCGGCGAATGCCGCATCTGCCTCGTTTTCCGTCGTCCGGCCGCGTCGCTGCACAAACCGCCCTGTCTCCAACAGAGTTGCCCTGTCCCCCATAAATACCATCGTCGCACCACCTGTAAGCCGCGTACACCTCGTATATCGCGGCCAGTGAGGTCACTTCAGCGTTTTGTCGACATGCCCACAGAGAGACAAGTGAAACACGACTGGGTTCAACTCGTGCCCTGCGAACCGCACTTCACTCCGACAACTTGAGAAAAGCCGTCGAGGCACGACGAAGGCCCGGATCCCAAAGGATCCGGGCCTTCACCTTTCAGTAGCGGGGACAGGATTTGAACCTGCGACCTCTGGGTTATGAGCCCAGCGAGCTACCGAGCTGCTCCACCCCGCGTCGTTGTGTTCAAACCGTACCACGACGCGGGGTGGACAATTTTCAGCTGCCCTGGTCGTCGCCCTCCGGCTTCGTGGCGCCCTCCGTAGCGGAGGAGCCGCCGGCTCCGTCGGGCTGGGCCGCCGCGGCCCGCTCGAGAGCTTCCTGCAGATCGGCCTGGGCCTTGCCGTAGGCCTCCCAGTCCTGCTCCTTGAGAGCCGTCTCGCCGGCCGTGTACGCCTTCTGGGCGTCCGCGATGGCCTTCTTCAGAGCGGCTTCCCCGGTGGCCGGAGGCTCGGTGGTGTCACCTGGATCGGTCGGCTCCGTCGGCGGGGTGGTCGTATCGGACCCCTCGACCCCGAAGACCGCGTTGAGCGCCTCCCCGAGGCTGTTCTCGAAGACGATCTTCGACCCGTACGAGGCGGCGACCTTGCGCAGCAGCGGATAGTTCTGCGTGCCACCGCGCGTGTACACCGGTTCGATGTAGAGGAAGCCTCCGTCGAGCGGCACGGTCAGCAGATTGCCGTACTCGATGTCCGAGTCGGTGCCCTTGAGGTTTCTCACGAACTCCGCGACGTCGTCGTTGCCGTTGAGCTCACTCTGGACCTGGCCCGGACCCTTGACCGTACTGGTGACTCTCAAGAGTCTGATCGTTCCGTAGTCCTTGCTGGCCGCGTCCGCGTCCACCGTCATGAACGCCCCCAGGTTGGGCCGCCCCTTCGGGGTGAAGGTCGTGGTCAACGAGAACGTCTGGGCGTCCTGGCCCGGCATCTTCATGCTCAGGTAGTACGGCGGAACTGCCCCGGGTTCCTTGTTGGTGGGGTCGTCCGGCACCTGCCAGGCGTCACTGCCGCTGTAGAACTGCGCGGGGTCCTCGACGTGGTAGCGCGTGAGCAGCTCCCGCTGGACCTTGAACAGGTCCTGCGGGTAGCGCAGGTGGTCCATCAGGTCCTGCGGGATGTCCGACCGCGACTCCACCGTGCCGGGGAACGCCTTGCGCCAGGTCTTGAGCACCGGGTCCTTGGTGTCCCACTCGTAGAGCTTGACCGTGCCGTCGTAGGCGTCGACGGTGGCCTTCACCGAGTTCCGGATGTAGTTGACCTGGTTCTGCTGTGCGACGACCGCGCGCTGGTTGGTGGTGAGCGAGTCGGCCGTCGTGTCACCCAGCGTCGTACGCGAGGCGTACGGGTAGCCGTTGGTGGTGGTGTAGGCGTCGACGACCCACTGGATGCGCTTGCCGACGACCACCGGGTAGGCGTCGCCGTCGATGGTCAGCCAGGGGGCGACCGCTTCGACGCGCTCCTTCGGCGTGCGGTTGTAGAGGACCCGCGAACCCTCGCCGATGGCTCCCGAGTACAGGATCTGCGGTTCGCTGAAGGAAACAGCGTAGGCAGCCCGGTTGAAGGCGTTGGAGAGGCTGACGCCGCTGTCGCCCTTGTAGCTGGTGGTCTTCTCGCCGTCCTCCTCGTAGTCGAGCTCCTTCTGGGGCCCGCCGACGATGGAGTACTGCTGGGTCTTCTCGCCGTAGTAGATCCGCTGCTCGTAGCCCTTGTCCAGCTCGCCCGTGGTCGGCAGGCCCGACTCGGTGAAGTCCGGGGAGCCCGCCGGGTTGGTGCCCGTCGTCGTGCCCCGGGCAGCGATGGCGCCGTATCCGTGGGTGTACGTGAAGTGGTCGTTGATCCAGTTGCGCTTGGGGAGGCCCTCGAGGTTCAGCTCCCGCAGGCCGATGACGGTGTCCTGCTCCTTGCCGTCGGCCCCCTTGTACCGGTCGACGTCCAGCGTCTTGGGGAACTGGTAGTAGTTCCTCTTCTGCTGGAGCTGCTGGAAGGCCGGGGAGACGACGTTCGGGTCCATCACGCGGTAGCTGGCGGCGCTGTCGGCACTCGCCCGCAGCTTGGTGCTGTCATCGGTCGTGCTCGTGCCCGAGTAGTCGTCGACCTTCGCGTTGTCGATGTCGTAGGCGTCGCGCGTCGCGTCGATGTTCTTCTGGATGAACGGGGCTTCCTTGGCCTGCTCGTTCGGCTGGACCTGGAACTTCTGCACGATCGCCGGGTAGAGCCCGCCGATCAGGATCGCCGAGAGCACCATCAGGCCGAAGCCGATCACCGGGAGCTGCCAGGTGCGGCGCCACAGCGTCGCGAAGAACAGCACGGCGCAGATGACCGCGATGCAGAAGAGGATCGTCTTCGCCGGAAGGTAGGCGTTGGCGTCGACGTACCGCAGGCCGGTCCAGTTGTCCGTGGCCTTGAAGTCACTGGACTTCACCGCCAGGCCGTACCGGTCGAGCCAGTACGCCACGGCCTTCAGCGCCACGAAGATGCCGAGCAGTACGGAGAGATGGCCGGTGGCCGCCCCCGTGGCCCGGGCGCCGGGGCTCGTAATCCGCAGTCCGCCGTAGAGGTAGTGGGTCAGCGCCGCCGCGATCAGCGACAGCACCACCGCGGCAAAGCCGAACCCGAGCATGAAGCGGTACCAGGGCAGGTCGAAGGCGTAGAAGGAGACGTCCAGCTTGAACTGGGGGTCCTTCTGTCCGAACGGCACGCCGTTCACGTACATCAGCCACGTACGCCACTGGCCCGACGCGGAGGCGCCGGCGATCAGCCCGACCAGGGCGGTGACCGCGAGCAGCACCCACTTCTTGTACGGGGCGACACTCATCCGGTAGCGGTCCAGGCTCTGCTGCTCCAGCGACATCGCGCTCAGCGGCGGCCGGAGCCGGTGCGCGAGCCAGATGTTCACACCGATGGCGACGGCCATCAGCAGTCCGAAGACGAGGAACAGCCCGATCTTGGTCCACAGGGTGGTGGTGAAGACAGACGAAAACTCTACCGACCTGTACCAGAGCCAGTCCGTCCAGAACCCGGCGAACATGACGAAGGCCATGGCGAGGACCGCCAGGACACCCAATGTCATGAGCAGGGTACGGACGCGCCGGGACGGGCGGCCGACTCTGATCCGTGGCCCGGTCGGGCCTCCGCCGCGGTCCGGCATCTGGAAAGCCAACGTGCGCACCTCGAAGTTCGCGGTCGTGTGAAGCAGGCCCAGCGATCGTAGAGCCCACCTATGCAACTTACTGAGGCTTTACCTAGTTCCCGTTCCCGGGGCAGAAGGAGGCAGGATGTTGCGCATGCCCAATGTTTCCCCCTCAGGCCCCCCGATGGCCGCGAGCCCACTCACCGTCGCCGTCCTCGAGATCGACGCCTACGCCGCAGGTCTCGGCTGGGACCAGCCGGCCAGGCTGTTCGCCCTGGTCGACACCGCCCGGCTGCGCGCCCACGAGCCGGGCCTCGCCGCCCAGCTCGGTCTCGACGACACCGCTTCCACGACCGCCACCCTCACCCCCGTCGAGCAGGAGGAGCTCCCCGCAGGCACCGCTCTGGACGAGTTCCTCGCCACGATCGCCTGGCCCGACGCCGTCGTCGGCTGCGCCATGACCGTGGAGCGCATGATGCTGCCGCCTTCGGCGGAGGCGTCCGTTCCGGACGGGCTTACAGACGCCCAGCTGACCAAGTGGGTCGCCGAACACCCTGACCGGCAGGAGGTGCGGATGACCGTGGCGGTGCTGCGGGACGGAGCACGGGACTCCGCGGTGCGACTGCGGGAGAAGGACTCCCCGACCGAGGTCCTGACCGGTGCGGGGCTGGTCCCCGGGCTGGCCGAGGCACTCGCGGCCACGTTCGAGTCCTGACTCCTGTGGCGGGGGCCGGCCTCAGCTCGTCGAGCAGCTCGGCAGGCCGGCCGTGTCCCCCGCGCGGATCTTCTCCAGGGACTTCGTCGCGTCGTCGAGGGTCTTCACCCTCACCAGGGTCAGGCCGCTCGGGGTGTCGGACGCCGCGGCGGTGCAGTTGTCGTCCGGGGTCAGGAAGTACTGGGCACCCGCGTCGCGCGCGCCGACCAGCTTCATGTTGATCCCGCCGATGGGTCCGACCTTGCCGTCGTCGTCGATGGTGCCGGTGCCGGCGATGAACTCGCCGCCGGTCAGTTTTCCGGGCGTCAGCTTGTCGATGATGCCCAGCGAGAACATCAGTCCGGCGCTCGGGCCGCCCACGTCGGCCAGCTTGATGTCGATCTCGAACGGGAACGTGTGGTCCGTCCCCGCCTGGATCCCGACGATCGCCCGGTCCTCCGAGGGGTTCGAGGGGTCCTCAGGGGCCTTCCTCGTCGTCAGGGTGACGTCCCGCGAGCCCTTGGGCTCCTTGCCCGCCTTCTCGGCGGCGGCCGCGGCCTTCGCGGGGATGACCGTGAAGACGACGTCCTCTCCCGGCTCGTGCTTCGTGACGAGCTTCGCGACGTCCTGGGGCTGCTCGACCGGCGTGCCGTCGACGGCCTCGATCACGTCGCCGGCGTGCAGCACGCCCTCGGCGGCGCTGTCCTTGACGACCGTGGAGACGACGACACGGGAGGTGACGGGGATCTTCAGCTCCTCCAGCGCGGCGACCTTGGCGCTCTCCTGGGACTGGCTGAACTCCTCGGCGTTCTCCTGCGTCGACTCCTCCTCGGTCTTGCCGTCCGGATAGAGGGTGTCGTGCGGCACGATCACACTGTCGTGGGCCAGCCAGCCGTAGACGGCCTCGACGATGTTCATGTCGTAGTCCGCGCCTGTGACACGGACCGTCGTCATGTTGAGGTTCCCGGACGTCGGATACGTCTTGCGCCCGCTGATGTGCAGTACCGGCTCGCCACGTGCATCGCCCAGCGTGTTCACGGTCGGACCGGGAGACATCTCCGAATACGGCACGCGGATCAGCACGCCTGCGCAGAGCAGCGCGATCAGGATGAGGGTGGAGGCGAGCATCGTCGCGGTGCGGCGTGGCATGGAACGACAGTACGGGAACGGCCTGTCAGTGCACCGTCGGGGCCGGTCCGTACGGGGCGGACGGCACGGGTGGCCGGAAGTGCCGAGGGGCATCGCGGGAGCGCTCGCTGCGTGGACTGCGCCTGCGGGGAGCGGGTGCGGTGCGGAGTTGGCGACTGCGTACGGATGCGGAGTCTCAGACGGCTTCGGAACCGGAGTCCGACTTCTCCATCGCTTCACGGAACCTGGCGTAGCCGGCGAGTTCGGTGACATCGCCGGTCGTTCGATTGCGGGCTGCCCACCCGCCCCATATCGCCGCACCAAGAGCAGCTATAAGTGGAATCAGAAGCCAAGCGAGTGCTGCCATCACGACCTCCCTACCCCATGAGCGACCGCAACTGACGATCAGAAGATTAACCACCTGCAGGACCAACGCTCACGGCAGGGGTGCGGTTACGCAAATCGGGGCTGATGCCCCCTGGGGCGGTTTGCGCTCAGCAGGCGCCGACCCACTCCTCCGTACCGTCGGAGAAACGCTGGTGCTTCCAGATCGGGACCTCGTGCTTGAGGTCGTCGATCAGCTTGCGGCAGGCCTCGAACGCCTCACCCCGATGGGCGCAGGACACGGCGACCACCACCGCCAGATCGCCCACACCCAGTTCACCCACCCGGTGGACGACGGCCAGCGCCCGTACCGGGAAGTCCGCCACCACCTTTTCGGCGACCCGGCGGAGCTCGTCGCCGGCCGTCGGATGGCAGGAGTATCCGAGGGAGCCGACGTCCTGGCCGTCGTCGTGATTGCGCACCGTGCCGACGAAGAGAACCATGCCGCCGGCGGCGTCGTCCCCGACCGCGCGGAAGATCTCGTCGACGGAGAGCGGTGTGTCACGGATGTCCAGGAGCCGGATGGGGTCCTGGGCAGCCTGCTCGCCGGGGTGGTCGTGGGTGCGTGCCATGAGGCCATCGTGCCGCACTGCACCGACATCTCGGAATAGCCGTTTCGACCGGTGGCAGGCCTGCCCGCTTGGAGCCTCCTACCAGGCAGGCGTCCGGGACCCCGTCGGGCCTAGAAACGGCGGCGGGCCTTGCGGGCCCGTCGGACCAGCGCCGCCGTGCCGAGCAGCGCGACCGTCGCCCCTGCGGCACCTGCTGCGGTGGCGTCCTTGCGCCCGAGCCGCCGGCCGGCGACCGTGTGGCGCCCCTCCACCTCTTCCAGGAGCGCGGCCAGGACCTCCTCGTTGGTCCACCGGGGGCGCCATCCCGCGTCATGGAGCCGGCTCACGCTGACCACCCAGGGGTGCATGGTGTATGCGAGATCGCCCGCCGGGGAGGGTGTGAGACCGATCCGGTGCAGCCGGGCCGCAGCACCGAGAGCGACTGCGGACGGCAGCTCCATACGGCGCACACCGGAGAGCTCCTCCACCTCCTCCTGTTCCAGCCAGCCGTCACAGCCGACGGCGAACTCTCCCTCGATCTTCTCGAGGGCCGCGTACTCCAGGGCGCTCACCAGGTCGTCGACGTGGCAGAACTGCCAGGCCGGGCGTGAACCGGCGACGACGAGGAGCCTGGGCGACTCGAAGTACCGGGTGAGCGCCGTGTCCGTTCCGCCGACCAGGACCGTGGGACGGACCACCGTGACGTTGAGACCGGGGTGGGCGCGCGGTGCGCGGCGGCCGAGCCTTTCGATCTCCAGCAGGTCGCCGACGCCGGTGGCCTCTGCCGTGGCCCGCAGCTCCGCGTCCTCGGAGAGCGGGATGTCGTTGTCGGGAAGAGCGCCGTAGACCATCGCCGAGGTGCACAGCACGACCCGGTGGACACCCACGGCCGCCGCCGCCGTCAGGACGGTCTGGGTACCGCGCACGTTGTACGCGGTACGGGCGGCGGGATCGGTCTCAAGGTCGAGGTCGAGCGCCATGTGCACGACGACGTCGGCGCCGCGAAGCTTCTCCGCGATGGCGGGGTCCCTGACGTCCAGGATGTGCCACGTCGCCTCGGAGACGTCCCCCCGGCGCTCGTCGATGGCGATGACCTGCTTGATCTCGTCGGATGCGGCGAGGTGGGCGGTGAGCAGCTCACCGACGCCGGTGGCGGCGCCGGTGACCGCGACGACGGGGCCGCGGCTTCGGGAAGAATTTTTCGTGGGCTTGCTCTCGGACGAGGGGTCGGCCAGGTTTCGCGCTGCGCGAACCTGCGGATCTGGGGAACTCACCGGGCGTCTCCAGCGGTTGTCTTCAGTACGTACCCGAATGACGCGTGCGTACCAGGTGGCGTCCATCCTGCCGCAGGCCGGGAGTCGGCGGAGCACTGAGGCCCCAAGCGGTCTTTGGTGTCTACGCTGGATGGTGATGTCGGGCAGTCGCCGTCGGTTCGAGCCGGCGGCCCTACGAGCCGAGGAAACCCGTGAGTGACACCCCATTCGGATTCGGCCTTCCGCCGGAGGAGCCGGAAGACGGCGACGAAGGCAAGAAGAAGGACCCCACCGGTGGTGGGCAGGGCTCGGGCGGGCCGGCGAACCCGTTCGGCTTCGGGCCCGGCGCGGGCGGGGACAACCCGTTCGCCGCGATGTTCGGCTCCATGAACCCGAACGACCTGGGTGCGGCCTTCCAGCAGCTCGGCCAGATGCTGAGCTACGAGGGCGGCCCGGTCAACTGGGACATGGCCAAGCAGATCGCCCGCCAGACGGTGTCGCAGGGCACCACGGACGGCAGCAAGGACGCGAGCGTCGGCCCTGCCGAGCGGTCCTCCGTCGACGAGGCGCTGCGTCTCGCCGACCTCTGGCTGGACGGCGTGACGTCGCTGCCCTCCGGTTCCGTCTCGACGGTCGCCTGGAGCCGCGCCGAGTGGGTCGAGGCGTCGCTGCCCGCCTGGCAGCAGTTGGTGGACCCGGTGGCCGAGCGTGTGGGCCTGGCGATGGGCGACGTCCTGCCGGAGGAGATGCAGGCCATGGCCGGCCCGCTGATCGGCATGATGCGGTCCATGGGCGGTGCCATGTTCGGCCAGCAGATCGGGCAGGCCGTGGGTGTGCTCGCCGGCGAGGTCGTGGGCTCAACCGACATCGGCCTCCCGCTGGCGCCGGCCGGAAAGGCCGCGCTGCTTCCGCTGAACGTCGAGCGATTCGGCAAGGACCTCAGCGTGCCGCAGGACGAGGTGCGGTTGTACCTGGCGCTGCGCGAGGCGGCTCATCAGCGGCTCTTCGCCCACGTGCCGTGGCTGCGCTCGCACCTGTTCGGGGCGGTCGAGGCCTACGCTCGCGGCATCAAGGTCGACACCAGCAAGCTCGAGGACGTCGTGGGACAGTTCGATCCCTCGCAGCCCGAGCAGCTGCAGGACGCTCTTCAGCAGGGCATGTTCCAGCCGGAGGACACTCCGGAGCAGAAGGCGTCGCTGGCCCGCCTCGAAACAGCACTCGCACTCGTCGAGGGCTGGGTGGACGCGGTGGTGCACGAGGCCGCGAAGTCCCGGCTGACCTCGGCCGACGCGCTGCGCGAGACGATGCGCAGGCGGCGGGCCTCCGGCGGCCCCGCCGAGCAGACCTTCGCCACGCTGATCGGGCTCCAGCTGCGGCCGCGCAGGCTGCGGGACGCGTCGCGCCTGTGGGCCTCGCTCACGGACGCCCGGGGTATCGACGGCCGTGACGAACTGTGGGAGCACCCGGACATGCTCCCGACCGCCCAGGACCTGGACGACCCGGACGGCTTCGTCCACCACGAGCAGCTGGACTTCTCCGAGCTCGACAAGATGCTCGGCGAGGCGGCGAAGGGACCGCAGAAGCCGGCCGCCGAGAGCCGGAGCGAGGAAGAGCCCAAGGGCGAACCGAAGAGCGACGGCAAGGACGACAGCGGAGAGTGAGCCTGCACGACGACGCGGTATCGGTGGTCAGGAGCTACGCCGAAGGCGACGGGCAGCAGGCCGAGCTGCGCCTTACGTACCTGGATCACCTGGCCGTGCACCCCGACGGCATGTGGAAGGCGTGCGGAGCCGGGCATCTGACGGCCAGCGCGTTGGTCATCGACCCGGACCGCGGCAGGGTCCTGCTGACGCTGCACAAGAAGCTGCGGATGTGGCTGCAGATGGGTGGGCACTGCGAGCCCCAGGACGCCACCCTGGCCGACGCGGCTCTGCGTGAGGCCACGGAGGAGTCGGGGATCACCGGGCTGACCCTGCTGCCCGGCGGGCCCGTGCGGCTGGACCGGCATCCCATTCCGGCGCCCTGCCACTGGCATCTCGACGTGCAGTACGCGGCGACTGCGTCGGCCGGGGCGGTGGAGCAGATCAGCGACGAGTCCCTCGATCTGCGCTGGTTCCCGTACGACGAGGTGGAGAAGGTGGCGGACGCCTCGGTCGTGCGGCTGCTGGAGAACACCCGTGCACGGCTCGACGCGGGTCAGTACAGCTAGACACCGGTGAGGGGCGGTTCCCCGTGGGGAACCGCCCCTCACCGTCGACGCCCCACCGGAGCGGGCGGCTCAGTTCCAGGCGTTGTTCTGGTTCTGGCCGTGCGCGCCGTGCTGGCCCACACCGAACTGGGCCGCGGCCCCCTGGCCGATCTGGGCGTGCTGCGGAGGCAGCACCTCACTCGGCTGGACAAGCGCGAATCCCTGGCCCAGGAAGCTCAGTTCCCAGCCCTCCCCTGTGTTCCCCCGGCGCCGTAGGACGCCTGTGGAGTGGGTCTGGGCCTGCATCTGCACCCTCAGCCCGCTCGACCAGGCGACGATCGCGTCGGCGTCGGCGTTGACGTACTTGTCGGGTGTGACCTGCATGGTCAGCGGCTGACCGGAGGTCATCAGCGCGACCTTGCCGTTCCCGGAGATGTTGAGCTGGTACTTGCCGGTGCCGGAGATCCCGTACTGGCTGTCCACCGCGATGACCTCGGTGTGCAGCGAGGAGTCCAGCGCGAGGACGTAAGCACTGTCGACGGTCATGCCCTCGTGGTCGACGTCGACCACATGGATGTACTGGGCGAGGTTGGCCAGATAGACCGTGCCCTGCCCCGAGCAGCGCATGAGGTCGAGGCCCTCACCTGTGTTCCTGCGGGCGCGGCGTTGCCCCTGTGACTGGTACTCCCCGTCGAACTCCATGAGCCCTTGGTAGGCGACCATGGCTCCCTTGCGGGCGAGGACGTCGTCGTGGCCGGTCAGCGAGACTCGCAGGAGCTGCGGATTCTGGACCGTGTAGCGGTCCTGCGACTGCTGTTCGACATGACTGAAAAGCGGACTCTGCATGATGTGTCTCTCCCCCGCTCAGTGCCGGATCCGGAGGCGGTCCGTACTGTCCTCGCTCGGCTGGACCACGACGATGCCCTGGCCCGAGAAGGCCATCTGGTACGCCTCTCCGCTGCCCCGCCCGATGAGCGAGCCCGCCTTGAAGCTGCGCTTGCCCTTCACCTTGAGGTTCGGGGACCACGCGACGAGAGCATCGGGGTCGACGTACGTCTCGTCGTCACCGCGGCCGCAGTCGACGACGATCGGGGTACCGCGGGAGGTGATGGCGACCCACCCCGTGCCCTGGATAGCGACGTTCCACAGGCCCTGACCTGCGAACTTGGCCAGCCCCTTCACCCGCTCCACACCCCAGGTGAGGTGGCCGTCGAACGCCAGGAGGTTGGTGCCGTTGACCGAGAGCGCGTCGTTGTCGAGATTGATGACGACCACGTCGGCGCCGTAGTCGGCGAGGTAGAGCAGCCCGTCGCCGGAGCACTTCATCAGGGGCGTGCCCTCGCCGCTGATCCACTGGGACGCGATCTGGCGGACGGCGGGCGGGTTGGGTTCGTACTGGATGAAGCCCTCGTAGGCAACCATCGAGCCGGTGCGCGCGTAGAGGTCCTGGCCGGTGGCCATGGCGACCTTGAGCATCGTGCGGCCGTGGTTCTCCATGCGGGCCGTGACGGGGGTCGGGGCGAAGCCCGCGAGTTGCTGATTCATGACGGGCTCCCTCAGACCTCGTAGGGCTGGACGACGATGAAGTTTCCGGGTGCTCCCCGGAACTGGAGGTTCACGGTCTCCCCGCTGTGCCCCGGGTAGGCGTTGCGGCGCAGCCGGACCTGGCTGGAAATGATCACCTGGGACGCGGACGACCAGGCCACCACGGCGTTGCAGTCGGCGAACGTGGTCGGCGTGACCGGAAGGACGACCGGCACTCCGTGGGTCTTGACGACAACGGTGCCGGTGCCCTGGAACTGCATCGTGAACAGGGCGCCGCCGGGAATCCCGTGCCCTTCGATCCTGCGGACCTCGTACTGCAGGGACTCGTCGAAGGCGAGCACGTTCTCTGCGGAGACGCAGATGCCGTCGCCCTGGAGCTCGATGGGATGCAGGTGTGCCCCTTCCTCGGCGAGGAAGACCTGGCCGCGGCCGGTACAGCGCATCAGCTGCATCTCCTGGCCCGTCGCGTTACCGACCATGCGGCCTGCGAAACCAGCACCTTTGTAACCGAAGTCGACCTTGCCCTGGTACATCACCATGCTGCCCTGACGGGCAAGCACCGGCATGCCGCCCATCGTGAGGTCGACGCGCATGAGCTGCTGGTTCTGAGAGGTCCAGCGCTGCCCGGTGGGCGCTTCCTTGTAGGGCTGCAGAGCGGCCGTCAGGCCTGCGCCCCCCGGGGGAACGCCCTGGGGCACGCCCTGCGGCATGCCTGGATGCATGCCCGGGGGCTGCTGGCCGAACGGCGGCGGGGCTTGCTGGCCGAACGGCGTGGCGCCAGGAGGCTGCTGGCCGTAAGGGCCCGGGGGCTGCTGGCCGAACGGAGGGGCGGTGGGCGGGGCGCTCTGCCCCGGGACCTGTCCGAACTGCGGCTGCTGCGGCGGCTGGCCGTACGGCGGGGATGCCTGCGGCGCCGGTGCCACAGGTGCCGCGATCGTCGGCGCGGCATGCATCGGCTGCTGCGGCGCGGGAGCCGGAGCCCCGAATGCCGGGGCCGGCTGGGGCGCCTGGGGGGCGGCCGGAGCACCGAAGGCGGGAGGTGCGGAGGCCTGGGCGGGCGGCGCGAACGAGGGGACTGCGCCCTGGGGCGGTTCCGCGGGAGCTTCCTCGGCGACTTCCCCGCCGAAGTTCTTGAGCAGCGCGTCCAGGCCGCCGTCGAAGCCCTGCCCGACAGCGGCGAACCGCCAGACGTCCTTCAGGTAGAAGTCGCCGAGCATGACGGCGCGCTCGGTGGTGAACTCCGAACCGGTGAAGGCGTACTTCACCACTTCCTCGCCGCCCGCGACGATCCGGATGTATCCGGGACCGGCCTGCGACATCTGCCCGGCACCGTCGAGAGTCGCGGTGAACGACAGCTTGTGGATGTTCGCAGGAATGCGGTCGAGGGTGACGCGGAACGACTCGGTGTCCCCGGCCTGGGCGCCGAGAAGCTGAATGGACTCCTCAGGCGATTTCGGCTGATTGAAGAAGATGAAATACCGGTCGTCGGAGAGCTGCTCGTTGGCGTCGAGACCGAAGCAGCTGATGTCGAACGTCAGGCCCGGACCGGCGATCTGCACACCTACGTACAGATCCGTCCCTGACGTGAGATCACTGATCTTGGCCTTGTGGCCGCGCTGAAATTCCCTGGCCATGCGTAACGACCGTCCCCCATCCCGAAGGTGAATGCGTCGCGTCAGGCTAACCGCAAACCACGACAATGAGCCAAGCCGGTACAGAGCCGGTACAGAATCGGCAACGTCACTCTTCGCGGGCGGCGGGCAGTTGCGGGAGCCGGTCGGCAGCCACGACCCCTTCGAGGTAGCCGCGCGCACGCTCTGTACGGGGGTAGGCCTCCAGGAGCCGCCAGAAGCGCGGCCCGTGGCCCGGAACCAAAAGATGGGCCAGCTCGTGGAGGAGGACGTAGTCGAGGACGTATTCCGGCATGCCCTGGAGGCGGTGGGAGAGGCGGATGCTGCCCTCGGCCGGGGTGCAGGAGCCCCAGCGGGTGTTCTGATTCGTCACCCAGCGGACGGAGGCGGGCAGCGCCCGGCCCTCGAGATACTGGCCGGACAGCCGCCCGGCGCGATCGGCGAGCTCGCTGTCGCCGATGACACCCTTGCTCTCCTGCGCGGCGAGCTTGTCGAGCATCACGCCTACCCAGCGCTGCTCCTCGGCCTCCGACATCCGGGCCGGGATGAGTACGATCGTGCGACCGCCCTCCCGGTACGCGGAGACCGTTCTGCGGCGCCGGGTGCTCCTGCGGACCTCGACCGTGCTCGCCACAGACGCTCGGGGCTGCTGAGTGGCTGCGCTGCGCTGCGGGCGTCCGGCACTGCGCGCGGGGGTCTCCCCGGCGAGACCGGGAAGGGAGTCGGCGGACACGCCACGACGTTACCCTTTGACGGTGCGGGTGGGCCCGCCTCCCCCACGGTTCGGCATTGATCCACTTCGCGGCTTGCACCATTTGAACGACTAATGCCCCGGCCTGTGGATAACTTTCGGCTCGATTCGCCGCCACGTTGCATTCTGGCAACGGATCGACACCGAGCTGGGAGACACCATGCATCTGATGCTGAAGCCCGCACTCCGCCGCGCTTGGCGAGGACGGAACACCGTGCAATTCGGTGTCACGCCCGCGCACGCGGTAACGCTGGGACCGATGGATATCGCCACCGGAAGCTTTCTCGAACTGCTCGACGGAACACGCGGACTTCCTCTGCTCCGCGAAGAGGCCAGGGCCCTGGATCTGTCGGACCGTCATGTGGACATTCTCGTATCGCGCCTTACGGAGGCCGGGCTGCTGGACGATCCGGATGCGGGCGGCCCGGAGGCCGACGCCTTACGTCGACGGGCCGAGACCCTGGAGCGGCAGCGCCCCGACGCCGCGGCCCTCTCCGTGGTCCACGCGGCGCCGGGCGGCGGGCTGCACAGACTCGCGGCCCGTCGAGCGATGCGGGTGCAGGTGCGCGGCGCGGGGAGGGTCGGCGCGGCGATCGCCGCAGTGCTGTCGGGCTCGGGGGTGGGCCACGTCGAAGTGCTCGACGGGGGACGCACCGAACCCTGGGACGTGGCGCCGGGCGGGCTCCCGCCCTCCTCCGTCGGAGAACGCCGGGACACGGCGGCCCGGCAGCTGGTGCGCAGGTCCGCTGTCGGCGGGCCGCCACGGACGGGAGCGACAGGTGGGGTTCCGGGGGCCGGCGAACCCGCGCTGTCCCTGATCGTGGTGGCCCCCAGAGACGGCCTCTCCGTCTACGCCCCGGATCCGGACACCGCAGCACCGTGGATCGCTTCGGGCACGCCGCATCTCTACGCGGGGGTGATCGAAGCCACAGGAGTGGTGGGACCGTTGGTCCTGCCCGGGGGCACCGGCTGCGCGGGCTGCCTGGCGCTGCGCCGCGCGGAGGCGGATCCTCAGTGGCCAAGGATGCTCGCGCAGTGGCGGTCCGGGCGGCGTGCCTGCGTGCAGGCCTGTGATCTGGGTCTCGCGACGGCCGTGGCCGGCCTCGCCGCGGCCCACGCCCTGTCCTTTCTCGACGGAGAGCTCCCGGCCAGTACGGGGGCACGGTGGGAGGCCGCCATGCCACTGCTGCACTGGCGGTCGGAGCAGCTGGGACCACACCTCGACTGCTCCTGCGGTGCCGCCGGGCACACTGAGGTGGAGCTCACCTCCGCGGCCGGCGCCACGCAGGACACAATGGCCGGGTGACCGCCGTCGACGGAGCGGGGCCGGATGGTCACGCGGCACGGCAGTCTGGGAACTGGAGGGGCACATGTCTGATCTTCCCCGGAAGGCGGTCACCCGTACCGCGAAGCTGGCAGCTCTGCCGCTCGGCTTCGCCGGCCGTGCCACGTGGGGTCTGGGCAAGCGGATCGGTGGGAAGTCCGCCGAGATCGTGGCACGCGAGGTCCAGCAGCGCACGGCTGATCAGCTCTTCAAAGTGCTTGGCGAGTTGAAGGGCGGTGCGATGAAGCTGGGGCAGGCGCTGTCCGTCTTCGAATCCGCTCTGCCGGAAGATGTCGCGGGCCCCTACCGGGCTGCGCTGACCAAGCTTCAGGAGGCAGCCCCGCCCATGCCGACCCGCACCGTCCACGCGGTGCTGGCGGAGCGGTTGGGCGAGGACTGGCGTGAGCTGTTCAACGAGTTCGAGGACCGTCCTTCTGCCGCGGCATCGATCGGACAGGTACACCGCGCCGTGTGGCACGACGGGCGCGATGTCGCCGTGAAGGTGCAGTACCCGGGCGCCGGCGAGGCGTTGCTGTCGGATCTGACCCAACTCAGCCGTTTCGCAAGGCTGTTGGGCCCACTGGTGCCGGGGATGGATATCAAGCCGCTCATCACGGAGTTGCGCGACCGGGTGTCCGAGGAGCTGGACTACGAGCTCGAGGCCCTTTCCCAGCAGGAGCACGCGGCGGAGTTCGAGAACGATCCGGATGTGGTGATCCCGGGTGTGGTCCACCGGTCCGATCAGGTTCTCGTGACGGAGTGGATAGAGGGAATCCCGTTGTCGGAGGTGATCTCCGACGGCACGGCGGAACAGCGGGACCGGGCGGGCCAGCTGCTGGCGCGGTTCCTGTTCTCAGGGCCTGCGCGCACCGGTCTCCTGCACGCGGACCCCCACCCTGGGAATTTCCGGCTGCTTCCCCCGGCGGAGGTGCCGGCTTCGGACATCGAGGAGCAGGAGGGCGATGCCACCCTTTGGCGCCTGGGGGTAATGGACTTCGGCACGGTGGACCGGCTTCCGGGCGGTCTGCCGCAGACCATCGGCGAAGCCCTGCGGATGACGCTGGAGGGGGACGCCGACGCCGTCTACGCCATGCTGTGTGAGGCCGGCTTCGTCAAGGAGTCGATCGATCTCGAACCGGACGCCGTACTCGACTACCTGCTCCCCATCATCGAGCCGGCGCAGGCCGACGAGTTCACCTTCACCCGCTCCTGGCTGCGCAGCCAGGCCGCCCGGATAGCCGATCCTCGCTCCCCGGCACACCAGTTGGGCAAGCAGCTGAATCTGCCACCGTCCTACCTGCTGATACACCGCGTGACGTTGAGCACGATCGGTGTGCTGTGCCAGCTGGGCGCGACCGTCCGGCTGCGGGACGAGCTGGAGTCATGGCTGCCGGGGTTCATCCTGGAGTACGAACCGGAAGATGGCGGAGCAGAGGAAGGCGAGGCTGTCGAGGTGTAGGGCGGTTCGTCCCTTCGCCCTCCGGTCACCACCACTCGGAGTCGAGCCTGCTCTCGATCGCCCTGATGTGGTCCCGGGCGCAGTCTTCGCAGACGTACTGGCGCCTGCCGTCCTCCACGGAGCAGAGCCACGTCGCAGGTGGGACGTCCGATGCCCAGGTGGTGCCGCAACGGACACACGTCACATGGTCGGCAACCGGCTCCGCGGGGTGATGAGTCTCATCGTCCACCTCGCGACGATAACGCCCTGCGCCGAGCAGCGCGCGTCGCAAAGCACCGCAAAGCCGACCGGCCCCGGCCAGACGCCGGCCAACATCGCAACGCACCACAGGACGTACCGGTCCCGGCCCGACGCCCGTGAACGTCGCAACGCACCACAGGACAGACCGGCCCCGGCCCGACACCCGCGAACGTCGCAACGCACCGCGGGGCCGGCCAGTTGTGGCCGGCCCCGCAGAAGGGGAGGGATGGTGGCTGCCAGATAGGCCGAGCGGTGGCCGGGCAGCCGTGGTGCACCGTACTGCTGGTGGATCTGTCAGTGCATGACGGCCATGGCGAGCGCGCGGCGGGCGCGCATCGAGGCACGCTCCGCACGGCGCTGCATCCGCCGGGCGGCCACCAGGCGCACCGCCTGACGTCCTTCTTCCGCCTCCCTCAGGCGGTCGTGCATATGCGCACGAGCCAGGGCTTCTGGGATGAGTTGCATTTCGCGGGTCCTGTTCTGACGCGAGTCGTTCGCGCCGATGATGGTGACGTCCGGGGTCGCGGAGCCGACGGGCTCCCTCGTGGTCGTGGTCATTGGTGCCTGATTCCGGGGGTCATGAGTCTGGGGACGGTCGATGGTTCCGATGCGCTTGCTTCGTGTGGGGGCCATGACCCCCAGGCCGGCGGTCACGCCGCGACCGGGTTCTTACGCGGACGGCCACGGGGACGCTTGCGGGCGACGACGACGCCCTGGACGAAGAGCTCGCCACCCCAGACGCCCCAAGGCTCGCGACGCTCCTTGGCGCCGGCGAGACAGGCCTCCACCAGCGGACAGGTCCGGCACAGGGACTTGGCGTACTCGACGTCCGCCGGCGACTCGGCGAAGAAGACCTCAGGGTCGTAGGAACGGCAGGGGACAGGTACGCCGAGGTTCTCGATGGCGTCGTCGAGCGCGGTGAGCGCGGTGAGGGGGATCAAGGTGGAGTCCTCCGTGAGGCCGGGCGGGGAGATCGTGTCGGAAGGCGGTACGGACGGGGCGTGCGTCTCGAGTTGCACGGTGGCGTTGTCCTCGTCTGGTCGTGCCGGCCTGTTGGCCGGTTGGCGGCTGGTACCAGGTCCTGCTGTCCCGAGGCTCCCTCGTCTCGTCTCATCCGTTCGGACAAAACAAAAGGGCCGCGGATCCCGAGTGGGGTTCCGCGGCCCTGAAGGCGCCGGCCTGATTCGTATCAGGCTGGATCACTCCAGGGTTCAGGCCCACGGAAGGCCCACATCGTGTGGTGCTGCGTCGTCTGGTGCTGCTTCGTCTGCTTCTTGGCTCCGGCACCGGCTGCCGCAAAGGCATAGGCCAGGGCCTGTCCCTTCACTACTGCTGCTTCCGGTGCCTCGGTCGGTCGCTCATTGCGCTCCCGCACGGGCAGGCTCGCCAGGGACAGCGGGCTGACGGCGGAGACGCCGGACACACGGATGCCACGAAGCGAGAGCTCAGAAGAGCGGGTGAGGCCGAGTGAGCAGGCGGAGACGACCGACGGATCGGTCATTTTGATGGTGTTGATGATGCTGATCACGACAATCGCCTCCTCTCGGCGTCTCAAGGGACCGGCCGGGGCCGATCCTGCGGTATTCGGATAAGTACAGCACGGAGTCAGGGCTTCAGAGAAGACGCTGTTCCCGTGGTTAAGAACCTATGGTGATTGCTGCTGCGGGCGCAAACTATTTTTTCGACGAGTTTTTCTCACACCTCGCCAGGCCCCTCCTCCGGCTCCTGACCCACCGTCCGGCCTGCGCAGATGGCCAGCACATCGGCCCCGAACCTGGTCAGCTTCCGGTTGCCGACCCCGGCGATGACGACGAGTTCGCCCTCGCTCGCCGGCGCCGCCTCGGCGATCGCCATCAGTGTCTTGTCGGTGAAGACGCAGTAGGCGGGCTGGCTGATCCCCTTCGCCTGGCCCGCGCGCCACTCCCGCAGCCGTTCGTACAGTCCCTCGTCCATGTCCGAGGGACAGTCCTCGCAGCGCATCAGCTTCATCTCGCCGGCTTCGGTGAGCGTCTTGCCGCAGACCCGGCACCGCACAGGGCCCCTCCGGCCGGGCCGGGACGGCGTCTGCGTGCCGGCTCCGGCCGCACCCGCACGGGAGCCGCGGTCGATGCCGCCGCCCCCTCCGGTACCGCCCCGTGTGCCGAGTGCGGCCGATCCTGGCCGCAGGCCGTTGAGGAAGCGGGTCGCCCGTCGGTTCCCCCGGCCGCCCGGCGACCGGGACAGGGCCCAGGACAGAGAGAGGTGGAAGCGGGCCCTGGTGACACCGACGTACAGCAGCCGGCGTTCCTCCTCGACCTGTTCGTCCGTCTTGGCGTAGGCGATCGGCATCATGCCCTCGGTGAGCCCGACCAGGAACGCGGCATCCCATTCCAGGCCCTTCGCCGAGTGCAGCGATGCCAGGGTGACGCCCTGGACCGTGGGCGCGTGCTGGGCGGCGGCCCGCTCGTCCAGCTCGGCGACGAGATCGGAGAGCGTCGCGCCGGGCCTGGCCTGCTCGAAGTCCTCGGCCAGCCGCACGAGCGCGGCAAGAGACTCCCAGCGGTCCCGGACCGCCCCCGAGCCGGCGGGCGGCTTGGACGTCCACCCCTTGGTCGAGAGCACGGCACGCACCTCCGAAGGCAGGTCGTCGGCGCCGTCCAGCAGTGAGTCGTTGCCTCCCGCGCGGGCCGCGCCGCGCAGGGCGACGCCCGCCTCCCTCACCTCCGGGCGGTCGAAGAAGCGCTCGGCTCCACGCAGCTGGTAGGGCACACCCGCGTCCGCGAGTGCCTGCTCGTAGACCTCGGACTGTGAATTGACCCGGTACAGCACGGCGATCTCGCCGGCCGGGACCCCGGCCGCGATCAGATCACGGATCCGGCGCGCGGTGCCCTCCGCCTCCGCGGGCTCGTCGGCGTACTCCGTGTAGACGGGTTCAGGACCCTTGTCCCGCTGCGAGACCAGCTCCAGGCGGTGTTCGGCGGCCTTTCCGCGCGCCTGACTCAGCAGGCCGTTGGCCAGATGGACGACCTGTGGTGTGGAGCGGTAGTCCCGCACCAGCTTGACCACCGTCGCGTCCGGGTGGCGGGTGCGGAAATTCAGCAGGTGGTCGGGGGTCGCTCCGGTGAAGGAGTAGATCGTCTGTCCGGCGTCGCCGACCACACAGAGATCGTCCCGGTCCCCGAGCCACAGGTCGAGGAGCCGCTGCTGGAGCGGGCTCACGTCCTGGTACTCGTCGACGACGAAGTGCTGGTACTGACGGCGCACGTGATCGGCGATGTCGTGACGGTCCTGGAGGATGCCGACCGTGAGCAGCAGCACGTCCTCGAAGTCGATCACCGATCGGTCGCGCTTCAGCTGTTCGTACATCGCGTAGATCTGTGAGAGCTCGGCCGGGTCCCGCGGCGCGTCCCGTTGGGTCTTGACGACCGCGGCCGGGTAGTCGGCGGGCACGGTCTGGGTGACCTTGGCCCACTCGATCTCGCTCGTGGCGTCCCGCAGCTCGTTGCGGTCGAGCCGGATCCCGCAGCGGGCCGCGGCCTCGGCCACCAGCTGGACCTTGCGCTCCACGAGACGCGGAAGCTCACCACCGACTGCTTTCGGCCAGAAGTACTGGAGCTGGCGCAGGGCTGCGGAGTGGAACGTGCGGGCCTGGACGCCTGTCGCGCCGAGCTGCCGGAGCCGGCCCCGCATCTCCCCGGCCGCCCGGTTGGTGAAGGTGACGGCGAGCACGGTCGTCGGCTGGAGGATTCCGGCACGCACCCCGTAGGCGATGCGGTGCGTGATCGCCCGCGTCTTGCCCGTACCGGCTCCGGCCAGCACGCACACCGGTCCGCCGAGGGCCAGCGCGACCTCGCGCTGCTCCGGGTCGAGCCCGTCGAGCACGGCGTCCGCGGAGTCGGGGACCTGTGGGAAGAGGGTGGAATGCGTTGCTGCTGTCACCCTGCCATGCTGCCAGGTCGGATGGGGAGGCCGCGGTGGTTGTCCACAGGGGCCGTCGATTGTCGTACCGGCTTCGCGGGTGTCGTGCTGGTACGGGGCGGGTCCGGGGACGGCCCTCGGTCCGACGGCGGGGAATGGTGTCCGGGTCCCGGACGTTCCCTCCATGCGGGACAGTACGCGGACGCGCCTGTCACGCACTTTTCAGCGGGACTTTCCCAGCGGGACACACGAGACAAGGGAGCACCGACGACATGCCGGGCACTGTGACGATGTACAGCACCACGTGGTGCGGCTACTGCCGCCGGCTCAAGGGGCAGATGGATCGCGAGGGCATCGCGTACACCGAGGTCAACATCGAGCAGGACCCGGATTCGGCGGCTTTCGTCGAGAAGGCGAATGGCGGGAACCAGACGGTACCTACCGTGCTCTTCCCGGACGGTTCGACGCTGACGAACCCCTCACTGGCCCAGGTCAAGCAGAAGATCGGCGCCTGACCCGCCACGAGGCACACGACCCCCGACCGGCCCGGCGCCGGTCCGGGGGTCTTCCCATGATCGTCTTCACTCCGGGGGTCTTCTCAGGACCCGCCTGTACGAGGGCACCCCGGCTGTAGCGTGACCGGCATGACGACCGAGGGCGGGGCGGACTCCGAGGCGCTGGCCGGAGGCATGGCGAACGCGGGGGCGGTATTCCGCCGGGGCGCGTCGGTGGACCGCCCGGCACCGCCCCACGCACACGCTCTCCATGCCCACCTTCTCGCGCTGAGGGAGCACGGCTTCG
Organism: Streptomyces pratensis; assembly: GCF_016804005.1. Lineage (GTDB taxonomy): Bacteria > Actinomycetota > Actinomycetes > Streptomycetales > Streptomycetaceae > Streptomyces > Streptomyces pratensis_A. The sequence goes on along the minus strand of NZ_CP051486.1, from coordinate 1,290,762 downwards.
ATGCGGCCCCGATTCCCCTGGGACTCACCGCCGACAATCGTGAACAGCTGACTTTCCTTCCCGGTGAGGTGGCTCTGCCACCGTTCCCGCCCTGGGCGCTGACGACGCCTGCCCTCGCATCGGTGGGGGTCCTGCTGCGGCGTCTGCACGACGCCGGTGCCACGGTCACGGCCGACCCGGACGTCGAGTGGCCCCGGGATCTCGCCGACCCGGAGGGGGGAACGGTGGTGTGCCACAACGACGTGTGCCCGGAGAACGTCGTCTTCCGCGACGGCCGCGCCGCCGCCTTGATCGATTTCGACCTGGCCGCACCCGGCCGGCCCCTCTGGGATGTCGCCATGGCCGCCCGCTACTGGGTGCCCATGCTTGATCCCGGGTCCGCGGCGGCGCTGTATCCCGACGCACCGGATGTGCCCTCGCGGCTGCGGATCCTCGCCGACGGCTACGGCCTTCCCCCGGCGGAACGGGCCGAACTGCCCGGCGTGATCGAGCAGACCACGGCGGTCTGCCGTGCCTTCGTCGCCCGCCGTGTGTCCGACGGCGATCCCGTCTACCGCAAGGCGCTGGCCGACCGTGGCGGGTGGCAGCGCTGGGACCGTGCGCAGGCCTGGCTGGCAGCACACCGCGAGATGTTCGCGGACGCTCTGCTGGACTGATGTGCTGCTGCCGCGCCGGAGACGGGGCTTCCTCGCCGGGGAGGCAGCGGCCCTGCGGCCGGTCTTCAGGGCGTGCGGGGCTTGGGGGGCTTCCTCCGCCACCAGCTCGTGCGCCGTACCGCTTCTCCGCCGGGGTCCGGCGCCGGCTCCGAGTCCACCACCGAGTCCGCCACCGAATCCGCTGCCGGCCCCGTGGCGCGGTCCGCCTCCGATTCCCGCACAGCGGCCCTGATGCGGTCGAACGTCGCTATCCGGTTCTGCTTCTCACCGGCCAGGACGAGTCCGACGCAGACCAGCTTGAACCGGTCGTCGCCGAGTGCCTCCCCCACGAAGACCGGAGCACCGGCGCAGCCCTCGGGCACGGTGGAGTCCCAGCGGACGTGGCCGTCGTCCCCGCGTGCCACCTGGCCCACGACGACGGCCTGCAGCCGTGCACCGTCCGTCTGCCCCACGTCGTGGCCCAGGATGTACGCGGGCCGGGGCTCGGCACCGATCCGGGCGATGTCGTCGGGGTGCGCGGCCAGGCCGTCGGTGATCTCGTCGGTCGTCCAGTTCCAGCCCTTGCGCCTGCCATGGGCGTGGAGCCCGGCCGTGGGCATCACGGCGACACCCAGGTCACCGAGAACGGTCCACGCGTCGGCGAAGTCCGTGACGAGGAGCTTCTCCGCGCTCGTCACGGGTTCGCACAGCTCGGGCCGCAGCGTGAGCTCGCCCAGGCCGTAGCGCGTCATCTCCGCCGCCGTCACGAGGTACTGGCTGACGACCTCGGTGCCGGACGTGGCGTCGACGAGATCGTTGAACCAGAAGGCCGTCGCGTGGTTCCGGTCCGCGTTCGCCTGCTTGAAAGCCAGTGTCGAACGGCCGGCGTTGGCCATGAGGGCGTCAATGGTGGCGCCGTGGAGAACGCTCGGTTCGGGCATGAGCGCAGACTCTACCGACGCGTCCCGGCGCGCAGGTGACCGGGTGACCAGGTGACCGGGATGCCCGGGCGACCAGGTAACCGGGATGCCCGGGTGACCGGGCGGCCCGGGTGACCGGGCGGCCAGGTGACCGGCATGCAGCGGTCGTGCCGCCGCCCGCACCGTCAGCCGGCTCCGCCGGGCCTGGGGAGCGGCTTGCCGTACCAGAGCTCGATCAGGCGCGCCGCGATCGAGACTCCGAAGGGGGGCAGCACCTCGCCCGAGTCGAAGGCGGCCGTGAGGTCCTCCCGGGAGAACCAGCGGGCCTCCTCGATCTCCTCACCGTCCACGGTGATCTCCGAGGACACGGCACGTGCCATGAAGCCGAGCATGAGGCTGGAGGGGAACGGCCACGGCTGGCTGGCGATGTACTCGACCTCGCCGACGGTGACCCCCGCCTCCTCGAACACCTCGCGGGCCACCGACTGCTCGATGGACTCCCCCGGTTCGACGAAGCCCGCGAGGGTCGAGAAGCGGCCCTCGGGCCAGTGCACCTGGCGCCCCAGCAGAGCACGGTCCTGGTCGTCCGTGACCAGCATGATCACAGCGGGGTCGGTCCGCGGGTAGTGCTCCGCGCCGCAGGCCTGGCAGCGGCGGATGTGTCCGGCCGCTGCGATGACGGTGCGCTCGCCGCAGCGTGAGCAGAAGCGGTGCAGCCGCTGCCAGTTCTCGAGCGCCACCGCGTGCACCATCAGTCCGGCGTCGCGCGGGCCGAGGAGCATCCCGGCCTCTCGCAGACCGGCGGGCCGCGCGGACTGGTCCATGCGGCCCGGGAGCGAGTCCTTCTGGAGTGCGAAGTAGCGCACGCCGTCCTCGTCGGTGCCCAGGAAGTAGCGGTGGGTCTCGGTGACGGGCGCCTCGAAGGCGGGCGTCATGACGAGCTCGGTGCCGCCGTCGGGGGTGTCGTCGATGAGCGCCTGGCCGCCGGAGACGACGAAGACCCTGGTCGTCGGGTGGCTCCAGGCCGCGGCGAGCCAGGCCTCGTCGAGCCGGTGGTGCGCGGCGCGGTCGATGCCGCTGGGCGCGGTGAGACCGATCGGGCGGTCTGCGGTGGCGTTGTCGAAGGTGCTCACAGGTGCTTCCTACTCCCCCGGGGGTGGATCGGGCGTTCAGAGATTCAGCGGAGTGCGTCTGCCAGTTCGCTCCACAGATGGGCGGTGGTCTCCACACCCTTGAGGAGGAGGTCGAGCTCGACCTTCTCGTCGGGGCCGTGCCAGCCGTCGGACGGTACGGAGATACCCAGGAAGAGGACGGGCGCGCCGAGCACGTCCTGCAGGTCGGCCGCGGGGCCCGAACCTCCCTCACGGGTGAAGAGGATCTTCGTCCCGAAGGCCCGTCCCATGGCGCGGGCCACCGCCTGGAGGGCGGGGTGGTCCAGGGGGGTCAGACAGGGGCGGGTGGCGGGGGCGAAGGTGATGCGGTGTCGGACACCCGCCGGGATACGGGCTTCGGCCCATGTGCGGACCGCTTCCTGGATCAGCTCGGGGTCCTGGCCGGCGACCAGCCGGAAGCTCAGCTTCACCATGGCGGACGAGGGGATGACGGTCTTGCTGCCCGCACCCTGGTAGCCGCCGCCGATGCCGTTGACCTCGGCGGTGGGGCGGGCCCAGATGCGCTCGAGGGTGGAGTAGCCGGCCTCGCCCGCGGTGGCCTGCGACGAGGCCGTGCGCAGCCAGGTGTCCTCGTCGAAGGGAAGCTCGGCGAAGAGGGCGCGCTCGGTTTCGGTGAGTTCGGCGACCCCGTCGTAGAACCCGGGGACCGCGACCCTGCCCTCCGTGTCGTGGAGAGCGCCGACGAGCCGGGCGATCGCCGTCGCGGGATTCGGTACGGCGCCGCCGAACGATCCGGAGTGGATGTCCTGGCCAGGGCCGGACAGCTCGATCTGGCACTCCGCGAGGCCGCGCATGCCGGTGCAGACGGTTGGGGTGTTCTCGTCCCACATGCCGGTGTCGGAGACGATCACGACGTCGGCTGCGAGGCGGGAGGCACGCTCCTCGGCCAGCGCGCGGAAGTGCGGCGACCCGGACTCCTCCTCGCCCTCGACCAGGAGCTTGAGGTGTACCGCCGGGGTCGTGCGGCCGGTCGCGGCGAGGTGGGCCCGGACGCCGAGTGTGTGGAAGAACACCTGGCCCTTGTCGTCGGCCGCGCCGCGTCCGTACATCCTGCCGTCGCGGATCACGGGTTCGAAGGGGTCGCTGTTCCAGCCGTCCTCACGGGCCGCGGGCTGCACGTCGTGGTGACCGTAGACGAGGACGACGGGTGCGCCCGGATCCTCCGACGGCCACTCGGCGAAGACCGCCGGGGCTCCGGCCGTCTCCCAGATCTCGGTGACGGGGAACCCGGTCTCCGCCAGCTTGTCCGACAGCCACTCGGCGCTGCGCCGTACATCCCCGTCGTGCTCCGGCTGAGCGGATACGGACGGGATGCGCAGCCACTCGGCGAGGTCGTCGAGAAAGGCTGTGCGGTGCTGCTCGGTGTACTGACGGACGGCGCTGTCCGGGGTGTCGCTCATGCTCATGAGCCTATCGGCCCGGCGGAGGTGGCTCGTCCAGGAGGAGCTTCTCGAGCTCTTCCCTGCCCGGCAGACCCGCAGGGCGCGCGGTCTCCCCGGTGCGTACGTAGAGGAAGGTCGCGGTGACGGCTTCCAGCGGCAGGCCGTGCAGTTCGGCCCAGGCAAGGCGGTACACGGCGAGCTGGAGCGGGTCGGCCGCGCCGTGCCGGCCGGTCTTCCAGTCGACGATCTCGTACGTGTCGTCCGTGCGGTAGACGGCGTCGATCCGGCCTCGGATCACCCGGCCTCCCAGCGTGATCTGGAACGGTGTCTCGACGCGGTACGGAGTGCGCCGGGCGTACGCGGTGCGCTCGAATGCCTCCTTGAGCTCGGCGAGGTCGCGTTCGTCGGCGATCTCCGCGTCGCTCCCGTCGCCGCCGGGGAGTTCGTCCGGGCCCAGCATGGGCAGCGGCAGTTCCTCGAACCGGGACTCCACCCAGGCGTGGAACCGGGTCCCCCGGCGGGCGGCGGGCTGCGGGGGGCGGGGCATGGGGCGGGCGAGCTCCCGCGTGAAGCCGTCGGGGTCGTCGGCGAGGTGCAGGAGCTGGGTGGCGGAGAGAGTGGCGGGCAGGACGACCTCGCGCACGGCCGCACGGGCGCGGCGCAGCTCACCGGCGAGAGCGTCGAGATCGCGGTCCCAGGAGGCGAGGGTGCGGGAATCCTCCGGGGTGAGGCCGGCGTCCGCCGGGGCACGGGCGGCCGGAACGAGCGGTGCGGGGGGCGCCGGGGGCGGGACGGGCCCGGGATCGTCCGTGCCCTGCCGACCGTCGCGGGACGGAGCGCCGTCCGGTGACGTCCGCGCCCCGGTGGACGGAGCGGACCCGCCGTCCGGGAACGGGTCGTCGTACGGGGCTGCCGCCTCGTCGTACGGCGGGACCTCGTCCTCGTAAGGGGGCTCGGCCTCGTAGGGAGGCTCGTCCTCGTAGGGAGGCTCGGCCTCGTAAGGGGGCTCGGCCTCGTAAGGGGGCTCGGCCTCGTAGGGTGGCTCGGCCTCGTAGGGAGACGGGCCCTCGTGCGGCGGCGCCTGTCCGCGCCGGGGCTCTCCGGTATGCGCGGGCTCCCCGTACGCATCCGGTACGGGCATGGCCGCCAGGGCCTCCAGGTGGGCCAGCACCGTGTCCCGGGCGGCCCGGCGGCGGGCCATGGCCGTGCCGTCGAGCGGCAGCGGCCAGGCCTGGTCTGCGTCCTTCTCCTGGAGCGCCGGGTTCTCCTCGTCCTCCCCGGGCTCGTCCGCCCAGACCTCGATCTCGCCGTACCCGGCCGCGCAGTGCTCGTACAGCGCGTCCAGGAAGGCCGAGGGGCCGCGGGGCTTCTTCTGGGACGGGCCCCACCAGTGGCCGGAGCCGAGCAGCAGGCTGCGGGGGCGGGTGAAGGTGACGTAGCCGAGGCGGAGCTCCTCGGTGTGCTGATGCCCCTTCATCTCCTCCTTGAATGCCTTGAGGCCCTTGGCGTCGAAGGAGTGGAGGCCTGGGAGCGTGGCCGCGTCGCCGCGCAGGGCGTGCGGGAGGACATGGGACTGCGAGGTCCACGCGTCCCGGGACTGTGTGCTGGGGAACTGTCCGCCGACGAGGCCGGGGACGGCGACGACGTCCCATTCCAGGCCCTTGGACTTGTGGGCGGTGAGGACCTTCACGGTGTTCTCACCACCGGGCAGGGCGTTGTCCAGGCCCTTCTCGTACTGCGCGGCGGTGCGCAGGAAGCCGAGGAAGGCGAGCAGGGACGCTTCCCCGTCCACTGCGGCGAAACCGGCCGCGACGTCCAGGAAGTTGGCGAGGGTCTCGCGGCGGCGGGCGGCCAGGGCGTGCGGCGACGCGGAGAGTTCCACTTCGAGGCCGGTGGTCGCGAGGACGCGGTGCAGTACGTCCATGAGGGGATCGGCCAGCGAGCGGCGGAGGTCACGGAGCTCGGCGGCGAGGCGGGCGAAGCGGACGCGGGCCTCCGCGGAGAACGGCAGCCGGTCGTCCTCGGACCCGCCGGACTCCAGGAAGGTGTCGAGGGCGTCCGCCAGCGAGATCACCTCGGCGGGGTCGATGCCCTCGACGGCCTCGGCCAGGCGGTGGTCCGGGTCGGCGTCGTCGTCACCGGGGCCGGAGCGGTGGACGAGGAGGCGGGCCCGGCGCCCCAGGAGTGCGAGGTCCCGCGGCCCGATGCGCCAGCGTGGTCCGGTGAGCAGCCGGACCAGGGAGGCGTTGGCCCCGGGATCCTGGAGGACCTCGCAGACGGCCACGAGGTCGGCGACCTCGGGGAGGTGCAGCAGTCCGGACAGACCGACGACCTCGACAGGGATGTCCCTGGCGACGAGCGCCGCCTGGATGATTGGGAAGTCTCCTGCGGTACGGCACAGGACGGCGATCTCCCCCGGTGCCTTCCCGGTCCGCACGAGGTGGGCGAGCGAGTCGCCGAGCCAGTCGATCTCCTCGGCGTGCGTCCGCAGGAGGGCGCACCGGACCGTGCCGTCCCGCTCGGCTCCGGGCGCGGGGCGCAGCGCCTCGACTCCCTCGTGCATGGCGCGCAGGGGTTCGGCCAGCCCGTTGGCGAGGTGGAGGAGCCGGCCCCCGCTGCGGCGGTTCTCGCTGAGGGAGTAGCGGGTGGCCGGGGTGCCGTCGGCGTGCGGGAAGTGGTGCGGGAAGTCGTCGAGGTTGGCCACGGAGGCGCCACGCCATCCGTAGATGGCCTGGCAGGGGTCGCCGACGGCGGTGACCGCGTGGCCGGCCGTGCCGCTTTCCCCTTCCCCGCCGAACAGTGCGGCCAGGAGGAGTCGCTGGGCGACGGAGGTGTCCTGGTACTCGTCGAGCAGGACGACGCGGAATTCGTCGCGCAGGATCGCGCCGACCTCGGGCCGGGTGAGGGCCAGCTCGGCGGAGAGGGCGATCTGGTCACCGAAGTCGAGGAGATCACGGCTGCGCTTGGCGGCCCGGTAGCGCCGGGTCAGTTCGAGGAGCTCGCGGCGCGCCCCGGCCGTATCGGGGATCTTGCGCAGCTCGGCGTTGGTGAGCCTCGCCGTCTCCAGGGCCTGGAGGAGCCCGGTGTCGTGCTCGGCGAGCTGCTCGGGGCGGACCAGGTGTTCGGCGAGCTCGGCGTCCAGTGCCAGCAGGTCGCTGACGAGAGTGGGGAAGGACCGGGTCAGCGCCGGGTAGGGGCCGGGTGCCTCGCGGAGCACCCGGGCCGCGAGCTGGTACCGGGTGGCGTCGGCGAGGAGGCGGGTGGTGGGTTCGAGGCCGATCCGGAGACCGTGGTCGGTCAGGAGCCGGCCGGCGAAGGCGTGGTAGGTGGAGATGCTGGGTTCGCCCGGAGGGTTGTCCGGGTCGATGGCCTCGGGGTCGGTGACCCCTGCCGCGACGAGGGCCTTGCGGACCCGCTCGGCGAGCTCGCCTGCGGCCTTGTTCGTGAACGTCAGGCCGAGGACCTGCTCCGGGGCGACCTGTCCGGTCCCGACCAGCCACACCACCCGGGCCGCCATCACGGTGGTCTTCCCCGAGCCGGCCCCGGCCACGATCACCTGCGGGGCGGGCGGCGCGGTGATGCAGGCCGTCTGCTCCGGGGTGAAGGGGATCCCGAGGAGCTCCTTGAGCTGCTCGGGATCGGTGATACGGGAGGACACTCCAGGAAGGCTAACCGGACGCACCGACAACCCGGCCCCCGCGGTTTCCGCCGGGCCTCTCATTCGATGATCTGACGGCCTTCGGGCTGCGCGCTGCACGACGTCCTGAAGGTGCAGTGCGCGCAGTGCTGGCCGGTCGAAGGGGTGAACCGTTCGTCCAGGACCCGGCCGGCCGCCGTGGCCAGCAGGTCGGAGACCCATTCCCCGGAGAGGGGTTCCTGCGCCTGCACCTTGGGGAGCGCGTCGCCGCCCTCCTTCTTCGGGGCGGGCTGGCGCAGCTGGACGAGCTCGGCTCCTCCGGGTTCCGGGCGCCTGCCGTCGAACATCTCGTCGACGGCGCCTTCCCTGACCGCCAGCTGGTAGACGGCGAGCTGGGGGTGGGAGGCGACCTCGTCCCTGGTCGGCGCACCCTTTCCGGTCTTGAAGTCGACGACGTACGCCCTGCCCTCGGTGTCCTGTTCCACCCGGTCCATGGAGCCCCGGATTCGCACCGCGTACTCGCCCGCGTCGAGGGTGACGTCGAAGTCGTGCTCGCTGGCGGTGGGGGTGCGGCCCGCACGGTCCATGACGTGCCAGCGCAGGAAGCGTTCCAGGGCCGCGCGTGCCTGGTCCTTCTCCTGCTGCGATTTCCAGGGGGCGTCGAAGACCAGGCCGTCCCATACGGAGTCCAGGCGCTCCATCAGGACGTCCAGGTCGGCGGCGGTACGGCCGGATGCCACCTCGTCGGCGAGCACGTGGACCACGTTGCCGAAGCCCTGCGCCGCGGTCGCCGGGGCGTCGGCCTTCACCTCGCGGCCGAGGAACCACTGGAGGGCGCAGGTGTTGGCGAGCTGGTCGAGCGCGCTCCCGGAGAGCGCGACGGGGTGGTCCCGGTCGCGCAGCGGGACCTCGGAGCGGGTCGGTTCGTTCAGCCCCCACCAGCGGTGGGGGTGGGCGGCGGGCACGAGCGGCTGGCCCTCGTCGTCGGTGAGTGCCGCGAGCCGGGCCAGCCGGTGGGCGGCGGCGTCACGCAGGGCCTCCGATGCGGCGGGGTCGACGGTCGTCGCCCGCAGTTCCGCGACGAGGGAGGCCACCGCGAGCGGGCGCCGGGGGCGTCCGGTGACGTCCCGGGGCTCGACGCCGAGTTCGGTGAGGAAGCGCGAGGGCTGGTCTCCGTCGTCGGCGGGTGCCTTGACAGCGGTGACCACCAGACGTTCCCGGGCCCGGGTGGCAGCCACGTAGAACAGGCGGCGTTCCTCGGCCAGGAGCGCCCCCGGGGTGAGGGGTTCGGCCAGGCCGTCGCGCCCGATCCGGTCCGCCTCCAGGAGCGATCCCCGGCGGCGCAGGTCGGGCCAGAGCCCCTCCTGCACCCCGGCGACGACCACCAGGCGCCATTCCAGGCCCTTGGAGCGATGCGCGGTCATCAGGCGTACGGCGTCGGGGCGTACGGCGCGCCGGGACAGGGTGTCGGCGGCGATGTCCTGGGCGTCGATCTCCTCCAGGAAGTTGAGCGCGCCGCGCCCGCCGGTGCGTTCCTCGGCGCGTGCGGCCGTGTCGAAGAGGGCGCATACGGCGTCGAGGTCCCGGTCGGCGTTCCGTCCGCCCGCGCCGCCCCGCAGAGCCGCCCGCTCCAGGCGGCCGGGCCAGGAGGTGCCGTTCCAGAGGACCCACAGGGCCTCTTCGGCGGTGCCGCCGTTCTCCAGGAGTTCGCGGGCCTCGCGCAGGAGCGCGCCGAGGCGCTGGGCTCCGCGGGCGTACGCGGGGTCGTGCGTGGCGAGACGCTCGGGCTCGGCCAGCGCCAGGGCCAGCAGTTCGCCGGACGGCGGCGGTACGCGATGCCCGGCAGCTCTCTCCTCGTCACGCAGGGCACGGCCGAGGCGGCGCAGGTCGGCGGCGTCCATCGAGCCGAGTGGCGAGGTGAGGAGGGCGAGGGCGGTCTCGGTGTCGAGCCGTCCGGGTACCGCCCGGTCGCCACCGGCTACGGGCCCGTCCTCCGGCCCCCCGGGCGCACCGTCCTCCAGATGGCCGAGCACGCCGTCCTCCGGACCCCCGAAAGCCTCGTCCGCCGGATCCCCCAGCACGCCGTCCTCCGGACCCCCGAACGCCTCGTCCGCCGGATCCCCGAGCACGCCGTCCTCCGGACCCCCGAACGCCTCGTCCGCCGGGTCCCCAGGCGCACCGTCCCCGAGCGCACCGTCCCCGAGCGCAACGTCCTCGGACGCGCCGGCCTCCGCGTCCCCGGGCGTCGCGGGGTGAAGCGCCGCCGTGGCGACCGCGCGCAGGGCGGTCAGGAGCGGGGCGACCGCGGGCTCGTGGCGCAGGGGAAGATCGTCGCCGTCGATCTCGAGCGGGACCCCGGCGGAGGTGAGCGCCCGGCGCACGACGGGGATCGAACGGCCGCCGGCGCGTACGAGGACCGCCATGTCCCTCCAGGGCACACCCTCCTCCAGGTGCGCGCGCCGGAGCAGATCGGCGATGTTCTCCAGCTCCGTGGAAGGGGTCGGATAGGTGTACGTCTCGACGCGCCCCCCTCCCCGCACGGCGGACAGCTCGCGGTGGGCGCGGACCTTGTCGGAGGGCAGGCGGGTGAGCGGCATCCGGCAGGTGAGCAGCCGGGTGGCCTCGAGCAGGATCGCGCCGGAGCGGCGCGAGGTCGTGAGGACCCCGACGGGGGCGGGCGCGCCGTCGGCGCGGCGGAAGGTGTCCGGGAAGTCGAGGATGCCGTTCACATCGGCACCCCGGAAGGCGTAGATCGACTGGTCGGGGTCGCCGAAGGCGATGAGCGTCCGGCCGCCTCCGGTGTCCGGAGCGCCGGTACCCCGGTTCCCGGCCAGCGCGTGCAGCAGCCTGACCTGGGCGGGGTCGGTGTCCTGGTACTCGTCGACGAACACGGCGTCGTAGCTCCGGGCCAGTTCCGCCGCCACCTCCGGCCGTTCGGCGAGCAGGACGGCCCGGTGGACGAGTTCCGCGTAGTCGAGGACGCCCTGGGCGTCGAGGACGTCCAGGTACTCGGCGAGGAACTGGGCGGCGGCGCTCCAGTCGGGGCGGCCCGTGCGGCGGGCGAACGCCGCCAGGGCGTCCGGGCCGAGGCCGAGCTCACGGCTGCGGGCCAGCACCGCACGCACCTCGTCGGCGAAGCCCCGGGTGGTCAGGCAGGCGCGCAGCTCGTCGGGCCAGCGGACATGGGCCAGCCCGGACCGCTCCAGGCCGAGCTGTCCTGCCAGGAGTTCACGGACGGTGACGTCCTGCTCCGGCCCGGAGAGCAGGCGCAGCGGGTCGGCGAAGAGGTCCGCGTCCTGGTGGGCGCGGACCAGGGCATAGCAGTACGAGTGGAAGGTGGTGGCCTGCGGGCCCCGGGTACCGCCGAGCCGGGCCGCCATCCTGTCGCGCAGTTCGACCGCCGCCTTGCGGCTGAAGGTGAGGACGAGGATCCGGGCGGGGTCGGTCCCCCGGGCCACCCGCCGGGCGACCGCCTCGACCAGCGTCGTGGTCTTGCCCGTGCCCGGTCCGGCGAGAACGAGCAGCGGGCCGTCCCGGTGATCAACCACGGCTCGTTGCGGTGCGTCCAGGAGAGGGGGGTCCACGGAGCCCGGGGGCGTGCGCACCAGCCGGTACGCGCCCGGAGCCCGCCGCCGTGCCTGACGGTGCGGGCTGTTCCGGGTGGTGGAGGAGGAGCTCACGTGGATCGCCGGTCCTGGTGGTTGTACTCGGTCTGCGCGGCGGCCGGCCAGGGGGTGGCGGCCCGGGTGTGACGGGTGGTGGGTGACGGACGGTGCTGAGGGCCGGCGGAGCGGGCCCGGTCGTGACGGAGACTGAAGAGGGGGCGGAGCGTGCCGCGTGTGGACGACGCTACGCCAGCGGCGGGGCGGAAATCAGGCAGTGGAAAGCGTCCCCCGTCACACGAGGAGCCCGTCGGCTCACCGGTGCGTCCCGTTCCCCGGCCAGGCGCCCGTCCCGGCGGGGCACGATGGCGGAAGCTGTCAGGTGTGAGCTTCCTCGCCCGGACGGCCGGTGACGCCGTCCCATCTTGCGCGTTTCATGTCGAGGCGCGGGACGTGCCCCTCCGCGTCGCGCGGTGCCGGGCGCAGCGGAGTGCCCTCCTCGCGGTAGTGGCCGAGCGCCCGCAGTTCATGGCCCGGCAGCAGCAGCCCGTCGGCCCGCACCACTCGCCACCAGGGCACCGCGGAGCCGTACAGAGCCATCGCCCGGCCGACCTGTCTGGGCCCGCCGTCACCGAGCCACTCCGCGACATCGCCGTACGTCATGACACGGCCTGGCGGGATGAGGTCCGCCACGTCCAGGACCCGCTCGGCGTAGAGGGGCAGCTCCGCGGTCACGGGTTCGGCGGGCGCGGCCCCGGTCCGGCTGCCGCTCGTCCGGTCTTCGCTCATCCGTCCCATCCTGCCGTACGCCACCGACAACCGGCCCGGTCCGGTGTCGTACCGGTCACACACCGTGCACGCGCGGGCGAAGCAGCGTATGTTGCGCATCGCGCCCGCGCAATGCACCCTGATGCCCCCCTCTGTCTGCAGGCCGTGCCACCATCATGCGGGCGGTGACCGGTGATACGAGAACACGAAGATTCATCAGAGGCTAAGGAGCAGGGCGTGCAGCCACCGAAGGCGGCGGGCGCCTCTGACGCCGAGCCGCGCCCGGACGCACCCGACGCCCCGGGTGCCGGTGCTCCGGACACCGAGGAGGCCACCGGGCACTCCCTCTCGGGATCGACACTCGCCTCGGCCGGCACGAGCCTGACGGACCGCGTCTCGGGCGACGAGCCCCTGCTGCCCGCCCGGGTCCACCGCCCCTCCGATCTGCTGCGGCTCCTCGTCGGTGTCCTCGCGATCGCTCTGCTGTTCTCCATCGCCGCGTTCGCCCAGGGGACCACCACCGGTCTCGAGGACGACATCTCCAAGGGCACCGACCAGGCCCCGGATCTGCTGATCAAGATCGCGGGCCTGGTGTCCAGCATCGCCGTGCTCCTCGTGCCGGTCGCCTTCGCGATCGAACGTCTGGTGAAACGCGACGGGCTGCGGATCGCGGACGGTGTACTCGCCGCCGTACTGGCCCACGGGGTGACCCTGGCCACCGATCTCTGGGTCGCCAGGTCGGCTCCCGGGACGATCCGGGAGGCCCTGACACAGCCCCAGCCGGGTGACGCGCTCACCGACCCCGTGCACGGGTATCTCGCGCCCGTCATCGCCTACATGACGGCGGTCGGGATGGCCCGCAGACCGCGCTGGCGGGTCGTGCTGTGGGTGGTGCTGCTCCTGGACGCCTTCGCGATGCTGGTCGGCGGCTACACCACCCCGTTCTCGATCGTCCTCACCGTGCTGATCGGCTGGACCGTGGCGTACGGCACGCTGTACGCGGTCGGCTCGCCGAACGTCCGCCCGACCGGTCAGCACCTGATGGCCGGTCTGCGCCACGTCGGCTTCCGCCCGGTCGCCGCGATGCGCACCGAGGACACGGCCGACAACACCGACCAGAGCGACCAGGGGCGCCGCTATCTGGTCACCCTGGAGGACGGGCCACCGCTGGACGTGACGGTCGTCGACCGCGAACAGCAGGCCCAGGGCTTCTTCTACCGGGTGTGGCGCAGGCTCACCCTCCGCAGCATCACCCAGCGCCGCTCCATCCAGTCGCTGCGCCAGGCCCTGGAACAGGAAGCGCTCCTCGCGTACGCGGCGATCGCCGCCGGTGCCAACGCGCCCAAGCTGATCGCCACGTCCGAACTCGGGCCCGACGCCGTGATGCTCGTCTACGAGCACATCGGAGGGCGCTCGCTGGACGCCATGGAGGACGAGGAGATCACCGACGACCTGGTGCGCGGAGCCTGGCGCCAGGTGAAGGCCCTCCAGTCGCGGCGGATCGCGCACCGCAGGCTCACCGGGGACGCCATCCTGGTGGATCGTTCCGGCACGGTGTTCGTCACGGACCTGCGGGGCGGCGAGATCGCGGCCGGGGACCTGATCCTGCGCATGGACGTGGCCCAGCTGCTCACCACCACCGGCCTGCGGGTGGGCGCCGAACGGGCCGTCGCCGGGGCACTCGCCGTGCTCGGGCCCGACGCCGTCGCCGACTGCCTGCCGCTGCTCCAGCCGATCGCGCTGAGCCGCTCCACCCGGGCGACGCTCCGCAGACTCGCCCGGGAGCGTTCGCAGCGGGAGCGTGAGGCGGTGCTGGAGGCCTCGCAGGCGGCCAAGGAGGCGAAGGCCGAGGAGCACGACACCTCGGCGGCCAACGACCGCAAGGCCGTCCGCAAGTCCCTGCGCACCGAGAAGCAGGCCGAGAAGCGGGCGATCGACGATGCGATGGAGGAGGCCCGCGAGGAGGACATGCTGGCCCAGATCCGCCGCCAGGTGCTGCTGATCAGGCCGCAGGCGCCGGTCGAGCCGGTCCGCCTGGAGCGCATCAAGCCGCGGACCCTCTTCAGCTTCATCGCGGGCGCCATCGCCGCCTACTTCCTGATCTCGCAGGTCACCAAGGCCGACTTCGGGACGGTCGTGGAGCAGGCGGAGTGGGGGTGGGTGGCTGCGGCGCTGGGCTTCTCGGCCCTGAGCTACGTCGCCGCGGCCATGAGCCTGCTCGGCTTCGTGCCCGAGCGGGTGGCATTCGGGAAGACTGTTCTCGCGCAGGTCGCGGGGTCGTTCGTGAAGATCGTGGCCCCCGCCGCGATCGGCGGTGTCGCTCTGAACACACGCTTCCTGCAACGCGCCGGGGTGCGCCCGGGGCTCGCCGTCGCGAGCGTGGGCGCGTCCCAGCTGTTCGGTCTCGGCTGCCACATCCTGCTGCTCGCCCTGTTCGGCTATCTGACCGGCACGGAGAGGACCCCGGACTCGCTCACCCCGTCGAGGACGGTCATCGCGGGCCTGCTCACGGTCGCCGTTCTCGTACTGGTCGTGACCGCGATCCCCTTCCTCCGGAAGTTCGTCGTCACCCGCGTGCGGTCGCTGTTCGCCGGCGTCGTGCCCCGCATGCTCGACGTGGTGCAGCGTCCGCAGAAGCTGGTCACCGGCATCGGCGGCATGCTGCTGCTGACCGGGCTGTTCGTCCTGTGCCTCGACGCGTCGATCCGCGCCTTCAGTGGTCCCGGCGTCCCCGAGCTCAGCTACGCGAGCATCGCGGTGGTCTTCCTCGCGGGCAACGCCCTCGGGTCGGCGGCCCCCACCCCGGGCGGCATGGGCGCCGTCGAGGGGGCACTGACCCTGGGTCTGATCGCTGTGGGCCTGCCGTCGGAGGCCGCGGTACCGTCCGTGCTGCTGTACCGCGTGATGACGCTGTGGCTGCCGGTCCTCCCCGGCTGGATCTGCTTCAACCAGCTGACCCGCAAGGGCGAGCTCTGACCGAACCGCGCGGGCGAGCCCCCGGCCGACCGCCGGGGCGACCCCCTGCGGGCCCGCAGGGGCGAGACGGGCACCCGTAAGGCGGACGCAGGAACACTTGTGCGGAAGCGCACCACTCGCATGGACCGCGCCCCGCGCGTTCCCCCGCGACCCGCCGCACGATGGGCTCATGAGGACCTCTCCCGCTCTGCGCGCCGCCGCCCTCGCCGCCACCGCCAGCGTGCTGCTGCCGCTGGCCGCCTGTTCGGACGACGGCGGCGACGGAGATCCGGAGAGGTCCACGCCGAAGGCCGCGTCGACGGCGGCCCCCACCGCGACGGCGGAGGAACTGTCCTCCCAGAAGCTCGACTGGAAGCCCTGCCCGGCCCCGAACGCGGCCCAGGGAAGTGGTCCGTCTCCCTCGCCCCTGCCGGGAGGGGCGAACTGGGAGTGCTCCTTCATGGACGTCCCCCTCGACTACTCGGACCCGGAGGGCCGGACCATCGAACTGGCGCTCATCCGCGCCGCCGCCAGGAACCAGGAGCGGCGGATCGGCTCGCTGATCTTCAACTTCGGCGGGCCGGGCGCCTCCGGTGTCGCCACGCTGCCGTCCTTCGGCACCGCCTACGACTCGCTCCGCTCCCGCTACGACCTGGTGAGCTTCGACCCGCGCGGGGTCGGGCGCAGCGAGGGCGTCGAGTGCTCGGACGACGAGGCGCTCGACGCGCGGTACGAGCAGGACGGCACACCGGACGACGCCGAGGAGGAAAAGGCGTTCGTCGAGGACCAGAAGTCCTACATCGCGGACTGCGAGGAGAACTCCGGGGACGAACTGCCCTACGTCGGCACGACGAACGCGGCGCGGGACCTCGATCTCATGCGCCAGGTACTCGGCGACGACAAGCTGTACTACTTCGGGATCTCGTACGGCACCGAACTGGGCGGCGTCTACGCCCACCTGTACCCCGAGAAGGTCGGCCGGGCCGTCCTGGACGCGGTCGTCGACCCCACGGAGGACTCACTGCAGTCCTCGCTCGGCCAGGCGGAAGGTTTCCAGCTCGCCCTGGACAACTTCACCGCCGACTGCGCCGAGCGCGACGACTGCCGACTCCCCGGCGCCACCTCGCAGGAGGTCCAGGACTGGATCACCGGTCTCCTGGACAAGCTGGAGAAGAAGCCCGTCCCCGGCCTGGGTGAACGGGAACTGACGCAGACCCAGGCCACCACGGGTATCGCCTCGGCGCTCTACTCGAAGGAGACCTGGCCACTTCTCGAACAGGGACTCGACGAGGCGGACGGCGACAACGGCGGCCTTCTGCTCGCGCTCGCCGACTCCTTGAACGGCCGCTCCGAGGACGGGCACTACGACAACTCGAACGCCGCGAACGCGGCCATCAACTGCGCGGACTCCGAACAGCGGTTCACCCTGGAACAGACCAGGAAGGCGCTCCCCGAGTTCCGCAAGGCGTCCCCCGTGTTCGGGGACTACCTGGCCTGGGGGCTGATGTCCTGCACCGGCTGGCCCGTCGCGGGCGCGTGGGACACCCCCGACGTCAGCGCGCCGGGTTCCGCCCCGATCCTGGTCATCGGCAACACAGGGGACCCCGCGACCCCGTACGCCGGCGCGAAGGCGATGGCCGCCGAACTCGGCAAGGGGGTCGGGATCGAGCTCACGTACAAGGGCGAGGGTCACGGCGCGTACAACGGCGGCAGCACGTGTGTGCAGCGCGCTGTGGACGGCTACCTGCTCGAAGGGAAGGTCCCGAAGTCGGGAACGGTCTGCGGGTGACCGGTCGTTGGACGACCGGACGTCGGTGACACCCCGGACACTCCGGTCGGCGGCCTTCGGGCACGGGGGAGGGAGCGCGCATGCGCCTACGGCGACGGGCCCGCGGGGGCGCCGCACCCGTTGCGGCCCTGCTGGTGGCGACGGCCCTCGCAGGCTGCGACGACGGCCCGGCGCCACCTCGGTCTTCACAGGACTCCTCCCGGCCCCTGGACTGGGGGCGCTGCGCCGCCCCGGAGGGCGGCACCGCGCCCGGCCCCGGCTGGCGGTGCGCCACCCTCGACGTACCCCTGGACCACGCACAGCCGGACGGGGAGACGATCGGTATCGCGCTGATCCGCAGGGCGGCCACGAAGAAGAGCGAGCGGATCGGCTCGATGCTCTTCAACTTCGGTGGCCCCGGCGGCTCGGGAGTGGACATCCTGCCGCGCGCCGCGGATTCGTACAGGGAGCTCAACACCCGCTACGACCTGGTGGGCTTCGACCCCCGTGGCGTCGCCGCCAGCGCGGGGGTCCGCTGCCGGAGCGACCGGGACCAGGAGACGGCCTACCGCGAGGTGGACATGACCCCGGACACCGCCGCGGAGGAGGCCGCGTTCGTCGCCGACGGCACGGACTTCGGTGCCGGCTGCGAGCGTCTCTCCCCCGCCGTGCTCCCCCATGTCGGCACGACGAACGCCGCCCGGGACATGGACGCGATCCGCCGTGCGCTCGGCGACGGCAAACTGTCGTACCTCGGCATCTCGTACGGCACGGAGCTCGGCGCGACCTATGCGCACCTCTTCCCGGAGACCGTGGGAAGGGTCGTCCTGGACGCCGTCGTCGACCCGACGGCGGACTCGGTGGGCCACGCCCGTAATCAGGCGACGGGTTTCCAGCGAGCGCTGGACAACTATCTGAAGGACCGGGGCCAGGACCCGGCGGCGGGTACCAGGCGGATAGCGGACCTGCTGGAGCGGCTCGACGCGGAGCCGCTGCCGACCGCCTCCGGCCGCGAGCTCAACGAATCGCTCGCCGTCATCGGCATCGTGACCCCCCTCTACTCGAAGAACGACTGGCCCGACCTGACGGCAGCGCTCGACGAGGCGGAGAACAGCGGCAGGGGTGACCGTCTCCTCCGGCTGGCCGATTCGTACAACGGCCGCGACGAGGAAGGACGTTACGAAACCCGGAGCCACTCCCAGCGGGCGATCTCCTGCGCCGACGCCAAGGCGCGTCCGACGGCTGCCGAGGCCCGGGCGTCGCTCCCCGGGTTCCGGGCGCTGTCGCCGGTCTTCGGCCCGTTCCTGGCCTGGGACACGGCCGGCTGGTGCGCGGGGTGGCCGGTCGAAGGGGAGCACGACACACCGGAGGCGAGCGCCCCGGGAGCCGCCCCCATCCTGGTCATCGGCACGACGGGAGACCCGGCGACCCCGTACGAGGGCGCGCGGCGGATGGCGGACGAACTGGGTGAAGGGGTCGGCGTCATGCTGACCAACAAGGGCGAGGGGCACGGCTCGTACGGCGAGAGCGCATGCGTGACCTCACTCGTCGACGCCTACTTCCTGGAGGGGAAGGTCCCGGCGGACGGGCGCACCTGCCCCTGAGGCCGGGCGGCACGTCCCACGGCACGCGAAGGGGCCGGCTCCGCGCGGGAACCGGCCCCTTCGTACTCACACCGCGGGTCTAGTAGACCGGCTTCCCGGGCTCGACCTGGTTGACCCAGCCGATGACGCCGCCGCCGAGGTGCACCGCGTCGGCGAAGCCCGCCGACTTGAGGACCGCGAGGACCTCGGCGCTGCGGACACCGGTCTTGCAGTTCAGGACGATGCGCCTGTCCTGCGGAAGGTCCTGGAGGGCGCTGCCCATCAGGAACTCGTTCTTCGGGATCAGCCGGGAGCCCGGGATCGAGACGATCTCGTACTCGTTCGGCTCGCGGACGTCGATGATCTCGATCTTCTCGTCGCCGTCGATCCACTCCTTGAGCTGCTTGGGAGTGATCGTGGAACCGGCCGCCGCTTCCTGGGCCTCCTCGGACACGACACCGCAGAAGGCCTCGTAGTCGATGAGCTCGGTGACGGTGGGGTTCTCGCCGCAGACCGCGCAGTCGGGGTCCTTGCGGACCTTGACCTGGCGGTACTGCATCTCCAGTGCGTCGTAGATCATCAGACGGCCGACCAGCGGGTCGCCGATACCGGCGAGCAGCTTGATGGCCTCGTTGACCTGGATGGAGCCGATGGACGCGCAGAGCACGCCGAGGACACCGCCCTCGGCGCAGGAGGGAACCATGCCGGGGGGCGGCGGCTCCGGGTAGAGGCAGCGGTAGCAGGGACCGTGCTCGGCCCAGAAGACGGACGCCTGACCGTCGAAGCGGTAGATCGAGCCCCAGACGTACGGCTTGTTCAGCAGCACCGCGGCGTCGTTGACCAGATAGCGGGTGGCGAAGTTGTCCGTGCCGTCCACGATCAGGTCGTACTGGGCGAAGATCTCCATCACGTTGTCGGCTTCGAGCCGCTCCTCGTGAAGGACGACGTTCACCAGGGGGTTGATCCCCTGCACGGTCTCCTTGGCCGACTGGGCCTTGGACTTGCCGATGTCGGCCTGGCTGTGGATGACCTGACGCTGCAGGTTCGACTCGTCGACCTCGTCGAACTCGACGATGCCGAGCGTGCCGACGCCGGCCGCGGCCATGTACATCAGAGCCGGCGAGCCGAGGCCGCCGGCGCCGACAGCGAGCACCTTCGCGTTCTTCAGCCGCTTCTGTCCGTCCATCCCGACATCCGGGATGATCAGGTGGCGGGAGTACCTGCGGACCTCATCGACGGTGAGCTCGGCAGCCGGCTCGACCAAGGGTGGCAGCGACACAGGAACCTCAACAATGCAGGTGGTCGGATTCTACGTACTTCATCTACGTACGGTTGTTCTCCCGTAACACTGCCACGCCCCTCCTCATTCCGAGATACCGGGTCCGATCCGCGAGACGAATTCGTCCCAGTAACTGGGCAGTGCCGCGAATGGGTCGGTTTGCCCGTGTGCGCCGTCCCGGTCGGTGAAGAAGATCGTGCCGGCTCCCTGCCAGCGGGCGATGCGCATGGCCTCCTCCAGGTGTGTGCGCGGAACCCCGTGGACGAAGTGCGCGAAGCGTCCCGGTTCGTAGGCGGCGGTCCACTCGGCCACCTGTGACCAGCGGTAGTCGGTCCACGGCCCCCGGAAGGTGACCAGCTGGTCGGCGGCCTCGGCGTAGCCGGGGTGCGGGTGGGTACCGTGCCCCAGGACCAGCCGCCCTCCATCCTCGTCGGCGCTGTCGCTGTCGGCCAGGAGCGCGGAGAGGGTGCTGGTCAGCCTGCGGATCGCCGGAAGCCCGTCACGTTCGGCCGGGCAGTGGTCGAGGTAGAAGCCGCCGACGCGGTACCAGTCGAGGTAGGACCGGGCGTCCGCGACCAGCTCGCTGAAGGGACGGCTGCCGAAGGCCAGGTCGATGTGGCCCAGCAGCCTCCCGCCCGACGCCCGGACGGTGTCTTCGGGGGCCTCCCCGTGCAGCGCCCGCTCGCGGGCGTTGCGGAGCCGGCCGGCAGCTTCAAGGCAGTGCGGGTCGGGCCTGGCACCCGGCCCGTCGTCGATGTTGAGGACAGCCCAGTGCAGCGGGGTCCCGGGCCGGTTCAGCCCTGCCCACTCGGCAGGCGCGAGCAGCGGATGCGCGTACCCGGGCACGCCGACGCCGAGCTGTTCCGCGCCGCCGGTCCGCAGGGTGGAGCCGGTGCTGGTCAGATACGGCACGCCGCCTCCATCCAGATGTCCGCGAGGGACTCCTCCAGGTTGATGCGGGGACGCCAGCCGAGCCGGTCCCGGGCGGTGCGGACATCGGCCTGCTGCCAGGCACCGCAGCCGTCGGGATAGGGCGACGGGGTCGCCGCGAGGTGTTCCACGACCGACTCCGTGGAAGCGCGTGGGGCGCCGATGGGGAGCCGGCCGGGGGGCGTGTCGAGCTCGTGGAGCGCACCCGCGTATCCGGCCACCCTGGCGAGGACCGCCGCCGCGTCGCGCAGCCGTACGGCCCTGCCGGTGCCGATGTTGACGACACCCTGGGCGGCGGAGAGCGACGCGGCGTGCACGGCCCGCGCCACATCGCGTACGTCGACGAAGTCGCGCTGCACCCCGAGGCCGCTGAGCCTGAGCTCGGGGTCGCCGGTCTGCATGGCGCGGCGCATGGTCTCGGCGAGCCTGCCGAGCGGGGAGCCCGCCGGGGTTCCGGGCCCCACGGGCGAGAAGACCCGCAGGACGACCGCGTCCAGACCGGAGCCGAGGACCAGCTCGGTGGCGGCGAGCTTGCTGACGCCGTACGGACCTCCCGGGCGGGGAACCGCGTCCTCGGCGGTGGAGGAGCCGGGCTGCGAGGGGCCGTACTCGGAGGCACAGCCGACCTGGACGAGCCGTGCGCTGCAGCCGCTGCGGCGCATGGCTTCGCACACGGTGGCCACGGCGACGGTGTTGTGCCGGGTCAGGTCACGGGCACCACCACGGGTGGCCCCCGCGCAGTTGACGACGACCCCGGGATGCACGGCGTCCAGGAAGCGGGTGAGCGCTCCCGGGCTGCCGCCCGCGAGGTCGAAGCGCACGTCGGCGTCGTCGCCGCGGCCGAGTGCCGTCAGGTGCACGGCGGGATCGGCGAGCAGGCGGTCGGCGACGAAACGGCCGAGGAATCCATTCGCTCCGAGCAGCAGAACCCTCATCGCGCGCTCCCTCGGTGCCGTCGGCTGGCTGCCGGTGCGGGGGCTTGGGGGGTCATTTCCGGTTTCTCCTTGAGGAAGGTGTGAGCGGTACGGGAGACCCGCGGCGTCGGCTCCGCGGGGTGGGGCGGGCCCGGCTAGGCCGAGGCGTGGGCGGACGCCCGGGTGAGGGCGACCGATGCGTGGACCAGCAGCCCGAAGGCGGCGGCGCCGCAGGCGAGGACGGACACACCGCCGGTACCTGCGGCGGCGACGACGGCCTCGACCGGCCGGGCGAGGAGGCCGAGGCCGGGCAGCCGGCCTGCGAGAACCAGGAAAGGGGCCGCCACTTCGACGGCGCAGGCGGCGGCGAGACCCGTGGCGGCCGGTTCCGGGAAGCCGTGGACGGCCAGCAGGCGGGCGAGGAAGAGCAGCGCTCCGAGCGCTGCCGGACCCCCGAGGCGGCCGCCGGCCTCCGGGTGGCCGAGATCGGCGAGGAACAGCAGCGCGGTAAGCGCGCACATGAAGAGCGCGAGGACACCGAGGAGCAGGGGGCGCACGCCGGCGCCGAAGTCCGAAAGGCCGTGGGACCCGGCGAGCCGGCGGCGCGCTCGCACGGCGAACAGGTGGGCGCACCAGGCTGCCGGGGCCAGGGCCGGAACGAGTCCGAGAAGGGGTGCGGGCACGGCGGTCCAGTGGCCGTCGGGACCGCCGCTGATGACCTGGGCGAGCAGATCGTCGCCGTACACGACATAGCCGAGGAGCCAGCAGACGTACAGCGTTACGCCGCCGACGGCTTCCGGGGCGCGCAGCGGGCCGCCGCGCAGACAGAGGCGGAGACCGAGGAGGACGAGCAGCGCTCCGGCGGAGGTCACCGCGAACCGGGCCCCGCCGCCGAGCACCCCCTCGGTCACCCTGAGCACTCCGGCCGTCGCGAGGCAGGCGGCCCCGGGCAGCAGAGCCGAGAGCGTCCAGCCGGCCGGCGCCTCCTTGTCTGAGCCGTGCTCTGGCGCCGGGGTGCGGGGGGCGTGCCCGCCCGCACCGGGGACGCGGGCGTAGAGCTCCTCGGCGAGCGAGAAGACGTCGCGGTGCCGGTAGCGCGCGGCGGTCCGGTCGGTGAGTCCGTGCGCCTCCAGACCGGCTGCGATCTCCAGGGGGTCGACGGCACGCTCGCAGAGTTCCCGGTGCCGGTGCATGAGCACCTTCACGGGGTCCGCGGGTCCGCGCCGGACCACGGATCTGCGGGCGGGGTGGTAGGCGATCTCGGGTGCCCGGACGGTCGAACGGACCGTCCCGGCACCTTCGTACGCCGACTCGCCCCCGGCGTCCGGGGTGTCGGTCGGTCTGCCCATCGGGGCTCCTCCGTGGTCGTGGCCGCTCGTGCCGTCACGCATCGCCGTCCCCTGCCCCGCGGACGCCGGCGCACATTCCCTCCGCGCCGACGGCCCAGCTCGGCACCCGGGAGGTGCCGTTGGAGACACGGGCAGGAACACCGGCGGAAGCACCGGCCGAGGCGCGGGCAGAGGCACCGGCGGGTCCGCGGGCGGGGGTGCCCACTGCGACCGGTCCAGTGGTCAGCGCGCCCAGCACATGGGCCTCCGGGGGTGTGGCGAACGGCCTCGGCGGACCGGCCGGGTCCAGAGGATCCGTAGGTGTCGTCCAACGGGCCGGGGCCTGACCCACCAGGTCGAGGTAGATGCCGCCGAACGCCATGAGGTTCTGCTCGACGGTGAACAGTTCGAGTGCCCGGGCGCGCGCCGCCGCGCCCAGGCGCGCACGGCGCTCAGGGTCGCGAAGCAGCGCGACGCAGGCGTCGGCGAGCGCCCGCGGATTGCGCGGGGGAACCACCAGCCCCGTGCCGCCGACGACTTCGACCACGGCTCCCACATCCGTCGAGACGGTGGCCCGGCCGCAGAACATGGCTTCGACCAGGCTGATGGGAAAGCCCTCGACGACGCTGGAGAGCACGACGACGCCCCCCGAGGCGTAGGCCTCCGCGAGGTCGGGCACCTCGGGGCCGCCGATCTCCTCGAAGGTGACCGGGTTGTCGCCGACGGCGTGCGCGTCGGTGGCCTCGTCGGGGAAGAGCTGCGCGGCGAGAGCGCGGCAGTGCGCGAGGTAGGTGTCGCCTTCGCTCCCCCGGACCGGCGCGCCGAAGATCCGCAGCCGGGCGTCCGGCTCGGCCCTGCGCACCTCGGCGAAGGCGTGGAGCAGGGCGATCAGGTCCTTTGCGGGTTCGACGCGCCCGATCCACACCAGCGTGTCGGGCCCGCCCCCGTCCTCGCCCTCCCCGACGCCCCCGAACCGGTCCGCCTCCATGCCCGGGTAGACCGTGCGCAGCTTGCCCCGGTCGGCACCGAACCGCTCCTGCCAGCGGCGGACATGGGTGTTGCCCGGGGTGATGAGCGCGGCCTGCCGGTAGGTCTCGGAGGCGAGCAGCCCGTGGAAGTTGGCCAGGAGGGCGCGCACCGGCGCACCGAGCGGGGCCTCGGGCGCCGCGAGGTAGTGAGCCCGCAGCGGCACGCCGTGCTCCGTCACCAGCAGCGGTACGCCGAAGAAGCGTTTGGCCAGGAGCCCCGGCAGAGCGGCCGCCCCGCCGGACGCGGCGTGGCACAGGTCGACCGCGCCGAGGTCGTCCTCGGCGTACCAGTCGAGCGAGAGGGGACGCAGAGCGCGCTCCAGCGCGGCCACGAAGGCGAGGTGGTCCGGGACGGTGGCGCCGTGCACCGTCCGCCCCGTTCCCGGAGCGCGGCAGGCCGACTCCACGATCCGGGCGGTCGCCTCGGAGCGCAGGGCGTTCCGCAGCCCACCGCGTTCCCGGGCCAGTTCGGCGAGGCCGTAGAGGCCGTCCGCGAAGAGGCCGGACGCGGCCTCGGAACCGGCGCCGTCGGATGCCGGCGCGGTCTCCGTGCCCGCGCAGACCGCGCCGACGAGCGCCGACACGTGCGCGGTGAAGCGCCGCCGGTCGCGTCGACCGTACGAGCGCCCCAGGCCGGTGGCGAGCCTGCCCGGCAGCCCCCTGGGGCAGCCGGAGTTCCGGGCGTCCTCCTCACGCGTCCACAGAGGCGCCGTACGCACCCGCCCGACCTGGTCGGGGAGCCGCACCCAGCCCTGTTGTTCCTGGTCGGCGGAGCGGCTGAGCGCGAAGAGGTCGAACTCGTGCTGGGGAAGGCCGCGCACCAGGCGGTCGCACCAGAGTCTTGACTCACCGTTCGCATACGGATAGCCACCGTCCGTGAGGAGTCCGATCCGCACGAGCACACCCCCGATCTCCCTTGTGGTCAGCCGCCGTTGCCCGGCGACTCGCAGCGGGACGACCGTATGCGGATACACAGGTGGCACGACGGACTGTTGTCCGTCGCACCACCGAAAGGGGTGAACCGGCGTAACTTTCCCGCCCCAGTCGCGTTCCGTTGCGACAAGCGGGCGATCAGTGACTCCGAGTCAGGCTGCTGCCAGCTCCGTGCGGGCCGCACGGCGTGCTGCGGCCCGTGCGGGATCGAGCGCGGGGACCGCCGCCAGGAGCTGTCTCGTGTAAGGGTCCTGCGGTGAGCCGTAGACGTCGTCGGTCGCGCCCTGCTCGACGATCCGGCCCCGCCGCATCACCGCCACGCGATCGCTGACCTGACGTACGACCGCCAGGTCGTGGGCGATGAAGACGAGTCCGATGCCGAGCTCGCTCTGGAGCTCCGCGAGGAGTGCGATCACCTGGGCCTGGGTCGTCACGTCGAGCGCGGACACGGGCTCGTCGCACACGATCAGCTTCGGCTCGGCGGCGAGCACACGCGCGATGCCGATCCGCTGACGCTGCCCACCGCTGAATTCGTGCGGATGGCGTTCGTACCGGCCGGCGTCGAGCCCGACCCTTTCGAGCAGTTCGCGCACGCGGTCCCTGATTCGGCCCTCGTCGGTCTCCCCGGCGGCACGGAGCGGGTCGGCCACGGACTCGCCGATGGAGCGGCGCGGGTTGAGTGAGGCGACGGGGTCCTGGAAGACCATCTGGAGCTCACGGCGGAACGGCCGGAGGTCCTTCTCCGGCAGCGAGCCGATGTCCGCGCCTCCGTACCGGAGCCGGCCCGCCGTCGCATCCGTCAGCCGTACGAGCATGCGGCCGAGCGTCGTCTTGCCGCTGCCGCTCTCCCCTACGATGCCGAGGGTCTCCCCCGCGTGGACGGTCAGCGAGACCCCGTCCACGGCGGTGACGCGTCCCGCGCCCCGGCCGAACTCCCGCCGGAGACCGACGGCTTCGAGGAGCGGCTCGGCGTCCGCGGGTGCGGTTCTCGGGCCGGGGAGGCCGGCCCGCTTCCCCTCGACCCGGGGTACCGAGGCCAGGAGCTCGCGGGTGTACGGCTCCCGGGGGGTTCCGAGCACCTCGGTGACCGGGCCGCGCTCCACCGCCCGGCCGTGCTGCATGACCAGGATGTCGTCCACGCTCTCCGCGGCGACGCCCACGTCGTGGGTGACCAGCAGCAGCCCCATGCCCGTCTCGGCGCGCAGGCCGTGCAGCAGGTCCAGGATCTGGGCCTGCACGGTGACGTCGAGGGCGGTGGTCGGCTCGTCCGCCACGATCAGCCGGGGTTCGCAGGCCAGAGCCATCGCGATGAGCGCCCGCTGCCGCATCCCGCCGGAGAACTCGTGCGGCCGGGACCGGGCGCGGCGGGCCGCGTCCGGGATGCCGACCCGGTCCAGGACCTCGACGGCCCGGGCACGTGCCGCCCTCCGGGAGACGGAGTTGTGCACGCGGTACACCTCGGCGATCTGGTCGCCGACCGTGTAGTAGGGGTCGAGCGAGGAGAGCGGGTCCTGGAAGACCATGGCGGCCTTCGCGCCCCGCAGTCCCCGCAGTTCCGCGTCGTCCGCCGCACCCACATCCGTACCGGCGACGCGGACGGTCCCGGTGACCCGGGCCCCCGTACCCCGGTGCAGCCCGAGCAGCGCGGAGGCGGTCGCGCTCTTGCCGGAGCCCGATTCGCCGACGACGCCGAGGGCGGCGCCCGCCTCCAGGGTGAAGGAGAGCCCGTCCACGGCGCGGACGGTACCGAAGTCGATGGTGAGGTCCTCGACGTGGACCAGCGGTGTTGTCATGACAGGACCACCCGTCGGTCGGCCAGCGCGTACAGCATGTCCGCGACGGCGTTGGCGAGCACCACGAAGAAGCCGGTGACCAGCACCATGCCGACGACGACGGGCAGGTCGACGACCTTGACGGCGTGGACCAGTTCGCGCCCGATCCCCGGGATGCCGAAAAGGGACTCGGTCAGGACGGCGCCGCCGAACATGCTGCCGAAGTCGAGCGCGCTGAGCGCTATCACGGGTGCGACCGCGCCGCGCAGCGCGTGCCGTCCGATGATGGTCCGCTCGCTGACGCCGTACGCCCGGAAGGTGCGTACGTGGTCCTCGGCGAGCGTCTCCAGCATGGAGCTCCTGGTCAGGCGGGCGTACTTGGCGGACTCGATGAGCGCCAGGGACACCCAGGGCAGCAGCAGCCCCCAGGCCCACTGTTCCGGGTTCTCCGTGAAGGGCACGTAGGTCGGCGACGGCAGCCACTGAAGCGTGGAGCAGAAGATGATGATAAGGAGCAGGCCGATGACGAAGACGGGCGTCGCCGTCCCGGCCAGGGTCAGCCAGGTGAGGACCCGCTCGGTGATCCGCCCGCGCCGCCAGGCGGACAGCACGCCCGTCCCCACGCCGAGCAGGATCCAGAGGGCGAAGGCGCCGATGACCAGCGATCCGGTGACCGGCAGCTTGGTGAGGATCAGCTGCATGACCTGCTGGTCGCTCTGGTACGAGACGCCGAGGCAGGGTGCGGAGCAGTGGTCCACGCCCGTTCCGGTGGAGAAGTCCCGCCCCGCGACGATGCCCTGGAGGAAGTGCCAGTACTGCGTGTACACGGGGTCGTCGAGCCTGAGCTGCTCGGTGACCTGGGCGACCTGGGCCGGGGAGCAGCGCGGACCACAGGCGATCTGGGCGACGTCGCCCGGTGCCACGTAGAAGACCGCGTACAGGATGACGGTCAGGGAGAGGAGCACGAAGACGGCGCCACCGAGGCGCCGCAGCAGGAAACCGGTCACGATGCCTGCTCCTTCGTACGTCCCTCGCGCTCCTTGCGGCCCGTGCCGACGCGGAGCCTGGAGGCGGCCCTGGGATCGAGTGCCGTACGGACGCCCTCACCGAGGACGGTCAGGGAGAGCACGGTGACGAAGAGCAGGCCGGCGGGCAGCAGGAGGTAGGTGGGTGCCGACTGGTACCAGGTGTCGGCCTCCGTGAGCATCTGCCCCCAGGACGGTGTGGGCGGTTTGATGCCGACGCCGAGGAAGGACAGGGCCGCCTCGACGGTGATGTTGACGGGGAAGAGCAGCGCGGCGTACGTGATGACGGGCGCCGCGAGCGAGGGCAGCAGTTCGCGCCGGGCGATGCTCCACCGCCCGCGTCCGCTGAGCCGGGCGGCCGAGACGAAGTCGAGGGACTTCAGGGCCAGTGCCTGGGCGCGCACGATCTTCGAGGTGCCCGCCCAGTTGATACCGCCGATGACCAGCGCGATCAGGACGGGCCGTGGGAAGGAGGGCGGCACGATCGCGAGCAGGCCCAGGGCGATGACCATGAGCGGCAGGGCCACGTTGATGTCGGTGATCCGGCTGAGGACCTGGTCGACCCAGCGGTTGCCGAGGGCGGCCGCCAGTCCCACGACCACGCCGATGACGACCTGGAGGACGGTGGCCGCGACGGCGACGCCCAGCGAGACCCGGGCGCCGTGGACGACCCGGGCGAAGAGGTCGCGGCCGGTCTGCGGTTCGACTCCGAACCAGTGGTCCGCGCTGATGCCGCCGAAGGAGCCGATGGGGACCCCGCCGGCTGCCGAGTCGACGAGGTCGGGGTGGTAGGTGTCGGGGTCCTGGCCGGCCAGCGCGGACAGCAGTGGCGCGGCGAGCGCGGCCAGGAGGAGCAGGAGGACGACGGCCGCCGCGGCGGTGGCCGCGCGCTGTGCGCGCAGCCTCCGCCAGAACTGCCGGGCCCCCGAGGCCGGGGCGGCGACCGGCGCCGCTCCCGCCTCCTGGACCAGAAGTGCTTCCCACATGGTTACTTGACCGCTGCCTGGGAGATGTCGAGAACGCCGGTCCAGTCACTGATGACCACGTTCTTGACGTCCTGGCCGAAGAGCCGCTTGTAGACGGGGTGGAAGAGCGGGACCGTCAGCGCCTTCTCGCCGATCTTCTTGTCGAGCGCGCCCCAGCGCTGCGCCGCTGCCTCCAGGTCGGTGAGCTTGTTGATCTCGTCGATCTCCTTGTTGACCGAAGCGTCGTTCAGGAAGCCGGTGTTGAAGTTGGCGCCGTCCTCGACGATCTGGCGGCCGTCGAAGATCGGAGCGAGGAACGGCCCGCCGGACGGCCAGTCGGCACCCCAGTGCGCGAGGAAGAAGCCCGGCTCCTTCGACGCGCTGTGGATGGTGTCGGAGTATTCGTTGCTCTCCAGGCCCTTGAGCTCGACGGTGATGCCGGCCTTCTTGAGCGCGGCCTGGATCGCCGTGGCGATCTCCGGGCTGGTCTCGAAGTCCTTGTCGTTGGAGTGGGTGAGGGTGACGGTCAGGCCCTCGGCGTGACCGGCCTCCTTCAGCAGTTCCTTGGCCTTCGCGGCGTCGCCCGTCTCGCCCGCCGGGAAGTGGTCGTACGGCGTGTAGCCGAAGGACTTCTGGTTCGGCAGGTAGGTGGTCGCGGGCTCGGCGAGCGAGGAGCCGCCCGCCGCGTTGATCACGGAGGAGCGGTCGACGGCGTAGGAGATCGCCTGACGCACCTTCGGGTCGTCGAAGGGCTTCACCTTCGGGTTGAAGGCGATGTAGTTGGTGTAGCCGAAGTGGCCGGTGCCGACACGGGCGGCCAGCTCCTTGTCACCGGAGACCTTGGCGAGCTCGGCGGGGCCGAGGTTCGTGTCGGTGGTGACCGCGGCGGCGTCGGCCCCCTGCGAGGCGGAGAGCCGCTGGTTGATGACGGCGGAGTCCAGGCCGGACCGTACGTCGATCTTGTCCGGGTAGGCCTTGCGCTCCTCGTCCGTGGCCGCGGACCAGTGCGGGTTGCGCTCCAGGACGAGTCGTTCGCCGTCGTTCTCGTTCGAGACGACCTTGTACGGCCCGGAGGAGACCGGGTGCTCCTCGTACTTGGTTCCCGTGTCCTTGGCCTGCGGCACCGGGGTGGTCTGGGTCTGGGTGGCGAGGTACGGGAATTCGCCCTCCGGCTTGTTCAGGTGGAAGACGATGGTCTTCTCGTCGGGCACCTCGATCGAGTCGAGGCCCTTCTTGTCCTTGTACGGGCCCTGGTAGTCGGCCCCGCCGATCAGCCAGTCACGCAGGTAGGGGGCGCCGCCGGAGAGCTCGGCGGCGAAGGAGCGCTCGATGCCGTACTTGATGTCCGCGCTGGTGATCGCCGTGCCGTCCTCGTACTTCAGCCCGTCCTTGAGCGTGTACGTCCAGACGGTGGCGTTCTTGCTGGGCGTGCCCAGGTCGGTGGCCAGGTCTGGGACGACCTGTGCGCCCGCCGCGCCGTTCTCACGGTTGCGCGTGGTGAGCGTACGGAAGACGAGGGAGGGGACGTTGCCGCCACCGGAGGTGTAGAGACGCGCCGGGTCGAAGTCCTCCTGCGGGTTGCTGTTGAGCACTGTGAGGGTGCCGCCCTTATGCGGCTTGCCCGAGGCTCCTGAACCACTGCCGCTCCCCCCGTCGTCCTGAGGTCCCGCGCAGGCCGCGAGGCCGGCTGCCAGGGCGAGGGTGACGGCGGCTGCGGTTGCCACGCGGCGCGATATGACGGACGGCTGACTCATCGGAAGATGGCCTCTCGGTGTGCTGCGGCGAGGAGAAGGAGACATGTCCGCGCGGCGCAGCCGGCCCCGCCCCCGTCGGGGGGAAGGGTCCGGATACCGAAATGCCACGCCTGCGGACGGAATACGCCCGGGCGCGGCAGGAAGAAGGGCCGAGGAAGCCGAATTGGCTCTTCGGGGGCCGACGCGCGCTCGAGCAGGCGTCAGCGACAGAGAATGTCGGCTACGCAGTGCCCGGCCACGCCGAGGAGCGCCAGCTCAAGGGCGGCGCGCTCGGGGGATGCGGGGCTGCGTGACATGCGGAGAAATATGGACGACCCCTCCCCGTGATGTCAACGCGCAGCGAGACCGCCGTCCCACTATGCGGACAGCAGTCTTCGGTGGTCGGTCAACTCCCCGGATGGACCCAGGGGTTGGGACGGCACTTGACGCCGTCCAGGTCCAGGGTCTTGGTCTGCTGCTGCATCACGGGCGCCAGGGCACCCTGGGTGCTGCAGCTCACATGGTCGTGCCCCAGCCGGTGACCCACCTCGTGGTTGATCAGCATCTGACGGTAGGCCAGGAGCTTGTCCGGTCCGAAGGTTGAGGCACCCTGAGCCCACCGGTACGCGTTGATCATCACGCGGTCGGTGGCGGCGGAATCACAGGAGACGTTGTCCTCCGTGGTGTCCAGACCGGACTTCGCGCACCAGACGCCCGTGGTCCCCGGGCTCGCGAGAGTGATCACGAAGTCGGGTTCACCGGAGGAGATCCGCTCGAAGGTCATGGCCCCGTTGTGCGCCCAGCTGCGATCGTCGTTCAGCGTCTTCTGCACCGCCTCGGCGAACAGCCCGGAATCGAGGCCCAGTCCCTGCTCGACATCGATCCGGTAGCGGTACTTGTGCCCCTTGCCCGGCGCCTTCGCCAGCCCCGGAACCGCCTCGAACGTCCCGGACGCCTTCAGATCGGGCGCCAGCGGAAAGGCGGTGGCCATCTTCTGCGCGTACGTCAGCGGCGCGGCCTCCTGCCGCTGCACCTGTGGAGCCGCCCGCTCGACCGAACGGGAGGCGTCCTCGGAGTCCTGCCGGTCGACGCCCCCTGACTGCGGGGCGTCCACCGCGCCCCCGCTCTGCGCCACCTGCCCGGCCACCACGACCGCGAGAACCGTGGTCACAGCTGCTGCCGCGATCCCCGTGAACGTGCGGCCCCTGCTCCCCTTCGGCTCCCGGGCCCCCGGATCGACCGGAGCGCCGGCGGGTTCGTCGGGGCCCCCTGGGGTCCGGGGTCCGGCCTCGGGCGGTACGGGCGGTACGGGACGCGAAGGCGTGGTGTCGAACGCCTCCAGGAATTCCCTGCGAGGGCCGGGTATCAGCGTGGCGTCACCGGTCTGCGGCCCGGCCGTGCGCCGCCCGGCCTCCCGCTGGGCCGCCTGCTGCCGCGCCATGGCGGCCTGTCCCGCACGGAAGATCTCCTGGTCGCCCGGACCCGCGGGGTCCTGCCGGCCGCCGTGGTGCGGCTGCGGTCCGGTTCCCCAGCCGCCGCCCGGCTCATGCTGCTCGGGATGTCCGCCACGCACCTGCGGGGCGTCGCGGAACGGACTGTGGCCGTCCCGCGAGGGCGGCGTGGCGGAGTCCCTGCCGCGCCGGCCGGTGCCGCGCTCCGTACCGGCGGCTGCCGCGGCCCCGGTTTCGCGCCGGGTGGCCCCGGGGCCCTTTCGGCTGTGTCGTCCCACGCCCCGGATCAGCTCCCGCCGCGTTCGTCGAGCAGTTCCCGGAACGCCTGGGCGACCGCCTCCGGGTACTCCATCATCGCCACGTGCCCGGCGTCGGGCAGTGTCAGCAGGCGCGAGTCGCGGAAGGCCGCGGACGCCCTGCGTGCCATCCGGTACGAGACGAGCTGGTCCCGTCCGCCGTACACCAGCAGGGTCGGTGCGAGCACCCTCTCGGCCTGGCGCCACAGCCCGTGCTGTCCTCCCAGCGTGTAGGCATCGACGATGCCCCGCGCCGAGCGTGTCATGGCGTCCCAGAAGTACGGCAGTTCCAGCCGGCGCTCCATCTCGGCCACCGCGTGTCGGAAGGCTTCGTCGGAGATACGTGCCGGATCGCCGTAACAGAGTGCCATGGCGCCGCGGGTGCGCTGCTCCGCGGTCCATTCCCGGGTGAGCCGCACGAACAGGGATGCGACGCCCGGGAGTGCGAGCAGGGCCGTCGGCACGGCGGGCCGCTGGACCCGGATCTCGGGCAGGGCCGGGGAGATCAGCGTCAGGGTGCGCACCAGATCGGGCCGGGCGGCCGCGACCCGGGTGGCAACAGCACCGCCCAGAGAGTTACCGAAAAGGTGAACGGGCCCACGCCCGCCGGCGTCCAGCAGCCGGATCACCGCCCGGGCGTGTCCGGTGACGGAGTAGTTGCCGTCGTCCGGCGGCGGGGAGTCCCCGAAGCCGGGCAGATCGACCGCCTCGCTGTCGAGCGTGTCCGCCAGCAGCGGCATCATCGCCGACCAGTTCTGGGAGGAGCCGCCCAGACCGTGCACGAAGAGAGCGGGAGCGGATACCGCCGTCCCCGCCGGGCGGGAGCGGACGGTCAGGGTGAGGCCGGGAAGGGTGACGGAGCGCAGCTCCTCCCCCTCCGCGACCCGGACGGCACTGACCGTGGGTGCCACCGCGGCAGCGGCGGCGTGGATACCGGGCAGCTCGGTCGAAGACATGCGGCAATGTTACGAGACGATCACGCGGTGGTTCATGTGTTCGCGGTCACAGGCCGCATAGCGCCCCCGGAGGGTTGCTCCTAGGCTGCAAGGGAAGGAAGGGAGCCATCATGACGGTCGATCCGAGCGACCCGGAGACCTTCGAGGATCCACAGCCGGAGGAACCGGGCCCCGAAGCCCCCGAAGCCGACACCGCCGAACAGCGGGCCGCCGTCCGGTCCGAGCGCGACGAACCGCTCACCGGCGTCGACCGCGGCATCGCGAACGAGGCGGATGCGGCGGAGCAGGCCCGTGTCGTCGCACAGGATGAGGACGATTACCGGTAGAACGCACCGCTTTGCGGCCGGGACCGGCATATCTGCGGCTACCGCAGCCGTCCGGTCCGTGAAATTCTGCGTCCGCGCCGCGCGCACCCGGGTTACTCAAAAGTACGATGTCCCCACGGCGCAGCGTGCACGGTACGACTGTGTTCGATCACGAATTTGGGAGGCGGCGTGACAGCCATCGAGCAGACAGAGGCGGCGCGCCCGCGGGGCACCCGGCTTCCTCGCCGTGCCCGCCGCAATCAGCTGCTGGGCGCCGCGCAGGAGGTCTTCGTCGCCCAGGGCTACCACGCCGCGGCGATGGACGACATCGCCGAGCGGGCCGGTGTCAGCAAGCCGGTGCTGTACCAGCACTTCCCAGGCAAGCTGGAGCTCTACCTCGCCCTGCTCGACCAGCACTGCGAGTCGCTGCTCCAGGCGGTCCGTACGGCGCTCGCGTCGACCACGGACAACAAGCTGCGTGTCGAGGCGACGATGGACGCCTACTTCGCGTACGTGGAGGACGAGGGCGGCGCCTTCCGCCTGGTCTTCGAGTCCGACCTGACCAACGAGCCGGCGGTCCGCGAGAGGGTCGACCGGGTCTCGCTGCAGTGCGCGGAGGCCATCTCCGACGTCATCGCCGGTGACACGGGTCTTTCCAAGGACGAATCGATGCTTCTGGCGGTCGGCCTCGGCGGCGTCTCGCAGGTCGTGGCGCGCTACTGGCTCTCCAGCCGCTCCGGCATCCC
Source organism: Streptomyces pratensis (assembly GCF_016804005.1). Classification (GTDB taxonomy): domain Bacteria; phylum Actinomycetota; class Actinomycetes; order Streptomycetales; family Streptomycetaceae; genus Streptomyces; species Streptomyces pratensis_A. Next base: position 1,256,679 of record NZ_CP051486.1, on the reverse strand, counting down.
CCGTGAGACCGCCGTACAGCTGCTCACTTCGCTCGCCTGGCGGGGTATCGCGGGATTCCCGCTCCACGGCGCCGATCAGCACTGAGCCCCACGGGCGGGAGCCGGTGTTCGCTGCGGGCGTTGCCGGTCGACCCGTGGTCCGTCCCTTCACCGGGCTAATGTGTGCTGCGTACGGCGCGGTTCACCGCGCAGAGACGGACCGTCGGAGGGACATAGCCGTGGAGGTCAAGATCGGGGTGCAGCACACGCCCCGCGAGATCGTTCTGGAGAGCGGACTTTCCGCCGAAGAGGTCGAGAGCGCGGTCGGCGAGGCGCTCAACGGCAAGGCGCAGCTGCTCAGCCTCACGGACGACAAGGGCCGCAAGGTCCTGGTGCCGGCCGACCGGATCGCCTACGTGGAGATCGGCGAGCCCAGCACCCGGCGGGTGGGATTCGGCGCGCTGTAGCCCGCGCGACGCGGAAGCAGAGGTGGAGGCCCGGCGGAATCGTCCGCCGGGCCTCCACCTCTTCTCCTCCGGATCTTTTCCCGGTCCTTCCCTCGGTGGGGTTCACGGGAGCCGAGGAGGGTTGTATTCCGCGGGTCACGGGTAAGACGGCCTACGACCGAACGCCCGCCGCGCCAACAAGCGAGGTGACCCCTCTGTGCTCTGGGAAACCATCAGCTCCGTCGTACTCGGACTCGCCCTGTCCTGGGTCGCGCTCCACTCCCTGCCCGGCAGGCTCCCGTCCTCCCGCGTCGTGTTCGTCACGGGTGGGCTGGGCGCCCTTTTCGGCGCGTATCTGACGCACTCGACGGTGGGCTCGGGCCATGTCCTGATGACGCCCACCGGCGCCGTACTGATCGGAGCGGTGACCTTGTCACTGCTGATCCGCCCGCGCGGCAGCAGGCCGGTGCGATCGGCGGCGGCCCAGTAGGGCCCGTCAGGCAGCGAGACCGAGCGCGGCCATCCGCTTGGTGTGCGCCTCGGTGATCCGGGAGAACATCCTGCCGACCTCGGCCAGGTCGAAGCCGTCCGCCACGCCCCCCACGAGCATCGTGGACAGGGCGTCGCGGTCCGCGACCACCCGCTGCGCCTGCGAGAGCGCCTCCCCCATCAGCCTCCGCGCCCACAGGGCGAGCCTGCCGCCGACCCGGGGCTCCGCCTCGATGGCGGCGCGCACCTTCTCGACAGCGAAGTTCCCGTGGCCCGTGTCGTCGAGCACGGAGAGGACGAGGGAGCGGGTGTCCGCGTCGAGCCGGGCGGCGATCTCCCGGTAGAAGTCACTGGCGATCGAGTCGCCGACGTACGCCTTGACCAGGCCTTCCAGCCAGTCCGACGGAGCGGTCTGGCGGTGGAAGTCGTCGAGGGCCTTGGCGAACGGCTCCATGGCCTCGGTCGGTACCTCCTCGATGGCCGTGAGCCGGTCGGTCAACTGCTCGAAATGATGGAATTCGGCGGACGCCATCTTTGCCAGTGCCGCCTTGTCACCGAGTGTCGGCGCGAGTTTGGCGTCCTCGGCGAGCCGCTCGAAGGCCGCGAGTTCCCCGTAGGCGAGCGCGCCGAGCAGATCCACGACCGCGGCGCGGTACTGCGGGTCGGCAGATGCGGTGGCCCAGTCCTGGGCGGCGATTCCGGTCGGTGCGGGCGCTTCGGCGGATACTTCAGTGGCGTTGTCAGGCGTCTCCATGGAGCGCAGAATAGCCCGCCCTGGCAGGGACCGAAGGGCCTGGCCGGCGGGAGACATCACACCGTTCCGATGAATTCGCCCAACACGCATGCGCGAATCCGGGGTACAGTGGTATTGCGCTTACTGAGCATTTTCTTGTGCCAGGAGCGCGACCTTGAATGAGGATGCCCGGTCGGTGGCCCGATCGGCTCCGACCCGACAGCCCTCCACGCGGGGCGTACACCACGTACGACCGCAGATGAGGGGCCCCCTCAGCGGCACGAGCGCTCGAGCGACGGCAGTGGTCCCGCGCCACCCGGCCCATCCACGGCCGGATGACCAACCCCGGCACGGTACGACCCCCAGCGTTCGCCTCGGGCCGCGTCTCACAGAAGAGGCAGCACCCTGACTACGTTCCGCGACCTCGGAATCCTTGCCGAGACGGCCGAAGCCCTCGAGGCGGTCGGCATCACTTCCCCGTTCCCCATCCAGGAGATGACGCTCCCGGTAGCGCTCTCCGGCTCCGATGTCATCGGCCAGGCCAAGACCGGCACCGGCAAGACGCTCGGTTTCGGTCTTCCGCTCCTGGAGCGCGTGACCGTCCCCGCCGACGTCGAGGCGGGCCGGGCGGCCCCCGAGAAGCTGACGGACGCGCCGCAGGCCCTGATCGTCGTACCCACCCGTGAGCTCTGCCAGCAGGTCACCAACGACCTGCTGACCGCGGGCAAGGCCCGTAACGTCCGCGTTCTCGCGATCTACGGCGGCCGGGCGTACGAGCCCCAGGTAGAGGCCCTCAAGAAGGGCGTCGACGTGGTCGTCGGCACCCCGGGACGGCTGCTCGACCTGGCGGGCCAGCGCAAGCTGGACCTCTCGCACATCCGCGTCCTCGTCCTGGACGAGGCAGACGAGATGCTCGACCTGGGCTTCCTGCCCGACGTCGAGCGCATCATCACCATGCTGCCGCCCAAGCGCCAGACGATGCTGTTCTCGGCCACCATGCCCGGTGCCGTGATCAGCCTCGCGCGCCGCTACATGTCGCAGCCGACGCACATCAACGCCACCTCGCCCGACGACGAGGGCACGACCGTCAAGAACACGGCGCAGTTCGTCTACCGCGCCCACTCGATGGACAAGCCCGAGATGGTCTCCCGCATCCTGCAGGCCGAAGGCCGCGGGCTCGCGATGATCTTCTGCCGTACGAAGCGGACGGCCGCCGACATCGCGGAGCAGCTGGAGAAGCGCGGGTTCGCGTCCGGAGCAGTCCACGGGGACCTCGGCCAGGGTGCCCGCGAGCAGGCGCTGCGCGCCTTCCGCAACGGCAAGGTGGACGTCCTCGTCTGCACCGATGTCGCCGCGCGCGGCATCGACGTCGAGGGTGTGACCCATGTCATCAACTACCAGTCGCCGGAGGACGAGAAGACGTACCTCCACCGCATCGGCCGTACGGGCCGCGCGGGTGCCAAGGGCATCGCGATCACGCTGGTCGACTGGGACGACATCCCGCGCTGGCAGCTGATCAACAAGGCGCTGGACCTGAAGTTCCCGGACCCGCCCGAGACGTACTCCACCTCCCCGCACCTGTACGAGGAGCTCAACATCCCGGCCGGCACCAAGGGTGTCCTGCCGCGGACCGAGCGGACCCGTGCCGGTCTGCGCGCGGAGGAGATCGAGGACCTCGGCGAGACCGGCGGCCGTGGCCGCAAGTCCGTCGCCGCTGCCCCGGCTCCCCGTGAGGAGCGTCCGCCGCGCACGCCGCGTCAGCGTCGTCGCACGCGGGGCGGGAGCACCCTCGAGGAGGGCGCCGTCACCGTGCCCGCACCCGCAGCGGAGGCGCCCGTCGAGGACACGCCGGAGCCGCGTACCCCGCGCCGCCGCCGTCGGGCCCGTGCCGCAGCCCCGGAGGCCATGGCCGAGGCAGCCGTGGCCGTGGTGGAGGCCCCGGTCGCAGAGGTCGCACCCGTGGCCGAGGCCGAGCCGGCCGTGGAGGCGAAGCCGCGCCGCCGTCGGGCCCGTGCCGCAGCCCCGGAGGCCGTGACCGAGGGGGCCGTGGCCGTGGTGGAGGCCCCGGTCGCAGAGGTCGCACCCGTGGCCGAGGCCGAGCCGGCCGCGGAGCCGAAGCCGCGCCGCCGTCGGGCCCGGACCACGGCCACGAAGCCGGTCGTGGCGCAGGTGCCTGCCGCCGAGCCCGTGGTCGACTTCCAGACCGTGGCCGTCGCCGCACCGGCGGTGGAGCCCGTGGCCACCAAGCCGCGCCGCCGCACCCGGATCGTGAAGCCCGCCGACGAGGTCGACTTCCAGATCGCGCCGCCCTCGGAGCCGGTGACCGAGACCAAGCCGCGCCGCACCCGCGCCGCTGCCAAGCCGAAGACCTCGGCGGTGGCCACCACCGCCGAGGACGCCGCGGAGACCAAGCCGCGCCGCCGTCGGCCGCGCGCCGCGGCCACGGAGAAGGCGGAGACCGTCGCGGTGACGGCGGCCGTGGCGGACGGCGAGGCGGCTCCCGCCAAGCCGCGCAGGCGTCGTTCCCGCGCGGCCGCGGCCGCCGAGACGACCGAGGGCTGATCTCCGGCCGCAGTCACCTCCGTACGGCCCTGTCCCCCGCACCGTGGGGGACAGGGCCGTACGTCTGCCGGGGGGGACGGTCGGCCCGGTCCGCCCGGGCGCGTCCGGGCACCCGGCGATACGCTCGGCCCCATGAGCCGGCCGCCCACCTTCACCCCGCCCCCCTGTGCCCGTGCCCGCGTACTGCGTACCGCGCGCGGGGACTTCGCCGTACTGGACGCCGCGCCGCCCGCCGGCGCACGCTCCACCGCCCTCCTGCTGCCCGGGTACACCGGGAGCAAGGAGGACTTCATCGCGCTGCTCGAACCGCTCGCCGCGGCCGGTTTCCGCGTGTTGTCCGTCGACGGCCGGGGGCAGTACGAGACCGGGGCGACGGGTGGCCATGACTCCTACTCGCAGGTCGAGTTGGCCCGTGACGTGCTCGCTCAGGCCGCCGCCGTCGACGTCACCCCGCAGTCCGGCGGCATCCATCTGCTCGGGCACTCCCTGGGCGGCCAGATCTCCCGTGCGGCGGTGCTGCTGGACGCCACGCCCTTCCGTTCACTGACCCTGATGTCGTCCGGCCCGGCGGAGATCGACCCCGCCCAGCAGAAGAAGGCACGGCTGCTCAGCGACGCGCTGAGCCGCTGGAGCATGGCCGAGGTCTGGCAGATGATGCGCGCGATGGACCCGCCCGAGGACGCGGACACGGGCGACGGAGAGGACCTGCGCCGCCGCTGGATGCGTCACGACCCGGCGCAGCTGATCGCCACCGGTGCGCAGTTGTCGTCCGAGCCCGACCGGGTGGACGAGCTCGCCGCGCTGCCCCTCCCCTTGCACGTGGTCTCCGGGGAGCGCGACGACGTCTGGCCGGTGCCGCTGCTGGACGACATGGCCCGGCGGCTGGACGCCCGCCGCACCGTGATCGCAGGCGCCGAGCACTCCCCCAACACGGCCCGGCCCCTGGAGACGGCCGCGGCCCTCGTCGCGTTCTGGGACAGCCTCTGAGCCTGTTCTTCCACTCGCGTGGGCGGAGCCTTCGACGAGACCGCCCGAGCGGGGCGGGTACGGCGGCAGATCGCTCCGGTTCGTCCTACGGCCCATCGGCCGAGCCCCCGTCCCGCCTGCCGCCGAGGGCCGCCGGGAAGGGGGACCTGGCGGCCGTCAGTACTGTGCCTGCAGGTGCTGCCAGAAGCCGTCGCGCAGCGCCCGGCGCAGATGGGCGTGGCCGCGCAGGGAGTGCTGGAGGAGACGTTCGGCCTCGACGAGCAGGTCCTGGTCGACGGAGCCCGGCAGATAGGGGTGACCGGGCAGCAGGTCGGCGAGCGCCTCACGGCCGCGCGAGGAGAGCCAGCCGGCGGCGATCTGCGCGCCGACGAAGCGGACGTCCTCGCGGGCGGGTGCCGGACTGTCGTCCTCGTACATCGTGACGGAACGCCGGGTCACGTACGGGCGGCAGAAGTCGAGATCGAAGGTGCGCTGACTGTCGACCTCCCAGAGCAGCGGCTCCGCCTGGTTGCGGCCTTCGCCCGCCTCGATGCCCCAGAGGTGGACGCGCGCACCGTAGCCCTGGGCGGCCTCGACGGCCGAGACCAGGTCCTCGTCGCCGCCGACGAGTGCCGCGTCGCTGATGGCGCGGTGCCTGGCGAGGGACTCGAGGTCGGTGCGGATGAGTGAGTCGACGCCCTTCTGCTGGTTGTTGGCGTTGAGGTTGCCGAGCCTGACCTTGACGTCGGGCAGTTCGGCGATGGACTGCTGCTCGACGGTGTGGATCCGGCGCCTGGCCCCGTCGTACCAGTACACGCGCAGCAGCCTGCTGTCCGCGAAGATCGTGCGGGCCTTGTCGATGAAGGCCTCGATCAGCCCTTCGGCGTCCAGGTCGAAGGACCGCCGATCCTCGGTGCCGGTGACGAGCAGTCCCGCCGCCGCGTAGACATAGCCGGCGTCCACGAAGATCGCATGGGTGGAGGGGGTCTTCGACACCTCGGCGAGTACACGCTGGAGCAGCGCGTTGGTGCGGTCCAGTTGTTCGCGGATGCCCGGTCCTTCGTCCGTCCGCGTGTCCGCGTGACTCATACGGACCTCATCGTGTGCGCATGGCTGATTACCGACGGGTACTTAGACATCCAAAAAATTTCCTTAGCGTAGGGAATGTTTGCAGTAGGCAAGTCGTTGTACCCCCTGTGGAGCGCGGGACGTCCGACGTCTTGCGCTCCCCATCCTTGCGGACGGCAAGCCCGTCCTCCCAGTAGTTCTCCAGCAGGAGGATCAGACGAAGGGAAGCCATATGCGCTTCGAGATCATGCGACTCGACGATGTCGACGGTACCGCCGTGGACAGCACCGTTGTGGACGCCGCCTCCGTCAACCGGATCGTGCAGCAGGCCGCGGCAATGGGCCAGCGCATCTACATCCGGCCGGCCGACACCTCGGCTTCGTAACACCTTGCATTGCTCCGCGTCGCTGATTTCGGGCGGATGACGAGCTGAAGACGAGGCGCCCCCGCACGGACGGTCCGTGCGGGGGCGCTGTGGTGTCCGGGCCCGGGCCTCAGGAGCTCTGGATGACCTGGGTGACGCCGTTGATGATCTGCTGCACGGCGATGGCCGAGAGCATCATCCCGGCGAGCCTGGTCACCAGGACCACCCCGCCGTCCTTGATCACGCGGATGATCAGGAGCGAGTACCGCATGGTCACCCAGAGCACGATGTGCATCGCGACGATGGCCGCCCAGACCGAGACCTGACCGGCGGTCCCGTCCGCGTTCTGCACCGCGAGAATCACCGAGACGATGGCACCGGGCCCGGCCAGCAGCGGCATGCCGAGTGGCACCAGGGCCACGTTGACGTCCTTGGTCTGCGTCGGCTCGTCCGTCTTGCCGGTGAGCAGGTCGAGCGCGATGAGCAGCAGGAGGAGCCCGCCCGCGATCATCAGCGCCGGCACCGAGACATGCAGATAGTCCAGGATCTGCTGGCCGAGCAGGCCGAAGACGGCGATCACGCCGAAGGCGACGGCGACGGCCTGCAGCGCCATCCTGCGCTGCACCTTGGCGGGACGGCCCGCGGTGAGGGCCAGGAAGATCGGGGTGATTCCAGGCGGATCCATAATCACAAAAAGGGTGAGAAAAAGGGATCCGAAGACAGCGATGTCGAACACGGTGAGCCTTGCGAGAGAAGCGGGCCGAACAGGAGGATGCGCGCGCCAAGGCGCGTCATGAGGACGCCCGGACGCACGAGGGGGGTGCGGCAGGGAAGGGAGAAGAGGTGCCCCGTTACGCGGGGAGCGGTCCGCCGGCGCCCGGCACGGGGAACGCCCCCGTGGCACGCCGGGTGATCTCGCCGTAGATCTCGGGGTCGGTGGTGTACTCCCCGAGCAGGACGGTCTTGCGGGAGCCGTGGTAGTCGCTGGACCCGGTGGGCAGCAGCCCCAGCTCGGCGGCGAGCCCTCGCAGCCGCGCCCTGGTGGGCTCGTCGTGGTCCATGTGGTCGACCTCGATGCCGTCGAGCCCGGCCTCGGCGAGCCCCGCGATCACGGACTCGGGGACGACGGCCCCCCGCTTGACGGCGAGCGGGTGCGCGAAGACGGTGACGCCGCCCGCGGCCTTGACCAGCCGGATGGCGTCGAACGGGTCGAGTTCGTGCTTGTCGGCGTACGCCCGACCGCCGTTGCCGAGCCAGGCGGAGGTGAAGGCGTCGGAGACCGTGTCGACGACCCCGAGTTCCACGAGTGCGGTCGCGACGTGCGGGCGGCCGACGGAGCCGTTCCCTGCGATCCGCGCGACCTGCTCCCAGGTGACCGGCACACCGAGCTCCTGAAGCCTCAGCACCATGGCCTGCGCCCGCGGCACCCGGTCGTCCCGGACGAGCTCACGCTCGCGGGCCAGTTCGGGCTCGGCCGGGTCGAAGAGGTAGGCCAGCATGTGCAGGCCGATGCCGTCGACGCGGCAGGAGAGCTCGGCTCCGGTGACGAGGGTGAGGCCCTCGGGGAGCGCGGCCACGGCCTCGGCGTGGCCCCCGACCGTGTCGTGGTCCGTCAGGGCGACGACGTCGAGTCCCGCGGCGGCGGCGTTGGCCACCAGCTCGGCGGGGGTGTCCGTGCCGTCGGAAGCCGTGGAGTGGGTGTGCAGATCGATGCGCACGACGCGTACTCCAGGGCTGATGGGCGGACAGGGGACGCTCAAGGATAACCGCCGGGTGTCACCCTTCCGGCCCCCGCGCCTCCGCACCACGCCGCCCGGCAAGGCCCCCGCACCTCCGCACCACGCCGTCCGGCAAGGCCTCCGCGTCACAACCGGATCAGGGCGGCGTGAGCAGCCGGGGGGTAAGTGCTCCGCAGGGCAGCAGGTCCACTTCCCCGCCCGCGTCACGCAGGTCGGTCAGGACCAGTTCGTCGTACATCAGGAGTCCGGACTGTTCGGGCCAGACGATCGCCCACAGCCACAGGCCACGCGCCTCACCCGCGAAGACCGCACGGTCGGCGGGGGCGTCCTTGACGTGCCAGAGCGGGGTGGGACGCCCCGCCGCGAGCACCTTGGCATCGGGCGCCGCGTCGAGGCGCAGGCCCGACCCGGGGTCGAGGCCGTCGATTCCGGCGTAGCGCGCGCCGAGCCCGACTCCGAGCTCCTCGGCGACGAGCAGCAGTTCACCCATTCCGCCGAGCGGACCGGGGCCTGAGCACATGACAGCGGTGGCGCGGCCACCGCTGCGGTCGTCACCCGCGTACGCCGCGCCGGTGAAGAGCCAGCCGACCGGGAGCGGCCAGGGCATCCACACGGGCACCTGGGCCCGGTGCACCACCACGCCCAGCGCCTCGACGCTGGGCGGGACCACCGGCTGCATCGGGTGCACCTGGCCGTGCGCGGAGCACTGCCAGGCATCGGCGAAAAGTCCGGGCGCCCTGACCCGGCCACCGCATTTCGGGCAACTGGGTTCGCCCCTCATAACGCCCAACGGTCCTCTCCGGTCGACGCCGCGTCAAGGACGATCACCCGTCCGCAGCGCGGCCCCGGCCCGCAAATATAAATGTAGCTTGCATTTATTAGAGCGTCTAACTTATTCTGTGCATAACGCAACGATCTAGTGGAGAGCGAGAGAACCATGCGGGGAGAGGATCCGTTCGACGAAGGAGCGACCAGCATCCTGCGTCAGCCGAAGGCCGTATGGGCCACGGCGGGCGCCTCGGTCGTGGCCTTCATGGGAATCGGGCTGGTGGACCCGATCCTGCCGTCCATCGCCAAGGGCCTTGAGGCCACACCCAGCCAGGTGTCCCTCTTGTTCACCTCGTACTTCCTGATCACCGCGGTGGCGATGCTGGTGACCGGCTTCGTCTCCAGCCGCATCGGCGGACGCAAGACCCTGCTGGCCGGTCTGGCGCTGGTCGTCGTCTTCGCCGCGCTCTCCGGCACGTCCTCGTCCGTGGCCGAGCTGGTCGGCTTCCGGGCGGGCTGGGGCCTGGGCAACGCCCTGTTCGTGTCCACCGCCCTCGCGGTGATCGTCGGCGCCGCAGCCGGCGGCAGCTCGGCGGCGATCCTGCTGTACGAGTCGGCGCTCGGCCTCGGCATGGCGTGCGGGCCTCTGGTCGGCGCCCTGCTCGGCGACGCCAGCTGGCGCTATCCGTTCTTCGGCACCGCCGCCCTGATGGCCGTCGGGTTCCTCTGCATCACCGCGTTCCTCAAGGAACAGCCCAAGCCGGCCCGGAAGACCTCGCTGCTCGATCCGGTCAGGGCACTCGGCCACGGCGGGCTGGCCTCGGTCGCCACGTCGGCGTTCTTCTACAACTACGCGTTCTTCACGATCCTGGCCTTCACACCGTTCGTGCTGAACATGTCGCCGTACAGGTCGGGTGCGGTCTTCTTCGCCTGGGGCCTGCTGCTCGCCGTCTTCTCGGTGCTCGTCGCACCGCGCCTCCAGCGGCGTCTCGGCTCCCTGAAGGTGGTCGGCGCCTCCCTGGTGCTCCTCGCCGCGGACCTCGTGGTCCTCGGCTACGGCAACCACACGACGGCTGTCGTGTGCACCATCGTCTCGGGCGCTTTCATCGGCATGAACAACACCGTCTACACCGAGCTGGCCCTCGGCGTCTCGGACGCGCCCCGCCCGGTGGCGAGCGCCGGTTACAACTTCGTCCGCTGGTTCGCCGCGGCCGCGGCTCCCTACCTCGCCCCGAAGATCGAGGAGTGGAGCGACATCCACATGCCGTTCGTCGTCGCGGCCGTCGCTGCCCTGGCCGGCGCGGCGGTCGTGTGGGTGAGGCGCTCGGCGCTGACCCACGAGGCCGAGGAGCTGGAGCCGCGCCACGCCGCTGAGGACGGCGTCGCCGTCTTCGCCGACTGACCTCGCGGCCTCCCGTTCCGGCCCCGCCCGCGATTCCCCCTCCTGGCCGCGCGGCGGGGCCTCCCGCGTCCGGTGCGTCAGTCCAGCGACACGGACGCGCGCAGCGGGTCCCGCAGGTCCGTCCCGTGCGAGAGCCAGCGCTCCTGGAGCTCCTGCGCGCCCCTGACCCGCTTCCACGCCGCCTCGTTGTGCGTCATCGGCAGCAGCGGCAGGAAACGCACCGGGTCCATCGGGGCCCCCAGCTCCAGGTCCTCGACGAGGCCGCCCGGCTCGGCGACCAGTACGGAGCTGAAGGGCGCGCCGGTCCACAGCGGCTGCCCGAGGTCCAGTGACGCCCCCGGTGCAACGATCAGTCCCTCCACCTGCGGGGAGGCCGCCAGCACCGCGAGGGGCCGCAGCACCTGGTCGGTGTCGGCGAGACCCACCCGTACGGACAGGACCAGTTCGGCACGCGGGCCCTTCACCGGGTCGGCGAGGGGCGAGGTCGGATCGGCCATCGGCTGGGCGGACATGCCGAGTGTGGCGTAACGCACCACGTCGCCGTCGACGAAGCGGAGCACCTCGATGCGGTCCGTGCCGAGGAACGTCACATCGGCGCGTGCGTCCGGCTCCCCCAGTGCCGTACGGAGCCGGGCCTCGACCAGATCAAGAATTTCTCCCATGCCGCGAGCATAGAACGCGTAAGGAATGGGAACAGAAAGGGATTGGCTCCTCGTCGGCTGATAGCCTGAGGCGTCGGTCGGGACAGCACGCAGAAGCGTTGCTCTCAGTCCTGACAACACGTGATCCCCCACGGGGGACCGGCCGGAGGAGGTGGGGCTGCGGTGGATCCAAGTCGACCGTGCAGTACCAACCGCTCTTCCGCACTACGCCTTCCTTCTGTGATCTGACGCCCTTCCCGGCCGTCTCCACGGCAGTTCGCGCACCGGAAGAGCCCCGCGTTTTTGCCTGTCTGTAGCGAACGCCGTCATCGTGCCCACCCGGTGCCGCCCGCTTTGCGGACGTGAGCGCACGTCCCCATTCCGGGCTGTTCCACGTGCCCGCCGACGGCCCTCCGTGAAGAGGAGCCAGCCATGTCGATGATCCGTGACCTGCGCGCCGCCGTGCGCCCGTCCCTGCGCAAGAGCAACACCCCGTACAACAGCTACGACGCCACCCGTGACCCCTCCGCCTCCAGCGCCGTCGTCGACTGCGCCGTCTACCGTGACGGCCGCCGGATCACGGAGGTCTCCTGCCTGACACCCCGTGAGGCGATGCTGCGCGTCCGGGAGGAGGGCGGTTTCGCCTGGATCGGCCTGCACGAGCCGACCGAGGAGGAGTTCGCCGGTATCGCCCGGGAGTTCGGCCTCCACCCGCTCGCCGTCGAGGACGCGGTCCACGCCCACCAGCGGCCCAAGCTCGAGCGGTACGACGACACGCTGTTCACCGTGTTCAAGACGATCCATTACGTCGAGCACGCCGAACTGACCGCGACCAGTGAGGTCGTCGAGACCGGCGAGGTCATGTGCTTCACCGGGCGGGACTTCGTGATCACCGTCCGGCACGGCGGGCAGGGTTCGCTGCGCGCACTGCGCCACCGCCTCCAGGAGGACCCCGAGCTGCTCTCCAAGGGGCCGTCCGCGGTGCTGCACTCCATCGCCGACCATGTCGTCGACGGCTACATCGCGGTGGCCGCCTCGGTGCAGGACGACATCGACGAGGTGGAGATCGACGTGTTCTCCACCCCCTCCAAGGGAAGCCCCCGCGGATCGGACGCGGGCCGGATCTACCAGCTGAAGCGCGAGGTGCTGGAGTTCAAGCGCGCCGTGTCACCGCTGCTGCGGCCGATGCAGCTGCTGAGCGAGCGCCCCATGCGGCTGATCGACCCCGACATCCAGAAGTACTTCCGCGATGTGGCGGACCACCTGGCCCGGGTGCACGAAGAGGTCATCGGCTTCGACGAGCTGCTCAACTCGATCCTGCAGGCCAATCTGGCTCAGGCGACCGTCACCCAGAACGAGGACATGCGCAAGATCACCTCCTGGGCGGCCATCATCGCCGTGCCGACGATGATCTGCGGGGTCTACGGCATGAACTTCGAGCACATGCCCGAACTCCGTTGGACCTACGGCTATCCGATGGTGCTGGCGCTCATCGGCGTGGTCTGCTTCTCCATCCACCGCACGCTCAAGCGCAACGGCTGGCTCTAGGGCAGCTCGTTCCGGATCGGGCCTGATCCGGACGGAAGACCCAATAGAGTTCGGGCATGACTGCTGCTGACGTGTTGCTTGCCCGGGCTCTCGTCGAGGAGGCCACCAAGAAGTCCGGCCTCATCTGGGTGCGTGGCACCGGCCACGCCCGGGCGCTGTGGCACGTGTGGCACGAGGGTGCGGCCGTGCTCGTCGGGGACGGCCCCGGGGAGCAGCCGCTCCCCGCCGGGCTGGAAGCCGGGGCCACCGCCGAGGTGACAGTGCGCAGCAAGGACAAGGGGGGCAGGCTCGTGGCCTGGACCGCCGCCGTCACCGTGCTGGAGCCGCACTCCGAGGAGTGGGAGGCGACTGTCGGCGAGCTCAAGGGCAAACGGCTGAACGCCCCCGACGCCGATCAGCTGACGGAGCGCTGGGCCAGGGAATGCCGGGTCGTACGGCTGACGCCCGGCGCCTCCCGCACCGATCTGCCGGACACCTCGCTGGCGGCACGGCCGCTGCCCACCGGGGCGACCACGCGGCGGACGGCGCCCGCCGCGCTCCCCCGGCTGCTGCTGAAGCGCCGCGGGAAGCGCTGACCCGCTCGTCATCCCGAGGCCTCGGGCTGCCGGCCTGCTCCGTCCGCCGGAGTCCGGCGGACGGCCAGCCCGGCGGACGGCCAGCCCGGCGTCGGCCGGCCGCGCGGAGGCCGCCTCCGCCCGGTCAGCCGGAGGACCTGGGCAGCTCGCCGCCGTAGTCGACGGTGTCGTCCTCGGCCGGCGCCTCCAGCGGGAAGGCCTGGCCCCAGTCGGCGAGGGTCACGGTCCCGCCGCCACCGCCACGGGCGACGCGCAGGGGGTACGGGGTGCCCTTCAGGGAGACGTCCAGTGCACCCCCCTCACCTTTTCCGCCCACGATCTGCACGGTGCGCACCCCGCCGATCGCGTCCCGGTCGCCCTTGTTGATCTTTCCGTGGAGTGCGAGCAGCCCGTCGAGGAGCGTCTCCTTCTCCGTGAAGCCGCGCATCTGCTGGTAGGTGGGGTCGTCCTCGGGGACCTTCACGTATTTGCCGCCGAGCTTGCCGGCCGCCTCGTTGCTCTCGTCGTCGGCCTTCTCGTCCTTCCAGAAGGCCGCGTCGGCCTTGAGGAAGAGCTCGTCACCGATGCGCAGCAGGGCGAATGTGTTCTGCTTCGAGGTGACCGATCCGGTGCCGCCCTTGCTGCTGAGCTGCATGTTCAGGACGTACGTCCCGCCCTTGCTGACCAGTTTTCCCGTGAGCCGCACCGCGTCGGCGGCATCGGCCGCGGCCCGCGCCTTCTTGTCGATCTGCGCTGCCGTCAGCTTGCCGACGCCGTTGGTCCCCTTGTCCGGGTCCTCTCCGGCGCAGGCCGTCAGCGCGACGGTCAGGCCCGCGCAGAGCACCACGGCGAAAGCGGTCCGGCGACGGGCCCGGACGGCCGGGACGGAAGAGGTCACAGGCGCACTGCCTCTCGTCTGTGTGTCGGGGGTTGGCAGACGGCAGCGTACCCGTGCCGCGTACGCCATTGAGCAGAGCGCCGTACGGACGGTCCGCCAGGGCGTCACGGACCGGTACGGGCTAGCCTGATCACGGCAAAGGAGGACGCGAGGGGCAGAGGGAGGCGCACAGGATGGCGGCAGTCACTCCCCGGGTCTTCGTCTCGCACCTCGCAGGCGTACCGGTGTTCGACCCGAACGGCGATCAGGTCGGCCGCGTCCGCGACTTCGTGGCGATGCTCCGGGTCGGCGGAAAGCCGCCGCGGCTGCTCGGCATGGTCGTCGAGGTCGTGAGCCGGCGGCGCATCTTCCTGCCGATGACACGGGTGACGGGCGTCGAGTCGGGCCAGGTCATCACCACCGGCGTGGTCAACATGCGGCGCTTCGAGCAGCGCCCGACCGAGCGACTCGTCCTGGGTGAGTTCCTTGACCGGCGGGTGCGTCTCGTGGAGACGGACGAGGAGGTGACCGTCCTCGACGTCGCCATCCAGCAGCTCCCGGCCCGCCGTGACTGGGAGATCGACAAGTTCTTCGTACGGAAGGGACGTGGCGGAGCCCTGCGCCGCAAGGGCGAGACCCTGACCGTGGAGTGGTCGGCGATCAGCGGCTTCTCGCTGGAGGAGCACGGGCAGGGCGCCGAGAGCCTGGTGGCGACCTTCGAGCGGCTGCGTCCGACCGATGTCGCAAACGCCATGCACCATCTGACGCCCAAGCGCCGGGCCGAGGTCGCCGCGGCCCTGGACGACGACCGGCTCGCGGACGTCCTTGAGGAGCTCCCCGGTGACGATCAGGTGGAGATCCTCGGCAAGCTGAAGGAGGACCGCGCCGCGGACGTCCTGGAGGCGATGGACCCGGACGACGCGGCCGACCTGCTCTCGGAGCTGCCGGAGGCGGACAAGGAGCGGCTGCTGGCCCTGATGCGGCCGGACGACGCGGCCGACGTGAGGCGCCTGCTGTCGTACGAGGAGCGGACCGCCGGCGGCCTCATGACCACCGAACCGATCATCCTGCGCCCCGACGCGACGGTCGCGGACGCGCTGGCGAGGGTCCGCCAGCAGGACCTGTCGCCCGCGCTGGCCGCCCAGGTGTACGTCTGCCGGTCGCCGGACGAGACCCCCACCGGCAGGTACCTGGGCACCGTGCACTTCCAGCGGCTGCTGCGCGATCCGCCGTTCACCCTGGTCAGCTCCATCGTCGACAGTGATCTCGTCCCCCTGCCACCGGACACCCCGCTGCCCGCGGTGACGAGCTATCTGGCCGCGTACAACATGGTCTCGGTCCCCGTGGTCGACGAGAGCGGATCGCTGCTGGGCGCGGTGACCGTCGACGACGTGCTGGACCACCTGCTCCCGGAGGACTGGCGCGAGACCGACTTCCAGGGCGAGGAGGGGATCGCCGGTGGCCGCTGAGGACCGTTCGCGGGCCGCACCGACCGGCGCTTCGGGCATCGTGCGCCCGCCGCGGCCACGGCTCGACCAGCCCAAAGCACCACGGCGCCGGCTGCTGCCCGAGTACGACCCCGAGGCGTTCGGCCGGTTCTCCGAACGCATCGCCCGTTTCCTGGGCACCGGACGGTTCATCGTCTGGATGACGCTGATCATCATCCTGTGGGTGGTGTGGAACATCTTCGCGCCGGAGAACCTGCGCTTCGACGAGTACCCGTTCATCTTCCTGACCCTGATGCTGTCCCTCCAGGCCTCCTACGCGGCACCGCTGATCCTGCTCGCGCAGAACCGTCAGGACGACCGCGACCGCGTCACGCACGAACAGGACCGCAAGCAGAACGAGCGCTCGATCGCGGACACCGAGTACCTCAGCCGGGAGATCGCCGCACTCCGGATGGGCCTCGGCGAGGTCGCGACCCGGGACTGGATCCGCTCGGAGCTGGAGGCCATGGTGAAGGACATGGAGGAACGCCGGATCCTCTCGCACGTCGAGAGTGACGAAGGCGACCGCTGAGGCGCTACCCGCGCGTAGCCCCCGGCGCCGTACCATCGTCCGTATGGCTACGGAAGACGCGGTGCGCGAAGCACTGGCGACAGTGAACGACCCGGAGATCCACCGACCGATCACCGAGCTGGGCATGGTGAAGTCGGTCGAGATCGATCCTGACGGTGTAGTCGCTGTCACCGTGTATCTCACGGTTTCCGGCTGCCCGATGCGCGAGACCATCACGAAGAACGTCACCGACGCGGTCGCCCGCGTCGAGGGCGTCTCGCGGGTCGAGGTCACGCTCGACGTGATGAGCGACGAGCAGCGCAAGGAGCTCGCCTCGTCGCTGCGCGGCGGCACGGCGGAGCGCGAGGTGCCGTTCGCCAAGCCCGGCTCGCTGACCCGTGTCTACGCGGTCGCGTCGGGCAAGGGCGGTGTCGGCAAGTCCTCGGTGACGGTGAACCTCGCCGCGGCGATGGCGGCCGACGGTCTCAAGGTCGGTGTGGTCGACGCTGACATCTACGGGCACAGCGTGCCCCGGATGCTCGGCGCGGACGGCAAGCCCACCCAGGTCGAGAACATGATCATGCCGCCGTCCGCGCACGGTGTGAAGGTGATCTCCATCGGCATGTTCACCCCGGGCAACGCCCCCGTGGTGTGGCGCGGCCCCATGCTGCACCGCGCGCTTCAGCAGTTCCTCGCCGATGTGTACTGGGGCGACCTGGACGTCCTGCTTCTCGACCTTCCGCCGGGCACCGGTGACATCGCGATCTCCGTGGCACAGCTCGTCCCGAACGCCGAGATCCTGGTCGTCACGACCCCGCAGCAGGCCGCTGCCGAGGTGGCCGAGCGGGCCGGTTCCATCGCCGTACAGACCCACCAGAAGATCGTCGGTGTCGTCGAGAACATGTCGGGCATGCCGTGCCCGCACTGCGACGAGATGGTCGACGTGTTCGGTTCGGGCGGCGGACAGCGGGTCGCCGACGGGCTGACGAAGACGGTCGGCGCCGAGGTTCCGGTGCTGGGTTCCATCCCGATCGACGTACGTCTGCGCGAAGGGGGCGACGAGGGCAAGCCCGTCGTCCTGTCCGACCCGGACTCCCCCGCGGGCTCCGCGCTGCGTTCCATCGCCGAGAAGCTGAGCGGCCGTCAGCGCGGCCTTTCCGGAATGTCGTTGGGGCTCACCCCGCGCAACAAGTTCTGAGCGTCACGGACGGGCGGGGGCGGCCTCCTGAGGAGGCCGCCCCCGCCCGTCCGCGCGTCGCTCAGTTCTCGTACGAGGCGATGTCGCCGATCACGGCGAATCCCAGGCCGTAGGCGCTCATTCCGCGCCCGTACGCGCCGATGTGCACGCCCTCGGGTGCGGAGCCCGCCAGCACCCAGCCGAACTCGGACTCCCGGTAGTGGAAGTCCACCGGTACGCCGTCCACCGGGAGGGACAGCGTCGACCAGGGCGCCTGACCCAGATCATCCGCGAGCTCGAACGCGGTTTCGGTCTGCTGGTTCAGCCATTCGCCACGCAGGGTGTGGTCCATCTGCGGGGGCCAGGTGCAGTCCAGCAGGCCGGAACCCGCCAGCCAGGCCGCCGACGAGACCGTGGTGGCGTCCAGGACTCCCGTGCCGTCGTCGCTGTTCCGTACAGGGCTGCTGCCCACGGTCACGACCACGGCGAAACGCGCCTTCTCCGCCCCCGCGTCGGCCCGCACGACGGGTTCCTCGCCGTGCCCGGTCGAACCGTGGTGCACCGTGTCGTCCGCCGCGGCGGTGACGTGCATGAGCCAGCGCGGGCCCGTGAAGGCCTCGTCCAGCCCGTACCAGGGGAACGGCGCCTTGAGATAGCCGTCGACAGTACGCCGGGTCGCCGGCACCCCCTCTGCGGTGACTGCGCTGGGCGCACCGTCCGCCCCTGCCCGACTCGTCGTCTCCATCTGCCCGGCCGCCTCCTCGATCTTCCGCTGATCCGGAGCGGCCCTCCCCCCGTGGGCATGGGCAACCTCGCAACCGGACAGATGGAGAATAGCCATACCGCCCGGACGAGTCGGGATTGACGGTCTCAGGTGGCGTCTGCGTCGAAGGGCGGGCGCTCGTCCTTGGCCGCCTGCGCGGGCTTCTTGAGGAGGTCGTCGGCAGGCTGCGCGGGCTTCTTGAGGAGGTCGGGCGCGGCCGCGGCACCGGCCGCCGCCGCGGTGCCGGCCGCAGCGGTCTCGGCGGCGGAGGACACGCTCTCGCGGCCGTTCACCGCGTCGGTGACCTCGGCCATCTCCTTGCGCAGGTCGAAGCTCTCCCGGATCTCCTTGATCCCCAGGTCGTCGTTCCCGTCCATGAGCTGCTTGCGGACGAACGTCTTGGGGTTGAGGTCCTCGAACTCGAAGTCCTTGAACTGCGGTCCGAGCTCCGAGCGGATGTCTTCCTTGGCGCTGTCGGAGAACTCACGGATCTTGCGGATGGTGCGCGTGACGTCCTGAATGACCTTCGGCAGCTTCTCGGGGCCGAATACGAGCACGGCGAGAACCACGAGCGTCAGCAGCTCGAGTGCGCCTATGTCATTGAACACCTTGCTGCTCCTCGTGTTCTCTGCGTGGTCTCCGCGTGTTCTCCGCCGCCAGGTCATCAGGGGCCCGGACCGCTCCACGGTACCCGGCGAAGCTGTCCGTGCGGTACCTGCCGGTGGCCGTCAGGTGCCGCTTGCCGAACCCAGCGTCAAAGTCATGGACAGGTCTTTACCACCGCGGGTCAGGACCAGCCCGAGCCTGTCACCGGGACGGTGGGCGCGGATCTTGACGATCAGTTCCTCACCGCTGTGCACGCGCCGGCCCTCCACCTCGGTGATGATGTCGCCCGACCGGATGCCCGCCTTGTCGGCCGGGCCCCCCTCGGTCACCGCGGCTCCGCCGCCGGACGTCCTGCCTCCGACCTTGGCTCCGTCTCCGGTGAACTCCATGTCCAGCGTGACACCGATCACCGGATGAGTGGCCTTCCCGGTGTTGATCAGTTCTTCGGCGACCCGCTTGCCCTGGTTGATCGGTATCGCGAAGCCGAGGCCGATGGAGCCGGACTGGCCGCCGTCGAGAGCGGAACCGCTGTCGGCGGCGCGGATGGCGCTGTTGATTCCGATGACCCGGGCATCGCCGTCGACGAGGGGGCCGCCGGAGTTGCCCGGGTTGATCGGCGCGTCGGTCTGCAGGGCGTCGACGTAGCTGACGTCGGTTCCGTCACCCTTCTCCCCGCCCGCGGTGATGGGCCGCTGCTTGGCGCTGATGATGCCGGAGGTGACGGTGTTGGACAGGTCGAAGGGTGCCCCGATCGCCACCACCGGGTCGCCCACCTGCACGTTGTCGGAGTTCCCGAGGGGCAGCGGCTTGAGGCCCGAGACGCCGGTCACCTTGACGACGGCCAGGTCGTAGCCGCTGTCCTTGCCGACGATCTCGGCCGGCGCGCTCTCCCCGCTGCTGAAGGTGACGGTGATGTCGCCCGTCGAACCCGCGGGGGCGACCACGTGGTTGTTGGTGAGGATGTGGCCCTTGCCGTCGAGGACGAAGCCCGTGCCCGTGCCCGTGCCCGACTCGGCCGAGCCGTCGACGTGCAGCGTGACCACGCTGGGCAGCGCGCTGGAGGCGATACCGGCGACACTGTCGGGCGCCCGGTCGCCGTCGTCCCGGCCGGACTGGGGCAGCTCGACGGTGGTCAGCCCGCCGTTGCGCTCGACATAGGCACCGATTCCGCCGCCGATCCCACCGGCGACCAGGGCGAGAAGCGCCGCTCCGACGAGGATCTGCCCCCGGCCTCCCTTGCGTGGCCGGGTCTCCGGGCCCTGCCCGGGGCCGGGGTGGCTCAGCGGCTGCTGCCCGGGCGCGCCCCACGGGTCGTACCGCAGCCACTGCGAGGTCTGCTGGGCCTGGGGAGCCTGCTGGGCATGCATGGACTGCTCGGAGGGCTGGGGCGCCGCGTGCTGCTGCGGCACGGTGTGCGGCGGGGGCGGGGGCGCCCAGGTGTCTGCGTGCCCCTGTACGCCCGGTGCCGGGGCGGCAGCCTGTACGGGAGCGGGGAGGGGCGCGGCCATGCCGTGACCGTTCGTCCCCGCGTACGGAGGCGGCACAGGGGTCCCGTCGGCCGGGGTCCCGTGGGCCGGGGTCGCCACCGGGCGCTGGACGGGCGGTGCGGGCGCCCAGGGGCCCGGGCCACCGTAGGGCGGGGTGCTGTACTCGTCGGGCGCGTGCAGCGGCTGCGTACGGTGCCTGGGCGCGGCGGCGGGCGGCGCGGGGGTGTAGTCACCGTCCGGTGTCACGGTCGTGTCCACCTCGTCGGCGGGCCGTGCGGGCCCCCGCGACCCGGCGTCGGGCTGAGCGGGCCCTTGCACCTCGGCGGCGGGCCCCGCGGGCCCCCGCGATTCGGCCGGGGGCGGCGTGGGCACTTCCGGCTCGGTGACCGGCGGCGCGAGTGTGTGATCGCCGTCCGGTGTCGCGGGCGTGGGCGGCGCTCCGGCCGAGGGCGCGGCGGCCTCGCCGGCGCCCGCATCCGCGGGCGCCGCCTCGGCGACGGTCACCGTGTCCTCCGGCCCGGCGGGGCGGTTCCGTTCCGTAGAGGGACGGCTCCACCACTTCGTTTTCGGCCCGCTGGGCTTCCCGTCGTCCATGCTCTCCCCGCAACTGGCCTCTGCACGCCCCCACAGGGGCGTCCCTCCCGGAATTCAACCAGGTTTGCGATTCCGCGCGCAGGATCCCGGTCAGCGCAGAGGGGAAAGCGGCATCGCGCGGTCGTGCAGCGGTGGGGCGGAGGCCGTCGCGGACGGTGCCGTCGCCTTCGCGCCCGCTCCCCCGCCGAGCGCGGCCGAGTACAGCGGGCCGGCGTCGGTCGGGCGTATCAGCGGCGGCACGGTGACGTTCAGCACCGGGAAGGTGCTCCCGGCGAAAGCCGAGGTGCTCAGCAGTGACGGCGCTGCGGCGAGCACGGGCCGGGCGGACGAGGACGGCGCGGCGCTCGGCCGGGCCCCCTGCCGCTCGCCGACCGCGAGGGCGCCGCCACCACTGCGGCTCGCCGCCGGGGTGGCTCCGCCGGTCCGGTCCTCCGCGTCGAGCGGAGTCGTGTTGCTGCCGGCACCCTCGGCGCTGAGCGGCGCTTCGGGGCTGTAGTCGAGCGGGAGGGAACCGCCCAGTGCGATGGCTGCGAGCGAGACTGCGCTGGCCGCGACGAACGCGAAGCGCCGGGCGCGCCAGGGCGACCTCTCGGCTTCGCGGCCCACGTCGTGGATGCGGAAGCCGGAACCGGATGCGCCGCCCGGCAGCACAGCGGTGGAGCCGTGGGCGGTGGGGAGGTACCCGAAGCCGTCCAGCGGTGAGCGTCCTTGTTCCACGGGCCCGCCGGGCTGCAGCACGGGGAAGACGCCGTCTCCGAAGCGCCGGCCGTCGCCCGGCCCGTCCCCGCCACCGGTGGGGCCGCCGGGGAGTCCCTGAAGACGGGCGAGGAAGCCCTCTGAGGGCGAAGGCGTGGCGGACGTGGCGAAGGCGCTCTTCAACCGCCGCTGGGAGTCGGCCTCGGCCTTGCACCTGGCGCACGTCGCCAGATGTGCCAGGACCCGCTCCCGGGCGTCGTGTTTGAGCTCGCCGTCGACAAGCGCGGCGAGCCGGTCCCCCAGATGCTGCTCCGCGGGGGTCGGACCTGTGCCGCTCACGCCGTTCCGCCCTCCCCTGCCAGGACCGCGTCCGCGAGGGAACGCTGCTCGGCGCGGGCCTCGGGCGAACGGTGCTTGAGCGCCTTGCGCAGGTGGGAGCGGCCACGGTGGATACGGCTGCGCACCGTCCCGAGCTTGACGCCGAGTGTGGCGGCGATCTCCTCGTAGGAGAGGCCCTCGATGTCGCAGAGCACGACCGCGGCACGGAATTCGGGCGCGAGGGTGTCCAGCGCCTGCTGGACGTCCGCGTCGAAGTGCGTGTCGTTGAAGACCTGCTGCGGGGACGGCTCACGGCTGGGCAGCCGCTCGGCCGCGTCGTCACCGAGGGAGTCGAAACGGATCCGCTGCTTGCGGCGGACCATGTCCAGGAAGAGATTCGTCGTGATCCTGTGCAGCCAGCCCTCGAAAGTGCCGGGCGTGTAGGTCGACAGCGACCGGAAGACGCGGACGAAGACTTCCTGGGTGAGGTCCTCGGCGTCGTGCTGGTTGCCCGTCAGCCGGTAGGCGAGGCGGTACACACGAGCGCTGTGCGTGCTGACGATCTCTTCCCATGAGGGCGGGGTCCACGCCTGGGAATCCGCATCTGAGGCGAAGGTCGCGGTCGGTGCGGAATCGTTGGAAGAACGGTCAGCAATGTTGGTCACGGATTTCGGCTCACCCGCCGACCTGAGAAGACGCCGCAGCGCACCTCTCCGATCCACAGGCGCAGCCGCACCTCCCCTATCGGCTCTGGTGGTGTCCAGTGGAGCCCCTACCATAGCCACCTCGCCCGTTAGCTCCGGATAAGCCTTTTTACCTGCTGGTGCCCCGATGCCTTCGGGAGCAAGGGGCACATTCCGGGCCCGGCCGCACGGCCCGGTCCTCCTGTTCCCCTCTGCCCCTTCATAACGCCCGGTCCCATCTGCGGGTTCCCGGGTCCAGCGGATACAGTCACCGTTGCGCCAACTACGGGGACAGGAGAGGGTCATTACCGCCAACCGGCAGACGAGCTGGGCATTCGCCGACGCCTTTGTCGCGGAGGAAGAAGCTCTGCTCTGGGCCCGGGACCGGGCCCACGAGACAGGGCTCCGCCCGGTGTCGTCAGGCACCGGTGCGGCACTGCGCCTGCTCGCTGCCACGGCGGACGCCAAGGCGGTGGCCGAGATCGGCACCGGAACCGGCGTGTCCGGCATCTATCTGCTGCAGGGCATGCGACCCGACGGCGTCCTGACCACCGTCGACCCGGAACCCGAGCGCCAGCAGTTCGCCCGCGAGGCCTTCCGTGCCGCGGGCTTCGCCACGAACCGGGCGCGCTTCATCCCGGGACGCGCCCTCGACGTACTGCCACGGCTCGCGGACGGCGGTTACGACCTGGTCTTCTGCGACGGTGACCGGCTCGAGAGCCTTGACTGCCTCGCCGAATCGTTGCGTCTGCTGCGTCCCGGTGGGCTGGTCTGTTTCGAGGGCGTCTTCGCGGACGGCCGCACCATCGACTCGGCCGCGCAGCCGGCGGAGGTACTGCGCCTGCGCGAACTGCTGCGGGCCGTGCGCGAGAGCCAGGAGCTCATGGCGACGCTGCTGCCGGTGGGCGACGGCCTGCTGTGCGCGGTGCGGCGCGGCTGACCGTCCGGCACCGGACGCCGCCGTGACCGCTGACCCGGCACCGGGCACACCGCGGATCCGGCGCAGTGCGCGTTCCGGCCCCCGACGCACCACTGCCCCGGCACGGTTACCGTGCCGGGGCAGTGGTGAAGTGTGGGCGCCTCCGCCTCAGCCGACGACCTTCTTCAGCGCGTCACCGAGTGCGTCTGCCTCGTCCGGAGTCAGCTCGACGACAAGCCGACCGCCGCCTTCGAGCGGAACGCGCATGACGATGCCCCGCCCCTCCTTTGTCACCTCGAGCGGGCCGTCGCCCGTCCGCGGCTTCATGGCCGCCATGCTCGTTCCCCTTCCTGAAACCAGCTCATCGCAGCCGGCGGCCCCATGACAGGCGCTGCCTCACCGGCGTCGAACACAATGCTTCCTCCGCATTATCCCGCATCAGAGACCCCGATGACCAACATCGGTCGGCATCGCTTGCGCAACGCGCTCTCTCAAAACCACCCAATTCGGCGATCCGGCTGCGATACTGCGCCACCTCCGGCCCTCAGCCGAGGTCCAATCGTTAGACGCAGGTCACATGTCCGGGCCGCTCGAAGTCCGCCATGCTTGCCTGGACAGGCACGACGCCGGACCCGTAAGGAGACCCAGCAATGGCCGACACGGCCGACACCAGGGCTGACACCGTGCTCACGGATGTGAGCGACGGGCTCGCGACGATCACGATCAATCGCCCCGACGCGATGAACGCCATGAACACCGCGGCCAAGGTCGCGCTCCGTGACGCCCTTCGGGAAGTGGCGGACGACCCCGCCGTGCGGGCGGTTCTGCTCACCGCCACCGGGCGCGCCTTCTGCGTCGGCCAGGACCTCAAGGAGCACGTGGCCAAGCTCTCCGAAGCCCGCGATTCGGGCGGCGGCAACGCCCTGAGCACCGTGCAGGAGCACTACAACCCCATCGTCCGGGCGATCACGGAGATGCGGAAGCCCGTGGTCGCGGGGATCAACGGGGTCGCCGCGGGGGCGGGATTCGGATTCGCGCTCGCCGCCGACTACCGCGTGGCAGCCGACACCGCCGCATTCAACACGTCTTTCGCAGGAGTCGCGCTGACCGCCGACTCGGGCGTCTCCTGGACCCTGCCCCGCCTGATCGGTGCGAGCCGCGCGGCCGACCTGCTGTTCTTCCCGCGCTCGATCTCCGCCAAGGAGGCGTACGAGCTGGGCATCGTGAACAAGGTGGTGCCCTCAGCCGACCTGGCCGAGGAGGCCCACGCGGTGGCCCGCGCCCTGGCGGACGGCCCGACGGTGGCTTACGCGGCCCTGAAGGCCTCCGTGGCGTACGGCGCCGGGCACACCCTCGCCGAGACGCTGGAGAAGGAGGACGAACTCCAGACGAAGGCGGGCGCGTCGCAGGACCACACCATCGCGGTGGAGGCCTTCCTCGCCAAGCAGCCGCCGAAGTATCTCGGCAGGTAGGGCTACCGGCCGCCGCCCCGGGCCACGCAGTCGGCCAGGTGGTCGTCGACCAGACCGCAGGCCTGCATCAGTGCGTACGCGGTCGTGGGGCCGACGAAGCGGATGGACCTCTTCTTCAGGTCCTTGGCCAGCGCGGTGGACTCCGGGGTGACCGCCGGGACGTCGGCGAGGGCGCGCGGGGCCGGGCGCGCCGCAGGATCGGGTGCGTACGACCAGATGAGCGCGTCCAGTTCGCCATCGTCCCACCCGGCGAGCACCTTGGCGTTGGCGAGCGTGGCATCGATCTTCGCGCGGTTGCGGATGATTCCGGCGTCGGCGAGGAGCCGCTGCTTGTCGACGTCGGTGAACTCCGCCACGGCGGAGATCTTGAATCCGGCGAACGCGCTGCGGAAGCCCTCCCGGCGGCGCAGGATCGTCAGCCACGAGAGCCCGGACTGGAACGCCTCCAGGCACAGCCGCTCGAAAAGGGCGTCGTCGCCATGGACCGGACGCCCCCACTCGGTGTCGTGATAGGCGAGGTAGTCCTCCGTGGAGAGGCCCCACGGGCAGCGCAGGCGGCCGTCGGCGGCCGGCTCGGCGCCGCTCACCGCTCGTCCTCGTCACCCTGCGGACCGCCCTCGGCCGCCGGTGGCTCGCCCGGCCGCTTGAACAGGTCGGGGCCGTTGACCGCGGTCGCCTGGGCGCCGGCCAGCGCCGACTCCAGCTCGGCGATGTGGGCGTCCCGCTCCGCGAGCTCGGCTCCCAGCCTGCCGAGGGCCTCGTCCACGTCCGTCATGCGGTAGCCGCGCACGGCCATCGGCAGGCGCATGGCCTCGACGTCGGCACGGCCGACGGGGCGGTTCGCGGGCAGCGGGTCGGTGAGCCGCTCGGGCTCGACGTCCTGCAGCACCGGGCTTCCGCCTCCACCGACCACCGCGAGGGTGACCGCGGCCACGACCACGGCCATCGTGAGCAGCAAGAACCAGAACACGCGCATCTCCCAGCGAGCGGAATACCTGTCCAGGTCAGATCGTGCCATGCGCCACCGACAGTTAGTGTCTTTCGTTTGGACCGGGCCGGATCGAGGAGCGGGCTCCGGTGCGCGCGGCCGCAAGGCGGAGGACCGGGGCGCCTCGGAACGGCATGGGGCCCCTGCTCGAGTGGAACCGAGGGCTCGGGGAAGATCGACGGCAGCGCCGCAGAGGTGCGTGCCGGACCCCGCGGGACCGGCATGATCCGGAGGAGTCGCGGGTGAGCTACGAGGAGGAACCAGGAATGCGAAGCGGGGCGCTCAGGCTGGGACGGCGGGAGTTCGGGCCGCACGAACCGGTGATCATGGCGATCGTGAACCGGACTCCCGACTCGTTCTACGACCAGGGGGCGACCTTCCATGACGAACCCGCCCTCTCCCGCGTGGAACAGGCAGTCGCGGAAGGCGCCGCGATCATCGACATCGGCGGGGTGAAGGCGGGTCCCGGCGAGGAGGTGACGGCACAGGAGGAGGCGCGCCGCACGGTCGGCTTCGTCTCCGAGGTGCGCCGCCGCCACCCGGACGTCGTGATCAGCGTGGACACCTGGCGGCACGACGTGGGCGAGGCCGTCTGCGAGGCCGGGGCGGACCTGCTGAACGACGCGTGGGGCGGTGTGGACCCGAAGCTGGCGGGCGTGGCCGCGCGCTACGGAGCGGGGCTCGTGTGCACGCACGCGGGCGGCGCTGAGCCCCGTACACGGCCGCACCGGATCGCCTACGACGACGTGATGGCGGACATTCTGCGGGTGACCCTGGGTCTCGCCGAGCGGGCCGTGGAGCTCGGTGTCAGGCCGGACGGGATCATGATCGACCCGGGCCACGACTTCGGGAAGAACACGCGGCATTCGCTGGAGGCGACCCGTCGGCTGGACGAGATGACCGCCACGGGCTGGCCTGTACTGGTCTCCCTCTCCAACAAGGACTTCGTCGGGGAGACCCTCGACAAGCCGGTCAAGGAACGCGTGGTCGGTACGCTTGCGACGACTGCCGTGTCGGCATGGCTGGGGGCGCAGGTGTACCGGGTGCACGAGGTGGCCGAGACCCGGCAGGTACTGGACATGGTGGCGTCCATCGCGGGCCACCGTGCGCCTGCGGTGGCCCGGCGGGGGCTGGCGTAAGGCCCGGGGGCCGCGCCGTTCCGGGGTGCGGCCAGGGGCGTCGCGGGCCGCCCTGCGCCTGCGGCGGCCCGACAGGGGCCGGCGTAAGGCCCGGGGGCCGCGCCGTCCCGGGGTGCGGCCAGGGCGTCGCGGGCAGCCCTGCGCCTGCGGCGGCCCGACAGGGGCCGGCGTAAGGCCCGAAGGCCGCGCCGTCCCGGGGTGCGGCCAGGGCGTCGCGGGCAACCCTGCGCCGAGACGGGCGACGAAACTCCGGGCGTACTTCACGTACATCGTTGCGCGGACGAAGAAGCACAAAGGCCCGGCAGCCTTGTTGCCGCTGCGGGCCAGAAGCCTTTGCTGCCACTGCGGGCCAGGGGCCACTGCAAGCCCGGAACCCTTGCGGCCTTCGCGAGCCCGGGGCCATTGCGGGCCCGGGGCCATTGCGGCCTTTGCGGGCCCGGCAGCCTCGTGCTGCCGCTGCGGGCCCGGGGCCTTCGGGGGCCGCTGCGGCCCGGGGCCCTGTGCGGTCGAGGGGCCACGCCGTCCAGGCACGGCACCTCTTCCGCCCGGCCGGTCCGGATGTTCCGGGCTCTGCCCCGGACCCGCTCCTCAATCACAGGACGGACTCGGTCCGCCTGCCCCGGTCACCTGAGGCGGCCGGGGAGCGGGGCCGGTCCGCCGGGAGGCCCTACCGCCCGACCTCCTTCGTCACCAGCCGGACCGCCTCGTCCACGTCGTCGGTGACGTGGAACAGCATCAGGTCCCGCTCGGAAGCCTTGCCCCCCGCGACCACCGTGTCCCGCAGCCAGTCCACGAGGCCGCCCCAGTACGCCGTACCGAACAGGACGATCGGGAAGCGCGTCACCTTGCCCGTCTGCACCAGGGTGAGCGCCTCGAAGAGCTCGTCCAGCGTGCCCAGGCCGCCCGGCAGGACGACGAAGCCCTGGGCGTACTTCACGAACATCGTCTTCCTGACGAAGAAGTACCGGAAGTTGACGCCGATGTCGACATGGGGGTTCAGCCCGGACTCGAAGGGCAGCTCGATGCCGAGTCCCACGGAGACGCCGTTCGCCTCCCGGGCCCCCTTGTTCGCGGCCTCCATCGCTCCGGGGCCGCCGCCCGTGATGACGGCGAACCCCGCCTCGACCAGCGCCTTGCCGATCTGGACGCCCGCCTCGTAGTCCGGTCCGCCCGCCGGGGTGCGGGCGGAGCCGAAGACACTGATGGCGCTGGGCAGTTCCGCCAGCGCGCCGAAGCCCTCCACGAACTCCGACTGGATCCGCATGACCCGCCAGGGGTCGGTGTGGACCCACTCGGAGTCGCCCTCGGAATCCAGCAGCCGCTGATCGGTCGTGCCCGGCTGGACCTGGTCCCTGCGGCGCAGTACCGGACCCAGCCGCTGTTCCTCGGGCTTCACCGCACCCTCGGGAATCTGCGCGCCCTCGGGGATCCGTGCGTCCTCCGGGTTGCCCATGACCTGCTCCCTCCGCCGACCTGCGTTGTGCGTGTGTCGCTTCAGCGTAGATCGGCGGAGGTTACACGCAGGGGAATGCCGTGAGTCAGCTGGTGAGCCAGGAGCGGAGACGCTCCTCGCAGTGCGTGATCCTTTCGACCCGCACGTGCTCGTCCCGCTTGTGGGCGAACAGCGGGTCGCCGGGGCCGTAGTTCACCGCGGGGATGCCCAGGGAGCCGAAGCGGGACACGTCCGTCCAGCCGAACTTGGGCAGCGCGATGCCGCCGACGGCCTCCATGAAGGCCTTGGCGGCCGGGTGCGAGAGACCGGGCATGGCGCCACCGGTGTGGTCGTCCACGACGAACTCGGCGACGCCGCAGCCGGCGAAGACCTCCTGGACGTGTGCCTCGGCCTCCTCGGCCGTCCGGTCGGGGGCGTAGCGGTAGTTGACGACCAGGGTGCAGGCGTCCGGGATGACGTTGGTGGCGACGCCGCCCTCGATGCCCACGGCGTTGAGCCCTTCCCGGTACTCCAGTCCGTCGATGACCGGGCGGCGCGGCTCGTACGCGGCCAGCCGGGCCAGCGCCGGGGCGGCCGCGTGGATCGCGTTGGACCCCATCCAGCCGCGTGCGGAGTGGGAGCGTTCGCCCGCGAAACGCAGATGGACCCTGAGCGTGCCCTGGCAGCCGCCCTCGACCTCACCGTTGGAGCCCTCCAGGAGGACGGCGAAGTCCGCGTCGAGCCATTCCGGGTGCGCCTCTGCCACGTGCCCGAGGCCGTTGAGGTGGGCGGCGACCTCTTCGTTGTCGTAGAAGATGAAGGTGAGATCGCGGTTGGGCTCCGGCACCGTCGCCGCGATCCGCAGCTGGACGGCGACACCCGACTTCATGTCGGAGGTCCCGCAGCCCCAGAGCACGCCGTCGTCGTCGAGCCTGGACGGTACGTTGTCCGCGATCGGGACGGTGTCGATGTGCCCCGCCAGGACGACGCGCTCGGCACGGCCCAGGAGTGTCCTGGCCACGATGTTGTTGCCGTGGCGGTCGACGGTCAGATGGGGCAGCGGGCGCAGGGCCGCCTCGATGGCGTCGGCGAGGTCCTTCTCCTGCCCGCTGACCGACGGGAAATCCACCAGCCGGGCGGTGAGCTCCGGGCCGTCCAGCCTGAGGTCGAGCGTGTGTCCATCCATGGTCACGAGCCTAAGGGACTTCGGTCCCCGCCCCCGTCCTACCCTCCAGTACGGTGGGCTCCGTGCCCCGGACCAGTGCCCCTCCCCGCCGCAGCCGCCTCTTCCGTGCCACGGCCGCCTTCGCCGTGCTCGTGGCCCTGGCCGGTTATCTGGCCGTGCAGTACCTCTCGGGTCACAAGGGTGCGCCCCGCTGCACCGTGGGCGCGCCCGACGGGGGTGAGGGGCGCACGTACGAGATGAGCCCCGACCAGGCCGCCAACGCCGCCACCATCTCCGCCGTGGGCACCACGCGCGGGCTTCCGGAACGCGCGGTGACCATCGCGCTGGCGACCGCGTTGCAGGAATCCACGCTGCGCAACATCGACCACGGCGACCGGGACTCGCTCGGGCTCTTCCAGCAGCGTCCCTCGCAGGGGTGGGGGACGCCCGAGCAGATCATGGACCCGGTCTATTCGTCCGGGGAGTTCTACGAGCACCTCGCCGAGGTACCGGGCTACTCGCGGCTGCCGCTGACGGTCGCGGCCCAGCGGGTGCAGAAGAGCGGGTTCCCCCAGGCGTACGCCAAGCACGAGCCGGATGCCGCGCTGCTGGCCGCGGCGCTGACCGGTCGCTCGCCCGCGTCGCTGACCTGCTCGCTGCCGGTGGCGGCCGACGGCCCGGGGGACGCGGCCGAGGTGCGGTCAGGCCTGGTTCGCGCCTTCGGGAAGGGGGTGCTGCCTTCCACCTCGGCGGCGGGCGCCTCCGCGGCGGGCACGGTGTCGGTGCCCGTACGGGCCGAGGGCGACGCCACGTCACGGCGGGGCTGGGAGCTCGCCCACTGGGCGGTCGCGCAGGCCGGCTCCCTGCGGATCGAAGAGGTCTCGTACGCGGGCCAGGTATGGACCACCGACACGGGATGGCGGACGGAACGTAAGGAATCGGGCACCGATACGGTCCGAATGCGGCTCGCTCAGTAGTACGGCCCGTCATCCGTAGGGGCCGTACGACACCCTCGCGCGCATCGCTCCCGCCACCCCTTCCGAACCCCCGCCGTTCCGTCGGATCACCTTGGCTGCAACGGGAAGTGACGGTTCATCAGGCGGACGGGAAATGCGCTGTCCGCCCGGGTTCCCTTCTTGCGGATTATCTGACGCATTACCCAGTCTTTACCTCGGTGGCCCGCAACCTTCCCTGCCCCAAGACCGGTTGTTCAGTGCGTCCGATCACCGGACAGGCGGATTCCACATCCGTCGCGAACCGTTGACGTCCCGTCGAAGGAGCATCATGTCCCTCCCCCTGACCCGCAGGATCGCCCGTGCCGCGCTGCTGATCGCCGCAGGTGCGGCCCCCGTGGTCGGCGCGGCCGGTGCCGCGGGCGCCGCGGGGCTCCCGCAGACCCCGGCACTCGGCGGCCTCACCTCGCTGGACGGCGCCGGAGTCAGCAGCACGCTGGACTCGACCGCGAAGCAGGGCTCCGAGGTGGCGAACGAGACCGGCGGCAAGGTGGTCGGCACGACCCTTCCCGCCGCGGGCAAGACCCTCGAGAAGGCCGGGACCGTGGCGGACGGCGAGCTGGCGGAGGACTCCCTCCCGATCAAGAGCCTGCCGACCAAGGGCCTGCCCACCAAGGGCCTGCCGATCGGCTGATCCGCCACGGACACGCGCCGCCGAGGCCGCGCGAAGGGGCCTCGGGAGTGCGCACTCCCGAGGCCCCTCGGCACATCCCGGCACAGCCGTCCGGCTCAGGACAGGCGCTTGACCGCCGCGTCCACGCGCTCGTCCGATGCGGTCAGCGCCACCCGCACGAAGCGGTCCCCGGCCGGCCCGTAGAAGTCGCCCGGCGCCACCAGGATGCCGAGCTCCGACAGGTGTGCCACGGTCTCCCAGCACGGCTCGTCCCGGGTGGCCCAGAGGTAGAGGCTCGCCTCGCTGTGCTCGATCCGGAAGCCGTGGGCCTCCAGCGCCGCCCGCAGCGCCGTGCGGCGCCGCGCGTAACGCGCCCGCTGTTCCGCGACGTGCTCGTCGTCGCCCAGCGCCGCGACCGTCGCCGCCTGGACCGGGGCCGGCGTCATCATCCCGCCGTGCTTGCGGATCTGGAGCAGCTCGCCGAGGACGGCCGCGTCACCGGCGACGAAGGCAGCGCGGTAACCGGCCAGGTTGGAGCGCTTGGAGAGCGAGTGGACGGCGACGATGCCCTCGTACGTACCGCCGCAGACATCGGCGTGGAGCACGGAGACGGGCTCGGCCTCCCAGCCGAGCTCCAGGTAGCACTCGTCGCTGAAGACCAGCACACCGTGCTCGCGCGCCCAGGCCACGATCCGGATCAGTTCGTCCTTCGGCAGGACGCGGCCCGTCGGGTTGGACGGGGAGTTGAGCCAGAGCAGCCGGAGGCCCTCCGGGTCCAGCTCCGTCGGGTCGTCGTAGACGACGGGCTCGGCGCCGCAGAGTCGCGCGCCGACCTCGTACGTCGGGTAGGCGAGCCGCGGGTAGGCGACCTTGTCGCCCGCGCCGAGACCGAGCTGGGTCGGCAGCCAGGCGACCAGTTCCTTGGAGCCGACGACCGGCAGCACGTTCTCGTGCGTCACGCCGACCGCGCCGAGCCTGCGCTCCGTCCAGCCGGTCAGGGCGTCACGCAGCGCCTCGGTCCCCCACACCGTCGGATAGCCGGGGCTGTCCGCAGCGGCGACCAGCGCCTGCTGGATCAGCTCGGGCACCGGGTCGACGGGGGTGCCGACCGACAGGTCCACGAGACCGTCCGGATGGGCCACGGCCGTCGCCTTGTAGGGCGCGAGCTTGTCCCAGGGGAAAACCGGGAGTCGGGAGGAGACGGGAACTGCTGCGGACACGGAACTCTGCTTTCTCGTACAGGGGCGTGGGGCCCGGGAAACACCTCGGTCCCGCACGGTGACAAGCCGTACGGGACCGGGCGGCGCTCGTGCGGCCGCTTACTGGTTCTGCGGCGGCAACGCGGCGATGAACGCGTGGTCGCGCTCGATGAGACCCAGCTTGGAGGCGCCACCCGGAGAGCCGAGGTCGTCGAAGAACTCGACGTTCGCCTTGTAGTAGTCCTTCCACTCCTCCGGGGTGTCGTCCTCGTAGAAGATGGCCTCGACCGGGCAGACCGGCTCACAGGCTCCGCAGTCGACGCATTCGTCCGGATGGATGTACAAGGACCGTGAGCCCTCGTAGATGCAGTCGACGGGGCACTCTTCGATGCAGGCCTTGTCCTTCACGTCGACACAAGGCTGCGCGATGACGTAGGTCACGCTGTCGTTCCTCCTCGGTAGGGCGTTGGCTCTCGCGCGGGAGCGCGGCGTCGTCGATGCCCGCCCCTAGTATCTCCGTTCCGGGGCACGAACCGAACAGGAGGGGCGAAGAGAGCTGTGGAATTCACTATCGGCGGACGACTCGAGGTTCGCTTGATGCCCACTGACGTGGGCAAACGGGTATCTGTACGGCGCGTCGTCGGTACCCCGGGCCAAGGCGCGAAGTTCACCGACACGGTCGGGGTTCTCACATCGTGGGACGACGAAGTGCTGTCGGTCACGACGAAGAGCGGCGAGATCGTCCGCATCGCGGAATCCTCCCTGGTGGCGGGCAAGGTGGTCCCCCCGGCACCGGCGCGGCGCCGCGGCCCCGCCGCCTCCTTCGCGGAACTCGCCCTCGCCACCGCGCGTGCCTGGCAGCCGGTGGAGAGCGAGCCCCTGGGTGACTGGCGGCTGCGCGCGGCCGGCGGATTCACCCGCCGCGCCAACTCCGCTCTGCCGCTCGGCGATCCGGGTCTCCCGGTCGGCGCGGCTCTCGGGCGTGTCCGGGACTGGTACGGCGAACGCGGCCTGCCCGCCTACGTCCAGACCGCCACGGGCGCCGAGGGCACGCAGGAGAAGCTCTGTGCGGACCTGGAGGAGCACGGCTGGCGGCGCGAGGTGTCGGCAGAGGTGCGGATCGCGGCGCTGGCGCCGGTGGGCGACCTGGACACGGACATCTCCGTCGTACGGATGTCCCGGGAGCCGGACGCCGCGTGGCTCTCCCGTTACCAGCGCTTCGAGACCCCGGGGGCCCACGTCCTGAAGGTGTTGGGCAGCGGGCCGTCGGTGTGGTTCGCCTCCGTCCCGGGCGACGACTCGGCGGGGCCGCCCGCCGCGATCGGGCGTTGTGTGGTGGACGGCCGCTGGGCGGGCTTCATGGCCGTCGAGGTCGGCCCGGAGCACCGGCGCCGCGGTCTCGCCACGGCAGTCATGACGGCGCTGGCCCGCACCGCGCTCGACGAAGGCGCCTCGGCGGCGTGGCTCCAGGTCGAGACGGACAATGAAGGTGCCCGTGCGCTGTACGACGGCATGGGCTTCGCCACCCACCACCGCTACCACCACTTCCGGTCGGCGTAGCGGAGACAGCAGCAGGGGACACGTGTCACACATGAGCGCCGAGGATCCCGACAGGGCCGGACGACGGCAGCGGTTCGCGGAGGAGGCACGCGCCGAACGGCCGGACCTCGCGCTGCTGTGCCTGCTGCTGGGGGCCGAGGCGTCCCCGGTCTCGCCCGGGGACGCCGATCCGTGCGGCGTCGACGCGGCGCAGATCGAGCTCGACCGGCTGGCCGGACTCCTCCCCTACGGTGCGCGCGGCGCACGCGTATGGGCGTCCGCCCTCGCCGAACTGCTCGGCGAACGCTGCGGTTTCGCGGGCTCCTCCCAGGATTACCAACGCCTCGACTCGTCCGTGCTCCAGCAGGTGCTGCGTCGCCGCAGAGGGCTCCCCATCCTGCTGTCCGTGGTCTGGATCGAGGTCGCGCGGAGGGCGGGGGCACCCGTGTACGGGGTGGCCCTCCCGGGCCACTACGTGGTCGGTTTCGGTGACCCGGCCGAGCGGGTGCTGGCCGATCCCTTCGCCGGTGGTGCCCCGCTGAGCGGCGAGGACGCGGAGCTGATGGTGACGGGGGCGACCGGCCAGCCGCTCGATTCGTCGACGCTGGTGCCCGCACGGCCGCTGGAGACGGTGCTGCGGATCCTGAACAACATCCGGGCCTGGGCGGCCGCGCGCCCCGAGCGTACGGACGTGGCGCTCTGGGCTCTCGAACTCTCCCTGCTGCTCCCCTCGCACCCGGCCAGGCTCCGCTACGAGCGGGCCCAGCTCCTCGTGCAGCGCGGGGAGTTCCTGCGCGGCGCGGCGGAGATGGACGAGTACGCAGAGATCGTCGACGGCATCGAGCCCACGGCGGCCGAGGCCATCCGCCACCGCGCCCAGGCCGCCAGGGCGCTGCTGAACTGACGGCGGGACCCGGGAGCGTCCCTCCGGGGCGGACCGGATGCCGGGCCGCCGAAGGACCGGCCGGCGGACGGGCGCATCCGGCCGGCTCGGCCCCGGCCGGATGGGGACTCGGCCAACTGCGGACACGGCCGGATGCGGAACATCGACTCATCAGGACCGGCCCCTGCCCGCCGCATCCGGCGCGGAAGTACCGAGCGATCACCCTGTGAACTCAAGCGCGGGGCCAACTGAACCCAAAGCATCCCAATCGCCGTACTGCCGAGGCCACTTGTTGCCCACGCGACATTCAACCGAGGCTCCTGACGCACACATCTTGACGTGTCCAGTGCAACAGCGGTTACATCGGCGGCAGCGAGAGAGCGCTCTCTCGCTGTTCTCGAGGTTCCGTCGTGCCCCTACCACGACCCAGGAGACGTCATCCATGCAAGTTCCCCCCACGTGCACCGCACCCCTCACCGCCCCACGCCGGCACCGCCGCTCCAGGGCGCTCGGTTTCGCCGCGCTCGCCGTGTCGCTGCTCATGGCCTTCCCCACAGCCCAGTCGGCGTTCGGCGACGAGGCCGAGGAGTTGCCCGGAGGCGGTGACCTCGGCCCCAACGTGCTGGTCTTCGACCCCTCGACGCCGAACATCCAGGCCAAGGTCGACGAGATCTTCAAGAAGCAGGAGTCCGCGCAGTTCGGCAGCGACCGCTACGCACTGATGTTCAAGCCGGGAACCTACGACAACATCAACGCGCAGATCGGCTTCTACACCTCCATCGCCGGGCTCGGCCTCAAGCCCGACGACACCACCTTCAACGGCGACGTGACCGTCGACGCCGGCTGGTTCAACGGCAACGCCACCCAGAACTTCTGGCGCTCCGCCGAGAACCTCGCCCTCAACCCGGTCAACGGCACCAACCGCTGGGCCGTCTCCCAGGCCGCCCCCTTCCGCCGCATGCACGTCAAAGGCGGCCTCAACCTCGCACCCGACGGCTACGGCTGGGCCAGCGGCGGCTACATCGCCGACAGCAAGATCGACGGCCAGGTCGGCCCCTACTCCCAGCAGCAGTGGTACACCCGCGACAGCTCCATCGGCAGCTGGGGCAACGGCGTCTGGAACATGACGTTCTCCGGCGTCGAGGGAGCCCCCGCCCAGAGCTTCCCCGAACCGCCCTACACCACCCTGGACAACACCCCGGTCTCCCGCGAGAAACCCTTCCTGTACCTCGACGGCAACACCTACAAGGTCTTCGTCCCCGCCAAACGCACCAACGCGCGCGGCGTCTCGTGGAACGGCACCCCGCAGGGCGAGTCCATCCCCCTCAGCCAGTTCTACGTCGTCAAGCCCGGCGCGACCGCTCAGACCA
The DNA here is from genome assembly GCF_016804005.1 of Streptomyces pratensis. GTDB lineage: Bacteria > Actinomycetota > Actinomycetes > Streptomycetales > Streptomycetaceae > Streptomyces > Streptomyces pratensis_A. Next base: position 1,220,489 of record NZ_CP051486.1, on the reverse strand, counting down.
TCAACGCGGCCGTCCGCCAGGGCCTGCACCTGCTGTTCACCCCCGGCGTCTACCACGTGAACGAGCCCATCGAGATCAACCGCGCCGACACCGTCGCCCTCGGCCTGGGCCTCGCCACGATCATCCCGGACAACGGTGTGACCGCGATCAAGGTCGGCGACGTCGACGGCGTCAAGCTCGCCGGGCTCCTCGTGGACGCCGGGACCCAGAACTCCTCGGTCCTCGTCCAGGTCGGCCCGGAGGGAGCGTCGGCAGACCACTCCGCCAACCCGACAAGCCTCCAGGACGTGTTCGTCCGCGTCGGTGGCGCGGGAGCCGGCAAGGCGACCACCGCCATGGTGATCAACAGCGACGACACGATCATCGACCACACCTGGCTGTGGCGCGCCGACCACGGCGACGGGGTCGGCTGGGAGACCAACAGGTCCGACTACGGCCTCCAGGTGAACGGCGACGACGTGCTGGCCACCGGCCTGTTCGTCGAGCACTTCAACAAGTACGACGTCCGGTGGTCCGGCGAGAACGGGAGGACGATCTTCTTCCAGAACGAGAAGGCCTACGACGCCCCCGACCAGGCAGCCATCCAGAACGGCGACACCAAGGGCTACGCCGCCTACAAGGTCGACGACTCCGTCACCACCCACGAGGGCTGGGGCATGGGCAGCTACTGCTACTACAACGTCGACCCGACCATCCGCCAGCACCACGGCTTCCAGGCCCCGGTGAAACCCGGAGTCAAGTTCCACGACCTGCTGGTCGTGTCCCTGGGCGGCCAGGGCCAGTACGAGCACGTCATCAACGACACCGGATCCCCCACATCCGGCACATCGACCATCCCGTCCCAGGTGGTGTCCTTCCCATGACACGGTGAGGGACGGGGCCCGGCCGCACACCCGCGCGGTCGGGCCCCGCCCTGCTCGGGCCCCGCCGGCACGCGCCACGCGTGGCGTGCCGGCCACGCGCCACGGCCCACGGACCACGGGAGGGCAGCGTGCGGCAGGCAGGCCCCGCAGCTCGTTCTCCTGGGTCACCGTGCCACCCGGGCCGGACGACAAGCGGCTCGCGCCACCACCCCGCCCGGGACCTCGTGGCGGGCGGCCCGCCCGGGCCCGGTTGCCGGGCACGGCGGGCGGCGGCTTCCCCGCACCCCGGCGCGGGAGCCCGGAAGCGCCCAGGTGTCCGGGGGCCCGCATCCGATCGCCGTACACGACGCCGCCCCTGCCCGGGATTCCGGGCAGGGGCGGCGTCACCGGTGCAGCGGGGCCGGTCAGCCCTCGCCGTTCAGGTTGATCGCGACGGTGCGCTCGGCCGGGGTCTTGCCCAGCAGGGCGCCCTGCATGGCCTGGGCCACGTCGGTCGAGCTGACCTGGTGCTTCTTTCCGTCGCCCTTGGTGATCATGACGCCGTCGAAGACACCGTCGAGCAGGGTGTCGATCGCCTCCCTGTCATAGACCGCGACCAGCTTGCCGTCGACAGGCTTCATGGACAGGATCTGCGGCAGGGACCTCGCGGGACCGAAGTCGATCTCCTTGGGCCCGGCCTTGATGGTGATCAGCCCGGACATCGCCGGCTCCGCGAACTCCTTCATCGCCCGGTCCAGTTCGGCCTTGGTGATGGTGGGTTCCGTGGCGGCCACGGGCAGTTCGACGACGGCAGGCTCACCGGTCTGGACCTGAGCGCGGTACGCGTCGCGTACGGAGATCAACGACCGGTTGACGTCCAGCGACTTCCCCGATTTGCCGGGGACGGCCACGGCCTTGTTCGGCTCGAACTTGATCGTGCCGTCGTTGGCGGAACCGGAGACACCCGCCAGGTCGCTCAGAGCCACCCCGAGCTTCTCCTCGTCGACCGGGATCACCGGGTCGGCAGGGCGTGCCCCACCGAACAGGGAGCCGATCACCGAGACCGGGTTGTAGTCGCTGCCGGCGGCCCCGCGAACGGTTTCCTGGCTGTCCAGGGTGAGACCGGCCTTGTCGGGGGCGAGCTTCTCCTCCTTGCCGTCCACGGACAGCCGGAGGGGCGCCTGGGCGCGCTTGCCGAGGGCGGTCTCGAGCTTGGTGACCGCCTCCTCCTTCGTGCCGCCGCCGATGTCCACGCCGAGCACGGTGGTGCCCTTGGGGACCTCGGAGTGGTTCATCAGCAGACCGGCGCCGTAGGCCACTCCGAACAGCACGAAGACACCCACCCCCAGGAGGACCAGCTTGGAGCGGCCCTTCTTGGCGGGCGGCGCGGCCTTCGGAGCGGGCCGGGGCGCGGGAGCTGGTGCCGGGACGCCCGCGTCGGCCGGTCCGCCGCCCATGGGGCCGTCGGGCGGCCGGATCCCGCCGGGTCCACCCGGGAACACCGAGCGGGGCTCCGAGGGAATGACGGGGATACCGCTGGTGAGAGTGTCGCCGGAGACATGGCCGCCCGGGCCGGGCCCAGGGGCCGGAGCCTGCGGCGTCAGGATCGCGGTGTCGTCCGACATCCGCGGAGGTACGCCGCCGGGTCCGCCCGGCCGGGGACCGGACGGGCCGCCGGGGGCCTGGCCCGGGCCGCCGGGCAGGCGGTCGAGGTTCGGCGTCAGGGCGGAACTGCCGGTGGCCGGGCCGGTGGTGGGACCGGAAGGACCCGGCCCGCCGGGGGGCCTCATGCCGGGGTCCGGCGCGGGCCGTGGACCGCCGTCCAGGTCGTCCAGGGCGCTGCGGCCCGGGCGGGGGGCGCCGCCCCGGTCGCCGGGCTGCTGCGGACCGTCCGAGAAGTACGGCAAATCCGTGCGGGGCGGTGTCGGACCGGAACCACCTCCGGCACCCGAACCGCCTCCGGCACCGGAAGGACCGCCGGAGGCGGGACCACCCGGGCCCTGCCCGGGACCGGGCGCTCCCCCTGCCGAAGCGGCGGGAGCCGCGTCCGCGCCGGGGACGGGGGCCGGGGTCTTGCGCGGGGCGAACCAGTCGCTGCCGCTCTTCTCCCTGGCCGGCTTCTCGGCCGGGGACTCGGCGGCAGGGCCGCCGTCCCGCGTGTCCGGCCCGGCGCCGGGCGCACCGCCGGACGACGGCGCGGGTACGCCGGGCCTCGGGGTGCTGCCGGTGCGCTCGGTGTCCGGACGGCCGCCGGACGGATCCGTGTCACTCATCGGCGTACGCATGACGACAGGCGGGATCGGACGCGATCCCGGGATGTTGATCCGGATACGCGTCGTCAGCGTGGTCTCTGTTCTGGGCTCCTCGGGCTGAGGCGGATCCGCAGGCTCCGGAGTCCCCTCCGGACCGTCCTGAGACGGGTGCAGCGACGGATACTGGCGTGATCCGTACGGCGGCGTACCCGACGGGTACGCGGCTCCGCCGCGCCCCTGGGGCCCGGAGGACGAACTGTCAGTTTCACGACTCAAAGCAGGTTCTCCCGATTGGCTCCGCCGCCCGTACTTCCCCCATGCCGCAGGCCAGGGGACGGCTCGGCGCGCGCACCACCATACTGGCCGCCGCCGTAAGACTCTCCGCGCCCGGGGGAAACAAGGATGCACCCATCACCCGTCGGAGGGGCAATCCGGGAGCGGACATAGCACATCACGCGCCGGACCGGCCTGTGCCGTTGGCCGGATGAGGCAGCCGCGACATCGTGGCACACATCACAGCGACGGCCATCCCTCCGAGCATGAAGAGGGCCAGGCCGAGCTCCTCCCCGAAGACGTAATCACCCTCGGGGCGCCCTCCGAGGAGGACGATGACGGCGATGAACCAGCCCACCGCCGGTACCAGAGCGCCGAGCTGCGTCCCGGTCAGCACCCGGCCGCCGTAGAACAGTCCGGCCGAGGCGGCGAGCGCGAGCAGCAGACCGCCCGGGAAAAGGGCCGCCTGGACGAGGGTGCCGGCCAGCCCGACGGCCGCTCCCACCACCGCCAGTCCCACGTACAGGGGGACCCGCCGGGGGTTCGGGGGCGCCGCGAGTCCGGTGGGCCCGGGGCTCCTGGGCGGGGCGTTGGTACGCGGCGACTGCGACGAGGCGCGCGGCCTCTGCCTGCTGCTCATGTCTGTGCTCCCGGCGCGAGGGCCGCGTCAGGCACGCCCGCGAAGAGGTCGTGCTCCCGGGCACCATCGTCCCCGCCCGGAGCTCCCCGCACCAACTCGTAGTACTCGGTGGTGAAGACGGGCTGCCCCAGGTCGTTCGACAGTGCGAAGAACGGCCCGTCGACGGCGATCTGGGTGGCGTGCGCGCGCATCGCGGCGGTCTTCGCCGCGGCGTGGGCCGAACCGTCGATCTCCGTGGTGATCCGCGCGTCGTCCACGACACCGGGTACGTCGTCCACCGCGGCGATGCCGGGGAAGGCGTCGGGGGCCGTCTCCCGGAGCTGGGCGAAGGCCTCCTCGGCCACGGAGCGGGGCACCCGGTTCCAGTAGATCTTGGCGATGGTGTGCGGGGCCCCGGCCCCGGCGTCGTACCCGGGATCGGCTGCCAGGTCCGCGGCCCGCATCGCGACGCGGTGCGCCTGGATGTGGTCGGGGTGGCCGTAGCCGCCGTCGGGGTCGTACGTGATCAGGACCTGGGGGCGCAGGGAGCGGATCACTCCGACGAGGTGGCCGGCCGCCTCGTCGAGGGCGGCGGCCCAGAAGGCACCGGGCCGTTGATTCTGCTCGGTGCCCATCATTCCGGAGTCGCGGAACCGTCCGGGGCCGCCCAGGAACCGGTGGTCGGTGACCCCGAGTTCCCGCATCGCGGCCGCGAGTTCGCCGATGCGGTGGTCCCCCAGGCCGCCCTCCCGGTCCTCGGCGAGGTGCGCGAGGTCCGGTGGGATGACCTCGCCCTCCTCGCCGAGGGTGCACGTCACCAGGGCCACGTGGGCGCCCTCGGCGGCGTACCTGGCCATGGTGGCGCCGTTGTTGATCGACTCGTCGTCGGGGTGCGCGTGGACCAGGAGCAGACGGCGGGCGGGAACGTCCTTCATGGGACCACCCTACGAGCAGGCCGCCCCACGGACCGAACGCCCCACGGTGACCGGTGCACCCGGCGGCGCACCCGTCAGAACTTGATCCCCCCGATCATGCCTGCCACGTTCGACGTCACCTCCGAGATGGTCGGTGCGATCGACGAGCTCGCGAGGTAGAACCCGAGCAACATGCAGACCACCGCGTGTCCGCCCTTCAGTCCGGATTTCCGGATCAGCAGGAAGACGACGATCGCCAGCAGCACCACCGCCGAAATCGAGAGTGCCACGGCGGTTCACCTCCATCAGTACGGTCGGGACGGGCAGCACACATGGAGCCAGCAGGTTCATACCCACCGAGCGCTACGGATCATAACTATCCGTGCCGACGCATTGATCGGGGCACAGCAGCACGAGGGGCGCACGGACCGGCCGGCGCGGGCTAGGTTCGGGGCCATGACCTCGCAGAAGCTGTCTTTTCCCCTCCAGCACGCCCGGACCCAGCGGTTCACTCTCGGCGCACCCCGGGCCTTCACCGTCTCACCGGATGGGACGCGGGTGCTCTTCCTCCGCTCCTCGTCCGGCACCGACCGGACGAACCGGCTCCTGATGCTGGACACCGGGACGGGCGAGGAGCGCGTCGCGGCCGACCCCGACCGCCTGCTGGGCGGTTCGGCGGAGAAACTGTCACCGCAGGAGAGGGCACGGCGCGAGCGGACCAGGGAGGGCTCGGCGGGCATCGTGGGCTACGCGGTGGACGACGCGGTGGAATTGGCGGCCTTCGCGCTCTCCGGCAAGGCGTACGTCGCCGAGTTGAGGGCGGGCACGGCGCGCGCCCTGCCGGTGCCGGGTCCGGTGATCGACCCGCGCCCCTCCCCCGACGGCCTGCACGTCGCCTACGTCACCCGGGGCGCGTTGCGCGTCGTGGGGGCGGAGGGCGACGGTGACCGGCCGATCGCCGAGCCGGAGGACGCGCACGTCTCGTACGGCCTCGCGGAGTTCGTCGCGGCCGAGGAGATGAGCCGCTACCGCGGTTTCTGGTGGTCGCCGGACTCGGACCGTCTGCTGGTCGCCCGGGTCGACGACAGCGCCGTACAGCGGTGGTGGATCGCCGACCCGGCGCACCCCGGGAGCAGGCCCGCCGAGGTGGGCTATCCGGCGGCGGGGACGGCCAACGCCGAGGTCGGGCTCTTCGTGATGGGCCTGGACGGGACGCGCACGGAGGTCGTCTGGGACCGGTCCCGCTTCCCCTACCTGGCGCGTGTGCACTGGTCGTCGCACGGCGCCCCACTGCTTCTCGTGCAGGCCCGCGACCAGCGCAGCCAGCTCTGTCTGGCCGTCGACGCGGAGACCGGCACCACCCGCACGGTGCACGTCGACGAGGACGCGGTATGGCTTGATCTTTTCGCCGGGGTGCCCGCCTGGGCGCCCGACGGCCGGCTCGTCCGGGTCGCCGACGAGGGGGGCGCGCGCGTGCTCTCGGTCGGGGACCGGCCGCTGACCGGTGACCAGCTGCACGTCCAGGCGGTGCTGGACATCGGGGAGTCGGACATCCTGGTGCAGGCGGCCGCGGGGGAGGCAGCGGCGGACCCGGAGACGGGGCAGAGCCATGTGTACCGGGTCAACGAGCTGGGCGTGGAGCGTGTCAGCGAGGGCGCCGGTGTGCACTCCGCGGTGCGCTCGGGCGGTGTGACGGTGCTGGTGTCGGCGTCCCTGGACCACCCCGGCACCGCCGTGCGGGTGCTGAGGGACGGCAGGCGGACCGCCGCCGTGGCGAACCTCGCCCAGGAGCCGGTCCTGGCCGCGAAGGTTCACCTGACGGAGGGGGGCGCACGACGTATCCCGTGCGCCGTGCTGCTCCCCACGGGCTACAAGGAATCGGACGGTCCGCTCCCGGTCCTGATGGACCCCTACGGCGGCCCGCACGGCCGCAGGGTCGTCGCCGCCCACAATCCGCACCTCACGTCCCAGTGGTTCGCGGACCACGGTTTCGCCGTGATCGTCGCGGACGGCCGGGGCGCGCCCGGCCGTTCGCCCGGCTGGGAGAAGGCGGTGCGGGACGATCTCACGCTCACCCTCGACGACCAGGTCGAGGCGCTGCACGCATTGGCCGGGCGCTTCCCCCTGGACCTCTCGAAGGTGGCCATGCGCGGCTGGTCGTACGGCGGCTACCTCTCGGCGCTCGCGGTGCTGCGCCGTCCCGATGTCTTCCACGCTGCCGTCGTCGGAGCCCCGGTGACGGACTGGCGGCTGTACGACACCCACTACACCGAGCGCTACCTCGGCGACCCCGCGGAGCAGCCCGAGGTGTACGCCCGCAACTCCCTGGTGACCGACGAGGGGCTCTCCGAGCCGGCCGACGGGGTGCGGCCGATGATGATCGTCCACGGCCTGGCCGACGACAACGTGGTGGTCGCCCACGCGCTACGGCTCTCCTCCGCACTGCTGTCGGCAGGGCGCCCGCACGAGGTGCTGCCGCTGAGCGGTGTGACGCACATGACCCCGCAGGAGCAGGTCGCCGAGAACCTGCTGCTGCTCCAGGTGGACTTCCTCAAGCGGTCCCTGGGACTGCCCCGGGCGTAGCCACGGCTCACCAGCCGGGCGGCGGGGACGCGGGCGGCGGGGTGCCGGGGCCGCCGCCCTGCGGATAGCCGTAGCCCGGGTTGCCGGCCTGCGGGTATCCGTAGCCCGGGGCGCCGGCATGCGGGTATCCGTAGCCCGGGGCGCCTCCCTGCGGATATCCGTAGCCGCCGTAGCCCTCGGTCTGTCCGCCGGTGTCCTCGAACCCCCTGCGCGCCAGGACGAGCAGAGCCGTCGCCCCGGCGGAGGCGAAGAGGAACGAGGTGAGCACGACGAGCTGTTGCTCGGCCGGCGCCTCGGTGATGTTTTCCAGCCACCGGTTGTGGATGTTCCGGGCGATCCCGCAGGCGCCGGAGACCAGCAGGAATCCGGCCACGATCATGCCGAGCGGACGGGCGTGGACGGCGCGGAAGAGCGCGGTCCACGCCACCACGAGGCCAGCCGCCCCGAGTGCCACGCTGCTCCAGCCCGGTGGGGCGGCCGTCAGCCCGAGGGTGAGGACCTCTCCGCCGGTGAACCAGTCGGGGTAGAACTGGCCGGGCAGCCGGAAGTACTGGCGGGCCTCCCAGGCGATCATGACGGCCCCGGAGGTGCCCAGTGCCAGGAAGGACGTGACCCCGGCCCCGCGGCCGGGCCGGGTGGGCCGTGGCTCGTGGGCGCCCTCGGGCCGTCTGCGGCCCGCGGCCCCGGCGACGACGAGGGCGAGACCGGCGGCCAGGGTGACGAAGGTGCCGATGAGGGCCCTGGTGCGCAGTTCGTCGCTGAACCGGCCGTCCATCCAGGACGAGCCGATGGTCCAGACCCCCGGCAGCCGGAGGGCGAGGGTGACCAGTCCGGTGGCGACCAGCGTGGACGCGGCGACCGAGGAGCGGAGCGCGGCGAACAGGGCGAGGACGTACACGACGAGCAGCACCGGATCGGCCTGCAGGGTGGCGGGCAGCTCCGTCGGCCACCCGTCCGTGTAACCGGCCCAGTAGCGCAGCAGGACGGACAGGTCACCGACTGCCCGGAGATCCCGCACGATCCAGCCCGCGACGAGGGCTGCGAGCACGGCGCACAGCACCGCTCCGGTGATTCTGGCTCCCCGTGTGAGTATCACCCCAGCGATACTCCACGGCGGTCCGCCGATGGACAAGGGGACCTGTGGGGAGGGACGGGAACGGGTAACCGGCCGGGGCGACGTGATGGACGCCCCGGCCGGTTCACGGCACCCGCACGGCCGTACGCTCTCTATGGTGGGACGTTCGTATATCGGTGTGACGACGGTCAAGTTGCCTGTGTGTTAACGCAGATGATGCTCGTTCACCACCATTTGTCACCCGGGGTCCGGCCCGTCCGGGCTCCCTTCCTCCTTTCGCGGGGAGGGCGGCCGGTCACCCTCCGGCGCCTCCCGCAGCCCTTCGTGCGGTACCACCCGCTTCTCCTCGGCGAAGTGGCACGCCGAGTCGTGACCGGCCGCTGTCGCCGAGTCCCGGAAGACGGCCGGTACCGCCAGCAGCGGCACCTCCAGTTCGCACCGCTCCTGCGCCTTCCAGCAGCGGGTGCGGAAGCGGCAGCCGGACGGGATGTTCGCCGGGGACGGGACGTCTCCGTGCAGGATGATCCGCTCGCGGTGCTCACGGGCCGTCGGGTCGGGCACCGGTACCGCCGACAGCAGTGCCTGGGTGTACGGATGCGTCGGGTGGTCGTAGATCTCCTCGTCGGTGCCGATCTCCACGATGCGCCCCAGGTACATGACGCCGACCCGGTCCGAGATGTGCCGGACGATCGACAGGTCGTGCGCGATGAAAACGAAGCTCAGGTCGAATTCGGCCTGAAGCCGGTCCAGCAGGTTGACGACCTGGGCCTGGACGGACACGTCGAGCGCGGAGACCGGTTCGTCGGCCACGATGATCTCGGGGTTGAGCGCGAGGCCGCGGGCGATGCCGATGCGCTGGCGCTGACCGCCGGAGAACTGGTGCGGATACCGGTTGATGTACTCCGGGTTCAGACCCACGACGTCGAGCAGGTCCTGCACCTTCTGCCGACGGCTCCCCTTGGGCGCCACCTCGGGGTGGATCTCGTACGGCTCCCCGATGATGTCGCCGACCGTCATGCGCGGGTTCAGCGAGGTGTACGGGTCCTGGAACACCATCTGGATGTTGCGGCGCACGGCCTTCAGTGCACGGCCGGACAGCTTGGTGACGTCCTCGCCCTTGTAGCGGATCACGCCGCCGGTCGGCGGCTCCAGGTGCACCAGCATCTTGGCGACGGTCGACTTGCCGCAGCCGGACTCCCCCACGATGCCGAGCGTCTCGCCCGCCGCCAGGTCGAAGTCCACGCCGTCGACGGCCTTGACCGCGCCGACCTGCTTCTTGAAGAGGACGCCCCGGGTCAGCGGGTAGTGCTTGACCAGGTTGCGCACCTCCAGGATGGGGTCGCCCTCGGCGTACGGCGTCCTGCGGTGCTCCTCCCGCGCCTCGGAGAGCAGTGTGGAGCCTTTGCCCCGGACGTCCTCGCGTCCCGCGCCCTCAGCGTTCATCGAGCGTCTCCTTCCAGAAGTGGCAGGCACTCCTGCGCTCCTCGTCCACGGTGTAGAGCGGCGGCACGTCCGTACGGCACACGGCCTGGGCCATGGGGCAGCGGGGGTGGAAGGCGCAGCCGGGCGGGATGTGCAGGAGGTTGGGAGGCAGTCCCTTGATCGCGTACAGCTCCTGGCCCTTCTGGTCCAGGCGCGGGATCGACCTCAGCAGACCCTTGGTGTAGGGGTGGGCGGGCGCCCTGTAGATCTCGTGGACGGGCGACGTCTCGACGATCCGGCCCGCGTACATCACGGCGATCTTGTCGGCGACGTCGGCGACGACGCCGAGGTCGTGCGTGATGAGGATGAGCCCCATGTTGAGCTCGCGCTGCAGTTCCGCGAGCAGCTCCATCACCTGGGCCTGGACGGTCACGTCGAGGGCGGTGGTCGGTTCGTCGGCGATGATCAGATCGGGCTCCAGCGCCAGCGCCATCGCGATCATGATGCGCTGGCGCATACCGCCGGAGAACTGGTGCGGGAAGTTGCCGACCCGCTCGCGGGCGGCCGGGATGCGCACCCGGTCCATCAGCTCGATGGCCTTGGCCTTGGCGTCCGACCTGGACATCCCGCGGTGCACGACGAACATCTCACCGAGCTGGTCCCCCACGCTGAGCACCGGGTTCAGCGAGGACAGCGCGTCCTGGAAGATCATGGCCATCTCCTGGCCGCGGATCCTGCGGCGGGCGTCGGCACCGAGCTTCAGCAGGTCGCGGTCCCGGAAGAGGATCTCTCCCCCGCTGATCCTCCCGGGCGGCATGTCGAGGATGCCCATGATCGCCTGGGCGGTGACGGACTTGCCCGAGCCGGACTCGCCGAGGACGGCGAGCGTCTCGCCCTCGGCCACCGAGTAGTTGACCCCGTTGACGGCCTTGGCCACGCCGTCCCGGGTGTGGAACTCCACGTGCAGATCGCGCACTTCCAGCAGCATGGCAGCGGACTCCTCAGCGCAGCTTGGGGTCGAGGGCGTCGCGCACCGCGTCGCCGAGCATGATGAACGCGAGCACGGTGACGGCCAGCGCCCCGGCGGGCCAGAGCAGCATGTGCGGCGCGTTGCGGACGTACTGGGAGGCGGCGGAGATGTCGATGCCCCAGGAGACCGCCGGTGGCTTCAGGCCGACCCCCAGGTACGAGAGCGTCGCCTCCAGCGAGATGTAGGTCCCCAGGGCAATGGTCGCGACGACGATGACCGGGGCGATGGCGTTGGGTGTGATGTGGCGCAGCATCATCCGGGAGTTGGACGCGCCCAGCGCCCTGGCCGCCTGGACGTAGTCGTTCTGCTTGACGGTGATGACGGAGCCACGCGAGATGCGGGCGATCTGGGGCCATCCCAGCAGCACGATGAAGCCGATCACGGGCCAGACGGTGGAGCTGGTGACGACGGACAGGAAGACCAGGCCGCCGAGGACCACCGGGATACCGAAGAAGACGTCCGTGACGCGGGAGAGCACGGCGTCCCACGCTCCGCCGAAGAAGCCGGCGAGGCCTCCCAGCACGCCGCCGAGCAGCGAGACCCCCAGGGTGGAGAGGACGCCGACGGTCACCGAGGTCCGGGCGCCGTAGACGGTGCGGGTGTAGACGTCGCAGCCCTGTCCGTCGAAGCCGAAGGGGTGTCCGGGCTGGGAACCCTCCTGGGCCTTGGAGAGGTCGCAGTCGAGCGGGTCCTGGGTGGCGATCAGCGAGGGCCAGATCGAGATGATCACCAGGAACAGGATGATCAGCGCGGAGATGATGAAGACCGGGTTGCGGCGCAGATCGCGCCAGGCGTCGGACCACAGGCTGCGCGGCTTGCCCGAGGGCCCGGTGCCTTCCGGGCCGCCGGGCGTCTTCTCCAGCGTGGTGCCCTCGTCCATCGCGAGGTCCATCGCCCCGCCCGCTCCGGCCCCCGAGATCGCTCCGCTGCCCGTCGTCTCGTCCCACGGCTTCTGCTCAGGCATAGCGGATCCTCGGGTCGAGTACGGCGTACAGGAGGTCGACGATCAGGTTCGCCGCCAGGAACACGAGGACCAGGACGGTGACGAACCCGACGACGGTCTGGGAGTTCTGACGGAGGATGCCCTGGTAGAGCTGGTAGCCGACTCCGTGGATGTTGAAGATGCGCTCGGTGACGATCGCCCCTCCCATCAGTGCGCCCACATCCGTACCGATGAAGGTGACGACGGGGATGAGGGAGTTGCGCAGCAGGTGCCGCACGACCACCCGCCGCCTGGGGAGGCCCTTGGCCACGGCGGTACGGACGTAGTCGGCGCGGGCGTTCTCGGCGATCGAGGTCCGGGTGAGCCTGGTGACGTAGGCCAGGGAGACCGAGGCCAGGACGAGCCCGGGGACGATGAGCTCGTCGACCGGCGCCTCCGAGGAGACGGACGGCTTGATGATGCCCCACTCCACGCCCAGCAGGAGCTGGAGCAGCAGACCGGTGACGAAGGTCGGTACGGCGATGACGACCAGGGTCAGGATCAGCACCACGGTGTCGACCGGTCGCCCGCGGCGCAGTCCGGTGACGACGCCGAGGCTGATACCGATGACGATCTCGAACACGATCGCGACGACGGTGAGCCGGATCGTGATGGGGAAGGCGGTGGCCATCAGCTCCGTGACCTTCTGCCCGTTGAAGGCCGTGCCGAAGTCACCGGTGAAGATGTTGCCCATGTAGGTCAGGTACTGCTGCCAGACCGGCTTGTCGAGGCCGAACTCGGTGCGCAGCTGCGCGGCGGTCGCGGGGTCGCACTGGCGGTCGCCGCAGAGGCCCGCGATGGGATCGCCCATCACGTTCACCATGAGGAAGATCAACAGCGTGGTGCCGAAGAACACGGGGATCATCTGCAGCAGCCGCCGGATCACATAACGTCCCATGAGGGGCTCCGGGGGTCGGGGCGAACGGACGGAAGGACCGGAAAGACGGGTGGCCGGTGCGGTACGCCGCACCGGCCTCCGGCTTCAGGGTCACTTGACCTTGATCTGGTCGTACACCGGGACGCTGAAGGGGTTCAGCGAGACGTTCTCGACCCTGTCCGAGTAGCCCGCGCTGCCGTTCTGGTACCAGAGCGGGATGACGGGCATCTGCTCGACGAGGACCTTCTCCGCGTCCTGGAAGGTGGTGACGGCCTTGGCCTTGTCGCTCTCCGCGTTGGCCTTGTCGACCAGGTCGTCGAACTTCTGGTCGCTCCACTTGCCGTCGTTGGACGGCGCGTTGGTGTAGTAGAGCGGCTGGAGGAAGTTCTGGATCAGCGGATAGTCCATCTGCCAGCCTGCGCGCCAGGCCCCGGTCAGCTTCTGGGTCGAGACCTGGCTGCGGAAGTCGGCGAAGGTGCCGACGGGCCCGCCGACGCATGCCTTGTTGTCGCCCATGACGTTGTTGATGCTGTTGCAGACCGCGTCGACCCACTCCTTGTGGGAGCCGGTGTCGGCGTTGTACGAGATCTTGAGCTGGCCGCCGGGGATGCCCCCGCCCTCCTGGATCAGCTTCTTGGCCTCGGCCTTGTCGTACTCGCACGCGGGGCCGCAGAGGCCTTCCTTGAAGCCGCCCTCCTCGCCGAGGACCGGTGAGGTCCAGTCGGAGGCCGGGGTGCGGGTCTTCTGGAAGATCTGGTCGGTGATCTGCTCGCGGTTGATCGCCATCGACAGTCCCTGGCGGACCTTGATCGCGCCGGGGGTGTCCCAGGCCTTCTCGTAGAACGGGAAGGCGAGCGTCTGGATGATCCCCGCGGGCGTGTTGATGTACCGGTCGCCCAGGTCCGCCTCGACGTTCTTGAGCTGCGAGGCGGGCACGTCGTCGACCAGGTCGAGGTTGCCGGCGGTCAGGTCGGTGTAGGCGGTGTTGTTGTCCGTGTAGACCTTGAGGTCGATGCCGCCGTTCTGCGCCTTGTCCGCGCCGGGGTAGTCGTCCCAGCGGCGCAGGTTCATCGACGATCCCTTGGCGTACTGGTCGACGGTGTAGGGCCCGTTGCCGATCGGCTTGGAGAGCCAGGCGTCGTGGTCCTCGTAGAAGGCCTTGGGCAGCGGCACGAAGGCCGCGTAGCCAAGGGTGTCGGGCCAGAGGGAGAACTTCTGCGACAGCTTGACCGTGAACGTCGTGTCGTTGACCACCTTGAGGCCGGAGAGCGTGGTGGCGGACGCCGAGCCGGACTCGGGGTGGACCTTGTCGTAGCCGTCGATGTACTGGAAGAAGTAGGCGTTCTTCTGGTTGTTCTTCAGCGCGGCGCCGTAGTTCCACGCGTCCACGAAGGACTTCGCGGTGATCTTCTCGCCGTTGCTGAAGGTCCAGTTGTCCTTGATCGTGACGGTGAAGTTCTGGGAGTCCGTCGAATCGATCTTCTCGGCGATCTCGTTCTTCGCCTCGCCGGTCTTGGGGTCGTACCGCACGAGTCCGCGGAAGACCATGTCGAGGACCTTGCCGCCCTGCACCTCGTTGGTGTTCGCCGGCTCCAGCGGGTTCTGCGGGTCGCCCCAGGACGAGCTCACGATCCCGTCGGCACCACCGCCGCCACCGTCGCCCCCGCCGCCGCAAGCCGTGGCCGCCAGCGCGACCGCTACGGCGCATGCGGCCCACCTGGCCTGTGTGGCTCCGCGCATGGAGTGCCTCCTAGGGTTCCCTTGAGTGGCTTAATGCCTCATATCACCCCATATGACACTTCGTCGCATGTCCTTGTCCGCCGTACGTGACCTCCGGAACCGCCCCGCCGATGCCGTCCGTGAACCGTCGGCGGGACGCGCGCCGGCCCACGGACGGCGCGCGAGCACCCGACCGGCCCATCGCCCGAAGGCAGGGTGGCCGCGCTTTCCGGCGAGCGGGGCCGGGAAGCGCGAGGCGCACACGACGTGCCGGGCGGGACCGCGCTCGGCCGGTCCCGCCCGGCACGGGCCCGGAGGCCCCGCACCACGCGTCCAGGATCAGCTCACCCGCGGATCCTTCGGTCCCGCGACCTCAGGGCTTCGCTGACGGCGATCTGCCAGCCCGGAGTCAGCAGGCCTCGATTCCAGTGGAAGACGATCGCGGATGTCGCGAAGGCGACCCTGCCCGTTCGCGCGTCCGCGTCATGGAAGCAGTCCTCGCGCCACCGGTCGCAGATGACCGGAAGCTGTTCCTCGTAGAGGGCGAGAGCTTGCGAGCCCTTGATCTCAGCGTGAAGCTCCAGATGGCCGGCATGCTGCCAGGCGTCGGCGATCCTCCCGGAGATCCGCTCCCAGTCCTCGGGGGCCGCACCGGGAAAGCCCCGGCCCGCCTCGCGTACCAGGCGGTCCCAGACACCCAGATCTTCCAGGTCCGCGATCTCCAGGCCCCGCAGCAGCTCCTTGACCATGCGGAGGGAGAGTTTCCAGGCATGGCCGGCCTCGGCGCCCGCCGCGTAGTAGTCCAACCAGACCATCGAGTCGTGCGTGAACAGCGCGTGCACGCTGGGCATGGCCTCGACCCCGCCGAAGAGGCTGTACTCCGGCTCGTAGACGGCATGCCGGAATCCGTCGATCAGGCCACGCTCGCGCCACCCCGTGAAGCTGTCGAGCAGCCTGGTCCGCAGATCGGCGACGGTACGGGAATCAGCTTCGAAACGCAGCCGCGCACCGGGCGGTTTGTTCATGTGGAAGAACTGGCCCGCCAGGCCCTCGCCCGTCACGCCTCGAACGAGGGCACGCAACTCCCCGTACAACTCGGCACGCCGCTCATGACCGAACGAGATCCGGTATTCGAGCCACGGACGGGCATCCGTGCCGACGGCGGCGACACCTGCGGAGAGGAAGCGTCTGATCTTCTCCCGCAGCTCACTCGAACAATCCTCGGGGACGCCGCCTTCGAGAGAACGGGCCGCCATGCGCAGGAACTCCGCGAGGGGCACATCGCGTTCACCGACGGAAATCGATTCCTGTGGGTCGCTCAGCACGTCAGCTCAATTCACCAGCAGAGCGGCGTCCCAGGGTACGTAGACGCCCCCGTCCGCGTAGGCGTCCAGTGCGAGAACGACGCCGGCCGCGCCCTCCAGGAATCCTGCGGGCTCTCCGGCCTCACCACCCCCCAGGTTGATGTTGAAGTCCGGGCAGCCAGGGCGGTACGAGGAGATGACGCGCTCCGCGATCGCATCTATCAGTACCTCGACCCGGCCCCCTTGGTCACCGTGGGTGAAGAACTTCAACACGTGCATGATGCCGGCCCATCCGTGGCAGAGCGACGGGTGCGTCGCTCCGTACCGGTCGAGGGGTACGTGGAGCAGCGCCTCGACGGACTTCTCGGCGAGCTCCACCCAGTCGGGCCGGCTCAGAGCCACACCGGCCAACTGCATGGACCGGGAGATTCCCGGCGCTCCGTAGCACCAGGCGGTCCGCCCCCGGCCCGTGGTGCACCGGCCCTGCGCCCATTCGGGCAGCGAGATGAAATTGGGCCAGAAAGGCCCGTACTCGTCCTCGATGACGAACCGGGTGAAGATCTCGCCGAGCTGCTCCATGGCTTCCTTCTGACCCGGCACGGTGAATCCTTGTTCCCAGGCCAGGGAGAAGAGTGCCAGTGGGCCTGCGACACCGTGAGAGACACCCAGGTTCAGGTGGCCCGACGCGAACCTCTTGCCCTCCTGGGCGTCGTAGCGCCGGTTGGGTGCGTTCAGCGACCAGAACGCGGGCACCTTCTGCGCATCGACGGATGTGGGCCTCATCAGTGCGACCAGTGCTCTCAGGACCGCTTCCAGCGACGGCCTGGAACCTTCGCCCCTGAGGAGCAGATACCGGCCGACGCCGGCCAGCCCGTCGATGGCGTCGTAGCGGTCCATGGGTCCCGGGCTGTCCAGTTCCACCACACGGCAGAGCCCGTCGGCGTGCAGCGCTACATGGGAATCGAACGAGTCCAGCGCCTTCCTGTACCCGCTCCCCCCTCGCTGCGCCATGGCCGCCGCGAAGGCGGTCCCCGTCAGCTGCCCGTGCAGTCCGATGGAGGGCCGTGGGTCGGCCTTGAGCAGCCGTATGGAGCGCTGCAGGTGATCATGTGCGACCAGCGCGTTCCCGGATGACGCGGCAGCACGGTTGCTGAAGACGATCGAGGTCCCCGGAAGACCACTCGCCATGGATGACAGGGTCAGCCTGGGCTCGACATCCGGCCAGTCCGGGCTGGTTCCCACGGTTGTCTCCAGCCGCTCCCCGTCCTGGAGGCGCTGAGCGATGTCGTCGGCCACCTGGCGTGCTGCCGAGCAGTGCTTGGGAACCATCAGGACTTCTCCACGTTCTCGCGCCGGCCGATCAGGGCGCGGGCGGCATGGCCGAGCAGCGTCAGGCTCTTCATCTCGCCGGCCCTGTCGATGCCGATCAGGCGGTTGTGCTGCATGTGCATGGCACTCATGACGGGAATCTCTGCGAAGGCCCGGTCGGCCGCGCCCTCCAGCCGGCTGACGGCGAATTTCCCGAAGTCACTCGGCACGGCGCTCCCCCACGCGGACGACAGCTGCTGGACCTGCGCGTACCCCTCAAGGCGTTCAGCGACCTGTCCGGGTACCAGGATGGAGAGCACCTCGGCCAGTTCCGTCCTGCTCAGGCTTCCGTCGACGTCTCTCGGAAAGCGCTCGGCCGCCCAGGCGGGCCAGTCCCACGGGCCGAGTGAGTCCAGCAGCAGTCCGTAGTTGGCCACCACAAGCGTCGAGCGGGAGACGGGCAGGTTCTTCCGCAAGGACCGCAGCTGGCTCATGGCGGTCTGGCTGTCGAGACAGAAGAGCTGCTCGGCGGCGTCGATGGCCTCAGGGCCGCCGTATCGCTCGACCTCTGGTTCGTACGTCGCGATACGGAAGTCACCGATGACGCCGATGTCCGTCAGGGACGCCATGTGCCGCAGCAGGATCGGCCAGACGTCCCGGGCCATAGTCTCGGGAGAGCCGTGCAGGCGCAGTCTGAGATGGTGCTCCGGGTTGCTGTACCTCACGAAGAACCATCGGTCGATCCCGCGGGAGACATCCGCGACGATCTTCGGGATGTACTGCGCGATGATCTCCTCGTGCACCTCAGGGATGCAGTACATCTCGACGCATGCCCACTCGCCTCCAGGCCTGTGGCGCGGCCGTCGCGAGGCTTCCAGGGACCGCGCCGGCGGATGTGCGGGCGGAGCCGTAGCCGACCTGAGCGGTACGACGATCTCCGCGGCCCTGCCTTGCAGCCAGCCGTAACTTCTGCCGCCGCTCTGCGGCAGCTCGCAGATCCTCACGTTCTGCTTGGCCACGTCCCGGCGCAGCATCTCCCTGTGCAGCGCGTTGTCCAGATCCAGGTCGTAGGCGCGATCGTCGCTGACGACGCTGATCGCGCGGTCCACCCCGAGGCGGGTGGACCAGTCGGTCAACTCCTGCTCCCAGGTCCTGTCCGACGCGGCGGCGGCACGCAGAGCCGGACTCGGAAACCAGGTGGCCGGCGAGAGCACGGTCCGGCCCAGACGCACACGTGGCAGGAAGGGCAGGTCACCAAGACCCTCCCACTCCCAAGGCTGCCAGACCTTCTCCGTGCCGCAGTACCGGATCTCATGCAGCAGCCGTGCGAGATTGGGGGCTTGCGAGCTGAGGTTCAGCATGTGCGGGACGAGCGGCTGGACCTCCTGCCCCGTCCTCTCCCACACGAGGCGCAGGCGACTGCCGTCCGCGGAGACGACCAGGTCGCGCCAGTCGATCCGCTCTGTTCCCCGAGGGTGGGGAAAGGTCCCGATCCCGATGTGGTGGCTGGTCAGTTCGGGGACCTGCATGACGTTCAGGGCCCTGGTCACGGACGGCTGGAAATGCACCTGCGCCACCACGACGTCCGGGTCACGCCCTGACACCAGGGAGCTCAGCTCCGCGGTCGTACCCGTCATGGAGGCGAACCGGCCGTGGGTGGCACCGGCCGTCGGAGAACCGGACATGGGTGACGCCCAGAGTTCGAAGCGTCCGTGATCGATGGCGTCCACGCTGTCCGAGAAGAGCTGGAAGCAGAGTTCGAGCGAGCTGGGAGGCCTGTCCGCCGAGTCGACCGCCAGGAGTCTCACGTCCTGTTCGGTGAGGACCACTTCCTTGTCGGCGCTCGTCAGCCCCGCGTGACAGAGCTGACCGAGATGGCGGGCGCGCTCCCCCGCGTCGTCGGAACGACCCGTCGGGTGGCCCTGGAGCGACTTGCTGCTCACCCGGGGGTTCCGGTAGGACGCGGGATACCCGAGTCCCTGATGGGGGTGGATCAGCTCCTCCAGGCGGACGGACCCCCGTTCCCCGTACTTCTCCACGAACGCGTTGTGATAGGCGCGCATATGAGCATGCGTACGCTTCCGCGGAGAGATGCGCCACAGAGTGGTGGCGAACTCCTCGATCTCATCCGTGACCGACCGGGGCAGTGCTATGTCGGCGTCGAGGCGGAGATCGACCTGAGGGGAGGAGGTTCCCGGGCCCTTCGCCGTCGCCGTCGCCTCCAGGAGCGCTCGCCATTCGGCGGACCCGGCGCCGACCGGTGCCTTCTCGAAGGCGTGGAGCCTGTTCTGCGCGTCCGTGAGACGAAGCGACGGCTCGGTGCCCTCGCCGAGAACCCCGGCGACCCCGGCGATGAACTCCGGGTCAATGATCTGCGGAGTCAGGGACGTCAGCAGAACCTCGTTCTCCACGAGGCGCCGGAGGGCTCCCTCCAACGCATCCGCACCAGCCGCCGGAAAAGCCTCCCGAGCCCCTTCCAGGAGGGTTTCATAGGAAATCGCGTCCCTGGTATGCGCATGGAACCAGGAAATCACGGGACCAGCCTTCAGACTGACTTCACGACTGGCCGCGATCGCGTCCTTCCGCTGATCGCTGTTCATCTCGGTCCGGGTGTAGGGCATGACAAGGCGTTCACCCCTGACGTAGCAGAGGTTGTTCCTCGCCACCAGAGTCCTCCGCCGGATCCCGGGATCCGCCAGCCACTCCTTCACCAGGCTCTCGTACCAACCGGCGTCGAATCTGACGCTTTTCACCCCACCAGGCCTCATGACCGCGTGGGCCTTTTCGGCAACCTTCACGGAGGTGACTCCCGCGAGCGTGCCGAAGGGCGTCGGCCGCGCACTGATCCGCAGCACATAGCGTGTCGCCGATATCGCGACACGCAGCAGTTCCTTTCGCGTGAGGGGGGCGCCGGAACCCAGCCGCTCGATCTGGCGGTCGAGGGAGTGACTCGACAGGGCGATGGCTTCTCGTACGACCGGGTCGGCCGTCAAGAGAAGGACGTAGTCGCCGAGCTCGGCCTCCTCCGGGATGCGGGAGAAGTCGACTGCTCGTAGCCGGGCCTCGACGTCCTCCCTCGCCATGGCCGATGCCCGCAGGAGTATCGGGTCCTCGGCCTTGAACAGAATTCTGGGCGTCATCAGGGCGGCGTTCCTCAGGCAGTTCGACGGATGGTCCTCAACAGGCCGCTGCGCCGCGCCGCTCCCACAGCCGTCACGGGAGCGGCGCGGCAATGCACCTGCTACGCCAGCGTCCGATCAGGCGGAATGCCGATCATCCGCTGGAGGCTGCATCAGCAACACAGGGGGTTGCAGGCCTCAGTGAATCCGCACGAGGTCCCGGTGGCACCGGTGCAGCCGCAGCTGCCATACGTCCACGCACCGACGGGCCGCCCCTGCGCGTCCGGGTCGCCCGTTATCGTGAACTGAATATCGAGGTCGAGGTCGAGGTCAGAAGATTCCGCTTCCTCAGCAGCAGGAAGAAGAAGTGCGGCAACACCCATGAGCGTGCTCCTCCGAAATTACGCCCAGTCATGAACCGACTGGATCTTGAGAGCAATTTAACATGGGCACCTTGTCTGTCAAGGATACTTTTCCGCACCAAGAACGGACAATCCGTCTGCGGAAACACCGGCCCCACCGGCCCATTCCTGGGACAGAATTGCGTACGATATTTCGTCGCGCCGCCCGTCAGCGAAATAAACCGCCTTGCGGTGCACACCCTCCTGAACGAAACCAAGCTTCTCGATCATGGCACGGCTCCGCTCGTTGTCGGCGGTGGCACGCGTCGTCACGCGGTCCAGCCGAAGGCCGTTGAACGCATGGTCGACCAGCGCCACGAACGACCGGCGCGCAAGGCCTCTGCCCTCGAAGAACGGATCCAGCCAGCAGCCGAACTCCGCCGCCCGCTGTTGATGGTCCACACGGAGATTGGCCGCACCCGCCAACTCCCACTCGTCGTCCAAGACGACGGCTATGGCAGTGTCCACGGATGCACCACCGAGCCAGGACCTTCCGTAGACCTCAAGAAGGTTCCTCGTCTCCGCCAGTGTGGGCGGAACAGCCGGCACAGGCTCCCAGCGACCAATTCTTTCATGATTTCTTACCTGTAGACCATGAAAGGGCTCGGTTATTGCAGGGGTCAGAGGAAGGAGCGCGGCATCTTTTCCCAAAGAAAACGAGAAGAGGGCCGGGGAAATAACCGACCGTTGCCGCCCAGGCCCGCCCCTCGGCCCCCCGGACCGCCGCACATCAGTTAGCTTCCCCATGCACTCAGTATAAAAATGCACCTCACACCGAGACAAGACCCCAAGAAGAGAAAGTTTTTCCACTCCGAACCATTGACAGCGTGGCCCACATATGTGGCATGGGCGGCCGTGCCGGCATCCTGCTGCTCCGCAGGGGCAGGCGTCGACGCGCCTGCGGGGGCGGTGGCCGCTCGGACTGCCCGCTCCGGCACCACCCCGCCGCGCCTCCGGGGAGGCTCCTCCGCGGCACCCAGGGTGCCTGACGGCACAACGCACAAGGGTGCTCGGCTCACACACATGAGCCGAGCACCCTCACAGACGGGACGCCTCGAGACGCGGCACGCGTGCTACGCCGCGTGCACGACGTCCTTCTCCTCGGCGAAGTGGCACGCCGACTCGTGCGCGGCGGGCGTGTCCGAGGCCTTGAAGCGCTCGGGGATCGCCAGCAGCGGCACCTCGGTGGCGCACTTGTCCTGCGCCTTCCAGCACCGCGTACGGAAGCGGCAGCCCGACGGCGGGTTCGCCGGCGACGGGACGTCACCGGAGAGGATGATCCGCTCGCGGCCCGCACGGGCGTCCGGGTCCGGGACCGGGACCGCCGACAGCAGCGCCTGGGTGTAGGGGTGCGTCGGGTGGTCGTAGATCTGCGTGTCCGTGCCGATCTCGGCCATCTTGCCGAGGTACATGACTCCGACCCGGTCCGAGATGTGCCGGACGATCGACAGGTCGTGCGCGATGAAGAGGTAGGAGAGGTCGAACTCGTCCTGGAGCTTCTCCATCAGGTTGATGACCTGGGCCTGGACGGACACGTCGAGCGCGGAGACCGGCTCGTCGCAGATGATGATCTCGGGGTTGAGCGCGAGGCCGCGGGCGATCCCGATGCGCTGGCGCTGACCGCCCGAGAACTGGTGCGGGTACCGGTTGATGTACTCCGGGTTCAGACCGACGACGTCGAGCAGGTCCTGCACCTTGCGGCGGCGCTCGCCCTTCGGGGCCGCCTCGGGGTGGATCTCGAAGGTCTCCCCGATGATGTCGCCGACCGTCATGCGCGGGTTCAGCGAGGTGTACGGGTCCTGGAACACCATCTGGATGTTGCGGCGCACGGCCTTCAGCGCACGGCCGGACAGCTTGGTGATGTCCTGGCCCTTGTAGAAGACCTCACCGGCGGTGGCCCGCTCCAGGGTCATCAGGAGCTTGGCGACCGTGGACTTGCCACAGCCGGACTCGCCCACGATGCCGAGCGTCTCGCCCTGATAGAGGTCGAACGAGATGCCGTCGACGGCCTTGACCGCGCCGACCTGCTTCTTGAACAGGATGCCCTGGGTCAGCGGGAAGTGCTTGACCAGGTTGCGGACCTGGAGGATCGGCTCGCCCTGCGAGACCGGCGCCTCCAGGGCGGCCACGGCCTCCGACTCGGTGGCCGCGTTGACCGTCGCCACTTCGGTGACGTTCGGGGTGGCGTCCACGGACTCCTTGTCGAGCTCAGCCATGGATCGTCTCCTTCCAGAAGTGGCAGGCGCTGCCGCGGCCGACCAGCTCGGTACCGTCCTGCTCGGTCACCGGGCGCAGTGCCGGGACCTCGGTACGGCAGATGTCCTGCGCCATCGTGCAGCGCGGGTTGAAGGCGCAGCCGGACGGCACGTGCAGCAGGTTGGGCGGCAGGCCCTTGATCGCGTAGAGCTCCTGTCCCTTCTGGTCCAGGCGCGGGATCGACTCCAGCAGGCCCTTGGTGTACGGGTGCGCCGGGCGCTTGTAGATCTCGTGGACCGGCGCGGTCTCGACGATCCGGCCCGCGTACATCACGGCGATCTTGTCGGCGACGTCGGCGACGACACCCAGGTCGTGCGTGATGAGGATCAGGCCCATGTTGAAGTCGCGCTGGAGCTCCGCGAGCAGGTCCATGACCTGCGCCTGGACCGTCACGTCGAGCGCCGTGGTGGGCTCGTCCGCGATGATCAGGTCGGGCTCCAGGGCCAGCGCCATCGCGATCATGATGCGCTGGCGCATACCGCCGGAGAACATGTGCGGGTAGTCGTTGACCCGCTCCTTGGCCGCCGGGATGCGCACGCGGTCCATCAGCGCGATGGCCTTGGCCTTGGCGTCCTTCTTGGAGAGGCCCTGGTGCACGCGGAACATCTCGCCGAGCTGGTAGCCCACGGAGAGGACCGGGTTCAGCGAGGAGAGCGCGTCCTGGAAGATCATGGCGATCTTCTGGCCGCGGATCTGCCGGCGCTCCTCGTTGGACATCTTGAGCATGTCCTGGCCCCGGAAGAAGATCTCACCCTTGGGGATGCGGCCCGGGGGCATGTCCAGGATACCCATGACCGCCTGGGCGGTCACGGACTTGCCGGAGCCGGACTCGCCGAGCACGGCGAGGGTCTCGCCCGCGCTGACGCTGTAGTTGACTCCGTTGACGGCCTTAGCGATGCCGTCGCGGGTGTGGAACTCCACGTGCAGATCGCGGACTTCGAGCAGCGGGCCGCTCTCGTCGTGCGACCCGCGCGGAGCGGGGACATCCGCCGTCTTGTCGATGATGGTCATGTACGCCTCCCTCAGCGCAGCTTGGGGTCGAGGGCGTTGCGTACCGCATCGCCGAGCATGATGAACGCCAGAACGGTGATGGACACCATGACCGACGGGATGATCAGCACGAACGCGGCGTTGCGCAGCTGCTCCTGGCCGGAGGAGATGTCGACACCCCACGACACGGTCGGTTCGGCGAGGCCGATGCCCAGGAAGGACAGGGTGGCCTCGGCCGAGATGTAGCCGCCGAGCGCGATGGTCGCGACGACGATCACCGGGGCGATCGCGTTGGGCAGGATGTGCCGGAGCAGGATGCGGGTGGTCGAGGCACCGAGCGCCTTGGCCGCCATCACGTAGTCCGCCTGCTTGATGGTCAGGACGGAGCCGCGTGCGACACGGGCGATCTGGGTCCAGCCGAGGAAGGCCAGTGCCAGGACGACGACCCAGATCTTGCGCTCCTCGAACGAGGTCAGGATGACCATCGCGCCGAGGATGAGGGGCACGCCGAAGAAGATGTCGGTGATCCGGGACAGGATCGCGTCGACCCAGCCGCCGAAGTAGCCGGCGAGCATGCCGACGACGGTGCCCAGGATCGTGACGAGGGCGGTGACGACGACGGCGACGGTGATCGAGGCCCGGGCGCCGTAGACGACACGCGCGTAGATCGAACGCCCCTGGATGTCGTAGCCGAACCAGTCCTCCTGGAAGAAGTTCCCCCACTTGGGCTTCTGGAGGTAGTGGTTGGCCAGGTCTGCGTAGCGGGGGTCGGCACCGGTGAACAGGCCGGGGAAGAACGCCATCACCAGGAGGAAGACGATGAGGAAGGCCGAGACGACGAACAGCGGGCTGCGCCGCAGGTCGTGCCACGCGTCCGACCACAGGCTGCGGGGCTTGCCGACGGCTGCGGCGGGTGCGGGTGCGGCCGCCGGCTCCGCGGGCTTCTCGGCGGCGGTTTCCTTGAGCGCCTCAGGCATAACGGATCCTCGGGTCCAGGACCGCGTAAAGCAGGTCGACGAGCAGACTGGTGACGAGATAGACGATGATGATCAGCGTCACGATGCCGACGACCGTGGCGCCCTCGCGGTGCTGCAGCGCACCGAACACGGCCCGGCCGACGCCCTGGACGTTGAAGATGCCCTCGGTGACGACCGCGCCGCCGAGCAGGGCTCCCAGGTCGGTTCCGAGGAAGGTGACCACGGGGATCATCGAGTTGCGCATGAGGTGGACACCGACGATGCGGCGTCGCGGCAGTCCCTTGGCCACGGCGGTGCGCATGTAGTCGGAACGCAGGTTCTCCGCGACCGAGGTGCGGGTCAGCCGGGCGACGTAGGCGAGTGACAGCGAACCGAGGACGACCGCGGGCAGGATCAGTTCGTTCCAGTTCGCTTCCATGCTCACGTTGGGATCGACCCAGCCGAGCTGGTGGGCGAAGAAGTACTGGGCGAGGAAGCCGAGCACGAACGACGGCACCGAGATGAGCAGGAGCGTCAGGATGAGCAGTCCACGGTCGCGGAGGGTGTCGGCCTTCAGGCCGGCGAAGACGCCCATGGAGATACCGACGAGAACCGTGAAGACGAAGGCAAACAGGGCCAGCCGGATCGTGATCGGGAACGAGTCGGCGATGGTCTCGGCCACCGGCCGGCCGCTGGCGATCTCGGTACCGAAGTCTCCCTGGAACAAGCCGGCCAGGTAGTTCCAGTACTGATGCCAGAGCGGCAGGTCGAGCCCGAGCTCCTTCTTCATAGCCGCGATCTGCTGCGGGTCGACGGTCTGTTCACCGGCGAGTGCGCGCACGGGGTCGCCGGGCAGCACATACATCATGGAGAAGACCAGCAAGGTTGATCCGAGGAAGACCGGGATCATCTGGAGCAGTCGCCGCGCGACGTAACGCCCCATGTTTGCCTCCGATAGGGATAAAGCAGCCCAGGGGCCGCCCTCCGGATACGGAGAGCGGCCCCCCGGGACCTACTGCCTGGTGTGGGCGGCTGATGGCCGAGTGGGGGCCCTCAGGCGTGTGTTACTTGGCGACGGTGACTTCGGTGATGTTGTAGTCACCGTGGAAGTCGATCGTCACGTTGTCGACAGCCTTGGAGTAGCCACCGTTGGTCTTGTACTCCCAGAGCGGGATCGCCGGCATCTTCGTCAGGACGAGCTTCTCGGCCTCCTGGTAAGCCTTGATCGACTCGTCCAGGGTCTTGGCGTTGTCGCCCTTCTTGAAGGCCGCGTCGACCTCCTTGTCGGAGAACCGGCCGTTGTTGGCCTCGGCGGTGGTGCCGTAGAGCTCCCGCATGAAGTTGACGTTCAGCGGGTAGTCGGCCACCCAGCCACCGCGGTACATCGACTTGACCTGGTCGTTGTCACGCGCCTCCAGGTCGGTCTGGAAGTCCGGCTTGGCGTCCGGGACGCAGTCGACCCCGGTGGAGTTGCGGATGGACTCGCAGACCGCGGTCACCCACTCCTTGTGGCCACCGTCGGCGTTGTACTGGATCCAGATCTTGTTCTCCGGAACGCCGCCGCCCTCGGTGACGAGCTGCTTCGCCTTGGCCGGGTCGAACTTGAAGACGTCGGTGTCCAGCTGCTGGTTGCCGGCGACACCCGGAGGCGTGAAGCTCGTGGCGGGCTTACGGGTGTTGTTGAGCACGGTCTTGGTGATCGTGTCGCGGTCGATGCCCATCGACAGGCCCTGGAGGACCTTCGGGTCGATGTCCTTGAAGGTCTTCGAGTAGAAGGTCGGGACGAGCGACTGGATCGCCGCGTACGGCTCGTCGATCACGCGGTCGCCGAGGTCCGACTTGTACTTCGGGAGGTCCTTCGGGCCGACCTGGCGGATCATGTCCAGGTTGCCGGAGAGGAGGTCCTGGTACGCGGCCTCGACGGTCGCGTAGTTCTTGAACAGGACACCCTTGTTCTTGGCCTTGTTCGGACCCTGGTAGTCCGGGTTGGCCTTGACCTGGATGAGCTTCTTGTGGTCCCACTTCTCGAAGACGTAGGGACCGTTGCCGACCGGGGCCTGACCGAACGCCTTGGTGTCCTTGTAGAACACCTCGGGCAGCGGCGCGAAGGTCGCGTAGCCGAGCTTGTACTCGAAGTACGGGACGGCCTGGCTGAGCTCGATGGTGAAGGTGGTGTCGTCGACGGCCTTCAGGCCGGACATCTCCGTGCCCTTCGGGTCACCCTTCTCGGGGTGGACGTCCGCGTAGCCCTTGATGTCCTCGAACCAGAACGCGTTCTGCTGGGCGTTCTTGACGTTGGCGTACCAGTTCCACGCCTTGATGTACGACTCGGACGTGACGGGAGTGCCGTCGTGGAACTTCCAGCCGGGCTTGAGCTTGACGGTCCACGTCTTGGAGTCGGTCGTCTCCACGGACTCGGCGTTCGTGTAGACGATGTTGCCGTCCGCGTCGAAGTCGAGCAGCTGGGTGAAGAGCGACTGGATGACGTAGCTGCCGAGCGTCTCGTTGGTGTCCGCAGGGATCAGCGGCTTCTGCGGCTCACCGACGTCGATGGACACATAGCCCTCGGGCTTGCCCTTCTCCTTCGAAGCCGAGTCGCTGTCACTGTCTCCGCCGCCACAGGCAGTCGCGGCCAGGGCGATGATTGCCGCTCCCGCGACCCACTTGGCGCTCTTGGCACCACGCATGGGTTTCCTCCTCATGAGTCCACTTTTGACTACAAGAGGGGCACTGGAGAGATCCACCGACACCCCTGACGGCGATCGTTTCAGTGCCCCGAGTGTGCTCGTGAGTCCGCACTCCCCACAGTGCGCCGACCCATTGACCCGAGCTCAATGGAGCCAACTATTAAGTAACACCGGGCTGTAAACCACACTTAAAGGGTCTCGGTTTGACAACATCGAGAAGCCATGGTTGCCCGAAATCCGGACAAAGTGATCCCAGACAGACACCCCCGAAACGGACCGTTAACACATGTTCCGGAGAGCGACGCACGATATCCGGACACCTCGGTCAGGAAAACGGGTTGACGAAAGGCCCGGACCCCCACAGTGTCTGCGGGGGTCCGGGCCTCGTGTCAGTGGCTCGTGCTGACGGTTCGTCGGCCCACGGCGGACGAACCCGGGGTCAGGGTCAGCCGTTCTTCGCGCGCGAGGCCGTGCGGCCGCGCTGCTTCTGGTCCAGGACGACCTTGCGGATGCGCACGGTCTCCGGGGTCACCTCGATGCACTCGTCGTCGCGGCAGAACTCCAGGGACTGCTCCAGCGACAGCTTGCGGGCGGGAACCACGTTCTCCGTGGTGTCCGCGGACGCCGCACGCATGTTGGTGAGCTTCTTCTCCTTGGTGATGTTCACGTCCATGTCGTCGGCGCGGGAGTTCTCGCCGATGATCATGCCCTCGTAGACCTCGGTGCCGGCCTCGGTGAAGATGACACCGCGCTCCTGGAGGTTGACCATCGCGAACGGTGTCACCGTGCCCGCGCGGTCCGCGACCAGGGAGCCGTTGTGACGGGTGCGCAGGTCGCCGAACCACGGCTCGTGGCCCTCGAAGAGCGAGTGCGCGATACCCGTGCCGCGGGTCTGGGTCAGGAACTCCGTACGGAAGCCGATGAGGCCGCGGGACGGGACGATCCACTCCATGCGGACCCAGCCCGAACCGTGGTTCGTCATCGTCTCCATGCGGCCCTTGCGGGTCGCCATCAGCTGCGTGATGGCGCCGAGGTGCTCCTCCGGCGAGTCGATCGTCATGCGCTCGATCGGCTCGTGCGTCTTGCCGTCGACCTGCTTGGTGACGACCTCGGGCTTGCCGACGGTCAGCTCGAAGCCCTCACGCCGCATCTGCTCGACCAGGATGGCCAGCGCGAGCTCACCACGGCCCTGGACCTCCCAGGCGTCCGGGCGCTCGGTGTCCAGGACGCGGAGCGAGACGTTACCGATGAGCTCGC
Organism: Streptomyces pratensis; assembly: GCF_016804005.1. Classification (GTDB taxonomy): domain Bacteria; phylum Actinomycetota; class Actinomycetes; order Streptomycetales; family Streptomycetaceae; genus Streptomyces; species Streptomyces pratensis_A. The sequence goes on along the minus strand of NZ_CP051486.1, from coordinate 1,191,623 downwards.
GGTCGAGGCGGTCCTTGATCTGGCGCGCGGTGACCTTGTGGCCCTTGCCGCCCTTGCCGACGAGCGGCGAGGTGTTCGCACCGATGGTCATCGAGATGGCCGGCTCGTCGACCGTGATCAGCGGCAGCGCGATCGGGTTCTCGGGGTCGGCAAGGGTCTCGCCGATCATGATGTCCGGGATACCGGCGATCGCGCAGATGTCACCCGGGCCCGCCTTCTCGGCCGGCTTGCGGGTGAGCGCCTCCGTCATCAGGAGCTCGGTGATGCGCACGTTGGCCATCGTGCCGTCGCGCTTGATCCACGCGACCGTCTGGCCCTTGCGCAGCTCGCCCTGCTCGACGCGGCACAGCGCGATACGGCCGAGGAAGTTGTCGGCGTCCAGGTTGGTGACGTGGGCCTGCAGCGGGGCGGCCTCGTCGTACTCCGGGGCCGGGACCGTGGAGAGGATGGTGGAGAAGAACGGCTCCAGGCTGTCGCTGTCCGCCGGGACGGTGCCGTCCTCGGGCTTGGTCAGCGACGCGACGCCGTCACGGGCGCAGGCGTAGACGATCGGGAACTCGATCTGGTCCTCGTCGGCGTCCAGGTCCAGGAAGAGGTCGTAGGTCTCGTCGATGACCTCGGCGATCCGGGAGTCCGGGCGGTCCGTCTTGTTGATGCAGAGGATGACCGGCAGCTTGGCGGTCAGGGCCTTGCGCAGGACGAAGCGGGTCTGCGGGAGCGGGCCCTCGGAGGCGTCGACCAGAAGAACGACCGCGTCCACCATCGACAGACCGCGCTCGACCTCGCCGCCGAAGTCGGCGTGGCCGGGGGTGTCGATGATGTTGATCGTGATCGGGTCCCCGCCGTCCTTGGGGTGATACTTCACCGCCGTGTTCTTGGCGAGGATCGTGATGCCCTTCTCACGCTCCAGGTCGTTCGAGTCCATCATGCGTTCGTCGAGGTTCTCGGCGGCGTGGGCGGCGAAGGCGCCCGCCTGCTTGAGCATGGCGTCGACCAGCGTGGTCTTGCCGTGGTCGACGTGGGCGACAATGGCTACGTTACGGATGTCGTGGCGCGTGGGCATGGGTGGCTTGCGCTTCTCTCGGATCGTGGGATCAGGCGTCTCAGTCGGTCTCGAGTCCTCGTACGCCCGCCGGGCGGCACGCCACGGCTAGTCCAATGGTACGGGCCCGATGGGTCCGGGGCTTCCCGGCCCGATCCGCAGGACAGGACTACAGCCACAATTCAGCCGATATTCAGCCGGTATTACGTCATCATCCAGCCGGTGAAGAGCTGGACGGCAAGGGGTGTGAGAGGACGAGCAGCCCGGGTCAGGGCGGACACCACCTTGCCCGCCGGGGGCTCCGGCGGGCAAGGGACTTGAGCTGCATCTGAGCTTCTAATATGGCTTTGACCTGCTACTTCTTACGATTCGCGGGGGAACCTGCCGCTTCTCGCCCGGTGAATCCGATGTCCTCGTAGCGGGGTGCGGCGAAGCCGAAGGCGCCGATGTTCGCCAGCTTCTTGTCGACGGCGACCAGCTGAGGCCTCTGATACAGCGGAATCGATCCTGCGGCGGCCCAGATCCGGGCGTCGGCCTGCTTCAGCAGGTCCCTCGACGCGTTGGCGTCGAGCTCGGCGACCGCGCGGTCGAAGAGCTGGTCGATGTGGTCCGAACCGACCCGGGTGTAGTTCTGCTCGACGAGCAGCGAACCGTCGGTGGCGGGCTCCGGCTTGGCGAAGATGGGGCGGCCGTCGGTCGCCGGGTAGGCGGTGGCGGGCCAGGAGTACAGCGCCAGGTCGTAGTCGCCGGAGGCGATGTGGTCCTTGAAGTAGCTGTCGTCGTCGACCTCGGTGACCTGCGTGCTGATACCGACTGCGTCCAGCATCTCGACGATCTTCTCCCCGACGGTGCGCAGCGACTGCGATCCGGGGCCCGAGGGCAGGACGAAGCGGAGGCTCAGCGGCTTGCCGCCCTTGCCGAGGCGGTCCTTGACCGAGGCGGGGGCCGGCGCCGCGGTCCCCGCGGGGGCGTAGGCACCCGCGGCGCCGCCGGGCTGCTTGTCCTGAGCGGTGACCTCGGCCTCACCGGCCGGACCGTCACCCGGCTTCTCGTCGCCGACGACGTACGTCCCCTCGTCGCGGGAGGCCTTGCCCTCCTTGTCCCCCTTGTCCTCCTTGTCTTCAGCCGCCTTCCCCGTCTTCTCCTCGTCCGCCTTCCCGGCCTTCTCCTCCGTGCCCGCCTTGTCCTCGGCCTCGCTGCCCGCCTTCTTCTCGGCCTCGCTGCCCGCCTCGGTGTCCTCGGTCCTGCGGACGGCACCGCCCGGGGTCCATCCCGCGTCGGCCAGCAGCGCCTGCGCCTCCTTGGTGTCCTGCTCACCGAGCGCGCCGCTGCCGTCCTTGTACGCCGGCTGCCCCGCCAGGGCGAGGTGACTGCCGGGCGGCTTCGCGGGCAGGCCGAGCGGCTTCAGTACGGTGTCGGCGAGCGCCTGCCGGTCCAGCGTGCGGGCGACCGCGCGGCGTACCCGGTCGTCGGAGAGGGGCCCGGACTCGCCGTTCAGCGCGAGCTGCGTGTAGGCGGGCTCCAGGGACTTGCGTACGGCGAAACCGCGCAGCGATTTCTGCTCGGCGGCGTACGCGGCGACGGCTTCCCGGCTCTTCTCGCGGGCGGCCTGCGCCGTCTCGGCCGCCTCCTCGTCGGAACCGTGGGCCAGCGCCCAGGACCGCAGGGCTGAGGCAGGGGTGGTGTCGGCTCCCGGCCCGTGGGCGGGCGGCGCGCCGCTCCCTCCCCGGTAGCGGGCCGCGAGGGCGATGCTGTTCGCCGTCGCCGCGTCGATGTCGGCGACGTCCACCGTCCCCTCGGTCAGCGCGTCGGTGCGTTTCCCGTGCTCGACGGCGCGGAAGACGAGGGATTCGAGCTTGGCCTCGTCGCCCCACCAGCGCGGGTTCCGGTCGAGCACGACCGTCCCCTCCCCCTTGCTCACGCTGCGCAGCCGGAACGGTCCGGCGGTGTTCTTGAGGGTGACCCTGGCACCGTCGTTGAAGGTGCCGGGGGAACCGGTGATCTCCTTCGGGTACAGCGGCGAGAAGAGCGAGCGCCAGTCGGCGTACGGCTTGGAGAAGGTGACGCGGACCTGGAGGTCGTCCTTGCCGCGTTCGATCTTCTCGATCCGCTCGTATCCCGCGTTGCGCGCGGTCCAGAAGGCCGAGTCCTTGCCGCTCAGGGCGCGCCACTGGGCGACGAAGTCGGGAGCGCCGATCTCCCTCCCGTCGCTCCACACGGCCTGCTGGTTGAGCTTGTAGAGCACCACCTGCTTGGGCTCCTGCTCGATGACCTTCGCCGACTCCAGGTAGTCGGGGTTCAGCCTCGGCTCCCCCCGCGCGTCCATGGGGAAGAGGGTGGGCAGCAGGGCCCCGGTGATCCGTGCGGTCGAGGTGTCGGCATCGGCCTGGAAGGCGTTGAGGGTCGCGGGGACCGCGTCGATCGCCCACGTGAGGGTGGAGCCCTCGGTCACCTGGTCCCGGGAGGCCGGGGCGATGTCCTGTGGGACGGCCACCGAAGTGGGGCCGTCGCTGTCCGAGGTGCAGCCCGCCAGCACCGGGATCGTGAGCACACCTGTCGCCAGGAGCGCGACCGAGCGGCGCTTTCGGGCCGTCCCGCGTGGGACGCCGACGTGGGCCATGGCTGATACCTCCGGGGCCGGCCCGGCCCACCCCGTACCGGAATGGACCGGATGATGCGTTCTGGTGGCATTTGCAGTTGATCAGACTGATTCGCTGATCCACTGAACGCACCTGCACGCGCGGGCGGAGGCATACGTGGCCGGTGGGGCCGCAGAAGTCACCCGTGCGGCCCCGGTCCCGGCCCGGTGGACGGTCAGCCGAGCAGTTCGGCGATCGCGGCGGTGGTGCCGGTCTCGCCGAGCCTCGGGAAGATCTTCTCGACGCTGTTGCGGTGGGCCTCGGCGTCCATGTCGGTGACCGCGTCCGTGACGACGGTGACGTGGTAACCGTGCTCGTGTGCGGCGCGGGCGGTGGACTCGACGCCGATGCTGGTGGCGATGCCGGTGAGCACGACCTGGGTGACGCCGCGGCGGCGCAGTTCGAGGTCGAGCGCCGTGCCGTGGAAGGCGCCCCACTGCTGCTTGGTGACGACGGTGTCGCCGTCCCGCGGGCCGAGCGCGGGCACGATGTCGGCCCAGTCGGCGGCGGGCGCGGCGGACGGGACGCGGCTCTCGTTGCGGCCGGGGGCACCGCCTGTCACGCGGACCAGGAAGACCGGGAGGCCTTTGGCGCGGAAGGCGTCGGCGAGGGCCGCCGAGTTGGCGACGACGCCGTCGGCCGGGTGGGCCGTCGGGAGCTCGACGATGCCCTTCTGCAGGTCGACGACGACGAGGGCGGTCCGGGGGTCCAGGACGGTGGCGGTCATGTGCGTACTCCTTGATGTGCTGCGGATCCGGTGCGCTCGCACCGGGACGCGGTGCGGGCGCGGGTGGTGGGTCAGGTGCGTGCGCGCAGGGCGCGGTCGGTGAGGGTGAGGACGGCCAGCAGAGCGGCCAGGACGACGGAGACCGCCGCCATGAGGTGCAGCCCCGCGTCGCTCGCCGCGTCGGCGTAGGCGACGGCGATCAGGCCGGCCGCTGTGATGGCCCCGATGTACTGGGCGGTGCGCTGGAACCCGGCGGCGGCACCGATGGTCTCGGGGGGCGCATAGGCCTGGACGGCCGCCTGGTTGCTCGTACCGATGAGTCCCTGCGGGGCGCCGAAGCAGGCTCCGGCGAGCAGCAGGACCGCGAGCGGCGTGTCGCCGGCGAGGAAGGCCAGGATGCCGGCGCCGACGGTGAGCATCAGACAGGCCAGGGCCAGTGGACCGCGCAGGCCCTTGGTCCGGGCTCCGAGCAGCGAACAGACGAGCGCGGTGACCGACATCGGCAGCATGAGCAGCCCGGTGTGGCCCGAGGAGAAGCCTCGGACCTCCTCGAGCCACTGCGTGTAGCCGTACATGACGCAGTAGATCAGCAGGTAGCTGAGCCCGTGGCGTACGTACGTACGCAGGAGGGGGCCGTTGCCCGCCAGCATCCGGATGTCCATGAAGGGCTGCGGAGTGCGCAGCTGCCACCGGACCAGGACGGCCGCCAGTACGGCGAAGGGAGCGAGCAGCCACCACTGCGGGTGGGCGAGGTCGAGCAGGAAGAAGACCAGCACCGTCAGGGCGGCGGTGAACAGGCCTGCGCCCAGCGGGTCCAGGGACGGCTTCGGCGTGGTCCCGTCGGCGTCCCGGTCGCGCGGCGGGTCCCCCGGGACCCAGAGCAGCGCGGCGCCGAGGGCGAGCAGCGCGACCGGCACGTTGACGGCGAAGATGCCGCGCCAGCCGACGGCCGACACGAGGATCCCGCCGAGTGCGGGGCCGACGGCGGCGCTGCCCAGGGCGGCGAAGGAGAGCCTGGCGAGCACGGGCCGCGGGGTCGGCCGGCCGATCCGCCGCGACTCGTCGCGCAGGACAGCCATGGCTGCCGGGTAGGCGGCCGACGTGCCGACGCCGAGAAGCAGGCGGGAGACGATCAGCATGCCGAAACCGGTGGCCAGTGCGCCGACCAGCCCGGACGCCGTCACGACGACGAGGCCGGCCAGCAGGACCCGGCGCGGGCCGACGGTGTCGGCGAGCTTGCCGAGAACCGGCTGGGCGACGGCGCTGGCGAGGTAGAGGACGGAGATCAGCCAGGCGGTGTCGGCGGCCCCGACGCCGAAGGAGTGCCCGATGGACACCAGGGCGGTGGAGATCATCGTGGTGTTCAGCGGGTTGAGCAGGGAGCCCATCAGCAGCGGTGCGGTGAGCCGTGCGCCGAACCCTGGAACGGGTTCCACGGCCGGGGGAACGGGTTCCACGGCCGGGGGAACGGGTTCCACGGCCGGGGCGGGCCGGGGTCCCTCCACCGGCACGCCCGTGGTCAGGTCCGTCCCGCGCCGGGTCACTTGTCGACCAGACGGCCCATGAGCTCGACGGCTTCGGCGAGCGTACGGCGCTCGGCCCCGTCGAGTTCGGCGGCGATCGACTCGGCCAGCCAGCTCCGCTTCGCGGCCCGCACCCCTGCCAGGACGGTGCTTCCCTCCTCGGTGACCGACACGACCGACTTGCGGCCGTCCGCCGGATCGGGAGCGCGGGTGACGAAACCCTGGCTCTCCAGCGCTCCGAGGGTCAGCCGCATCGACTGGGGCCGTACGAGCTCGGCGCGGGCCAGCGCCGCCGTGGTGGCGGGCCCGCCGTCGTGGAGCCGGGCGAGGACAGAGCGCTGGGAGGGGGTGAGCAGACTGTCCGCCGATGAACTCCGCAGCCGCCTGAGCAGCAGGCCGACCACGGCCGCGAGATCCGTCGCCACTCGCTCGGCGGTCGGGTCGGCGGGCGGCCGCGGCGACGCGTTCTCGGGGTTCTCGGAGATTCCGGACATGTTCACCACGCTAAAGATGGGCAGGACATCTTGCAAGGCAGCCTGTCTATTATTCGGCAAAGAGCGGAATGCCCGGCGGGCGGCGCGCGGGGCGGTGGACAACGCCTGGCTGGTCACCGGGCTGCGGATCGCCGCCGACGCCGCGCCGTCGCTCCGCCCGCGCATCGGGCGGATCCTCGCCACCGCCGACTGGTCGTACTACTACACGCCGTACGACCCGTCCGACCCCGTGGCCGGCCCCGGGCAGCTGCGCGGCGGTTTCTGGACCGATACCGAAGAGCCCACCGCACATCACTACGGCGCTCTGAACACCGAGCCCCGCATGGCCAGTTACCTCGGTATCGCGGACGGCTCCCTGCCGCCCGAGCACTACTGGCACCTGCTGCGCACGATGCTCCCCGAGCACGAGCAGGAGCAGCACCCGCAGGGCGAGTACACCGTGACGGACGGCGTACGGGTCTGGCAGGGGCACTACACCCATGGTGGGCGGAAGGTCGTCCCCACCTGGGGCGGCTCGATGTTCGAGGCACTGATGGTGCCGCTGTTCGTCCCCGAGCCGGAGTGGTCGCCGCGGTCCTGGGGCCGCAACCATCAGCGCTACGTCCGCAGCCACATCGAGCACGGGCTGCGGGAGGCGGAGTACGGGTACTGGGGCTTCTCGCCCGCGAACGTCCCCGAGGGCGGCTATCAGGAGTACGGCGTCGACGCCCTGGGCATGCAGGTCGACGGGTACGCGTCCAACACCGACCGCACGCACACCACGGACGGTGCGCCGCTGCCGGACCCGTCGGCGTTCACCAACGGGGTCGTCACCCCGCACGCCTCGTTCCTCGCCCTGCCGTACGCGCACCGCGAGGCGGTGGCCAACCTGCGGGCACTGGACCGCGACTTCGGGGCGTACCACGAGGGCTACGGCTTCCGGGACTCGGTCAACGTGGACACCGGCCGGGTCAGCGACTTCATGCTGGCGCTCGACCAGGGCATGATCACGGCGGCGCTGGCACAGGCCCTGAGGCCCGGGCTGCTGCAGAGGCCGTTCCGGACGGGTGGCTTCCGGTCGCGGGTGCGCCCGCTGCTCGCCGGAGAGCGCTTCAGCATCTGACCGCCCTCGCCCGGCCCGTTCGCGGACACGCCTCGGGCCGCACCGGAACGCGCCGGGCCGGGCACGAACGCGCCGGACCTCGGGCCGCACCGGAACGGGTCGGCCCCCGGGCCGTCCCGGAAGGTGCCGGGCAGGGCAGGAACGCGTCGGGTCGCGGGCGGCTGTGGGCGGACATAGCCTCCCAAATGTGACGCCGCCTGCGAGCCGTACCGGGACGTCCCGGCCTTCGATACCCTGCAGGGCCCTCATCGCCGCCCTGGCAGCGGCGCTCTGGATCGCCCTGCCGGGCACCCCGGACGCCCGGGCCGCAGACCCCGTGCCCCTGTCCCGGGACGGCCAGGTCACCGACCAGGTGGAAGCTCTCGGCGACCGCAAGCCACAGACCGAAGCCGCTCTCGATCTCTTGTTCGAGAAACAGCAGGTGCAGCTTTTCGTGGTGTACGTACGCGACTTCTCCGGCCGCGACGCCCAGACCTGGACCGACGAGACCGCGAACCGCAACGGTCTGGGCCAGGAGGACGTGCTGCTGGCGGTGGCCACGCACGACCGGCAGTACGCCTACTCCGTCGACCAGGGGTCACGCCTCACCGACGCCCAGCTCCTGGACGTGGCGAACACGGCGATCGAGCCCGCACTCCGGCAGAACGACTGGGCGGGGGCGGCGATCGGCGCCGCCGACGGCTATTCCGCGGTGCTCGACGGCGCCCCGGTCCCGGCCCCCGCCATCACCCCGGGCCCCGCGGACCCCGGGGGCGCCGCGGACAGCGGCGCCTCGGCCAACCTGATCGTGCCCGTGGCGGTGCTCGTCGCCGCCGTCGCCGTCGCGGCCTTCGCCTTCACCCGCCGCAGGCGGCGCGCGAGGACCCGGACGACGCCGGCGGCCGGCGGCTGGGGCAGTGAGGCGGGAGCGGCCGCGGAACCACGGGTGCCGCTGCCGGAACTCGACGCGCGGGCGAAGGGGGACCTGGTCGACACGGACGATTCCGTGCGCACCAGCGAGGAGGAACTCGGTTTCGCCACGGCACAGTTCGGCGACGAGGCCTCGGCTCCGTTCGCCGAGGCCGTCCGGCATGCGAAGGACGAACTGACCGCTGCGTTCCGGCTGAGGCAGCAGCTGGACGACGCCGTTCCCGAGGACGACACGACACGGCGGCGCATGCTCGACGAGATCATCACCCGTTGCGCGGACGCCAACGGGCGCCTCGACGCGATGGCGGAGGACTTCGACCGGCTGCGCGCCCTCGAGCAGACCGCCCCGCAGGCGGTGGCCACCGCCGAGTCGACGTATCGCGGCCTGGCCGGACGCGTCTCCGCCTCGGAGACGGCCCTCGGCGCGATGCGGGAACGGTACGCCGAGTCGGCTGCCGCCCCCTCGGCCGGCGACATCGAACAGGCCAAGGACCGGCTGGTCTTCACCGCCTCCGCCATCGGCCAGGCACGTCAGGCCGTGGACAGCGGCGACAACGCACGGGCCGCGGTGTACGTCCGCGCTGCCGAAGGGGCGATCAAGCAGATCTCCACCCTCGTGGACGCGGTCGACCGGCGGTCCGGTGAGCTGGCCGAGGCCGCGGCCAGGCTGCCCGGCGCGCTCACCGAGGCGGAGACGGACCTGGCCGACGCCAGAGGGCTGCTCGACGGCACTCCGGAGGGTGTACCGACCGCGGATCTGCGGGGCAGGGTGGCCCGCGCCGAGGCGGTGGTCGGCGATGTGAGGGGGGAGCTCGGCTCCGGACCGTACGACCCCGTCGACGCACTGCGCAGGGTGGAGGAGGCCGACGCGGCGCTGGACGAGGCGCTGGCCGGAGCCCGTGAGCAGGAGCACGGCAGCCGGAGGGCGCGTTCGCTGCTCGAGCAGGCCATGCTCACCGCGCGGGCGGCGATCGGCGCCGCCGCCGACTACATCTCCACCAATCGCGGCGCGGTGGGCAGCCAGGCGCGCACCCGGCTCGCGGAGGCCCAGCGGCGGTGGGAGAGAGCCGGGGATCTCTCCGAAGGGGACGACCCCCAGGGCGCGCTGGCCGAGGCGCAGCAGGCGGACGCCCTGGCCGCGCAGGCGCGGAGCCTCGCCGAGCAGGACGTACGCGGCTACCAGGACCGGAGCGGCTTCGGCGGCCCGCGCGGCGGAGGCGGGGCGGGCGGCGCGGTGCTGGGCGGCATCATCCTCGGTGGGCTGCTCGGCGGCGGACGGGGCGGTCCAGGAGGGGGGTTCGGCGGCGGATTCGGTGGTTCCGGAGGCGGTTTCGGCGGTGGTTTCGGCGGTGGCCCCGGCAGCTTCGGCGGCGGGGGGACCCGCGGTCGGCGGGGCGGAGGCGGCCGCTTCTGACAGCGAAACGCCACACCGGCTTCCGTAGACGAGATCTCGCACAAGGAGAGATGCCATGACCAAGCAGACCGTTCTCGGCCGCGTCACCCAGCTGGCACGGGCCAACATCAACGCCCTGATCGACCAGGCGGAGGATCCGCAGAAGATGCTGGATCAGCTGATCCGCGACTACACGAACAACATCGCGGAGGCCGAGCAGGCGGTGGCGGCCACCATCGGCAACCTCCGACTGCTGGAGGAGGACCACAGGGAGGACGTCGACGCGGCCAGGGAATGGGGTCAGAAGGCGCTCGCCGCGAGCAGGAAGGCCGACGAGCTCCGGGCCGCGGGGTCGGGTGTCGACGCCGACAAGTTCGACAACCTCGCCAAGGTGGCGCTGGGGCGGCAGCTCCAGTCCGAGCAGGAGGCGAAGACGGCCGAACCGACGATCGCCTCGCAGACGGTCGTGGTGGACAAGCTGAAGTCGGGCCTGGACCAGATGAAGAACAAGCTGACCCAGCTGAAGTCCAAGCGCGACGAACTGGTCGCGCGCGCCGCGTCGGCGCAGGCTCAGAACCGGATGATGGACGCCGTCAAGAGCATCGACGTGATGGACCCGACGAGCGAGCTCGGCCGCTTCGAGGACAAGGTGCGGCGCGAGGAGGCGAAGGCGGTGGGCAAGCAGGAACTCGCCGCGTCGTCCCTGGACGCCCAGTTCGAGCAGCTGGACAGCCTCGGGGACAGCGCGGAGATCGAGGCGCGGCTCGCCGCCCTGAAGTCCGCCGCGTGAACCTTGGCGCCGCCTCGGGGCGTACGCCCTGTCAGTACATGCTCAGCAGCTGTTCCACGGAGAGCTCGGCGGCCGGCTCTCCGTGCGGCAGCGCCAGCTCGAACCACACGGTCTTGCCGCGCGGGGTGCGCCGCGAACCCCAGGCCGCGCTCAGCAGCCCGACCAGTTGCAGTCCGCGTCCGCCCTCGTCGGTGTCGCGTGCGCGCCTGCGCCGCGGCTGGACGAGGCCCGCGTCCCACACCTCGCAGACGAGCGTACGGTCGCGGAGGAGCCTGAGCCGTATCTCGCCCTCGCCGTAGCGCAGGGCGTTGGTGACCAGCTCGCTGACGAGCAGTTCGGTGGTGTCCACCAGGTCGTCCAGGTCCCAGGCGGTGAGCTGTGTGCGGGCCAGCTCACGGGCGCGGGCGACCGAACGGAGCTCACGCGGAAGCCGCCAGTCGCCCACCGCGTCCGGCGCGAGGCCTTGGATGCGGGCCATCAGCAGCGCGATGTCGTCCTCGCCGTGCCGGGTGTCGAGCGACGTCAGCACGTGGTCACAGACGTCCTCGAGCGGCTGTGACGGCTCCATGAGGGCCGCCCGGAAGGCTTCGAGCCCTTCGTCGAGCGGGTGGTCGCGGGACTCGACGAGCCCGTCGGTGTAGAGGGCGAGGAGGGAACCCTCCTTGAGCTCCACCTCGACCTCCTCGAAGGGTTCGCCGCCGACACCGAGCGGCATGCCCGGCGGTACGTCGAGCAGCAGGGCGGGTTCGCCCGGCTCGGCCACGACCGGAGGGAGGTGGCCCGCGTTGGCGAAGGTGCACCGCCTGGTGACCGGGTCGTACACCGCGTACACGCAGGTCGCCAGGTACACCTCGGAGAGGTCGGCCTCACGGGACTTGTGGGCAGCCCGCGAGGGCCACTGGGCGCCACCGCCCGCGCCGAAGCCCTCGCTCCGTTCGCCGCCTCCCGGGGTGCCGAGGCCCCGGGCGACCTCGTCAAGGGCGGACAGGACCTCGGCGGGTTCCAGGTCCAGGAGTGCCAGCGTGCGCACGGCGGTGCGCAGTTCGCCCATGGCGACGGCGGCCCGCAGTCCACGGCCCATCACGTCGCCGACGACCAGGGCGGTGCGGTGGCCGGGCAGCTCGATCACGTCGAACCAGTCCCCGCCGACCTCGGTGGCCGTGTTGCCCGGGAGATAGCGGCAGGCGATGTCCAGGCCGGCCGCCTCGGGATCGCCGGGTGGGAGCAGGCTGCGCTGGAGGATGAGAGCCCGCTCGTGCTCCCGGCGGTAGAGGCGGGCGTTGTCGATACAGACCGCGGCGCGGGCAGCGAGCTCGGTGGCCAGCGCCCGGTCCCGCTCACCGAAGGGTTCGCTGCCCTTCGTGCGGGAGAACTGGACGAGGCCGACGACGATGTCGTGCGCGACCATCGGCACGGCGAGGGTGGAATGGACGAAACCGCGTTCGTCGCCGGGCACGTCCTCGGCACGGCCGGTGCGCAGGGCGACGGCGCAGGGCGAGTGGAACGGGTAGCGGTGCACCGAGCCCAGCGCGGGCGGACCGGTGTCCCCGTGGGACTCCGTGCCGCCTCCCCCGCCGGTGCCGGTGAGGACTCCCGGGAGCGCGTCGGACACGGCGCTGGCGTGCGCGACCCGGCGCAGTTCCGCCGTGCCCGTGCCGGATTCCTGGTGCTGCCTGGCCCAGCCGGCGGGTGAGGACTCCTCGCCGGTGAGCAGTCCTTGGAACAGGTCGACGGCGGCCAGGTCGCAGAAGCCGGGCACTGCGACGTCGAGCAGTTCCCGGGCCGTGGTCTCCAGGTCGAGGGAGTTGCCGATGCGCGCGCTGGCCTCGTTGAGCAGGGCGAGGTTGCGGCGGGCGCTGGCCGCCTCACGGGCGGCGATGTGCCGTTGCGTGACGTCGGTGGCGAGCCCGGCGATACCGACGGGGCGCCCGGAGCCGCTGTGCACCCGGTAGAGGTTCATGGACCAGTGGCGTCGGCCCACGGCCCCGGGCGGGGTGCCGACGAGCTGGAGGTCGGTGACGGCGTCACCGGTCTCCAGGACACGCTTGAGCGTCATGGAGAGCCGGTCGGCCTCCGGGCGTGCCAGGTAGTCGTCCACCGTGCGGCCCCGGTGGTCGTCGGCCTCGCCCCCGAAGACGGTGGCGAACCGCCTGTTGGCCCGCACGACGGTGAAGTCGGTACCGAAGAGGACGAAACCGAAGGGAGATTGGCCGAAAATCGCCTGCGAGGCAGCGAGGTCGGTCTCGATGCGCCGAAGTGCTCTGACGTCGACGACGATGCAGAGCGCGGCGCGCTCACCACTCTCCGTCTCACTCGGCATGACGTAGATCTCGGCAAGCCCGCGCACCGAGTTCTCGCCGGGAATCCGGAACGGGACGACGCCCGTCCACTCCTTGCCGTCCAGGATCTCGCCGACCCGCCTGTGGGCGTCCGGGCGCAGCTCGGTGGGCATGAACGCCTCCACCGGGTCCCTGCCCACCACCTCTTCGGAGGCCATGCCGAAGAGACCGGCGGCCCGCCGGCTCCACTGCTCGATCAGGCCGTCCGGCCCGATCGAGAACGATGCGACCCTGATGTAGTCATAGATCGAGCCGGGCGGGCTGCTCTGCCACATGACGTCGCCCGCCGTCCCAGGTATCTCGCTCACGCGACCGTCCCCTCCAGCTCACACACCGGACCGGTCCTGCCCGCAGTATTCAGCACTACGGGCCTCACCGACACGGCGTTCACGATCACAGCACGGTCTCAGTCCCTTTCAGCCAGGTTCTGCCCGACCTCCGGTGATCGCTGTGCGTCCCTCCCCACTCCTAACCAGGCAGAGCGAGCTCGAACCACACGGTCTTGCCGCCATTTCCGCGGCGGGTCCCCCAGCTGCGTGCGGAACAAGCCACGAGCTGCAGTCCGCGACCGCCCTCGTCCTCGGGTCCGGCAGTACGTTCGGTGGGCGGATCCGGAACCGGATCGGAGACCTCCACCAGCAGGCCACGCCTCTCGGAACTCCCCCCGGGCCGGTCACCGTCGGGATGCGGACGCACGAGCCGGACGCCGATGGGACCCGAGGCGTGGCGCAGGGAATTCGTCACCAGCTCGCTGACGAGCAGCACGGCGACGTCACCCACCGCCGCGTCGAACCCCCAGTCGTGCAACGCGTCGCGGACCGCGTGCCTGGCGCTGCGCACGGAGCCCGGCACCGCCGGAAAGCTCCACTCGGCACGATCGCCTTCGGTATCGGTCACGCCGATCACTTCCCAGGGCCGGCATCGGGGGCGCACCCCACACAAGGTGCCTATTCGGCACATACCCGATAATCGATGCGCCATATCGCAGACAGTCACCAATGCCGCGTACGGGTGCAGATCACACGATGAGCCCGGGACACGGGGAGCGATGCGCCGCCCGGTCACCGCGAAGCGGGGCACCGCCCGGGAAGCGGCGCGTCGCCCGGTCACCGCGAAGCGGCGCGCCGCCCGGGACGCGGGGAGCGGGGCGCCGCCCGGTCACCGCGACGGCTCGCGGCCCGTACCGTTCAGGCGCGCGAGGCTTCCCGCAGTCGGCGTACGACTTCGGCCACGGCCGGGCGGTCCTGGTCCAGCCAGTCGACGGTGCCGGTCTCCTCCGGGGCGAGCCAGCGCAGCTCGTCGTGGTCCTCCAGCGGACTGGGTTCGCCCGACAGCAGCCGGACCGTCCACACCTGGAGTACGTAACCGGGCTTCAGCGGCCATTCGCCCGGGATGCGCTCGAGCGGCTCCGCCTCGACGCCGAGCTCCTCCCGGAGCTCGCGCACGAGCGCCTGCTCACCACTCTCCCCGGGCTCAAGCTTGCCGCCGGGCAGCTCCCAGCGCCCGGCCAGTTCCGGCGGAGCGCTGCGGCGGGCGGCCAGGAGCCGCCCGCCGTCACAGACGGCCCCGGCCACCACGACGGAATCATTCATGCGCCGGAGCGTAGCCGTTGCCGTCCGGGGCCGGAGCCGCCGTCCGGGGCCGCTCCGGGCGACGGCCCCTACGGGCGTGCGCTCCGGCTCGTTCGTTCCACCCAGTAGAGCTGTTTGTGCCCATGACGGTCCAGGCCGTCAGCGATCTTCTGTGCCTCGTCCTGCGTCGCATAACGCCCGACGCGGTACCTGTTGCCGTTGTCGTCCTGTCTGATCACCAGCCAGGGGAGCACGGCGCCGCTGTCCGTCATGACGTTCCTCCCCAGCATCCCGCCCCTCTCCCCACCGACGTGCACGTCTCTAAGGATCCCCAGGAAACCGCAGTGCGCATATGCCCGAGCGTACGCCTGACCTTCACTCAGCGGATGCGTGTTTACACAAAGAGACACGCATCCGGCCATACCAATTAGGGCGCACTCTCCCGAACGCGCCCCTCTGCGGCTCAGCCGGCCGGTGTCCTGACGACCGGCATCGGCATCAGCACCGGGCCGGCTCCGGGTTCCTTGCGGCAGGCGTCTCCGCATTCCGCGTCCAGCGAGCAGCACAGCGAACAGATCGGTCCCGACCGGACCGGACAGTCCGCGATGTCCGGCAGTTCGTAGGCGGTTTCACACACCGCGCAGGTGTGGGTGGCGGTGATGTCGGCGATCTCGACGTCGGGGCCGTTCACCGGGTTCGGCCGGGCCAGGTAGTACTTGCCCTTCGTCAGCCAGGCGATCAACGGGCACAGGACCAGCGACAGTCCGGCCGCGATGAAGGTGGAGAAGGCCTCGGCGTGCCTGCCGAACAGACCGAAGAAAGCCAGGATCGAGACGGTCGACGCGATCACCATCGCCCCGAAGCCGGCCGGGTTCACGGCGTGGAGGTAGGCGCGTTTGAACTCGATGTACCGCGGGCTCAGCCCGATCCGCTTATTGATCACCAGGTCGGCCGCGACGGCGGTGATCCAGGCGATGCCCACGTTGGAGTAGAAGCCCAGCAGCTTGTTCAGGGCCGCGAACATGTTCATCTCCATCAGCGTCAGCGCGATGGCGAGGTTGAGGAAGATGTACCAGACCCGGCCGGGGTGCTTGTGCGTGATCCGGGAGAAGAAGTTCGACCAGGACAGCGAGCCGCTGTAGGCGTTGGTCACATTGATCTTGATCTGGGAGACGATCACGAAGAGGGCCGCGGCCGGGAGCGCGAACGAGCCGAGCCACGGCTTCAGGGCCTCGATCTGGGGTGCGATCGGCTCCAGCGCGTGCGTCTTGCCGACCGCTTCGAGCGCGACGAAGGCGAGGAAGGCGCCGCCGAGCTGCTTCGCCGCCCCGATGATGACCCAGCCCGGGCCCGCGGCCAGGACGGCGAGATTCCACCGCCGCTTGTTGGCCTCGGTCCTGGCGGGCATGAACCGCAGGTAGTCGGCCTGTTCACCGATCTGGGCGATGAGCGAGAGCGCGACTCCGGTGCCGAGCCCGAAGGCGATCCAGGAGAAGCCCGGCTCCGCCCCCTCCGTACCCGTGAAGGAGCTGAACGCCCCCCAGGAACCGGGGGCTTCGACGGCCAGCACGATGAAGGGGAGCACCATGCCGATGATCCAGACCGGCTGGGTCCAGGCCTGCACCTTGGCCAGTGCGCCCATGCCCCGGAACACGATCGGAATGACGATCAGCGTGGTGACGAGGTAACCGGCCTCGACAGGCAGCCCGACGGCCTGGTGCATGGCCTGCGCCATGATCGAGCCTTCGAGGGCGAAGAAGATGAAGGTGAAGGACGCGTAGATCAGCGAGGTCAGAGTCGACCCGAAGTATCCGAATCCCGCCCCGCGGGTGACCAGGTCCATGTCCAGGCCGTATTTCGCACACGCCCGGGCGATCGGGATGCCGGTGATGAAGATGATCGCCGCCGCGGCCAGGATCGAGGCGAGCCCGCTGGTGAATCCGTAGGTGAAGACGATCGACGCGCCGATCGCGAAGTCGGCCAGATACGCGATGCCGCCGAGCGCCGTCCCCGCGACCATCGAGGGTGACCAGCGCCGGAAGGAGTGGGGCGCGTAGCGCAGCGAGTAGTCCTCGCGGCTCTCGTCGGCCGCGAGCTTGGCGTAGCTGCGCCGTGGTGCCCGGGGGCCCTCCTGCGGCTCCTGTTGCGGCACCTCGCCCGTCGTCGGCGTTGCGATGTCCGTCATCGGTGACTTCCCGTCCGTCGGTCCGGTGTGCGGTGACGAACGGAAGTTAGGACTTGGACATGACAAGTTGGGGCTGCGGTCGATTGCCCGCCGGTTACGCGCGACGCGGGATTGTTAACTCCGCGTCACGGAGGGCGGACGCACTGTCGCTCCCAGCGGTCACCACAGCCGCCCCACCTGTCACCACAGCCGCCCCACCTGTCACCACTGCCGCCCTGGCGGTCATTTGACCGGGAGATGGTAGGCAATCCGGTAGCGGTCCGCGGGGACGACCACGTCGGCCGTCTCCACCGCCCGCCCCGACGCGTAGTACGTCCGCCCGATCACCATCACCACATGACCCGGCACGCCGCCGAGCGCCAGGAGCTCCTCCGCCAGCCCCGGGCGCGCGCCGACCTCCTCGGCCACGTTGTCCACGACGATGTCGATCGCCGCCATGCGGTCGACGACGCCGCAGCCGCCGAGCGGGCCCTCCTCCGGCAGCATCACCGGCGTACGCCCGGTGACGGCCAGGGGCTCCCAGGAGGTGGACAGCATCATCGGCTCACCCGCCTCCCGGAAGACGTACCTCGTGCGCATCACCCGGTCGCCCGGCTCGATCCCGAGCCGCTCGGCGACCTCGGCGCTCGCACCCTCCTGCTCGCTGCGGGATTCCCAGGTCCCCCGCACCCCTTCCGCCGTCTGCTCCTGACGGAACGGGTCGATCCCCGTCCCCGGCCGGTAGCCGGAGCGTGCGATCCGGCGCGGGACCGGACGTGCGCGCACATACGTGCCCGAGCCCGAGCGCCCCTCCACGAGCCCTTCGGCCATCAGCACCTTGCGGGCCTCCAGCGCCACGGTGTCCGAGACCCCGTACTCCTCACGGATCCTGGCTTGCGACGGCAGGCGGGTATGAGGCGGCAGCGCGCCGTTGACGATCTTCTCCCTGAGATCGCTCGCCACGCGCAGATAGGCGGGCTGCTCACCGAAAGGCACAGGCCACTCCCAACAGGTTGACAGACAGCAACAGCGTGGCAACCGTGGGTTGAGTACCGCAAGCACGGGCCAGAGTTTCACTCGAAGTGATGATTCCTCGCCCACCAGCGCATACCTGACCCAGGTGTGCACCAGGCCCGCCCTCCCCCTTGACCCTTTTTGGTCCAGACCAATACCTTCCTGTGCACAGCACGGCTCCCGCCGCTCCGCCGGCACCCGGAACACCCCGGAATCCGCACCGGATCCATCCCGGACCACGCACAGGAAGAGCCCCATGCGCCGAAGAACCCTGACCGGACTGACCACAGCCGCCTGCGCCCTGACCCTGCTGGCCGGCCTGGCCCCCGCCGCCACGGCCGGAGGAACCGGCCACGACCGCGGCGCCGGGCACCACGACCGCGCGTACCGGACCGTCGGCTACTTCACCCAATGGGGCGTCTACGGGCGCGACTTCCAGGTGAAGGACCTGGACACCAGCGGCACCGCGGCCAAGCTCACCCACATCAACTACGCCTTCGGCAACGTCAGCGCCGAGGGCCGCTGCTTCACGGGCAACGTGCCCGGCGAGGCCGACGCCTGGGCCGACTACGCCCGTCCGCTGGACGCCGCCGGATCGGTCGACGGCGTCGCCGACACCGGTACGCAGCCCCTCGCGGGCAACTTCAACCAGCTGCGCGAGCTCAAGGCCGCGCACCCCGGGCTCAAGGTGATGATCTCCCTGGGCGGCTGGAGCTGGTCCACCCACTTCTCGGACGCCGCCCGCACCGCCGCCTCACGCAAGGCGCTCGTCTCGTCCTGCATCGACCTGTACATCAAGGGCAACCTGCCCGTCGACGGCGCACGCGGGGGCGAGGGTGCCGCGGCCGGCCTGTTCGACGGCATCGACCTCGACTGGGAGTGGCCCGGCTCCGCGGGTGACACGGACACGGTCTACCGCCCGGAGGACAAGCGGAACTTCACAGCCCTGGTGCATGAGTTCCGTACACAGCTCGACGCCCACTCGAAGAGCAGCCGGAAGGGGAAGGCGAAGCCGAAGCACTACGAGCTGTCCGCCTTCGTCCCCACCGCGCCCGCCAAGATCGACGCCGGCTTCGACGTGCCCCGGATCATGCGGGACTTCGACTTCGTCAACCTCCAGGGCTACGACTTCCACGTCTCCGGCGAGGCGGCGACCGCCCAGCAGTCCGCGCTTCACGCCAAGGGCGACTTCAGCGTCGACCAGACGGTGCGTGACTGGATCAGGCGCGGTGCCCCGGCCCGCAAACTGGTGATGGGCATGCCGTTCTACGGGCAGGGCTGGACCGGTGTCACCGGCGGCGGCGACGGGCTCGGCCAGCCGGCCACGGCACCCGCGCCCGCCACCTGGGCCGCCGGTTACGAGGACTACAAGGCCCTCAAGAAGCTTGCCGATTCCGGGAAGTACAGAGTGCACCGGGACGTCAGGAACGGCCACGCGTGGCTGTTCGACGGCACGACCCTGTGGACGTACGACGACCCACAGGTGCTGCGGGCCAAGACCTCGTACATCCGCGACCGAGGTCTCGGCGGCGCGATGTTCTGGTCGCTGGACGGCGACACGGACGACGGCGAGCTGATGACCGCGGTCGACCGGGGACTGCGAGGGCGGTAGACACCGCGGTCGACGGGGAACTGCGGAGACGCGGGACACCCCGGTCGACCGGGCGGAGGAGACGCCGGACGGCCGGCGGGAACCGCGCGGGACGGGATGTCCGCGCGGTTCCCGCCGGAGGTCGGCCAGGGCCCCGGACGGTTGTCCTGGACGGGGGCGGGTGACCCTGGGACGGAACCCGGACGCTCTCAGTCCGTCCAGTACGTGTCGTGCTTGATGAAGAACTCCGCCCGCTCCTTCTCCGGCCAGTCGGAGACCTGCCCCACCTTCTCGAAGTACTCCTCCCGGGGCGCCCCCGGCGTGAAGAGCAGCAGCATCGACGCCGGTTCGTCGGAGTCGTTGCGGAACGCGTGCAGGCCGCCCTGGGGCACGTACAGGAAGTCGCCCGCCGTGGCGTCGGTCCAGCGCTCGCCGTCGTAGATCCGCACCGTCCCGTCGAGTACGAAGAACGACTCCGAGATCGACCGGTGGAAATGCTCGGCCGGGCCACCCGCCCTGGGGCCCATGTTGATGCGGTACAGCCCGAACTCGCCGTGCGTCGAATCCGACGTGGCCAGGTAGTGGGTGCTGCCACCGCTGAGTGGCAGGAAGTCCGGGCTGGTGCCGGCCGGCCGGTACCGCGCGTTGATCTCGCCCGCGCCTGCCGTGTAGACGGGTTCCGGATACGACATGCCGCTCTCCCTGCCTCCGGCCGTGGGGCCGGCCCGCTCGTCCCGCGCGCCGGTACCGCACCGGCGGCGTCGCCTTCCCTACCTTCGTACGGTGAGCCTCAAGCGCATCTCTCTCCTCGCGCCCCTGATCGCGGGCACGATGATCGCCCCCCTGCCACCGCTCTCCCACGCCGCCGGGCCCGCTCCGGCCCCCGTGTGCGGGAGGGTGGGCACGACCGCCGACGCCTCGTGGGCGCCGACGTCCACCGCCTTCGGCGAGGCCGGGGGGTACGACCCCTACGTCGGCAACGGCTACCTGGGACACCGCGTGCCCGCCACCGGCGCCGGATACGCCGCCACGGGCGGGAAGACGGGCTGGCCCCTCTACACACCACGGTACGACGGTGCTTTCGTCTCGGGGCTGTACTCCCGCGACGAGAACCTCGCCGAGGGCCGCGAGGTGATCGCAGCACTGCCTTCCTGGACCACGCTCGACGTGCGCGTGGGCTCCGAGACGTACGGCTCCGCCACCCCCGCCGGCCGGATCTCGCGCTACCGCCAGACCCTCCACCTGCGCTGCGGCGTCGTGGTCACGTCCCTGCGGTGGACCACCGCCGACGGCCGCGCGACCGACCTGACCTACGAGGTGCTGACCGACCGTTCCGACGTGCACACCGGCGCCGTACGCCTGAGGATGACCCCGCACTGGAGCGGCACCGCGACGGTGACGGGCCGGCTGGACGAGCGCGGCGCCCGCCGGGTCACGGTCGCCCGCGACGGCACGTTCCGCACGCTCGGCACGGGCACGGAAGGGGCGATCGCCCAGCGGGGCACCGCCGGCGCCCGCACGGTCACGGTGGAGGCCGGCCGCTCGTACACCTTCGCGAAGTACGTCGGCGTCGACACCTCCCTCACCTCCGGCACACCGCGTGCCTCCGCCGGCGCGGCGGCGGACCGTGCGGCCCGGCGCGGCTGGTCCGGGGTCCTCGCCGACAACGCGACGGCCTGGCGCGAGGCCTGGGCGTCCGACGTCAGGACGCCGGGCAGTCCGGACCTCCAGGCCTGGCTGCGGGCAGCCCAGTACGGGCTGCTCGCCAACACCCGGCCCGGCTCCTCGGACAGCATCGCTCCGGCCGGGCTCACCAGCGACAACTACGCGGGCATGGTGTTCTGGGACGCCGAGACCTGGATGTATCCGGGTCTGCTCGCCACCCGCCCCGAACTGGCCCGCTCCGTCGTCGAGTACCGCTACCGCACCCGGGACGGGGCCCGCGCGAACGCCGAGGAGCTGGGCCACGCGGGGCTGTTCTACCCCTGGACGAGTGCGAGCAAGGGGCGCCTGGACTCCGAGTGCCAGAGCTGGGACCCGCCGCACTGCCTCACCCAGAACCACCTCCAGGGCGATGTGTCGCTCGCCGTGTGGCAGTACTACCTGGCCTCCGGTGACCGCACCTGGCTGGCCGACCGGGGCTGGCCGCTGCTGAAGGGCATCGCCGACTTCTGGCAGTCGCGCGCCACGGCCAACGCCGACGGCAGCTGGTCGGTGGAGAACGTCGCGGGCCCCGACGAGTACAGCAACGGGGTCACGGACGGAGTCTTCACCAACGCCGTCGCAGCCACCGCCCTGCGCAACGCCACCCGTGCGGCCGCTCTGCTCGGCCACCCGGCACCCTCCGGGTGGACACGGGTCGCCGACGGACTCCGCATCCCGTACGACGCCGAGCGGAAGCTGTTCCTCCAGTACGCCGGCTACAACGGCTCGACCATCAAGCAGGCCGACACGGTGCTGCTCGTCTACCCGCTGGAGTGGCCGATGGCGGAAGGAGCCGCCGCGGCGACCCTCGACTACTACGCCGCCCGCACCGACCCGGACGGCCCGGCGATGACCGACTCGGTGCACGCGATCGACGCCGCCGCGATCGGGGAGCCCGGCTGCGCCACATACACGTACCTCCAGCGCGCCGTACGCCCGTTCGTCCGTGGCCCCTACAACCTCTTCTCCGAGGCACGAGGTGAGAAGTCCGGTGCCCAGGACCCTCTCTCCGGCTTCCCCGCCGAGGACTTCCTCACCGGGAAGGGCGGCTTCCTCCAGGTCTTCACGCACGGCCTGACAGGGCTCAGGCTGCGCGAGGACGGCGTACGCCTCGACCCGCTCCTGCCTCCGCAGCTCCGCGAGGGAGTGGAGCTGACGGGTCTGCGCTACCGGGGCCGTACGTACGACGTCGCCATCGGCCCCCGGACGACCACGGTCCGGCTGACGGCCGGCGCGCCGTTCACCGTCCACACCCCGGGGGGCCCGCGCCGCCTCTCCGGTGCCCTCACGCTCCCCACCCGCCGACCCGACCGCACACCGACGCCGGACGCCGCCCGCTGCCGCCCCGCGACGGCAACCTCGGAGGCTCCCGGCCTTTACGCCGAGGCGGCCGTGGACGGCAGCACGTCGACCTCCTGGTCGCCGGAAGGCGCGACCGGCACGCTGACGGTGGCCATGCGCCACGTGACCCGGATCGCGTCGCTCACGCCCCGGTGGACGGACGTCGCACCGGCCTCACACACCCTGGAGACCTCCCTGGACGGCCACACCTGGCGTCCGTACCGCTCCGGCGACACGGCCCGCCAGGTCCGGCTGACGGTCAGCTCCGCGGACGCGGAGAAGCCGACAGGGGTGAGCGAACTGACGGTCACGGCCGAGAAGTAGACACCCGCAGGAGTGGCCCGCCCCGCCTTCCGTCCGGATCGGGATCGGGATCGGGATCGGGCCACCCCACGGGCCACGGCACCTGAGCCGGCTCGGCGCGAAGTCGCGATCTCCGGCGCCGTGTGACCGGGGCAACTACAGTGCCCTGCATGATCAGGACAGTGGTCAACGGCATATCCATCCGCTACGACGATCAGGGGCCGTCGGACGGCATACCCGTGGTGCTCGTGCACGGCCATCCGTTCGACCACACCATGTGGGCTCCTCAGGTCGAGGCACTCACGGCAGCCGGGTACCGGGTCGTGACACCGGACCTCCGGGGCTACGGCGGCAGTGAAGTGGTGCCGGGGACCTGCCTGTTCTCCGACTTCGCCGACGACATCGCCGCGCTCCTCGACATGATCGGCGTACAGCAGGCCGTCATCGGCGGTGTCTCGATGGGCGGCCAGATCACCATGGAGTTCCAGCGGTCCCACCCCGAGCGGGTGTGCGGGCTCATCCTTTCCGACACCTCCCCCGTGGCCGAGACGGAGGAGGGCAAGGCCTTCCGCAACGCCCTCGCCGACCGGCTCCTGGCTGAAGGCATGGACGGCTACGCGGACGAGGTGATCGACAAGATGATCGCCAGGTACAACATCACCGCCCGTCCGGACGTCGCCGAGCACGTCCTGGCCATGATGCGCCGCACCGCCCCGGAGGGTGCCGCCGCCGCGCTCCGCGGGCGGGCCGAGCGGCCCGACTACCGAGACACCCTTGCCGGGGCCTCGGTGCCCGTCCTCGTGCTGGTCGGCGCCGACGACTTCTACATCCCGGTGAGCGACGCGCAGGCCATGCACCGCCTGATCCCGTCCGCCGATCTCGTGGTCGTCGAGCAGGCAGGACACCTCCCCGGCGCCGAACAGCCCGCCGCCTTCAACGACGCGCTCCTGAACTTCCTCGGCACACGGGTGTCCGCCGGCGGCTGAGGGGCACCCGGCGGGGCGCGTACCCCCTGCACGGCGCCGGACGGATGACGAAACGCGCGTGTTCCGTCAGGACCCCGAACTCCGCGTGGCCTGCCCCCACCCGGCAAGGGACACCTGGGAACCGCCGGTCAGATAGCGGTGGAGCGCCTCGGCCGAGGCACCGACGAAGGCCTCGAGGACGGCGTCCACGTCCGTCCAGCGGACCTGCGCGTGCTTACGGGGTTCGCGGTTCTCCGGTTCCCCGGCCCACTCGTGGGTGGCGAAGACGACCGTGAGGAAGCCGTTTGGGGCCTCGACGCCCCAGGAGCCGTGGATGATGTGGGCGACCCGGAGGGCCTCCGGCTCCACGATCAGGCCGGTCTCCTCGCGAAGCTCGCGGACCGCGGTTTCCGTGATCGGCTCCCCCGGCTCGCTCTTGCCGACCGGCAGGTCCCAAAGGCCCCGGGCGAACTTGGCGTTCTCACCGCGCTGGAGGAGCACGACCCGGTCGGCGGGCTTGTCGTGGACGATGACGGCCGCGGCCAGCAGGGTCATAGCGTCGAGTGCGGGCGTGAGGGCTTGAGGACGGTCGTCGGGCTGCCGGGCCACGGGGTTCCCTTCGTCGGGCGGGTCGTCGGACATGTCAGGCGTGGACCTCACGGCCGCGCCGCAGCAAATCGTCCGCGTGCGGAACCGGCCGTGAACCGGCCACGAGGGGCCCTGCCCGGGTGGGCCTGCCGGGCGGGGCCGGCCCCCGGGCCGAGGGGTCGTGCGACGCGGCCAGGAATCGGGCTCGTCCGGGTGGGCCCGTGCCTCGCTCGGCATCCCGTGCGCGGCAGCGGTCCGCGAGACCTGCCCTGAGGCGGGGTCGGGAATTTCATGCTGTGGCACGCCGCGCCAGGCCGTCCAGAAGGGCCTGGAGCCCGAATTCGAAGGTGTCGTCGGGTGCGGCGGTGTAGGCACTCGCGGCGGAGGTCCCCAGGCGGGCGCGCAGGCGTGGGTGGCGCATGGCGATCTCCCGGGCCTCGGCCATCGCGTCGTTCAACTGCTCCTCGGCTCCGGAGTGGCTCTCGTCGAGCCTCCGCGTGAGTGAGGAGGCGGCTGCGGCGCCTGCCGCGTTGCCGAGTACGTAGGTGAAGACCGCGGCCGCAGCTGTCGGGGAGCTGCGCCGCCAGGGCGTCCGCCCCCAGGTCCTGGGGGAGAACAAGCTCCGGTTCGACGCCGGCGGCCACGAGATGGCAGCCCCGGTGGCCGTCGCAGCGACGATGATCACCACCGCGGTGCTGAACTTCACCGGATCCGACCTGGCGCAACCGCTGACCTGGATCTTCTCCTCACTGGTCCTGCTGATGAACGCGGTCATCGTCCACAGCAACCTCACCGCGGTGCGGTCCGTAGAGGCCGCGTTCCGCCGCAAGGGCGATCCGGAGCTGGCACGCGTCGAGGTCGCACCCTTCCTCCAGGCGGCCGAGGACGCTTTTCCCGGCTGGGTCCGCGCCCAGACCTACCTGCGCAACACGGCCGTCTTCGGCGGATCCGCCATCGCCCTGGCCGCCGTCCCCCTGGCCTGACGGCAGTCCGGGAAACGACAAGGGGCCCGACCCCGAAGAGCCGGACCCCCTGGCCGCGTGTTCGCCAGATCAGCCACTGGTCACACGTCAGCGACTACACGTCGAAGCGGAACGCGTAGCAAAGGGCTGTGACCTGCACAAACGTCGGCTTCGAAGCACGCATCCAGCACCGATCCAGCACGGTGCGAGTTCATCCGGATCCAGCACGCGGAGCCGAAACGAAGGATGCCACCGCCGCTCCCACACCCGTTGTGTACACATGGGACACTCGGTACGCTTGAGCGCATGACACAGCCGCTGCCCATAGAGACCATCCGCGACGTGCGCGCGCACTTGGCGGAGGTCGTGGAGCGCGCCGACCGCGATGACGTACCCACCGTGATCACACGCCGCGGCAAGGAAGTCGCGGCCGTCGTCTCCATCGAGGTACTGCGCAAGTACCAGGAGTGGGAAGAGCGCGAGATCAATCGGATCATCGACGAGCGCATGGCCAACCCCGCACCCGGCATCCCGATCGAGGACATCATGAGGGAGACGCTGGCGCGCAGTGAGTGAGTACCGAACCGTCTTCCGCCCCGAGGCGCAGGATGAGCTTCGGAAGATCCCGCGCGAGACGGCGCTGCGCATCCTGGCCAAGCTGACCGAACTGGAAAGCGATCCGCTCGGCTTCAACACCACCGCACTCGTGTCCCAGCCGGATCGCCGGCGCCTACGGGTCGGCGACTACCGCATCGTCTACACGATCGACAACGGGGAACTGGTGGTCTGGGTCGTTCACGTGGGCCACCGGTCCACCGTCTACGACACCTGACCACCGCTGACCACACGTCAGAGCCTCCAGCACCCATCCAGCACGGGGACGACGAAGGGGTCGGGCTCGACAGAGCCCGCCCCCTTCTGACGTGTACGTTCGACTCAACACCTAACATGCGGTAAGCGCACGACTACACGTTGAAGCGGAACTCCACCACGTCGCCGTCCTGCATCACGTAGTCCTTGCCCTCCATGCGCGCCTTGCCCTTGGCGCGGGCCTCGGCCACCGAGCCGGTCTCGACGAGGTCCTCGAAGGAGACGATCTCCGCCTTGATGAAGCCCTTCTCGAAGTCGGTGTGGATCACACCGGCCGCCTCCGGGGCCGTGGCGCCCTTCTTGATCGTCCAGGCGCGGGCTTCCTTCGGGCCTGCCGTGAGGTAGGTCTGGAGGCCCAGGGTGTCGAAGCCGACGCGGCCGAGGGTGGCCAGGCCGGGCTCTTCCTGGCCCATGGACTGGAGCAGCTCGAGGGCCTCGTCGTCGTCGAGCTCGATCAGCTCGGACTCGATCTTGGCGTTGAGGAAGATGGCCTCCGCCGGGGCGACCAGGGTGCGCTGCTCGGCCTTGAAGTCCTCGTCGACCAGCTCGTCCTCGTCGACGTTGAACACGTACAGGAAGGGCTTCGTGGTGAGCAGGTGCAGCTCGTGGAGGAGCCTGCCCTTCTCGGTGCCGGCCGTGATGCCCTTGGAGAAGAGCGTGTCGCCCGCCTCGAGGATCTTCTGGGCCTCCTCGACGGCGGCCAGGACCGCGACCTTCTCCTTCTGGAGGCGGGACTCCTTCGTCAGGCGCGGGACGGCCTTCTCGACGGACTGGAGGTCGGCCAGGATCAGCTCGGTGTTGATCGTCTCGATGTCGTCCTTGGGCGAGACCTTGCCGTCGACATGGACGACGTTCTCGTCCTTGAAGGCACGGATGACCTGGCAGATCGCATCGGATTCGCGGATGTTCGCGAGGAACTTGTTGCCGAGGCCCTCGCCCTCGCTCGCGCCACGGACGATGCCCGCGATGTCGACGAAGTCGACTGTGGCGGGGAGCAGCTTCTGCGAGTTGAAGATCTCGGCGAGCTTGTTCAGGCGGGGGTCGGGGACGCCCACGACGCCGACGTTCGGCTCGATGGTGGCGAACGGGTAGTTGGCCGCCAGCACGTCGTTCTTGGTCAGGGCGTTGAACAGGGTCGACTTGCCGACATTCGGCAGGCCGACGATTCCGATCGTGAGCGACACTTTGGCGACTTCCTGGAGTGAGGAGAGGGGCTGTCCGGGCGGGCCGGGAGTGGACCGATTCTCCAGTTTACGGGCGGGGCCGGGCGGCCCGTCACGGGTGCGGAGGCGGAGGCCCGTCCGGGGCCGAACGGTCCTGTTTCGGCCGTGTGGGATCGAACGCAACGCCAAGGTCACCCAAAGCGCGTGTCCAACGCCCGAAAGAGTGCACCCGGCGACCTAGGTTGTCGGGGTGGAGCAGCACAGGACACGTACCCCGCAGCGCAGGCAGCCCTCGCAGGCCCAGCCCGCCCCTCCCGGTGGCCTCGGCGAGGTCACGGCCCCGGCCGCCTACCCGGTGTCGGTGGCGGTCGCGCCGGCGACGGGGCAGGGTTCCCGCCCGGGGGGCGGTGCCCCGCCCGTGGTGACGGCCCTGCGCAGATTCCCCAATCCTCGGCTGACCGGTATCGGCGCGGGACTCTTCGCGGCCCTGACGATGTTCCTCCTGGCCTGCGTGGACCGGCTCCTCCTCGGCGGCTCGGAGATCGTGTACGGGCTGCTCTTCCTGCCCGTCAGCGCCTTGACCGCCCTCTGGGTGAGGCCCGCCGACCTGGTGACCGCCCCGATCATCGTGCCCATCGCCTTCGCGGTCGGCGTGATCCCCGTCGCCGGGGGCACGGGCGGCTTCGGCGGACAGGCGATGGCCGTCGTGACCGCGCTCGCCGTCCATGCCGGCTGGCTGTACGGGGGCACGCTCGTCGCCGGTCTCATCGCCAGCGTGCGGAAGATCCGGCAGATGCGGGAGCGGCAGCGTCACCTGCTCCGGGCGGACCGGGCCGCCCGCCGCCCCCGCGCGTAGCTCCTACTTCCCGGCGGCCGCCATGGCCGCTCCGACGATGCCCGCGTTGTTCTGCAGTTCGGCCGGGATGATCTCGGCCCGTACGTGTTCGATGAGCGGCAGGAACTTCTCCGCCTTGCGGCTGACCCCGCCTCCGATGATGAAGAGCTCGGGCGAGAACAGCATCTCCACGTGGACCAGGTACTTCTGCACCCGGTGCGCCCAGTGGTGCCAGCTCAGGTCCTCGTCCTCCTTGGCCTTCGTGGAGGCGCGCTTCTCCGCGTCGTGGCCGTGCAGCTCCAGGTGGCCGAGCTCGGTGTTGGGGACCAGCTGCCCGTCGGTGAAGACCGCGCTCCCGATGCCCGTACCGAGGGTCAGCATGATCACCGTGCCCTTGCGGTCGCGGCCCGCGCCGAAGGTCATCTCGGCGACGCCGGCCGCGTCGGCGTCGTTGAGGATCGTGACGGGCTGCCCGATGCGCTCGCTGAGCAGCGCCCGGGCGTCCGTGTCGATCCAGCCCTTGTCCACGTTGGCCGCGGTCCTGGTGATGCCGCCGGTGACGACTCCGGGGAACGTGATGCCGACCGGTCCCTGCCAGTCGAAATGGCCGACGACCTCGGCCACACCGTCGGCCACGCTGCTGGGCGTGGCCGGGTGGGGTGTCAGTACCTTGTGGCGCTCCTGCGCCAGCTCTCCGCGGTCCAGGTCCACGGGCGCACCCTTGA
Source organism: Streptomyces pratensis (assembly GCF_016804005.1). Classification (GTDB taxonomy): domain Bacteria; phylum Actinomycetota; class Actinomycetes; order Streptomycetales; family Streptomycetaceae; genus Streptomyces; species Streptomyces pratensis_A. Next base: position 1,162,869 of record NZ_CP051486.1, on the reverse strand, counting down.
TCCCTGAACCGCCGATGTCCACACCGAAGATCTCCATGTCACCCACGGTACGGGCAGGTGGCGCGGATCACTCCCCGGAGGTGGGATCCGACGGGTGTGCCCGGGTCACCCGCCGGAGAGCGGGCGCACCGGGCACGCGCGGGTCACTCTGAGAGCGCCGCGGCCTCCGCACGCAGGTCGCGCCGGAGTTCCTTGGGCAGCGAGAAGGTGATCGACTCGTCCGCGGTCTTCACCGTCTCCACGTCCGCGTAACCCCGCTCGCCCAGCCACTCCAGCACGCCGTCGACCAGGACGTCCGGCACCGACGCCCCCGAGGTCAGTCCGACCGTGGTGACGCCCTCCAGCCACGCCTCGTCGATCTCGTCGGCGAAGTCCACCAGGTGGGCGGCGGGCGCGCCCGCGTCCAGGGCGACCTCGACCATGCGGATCGAGTTGGAGGAGTTCTTCGAGCCGACGACGATGACCAGTTCGGCGTCCTCGGCCAGCTTCTTCACCGCGACCTGGCGGTTCTGCGTGGCGTAGCAGATGTCGTCGCTCGGCGGGGAGAGCAGGTTCGGGAACTTCTGCTTGAGCGCGCCGACGGTCTCCATCGTCTCGTCGACGGACAGCGTGGTCTGGGAGAGCCAGACGACCTTCGACTCGTCGCGGACCTCGACGTTGGCCACGTCTTCGGGGCCGTCGACCAGCGTGATGTGGTCGGGGGCCTCACCGCTCGTGCCGATGACTTCCTCGTGGCCCTCGTGGCCGATCAGGAGGATGTCGTAGTCCTCCTTGGCGTAGCGGACGGCTTCCTTGTGCACCTTGGTGACCAGCGGGCAGGTCGCGTCGATGGTGGCGAGCTTGCGCTCGGCGGCCTCCGCGTGGACGGTCGGGGCGACTCCGTGCGCGGAGAACATCACGATGGAGCCCTCGGGCACCTCCGCGGTCACGTCGACGAAGATCGCGCCCTTCTTCTCGAGCGTCTGCACGACGTACTTGTTGTGCACGATCTCGTGACGGACGTAGATCGGCGCACCGTACTGTTCCAGGGCCTTCTCGACGGCGATCACGGCGCGGTCCACGCCCGCGCAGTAGCCACGGGGCGCGGCGAGCAGGACACGGCGGGCAGGAGTTGCAGTCATGCGTCCCATCGTAAGGCCGTACCGAACAGGCGCCGGGACAGCGGGGTCGCGAGACTGATGCGTACGCAATCAAGCGACGGAGGCTTCATGGCGGGCAGCGGCAGCAGTACGGCAGAGGGAAAGCTGCGTCGCACACTGGGGTTCCGTGACCTGGTGGTCTACGGGCTGCTGTTCATCGCGCCCATGGCCCCGGTCGGGGTGTTCGGCACGCTGGACGCCAAGTCCGACGGCGCGGTGGCGCTGGTGTATCTCGTGGCGACCGTGGTGATGGCCTTCACCGCGTTCAGTTACGCCCAGATGGTCCATGTCGCGCCGCTCGCCGGATCGGTCTTCGCCTACGCCCGGAAGGGGCTGGGGGAAGGGCCCGGGTTCATCGCCGGCTGGATGGCGATGCTCGACTACCTGCTCATCCCCGCGGTCGCCTATCTCTTCTCCGGGATCGCGATGAACGCGCTGGTCCCCGAGGTGTCCCGATGGGTGTGGACGGCGATCGCGGTCGTCGTGACGACCTTGCTCAACCTCTGGGGCGTACGTGCGGCGGCCCGGGTGGGCTTCGCGGTGCTCGCCATGGAGATCGTGGTGCTGCTGGTGTTCGTGGTGTCGGCGGTGGTGGTGCTGGCCCGGGACGGGGCACAGCGTGGCTGGCTGACTCCGCTCACCGGGGACTCCGGGTTCTCGATGACCGCGGTGATGGGGGCGGTGTCCGTCGCCGTGCTGTCCTATCTGGGCTTCGACGCGATCGCGTCGTTCGCGGAGGAGGTGACGGGGGGATCGGCGAAGGTGGCGCGGGCGGTGCTGTTCTGTCTGGTGCTCGCCGGCGCCCTGTTCGTCGCCCAGTCGTATCTGGCGGCACTCCTCGAACCGGTGAGCTCGGCGGAGCTGGCCGCGGATCCGGTGAAGCAGGGGTCCGCGTTCTACGACGCGGTGGACGCCTCGGTCGGGACCTGGCTGCACGATCTGGTGGCCGTCAGCAAGGCGATCGGTGCCGCGTTCGCGGCGCTGGCGGGGCAGGCGGCGGCCGGCCGGCTGGTGTTCGCGATGGCCCGGGAGCGGCGGCTCCCCTCTTTCCTGTCGCAGGTCGACACCAGGTCAGGGGTCCCGCGCGTGGCGATCATGGGCGCCGCCGTGGTGACCCTGGTGGCGGCGGTGTGGGCGGCCCGGCGCGACGACGGGCTCGACCACCTGGTGTCCGTGGTGGACGTCGGCGCGCTCACGGCGTTCGTGCTGCTGCACGCGTCGGTGGTGGGCTGGTTCGCGGTACGCCGGATGGAGGGCCCGCCGAGCTGGTGGCGCCATGTGCTGATGCCGGTGGTGGGTGCGGCCGTCCTGGTCGCGGTGATCCTGGAGGCCACGACGAGCGCCCAGCTGGTGGGGCTGTGCTGGCTGGGGATCGGGCTGGTGGTGCTCGCCGTGCAGTGGGGGCGGCGGGCGGCCTAGGGGTACGCGGAGTCCCGTCGTGGACCCGGCGTCACGGGCCGGACGGAACTCCGGGGGCGACGCACCGGAGTCTTCCGGCCGGCCGCAGGACCAGGGCCTTCCGGCCGGCGGGGCCCGGCACGGTCCGGCCGGAAGGCCCTGGTTGTCGGCTCCGGCCGATACGCTCGCCCGTATGGCTCTCACTACGTCCCCGGAAGCCCCGCTGCCCGTCGGCGACGTGTCACGGCTGATCGGCGGCTGGATCGACCGGCTCGGCGCGGTCTGGGTCGAGGGGCAGATCACCCAGCTGTCGCGCCGGCCCGGCGCCGGAGTGGTGTTCCTGACGCTGCGTGACCCGTCCCACGACATCTCGGTGAGCGTGACCTGCTTCCGGCAGGTGTTCGACCGGATCGCCGATGTGGTGACGGAGGGCGCGCGGGTGGTCGTCCTCGCCAAGCCGGAGTGGTACGCCCCGCGCGGGCAGCTGTCACTGCGGGCCACGGAGATACGGCCGGTGGGCATCGGAGAGCTGCTGGTGCGGCTGGAGCAGCTGAAGAAGTCACTGGCCGCCGAGGGGCTTTTCGCGCTGGACCGGAAGAAGCCGCTCCCCTTCCTGCCGCAGCTGATCGGTCTGGTTTCCGGGCGGGCGTCGGCGGCGGAGCGCGATGTGCTGGAGAACGCCAGGCGTCGCTGGCCCGCCGTGCGCTTCGAGGTGCGCAACACCGCGGTGCAGGGTGTGCACGCCGTGAACCAGGTGGTGCAGGCCGTGCAGGAGCTGGACGGCCTGCCGGAGGTCGACGTGATCGTCATCGCCCGCGGCGGCGGCAGTGTCGAGGACCTTCTGCCGTTCTCCGACGAGGCGCTGATCCGGGCGGTGGCCGCGTGCCGTACGCCGGTGGTCTCCGCCATCGGGCACGAGCCGGACTCCCCCCTGCTGGACCTGGTGGCCGATCTGCGGGCGTCGACTCCGACGGACGCCGCGAAGAAGGTGGTGCCGGACGTGGGCGAGGAGCTCGACCGTGTCCAGCAGCTCCGGGACCGCGCGCTGCGGACCGTGCGGGGGCTCATCGACCGGGAGGAGCGGGGGCTGGCGCACGCGCTCGGCAGGTCCTCCATGGAGCGGCCGCAGCGGATGGTGGACGAGCGGGAGGCGGAGATCGACGCGCTGGCCGGGCGGAGCCGCAGGGTGCTCGGGCATCTGCTGGACCGCGCCGACTCGGAGCTGGCGCACACCCGGGCCCGGGTCGTGGCGCTGTCGCCCGCGGCGACGCTGGAGCGGGGATACGCGGTGCTGCAGCGACCGGACGGCCATGTGGTGCGCTCCCCGGCGGACGCGGGGGCGCCGGGTGAGGAGCTGCGGGCGCGGGTCTCCGAGGGTGAGTTCACCGTGAGGGTCGCGGAGTGAGGGGCCGGGGTTGTCGGAGCCCGCGCATAGGGTGGGCCGCATGACGGACGACGGGACGACGGACGACGGGACGACGACGGCTGCCGCGACGGGCACGCTCGGGTACGAGCAGGCGCGGGACGAGCTGATCGAGGTCGTACGCCGCCTGGAGGCGGGCGGCACGACTCTGGAGGAGTCGCTGGCCCTGTGGGAGCGCGGCGAGGAACTGGCGAAGGTGTGCCGACGCTGGCTGGAGGGTGCGCGGGCCCGGCTGGACGCGGCCCTGGCGCGCCCGGAGGAGCTCTCCGACGCGGGCGGCGGCACGGACTGACGCGTGCACGGACGCGCTACGGGTGTGCAGGTGTGCCGAGATGTGCCTGTGTGCCGGGGGTGGCTGTGTGCCGAGATGTGTCCGTGCGCCGGGGTGTGCCTGTGCACCGGAGTACTGCCTGTGCGCACAGGCGTGCCTGTGCGCTGGATCACTCCCTGCGCGATTTAGTTGAACTTTAATCTATTCTTCCGCTACGGTGATCGCACCGCTTGACCCGTACCGTCCGGAAGGTAACGCTCCAGATGTCCCTCGTTCTTGACCCCGCCGCCCAGGACCTCCTCTTCCGCGAGGCCCGCACTGCCAACACGTTCACCGACGAGCCGGTGACCGACGAGCAGGTCCAGGCGATCTACGACCTGGTCAAGTACGGCCCCACCGCCTTCAACCAGTCGCCGCTGCGCGTCGTCCTGGTCCGCACGCCGGAGGCCCGCGAGCGTCTCGTCAAGCACATGGCCGAGGGCAACCGCCCGAAGACCTCGACCGCCCCGCTGGTCGCGCTCCTCGTCGCGGACCACGAGTTCCACGAGGAACTCCCCGCACTCCTGCCGCACTTCCCGCAGGCCAAGGACGCGTTCTTCTCCGAGCGCCCGGTCCGCGAGCAGTCCGCCGCGCTGAACGCCGGACTGCAGGCCGCCTACTTCATCATCGGCGTCCGCGCCGCCGGCCTGGCCGCCGGCCCGATGACCGGCTACGACGCCGCGGGCATCGAGAAGGAGTTCCTGGACAGCGACCACAAGCTGCTCATGGCCGTCAACATCGGCAAGCCGGGCGAGGACGCCTGGTTCCCGCGTCTGCCGCGCCTGTCCTACGACGAGGTCGTCACGACGGTCTGATCTCCCCCTGGCCCCCTCCCGGGACCAGCGGAAAAGCCCCGCAGCGCCGAGCGCTGCGGGGCTTTCGCGATTCCTCACGGCCCGGAAGGCCTCCCGGCGGTCAGGCGGCGGGGGCCTCGGAGGCGGGGGTGCCTGCGGAGGGAGTCACGGCGGGGGTGCCCGCGGAGGGGGTCGCGGCGGGGGTGCCCGCGGAGGGGGTCGCGGCGGGGGTGCCTGCGGAGGGAGTCGCGGCGGGGGTGCCGGCGGAGGGGGTCGCGGCGGGGGCCGTCTTCAGCGCGCCGGCCATCTCCGCCAGCCGGTCCGCCGGGGCCGAGCCGGTGACCACCGTCGTCACGCCCTCGGCGTGCAGCACCAAAGCGTCGTACTTCGGGCCCTCCCAGACCTCCCAGACCCGGCCCGACACCTCACGCGTACGCCCGGTGTTCTCGGCGTCCTGGCTGACCTGGGGGACGTACTTCTTCGCCGGGGTCGTCGACTGTTCCACGGCCACGTACCTGTCGTCCGGGTCGAGGTAGCCGAGGTGCCAGCCGGCGCCGTTGTGCCCCTCGTACGAGACGGAGGTCGGCTTCCAGCCTTCCGCGAGGCCGGCGGGGGCCGCCACCGGGTACGGTGCGGCGCGACGCGCCGTCGCGAGCTCGACCCGGTAGTCGACCGCCTTGATCGGGTCCGCCTTGTCGTCGTGCGGAATGAAGATGTAGACGACGCCCGCCACTGCGGTGATCACGAGCATCGACAGGATCATGTCCCGGACGGTCTGCTTGCCTCGCTTGCTTGCCACGGACTCAATGGTGGCATGCGCCCCAAGGGGCCCGACCATCGGGCACCCGCTCATAAGTGACCCGGTCTGCTCATTTTATCGACCTACCGATAGAGTCACAGCACCCTCTTTTCCGGTCGTCGTCGTACAGAAAGGTGCGCTCCGATGTCCGAGCATCATCTGCCGTCCCAGCTCGAGGTCTCCCCGGAGGCCCCCGACCGCAACCTGGCCCTGGAGCTGGTGCGGGTGACCGAGGCCGCCGCCATGGCCGCCGGGCGCTGGGTCGGCCGCGGCGACAAGATCGGCGCCGACGGCGCCGCCGTGAAAGCCATGCGTACGCTCGTCTCCACGGTGTCGATGAACGGCATCGTCGTCATCGGTGAGGGCGAGAAGGACGAAGCCCCCATGCTGTTCAACGGCGAGCGCGTCGGCGACGGCACCGGAGCCGAGGTCGACATCGCCGTCGACCCGATCGACGGCACCACGCTCAATGCCAAGGGCATGCCCAACGCGATCGCCGTGCTGGCCGCCGCCGACCGTGGTGCGATGTTCGACCCGTCCGCCGTCTTCTACATGGACAAGCTGGTCACCGGCCCGGAGGCCGCCGACTTCGTCGACATCAACGCACCCGTGTCCGTGAACATCCGACGCGTCGCGAGGGCCAAGAGCTCGACGCCCGAGGACGTCACCGTCGTCATCCTGGACCGGCCCCGGCACGAAGGCGTCGTCAAGGAGATCCGGGAGACCGGCGCCCGCATCAAGTTCATCTCCGACGGCGACGTCGCCGGGTCGATCATGGCGGCCCGCGAGGGCACCGGCGTCGACCTGCTCATGGGCATCGGCGGCACCCCCGAGGGCATCATCTCGGCCTGCGCCATAAAGTGCCTCGGCGGTGTCATCCAGGGCAAGCTCTGGCCCAAGGACGAGGCCGAGCGGCAGCGTGCGCTGGACGCCGGCCACGACCTGGACCGCGTCCTGTCGACGGACGACCTCGTCAGCGGGGACAACGTGTTCTTCGTCGCCACCGGGATCACCGACGGCGAACTCCTGCGCGGTGTGCGGTACCGCGCGGAGACGGCGACCACGGAGTCCCTGGTGATGCGGTCCAAGTCGGGCACGATCCGCAGGATCGACTCGACGCACCGGCTCTCGAAGCTGCGCGCCTACAGCGCGATCGACTTCGACCGCGCCAAGTAGCCCGGACGGTACGGATGTGGGGGCCGTCCCGGCGGGGCGGCCCCCACATCCGTACCGTCCGGGAATCAGCCCGCTGCGGCTATGCGCCCCGTCGGGGCCGCCTTGAGCTCGATGTCGCGCCTCCGGCGCCGGGCGAGCACCACACGGCGTTCGGCGGCGGTGAGGCCGCCCCACACCCCGTAGGGCTCGGGCTGTATGAGCGCGTGCTCCCGGCACTCCACCATGACCGGACACCTCGCACAGACCTGTTTCGCGGCTTCCTCACGGGACAGCCGGGCAGCAGTCGGCTCCTTCGACGGGGCGAAGAACAGCCCGGCTTCGTCCCGGCGGCACACCGCCTCCGAGTGCCAGGGCCCCGCCTGATCCTCCCGCGCGGGTGCGCGCTGGGACGGTACGGCGGCGACCTGCAGGGGCTGATGCGGCATGTGCAGCACGGTCCACTCCTGACGACGGCTTGGGCTTCGTGAGCGAGAGGCGATGCAGCTCTCCCTACCCGCTGTACGCACGCCTATGCACTGAGTGGCGCCGCCGCCAGGCCGTCGCGATCACACCGCTTGGCCGAATGGCCTGAATTAGCGGTGTCCCAGCCACCCGGCCTCAGTGACCGAGGTGCTTGCGCAACTGCCGGTGCAGATTGGCAATGAGCTTGCCACGCTTGGGCTTTGCCTCGACGCTCCCGCATACGGAATAGCCGTTCACGACGACCACCGGTGCCTCCGGGTCCACGGATTCCAGTGTGTCGACCTCGAAATTGCCGAAAATGCCTGTTCCGCTGCCGCGCAGGGAGATGTTCTCGGGAACCTTGACCTCGACACTGCCGAAGATGGACGTCGCGTTGATGACCGTCAGACGCTGGCCGAACAGCGCCTCGGTCAGGTCGATCTCGACGCTCCCGAAGAGCGCGAAGGCGTTCGTGCGGCCGCCGACCCGCCAACGGCCCTTGCGGGTGGAGCTGCTGAAGACCGCGACGAGGTTCTCGGCGGGTCCGCCCGTCCCCTCCGGGCCGTAGGAGTAGGGCGAGGCGGTCTGCCGAGCGGCGCCGTCCGGTGCCGGCAGGTCCTGGACCAGCGGCTCGAGCTCACCGACGGTCTTGGCCCGGTAGACCAGGTCGACCCGCTCGGCGTGCTCATCGGCGGTCAGCCGGCCCTCGGCCATGGCCTCCCGCAGGATGTCCGCGATCCGGTCACGGTCCGCGTCGGAGGCGCGGATTCCGGCGGGCGCGGGACCGGCCGGAGCGACGGGCTGCTGAGGCTGCTTCTCGAGGTCCACCGGACCAGCCTACCCAGACGCGATAGATCGCGACCAGTGCCTCACCGGCCTTGCTCGGAATCCGGCCGCCGGATCAAGCGGTCCGGGTGAGCCTTACCTCACAGGTTCACCGCGCCCCGAGGGTCCTACCCTGGTGGATGCGCTGCCCGAGGGAGGTCAGCCGCTGTCACCGAGTGAGGAATGGCCGTAATGCCAGAGTTTGCGTACTCCGATCTGCTCCCCCTGGGAGAGGACACCACGCCGTACCGGCTGGTGACAGCCGAGGGCGTCTCGACCTTCGAGGCCGACGGCCGTACGTTCCTCAAGGTGGCTCCGGAGGCCCTGCGCACCCTCGCGGCCGAGGCCATGCACGACATCTCGCACTACCTGCGGCCCGCCCACCTGGCGCAGCTGCGCCGCATCGTGGACGACCCCGAGGCCTCGTCCAACGACAAGTTCGTCGCGCTGGACCTCCTGAAGAACGCGAACATCGCCGCCGCGGGTGTCCTGCCCATGTGCCAGGACACCGGTACGGCGATCGTCATGGGCAAGCGCGGCCAGAACGTGCTCACCGAGGGCGGTGACGAGGAGGCCCTGTCGCACGGCATCTTCGACGCGTACACGAAGCTGAACCTGCGCTACTCGCAGATGGCCCCGCTGACCATGTGGGACGAGAAGAACACCGGCTCGAACCTCCCGGCCCAGATCGAGCTGTACGCGACGGACGGCGGCGCCTACAAGTTCCTCTTCATGGCGAAGGGCGGCGGCTCGGCCAACAAGTCCTTCCTCTACCAGGAGACCAAGGCGGTCCTCAACGAGGCCTCCATGATGAAGTTCCTGGAGGAGAAGATCCGTTCGCTGGGCACTGCGGCCTGCCCGCCCTACCACCTGGCGATCGTCGTCGGCGGTACGTCGGCCGAATTCGCGCTGAAGACCGCGAAGTACGCCTCCGCCCACTACCTGGACGAGCTGCCCTCCGAGGGCTCCCCCACCGGCCACGGCTTCCGGGACGAGGACCTGGAGCAGAAGGTCTTCGAGCTGACGCAGAAGATCGGCATCGGCGCCCAGTTCGGCGGCAAGTACTTCTGCCACGACGTCCGGGTCGTCCGCCTCCCCAGGCACGGCGCCTCGCTGCCCGTCGCGATCGCCGTGTCCTGCTCCGCCGACCGCCAGGCGACCGCCAGGATCACCGCCGAGGGCGTGTTCCTGGAGCAGCTGGAGAAGGACCCGGCGCGTTTCCTCCCGGACACCACCGACGAGCACCTGGACGAGTCCGGTGACGTCGTGCGGATCGACCTCAACCGGCCGATGGACGAGATCCTGGCCGAGCTGACCAAGTACCCGGTGAAGACCCGGCTCTCGCTGACCGGCCCGCTGGTCGTGGCGCGCGACATCGCGCACGCCAAGATCAAGGAGCGGCTCGACGCGGGCGAGGAGATGCCGCAGTACCTCAAGGACCACCCGGTGTACTACGCCGGCCCGGCGAAGACCCCCGAGGGTTATGCGTCCGGTTCCTTCGGCCCGACGACCGCCGGCCGCATGGACAGCTACGTCGCGCAGTTCCAGGCGGCGGGCGGCTCCAAGGTGATGCTCGCCAAGGGCAACAGGTCCAAGCAGGTCACGGACGCGTGCGACGCGCACGGCGGCTTCTACCTCGGCTCGATCGGCGGCCCCGCCGCACGCCTGGCGCAGGACTGCATCAAGAAGGTCGAGGTCGTCGAGTACGAGGAGCTCGGCATGGAGGCGGTCTGGCGGATCGAGGTCGAGGACTTCCCCGCGTTCGTCGTGGTCGACGACAAGGGCAACGACTTCTTCACCGAGCCCGCCCCGGCGCCGACCTTCACCAGCATCCCGGTCCGCGGCCCCGGCCTCGGCTGACCGCACGCACACGGAGGGGCGCACCGGCCACCGCTGCGCCCCTCCGGCATGTCCGGGGTACCCAAAGGCATGTCCGGGGTGCCCTCCGGCATGTGTGCGGTGCACTCCGGCACGTGCGGCGTGCAGGGGGCCCGGCGGGCCGGGGCGGGTGGACGCGTGAACGTCGTCGCGGTGCGTGATCCGTCGCGCGGTCCGGGGCAGGAGTAGCGGGGGAATACGGCGGGCGCGGACCGCGCTCGCTCCAGCAGGAGGTATGAACACCATGGGCGAACCGGCCGAGGACACGCAGTACCGCGTCGAGCACGACTCGATGGGCGAGGTGAAGGTACCCGCGCACGCCAAGTGGCGTGCGCAGACGCAGCGCGCGGTGGAGAACTTCCCCATCTCCGGACAACGTCTGGAGCGGGCCCACATCGAGGCCCTGGCCCGGATCAAGGCCGCCGCGGCCAAGGTCAACGCCGAGCTGAAGGTGCTGGATCCGGACATCGCGGACGCGATCCAGGAGGCCGCCGCCGAGGTGGCGGCGGGGCGCTGGGACGAGCACTTCCCCGTCGACGTGTTCCAGACAGGTTCCGGCACGTCGTCCAACATGAACACCAACGAGGTCGTGGCCACGCTCGCCACCGAGCGTCTCGGGCGCGAGGTGCACCCCAACGACCACGTCAACGCCTCCCAGTCGTCCAACGACGTGTTCCCGTCGTCCATCCACATCGCCGCGACCGCGGCCGTCACCGCCGACCTGATCCCCGCCCTCGAACACCTGGCCGCGTCCCTGGAGCGGAAATCGGCCGAATTCGCGGAGGTCGTGAAGTCGGGCCGTACGCATCTGATGGACGCCACCCCCGTCACGCTGGGCCAGGAGTTCGGCGGCTACGCGGCACAGATCCGCCATGGCGTCGAGCGTCTGCACTCCTCGCTCCCCCGCCTCGCCGAACTCCCCCTGGGCGGTACGGCGGTGGGCACCGGGATCAATACCCCGCCCGGCTTCTCCGCCGCGGTGATCGCCGAGGTCGCCCGCACGACCGGCCTCCCGCTCACCGAGGCCCGCGACCACTTCGAGGCGCAGGGCGCCAGGGACGGACTCGTCGAGGCGTCGGGCCAGCTCCGTACCGTCGCCGTGTCGCTCACCAAGATCTCCAACGACCTGCGCTGGATGGCCTCCGGTCCCCGCACCGGGCTCGCCGAGATCACTCTTCCCGACCTCCAGCCCGGGTCGTCGATCATGCCGGGCAAGGTGAATCCGGTCATTCCGGAGGCCGTGCTGATGGTCGCGGCCCAGGTGACGGGCAACGACGCCACGGTCGCCGCCGCCGGAGCCGCAGGCAACTTCGAGCTCAACGTGATGCTTCCGGTGATCGCGAAGAACCTGCTGGAGTCGGTGCGGCTGCTCGGCAACGCCTCACGGCTGCTGGCCGACCGCACGGTCGACGGCATCACGGCCGACGTGGAGCGGGCCCGGCGGTACGCGGAGTCCTCGCCCTCGGTCGTGACCCCGCTGAACAAGTACATCGGCTACGAGGAGGCGGCGAAGGTCGCCAAGAAGTCCCTGGCCGACGGCACGACGATCCGGGAGACCGTGCTGGCTGGAGGATACGTCGAGCGCGGCGACCTGACGTCCGAACAGCTCGACGAGGCCCTGGACGTGTTGCGTATGACCCGGCCTTGACGCGTAAGGCGCCGCGACGGCGGGTGCGTCCCTAAGATCTCTTCATGACAGCGACGGAAGCGGGTACGGGATCAGGCACCGGGGCAGGTGCGGGGGACGACGTGCGCTGGTCACCGGGGGACCCGATCCTCTGGCGCTACCGGGCCAACGAAAGGCCCGGCGAAGGCGACGGCCGAGCGGTGCACATCTGCCGACCGGTCACCGTCGTCCAGGACACCGACGAGCTGCTGGCGGTGTGGATGGCATCCGGCACCGAGTGCATGCGGCCGGTGCTCGCCGACGGCACCCAGGTGCACGCCGAGCCGCTCGCCACCCGCTACACGCGCCCCCGCACGACCGTGCGTTCCAGGTGGTTCGGCTCGGGCGTCCTGAAGCTCGCCCGCCCGGGCGACCCCTGGTCGGTCTGGCTGTTCTGGGACCGCGGATGGCTCTTCCGCAACTGGTACGTCAACCTCGAGGAGCCGCGCTCACGCTGGGCCGGCGGGATCGATTCGCAGGACCATTTCCTCGACATCTCGGTGCGTCCCGACCACAGCTGGGAGTGGCTCGACGAGGACGAGTTCGCGCAGGCGCAGCGGGTCGGGCTGATGGACGTGGCCACCGCCCGGCGGGTACGCGAGGCAGGGCTCGCGGCCGTCGAGGTGATCGAGCGCTGGGGGGCGCCGTTCAGCGACGGCTGGGAGCACTGGCGCCCCGACCCCCGGTGGCAGGTCCCCCCGCTCCCCGATGACTGGGACCGCGCCCCCGCCCGCACGCCGTCGTGAGACCCTTGATGCACCCCAGGGGGGCGAACGTAGGATCGCTCCCCGTGAACCGCTGCGCCGGACCGGTGTTCCACAACCGGCGTGACCGGCCAAGGGTCTGACCACCAGTCACCGCATGCGTCGCACGAGTCACACGGTCCACGGAGCCGGGTGGAAGTGCGGTCGCACGAACCACTACGAGGGGGTGGGGACGTGCTCGCTGCCTGCTGCCCGGCCACAGGAGGACCCCGTACCGGTCACCCTGGCGGCCGTACGGTTTCGGCCCCTTTTCCGAGGGCATCCGGTGACAGCCGTTGTTCTCACCGCTCTTGCCGGGGCACAGTGGCGCCCCACGAGGTGATTGCCTCATACAACCGGCCCGGACGGACGGAATCCCACGCGTGACGGAGCACCCCACCTCCCACGAAGGCCGGCAGCCCCTCGCCGCCCGGCAGCAGGAACGCGCCCGGCCCCGGCAGCAGGAGGCCCCACCGAGCCCTGCCACCGCCTCGATCCCCGGCCCCTCCCCGGTGCCGGCCACGGCGAAGGGCCCGGTGCCCGATGCCGTACCGAATCCGGTGCCGGGTCCCGGCACGGCCTCCGACGCGGCCGGGCCGGCCGCCGACACCCAGACGGTCACCCGGCGCGAGGGGGACCGGCTGCGTTTCGTCGGCGCGGCGACCCGCCGGATCGCGCGGGGCATAGACCTGGACGAGATCGTGCTCGGTCTCTGCCGTGCCAGTGTGCCCACGTTCTCCGACGCCATACTCGTCTACCTCCGCGACCCGCTCCCGGTGGGTGACGAACGGCCCGTCAACCCCTTCGTGCTGCGGCTGCGGCGTACCGACCGACTGCGGCTGGCCGACGAGGAGAGCGAGAGCGGACCGGAGGGCGAGCGGCTGCGGCTGCCCGTCACCGACCCCCAGGCCGGGCTGCTGCCCGCCGCGGACCTGTGCGAGATCCAGGCGGGCGGGGCGCTCGCCGAGGTGCTGCGCGGGGTGCGGCCGGTCTTCGGTGACTCCGCGGCGGCACGTGTCGCCCTGCCCGAGCTCCTGGGGGCCGGGCGGACCGTCCCGACCGGGCACCGCGCGATCCTGGCCCCGCTGCGCGGCCGTCGCCGGGTGATCGGTGCCGCCGTCTTCCTCCGCGGCACGGACCGTCCCCCGTTCGAGGCCAACGACCTGCTGGTCGCGGCCCAGCTGGCCACGCACACCGCGCTCGGCATCGACAAGGCCGTGCTGTACGGCCGTGAGGCGTACATCGCCGACGAGCTCCAGCGCACGATGCTGCCGGACTCGCTGCCCCAGCCCACGGGCGTACGCCTGGCCTCGCGCTACCTCCCGGCCGCCGAGACGGCCCGGGTCGGCGGTGACTGGTACGACGCGATCCCGCTCCCCGGCAGCAGGGTCGCCCTGGTCGTCGGTGACGTGATGGGGCACTCCATGACGTCGGCGGCGATCATGGGCCAGCTGCGCACCACCGCGCAGACCCTGGCCGGCCTGGACCTGCCTCCGCAGGAGGTCCTGCACCATCTGGACGAGCAGGCGCAGCGGCTGGGCAGCGACCGCATGGCGACCTGCCTGTACGCGGTGTACGACCCCGTCGCCCACCGCATCACCATCGCCAACGCCGGCCATCCGCCGCCCGTGCTGCTCCACCTGGGCGGCCGGGCCGAGGTGCTGCGGGTGCCACCGGGTGCGCCGATCGGGGTCGGAGGGGTCGATTTCGAGGCCGTCGAGCTGGACGCCCCTGCGGGGGCGACGCTGCTGCTGTACACGGACGGCCTCGTGGAGTCCCGGATGCGGGACGTCTGGACCGGTATCGAGATCCTGCGGGAGCGGCTCGCCGCCACCGCCCAGCTGACCGGTCCGGACCACTCGCCGCCGCTGGAGGCGCTGTGCGACGACGTGCTGGACATGCTCGGCCCCGGCGACCGTGACGACGACATCGCCCTGCTGGCCGCAAGGTTCGACGGGATCGCGCCGAGCGATGTCGCCTACTGGTTCCTGGAGCCGGAGGACGCGGCACCCGGGCGGGCCCGCAGGCTCGCCCGCAGGGCCCTGAGCCGGTGGGGTCTGGACGACCTGTCGGACGAGGTGGAGCTGCTGGTCAGCGAGGTGGTGACCAATGCCGTGCGCTATGCGGAGCGGCCGGTGACACTGCGGTTGCTGCGTACGGACATCCTGCGCTGCGAGGTCGGCGACGACTCGCCGCAGCTGCCCCGGCAGCGGCGTGCCCGGGAGACGGACGAGGGCGGACGAGGGCTGTTCCTGGTCAACCGGCTGGCCAGGCGGTGGGGGGCGACCCGGCTGTCGACGGGCAAGGTGGTCTGGTTCGAGATGGCCACTCCCTGAGGGCCGGGATTCCCACCTGGGGATTCGTCCTGTCCCCACCGGTTTCACGTGTTGCCGACCTCCCGTCGGCGGAGTCGACTTCAGTCGTGAACGAAGCGACCTGACCGATACCCCCCACCCGACGGGAGGACGCTCCTGACCGAGGAAGCCCAGAAGCTTCCGTACACCACGAACAACGCCGGCGTCCCGGTGGAGAGCGACGAAGACTCGCTCACCGTCGGATCAGACGGGCCGGTACTGCTCCAGGGGACCAGGCTGACGCCGGACACGGCTGAGGGGCGGGTGCCCGCACCCGCCCCTCAGCCGTGTCGCTACTGCCCCGGCAGGCTGTCGCTGCCCGGCCGCTCGCCCGGCGGCCAGTCCTCTTCCTCGGGGTCCTCCGTGGTGCTGGGCGTCACACTCGGCGTCACGGAGGGGGTCCCGCTGGGCGTCTCGGCCGGCGGCGTCTCCTCACCGGGCGTCTCGCTCGGCGTGGCGGAGGGCGTCTCGGGCTCCTCGGACGGGGTCCGGGACGGCTCCGGGGTCTCCGACGGAGTGGCCGACGGGGTCTCGGTCACCGTCGTCTCACCGCGCTCGACCCCCTCCAGGTCGAAGGTGGCGTTCGATCCTCCCCCGAGTGCGCCCAGGGTGTAGTCCGCCCAGATCCTCGCGGGGAACCCGCCGCCGTTGGCCCGGCCGGAGTTGGCGGTGCCGGTGAGGCTGACCTGGCCGCCGCCGTCCTTGGTGGACTCGCCGAAGAGGGCCACGGCCGTCGTGAGCTCCGGGGTGTAGGCCGTGAACCACGCGGCCTTGTTGTCCTCGGCGGTACCCGTCTTGCCCGCGGCGTCGTACGCGGCGGTGTCGGCCTCCCGGCCGGAGCCGACGTCGACGACCTCGGTGAGCGCCTTCGTCACGGTGTCGGCGGACGCCCGGCTGATCACCTGGCCGCCCACACCGTCGACGGGCTCCATGGTGCGGTCGCGGTGCACGGCGGACTTGACGATGGTGGGGGTGACCTTCTTGCCGTGGTTGTCGAGCGTGGCGTACACCCCGGCCATGTCCCACGTCGAGGCGTTCATGGTGCCCAGGGTCAGCGAGGGCGTCGCGGGGAAGTTCTTGTCCGGTACCCCCATGGCCAGCGCGGTCTTCTTCACGGCGGCGGGGGTGACGTCCACGACCATCTGCGCGAAGACGGAGTTGATGGACTTGTCCATCGCCGTCGCGACGGTCGGGTCGTCGTAGCTGATGTCGTCCTCGTTCTGCGGGTCGAACGGGATGTCGCTGCCCACCACGGGGCGCCTGCTGGTCCCGTCGTAGACCGTGTTCAGACCGATCAGGTCGCCGTCCTGGGTGGTCGCCCCGTTCTCCAGCGCGGAGGCGAGCACCAGCGGCTTGAAGGTGGAGGCCGGCTGGTAGTCCTGGCGGGTGGCGTTGGATATGTAGTGCTCGGTGGCCCCGACACCGCCGTACAGCGCGACGACCTTTCCGGTCTTCGGGTCCACCGAGGTGGCACCGGCCTGGACGGTCGCGTCGACCTTGCTGTTCTTACGGTCGAGCTGGTCCTCGAGCCGGCGGTCGACCGACTTCTCCAGCTGCTTCTGCTTCTTCTTGTCGATGTTGAGGGTGATCGTCCAGCCACCGGCGTCCAGCATCTCGTCGGTGACGCCCTGCCGCTTCATCTCGTCGTTCGCGGCCTCGACGAGGTAGCCGGTCTGGCCCTCCATGCCCGGCGCAGCCCTGGGCTGGTCGGGGACGGGGAACGTCATCCTGTCCCGCTCGGCCCGGTCGAGCCAGCCCTCGTCGACCATGTTGTTCAGCGTGTAGGCCCAGCGCTCCTTGACCAGCTTCTTGCCGGCCGGCGAGGCGTTCGCCCAGTCGTACTGGCTGGGGGCCTGGAGCAGGGCGGCGAGATAGGCGCCCTGGGAGGTGTCGAGATCCTTGGCGTCGACGCCGTAGTAGGCCTGCGCCGCCGCCTGGATACCGCTCGCACCACGTCCGTAGTAGACCGTGTTGAGGTACCCCGCGAGGATGTCGTCCTTGCTGGTGCGCTGGTCGACCTTGAGCGAGATCACCAGCTCCTTGAGCTTGCGGGTGACCGTCTGGTCCTGCGTGAGGTAGTAGTTCTTCACGTACTGCTGGGTGATCGTGGAGCCACCCTGCTTGCCCTTGCCGGAGACCGTGTTGATCAGGCCGCGCGCGGTGCCCTTGAGGTCGACGCCCTGGTCCCGGTAGAAGGACTTGTTCTCGGCTGCGACGAAGGCGTGCTGGACGCTCTTCGGCACGACGCCGAGGTCGACGATCTCGCGGTTGACCTCGGAGTTGCTTCGGGCCAGGAGCGTGCCGTCGCTGTACTTGTAGACGTTGCTCTGCTTCTGGGCCTGGGCGTTCGCCTCGGGCACGTCGACGTACACGTAGAGGGCCGCGAAGGCGCCCATCACGAGCAGGCAGAGCCCGAAGAACGTGCCAAGAATCTTGCGCCAGGTGAAGAGCCGGCGTATGCCGCCGCTCCTGGCCCGGCGGGGTTCGCGCCCCTGGGCTCGCCGCGCATCCGCTCGACCCATCGCTTGGTGCTCCTGTTCTTCTGCTCGTACCGCTCCGGTCAGACCTGCCAGCTAACACTGAAAGCCCGGACAAAAGGCAGGCGATCCTGTCTTTTCCGGACGTGAGAATCAGCACCCGGCTCCTATGGAACCGACTCCCGAAGGGTGCGCAGGGTTGCGAAACGCGTTAATGTGTAATCACATTGCTAGCGCGGCGCTATGCCGTAGGAAACGGGGGACCCATGTCCGCACCGCACGACCTTCCCGGCCCCGCAGGATCCACCGCCGACCTGACGCCGGACGCTCCCGAGATGCCCGCACCCCAGGTCAGGGAGACGACCGCCCATTCGATCCCCGGCGGGCTCGGGCTCCTGCTGACCGTCCTCGGGGTGCTCCTCGGTGTGGCCCTGGCCATCGTCGGCGGCGTACTCGGCTCCGACGGGCACAACGGCGTGGGCGTCCCGCTCCTCATCCTCGGCCTGCTCCTGACCATCGCCTCGTTCTTCTGCATGAGCGGTGTGAAGATGGTCGCTCCGGGCGAGGCCCGGGTCATCCAGCTCTTCGGCCGCTACGTGGGCACGATCCGCGCGGACGGGCTGCGCTGGATCAACCCGCTGACCTCCAGTCGCAAGATCTCCACCCGGGTCCGCAACCACGAGACGGCCGTACTGAAGGTCAACGACGCCTACGGCAACCCGATCGAGCTCGCCGCGATCGTCGTCTGGAAGGTCGAGGACACCGCGCAGGCACTCTTCGAGGTCGACGACTTCCTGGAGTTCGTCGCCACCCAGACCGAGGCGGCAGTCCGGCACATCGCGATCGAGTACCCGTACGACGCGCACGAGGAGGGCGGCCTCTCCCTGCGGGGCAACGCCGAGGAGATCACCGAGAAGCTCGCCGTCGAGCTCACCGCCCGGGTCCAGGCGGCCGGCGTGCTCATCATCGAGTCCCGCTTCAGCCACCTCGCGTACGCGCCCGAGATCGCCTCCGCGATGCTCCAGCGGCAGCAGGCCGGTGCGGTCGTCGCCGCCCGTCAGCAGATCGTCGAGGGCGCGGTGGGCATGGTCGAGATGGCCCTGACCCGGATCGCGGAGCAGGACATCGTCGAGCTCGACTCCGAGCGCAAGGCGGCCATGGTCAGCAATCTGATGGTGGTGCTGTGCGGTGACCGTGCGGCGCAGCCGGTCCTGAACACGGGCACGCTCTACCAGTGACCGACGACGCGGCCCCTCCCCCCGGCCGGACGCCCCGGCGCGGCCCCGCCCGCAAGCAGATGCTGCTGCGGCTGGATCCCGCGGTGCACGACGCGCTGGCCCGGTGGGCCTCGGACGAACTGCGCAGCGCGAACGCCCAGATCGAGTTCCTGCTGCGGCGGGCACTGGCGGAGGCGGGGCGCCTCCCAGGGGGCGCGGCCCCGATCCCCCGCCGCGGCCGGCCCCCGAAGGCAGAACCCCCGGAGCCACCCGCACCCTCGGAGCCACCCGCACCCACGGAGTGACCCGCGCCCGGGGCGGGGGCGCGCCGCCGACCGGGGGCGGGCCCGCACGACGACCGTGGGCGGCCGGGGCGCGCAGGGGCCGGGGCGCGCAGGGGCCGGGGCGCGCAGGGGCCGGGGCGCGCAGGGGCCGGGGCGCGCAGGGGCCGGGGCGCGCAGGGGCCGGGGCGCGCAGGGGCCGGGGCGCGCAGGGGCCGGGGCGCGTCCCCCGGCCGAGGACGGGCCGGGGGACGCAGACCGGGGGCGGGTCCGTACGGCCCCGCTCCCGCCCCCGCCCCCGCCCCCGCCCCCGGCACGAGCGCCTCCACGCACCCGGACCTGTATACACGCCGGGTATACACACCGTGTACAGTGCGGCGCATGTCAATCGGTCACACCCTCCTCGGGCTCCTGGAATCCGGCCCTCGCCACGGCTACGACCTCAAGCGCGCCTTCGACGAGAAGTTCGGGCACGATCGCCCCCTGCACTACGGCCAGGTCTACGCGACGATGTCCCGACTGCTGAAGAACGGGCTCGTCGAAGTGGACGGGGTCGAGACGGACGGCGGACCCGAGCGCAAGCGCTACGCCATCACCGACGCCGGCATCACCGACGTCACCACCTGGCTCGCGCAGCCCGAGAAGCCGGAGCCGTATCTCCAGTCGACCCTGTACACGAAGGTCGTCCTGGCCCTGCTCACCGGCCGCGACGCCGCCGACCTCCTGGACGCACAGCGTTCCGAGCACCTGCGCCTCATGCGCATCCTCACCGACCGCAAGCGCGGCGGCGACCTCGCCGACCAGTTGATCTGCGACCACGCCCTCTTCCACCTCGAAGCCGATCTGCGCTGGCTGGAACTGACCTCCGCGCGCCTCGGCAAGCTCGCCGAGGTGGTCGCCCCGTGACCCCCGCCGGCTCCCTGATCGCAGCCCACGGACTGCACAAGACCTACGGCTCGACCCCCGCGCTCGACGGCGCCTCGTTCTCCGTCCACCCCGGCGAGGTCGTCGCCGTCATGGGCCCGTCCGGCTCCGGCAAGTCGACCCTGCTGCACTGCCTGGCCGGGATCGTCACCCCCGACTCGGGCACCATCACCTACGGCGGCCGCGAACTCTCCGCGATGTCCGACGCCGAACGAAGCGCCCTGCGCCGCAGCGACTTCGGATTCGTCTTCCAGTTCGGACAGCTCGTCCCCGAGCTGACCTGCGTGGAGAACGTCGCCCTGCCCCTCCGCCTCAACGGCGTCAAGCGCAAGCAGGCCGAACGCACCGCGCTCGAATGGATGGGGCGGCTGGAGGCAGAGAACCTCGCCACCCAGCGCCCCGGCGAGGTGTCCGGCGGTCAGGGCCAGCGCGTCGCCGTGGCCCGCGCCCTGGCGGCCTCCCCCAAGGTGATCTTCGCCGACGAGCCGACCGGCGCGCTGGACTCCCTCAACGGCGAGCGGGTCATGGAACTGCTCACCGAGTCCGCCCGGACCGCCGGCACAGCCGTCGTGCTCGTCACGCACGAAGCCCGCGTCGCCGCGTACTCGGACCGCGACGTCGTCGTACGCGACGGCCGGTGCCGCGATCTGGAGTACGCCGTATGACCTGGCTGCGCGATCTCGGCCTCGGCATGCGCTTCGCCGCAGCGGGAGGCCGCGAGGGCTGGGCACGGACCGCCCTCACCGCCGTCGGCGTGGGTCTCGGCGTGGCACTGCTGCTGGTCGCCTCGTCCGTGCCGCACCTGCTGGAGCAGCGGTCGGCGCGCGACCAGGCCCGCGAGGAGTCCTCGGTGTCGCGCTACGAGAAGGGCGTACCGAAGTCGGACTCCACGGTCCTGCGCGTCAGCGCGTCGACCGAGTACCGCGGCCGGACCGTCGAAGGCTTCCTGATGCGCGCCGAGGGCTCCCGCCCCGCCCTCCCACCCGGCGTCACGGCCTTCCCTGGGCCGCGCGAGATGGCCGCCTCACCCGCACTCCGGGAACTGCTGGCCTCACCCGAGGGCGCGCTCCTCAAGGAGCGCCTGCCGTACCGGATCACCTCGACCATCGCCGACGAGGGGCTTCGCTCCCCCCACGAGCTGTACTTCTACGTGGGCAGCGACTCCCTGACCCCCGCCGCCGGCGGGCACCGGCTGGCCGGTTACGGCGACGACACCCCGGACGAGCCGCTCACGCCCGTCCTGGTCGTCCTCGTCGTCATGATCTGCGTCGTGCTTCTGGCACCCGTCGCGATCTTCATCGCCACGGCCGTCCGGTTCGGCGGCGACCGCCGTGACCGCCGGCTCGCCGCCCTCCGCCTGATCGGTACGGACATACGGACGACCCGCCGGATCGCAGCCGGCGAAGCCCTGTTCGGTTCGCTGCTCGGGCTGCTGGCCGGGCTGGCGTTCTTCCTCGTGGGCCGCAGGTTCGTCGGCCACCTCACGGTGTGGAACCACAGCGCCTTCCCGTCCGACCTGACCCCCGCCGCATGGCTGGCGGCGCTGATCGCCGTCGCCGTGCCTCTCGCCGCCGTACTGGTCACGCTCGTCGCCATGCGCTCGGTGGTCGTCGAGCCGCTGGGCGTCGTCCGCAGCGCGGGCAGCCGCAGGCGCCGCCTCTGGTGGCGTCTGCCGATACCGGTCCTGGGACTGGCCGTGCTGGGACTCACGGGAAGGGTCGACGAGTTCACACCCGTCGACCCGTACCCGATCGCAGCCGGCGCCGTACTGGTTCTCTTCGGGCTCGCGCTGCTGCTCCCCTGGCTGGTCGAGGCCTGCGTGAACCATCTGCGCGGCGGCCCCCTGCCCTGGCAGCTGGCAATCCGCCGGCTCCAGCTGAACAGCGGTGCGGCGTCCCGCGCGGTCAGCGGCATCACCGTGGCGGTGGCCGGAGCGGTGGCCCTGCAGATGCTGTTCGCTGCGATGGGCGACGAGTTCAAGCAGATCACGGGACAGGACCCGAAGCGGGCACAGTTCCACACCTACTCGGAGACGGTCAGCGGCGACGCCGCGGCCCGGGCCATCGAGGCGTTCCGGTCCACCCGGGGCGTGGAAGCAGTCATCGGCACGGTCGAGACCTATGCGACCAGGCCGGGGAAGGTCAAGGAGGGCGAGGTCATGCCCACCACCTCGCTCAGCGTCGGCGACTGCGCCACCTTGAAGGAGCTGGCCGAGATCGACTCGTGCAAGGAGGGTGACGCCTTCGTGGTCCATCCCAGGAACAACAAGGAGATGAGCGACTGGATGGACGAAACGGCACGCAAGGGCAAGGAGGTCGAGCTCAACTCCGCCGTCGAACTCGACCCCGGCGCCCGGTCCGTGCGCTGGACCCTCCCCGCGGACGCCCCGACCGTCACCGCCGCCCCCGACCCCCTCGGCGAGGAGCACTGGGGCATCATGGCGACCGTCGGAGCCGTGGACCCGCGCACGCTGCCGTCCGCCCAGACCGTCGTGCAGATCAAGGTCGACGAGAGCGTGGCGGATGTCGCCGAGCACGTACGGAACACGGCAGCCAGGATCGACCCCGCCATGCACGTCGCCACCCTCACCTCGGTGACGCGGGACCGCCAGTACGAGAGCGTGCAGACAGGCCTCCGGTTCGGCGCGGTGGCGACACTGATGCTCATCGCCGCCTCGATGCTGATCTCCCAGCTGGAACAGCTCCGGGAGCGCAAGCGGCTGCTGTCGGTCCTGGTCGCCTTCGGTACCAGGCGCGCCACCCTCGGCTGGTCGGTGCTCTGGCAGACCGCGGTACCGGTGGTCATCGGCCTCCTGGTCGCGATCGCCGGCGGGCTCGGACTCGGCGCCGTCATGACCTGGATGCTGGCCAAGACCGTGACCCGGTGGTGGCTGTTCCTGCCGATGGCGGGTGCCGGCGGGGCCCTCGTCCTGGCCGTGACACTGCTGTCCCTGCCGCTGCTGTGGCGCATGATGCGGCCCGACGGGCTGCGCACGGAGTAGTGCGGAGGGGTGGGCGCGCCGGGCGGGCGCGCTCACCCCTCTTCGGGCACCCGTACCGGCAGTGTCCCCAGCGCACCGCGCAGCGCGGTCGCGAGCTCCTCGAACTCCTCGTGCCGCGCCGATCCCGTCCGCACCGCCAGCGCCACCCGCCGCGAGGGCGCCGGGTCCATGAAGTACCCGGTGGAGAGGGCCTCGTTCCGCCCTGTCTCCACCGTCACCGCCGTACGCGGCAGCAGCGTCACCCCGAGCCCGCCCGCGACGAGCTGGACGAGGGTGGAGAGGCCGGCCGCGGTCGTCGTCACCGGCGCCCCCTGGGTGCGCCCCGCCTCCCGGCAGATGTCCAGCGCCTGGTCGCGCAGGCAGTGCCCCTCGTCGAGCAGCAGCAACGGCAGGTCGCGAAGCGTCTCGCGCGGCAGGCCGGTGCGCCCGGCGAGCTGGTGCCCCTTCTCCATGACGAGCACGAAGTCCTCGTCGAACAGCGGTAGTTCCGTGACACCCGGGACTCCCAGCGGCACGGCGAGCAGCAGTAGGTCCAGCCGCCCGGCCGCCAGTCCGTCCAGCAGCGAGGAGGTCTGCTCCTCGTGGACCTGGAGATCCAGGTCCGGGTAGCGCTCATGGACCAGCCGGAGCACGGCCGGAAGCAGGTACGGCGCGACCGTCGGGATCACGCCGAGCCTGAGTATCCCGGTGAAGGGCGCCCGCACCGCCTCGGCCTCCTCCATCAGCTCACCGAGCGCCTCCAGCACCACCCTGCTCCGCACCGCGAGGCGCTCCCCCGCGGGCGTGAGCAGCACCTTTCGCGTCGTACGCTCGATGAGCTGGACACCCAGTGCCACCTCCAGCGCGGACACGGCCCCGGAGAGCGCCGGCTGACTCATCCCGATTGCCGCCGCCGCGTCCCGGAAGTGCAGGTGCTCCGCCACGGCCGCGAAGGCGCGCAGCTGCGAGAGGCTGGGCTGCTTGACCCTAATAGCCTGATTTACATACGCCACTGATAGGCACCTCCGATCATCCCGACCGAGTGTAGCTATTTCCGTGATCAATGCACTGTGTGCCAAGGTGGGGGCAGTCCAACCCCCAGGAACGCCCCCAAAAGGGGATTTCCTACGCAGCAAGGAGTGCGCGTGCTCACTGTCGGTGACAAGTTCCCCGAGTTCGACCTGACCGCTTGCGTGTCGCTGGAGAGCGGCAAGGAGTTCGAGCAGATCAACCACAAGACCTACGAGGGTCAGTGGAAGATCGTCTTCGCGTGGCCGAAGGACTTCACCTTCGTGTGCCCCACCGAGATCGCCGCCTTCGGCAAGCTGAACGACGAGTTCGCCGACCGTGACGCGCAGGTCCTCGGCTTCTCCGGTGACTCCGAGTTCGTGCACCACGCCTGGCGCAAGGACCACCCGGACCTGACCGACCTGCCCTTCCCGATGCTGGCCGACTCGAAGCACGAGCTCATGCGTGACCTCGGCATCGAGGGCGAGGACGGCTTCGCCCAGCGCGCCGTCTTCATCGTCGACCAGAACAACGAGATCCAGTTCACGATGGTGACCGCCGGTTCCGTGGGCCGTAACCCCAAGGAGGTCCTGCGGGTCCTCGACGCCCTGCAGACCGACGAGCTCTGCCCCTGCAACTGGACCAAGGGCGAGAACACCCTCGACCCGGTCGCCCTCCTCTCGGGCGAGTGAGCTGATACGACATGGCACTCGATGAACTGAAGTCCGCCATACCGGACTTCGCCAAGGACCTGAAGCTGAACCTCGGTTCGGTCATCGGCAACAGCGAGCTTCCCCAGCAGCAGCTCTGGGGCACCGTCCTGGCCTGCGCGATCGCCTCGCGCTCGCCGAAGGTGCTGCGCGAGCTGGAGCCGGAGGCCAAGGCCAATCTCTCCGCCGAGGCGTACACCGCGGCGAAGTCGGCCGCCGCGATCATGGCGATGAACAACGTCTTCTACCGCACCCGGCACCTGCTGTCGGACCCCGAGTACGGAAACCTCCGTGCGGGTCTGCGGATGAACGTCATCGGCAAGCCGGGCGTGGAGAAGATCGACTTCGAGCTGTGGTCGCTCGCCGTCTCGGCGATCAACGGCTGCGGCCAGTGCCTCGACTCCCACGAGCAGGTGCTGCGCAAGGCCGGTGTGGGCCGTGAGACCATTCAGGAGGCCGTCAAGATCGCTTCGGTGATCCAGGCGGTCGGTGTGACCCTCGAATCCGAGGCCGTACTCGCCGAGCAGTAAACGGCAGTACCTTTGTACGAGAAGGGCCCCGACGACGACCGACCGTCGACGGGGCCCTTCTTTCATGCCCGCCCGGTGACGTGGAGCGGGGTGCGCTGTACGACACGGAAGGTGAGCCCTTCCGGGCTGCTCAGCCGGAGGCACGGCCGGCCGTCGTGGTCGTGCTCCCTGCGCGCCTCCTGGCCGTGGACGAGGGCCAGGCCGGCCACGGCGTCCACGTCGTCGGCGACGACGGTCAGCTCCCACCGGGGAGCCGGCACGTCCGGCCCGTGCGCGGGCACGAAGTGGGCGCGGTCCGGGACCGTGCCGAGCATGGCCGCGTAGAAGTCCCGCGCCTGCTCGGGGCGGTCGCAGGCGAGGGTCATGGACTCCGGGACGCCGGCCGCCGGGGTCCACCGGTAGGACTCGTGCGTCTGCCAGAGGGAGAAGGCGGCCCCGACGGGATCGACGAGGGTCGCGATGCGGCCCTGGTCGCCGGCGTCGAAGGGAGCGAGCACCAGGTGCGCGCCCTCCTTCATGGCCCTGTCCGTGGCCACGTCGACGTCCTCGACGGCGATGTAGTAGGCGATGTGGGCGGGGAGCCCTGCCGGGTAGAGGGGGCCTGCCAGGTCGCTGACGCCGCCTGTCCGGTGCCCGTCGGCGAAGATCGTGACCGCCTCGCGCCAGTCGTTCTCGTCCACCGCGAATTCCCAGCCCAGTACGGCCGAGAAGAACGCCGCCGTGCCCGACGGGTCGTGCGTCTTGAGGTCCATCCAGCAGAACTCGTGGTGTGCGCCGAGGTGTCGCGGTGTCATGGCACTCCGTATCGGTGAAGTGGCCCGGCAGCCGCTGCGGGCACGGTCCGGGCGGCCGCGTCCGACCGCATCCGGGTCCTACCGCTTCTGGTCGTCCGGCGAGCCGGTCCCGTCGGAGCGGCCGTCCTCGTCGGTGGCGACGGGGCCTGGGCCGTCGTCGGGGAGGGGCCGGGTGGCGGGCGGTTCCGTCGGAGCGAACGAGATCGCCGTGGCCCCGTGGGGCCCGGGTCCGTGCAGTGCGGACGGGTCCGGCCCGAACGAGCGGAGATAGCCGACCACCGTGTTGGTCACAGCGACCAGGGGTACGGCGACGACCGCACCGCCGATGCCGGCGACCATGCCGCCCGCCGCGACCGAGAGCACCACGGCCAGCGGGTGGACGCGTACGGCGCGGCCGAGGATGAAGGGCTGCAGGATGTGGCCCTCGATCTGCTGCACGGCGAGCACCACGATCAGCACCATCAGTGCGGTGAACACGCCCTGGGTGACGAGCGCGACGACCACCGCGAGGGCGCCGGAGACCACGGCGCCGACCAGTGGGATGAAGGCGAAGAGGAAGATGAAGACGGCGAGCGGGACCGCCATCGGCACGTCGAGGAAGTAGATCCCGAGCCCGATGAAGATCGCGTCGATCAGGGCCACGATCACCGTGCCCCGGACGTAGGCGGTCAGCGTCCGCCAGGCGCGCGGCCCTGCGCCGGCGACGCCCGGCCGTGCCTGGGAGGGCACCAGCTTGAGCACCCACTGCCAGATGCGCTTCCCGTCGTAGAGCAGGAAGAGCGTCGAGAACATCGCCAGCAGCAGACCGGTGAGGACCTCCACCATCACCGTGACGCCCTGGAGCCCGGCGGAGGTGATCTCCTCGGTGTTGGTGCCGATGGTGTCGCTGAGGTTCTTCGCGATGTCGTTGATCTGCGACTCGGTGACGTGGAAGGGGCTGTCCAGGAGCCAGCGCTTCAGTTCGTCGATGCCGTCACGGACCCGGTCGGAGAGGGTGTCCAAATTGTCCATCACCTGCCAGACGACGAACCAGCCGACCAGTCCCATGACCACGAAGCCGAGCACCGCCGTGACCGCGGTGGCCAGCCCTCGCGGAAGCCCGAGTCTCCGCAGCCGTACGACGGTCGGCTGGAGCATCGCGGTCACCAGCAGAGCGGCCACGAAGGCGAGGACGACGAGTTGCACGGCGCTGATGACCCGCATGAGCACCCAGAGCGTGCCGGCCAGGACCAGCAGCCGCCAGCCCGCCTCGGCCGCGACGCGCATCCCCCAGGGGATCGCGGCCACGGGGTCGGCTTTGGCGGCGACGGAAGGGGCGTAGGCGGGTGGGCGCGGCACCTGTTCGGCGACGGCCGTGGAGAGCGTCGACGAGGAGGCGCTCACGGCGTCCGCGTCGGCGCGGCGCTCGTCCTCCGCGCGGCGTTCTTCCAGGCGCGCCCCGATCTCGGTGAGTTCGGCGCCCAGCCGGCCGAGCCACCCCGGAAGTTTCGACATGGATCTTTCCTTCCCCCGTACGCTCCACGCACGCTCCGGAGCTGTCCGGAAGACCGTACACGCGTGAAGCTCCGCACCGTAGGACGGTGCGGAGCTTCACGGAGTTGCGAGCGGACCTCGCGGGGTCCTAGTACCAGTGGTTGGCCTGCCAGAACGACCAGGCGGCGCAGGGGCTGCCGTAGCGGTCGCTGTTCATGTAGCTGAGGCCCCACTTGATCTGGGTGGCCGGGTTGGTCTGCCAGTCCGCACCCGCCGACGCCATCTTGGAGCCCGGCAGCGCCTGCATGATGCCGTAGGCGCCGGAGGACGGGTTGGTCGCCTTGTAGTTCCAGCCCGACTCGCGCTCCACGATGTTGCTGAAGCACTGGAACTGGTCGGCCGGCATCATCGCCCGGGCCATGGCCTGGACCTCGGCAACGCTGTAGGAGCCCTGCGCCGAGAACGAGGAGGCGTCACGGACGGAGGACCGGCTCGCACGCTCGGCCTCGTCCTTCTTCTCCTTGGCCTCGCGCTCTGCCTCCAGCTTGTCCTCGGCCGCCTGCTTCTTCGACTTGGCGTCCTTGGCGGCCTGGATGCGGGCCGTCTCCTCGGCGGACTTCTTGGCCGCCGCGTCGGCCGCGGAGGCCTGTGCGTCGGCCTGCTGCGTCAGCGAAGCGGTCTGAACCTGGGCCTGCTGGCCCGCGGGGATGTCTGCGAGCAGCGTGGTGTCGGCTGCGGCCGCTTCGAAGTTGTTGTCGTCAGCGGCGGGGGTGCCGCCCGACGCAACGCCTACGACGGCGCCTACGGTGGTGACCGCGGTGGCAGATGCCACGGCGAACCCCCGGACCGAGATCCGGCTCACACGGTGTCCTTCCAGCATCGCCCGCTTAGGTGACCTCGCGGGCGCAATCGTGCCCCTGACACTGGCCTCCCTACTGCTTGGGTCACGGGAGGCACGGGCCCGGTGGGCGACTTCCTCGCGGAAGCGCCGCGTGGTGCTCGCGGGCGGCATACGGACGGCGATTGTTGAGTTGTGTGGTGCGTGGCGCCTCTGGAGGTGCCCAAGTGCCGTATGCGGGGCCTGACGGAAGCAAGACTCTGCCGGAAGGACACGGCGCGTTGCAATTCTGTGTTGCGTGTGAAAGCTCACACCTCGTTTGGCGCACAACTTTTTCGGAAATGACGGCGCAGCACAATGCCGCCCGGCTAAGCTCCTTGGCTCGCCGGGCAGCATCTATGGGGTGTAGCGGGTCAGATGTGGCCGTCCTCCAGCATTTCGGTCACGAGCGCGGCGATCGGCGAGCGCTCGGAGCGGGTGAGCGTGACGTGTGCGAAGAGCGGATGCCCCTTCAGCTTCTCGACCACGGCGACGACTCCGTCGTACCGGCCGACCCTGAGGTTGTCCCGCTGTGCCACGTCGTGGGTGAGTACCACCCGTGAGTTCGTCCCGATGCGGGACAGCACGGTCAGCAGGACGTTCCGTTCGAGGGACTGCGCCTCGTCCACGATCACGAACGCGTCGTGGAGCGAGCGGCCCCGGATGTGGGTGAGCGGCAGGATCTCCAGCATCCCGCGTCCCAGCACCTCTTCGATGACCTCGCGCCCGGCGACGGCCGACAGCGTGTCGAAGACGGCCTGCGCCCAGGGGCTCATCTTCTCGGCCTCGCTGCCGGGGAGATAGCCGAGCTCCTGCCCGCCGACCGCGTACAACGGCCGGAAGACCATCACCTTCTGGTGCTGCCGGCGCTCCAGTACGGCCTCCAGGCCCGCGCAGAGTGCCAGGGCGGACTTGCCCGTGCCCGCCCGGCCGCCCATGGACACGATGCCGACGTCCGGGTCGAGGAGCAGGTCGAGCGCGATGCGCTGCTCGGCGCTGCGGCCGTGGATCCCGAAGGCCTCCCGGTCGCCGCGCACGAGACGTACGTTGCCCTCGGCCGTGACCCTGCCCAGCGCCTTGCCCCGCTCGGACTGGAGGACCAGCCCTGTGTGCACGGGGTATTCGGCGGCTTCGGGGATGTAGAGGCTTTCCTCGCCGAACAGCAGATCGACCTGTTCCGCGGCGACGGGGAGTTCCGCCATCCCGGTCCAGCCGGAGTCGGTGACGGCGAGTTCGGCGCGGTACTCCTCGGCGAGGAGGCCGACCGACGAGGCCTTGATCCGGAGCGGCAGGTCCTTGGAGACGACGGTGACGTCGTACCCCTCGGCCTGCAGGTTGCGTGCGACCGCGAGGATCCGTGAGTCGTTGTCCCCCAACCGGTAGCCGGCGGGCAGGACGCCGGGGTCGGAATGGTTGAGTTCGACACGGAGCGACCCGCCCAGATCCCCGAGCGGGATCGGGGCGTCCAGCCGGCCGTAGCGGACCCGGAAGTCGTCCAGCAGGCGCAGGGCCTGCCGGGCGAAGTATCCGAGTTCGGGGTGGTGCCTTTTGGCCTCCAGCTCCGTGACGACGACGATCGGCAGCACGACTTCGTGCTCGTCGAACCGGGTCATGGCTTTGGGGTCGGCCAGCAGGACGCTGGTGTCGAGAACGTAGGTGCGCCTGTCGGGCATGCGGCGCTTGGTGCTGGTCACCACGGAAGGACGTACCCCCTCGGACGAGGTCGGGGAGTGCGACGGACGTCGCGGAACTTCCCGAAGGGAGAGGACGGACCGGGTTCTGGCCCTGTGCGCGGGCCGAACACCGGCCCTCCGCGTCGGCCGCACGGTGTGCGGTCCTTCGTGTGCAAAGGGCCTCCCGGGCGAGCGGGCTGGGTGCCGCTCACTTGGCTGCGACGTCCGCCTGGTTGCTGACCGGACATCGACCTGAGAGCTGTATTCCCTCGAACACGCGAAGCCATGCCCCTGCCTGCGACAAGGTGCGCCGGACGGTGTCTCCGGCGCCCCGTCGGCGTCCTTCGGCCGTCCCCCCGGATGTGCCGCTCCCTCAGGCCCCGTAACGCCGGTGCCGCGCCGCGTAGTCGCGCAGGGCGCGGAGGAAGTCGACCTTGCGGAAGGCCGGCCAGAAGACCTCGCAGAAGTAGTACTCCGAATGTGCGCTCTGCCAGAGCATGAAGCCCGACAGCCGCTGCTCCCCGCTGGTACGGATCACGAGGTCCGGGTCGGGCTGTCCGCGGGTGTAGAGGTGCTCGGAGATCAGGTCCGTGGAGACGACCTCGGCGAGCTCCTCGAAGGTCGTGCCCCGCGAGGAGTGCTCCAGGAGGAGGGAGCGGACCGCGTCCGCGATCTCCTGACGGCCGCCGTAGCCGACGGCGACGTTGACGATTATCCCCTCGATGCCCGCCGTCGCCTCTTCCGCCTCCTTGAGGACGGTCTGGGTACGCGACGGCAGCAGGTCGAGCGTGCCGACGTGGTGGACGCGCCACCGCCCGTCGGAAGCCAGCTGGCGCACCGTGTTCTCGATGATGCCGAGCAGCGGGATGAGCTCCGCCTCCGGCCGGTCGAAGTTGTCCGTGGACAGCAGCCAGAGGGTGACGACCTCCACGTCGGTCTCGCTGCACCACCCGAGCAGCTCCGAGATCTTGTCGGCCCCGGCCTGGTGTCCCTGCACGGCCGAGCCGCCGGACGCCTTCGCCCACCGCCGGTTGCCGTCGAGGATGACTCCGATGTGCTTGGGCACCTGGTCGTGATCCAGGCGGCCTCCCACCCGGCGTGCGTAGAGCCCGTACACCAGGTCGCGCAAGTTCACTGAGTTCACCCTCTCGGTTCCGTACGGGCCCGAGGCCCGCCCTCCCCCTCACCGGGGGTCCGGGGCCGCCCCCCGGGGGATCGCCGTGCGGTCCGCGCACCGCGCTTCCGCGCCGCGGATCGGCATGTCCCGAAGCGGCCACATTACTGCGGACGGGTCACAAGGGCCCAACCCGGTCTGTCACAAGTCCGTGATAAGGAGTGAAACGTGACTGATTCCCTTTCCTACCTCGCCGGCGAGTCGCGATACGACTCCATGGAGTACCGCCGTACCGGCCGCAGCGGGCTCAAGCTGCCCGCCGTCTCGCTCGGCCTCTGGCACAACTTCGGTGACGACCGTGCCCTGGGTTCCCAGCGGGCGATCCTCCGCCGTGCCTTCGACCTCGGCGTCACCCACTTCGACCTGGCCAACAACTACGGCCCGCCGCCCGGCTCCGCCGAGCTGAACTTCGGCAAGCTCTTCCGCCAGGACTTCGCCCCGTACAGGGACGAGATCGTCATCTCCACCAAGGCCGGCTACCGGATGCACCCCGGCCCGTACGGTGAATGGGGATCCCGTAAGTATCTGCTGTCCTCGCTCGACGCCTCCCTGCGGCGGATGGGCCTGGATCACGTCGACATCTTCTACTCGCACCGCTTCGACCCGGCCACCCCGCTGGAGGAGACGATGGGTGCGCTCGCCTCCGCCGTGGGCCGGGGCAAGGCGCTGTACGCGGGCGTGTCCTCCTACAGTGCGGCGCAGACCGTCGAGGCGGCGCGGATCCTCAAGGAGATGGGCGTGCCCGCGCTGATCCATCAGCCGTCCTATTCGATGGTCAACCGCTGGGTGGAGGCCGACGGGCTGCTCGACGCGCTGGAGACGGCCGGCATGGGCTGCATCTCCTTCGCGCCGCTCGCCCAGGGGCTGCTCACCGACAAGTACCTGACGGGTATCCCCGAGGGGTCGCGCGCGAGCCAGGGCAAGTCCCTGGACCCGGGACTGCTGTCCGACGAGATGGTGCGGCGGCTGCGCGGGCTGAACGACATCGCGCGGGGCCGCGGGCAGTCCCTGGCGCAGCTGGCGCTCAACTGGGTCCTGCGTGACAGCCGTATGACCTCTGCCCTCATCGGCGCGTCGAGCGTGAAGCAGCTGGAGGAGAACGTGGCCGCGCTCTCCGCCCCCGCGCTGACGGCCGCCGAGCTGAAGGAGATCGACACCTTCGCCGTGGACACCGCGAGCACCAACATCTGGGCCGGCCGGGGCTGAGGCACCGCCGCCCCGCGGCCTGATCCGCGTGCGTCACCCGGGGTCTTCACCCGGGGTCTTCACCGGGCCGGCACAGGTGCCGCACAAGGGCCGCACCCCGGAACACCGTCCGGGCACAAAAAACGGGCCGGTCCGTGGGGGGGGGTTACGGACCGGCCCGAGGGGGGGTTTCCACCATAACCCTTCGTAAGTGATGGTGGGTGCCACGCCACGAAATAATCACTCTCCGAATTCGGCGGACTGCGCTGCGGGCACGCCGTCCGAGCGTCACAGCGGACCTGCCCGCCGACGCCTACAGGACAGTTCCTGTCCTGTAGGCGTCCTACATTCGGCTCATGACGACACGAGCCCGCAGCACGACCGTGAGCTGGTCCCAGGCGAACGCCCGACGTCTGGACCGGCAGTCCCTGGCCGACAGCGCCTCGTCCGCCTCTCACGCCGCCCCTGACGCCGCCGGCGCTGTCGCCTCGATGCTCGGGGCGCACGCGCAGGTGCTGTCCGCCGCGGAGCTCTCGGTCGCACTCCGGGCGCCGGGGGTGACGCGTACAGATGTGCGTGCGGCGCTGTGGGCAGACCGTGCCCTCGTGAAGACGTTCGGCCCGCGCGGCACGGTGCATCTGCTGCCGGCCGAGGAGCTGCCGATGTGGACCGGAGCACTGTCGGCCGTACCGTCGGGCGGCAGCCCGTTCTCCAAGGACGCCCGGATGACGCCGGAGCAGGTCGAGGAGGTGGTGGCCGCGGTGGCCGGCTCCCTGACCGGTGCCGAGCTCACGATCGACGAACTCTCCGACGAGGTGATCGCGCGCACCGGCCCCTGGGCCGGCGACCTGGTGATGCCCGCTTTCCAGGGGATGTGGCCCCGCTGGCGCCAGGTGCTGCATCTGGCGGGGCACCGGGGCGCCCTGTGTTACGCGCCGAACCGGGGCCGGAAGGCGACGTACACCAATCCCGGCACCGTCCCGATGCCCGGCCCGGAGGCGACGGCCGAGCTCGTCGGGCGCTATCTGCGGGCCTACGGTCCCGCCACACCGGTCCACTTCGCCCAGTGGCTCTCGGCGCCGCGCGGCTGGGCCGGGCGGCTCTTCGAGGACCTGGCCGGGGCCGGCGCGATCGAGGAGATCGCCTTCGAGGACTGCGGACCGGCCTGGGTGGCGGCGGGCGACACCCGGTTCCCGTCCTCGGAACCGCGCGGGGTACGGCTGCTCCCCTACTTCGACGCGTTCACCATCGCCTCCCGGCCCCGCGAGCGGCTCTTCCCGGGCGCGGCGTACGGACGCGCGCTGGCCGGCGGCCAGGCGGGCAACTTCCCGGTGCTGCTGGTGGACGGCACGGTCGCCGGGGTGTGGCACCAGCGTCGCTCGGGGAAGCGGATCGCGGTGACGGTGGAACCGCTGAGCCCCCTGGACGCGGGGCGGATGCGGGCACTGGAGGAGCAGGTGGAGGGGCTGGGCAGGGCGCTGGAGGGGTCCCCGGAGCTGACGGTGGGAAAGGTGACCGTGGGCGGTCACGCGTAGAGCGGGCCGGCGGGGACGGCGGGGGCCGACTTGGGGCGGCTGGGGCCAACAGGTCCCGGCGAGGGCTCCGGGACGGCCGGGCAGCGTGGCCCGGCTCGGGCAGGGCCCCGGCGGGGGCAGCACGCCCCGGCGACAGCGGGGCCCCACAGGGGCACGGACGGGCCGGTGAGGCAGCACGGACGGGCGACTCGGTCGGCCCCGACAGGGCCCGCGCCGGGACAGCGCGGACGGCGGGGACGGCGGGGACGGCGGGGGTCGGCTCAGCCCGGCGCGGGTCGGCAGGCTCTGCGGGGCACGGGCGGGCCGCCCTGGCAGTGCGGACGGGCAGCGCGGACGGCCGGGGGACAGCACGGGCGGCACACGTCGGCAGGGCCCCGCCCTGGTCAGCAAGGCCCGGCTCAGGTCAGCGAGGCCCGGCTCAGGTCAGCAAAGCCCGACCCGGGTCAGCAAGGCCCCACCCGGGTCAGCGGGGCGTGAAGCGGATGGTCACCGTGTCGCCGCCGATGACCACGAAGTCGCCGTTCTCGCACCGGATCACCGCCTCGCGCACCTCGCCGTGCTCGTCGCGCCGCTCCTGCGTGCCGGTGACCGTCCAGGCACCGCCGTAGGGAGGGGGAGGCAGCCGGTCCAGCTGCTCGAACTGCCACTGCCCCGCGGGTACGCACCAGTCCGGGAGGCCCGGCCAGGCTCCGGAGGTGATGCTCAGCGTGTGGTCGGAGGCGCAGGTCAGCAGGACCGACTGCCCGTCCTCCAGTACGAATTCGACGGCTTCCGGCTCCCCCGCACGGCCCTCGGGCCGGTAGAACAGGCCATGGACGGCTGTGATGCGCGCGCCCGTGAGCCAGTCAGCCTTCCCGTGGCGCGGCCTGCCGGACGGCGGGCTGATCTCCTCGCCCGCCACTTCCCTTCCCACCGACATGGCCCCCTCCTTCGTTGTGCGCTCAACTACCAGGGTCGCACTACTCATGGGTAGGACGGTGGGGGAGGTGATGCCGTTGCACCCGTGGCCCGTGAAGACGCCCTCAGCGTAGGCCCGTCGGCGGCTTCTCCGGCTTCCTCGCCTCGATCAGGAAGCGGGCGCTGTGGGCGACGAACGGCCCTTCTTCCTCGATCTTCCGGTGCAGGGAACGCAGTTGGGGCAGATAGGCGCCCACGGTGAATCCAGGGACCATCCAGATGACCTTGCGCAGGAAGTAGACGACGGCTCCGATGTCGAGGAACTCGACACGCAGCCGCTCGGCACGCAGGTCCGTCACTTCCAGTCCTGCGGCCTCCGCGTCGTCCCGTGCGCGCTGCGGGTCCCGGGCGCGACGGTTCTCGGAGGAGAGCGGACCGAGGAAGTACTCGATGAGCTCGAACACGCTCTCCGGGCCGACCTGCTGGGAGAAGTATGTGCCCCCGGGGGCCAGCACCCTCGCGATCTCGTCCCACCAGGCCGTCACCGGGTGGCGGCTGACGACCAGGTCGAAGGCGCCGTCGGCGAAGGGCAGCGGCGGCTCGTCGGAGTCCGCGACGACGGCAGCGCCTCGCGGGTGGAGAAGTGCGGTGGCACGGGCGACGTTCGGCGGCCAGGACTCGGTGGCCACGGTGAGCGGCGGCAGCACGGGGGCGGACGCGAGCACCTCCCCTCCCCCGGTCTGGATGTCGAGCGCGGCCCCGGCCTGTGCCAGCCGGCCCGCCATGGCGCGCGCGTATCCCCAGGAGGGGCGCTGCTCGGTGGCCCGTCCGTCGAGCCACGAGAAGTCCCAGCCGTCGACGGAGACCGCGTCGGCCTCCGCGACGAGCGTGTCGAAGCGCGCGTCCGAGGCGGACGGGACGAAGGGAGTGGACGGTCGGGTCATACGGGAAGGGTGTCAGCCCCCGACGGTCTGGCGCGACCCGATATTCCGCATGTCCGTGCGCCGGGTGAGGCTCAGGCGGCGAGGCCCCCGAACACCAGGCCGAGCAGCGCTCCCGCGATCATGAACGGGCCGAACGGGATGCCCGTCCTGCGCCCGGCTCGTCGCATCAGCATGAGCCCCGCCCCGTACAGCGCCCCGAACAGGAACCCGGCGAAGCCGCCCGCGAAGAGCACCGCCCAGCCGTACCATCCGAGCGCCACGCCCAGCGCGAGGGCGAGCTTCACGTCACCGAAGCCCATGCCGTTCGGGTTGATCAGGAAGAGCAGGAAGTAGAAGCCGCCGAGCGCCACTCCGCCCAGCAGGGCGGAGATCCAGGATCCGCCGTGCTCGGGCAGCAGGGCCGCGCCCCCCAGGAGCGCCGCCGCGGCGCCGGCGAGGGGCAGCGTCAGCGTGTCGGGGAGCCGGTGGACGCGGCGGTCGATGACGGCGAGGAGCACGGCCACGGGAGCCAGCAGCAGCCAGACGACGGCCTCGGGCCGGGCCCCGGTGGCGGCGGCGAGGGCCACACAGGCGAGCACCGTGACGACCGGGACGACGACGGCGGGAGCGTAGCGGCCCTGTCCAACTGGTGCGGAGGGCCCCTGCCCGGCCGGTGCGGAGGCCTCCTGCCCGGCCGGTGCGGAGGGCGCAGGAGTCGCGCCTCCCGGGAGCGAGGGGACGGCGATGACGCACGCCGCGCACCTGGTCGAGCCCAGCCAGCCCCGGGCCGGCCCGGTGAGGGCGTGCCCGGCCGGGCACGCGTCCCTCCATGGCTCCTCGGGCTCGACCGAGAAGCGGTACGCGGCACGCGGGAGCAGCAGTCCGGCGGCGGCGCCCCAGAGCGCGGCGACCGCAATCAGTGTGGCGTCCACGGACCCGACCCTAATCCTGCCCGTGCGGCGGGTCTTGGGCCCTGGGGCCCACTGAGGGCCGTTCGGGCCCACGGGCGGGCAGGCGGGGCTACGGTCGGTTCCCATGGGGAGATGGCGTGACGGCAGCGGGACTCTGACGGTCGGGACGGGATCCGGGGTGCGGGAGGTGCCCCTGCGCATCGCCGCCTCGTACCGGGCGAGGGCGCGTGGACTGCTCGGCGCGGACGGGGTCGACGGGGCGCTGCTGATCACGCCGTGCGGGAGTGTGCACACCTTCCGGATGCGCTTCACGATCGATGTGGCCTACCTGGACCGGAAGTTCAACGTTCTGGCGGTCCGCACGATGAGGCCCGGACGGCTCGGTCTGCCCAGGCTCCGGGCCCGTCATGTGGTCGAGTCGGAGGCCGGGGCGATGGAGGGGTGGGGCCTGCGGCCCGGGACGCGGGTGCGGGTCTCCGCACCCGTCACGGAAGTTTCGCCGCCTGTGCGGTGACGAGTCCGGCCGGTACCTCCGGTGTCGTCTCCGTGAGGAAGTCGGGCCCGTCCTCGCTCGTCGTGCGGAACCCGGCGGCGCAGGCCGGCGCCGCGTGACGGACGGACGGGCGCAAGGGCTCCTCGGCCCCGCCCCTCGGGTGGGAGGTGAGGATCTCCGTGACGACGGTCCGGTCGTCCTCGCCCTCCTCCCGCGTGTCCGTCGCCGCACGGAGGACGGTGGCGGCCGGGGCGGGTCCGGGCAGCTCTGTGCACCGGAGCGGCACGCCGACGACAGGGACGCCCCTTGTGCGTGGGCTCGTGGGTCCGGCTCATGGCGGCCCCGGCCCCAGCAGCGTCCACGCCCCGTACGCGGCGGAGGCCAGGGCCAGCGCGGCGACGGCCGTTCCGGTGCGCGCCGTCGTACGCAGCTGAGCCAGGGCGACGGCCGGGGGCAGGAGCAGGGGGAAGGCGGGCATCATCAGGCGGGGCCGGGAACCGAAGTAGCCGGAGCCGATGAGCGAGATGACGACGATCGCGATGCCGTACACCAGCACGGGGAGCGGCTGCCGCTGCCGTACGCAGAGGAACACCAGCCACCCCAGCAGCCCCAGGGCGGCGCAGAGCCCGATCGCGGCGGGAAGCGGGAGTCCGGCGATGAACACGGCCAGCGCCCGGCCCCCGTCGATGCTGTTGCCCCACTGCGCCTGGACGTCGAAGTACGCGAACGGGCTGCCCTCCCGCACGGCGACGAACACCACGTACGCCAGCCATCCCAGCGGTGCCAGACAGACACCCAGCAGCATGCGCGTGTTCCGGGTCACCAGGCCCCGCCGGCGCCCCGCACGCCACTCCCGTACGAGGGCCACGGCGGCGGTGAGCGCGAGTGCCGCGATGAGCGCGGCCGCCGAGGGCCGGGTCAGCCCGGCGAGCACGCACAGCGCGCCCGCGGCGATCCAGCGGCCTCTGAGCACGGCGTACAGGGACCACGCGGCGAGCGCGGTGAACAGGGTCTCGGTGTACGCCATCGACTGTACGAACGCGGTCGGGTACGCGCCCCACAGCGCGGCCAGCACCACCCCGGTCCGCCGTCCGTACAGCCGCGCTCCGACTGCGAAGATCCCCCAGGCCGCGAGGAGGCCGGCCAGCCAGGCGACTGCGATCCCGGCGCCCTGCACGGTGAACGGGGTGACTGCGGCGAGACCGCGCTCCAGGGCCGGCAGGAGCGGGAAGAAGGCCAGGTCCGGGTGGACGCTGCCGTCGGGGAGGGTGACGGTGTAGCCGTAGCCGTCCTCGGCGATCCGCTGGTACCAGACGGAGTCCCAGCGCCCGCCCAGCAGGTGCAGGGCGTCCTTCCCGGCCACCGACGCCGACACCCAGAAGACGAGGAGTCCGACGGCCCGGACCACGGCGTAGGCGCCCAGGGCGGGGGCGGCGGCGGTGAGCAGGGCCATGGCGCGCTGCCGGGTGCTGCGGGGTTCGGGCGCCGCAGGGCGGGAGCGCGTCTGCTGATCGGGCATGCGGCCGATTATGAGCCCGCTGCCACGGGGACCGGTGAGCCGGGCCTGCCCCCCGGGGCCGGGGCGGGTGGGTCGAGGTGCCGGGCGCGGGCGGGTGACGGTGCCCGGGCAGGTCGAGGTGCCGGGCGCGGGCGGGTGGGTCGAGGTGCTGGGCCCGGGCGGGTCGAGGTGCCGGGCGCGGGCGGGTGACGGTGCCTTCCGGTTGCGGCCCGGCCCGGCGCCGTGGGGGTGCGCCGGGACGGGCGTCGATCACCTGCTCGACAGACGCTATTGACCGGGCGGCCCCCCGTCTTGGGCCCAGGGGCCCAACTCGGGCCCTCACCAGTCCTGGCCGGCTTCGGGGATGGGCCTGACCCGGGCACGGGGAAAGTGGCCGACCGGTTCCTCGACGGCGTCCACGGTGAGGTCAGGCGGGCCGTCCCCGTCCGTGTCGCCCTCCAGAACCCGTGCGCGTGTGCTGATGCCGTCCGGTGTGGCAGCCCAGTATGCCGAGGGGCGCACCCCGTCTGCCGGACGGAGCACGGCAGTACCCAGCAGGGCTGCGAGACGCAGTGCCGCCTCGGGCTCGGCCGGCGGTGCGGGCTCCACGTCCGGAGCCACCCGTACGTCCCAGGAGAGGGCCAGGTCACCGGTCAGGGCCGTGCAGTCGCAGAGGACCGGGGCCTCCCAGTCACGGTGGTCGTCCGTGCCGTCGGAGACGTCCACTTCGCCCGCCGTCACTCCCACCACCTCCGCCAAGGCCTCCGCCACGGCTTCGGGTGACGGGTGGTGGGCGGTCAGGAACGTGTACAGGGTCATGTCTCCGGCCCTCTCAGCGCTTCGTCGAACCGGCACGGTCGGACGCTCCGGCAGATCGCCGGCGCGCTCAGCGGTCATGATGCCCGTTGCGTCTCCGTCGTCACATGGAATCCGCTCCGTCACCTGGACGCCCCCTTTGCCTCCTGGTACCCGCGCAGGGCCGTCGTCATCGGGTTACGGGTCCGGCGTGGTCCGCGCCCGAAGTGCCCGCGCCCTCCCGTCTCGCGTGCCGGACCGGGCGGAGCGGTCGCGGCACGCCGTGCGAGGGTTTCGGGCGTTCGTACGACGCGTACGGCGGACGTGGACAGAGCGGGAGAAGGGCGACAGCGGATGACGGCCGGTTCATCGGTACCGACGGCGGAGGAACGTACGGAGCAGCCGTCGTCCGGCGGGCCCGCGCCCCGGCCACGGCTGGTCCGCGACCTGTCCCTGTCCGCCGTGCTCGCCGGGGTCGTCGCGGTCGTCGTCTCCTACTCCGGCCCGCTGGTCATCGTGCTCTCCGCCGCCCGCGCCGGGCACCTGGACGCAGGGCAGACCGGTTCCTGGATCTGGGCGATCTCGATCGGCAGTGGGCTGACCTGCATCGCGCTCAGCCTGCGCACCCGCATGCCCGT
Source organism: Streptomyces pratensis (assembly GCF_016804005.1). Lineage (GTDB taxonomy): Bacteria > Actinomycetota > Actinomycetes > Streptomycetales > Streptomycetaceae > Streptomyces > Streptomyces pratensis_A. The sequence continues at coordinate 1,122,930 of NZ_CP051486.1, read as the reverse complement.
CATCACCGCCTGGTCCACCCCGGGTGCCGCGCTCCTGGTCACCAGCATCGGCTCGTACGCGTACGACGAGGTGATCGGGGCCTTCGTGGTGTCCGGCGTCGTGATCGCCCTGATCGGGGTATCCGGGATCTTCGGGCGGCTCATGCGGCTGGTGCCCGGCGCCGTCGTGTCGGCCATGCTCGCGGGCATCCTCTTCTCGTTCGGCGCGGATGTGTTCACTTCGCTGGAGCACACCCCTGTCATCGCGGGGTCCGTGCTCCTGGCCTACTTGCTGGGCAAGCGGTGGCTTCCCCGGTACGCCGTGCTCCTGGCGCTCGTCGCAGGTGTGGTGTGCAGCGCCGCGAGCTCGAAGCTGCACGTCCGGCTGGACCATGTCGGCCTGGTGCAGCCGGTGTTCACGACGCCCGCCTTCTCCGTGGCCTCGCTGGTCGGTATCGCGGTCCCGCTGACCCTGGCGACGCTGGCCTCGCAGAACGCTCCCGGCGTCGGTGTGCTCTCCGCGTCCGGGTACCGCCCCGACGACCGGCTGCTGGTCGGCTCCACCGGCCTGGTGTCGGCCGTGCTCGCTCCCTTCGGTTCCCACGCGGTGAACCTCGCGGCCATCACCGCCGCGATCTGCACGGGCCCCGAGGCGCACCGCGATCCCCGTCGCCGTTACGTGGCGGGGGTTGCCTGCGGTGCCGTGTACCTGGTGGTCGGTGCGTTCGGCTCGACCCTCGTGGCGTTCTTCGCCGGCCTGCCGAAGGAGCTGGTCGCCGCCCTCGCCGGCGTCGCCCTGCTCGGCGCGCTGTCCGGCGGCCTGACGGGCGCGGTGCGGGAGGAGAAGGACCGGGAGGCCGCGCTGATCACCTTCCTGTCCACGGCCTCCGGCGTCACCCTGTTCGGCATCGGCTCGGCCTTCTGGGGGCTGGTGTTCGGCGTCGCCGCGCACCTCGCGCTCAACGGCCGCCTCCGCCGCGCCGGTTCCCCTCCTGAGGACCCCGCACTGCGCCGGTGACCGTCCCCGACCTCCCATCGACCGCCCCACCCGCTCAGTCGAGGCAGAACCAGTTGCCCTCGATGTCCTCCATCCAGAGGCACGACTCGTCGAACTCGTCGGCGACCGGCAGCCGCACGCGCGTCGCGCCGAGCGGGATCAGCCGCGCGCGCACTCGGCGCGCGTCGAGTGCGGCCGGACGCTCTTCGCCCACGAGCCCGGAGCCGACCCGGACGTCGAGGTGCACCCGGTTCTTGACGACGTTGCCCTCGGGAACGCGCTGGAAGTACATGCGCGGGCCCACACCCGTGGGATCCATGCAGACGAACCCCGCCCCCTGACGCTCGGGCGGCAGGGTGCGGTCGTACGCGTCCCACGTCGCGAACCCCTCCGGGGGCGGCGGTACGACGTATCCCAGCCCTTCGCACCAGAAGCGGGCGACGCGCTCGGGTTCCGCGCAGTCGAAGGTGATCTGGACCTGCTTGATCGTCGGCATCGGCCCAACAGAAGGGCGAGGCCCCGCGCGGTCCACGGTCTTTTCGAGGGCCGGGCCCGCCCCGGAGCGCGGTGCGGGGATCAGGCCGCCGGGCCTTCTCCGGTCGGCGCAGGCATCGTGTGGGGGCGCAGGACCATGAGGGGGCCTTCCGAGGCGGCGACCATGGCGAAGGGGAACCGGTCGACCTCCAGACAGAGCGCGACGTCATCGGGGTGGACTCCTTGGCGCACCCCGTCGGCCAGTTCGGCGGCGGCGCGCGACCCGGCGGCGCGGCGGACGTACTCGGCGGCGTCCGTCGGCCCGGCTTCGACGGCCCTGCGTGCGATGTACTGGGCACATGCCAGGTCCTCGTCGGCCTGCCCGTCCTCGCCGGTCACCACGAACGTGACGCTGTCGCTCTTCCGCGTTCGCAGGAGCTGAGCCGTCGCCTCCGCCACGACGAAGCCGGCGCACAGCACCAGCGACGCGTCCCGGACGGCAAGGGCGCCGACCGTACCTGCCGTGGTCTTCTGCACGACGGTCCGTCCGCCGAGGTCGACGGACCGCAGCAGGCCGGGCGAGTTGACGGCGTCGAAGCCGGGCGCGGACGGACCGTCCTTGATCGCCGCCCAGTCCGGATGGCGCGCCTTGAGCGCCAGGGCTTCGTCGAGCGACCCGGCGAGAACGATCTTCTCCGCTCCCTGGGCGAAGGCCCACGCGGCCACGGTGTACGCGCGCATGACGTCCACCACGACCGCCACGGAGGGGACTTCGGCCAGATCAGCGATTCCGAGGAAGCGGGAGTCCATCCGATCATGATCGCGCATGCCCGGGCCGTCGTACCCGGATCGCGACGCGCATCACATCAGCCGTTCGGCACGCTGCACTTCCCGCTGTCCGCGTCGCGGGAGAGGCGATGTCCACCCTCCTGCGACGCCCTGGCGGCGTCGGTCGCCGGTGCGGACCGCCCTCGGTCGGCGACCGGTCGGTGCAGATCCGATTGCCGAGCCGATTGCTACTCCCTTTGCTACCCTTGGCCTCATGGATGTCTCCTCGGAGTACACGCACGATGACGGCCCCGCCCAGAAGGTCAGTATCTCCATGCCGGCCAGCCGGGTCGCGGCCGTCAGGGCTCGCGTCGGCGCTCGGGGTTTCTCGGCCTACATCAGCGCAGCCGTCGAACGGCAGATACAGCGTGATCTGCTGGAAGAGCTGCTCCAGGCCAGCGAGGACGAGGCCGGTCCAATCCCTCAGGCCATGACGGACCGCGCCGCAGAGGCGTTCCGTGCGGCCGAGGCACTCACCGCATCGGAGAACGGCGGCGAGGGTGAGCAGGGCAGCCAGGGGGACTCGACATGGCACGACCGCACAGCCAGTTGAACCAGGGAGTTCTCCTGCTCGACAGCGAGGGCCTCTCGAAGGCGGTAGCCGCTGACCCGCAGGTCACCGCCTTCATCCGGGCGGCTCAGTCGAACGACATACTGGTAGCCGTGAGCGATCTGACACTGATCGAGGCCTGGCACGGCAAGGTCCGGATGGACCGGTTCCGCTGGTATGTGTCACGTCTTCAGGTGCTCCCGGTGACCGAGGCGATCACGTGGAGCGCGATCGACCTGCTGCGCGACGCCGGCCTGCACGGCCACAAGTACGCGATCGACGCGGTGGTGGCCGCTACCGCACTGAGCTACCGAGGGCCGCGCATCATCCTCACCTCGGACTCCGACGACATGCTCAGGCTCTGCGGTGGCCGGGTGCGCGTCGAGGGCGTTTGAGCATCCAGGTCCGCGCGGCATCCCCTCGCCACTACGGGGGCCTTCAGTTGGTCGAAGCGGCACATCGACCACCCGTCGGAGGTGGCGTCCCTCGGTCAGGAGATCAGTGCCGAGATCCTCGGCATCGACCTGACCCGCGAACGGGTGACGATGTCCCTCAGAGCTCTGCAAGGCGACGACGTCGGAACCGCCCCGGAAACATGATGGAGACCCCACCACTCCATCCAGTACAACATCCCCTCCCTCGTCGCTCCCCTCCCGGTGTCACCCCGGAAGGAGAGCCCACGACTTGGTTCCCCGGTGCGGCGGCGGCCCCTCGGTGACGCCCCACTCGCCGCCCCAGTCGTCGACGACCGCCGCCAGCAGCCAGAGGGCGCGGCGGCGGCGGGCCGCGCAGAGAGCGAGCGTGTCCGGGTCGGCGTGGCGGGGGTGCTGGTCCCACAGGACGATGCGGAGGGCGTCGTCGCGGTGGCGGAGGGAGAGGTAGAGCTCACGGCCGGGGGTCAGCGCGGCGTTCACGGCGATGAGTTCGGTGACGGCGAGCGTGACCGGCCAGGCGTACGAAGGGAGCCCGTAAGCCGGCAGCGAGGCGGCGACAGCGCGCCGCCCGACCGCCGCGCTGCGCGGGTCTCCGGGCAGGGTGAGGCTGAGCACGAGCCCGGGGGCGGGAAGGGGCGCACTCACGGGGCACAGCGCGGCGGCGGGTGGGGGCGGTGGCGCGTACGGGTGCATGGCTGACTCCCTGGATCCGGGACTGAGTTGACGGGGTCACCGCCGCTGCGGTTGAGCTGTGGCCTGTCTCCCTGGCGCGGGCCTGCCCCTCCCAGGGCAGGAGGTTCGGGCAGGCCCGTGCGATGCACTTCGGCTCTACGTGGCGTGTGCGGTAACGGAACTCAATGTAGGCGCATGGGGGGCAAAATTGCCCTCTTGCGGAAGGAAGTGCACCCTTTCGTGGATGCGCCCCGGATACACGCGGCAGACTGCCGGTGACCGCACGCGGAGAGGAACGGCATGGCAGCGAGGACGTCCCCCACCGAACGCCAGAAGCGACTTGGGGCGGAGCTGCGGAGAATGCGCACGTCAGCCGGCGTATCGGCCGAGTCCGCGGCCGGGCTCCTCGGCGTCGACCGTGGCAAGATCTCGAACATCGAGTCGGGTACTCGGCCCATCAGCCCGGACCGACTGCGCACCCTGGCCCACAACTGCGGCTGTCCCGACGCAAAGTACGTTGACGCCCTGGTCGAGATGGCACAGCCCCGCAGCCGAGGCTGGTGGGAGAAGTACCGGGACGCGCTGCCCCAGGGGCTCCTCGACATCGCGGAGTTGGAGGCCCACGCGCTGCGGATGCGGGCGGCCTACGCGATGCACATGCCTGGCCTTCTGCAGACGACCGACCACGCCCTGGCTCTGTTCCGAGTGGTCATTCCCCAGCTGCCGGAACGGGAGATCGCCCTGCGGCTGGCCCACCGCGTGGAGCGTCAAGCCGTGCTCGACGGTGACGCACCCCCCTCGTACACCGCCATCGTCCACGAGGCCGCTCTGCGGATGCAGTTCGGCGGACGTTCCGTGGCACGGGCCCAGCTGGGGAACCTGCTGGAGAAGTCCGAGCAGCCCAACATGAGGCTGCTGGTCGTCCCCTTCGTCGCGGGGGCATTCCCCGGTGCCGGGCAGACGGTGTTGTACGCGGACGGCGCGGTGCCAGGGCTGGACACCGTGCAGATCGACAACTCGCACGGCCCGGTGTTCGTCTGTTCGGAGACCCAACTGGCGAAGTACCGGGCTCACCTGGACTGGATGGAGCGGATCGCCCTGCCACCTCGTGAATCGCGGGACTTCATCCGCGCCATCGCCCACCAACTCTGAGGAGAAGACCCATGCCAGACGTCCAGTGGGAAGAGCCGTTCTGCGGTGAAGGAAATTCCTGCTTCCGGATAGGGACCGACACGCAAGGCAACGGCTACGTCGCCCTCGTGGGGGCGGAGGATCGTTACCTCACCGACAGCCGCGAGGCCCTCCAGCAGATGATCCGGGACATCAAGGCCGGCAAGGCCGATCACCTGCTGTAGGCGACGCCCGTGCTCCCCTCGGCCGGACGCCTGCGACGGCTCAGGAGCTGCCAGGCGCCCAGGACCAGCGCCGTCCCGGTGCCGATTCCGCGGTCGTTCTTCCCCCGAACCAGTTCGCTAGGCGGCCTGGGCCGTACCGAGGCCGACTCCTACGGGGGCGCCCCTGTAGCCGATGCTCTTGTCGGAGACCGGGCCTCGCGCCGTGTTGTACAGCGCGAGGCGCAGGCCTTTGACGGTGAAGGACGTGCCGTCCGTGGGGCCGTTGGCCAGCTGGGCCCGCAGGAAGAGCTGCTGGCCCCAGGCGACCGGCACCTTGTAGAAGCGGCTGTCGCCTGGCTGCAGGTCGTCCCGCCAGGTGCCCTCGTCGACGGCTGCCGCGTCGTTGAAGCCCGTGCCGCCGCTCACCTTCTGCGGAGTGTCGTCGGGCGGGGACGGCGCCTTCGAGCTCCAGGACGTCGGCGCCTGGGGGGTCGGCCGTACCGGGCTTGAGTCCCGGTTCCGCCATGTAGGTCAGCTCGATCGGCCACTCGGCTCCGCCGCCGGTCTTCGTACCCACCCGTGTCACGGTGTAGAGGTAGTCCCCGGCCTGCTGGCAGGCACCCGCGTCCTTCTTGATGCGACGTGACGCGTAGCCGGCGATCGGACGGGTGGTGTCATCGCCGAAGTACGCGGCCGGACTCGAACCGCACGGGGTGCCGGTGGCCGAGGTCAGGTCGACCTGGATTCCGTCGAGGATGCCGGTGCCGGTGCCGGGGGCGGGGCGAGCACCGTGGAGACGAACGCGTTGGAGGTGTCGTCCAGCCGGACCCGGTAGTACTTCTTCTGCCCCGGGCCGATGGTGTCCGAGTAGACCTTCGCCCGTTCCAGCCGGGGCCCGTCCGCGCTCGACTACGTACCGGTGACGTACACGGAGCCCTGCGCAGGCCGGTAAGAGGCGGCGCCTCCCGGGGCATCGTCCGCGCGCGGGCCCGCCGCCACGGTGCCCGTCAGCAGCACCACACAGAGTGCTGCCGCCACCCCGGCGGCAGCACCGGCTACGGGCCTCGACTGCATTTCGCTCCTACCGTCCGGCGCTGGAAATCTGTGCCTACTTAAGACGCGCCGTCGCGCTGGAAGGTGACCTCGACGCGGCGGTTCTTCTTACGGCCCTCTTCGGTCGTGTTGTCGGCGATCGGGTAGTCCTCCCCGTAGCCGCGGATCTCGAAGGTGACGTTCGGGAGCCCCGGGGAGAGCACTCCGGACACGGCATCGGCCCGCTGCTTGGAGAGGACATCACCGTGGGCCTCGGAGCCGAGGTCGTCGGTGAACCCGAAGACACGGACCTTGGTCGCCTTCTGGTTCTTGATCTCCTGGGCGATCGCAGTGATGCGGGCATTGGCCTCACCGCTCAGCTTCGCGCTGTCCTTGCCGAAGAGCACCTCGGCCTGGAGGGCGAAGGTGATGTCCACGTTGGTGTCCTCGCGGCGCTCCTCACCGCCCAGGTCCTCGACGACGGACTTGATGTCGAGCACACGGATGTCCCCAAGGGTCGCACCGTCCCCGAGCATCAGACCGGGCGCGTTCGGGTCGACCTCGACTGGCGGCGAGGCGGAGGGAACGGCGGTGGGGTTGTCGTCGGCCGTTGCGGGGGTGGCTCCCCAGAGCGTCGAGGTGCTGAGGACCATCGCCGCAGCGGCGGACAGCCCGACGCGGCATCGGAGCGCGCTTCGGGGTGTGGCTCGTGTGGGGGCAGGTGGCTGCATTACGGTCATCACCCCGAGATCTTGATCGTCGCGGTGGGCATGGTGGGGATCTGGAAGTCGACGTCGGTGACCTCTGCCGGAGGGGCGGGGAACTGTGCGAAGAATGGTGCTTCCCCTCCCTGCGCGAGCCCATCAAACTTGGTACACAGGCAGCGGCCGTCAGTGTCACGGAGAATCAGGTAGCGCTTCTTCCCTGACTGGTCTACCAACGTCGCGCCAGCCATTGACGCTCCGTTACCCACCACCTCCTGTTCAGTTCCCTGCCACCCAGCGGCGGTCCAGATCTGCTGAGATCCGTTCTTCACCCGCCCCTTGACCGTGATGAACCCGCCGGACTCGCGCTCGGCCGAGCTGACAATGACCTCTACACCGTCCTTGCCCTTGATCGTGGCCAGCACCTGGTTTTCGTCCGTCGCTTCGGGCTCTGGGGCCTCATTCTTCTGGCTGTCGGAGGAGGTGGAGGATTCCTTGGGCTTGCCCTCCGACTTGTCCGAACCTCCGTCGCCGCCACATGCCGTCAGCACGACAGCCATGGCTGCAGAGGCAGCCGCCACAGCGGCCCCCTTGAAGCGAATCCGGGTCATGGCTGCACGCATCGGCGTGGTCCTCTCGATGTCGTTCATCACTTGTCGGCCAGGTGGACGGAGAACAGGTCTGCCAGGTCCGGCAGCAGGTGGAGGTTCTTGGGGTCGATATCGAAGTCCAAGTCTTCGTCATCGCAGACGGCTTTGTACGCCTTCCGCTCCTCGGACTCGTCCGTGTCGTCGTCATCCGTCGGAGGGCTCGGCGCGGGACGTGTGTCCTCTTCGATACGACAGCGCGGTTCGATCACCGCTCGTGCGGTTGCCTTGGCCTGAGTCGTCGTCGTACTGGCGATCACCGAGTCGCCGACGGGCTTGTTCGTCTCGACCGTGACGGTGTACGAGACCTCTGGCCAATCGACCGCGTGGCAGTCCCCAGTCCCACTCAGGTGGGCATCGTTCTCGGCAGCCAGCCTGGCGGCTGCGTCACAGGAGCCCGAGAGAGCTCCCTGCCCATTCAGCAGGTCGTCCCACTCGTCCAGGTTGAAGACTTCCGGCCAGCTCAGTTGGTCGCGCGCGTCCATCGCCGCCGCGAGCGCTGCGGCATCTGCGGCGGTCTGGGCCTCGTTCTTCTTCATCGAAGCCTGGCCGACGGCGAAGTAGGCGAACGCAAGGAAGAGCAGGCCTGCCACCACCATGATGTAAATGGGAAAGGCCTGCCCTACCTCACGAGCCTGCGCTGCTGTCCTTAACCACCCGTGATCTTGCCGATCTGCGTGGTGAGAGCCGTTGAGATCGCGTTGCCGAGGTTCGTCGTCATCAGCACCAAAATGATCGCCACAACCACCACGATGATGCCCAGATACTCCACCGAGCTCTGCCCCCGGTCCCGGTCCGCCCGAGCCTTCAGGCGCTCGACGGACGTGTTCGCCCAGACCTTGGCATTGACGGACGCCTTCAGCATCAGCTTGCTCATGGTGTTCCCCTCCGGGTTCGGCCGGCCGGTTGCCGGCCGATGCATAAGACTCTGTGGCGCCGCGCCCGTTTCCGGCTTCCTCCAAGCCGGTGCCGTTTGCGACGTATGAAACGTTAAGGCGGATACCCCGCCCGCCGCAGGCCCTCCGGTCCCAAAGTCGGGCCCAGAAAGCGCGTTGGCCCGATCGCGTCGGCCTCGGCCCGGTTCGCGTCGCCGCGTTCGTGCCTGACCTCCCCCGTTCAGCCATGGCGATCCGTCCCTCGCGCCCCAAGCCCCGATACCCGCGCCGTACCGCGTCGGCAGGCCATCGGTTCGCTGAGTTCCATGACCTCCGCCTCCCTAGAACTGACGCTGGTCTCGCACCCGTTGGGGATGCTTACCCCGGTATGGATTCCTTCAGCCGAAGACTGTGCCACAACAGGTTGCAGTCGCGAAAGAGTCCCTCCCCCTGCATGTGACGGGGACGGGTTTCGGTGCGGTGACGCGGGCTCGGCTGCCCGGCCGCCCCTGGGCGGGAACTTCGTCGTCGACACTCGCTCACTCCCCCGTCAGGGATCCGAAATCGGTGCCGGATCCGAGCAGCATGGCGGCACCCATGAGGATCACGGTCGCGGGGATCATGAAGGTGGTGACCATCAGGGTCGCCTTGGGGACGGCCTTGGCCGCTCTGCGCCGGGCGTTCTGCGCGTCGGTGCGGCGCATGTCATTTGCGATGGCGATGAGGGTGTCGACGATCGGTGCGCCGAGTTCCTCGCCCTGCTGGAGTGCGGTGACGAACATGGCGACCTGTTCGGAGTCGTTGCGCCTGCGCAGTTCGTCGAAGGCATTGCGGCGGCTGATGCCCATGTCCATCTGGCGCAGGGTGATGCGCAGTTCGTCGGCCCAGGGGCCTGTGTACTTCTCCGACACCCGGTCCAGTGCCTGCCGGAAACCGAGTCCGGCGGAGACGACGACGGCGAGGACGTCCAGGAAGTCGGGAAGCGTGCGGTCGATGTCGTCCCTGCGTTTGCGGATGGCGGCCCAGATGCCGACCTCGCCCCAGAAGAGGCCGAAGGCGATCATCAGGAGCGCCATGAAGAACTGGCCGCCGGCGAGCATCGCGAAGGCCGCGAAGGCGCCGAGGCCGCCGTACACGGCTCGGCGGGCGGCGTAGCGGTCGATGGTGAGGCCGTCGGGGTTGCCCGCCATATCGATCTTGTGGCGTTTCGCGCTGACCTTCTTCGGCCCCATCAGCCGCAGAACCAGCGGCGCCCAGCGCATTCCGAGCCGGTCGAGGCCGGAGCCCACCGCCGTGGTGCGGGTCGAGCCCACTTCCAGGGCCAGGGCGAGGTCGCTGGGGAGGGTGGCCTCGGCGCGGTACATCCGTACGCCCTTGAAGACGCCGAGGACACTGAGGCCGACGACGAGAGCGAGCAGCAGTTCCATATCGGTCCCCTCCTCAGATATCGATCTTGGAAATGCGGCGGATGGCGATGAACCCGACGGTGTAGAGGCCGAGCGAGACGACGACGGCGGCCTGTCCGAGGAACGTTCCCGTCATCCTGTCGAGTGCTCCGGGGAGGATCGAGTTGATGAGGAGCATCGCGCCTACGCCGATCGCGGGGACGGCGTACGCGGTGGCGGTGATCTGCGAGAGCTGGGTGCGGACCTCGCGCCGGGTCTCCTTGCGCTCCTCCAGGGTGATGGTGAGGTTGCGCAGCGAGGAGACCACTTGGCCGCCGGCCCGGTTGGAGAGGATCAGGGTGGCGACGAGGACGACCAGTTCGCGGGAGGGCAGTCGGGTGGCGAGCTCGTCCAGCGCGTCGTCGAGTGTACGGCCCACGCCCAGCTGGTCGGCGACGATGCGGAGTTCGTCGCCCGCCGGCGCTTCGAGTTCGTCGGCGGCCATGGCGATGGAGGTACGCAGGGAGAGCCCGGCCTGGGTGGCGTTGGCCAGCACCCTGGAGATCTCCGGCAGCTGGCTGATGAAGGCTTCGGTGCGCTTGGTGCGGTGCCAGTTCAGGAAGGTGTCGGCAGCCCAGAGCCCGGCGAGTCCGGCGAGCGGGCCGAAGAACGAGGCAAGGACGGAGGCCGCGATCAGCCAGACGGCCGCCACCCCGGCCACGACGTAGAGGAAGTACTCGCCCGGAGTGACGTCGAGGCCGGTGGCCGCGAGCTTCAGCTCGATCCTCTTGCCCAGTCTCGTGCGGCGCAGCCGGCGGTCGACCCCCCGGAAGCGGCGCTGCGGACCCATCTCGATCCGGTCGGTCGCGGAGAGCCGGTCGACGAGGGCTTCGCGCTGGGCCTTGCCCGAGGTGTAGGCGTGCAGACCCAGGACGGCGAGTACGCAGCACAGCAGCGTGACGCCGAGGGTGAGCGGTGCGAGGTTGTCCATGTCGGGGTACCTATCTGGCCTCTCGGGTGGCGAGGTATTCGTCTGACGGGGCGACCCCGAAGGCCTGGGGGATCGGCTGTCCGGCCATGTAGAGCCGGTCGGCGATGCGACGCGGGAGCGGGAGGGCCTGGAAGTCGCCGTGGATCCGGCCGTCGGTGTCCATCGGCCGGGCGTCGAACCGGGCGACGGTGACGATCCTGTACGGGTCACGGCCGTGCGAGTCGAGCACCGCGATCTCGGTGACCCTCCTGCTGCCGTCGGCGTGCCGGGTCAGCTGGACGATCACGTCCACGGCGCTGTTGATCTGGTCGTGCAGGGCCTCGAAGGGGATCTTGATCTCGGACATCGAGGCGAGGGTCTGAAGCCGCATCAGAGCGTCCTCGGCGCTGTTGGCGTGGACGGTGGCCAGCGAACCGTCGTGGCCGGTCGACATCGCCTGGAGCATGTCGAGCGATTCGCCGCCCCGGACCTCACCGACGACGATCCGGTCGGGGCGCATGCGCAGGGAGTTGCGGACCAGGTCGCGGATGGTGATCTGGCCCTTCCCCTCCACGTTCGGGGGACGCGACTCCAGCCGGATCACGTGCTTCTGCTGGAGCTGGAGTTCGGCGGAGTCCTCGATGGTGACGATCCGCTCGCCCTCGGGGATGAGCCCGGAGAGCGCGTTGAGCAGCGTGGTCTTCCCGGTGCCGGTGGCGCCGGAGACGATCACGTTGAACTTCGCCTGGACGAGTCCGGCGAGCAGCAGCAGCATGTGCTGGTCCAGCGAGCCGAAGCCGATCATCTCCTGGAGCGAGAAGGACCGGGGGAAGCGCCGGATGGTGAGCGTCGCGCCGGTGAGCGAAAGTGGCGGGATGATGACGTTGACGCGTTCTCCGCTGGGGAGGCGGGCGTCGACCATCGGATTGGCTTCGTCCACCCGCCGGTTGACGGTGGAGACGATGCGCTCGATGGTCTGCATCAGCTGTTCGTGGCTGGCGAAGCGCAGGGGGAGCTGCTCGACCCTGCCCGCCCGTTCGACGTAGATCTGGTCGGGTCCGTTGACCATGATCTCCGTGATGGAGGCGTCCTCCAGGAGCGGTTCGAGGACGCCGAGCCCGAGTGCCTCGTCGACGACGCGCCGGATGAGCTGGGCGCGTTCGAGGGTGGAGAGGACCGGGCCCTCACGGCTGATGATGTGGCCCAGGACGCGTTCGAGCCGGGCGCGGCGGTCCGCCGTGGCCAGAGAGGACATCTCCGCGAGGTCGATCTCCTCGAGGAGCTTCGCGCGGTACGTCGCGACCAGGTGGCCGTCCTCCCGTCCCCCTCCGCGCTCCTCGGGGGCGGTGATGCGTGCCCGCAGGCTCATGGGTGGTACTCCTCGGATGGGATGGGGGCGCCTAGTCGCGCGGCATGGTGGCGGACTTCTCGACCGTCCGGTCACCGAGCAGGCCGAGCAGGATGTCCGGGATCCTGACGGTGACCGTGACCGTGACGGCGTCGCCGCCCGCGGGCGGCGAGATCCGGGACCGCTCGGCGACCCAGCCGGTCATGGACGCCCTCCCGACCTGCGCGTAGGACCCGGACACGTCCTCCTGCGCGGCGGTACGCGCGGCGGCTCTGGCCGCGGTGCCCGCCTGCTGGGCGGTGTAGGCGATCAGGCCGAGCTGGATGCCGGCGAGGCCGATGAGGATGAGGACGGGGAGGAAGCCGAGGTACTCGATGGCGGTCGAGCCGCGGTCCCTGACCCTGGTCCTGGCCCGTCCCGGTCTCCGTCCGGCCGCGCAGGGGATGCGTACGGGTGCCATGACGCGTCACTCCCCTTCCGCGGCCGCGCCGGCCGTTGCCGTGACGGGGATGGGAAGACTGGCGAAGCCGGGGAAGAGCGCGGGTGCTTCCAGCGTGACGGTGGTCCTGAACACGTCGCTTCCCGGTTCGCATGCGACGGTCAGGGAGTCCTCCCAGGCGCCCGGGAGCCGTTCGAGCACGGCGGCCCGGCAGCTGGTCGCGCTGTCCCCGACCGCTGCGCGTACGCCTTCGTCCGCCGCCCCGCTCGCCAGTGTGAACGTGTAGCCCACCAGGACCGCCTGCCAGAGCAGCACCAGGGTCACCAGGATGATGGGCACCATCCCGGTGAACTCGACGCTCATCTGCCCGCGGTCGCGTCTCAGCCGTGTCCGTATGCGGTCGCGTCTCAGCCGTGTCCGTATGCGGCCGGGTTCTCCCGCGTCGCTCGTCACTGCCGGCCTCCCCCGCTGGTCGTGCCGCCCTTGCGCTTACGGTCCCCGATCGAGCCCCGGTCGCCGCGCGGCATGCCGCCGCGCGCCTCCGCCCCCCGCGGGGGCTTCACGAGTCCGAGCTCTCCAGCCAGGGCCCAGAGGGCCTGCTTCACGGTGGAGCGTGGGTCCAGCTCGTGCATCCGGCCTGAATCCACGACGCCCTGGAGCTCCTTGAAGTTCGCCGGGACCGCCGTGCCCGCCATCCGGGTCCCGGTGATCCGCTGGATCAGGGCGGGCTGGATCTCCGTGTTGCGGTTGAAGCGGTTGACGAGGATCACCGTCTCCTCGGCCTTGCGGACCTGGAGCCGGTCCCACAGCCGCACGATGCGTTTGGCGCCCCGCACGGCGACGACGTCGGGCGTCGTCACCAGCACGGCAGCGTCGGCCATCTCGACCGCCGCGGCGTTGGCCCCGTTCATCTGGCTTCCGCAGTCGATGACGACGATCTCGTAGCGCGAGCGCAGCGCGCTGACGATCTGGCGCGCGGACCGGTCACTGACCTCTTCGCCGCGTTCGCCCTCCCCGGGCGCCAGCAGCAGCGCCAGGCCGGTGGTGTGGGAGAACACGGCGTCGGAGAGGACGCGCGGTGATATGTCGGTGATGGCCGCGAGGTCGACGACGGAACGCCGGAACTGCACGTCGAGGTAGGCGGCGATGTCACCGGTCTGGAGGTCCAGGTCGACGAGCGCGGCGGTGTGCCCGGAGGCCTGTGCGGCCAGGGCCAGCTGTACGGCGGTGACGGTCGTCCCGACCCCGCCCTTGGCCCCGGTCACCGTGACGACCGTGCCTCCGGGGCCGGTGAACACGTCGCCGCCCGCCCCGAGGTGGCGTCGTACGCCGGTGGACCACTGCGCGGCAGCCTGCACCCGGTTGGCGAGCTCCTCGTAGCTCAGGGGGAGGGTGCCCAGGCCTCGCGCTCCCGCGTCCATGGCCGCGGCGAAGAGGCCCGGGCTCGCGTCGGCGGTGATCAGCACGACACCCACGGCGGGGAAGCGCAGGGACACCTCCCGGATCAGCTCCAGGGCGGGCACAGGGCCGATGCCCTCGTGGACCAGGACGACCTCGGGCAGTTCCTCGACGGACTCGCCGGCGAGGCGGGCGAGGGTGTCGATGAGCTGCGTCGAGTCGCCGACCGGAGCGGCGGGCTCCGCGTCGGGGAGCTGGCTGAGCAGGGTGGTCACGGACCTGGCCGCGTCGGGGTCACCGACCGCCGGGAGGATTCTGGTGGTCATCCGATCCTCACTTGTCCTTGTCGAGCGTGTAGGTCCTGTCGCCAGGGCGGATGGTGCTGTCGCTGCCGGGGGCGATCAGTGCGAGACGCACGTGCTGGGCGAAGGACTCCGCGTACGCGACGCGCTGGGTGTCGAGCGTGTTGAGCGCGAAGGTGATCGGGACGGCCTCGGTCGCCTGGTTCCTGTCGTCCTTCCTCGGTTCCAGGGCGGTCAGTTCGCCGACGTCGAGGACCTTCGCGTTGGAGACGATGACCTTGGACTGGGAGGCCTCACCCTCCCGCTCGCTCGCGAACGTGGCGTAGATGTTGACCTTGTCGTTCGGCCGGATCTTGCCCGCGACTCCCGTCGCGGCGTCGATCATGATGGCGATCTCCTGCTCGCCCGGCTTCAGCTCCGGGCTCCTCACCATCATGTCGGACTGCATCAGGGAACCCTTCTGCAGCTCGGTGACGGCGATCTTGCCGTCGATCTCGTCGATCTCCGTGACGGCGTTGTCCGACAGCCAGCGTTTCGGCATGGAGACCTTCTCGAACTGCCCGGCGGTCAGGTCCGTGTACGGGGCCACGTTCTCCTTGAGCCGGTAGGCGTCGACCTCGGGCCCTACCTTCGAGTTGACGTCGCTGATCACCGAGAGCACCCCGGCGAAGGCACCGAAGGCGCACAGGACCGACAGGAGCAGGAGTATCACGCCGCGGCGCTGGCGGGAGTTCATGGGCCGGACAACCTCGTTCGATTCGGATGCGTGGAGGGGCGGGCGGAAAGGGATGCGCGGTGTCCGCGGAGAGCCCCGGGCATGCTAGGTGCTCGGCGGCGCGGCCGCGCCGAGGCTCAGGACACCCGGGGAGCGCATTCGGTTCTCCGGCGGTGCCAGCGGGGAGGAACAGAACCCGCAGCGGTCGCCGATGAGCTCCATTCCGCACCAGTGGCAGCTTTCCCGGCGCACGGAGGAAACGAGCTGGTAGATCACCGAGACGTCCGGAAGGAAGGAGGCGAATTCCACCAGCTTCCCGGTGCCCCACCAGCGTGGCGATCCGGAAGGCAGCGCACACTCCCCGATGGCCTGTACCCCCCATGCCGGGGCCAGGGTCTGCTGTACCCATTCCGACGACAACTGCCCTTTGGCGACCAGCAGTTGGGTGGCGAACGGCGGACCGGTCGGCAGTTCGGCCGAGGGGCCGATCCTGATCAGCTGAGGACTGGGTCCGGCGAGCACTGCGAACTGGGATCCCGGCAGCCAGGACTTGGCGTGGGTCTTGAGGCTGACGGGGACCCTGTCGAGCCTGGCCACCGAGTTCAGCAGGGCTCCGGCGTAGATGTAGTGGGCGAGCAGCCGGGCCGCCGACGCCACCACTCCCGGGCTGAAATCGCAGATGGAGAGCTGGCGCAGCTGCCGCACGAGGACGGCCACACCGAGTGGGGGCAGGTCCGTCCTCAGCAGGGCGATGCGGTCGCTCTCCAGGACCGAACGGATGGCGTGCAGTCTGCGTTCGTGTGCGGGGCTGATGCCGGCGGGATAGACGGCGATCACATAACCGTGCTGCTCCAGGAGCAGGTTCATGTCACCGATCGCGAGGTCGAGGGGCTGGGCTTCGGGTGCCTGCAGCAGGGCCGCCGTGGGTGTCTGCTGATCGGTCGGCGGTAGCACGAGATCAGCACTGGTCACTGCTATTGCGGTCGGCACGCTCTTCCCCGTTCCGGCTCCGGCCGTCGTCGGGGGGACTCCGGCCGCAATCGCTCCTGCTCCGCGCTTCTTCCCCAGCACTTTAGCCACGTCGGACCAGGCAGAGAACAGATATCGGAACCCGGTACCAAGACGGTACGGCACAGGCGTTCGCTACGCCTCCGTACGAAATCGGACGAAGGCAAGCTCGTTAACTCCTGCACCACTGCGCAGAGTTACCCCGGCCCACCGGGTTTGAAATCCGGTGGAATTCATCCGCCCACGTCAGCCCGGATTGCGGCCGCTTTCCCCGCACCTCCGCGATATCCACTCCGTCACGCTCGACGCCTTCCGGCCAAGTCACCCGTGCGAGTGGGCCCGCGCGAGCGGGAGCCGTCACTCGAAGGTGAGCGCGCCCCCTTGTCCCGCCCTCCCGACGCACCCGCCGTACGCATCAGGGGCGCCAGAGGTCTTGACAACTTGATTGGTCTGGACCAGTTTATCGGCCAACGGTGGCCACCGTTCCCGCCAGCACCCCCAACTCGCCCACCGGAGGCAGCAAGTGGAACGCTCCGCAGGCAGCAGCAGGCACAGAAGACGCCGGGTCCGGCCGCTCCTCGGCGGGGCCGTCGCCGGCCTCGCAGCCGGCGCGCTGGCCGTCACCGGGCTCGTCGGCACCGCCCAGGCAGCCGACGTCAACGTGGCCAAGAACGCCGGATTCGAGTCAGGGCTCGCCAACTGGACCTGTTCCGGCGGCAGCGGAGCGACGGTCTCCTCCCCCGTGCACGGCGGCACATCCGCGCTCAAGGCCACTCCGGCCGGGCAGGACAACGCCAAGTGCACGCAGACCGTCGCCGTGAAGCCCAACTCGACCTATGCGCTGAGCTCCTGGGTCCAGGGTGGTTACGCCTACATCGGAGTCGGCGGCACGGGCACGACCGACGTCTCCACCTGGTCGCCCGGGTCCAGCAGCTGGACCCAGCTGAGGACCAGCTTCACCACCGGCCCCTCCACCACCTCCGTGACCGTCTACACCCACGGCTGGTACGGCCAGGCCGCCTACTTCGCGGACGACGTCCAGGTGACCGGGCCGGACGGCGGCGGTGGCACGGACCCGGAGCCGGCGATCCCCGGATCCCCCGCCGGGCTGACCGTAGGCACGACCACATCCTCCTCCGTCGCCCTCACGTGGAACGCGGTCTCCGGCGCCACCGGCTACACCGTCTACCGGAACGGCACGAAGGCGACCACCTCCACCGGCACCTCCGCGACGGTGACCGGTCTCGCGGCGGACACCGCGTACCAGTTCTCCGTCAGCGCGACGAACGCCGCCGGTGAGTCCGTCAGGTCGGCGACCGTCAGCGGACGTACGGCGAAGGCCACCGACCCGGGCCCCGGCCCGGTGACGTCGGTCCCCAAGCACGCGGTGACCGGCTACTGGCAGAACTTCGACAACGGCGCCACCGTCCAGAAGCTCAGCGACGTCCCGGCCGACTACGACATCATCGCGGTGTCCTTCGCGGACGCCACGGCCACGCCCGGCGCCGTCACCTTCAACCTGGACTCGGCGGGGCTGAACGGCTACACCGTCGACCAGTTCAAGGCCGACATCAAGGCCAAGCAGGCCGCCGGCAAGAACGTCATCATCTCCGTCGGCGGCGAGAAGGGGTCCGTCGCCGTCAACAGCGACGCCTCCGCCACCGCCTTCGCGAACTCGGTGTACGCGCTCATCCAGGAGTACGGCTTCAACGGTGTCGACATCGACCTGGAGAACGGCCTCAACTCCACCTACATGACGAAGGCCCTGCGCTCCCTGTCGTCGAAGGCGGGCTCCGGCCTCGTCATCACGATGGCCCCGCAGACCATCGACATGCAGTCGACGTCCGGTGAGTACTTCAAGACGGCGCTCAACATCAAGGACATCCTGACCGTCGTGAACATGCAGTACTACAACAGTGGTTCGATGCTGGGCTGCGACGGCAAGGTCTACTCGCAGGGCTCGGTGGACTTCCTCACCGCGCTCGCCTGCATCCAGCTGGAAGGCGGCCTCGCCCCGTCCCAGGTCGGCCTCGGCGTCCCCGCCTCCACGCGCGGCGCCGGCAGCGGCTATGTCGCCCCGTCCGTCGTGAACGCGGCACTCGACTGCCTGGCCAAGGGCACAAGCTGCGGCTCCTTCAAGCCGTCCAGGACCTACCCGGACCTGCGCGGCGCGATGACCTGGTCCACGAACTGGGACGCCACGGCGGGCAACGCCTGGTCCAAGGCGGTCGGCCCGCACGTCCACGGCCTGCCGTAACACCGGGGCCCCTACGGTCCAGCAGCGCCGCCGCTCCCCCGGCGGCGCTGCTGCGTGTCCTCGGACGCGCGGACGTCACCAGGGCAGGTCGATCACCTGCTTGACGCACAGCACGATGAACAGCAGCCCCGCGGCGCCGAGCATCCCGTTGCTCAGCCAGCCGTTGCGCCATTCCCTCGGCGTGCGGGAGGAGTTGAGCAGCCACAGCAGGGTCAGGGCCAGGAACGGCATGAAGAACGCGCCCAGGACCCCGTAGCCGATGACCAGCCCGAAGGGCTCGTCCAGCCACAGCAGCGTCATCGGCGGGAACGTCAGCCAGAGCAGGTACGCGCGGAAGGGCACGGACCGCTCCTGCCGGCTCACGGTCTCACGGGTCGCCTTCTCCTCGCCCGTGACGCCGCGAGCGGCCCGGATCCGCTCCACGAAGTCGGCGAACATCAGGCTCACGCCGTGCCACACGCCGATGAGCGACGAGAACGAGGCTGCGAAGAACCCGACCAGGAAGAGCTTGGCGGTGCCCGCCCCGAAGCGGTCCTCCAGGATGTCACCGAGGTCGATCAGCCCCTGGTCGCCCTTCGTCAGCGCGATCTGCGAGGAGTGCAGCAGCTCCGCGCCGACGATGAGCATCGCGACGACGAAGATGCCGGTCGTGATGTAGGCGACCCGGTTGTCGATCCGCATCACCTTCATCCAGGAGGTGTCGGACCATCCCTTGGCGTTGACCCAGTACCCGTACGCCGCCATGGTGATGGTGCCGCCGACCCCGCCGATCAGGCCGAGGGTGTAGACCAGCGAGCCGTCCGGGAGAACGGGGAGCAGGCCCGCGAAGGAGGCGCCGATGTCCGGCGACACCCTGATCGCGACGTAGACCACGACGACGAACATCACGCCGATCAGGACGGTCATGACCTTCTCGAAGACGGCGTACTGGTTGAACCAGACGAAGACCAGGCCGACCAGCCCGGTGATGATCGCCCAGGTCTTCAGGCCGGGCCCGTCGGGGAAGAGCGCCACGATGGGCAGGGCGCTGGAGGACATGGCCGTCGCGCCGTACACGAAGCCCCAGATGACGACGTAGACGGCGAAGTAGCCCGTGGTCCACCCGCCGAGGGTGCGCCACCCGTCGAAGAGGGTGCGGCCCGTCGCGAGGTGCCAGCGGCCCACGGCCTCCGCGAGGGAGATCTTGACGAGGCAGCCGATCACGGCCGCCCACATGAGGGTGTAGCCGAACTTGCTGCCCGCGATGAGCGTCGCGACCAGGTCCCCCGCTCCCACACCGGTGGCCGCGACGACGATGCCGGGCCCGATGTAGCGCCAGCTGGATTTACGCGGCCGGGAGCCGAGCTCCCCCGCCCCTGTGGTCTCGCTTGTCTCCGCCATGTCGATCAACGAAGCGCATCATGCCCGATCGCACAAGGGGGCGCGTCGCGCCTTTCGGGTCGGGCGCCTTTCGGGTCGGGCACCGCCTCGGTGTGCGCGCGTCACAGCCCGGTGCCGTCCCGTAGCCCCGGCTCTTCCCACGGGGCGGTGATCGGAAGGGCGCCGGGGGCTCGGCGCTGTCGGCCGAGCCCCCGGGTGCGGGGACGAGGACAACGGCCTCAGATCACCAGACTGAGCGCCGCGGCGACCACGAAGCCGGCGACCGAGAGGACCGTCTCCAGCACCGTCCAGGTCTTCAGGGTGTCGCGCTCGGATATGCCGAAGTACTTCGCGACCATCCAGAACCCGCCGTCGTTGACGTGCGAGGCGAAGATGGAGCCCGCCGAGATCGCCATGATGATCAGCGCGAGGTGGGCCTGCGACATGTCCTGGCCCTCGACGAGCGGGACGACGATGCCCGCGGTGGTGACGATCGCGACCGTCGCCGAGCCCTGTGCGACCCGCAGGACGACGGAGATCAGCCAGGCGAGCAGGATGACCGGCAGACCGACGTCGTTGAAGGTGTCGGCGAGCGCGTCCGCGATGCCGCTGCCCTTGAGCACCGCTCCGAAGATCCCGCCCGCGCCGACGACCAGCAGGATGTTGCCGACGGGCTTCAGCGAGGCCGTGGACACCGACTCCAGGGACTTGCGGGACCAGCCGCGCCGGATGCCCAGGAGGTAGTAGGCGAGGAACAGGGCGATCGTCAGCGCGACGAAGGGGTTGCCGAAGAACTCGATGACGGAGCGCAGGGTGGACGGGTCCAGCGCGATGGAGGAGAACGTCGCGGCCAGGATGAGGATCAGCGGGGTACCGATGATCGCGAGTACGGTGCCGAGCGCGACGGGCCGCTCGTGCGGGGTGACGCCCGCGGCGCGCTGCTCGGCGACGACCGCTGCCTTGGACTCCTCGGCCGCCTCGACCATGTCCTGCGGTACGTCGACGAAGACGCGCTTGCCGATCCAGGCGGCGTAGCCCCAGGCGGCGAGGACGGACGGGATGCCGACGACTGCGCCCATCAGGATGACCCAGCCGAGGGAGACGTTGAAGAGGCCCGCGGCGGCGACCGGACCGGGGTGCGGCGGCAGGAACGCGTGGGTCATCGAGAGCCCGGCCAGCAGGGGCATCGCGTACAGGACGACCGACTTGCCGGAGCGCTTCGCGGCGGCGTACACGATCGGCGCGAGGACGAAGATGCCGACGTCGAAGAAGACCGGGATACCGAAGATGAGGCCGGTGAGGCCCATGGCGAGCGGGGCGCGCTTCTCGCCGAAGAGATTCAGCAGGCGCGTGCTGAGGACCTCCGCGCCGCCGGACACCTCGAGGATCGCGCCGAGCATCGTGCCGAGGCCGATGATGATCGCGACGTGCCCGAGGATGCCGCCCATGCCGGATTCGATGACCGAGACGGCGGCTGACTTCTGGACCGTGCCGAAGAGTTCGGTGACGGAGAGACCGGCACCCAGGCCGACGGCTATGGATACGGCGAGCAGCGCGACGAACGGCTGCAGCCTGACCTTGATGATCAGGAAGAGCAGGAGCGCGATCCCGAGAGCGGCGACGGTCAGCAGACCGGGGGTCCCGCCGATCAGGAGCAGCAGTCCACCGGTGTGGGGTGGCGCCTCGGGGGCGGGGGCGGCGGCGAGCAGCATGAGCGGTCAACTCCGTTGGTGACGGGGCCCTTCGGGCAGGGGGGATCGCGGCACGGCGCCCCGTGCGGGAGGGGTGGGGCGCCGTGCCGTGGGGTGAGCGGTTCAGGGGAGCCGGCTCTCCGGCGGCGGATCGCCGGGCCGGCGGATCAGGTGATCAGCCGAGGACGGCGAGCGCGTCGATCTCGATGAGCAGCCCCTTGGGCAGGCCGACGTACACCGTCGTACGCGCGGAGGCGGGTGCCTTGAGGCCCTGCTCCTCGAAGTACTCGTTGTAGATCGAGTTCATCTCGGCGAAGTGGTCGACGTCCGTGAGGTAGACGCGCATCATCATCACGTCGTCCCAGCTCGCGCCGCCCTCCTCCAGGATCGCCTTGACGTTGGCGAAGGTCTGAAGGGTCTGCTCGCGGAGCGTCGGGCCGGCCGGGGTGGGGGCCTGGCCCTCGACGGCGGGCAGGAAGCCGACCTGACCGGCGACCTGGAGGATGTTCCCCTTCTTCACGCCGTGCGAGAACTTGGCGGGCGGGGCGGTGTGGGTGCTGGGGGTGAGGGCGGTCTTCTCGGTCATGGCGGTTCAGGCTTTCTTGGTGGGGGTGGTGCCGGAGTACTCCCGGCTGATGGTGTCCGCGGTGCGTCGCACCAGCGGGAGCAGGGTGAGGAGTTCCTCGGCCGTGACGACCACGTTCGGTGCGGACACCGACATGGCGGCGACGACGCGCCCGTCCGCGCCCCGGATGGGGGCGCCGACGCAGTTGATGGACTCCTCGTGGCCGCCGAGGTCGGTGGCCCAGCCCTGTTCGCGTACGACGGCGAGTTCCTTCAGGAACGCGCCGGCGTTCGGGACCGAACGGGACGTGTACATGGGGTAGTCGAGCCGTTCGGCGATCGCGCGCCTTTCGGGCTCGGTGAGGTCGGCCAGGAGCAGCTTGGCGACCGCGGCGACGGTGATCGCGACGGGTTTGCCGATCCTTGAGTACATCCGCACTGGGTAGCGGCTCTCGACCTTGTCGATGTAGAGGACCTCGTTCTCCTCGTAGACCGCGAGGTGGACGGTGTGCCCGCACTGTTCGTTGAGTGCGACGAGGTGGCTGTGCGCGATCTCGCGTACGTCGAGGTTCTCGACGGCTTCCTGCGCGAGGGCGAAGAGCCGGGCGCCGAGGCGGTAGCGCTGGTCCTCCTGGCGGTAGACGAGTCCGTGTTCGTGGAGCGTACGGAGCAGGCGCAGCGCCGTGGACTTGTGGACGCCGAGACGTATCGCGACCTGGCCGAGGTCGGCGGGGCCCTGGGCGAGCAGCGGCAGGATGCTCAGCGCGCGGTCGACGGTCTGGCTCATGTGACTCGTACCTCCTCGTTCGCCCCGGCGGCGGCTGTCCAGCCGGGGCCGAGACGAAGTGTGCCCCAGGCCTCGTCGTCCAGAGCGGCGAGCCTGTCGGCGTACGCGCGGGGCGGGGGGCCGGTGAGGTCGCCGGGGACGGTGAGGACGGCGGCGGCCATGAGGTGGCCGTGCCGGACGCGGTCGCGTACGGGCAGGTCGCGGAGGGTGGCGGAGAGGAACCCGGCGGCGAAGGCGTCCCCCGCGCCGACGGCGGCGACGACGTCGACGTGGAGGGAGGGAACGGTGGTGACGGTGTCCGTCTCCGGGCTGTCCCCGGTACGCGAGAAGACGGTGACGCCGTCCGAGCCCCGCTTGACGACCAGGACGTCCGGCTCCGGAAGGGCGGCGCGGATCGCTTCGGTGCCGTGGACGCCCCAGGCCTCCTCCGCCTCGTCCTCCCCGACGAAGACGAGGTCGCTGCGGCGGGCGAGGGCGAGCAGCACCTCGGGGCCGGCCTCGCCGTCGCGCCACAGGCCGGGGCGGTGGTTGACGTCGAAGGAGACCAGCGGGCGGCCGTCGCGGGGGGCGGTGAGGTCGTGGAGGAGTTCCAGGCAGTCGGCGGAGAGCGCGGCGGTGATGCCGGACAGGTGCAGGACGCGGGCGGAGAGGAGGTCGTCGTACGGGACGTTGTGCGGGGACATCGCGGAAGCCGCGGAGCCGGCCCGGTAGTACGCCACCTCGTGGGCGTCGGTGGCGCGGTCCGTAGCCGTGCGGAAGTAGATGCCGGTGGGGCGGCCCGGGTCGCGGCGTACGGCGGAGGTGTCGACGCCGTAGCCGGCGATCGTGTCGACGAGGTGGTCGCCGAAGCCGTCGGCTCCGACCCGGCCGACCCATTTCGCCCGGTGGCCCCCGGCGGCGAGCGCGCAGGCGACGTTGGACTCGGCGCCGCCGATGCCCCGGCCGAAGGACGGGACGTCGGCGAGGCGGCCCGGCTGTGAGGGCAGGAACGTCACCATGGACTCACCGAGGCAGACGACGTCCGCGGTGGCTGTCCTGGCTGCGTATCCGGACACTCTGGGCTCCTCAGGGTCGGCCGTGGGCGCCGGTGCTCACCATTGACCCGGCATCGGCTCGGATGTTAGACAGCGTTAAGCGATATGCGCAATGACCGTTGCAGACAATGCAACGGTCGAGTTCCCGAGGAGGATCCCTTGGCCGCCCAGCAGTCCGCCGAACAGTCCGTGACGGCCCTCTCGGGTGAAGTGGTCGACCACCGCTTCAAAGCGCTGCCGCCCGACGCGGAGGGGCTGACCGTCGGCGCCCTGGCGGCCGAGCGCCGCAATCTCTTCACCGGCGGTTTCACCACCCCGGTGCTGGCCCTGTCCGCCGAGTCGGTCGAGGCCAACCTGGCACTGCTGGAGACGTACGCGGAACGGCACGGCCTGGCGTTCGCCCCGCACGGCAAGACCTCGATGTCCCCGCAGCTCTTCGCCCGGCAGCTGGAGTACGGCGCGTGGGGCATCACCGCCGCCGTCCCCCACCAGGCCCGGGTGTACCGCGCCCACGGCATCCGGCGGATCTTCCTGGCCAACGAGCTCGTCGACGCGGTCGCGCTGCGCTGGCTGGCCGGCGAGCTGGACGCCGACCCGGACTTCGTCTTCGCCTGTTACGTCGACTCCGTGCGCGGGGTCGAGCTGATGGACGAGGCGCTGCGCGCCGCGGGGGCCGTGCGCCCCGTCGACGTCGTGGTGGAACTGGGAGCCGGCCTGACCGCCCGCACCGGCGCCCGTACGGAGGCCGACTGCGCGGCGGTCGCCGACGCGGTGGCCGCCGCTTCCACCCTGCGCCTGGTGGGCGTCGCCGGTTACGAGGGCGAGGTGCCGGACGCCTCCTCCGAGCGGGTGCGGGAGTGGCTGCGCCGGCTCGTCGCGCTGGCGGCGGACTTCGACGCCGCCGGACGCTTCGACGCGCTGGCCGACGGCGAGAAGATCCTGATCAGCGCGGGCGGCAGCGCGTGGTTCGACGCGGTCGCCGACGTCTTCGCCGGGATCCCCGCACTGAGCAGGCCCGCCCTCAAGCTGCTGCGCTCCGGCGCGTACGTCAGCCACGACGACGGGCACTACCGCCACCTCACCCCCTTCAACCGTGTTCCCGAGGAGGGTGCGCTCCAGCCCGCCTTCCGTCTCTGGGCACAGGTGGTCTCCCGTCCCACCCCCGAGCAGGCCTTCGTCAACGCCGGGAAGCGCGACGCCGCCTACGACCTGGACCTCCCCGAGGCACAGGTCGTCCGCTCCGCCCGCGACGGCTCGGTGCGGCCCTCCACCGGAATCACCGTCAGCGGGCTGTCCGACCAGCACGGCTGGGTCCGCACGGAGGCGGGCGCCGAGCTGGAGGTGGGCGACTGGATCGGCATGGGCCTCTCCCATCCCTGCACCTCGTTCGACAAGTGGCAGCTGATCCCGCTGGTGGAGGCGGACGGCACCGTCAGTGACTACATCCGCACCTTCTTCTGATCCCGGCGGAGCCCCTCCCCCACCCGAAAGGCGACATCCCATGGACCTGGTCATCCGCGACGCCCGAGTCGTCGACGGCACCGGTACCCCCTCCTACCGCGCCGACGTGGGCGTCACGGACGGCCGGATCACCGAGATCCGCCGGGAGGGCGGCGGCCCACGCCCGACCGCCGCCCGCACCCTGGACGCCGACGGCCTCGCGCTCTCGCCGGGCTTCATCGACATGCACGCGCACAGCGACCTCGCGCTGCTGCGCGACCCCGACCACAGCGCGAAGGCCGCCCAGGGCGTCACCCTGGAAGTCCTGGGCCAGGACGGCCTGTCGTACGCCCCCGCCGACGACCGCACCCTCGCCGAGGTCCGCCGCTCCATCGCCGGCTGGAACGGCGACGGCAGCGACATCGACTTCGACTGGCGCACCGTCGGCGGCTACCTGGACCGCCTCGACCGCAACTTCGGCGGCCAGGGCATCGCCGTCAACGCCGCCTACCTCATCCCGCAGGGCACGGTCCGGATGCTCGCCGTCGGCTGGGACGACCGCCCCGCCACGGACGCCGAGCTGGACCGCATGAAGGAGCTCGTCGCACAGGGCATGGCCGAGGGCGCGGTCGGTATGTCCTCGGGCCTGACCTACACCCCCGGGATGTACGCGAAGGACGCCGAACTCACCGAGCTGTGCCGGGTGGTCGCGGCGCACGACGGCTACTACTGCCCCCATCACCGCTCGTACGGCGCCGGAGCGCTCCAGGCGTACGAGGAGATGGTGCAGCTCACCCGCGATGCCGGATGTGCCCTCCATCTCGCCCACGCCACCATGAACTTCGGCGTGAACAAGGGCAAGGCCCCCGAGCTCCTGACCCTCCTGGACGAGGCCCTCGCGGCGGGCGCGGACATCTCCCTCGACACCTATCCGTACACACCCGGGTGCACGACCCTCGTGGCGATGCTGCCGAGCTGGTCGAGCGAGGGCGGTCCCGAGTCGATCCTGACCCGGCTCGCGGACGAGGAGACGGCGCAGCGGATCCGCCACCACGTGGAGGTCCTGGGATCCGACGGCTGCCACGGTGTCCCGATCGAGTGGGACTCGATAGAGATCTCCGGCGTCGGCAAACCCGAACTGTCCGGATACGTGGGCCGTACGGTCGCCGAGTCGGCGCGGCTGCGCGGCGAGGAGCCCTGGGTGACGGCCCGTCGGGTACTGGTCGAGGACAAGCTCGGCACGACGATCCTCCAGCACGTCGGCCACGAGGAGAACGTCCGGCAGATCATGGGCCACCGGGTGCACACCGGCGGCAGCGACGGCATCCTCCAGGGGGACAAGCCGCACCCTCGCGCGTACGGCACGTTCCCGCAGTACCTCGGGCGGTACGTACGGGAGCTGGGCATCCTCTCCCTGGAGGAGTGCGTCGCCCACCTCACGTCCCGGCCGGCCGCCCGTTTGCGCCTGCCGGACCGCGGGTACGTCCGCGAGGGTCACCGCGCGGACCTGGTCCTCTTCGACCCGGCCACGGTGGCGGCGGGGTCGACCTTCGACGAGCCGCGCACCCTCCCGGTGGGCATCCCGCACGTCCTGATCGACGGCCGCTTCGTCATCGAGGACGGCAGGCGGACGTCCACCCTGGCGGGCCGGTCGGTGCGGAGCACGGGCGGCACGCGGGGCTGAGGGGGACGCGGGGCGGCCTGCGCGGCCGCCCCGGCCCGCTCCCTACGGTTTGGGCAGCGCGCAGCCGGACCGGTTCAGGTCGATCTGGTTACCGGTGCCGATGCACGGCACGATGCCGTACGTCTGCTGGGCGTAGTTGATGCCCTCGCGCACGGTCACCGTGCCGTTCACGTCGACCTCGCACGGGTTGTTGTCGGTGCAGCGCTGCCCGTCCTCGTTCCCGGTGTTGTTGACGGCGACCACCTTGCCGGTCGCGTCGTCGATCACCGGGGAACCGGACGTGCCTCCGATGGTCCGGCAGGCGGAGGTGTAGCGGACCGAGTCCTTCCAGGTCCAGGCACCCTCCTTCAGCCGGTACGCGAAGCCGTCGACGGCGCAGCTGTAGGTGCGCTTCCAGTAGCCGGACGCGACGGTGATCGCCTTGCCCTGGGCCGGGCGCGCGGCGTCGAGCTCAAGGGCCTTGATGCCGTAGGAGCTCTCGATCTGGGCGTAGGTCCTGGTCAGCTGGTAGAGCGAGACGTCCGTGTCCGTCATCGTCCCGTACGCGATCTTGGACGCCCGCAGGGTGCCGACCCCGCTGCCCGCCGCGTTCAGCAGGGTGAAGCTGCGGGTCGAGGCCCGGTTGAGCAGGACCTGACCCGGAGCCGGGAAACCGGTCTCCAGGCAGTGGCCGTTGGACAGCACGAGAGCCGGGTCGCCGGGCAGCGACGACGGCGCCCGGACGACGGAGCCGGAGCAGTTGCTGAGCGCGACGGTGCCGGCGAAGGTGACCGCCTTCGCGCGGACCTCGGCCTCGTCCGGACTCGTGGCCGTGGACGCTGCCGCGGGTGCGACGCCCGCCCCGAGGAGCAGGACGGAAAGAAGCGCGCCGACGAGAGGCTTGTTCATGTGGGGTCCCCTCCAGATGTGCCAGTGACCGGAGTTCTTCCGGTTTGACATGCGCATGCTTGCGCACGCCCGGGAGGGCCGACAAGGGGCGAATTCAAGCCGCCACCGGATCATCGGGCCGGCCCCGGCGCGCCGGTCCACCTCAGCCCGGCACCCCGGCCCCGGCGCGCCGCTCCACCTCACCCCGGTACCCCGGCCCCGGCGCGGGCCGCTGCTCGGCGGCCGACGGCCGGGGCCGGGTCGTGGCACTCACCCCGGCACCCCGGCGGGACGGGACCTGATGGACCAGGCGTTCGGCGCCCACATACACAACGAACGCCGACTGCTGGACACCCTCTCCCCCGAGGAGGCCGCACAGTCGGAGACCTTGCCGAGCGTCTGGCCGGCCCGGATCGAACCACCACGACCGGAGGCCTGACCTCCGGTCAGCGGGTCGCCCCGCCACCAGAACGAGGAGTTCCGCATCCGCGGGGCCCCCGCTCGCCGCAGGACGCAAGTGGGGCGTGTTCCCCCTTCTTCTGTGCGCTCAGGACACGTGAAAACCCCTGAGCCGTCTGCGTAGTGTCGGGGTATGACACTCGACCTCGACGCCTACTTCGCCCGCATCGGCTGGTCCGGGGAGCGCCGCCCCACCGTGGAGGTGCTGCGGTCCGTGCACCGCGCCCACATGCTGGGCATCCCGTTCGAGAATCTGGAACCCCTTCTCGGCAGCGCCCCCTCCCTCGCGCTCCCGGACCTGGAGAAGAAGCTCGTCCGCAGCGAGCGCGGCGGGTACTGCTACGAGCACAACACCCTCTTGGCCGCCGTCCTGACCCAGCTCGGATTCCGGGTGACGCTGCTGACCGCGCGGGTGGTGGTGGGCGCCGCGCCCGGTGACATCAGGCCCCGTACGCACATGCTGATGCGGGTGGACGTGGAGGGTGAGCCCGCCCCCTACCTGGCCGATGTCGGCTTCGGCTCGCACGGCGCGCTGCTGGAGCCGATCCCGCTGGTGGTGGACGCCGAGCTGCTCGACACCCCGCGCCGCCACCGGCTCGTGCACGCCCCGCACGACGGCCCGCTGGAGATGTGGGAGCTACAGGCGGACAAGGGCGGCTACTGGGAGCCGCAGTACGAGTTCACCCTGGAGCCGTTCGAGGCCCCGGACTACGAGGTCATCAACTGGCACATCGCGACGAACCCGCGCTCGCCGTTCCAGCAGGCGGTCTACGCCCAGCGCACCCTGCCTGGCCTGCACAGGGCCCTGTCCGGCCGGACACTGGTGGAGACCGCCGACGACGGCACGGTCGAGGAGAGGGAGCTGGGCGACTCGGCGGAGGTACTGCGGGTGCTGGCCGAGGACTTCGGCGTACGTCTCCCCCCGGGGACAGTCCTGCCCGACTGACGCAGCCGCACTCCCGCCGACGCGACCGGCGGGGACGGGGCGTGACCGGGGGTCCGGCCGGGGGCGCACCCGGCCGGATACGCGCCCCCGCGTGGCGCATCTCACCCGGCCCGGCGCCGCACGCCCGCATTCCAAGCCGCGACGCCGCCCCGACCGGCCGTTCCCACGGTTCGCGGGCGGGGCGGCATGCCGATGGAAGACCCGGCGCTCCGTCGCACGCCCCCGGAGGGAGCAACCGGTGCGCGAACTGGGCGCACCGCGCGAAACACGGTCGTAAGCTCGCTGACATGCAGGTCATCCAGTCCACGAAGCTCTCCGGCGTCTGTTACGAAATCCGCGGCCCCGTGCTCGAGGAAGCGATGCGGCTCGAAGCCGCAGGTCATCGCATCCTCAAGCTCAACACGGGCAACCCTGCGGCGTTCGGTTTCGAGTGCCCGCCGGAGATTCTCGAGGACATCCTGCGCAACCTCTCGGGCGCGCACGGCTACGGCGACGCGAAGGGCCTGCTGTCCGCGCGCCGTGCGGTGATGCAGCACTACCAGACCAAGGGCATCGACCTCGACGTCGAGGACGTGTACCTGGGCAACGGTGTCTCCGAGCTGATCCAGATGTCGATGCAGGCGCTGCTCGACGACGGCGACGAGGTGCTCGTCCCCGCTCCGGACTACCCGCTGTGGACGGCTTCGGTGTCGCTGGCCGGCGGCACCGCCGTGCACTACCGGTGCGACGAGCAGGCCGACTGGATGCCCGACCTCGCCGACATCGAGCGGAAGATCACCGACCGCACCAAGGCGCTCGTGATCATCAATCCGAACAATCCGACCGGCGCGGTCTACGACGACGAGATGCTGCGCGGGCTGACGGAGATCGCGCGGCGCCACAACTTGGTCGTCTGCTCCGACGAGATCTACGACCGGATCCTCTACGACGGCGCGACGCACACCCCGACCGCCGCCATCGCCCCGGATCTGATGGTGCTCACCTTCAACGGGCTCTCGAAGAACTACCGGATCGCGGGGTACCGCTCCGGCTGGATGGCGGTCTGCGGCCCGAAGGCACACGCTTCCTCGTACATCGAGGGCCTGACGATCCTGGCCAACATGCGCCTGTGCGCCAACATGCCGGCGCAGCACGCGGTGGCCACCGCTCTCGGCGGCCGGCAGTCGATCAACGAGCTCGTGCTGCCGGGCGGGCGGATCCTGGAGCAGCGGGACGTGGCGTACGACCTGCTGACGCAGATCCCCGGGGTGACCTGCGTGAAGCCGAAGGGGGCCCTGTACCTCTTCCCGAGGCTCGACCCCAAGGTCTTCAAGATCAAGGACGACCGGCAGATGGTCCTCGACCTGTTGCGGGCCGAGAAGATCATGGTGGTGCAGGGCACGGGCTTCAACTGGCCGGAACCCGATCACTTCCGGGTGGTCACGCTGCCGCCCGCCAAGGATCTCGTCGACGCGGTGACGCGCATCGGGAACTTCCTGGACGGTTACAGCCAGCCCTGAGGGACGTAAACCTTCCGGACCCGGCACAACTTTAGACTGAATCCAAGGTAGGATGGCCTTACTGCGATACCAGGAGGCCATCCATGTACGAGCCGATCCGCACGAAATCGGTCCACACATCGGCCGACGACGCCGATTTCCCGCAC
Organism: Streptomyces pratensis; assembly: GCF_016804005.1. GTDB lineage: Bacteria > Actinomycetota > Actinomycetes > Streptomycetales > Streptomycetaceae > Streptomyces > Streptomyces pratensis_A. Next base: position 1,092,106 of record NZ_CP051486.1, on the reverse strand, counting down.
CGGAGCCGCGAGGACGAGCTGGACATCCAGCTCGCCGGCCATCTCGCGGCCCTGCTCGCCGTCACCGACGAGCTGGGGCTCACCGCCGAAGGCGACCGCGTCGCCGCCCAGGTGGCCAGGCTGCGCGGTGCTCCCCCCGCCCGGCACGCCGGGCGGAGCGATGCCTCACCGGCCGCTCTGCACCGCCGCGCCCACGCCCTCGCCGGCCGGGCGCTCGTGGTGGCCGCGTCCCGCGCCGACACGGCCGTGGCGATTCTGGCGGCCGAGTCCATGGACGTGCACGCCGCGGCGCTGTCCGCACCGACCGCCCTGGTCGGCGCCCCTTGACGGCCCCGGTCCACGGGTCGCGAAGACGCGTGGACCGGGTGCCACACACCCGCACCGCAGGACCCCGAAGGGCGTCGCGGGCCTCTCTGCCGTCCGGCGGCAGCGACCGCCGGCGGACGGCCTACGCGGCGGCCCGGACCCGCACGGTGGCCGACGCGGTCGACGCGGTGTGCAGATCGTCCCCGGCGTAGGAGACCGTGTAGACGACCTCGCCCCTGACGGACGCCAGGTCCCTGATCGTGAAGGTGCCGTCGGCCGCGACCGCCGCCGACGTGAGGGCGCCGGTGCCCTTCTTGTCGGCCCGCTCCACGGACAGGGTGATGCCCGAGGGCAGCGCCCGGCCCTGGCCGGTCAGGGTGCCGGTGATCTCCACGCTCTGGTTCTTCGTCGTCTCCGCCGGAGCCGTGAGCGTGATGGCCGTCGGCGCCTTGGCCACGGTCACCGAAAGGGTGACGTCCTCGGCCGGGCGATGGGTCACGTCCCCGAGGAAGGACAGGGTGTACGTGGCGTCGCCGACCCGCGAGGGGACGTCGAGGACGGTGAACGTGCCGTCGGTGTCGACCTCCACGGCCGCCAGCTTGCGGTCCCCGTCGGCGTCCCGGCGTACCGCCGAGACCTTGACCGGCTCCACGGGCGCCGGGCCGTCCAGTTCGAGCCGGCCACGGATGCCGAGCGGTTCACCGACGACCGGCGTGCCCGGGGTGGTTGACAGCGCTCCCGTGAAGCGGGAGTCGTACTGGGCGGCGGGCGGCTGGATCACGTGCAGCCAATAGGCGGAACCCGAGGCGTTGGTGGTCACCGCGAAGAGCCGGGAGCCGTCCTGGGACCACCCGAGGCCGCGCGGGGCGACCCGGGCGCCGTCGAGTTCGCCCTCGAAGGCGAACTCCAGCGCGGTGGTGCCCTCCGCCGGATCCGCCTTCTGGATCAGCAGGTCCGCCGTGGATCCGGTGGCGGTGGCGCCTCGGGCGACGTACCCGCCTTCGGCGCTGAACGCGACGGCCGAGGCCTTCGCCCCCTCCGGCAGCGGCTGGTACTGCACCGGGGCATCGGACAGATCGGCGGTGCGGAGCAGGCGGGTGCCGTGTGCGGCGTCGGCGACGGCGAGCCTGCCGCCGTCACCCGAAAGGGCCAGGTCCTTGAGGTCGAGCGCGCCCGCGCCCGCGCTGTCGGCGAAGCGGCGCTGCGGTCCTCGCACGAGCGTGTCGCCGCTGCTGTCGAAGACGGTCAGGTAGGGGTCGGTCCCGCCCGGGCTCAGCGTCTGCCCCAGGGCGAGCACGTCCGGGGCCTGGGGCGTGGTCGCGAACTGGAGCCTGCCCGCGCCCTCCCAGCCGGTGTAGGAGAGGAGGCCGTTCGCGCTCCCGTACAGATAGCTCTGCCGTTCGTCGCACAGGGTGGTGTAGCCGATGTCGGTGTGCCACACCTTGCCACCCGAGTAGGCGACCTGACGCCCGCACTGACCCGACCAGTTGGTCCCGGTGTGGGTGGTCTTCGCGAACGTCTCGGTGTCGTACGCGGAGATCCGGTTCATCTCGGAGACGTACAGCTTCGAACTGTCGTGTGCGAGAGCCATGCCGCCGACGGAGCCGTAGGTGCTGGGCAGCTCGTCGACCTTCTGGCCCTGGAAGTTGTAGACGTTCACCGACGTCTTCACCGTCGTGGACCGTGCGTCGTCACTGACGTAGACGCGTTCGTGCGCGGAGTCCACGACCATGGACGAGAACGACGAGATGGGCAGCTTCGCCACGTCGTCGTCCGCCGCGTGGGCCGCAGGCGCCGCGAGCACGGTGAGACCCGCGCCCCCGAGCGTGAGCGCGAGGAGTGTCGCGAGACCGCGATTCCTCTGCCGTGACCGGTTCAACTGTTTCCCCCCACAGAAGAGTTGACGGCGTCCGACGGCTTCCCCGGACGCCCTGTGGGAATCATGCAACAGATGTGAAGGTTATGTGCGCAAGTTGTTGGCGATGCATGGACGTTCCCGCCGAATTGGGGCGGTGTTCCGCCCGAGGCGGTCTCCTGGAAAGGATCGGCACCCGGAACCATGAGGGGGCTCCGGGTGCCGTGCCGCGGCGGGCCTTCGACCCCCACAGGTCAGGGCGGATGCCGTCGGGACCCGGCCGCGGGGACCGGAAGGGGATCAGCCCAGGCGCTGGACCAGCGCGCGGTACTCGTCCCACAGCTCCTTCGGCGTGTGTTCGCCGAAGGTGTTGAGGTGCTCGGGGATCAGGGCCGCCTCCTCGCGCCAGACCTCCTTGTCCACGGTGAGCAGGAAGTCGAGGTCGGGCTCGGAGAGAGCCAGCCCCTCGGTGTCCAGGGACCCCTTTGCCGGCAGGACGCCGATCGGGGTCTCGACACCCTCGGCCCTGCCCTCCAGCCGCTCGACGATCCACTTCAGGACGCGGCTGTTCTCACCGAAACCGGGCCAGACGAACTTGCCGGCGTCGTTCTTGCGGAACCAGTTCACGTAGTAGATCTTCGGGAGCTTCGACTGGTCCGCCTTGTCGGCGCCGACCTTGACCCAGTGCTTCATGTAGTCGCCCATGTTGTAGCCGCAGAACGGCAGCATGGCGAACGGGTCGCGGCGCAGCTCGCCGACCTTGCCCTCGGCGGCGGCGGTCTTCTCGGAGGCGACGTTGGCCCCCAGGAAGACACCGTGCTGCCAGGTGAAGGACTCGGTGACCAGCGGGACCGCGGAGGCGCGGCGGCCACCGAAGAGGATCGCCGAGATCGGCACACCCTTCGGGTCCTCCCACTCCGGCGCGATGATCGGGCACTGGCCGGCCGGGACGGTGAAGCGTGCGTTGGGGTGCGCGGCGGGCGTGCCGGACTCGGGGGTCCAGTCGTTGCCCTTCCAGTCCGTGAGGTGCGCCGGGAGCTCCTCGGTCATGCCCTCCCACCACACGTCGCCGTCGTCGGTGAGTGCGACGTTGGTGAAGACGGAGTTGCCCCACATGGTCTTCATGGCGTTGGCGTTGGTGTGCTCGCCGGTGCCGGGCGCGACGCCGAAGAAGCCCGCCTCGGGGTTGATCGCGTACAGCTGACCGTCCTCGCCGAACCGCATCCAGGCGATGTCGTCGCCGATGGTCTCGACGGTCCAGCCGGGGATCGTGGGCTCCAGCATGGCGAGGTTGGTCTTGCCGCACGCGCTCGGGAACGCGGCCGCGACGTACTTGCTCCCGCCGCTCGGCGGAGTGAGCTTGAGGATCAGCATGTGCTCGGCGAGCCAGCCCTCGTCACGCGCCATGACCGAGGCGATGCGCAGCGCGTAGCACTTCTTGCCGAGCAGGGCGTTGCCGCCGTAGCCGGATCCGTAGGACCAGATCTCACGGTCCTCGGGGAAGTGCGAGATGTACTTGGTGGAGTTGCAGGGCCACGGCACGTCGGCCTCGCCCTCGGCCAGGGGTGCGCCGAGGGTGTGGACGGCCTTGACGAAGAAGCCGTCCGTGCCCAGCTCGTCCAGGACCGCCTGGCCCATGCGCGTCATCGTCCGCATGGAGACGGCGACGTACGCGGAGTCGGTGATCTCGACGCCGATGGCGGAGAGCGGCGAACCGACGGGACCCATGCAGAACGGGACGACGTACATCGTGCGACCGCGCATGGAGCCGCGGAAGACGCCCTTCTCCCCCGTGAAGATCTCCCGCATCTCGGCGGGCGCCTTCCAGTGGTTGGTGGGGCCCGCGTCCTCCTCCTTCTCGGAGCAGATGAAGGTGCGGTCCTCGACGCGGGCGACGTCGCTCGGGTCGGACGCGGCGTAGTACGAGTTCGGGCGCTTGACCGGGTCGAGCTCGGTGAAGGTGCCCTTGGCGACGAGCTCCCCGCACAGGCGCTCGTACTCGGCCTCGGAACCGTCGCACCAGACCACGCGGTCCGGCTGGGTGAGGGCGGCGATCTCGTCCACCCAGGAGACGAGCTCCTGGTGCCGAGTGGGGACAGTGAGGGGAGCCGCGATGTCTCGCGCCACGATCGCTCCTAGTCGAGAGGGTGTGTTGTCAGGCCCCGTGGGGGCTGCGACCCGGATGCTGACCCCTTCGAATTCCCCTGGCGCTCATCCGGTGCCGACCGCACTCATTTGATCATCCGACCGAACCGCCCATATGTCCAGGGGGCCGCACATGTGAGCATCACCACTCGTACCAGTTACCTACGGAGGCGTAGGTAACATGCCGATATGACTTCTGCCGCCTCCGGGTCCGGACCCGTCGAGCTCACCGATCCGGTCCCGGTCAAGCCACGGATGCGCGGCTGGCTGCACGCCGGAATGTTCCCCGCGGTGGTCATCGCCGGAATCGTCCTGATCGCGCTGGCCGACAGCTCACGCGCGCGGATCGCCTGCGCCGTCTACGTGCTCAGCGCCTGCCTGCTGTTCGGGGTGAGCGGGGTCTACCACCGGGGCACGTGGGGGCCGCGTGGCGAAGCGGTGCTGCGCCGGCTCGACCACGCGAACATCTTCCTGATCATCGCGGGCACCTACACGCCGCTGGCCCTCCTGCTGCTGCCGGAGTCCACGAGCCGCCCCCTCCTGTGGGCGATCTGGGGCGCCGCGACGGCCGGCATCGCCTTCCGCGTGTTCTGGGTCGGCGCCCCGCGCTGGCTCTACACCCCGTGCTACATCGCCATGGGATGGGCCGCGGTGTTCTTCCTGCCGGACTTCATGCGCACCGGCGGCATCACGGTACTGGTCCTCGTCGTCGTCGGCGGGCTGCTCTACAGCGCCGGAGGCGTCATCTACGGCCTCAAGCGTCCGAACCCCTCACCGCGCTACTTCGGCTTCCACGAGGTCTTCCACTCGCTGACTCTGGCGGCGTTCGTCGCGCACTACGTCGGGATCTCCCTGGTCGCCTACCAGCAGTGACCCGCCCGTACGGCGAAGGGCCCGGCCACGACGGCCGGGCCCTTCGCCGTACCCGTGGGAGAACTCCGTCAGCCGCCCAGCTTGGCGGCCAGCTCCCCCGTGTCCGTGGTCGGCACGTCGCACACGAAGTGCCGGCAGACGTACGCGGTCGGCTCGCCGCCCACCAGCGGCCGGTCTACCAGCAGCGGGAACTCGGTGCCGGCGTCCGGCCCCTCGCCCGCCGCGACGACGGCGCCCGGCGCGAGCCCCAGCAGGGCCGTCCGGTGCAGCTCCCCGGCTACCGGACCGGCCACCGCGACCTCGCGCGGACCGTCGAGCAGCGCTTCGGCGACCGCCAGCCCCCAGCCGATGAACCGGGGCGCCTTCGGCCCGAGCGCCCCGACGATCCCGAGGGCGCCCTCGGCCGCCGTGCGGTGCGCCTCGGAGCCGGTGTGCGCGGCGTAGGAGAGCAGCGCGCCCGCGGCGGCGGTCCAGCCGGCCGGGGTGGCGCTGTCGGTGGGGTCCTGGGGACGACGGATCAGCCGCTCCGCGTCGTCGGCGGTGTCGAACAGCTGTCCGCCCTCGCCGGTGAAGCGCTCCAGCACGATGTCCAGCAGGAAGCCCGCGAACTCCAGCCAGGCGCCCTCGCCGGTGACGGAGGCCAGCGCGAGGAACCCCTCGGCGACATCACCGTAGTCCTCCAGGACGCCGGAGTTGTCCCCGGCACGGCCGTCCTTCGAGGTGCGGCAGAGCCGGGCGACGTCACCCATGTGCACCCGTACCAGCAGGTCGGCGGCCTCGGTGGCCCGCTCGACCAGATCCGGGCGGCCGAAGTACGCCCCGGTCTCGGCGAGCGCGGCGATCGCCAGTCCGTTCCACGCGGCGACGATCTTGTCGTCGCGCTCGGGACGCACCCGCAGCTCACGGGCCGCGAGCAGCCGGGCCCGCACATCGGTGACCCTCCCCGCGTCGGCGTTCTCCGTCTCCCCGGCCCGAACGAGCCGCAGGACGGAGGATCCCTCCTCGAAGGTCCCCTCCTCGGTCACCCCGAAGTACTCGGCGGCGAAGGCGGCGTCCTCGTCGCCCAGCACCTCGCGCAGCTGCGCGGGCGTCCACACGTAGAACGCGCCCTCGACGTGGCGCCCCTGCGCGTCCTCGCTGTCGGCGTCCAGCGCCGAGGCGAAGCCGCCCTCCGCCGTCCGCAGCTCGCGCACCATGAAGTCGGCCGTCTCCAGGGCCACCCGGCGGGCCAGGTCCGACCCCGTGGCCCGCCACAGATGGGCGTACACACGGCACAGCAGGGCGTTGTCGTAGAGCATCTTCTCGAAGTGCGGGACCACCCACTCCCGGTCCACCGAATAGCGCGCGAAGCCGCCGCCGAGCTGGTCGTAGATCCCGCCGTGCGCCATGGCCGCACAGCTGTCGGCGGCCATCTGCAGGGCGCCCTCGGCGCCCGTGCGGGCGTGGTGGCGCAGCAGGAACTCGATGACCATGGACGGCGGGAACTTGGGCGCGCCGCCGAAGCCGCCGTGCTTCTCGTCGTAGTCCCGGGTCAGCCGCAGCAGCGCCTGCGCCAGCTCGGGTTCGCCCGGCAGGCTCCCCTCCCCGGCGGTCAGGGAGCGGCCCGCCAGGTCGCGGACGATGCGGCCGGCCACCTCCGCGACCTCATCGCGCCGGTCGGACCAGGCGGCCACGACCCCTTCGAGTACCTGCTGGAAGGAGGGCATGCCATGGCGGGGCTCGGGCGGGAAGTACGTGCCGAAGTAGAAGGGTTCGGCGTCGGCGGTGAGGAAGACGGTCATCGGCCAGCCGCCCTGACCGGTCGCGGCCTGCACGGCCTCCATGTAGACCGCGTCGACGTCGGGCCGCTCCTCGCGGTCGACCTTCACCGGCACGAAGTGCGCGTTGAGGTAGTCCGCGGTGGCCGCGTCCTCGAACGACTCGTGGGCCATCACATGGCACCAGTGGCAGCTGGCGTAGCCGACGCTGAGCAGCACCGGGACACCGCGCCGCCGGGCCTCCTCGAAGGCCTCGGGCGACCAGGGCCACCAGTCGACGGGATTGTCGGCGTGCTGGAGGAGGTACGGGGAGGTGGTCTGCGCAAGTCGGTTGGCCATACGCCCCATCCTCGCGCACCCTCCCCCACGACACCCGTGCGCCACGGGGCGGGGTGCGAAGGGGCAGGCGGGGCGGTGAACGCTTCAGGAGGCCGGGCGGTCCGGCGCGGGCGGACAGCAGGTTCACCTCAGCAGCAGTGCGACTGCCGAGGCTCCTCGAATCTCGAAGGAGGTCCGCCGTGACCGCCGAGATGGTGGCGCCCGCGTGAGCGCATACGCGGATCAGCGCGGAACGGTACGGCTCCTGGTCCGTGGCGCGGTGTTCCGGGATCGCATCACCCACGCCTACGTGCTCGGTCAGGCCGCCAAGTCCTACAGGGACGGCGAGATGTTCACCGGTGTGATCAAGGCTGCCGCGTCCGCTCCCCTTCCCCGTCGCTGTCGGCCTGGGAGCCATCCGACAGCGCTGGAAGACCGTTTCCTCCCTCTCTCGCGCTGACGGGCCGTACGCAGGACACTGGATGCCCGTGACAGCCGGACGGGTCGGAGCAGCCGGAACCTAGGGGGACGCATGCGGGACAGCCATCGGGCGGAAGCCGAAAGGCTGTTGGTACGTGCCGTGGAGGAAGAGGCACGGCGGACAGGAGGCCGGACGGACTCCGGCGCACTGCTGGCGCGTGCGCGGGGCGCGCTCGACAGCATGGCGGCGGGCGCGGCCGACGAGTACGCCGCCTACACCGGGGCGCTGGACGCCGCGGGGGCCGGCCAGCAGCCGTTGTCGGCGCGGTTCAGCAGGGCGACGCTGGGAACACCGATGCTGGTGACGGGCGTTGCCGCCGCGGCTGCGATCGGCGCGGACCTCGCCCTCGGCACCGCGACCGGTCTCGCCCTGGGCGCGGGCGCGGCGGTCGCCCTCGCGGGGACGACCGCGACGATGGCACGGGTGACCGCCTCGCACTGGCCCGCCGCCCATCGCAGGGCGGGCGAGCGGAACCAGCCCGGCGGGCCCGAACAGCTGCGGCTGGAATGGCTGACGGCCCTGGAGGTACGGGGCATCCGCCCGTACCTCGACCAGCAGCGCATGCTGACCGCCTCCGCCCGCCCGCCGAAGAAGGCAGGCGCCTCCGTGGTGGCGCAGTTGCGCGGCGGTGACCGCAGTGCCGCCGCCCGCACCCGCTCACTCCTCGAACAGTCCTTCGGTCATCTTCCGTCTTCGGAAGGCCCGTTCGCGGGACGCCGCAGCGAACTGGCACAGATCACACAGTGGGTGCACGCGGCCCGCGCCGCGACCGAGACCAGGCCGACCGTCGTCGTCCTGCACGGCGCTCCGGGGTCCGGCCGCACCACACTCGCCGTACGGGCGGCGCACGCGCTCAAGGACCAGTTCCGAGGGGCGTGCGTGGTCGACCTGCGGGGCGATGTCGCCGACGAGACGCCGCTGCCGACCCGGGACGCGCTCCTGCACCTGCTCAACCGGCTGGGGGCGCCGCGCGAACAGCTCCTCTTCCGTGAGACGTCCTCCGCCGAACAGCACGTACGGCGCCTGGGCGATCTCTACCATCAGCATCTGACGGGCACACCCGTCACGATCGTCCTGGACGACGCCACCGACGCCGCCCAGGTGCGCACGCTCGTTCCCGAGCGCTCCGACAGCCTCGTTCTCGTCACCGCCCGCGCCCCCCTCGAACTGCCCGACGACATCCCGGCCCGGGTGTACCACCTGCCCGTCGGCGCTCTGGACGCGGCGGGCGCCGAGGAACTGCTGCGCGAGTCGGCCCACGACGAGGAGAGCGGCCCGTACGACTACCCGTCGACCGACACCGTCGTCGAGCTGTGCGGCGGGCTGCCGCTCGCCCTGCGCGTCGCGGGGTCGGCACTCGGTGCGCGCACCCGGGCCGAGCTCGCGGCGGCGCTCGGGGCGTACGGTCCGGTCGCGCCCGTCGAGCGGGCCCTGTGGCTGCGCTACACCGACCAGTCCGAGTCCGCCCGCCGGCTGCTGCGGCGGCTCGCCCTGGCCGGACGCGCCAGCCTCGGGGCCGCCGCGGCGGCGTCGCTGCTGTCCTCCGACGAACAGGAGGCCGGCCGCCTGCTGGAGTCCCTGGCCGGGGCCGGGCTCCTCGTGCATGTCCGGGGGGCGCGTTACCGGCTGCACGACCTCGTACGGGACTTCGCCCTGGCGAGACTGCTCGACGAGGAACCGGCTGCCGACCGTACGGCCGCCCAGGAGCGCCTGATCCAGAACTACGCCGAGCTGGCCGACGCGGTGATCCGCATGGTGGACGGCAAGATGTCCACCCGCGCCGGGCAGTTCGGTTCGCACGGCTTCAGCTCTCTGGACGCCGCCCTGCGCTGGCTGGACGACGAGTCGAGCTTCATCACCTCGGCGCTGCGGCACGCGGAGGGAGTCGACCAGCGGGCGGTGCTCCATCTGTTGGGCGCCCTTTGCGACTACTGCCTGCTGCGCGGCGACCTCTACCGGCTCGGCGAGATCAGCGAGCTGACGCAGGCCGTGGACCAGGGACTCCTGGAGCGGTCGGTCCAGTGGCGCACGGGTATCGCGGCCAGGCAGCTCGGGGAGCTCGACAAGGCCCGTACCACGCTGTCCTCCGTCGTCGGCCTCTACCGCGAGGCGCACAACGACGCGGGGGCCGCCCTCGCGCTCTGTTCGCTGGGCATCACGCTGCACCACCAGGGCAATCTGACCGAGGCCTCGGCGCGGCTGCGTGAGGCACTGGCACTGCAGGCCTCGCCGGAACAGGCCGAGGACCGCGCCTGGTCCCTGCACGCCCTGGCCGCAGTCGAGCGCGACCGGGCCGGTCTGGCCGAGGCCCTGACCCTGCTGGACACCGCGCTGGCCCTGCACCGCGAGGGCGAGTCGCTGCACGGCGAGGCCTGGACCCACTTCCAGCTCGGCCAGGTCTGCCTGCGGATGGGCGAGGTCGCGAGGGCCGAGGAGGAGCTCTCCACCGCGCTGGACCTGTACGGGCGCACCAGGGACGAGCGCGGGGAGGCCTGGGCCCTGACCCAGCTGGCCCGCGCCCGGCTGCTGGACGGCGATCCCGCTCCGGCGGTGGAGGAGCTGCGCGGGGCCCTCGCCCGGCACCGGGCCAACGAGGACGCGCGGGGCGAGGCGTGGACGCGGTACTACCTGGGGCAGGCGCTGGAGGAGGACGGCGACACCGACCAGGCGGTACGGGAGCTGGAGCGGGCCCGCACGATGTTCTCCCGGATGCGGGACGTGTACGGGCTGGCGTGCGCCCGCCACCACTCGGGGCGCGTCACCCGCGACCAGCGGGCCGCGCAGACGGGCAACCTGCGGAACTCCGGTTTCGCCCGGCAGCTCCTGGTGGACGCCCGGGCGGACTTCCGGCGGATCGGGGTCGCCCACGGCGAGGCCTGGACCTGTCTGGAGCTGGCCCTGATCGACGGAGGGAACAACCGCGCGGCGCAGGCGCTGGGGCTGTGCGACGAGGCCGTCGCCCTGTTCGCCTCGTACGGCGACGTCCGGGGCGGCGACTGGGCGGCGTTCCTGCGGTGCACCTTGCTGCCGTACGCCTCACCGGGAGGCAGCGAGGTGGGCACGGCGGTGGCCCAGCAGGAACTCGCGGACCTGCTGGAGGCCACCCACCCGCTGCGGGACGCGAAGCTGGAGGACTGCGGTGAGGCCTTCCGGGTCGCCCTCAACCGCGGGGTGGACCTGGACGAGGGCTGGCAGGCCTGGCGCCTCGGGCTGACACCGTCCCGGCATGCCCGCGAGGTGATGGGGGTGCCGGTCGGCGTGCGGCCCTGACGGGTCCGTGACGGGGCCGGTCGCCCGGCCCCGCCGCGTCAGCCCTTGCCCGAGGAGTTCGCCTTCGCCGGGCCCGAGGCGGCGGCCTTCTTCTCCCCCTCGGTGCCGGCGGGCTCCGCGGCGGGGTCGGGGGCCTCCTCGAAGTTCACCCGGCCCATGTGGCGGTTCATCGACTTCATCAGGAACCACACCCCGACGGCGAGCGCCGCGAAGACGAGGAAGCCGAGAACGCCGGGGGTCACCTTGTTCTTGTCGAGCTCGTCGGCGGCGAGCGGAACGAGCTGCGTCAGTGCCTGGGTCGCGTACATATCAGGCATTGTCGCGGATGCCCGCGAAGAGGTCGCTCTCGGGGAGGGAGGTAGCGACCAGAGACTTGGCGAGCTCGTACTCCTCGGTCGGCCAGACCTCCCGCTGGACGTCCATCGGCACCCGGAACCAGCCGCCGTCCGGATCGATCTGCGTCGCGTGCGCGATCAGCGCCTTGTCGCGGATCTCGAAGAAGTCGTCGCACGGGATGTGTGTGGTCAGCGTGCGTTCGGCGCGCTCGAACTCCTTCCAGCGCTCCAGCCACTCGCCGTACGGGGACTCCAGCCCGCGGGCGAGGAGAGCCTCGTGCAGGGCGACCGTGCGCGGCTTGTTGAAGCCCTGGTTGTAGTAGAGCTTCTGCGGCTGGAAGGCCGGGCCGAACTCCGCCTCGGGGAACCTCTCGGTGTCCGCGGCACCCTCGAACGCGATCATGGAGATCGTGTGGGTCTTGATGTGGTCGGGGTGCGGGTACCCGCCGTTCTCGTCGTAGGTGGTGATCACCTGCGGCCTGAACGCACGGATCTTCGCGACGAGGCGCCCCGCCGCCGTCTCGTCGTCCTCCAGGGCGAAGCAGCCCTCGGGCAGCGGAGGCAGCGGGTCGCCCTCGGGCAGACCCGAGTCGACGAAGCCGAGCCACTCCTGCTCGACGCCCAGGATCTCCCTGGCCTCGTCCATCTCCTTCTTGCGCACCTCGTGGATGTTCGCCTCGATGTACGCGTCCCCCTGGAGCTTCGGGTTCAGGATGGAACCCCGCTCGCCCCCTGTGCAGGTGACGACCAGGACGTCCACCCCCTCGGACACGTACTTGGCCATGGTGGCCGCGCCCTTGCTCGACTCGTCGTCGGGGTGGGCGTGAACGGCCATCAGTCGCAGCTGCTCGGTCAAGACTCGGTCCTCAGTGATTGGTCGCAGTGGTCGGCTTCTATAGTGACTGAACCGGGGGGTGGAAAATTCCTCGATCTCCGTCACGGGAGGAACGATCATGGCAGCGGTTCGCGAGGCCTTGCCCGAGGGGCGTTACGGCCGGTCGCAGGATCAACGCGCGGACCGCAGGCTGAAGATCATCGGTTCGGTGCTGGGCGCCGCCTTCCTCGCCATGATCGGCTGGTTCGGTTACGACTACGTGGCCGGCCAGGACATCAGCGCCGAGGTCATCAAGTCGCGGATCGTCTCGGACGGCCGCGCGGAGGCCCACCTCGAGGTGCGCAAGGAACTGGACGCCGACGGGCACTGCACCCTCCGCGCCCTGAGCGAGGACGGCGGCGAGGTCGGCCGGGCCGACTTCCGCTTCGACGAGCGCTCCGAGCGGATCGACGAGATCGTCTCCCTGCGCACCACCGCCAGGGCGACGGCGGTGGAGCTGAAGGGGTGCGCCGCGGGCGGCTGACCGTGCGGGGCGCGCGCCGCCCCTGATGCCCGCGCTCCCGCGCCGACCTGCGCGGATGTACGTGTGACGATTTACCTTCTCCCCCTTTTCGCGCGGAATTGTTAGGCTCGTTGTTTCGCCCACCCGTGGCAGCGCATGCTTGGGGTAGGGCGTTGCTTTGTATTCCCAGCACCGACGAGGAGCACCCTGTGACCCAGACCAGCGATAACGTCACCTGGCTCACGCCGGAGGCGTACAACCAGCTGAAGGCAGAGCTGGAGTACCTGTCTGGTCCCGCGCGCACGGAGATCTCCGTCAAGATCGCGGCGGCCCGCGAGGAGGGTGACCTCCGCGAGAACGGCGGGTACCACGCCGCCAAGGAGGAGCAGGGCAAGATGGAGCTCCGGGTCCGTCAGCTGACCCAGCTCCTGGAGCACGCGAAGGTCGGCGAGGCCCCCGCCGACGACGGCGTGGTCGAGCCCGGCATGGTCGTGACCATCGCATTCGACGGCGACCCGGACGACACGGTCACCTTCCTGCTCGCCTCCCGCGAGTACGCGAGCACCGACATCGAGACGTACTCCCCCCAGTCGCCGCTCGGCACGGGCGTGAACGGCAAGCGCGTGGGGGACGACGCGGAGTACGAGCTGCCGAACGGCAAGAAGGCCACGGTGAAGATCGTCTCGGCGAAGCCGTACCAGGGCTGATCCCCTCAGCACCAGGGAGCCCCGGCCGCGTGTGCGGCCGGGGCTCCCTCGTCGTGCGGGGCCGGGGTTCGGCCGGACCGGTACCCGCGGACGGACCGCCCGGGCCGACGGGTGCCGGCTGCGACGTCCCCACCCGGCACGAGCGGCGAGGCGCGGCTATCCGGTGGCCGCCTGGCGGTACTTCCGGACGGCGAGTGTCCGGAACACCGCGATGATCACTACGGACCAGAGGATCGAGGCCCAGACCGGATGCTGCATGGGCCAGGCGTCGGACGGCGAGACACCGGGGTTCCCGAACAGCTCGCGGCAGGCCTGGACGGTCGCGCTGAACGGGTTCCACTCGGCGATCGGCTGGAGCCAGCCCGCCATGTTCTCGGTGGGCACGAAGGCGTTCGAGATGAACGTGACCGGGAACAGCCAGATGAGACCGCCCGAGGTGGCCGCTTCCGGGGTGCGTACGGACAGGCCGATCAGTGCGCCGATCCAGGAGAAGGCATAGCCGAGCAGGAGCAGCAGGATGAAGGCCGCCAGGGCCTTCGGGATGCCCTCGTGGATGCGCCAGCCGACGAGCAGGGCCACGATCGTGAGCACGATGACGGTCAGGGTGGTCTGGACGAGGTCGGCCAGCGTCCGGCCGGTGAGTACGGCGCCGCGCGCCATGGGCAGCGACCGGAAACGGTCGATCAGCCCCTTGTGCATGTCGTCGGCGATGCCCGCACCCGCGCCGGCGGTGGCGAAGGTGACGGTCTGGGCGAAGATCCCGGCCATCAGGAACTCCCGGTACCCGGCGGCGCTCGTCGAGCCGCCGACCACGAGTGACCCGCCGAAGACGTAGCTGAAGAGCACGACGAACATGACCGGCTGGATGAGCCCGAACAGGACCATCTCAGGAATCCGGCTCATACGGATGAGATTTCTCCGGGCGACGACCAGGGAGTCGGCCACCGACCGGCTGATCGCCCCGCGCGATTTGAGCGGGGCGAGGTCCCGCGCGTCCGTGACGGCGCTCACCGCACGCCCTCCTTCCGGCCCTGTGCGGCCTCTGTCGATGCGTTCCCGCCGTTCTTCTCCAGCTCGGCGGCGTGGCCCGTGAGCGAGATGAAGACGTCGTCGAGGGTGGGGCGGCGCAGACCGATGTCGTCGATCTCCACGCCCCGGGTGTCGAGATCGCGGATCACCTCGGCCAGCAGCTTCGCCCCGCCGGTGACCGGGACGGTCAGCTTGCGGGTGTGTTCGGCGACGGAGATCTCCCCCTTGCCGTACGTGGCGAGCACCGAGCGGGCGGGATCGATCTGGTCGGGCTGGTGGACGACGACCTCGACGCGCTCCCCGCCCGTCCGGGCCTTGAGCTGGTCGGAGGTGCCGCGGGCGATGACCTTGCCGTGGTCGATGACGCAGATGTCGTGGGCGAGGTGGTCGGCCTCCTCCAGGTACTGCGTGGTCAGCAGCAGTGTCGTACCGCCCGCGACGAGCTCCTCGATGACCTCCCACAGCTGCTGCCGGTTGCGCGGGTCGAGCCCCGTGGTGGGCTCGTCCATGAACATCACCGGCGGGGAGACGACGAGCGCCGCCGCCAGGTCGAGGCGGCGGCGCATGCCCCCGGAGTACGTCTTCGCGGTGCGGTCGGCCGCGTCCGCGAGGTTGAACTTCTCCAGGAGCTCCCCCGCCCGCTTCTTCGCGTCACGCGAGCTCATCTGGTAGAGCTGCCCGACCATCTGGAGGTTCTCGCGGCCCGTGAGGTATTCGTCGACGGCCGCGAACTGGCCGGAGAGGCCGATCGAGCGGCGCACCTCGTCGGGATTCTTCAGGACGTCGACGCCCGCCACGACGGCGCGCCCGCTGTCCGGTCGCAGCAGGGTGGTCAGGACACGTACCGCTGTCGTCTTGCCGGCGCCGTTGGGCCCCAGCAGGCCGAGGACGGTGCCTTCGGGTACGTCGAGATCGACGCCGCCCAGTGCTCGTACATCGCCGAAGGTCTTCACCAGGCCTTCGGCGTAGATGGCGCCTGGCATACGGGATTCCCCCAGTTGCTCTCGCGTGCGTTCCTCAGCGGATCGTAGAGTTCCCGGCCCCCCGGAGCGGGGAACACCGGAGTGTTCGGCGATGCACGGTAACGCGATACATCGCGACTCACAACAGGTTTCGCGGGGGATCCCGGTCGTTCAGGACCGCACCAGGTAGCCCGCCGCCCGCAGGGCGGAGGCGACCTCCTCGCAGTGTTCCGGCCCCTTGGTCTCCAGATGGAGCTCCACCTCCGCCTCGGTGAGCCCGAGCCGGGGGTCGGTCCGTACGTGGCTGATGTCGAGCACGTTGGCGTCGGCGACGGAGAGCGTGGCGAGCATCGCGGCCAGTGCTCCGGGCCGGTCGGTGAGCCGCAGCCGCAGGCCCAGGTAGCGGCCCGCCGCGACCATGCCGTGCGTCAGGACGCGCTGCATCAGCAGGGGGTCCACGTTGCCGCCCGACAGCACGGCGACGACAGGCCCCCGGAACGCCTTCGGGTCGCTGAGCAGCGCCGCGACCGGGCTCGCCCCGGCCGGCTCCACGACCATCTTCGCCCGCTCCAGACACAGCAGCAGCGCGCTGGAGAGCTCGTCCTCGGAGACCGTGCGGACCTCGTCCACCAGCTCCTGGACCAGCGGGAACGTGAGGTCGCCGGGGCGTCCCACCTTGATCCCGTCGGCCATGGTCCCCACCGAGTCGAGCGCCACGGGATGCCCGGCGGACAGCGAGGGCGGGAAGGCGGCCGCGCCCGCCGCCTGGACGCCGACGATCCTGACGTCGGGACGCAGCGCCTTCACCGCGACCGCGATCCCGGCGGCGAGACCGCCGCCGCCGATGCCGACGACGATCGTGCGGACCTCCGGGCACTGCTCGAGGATCTCCAGGCCGACGGTGCCCTGGCCCGCCATGATGTCGGGGTGGTCGAAGGGGTGGATGAAGACGGCACCGGTCTCCTCGGCGTACTCCTGGGCGGCGGCGAGCGTCTCGTCGACGACGTGCCCCTGCAGCCGGACCTCCGCCCCGTAGTCCCGGGTCGCCGCCACCTTCGGCAGGGGGGCGCCGACCGGCATGAAGACCGTGGAGCGTACGCCGAGCAACGAAGACGCGAGTGCTACACCCTGCGCATGGTTTCCGGCACTCGCGGCCACCACTCCGGCCGCCCGTTCGACGGGGCTGAGTCCGGCGATCCGCACGTACGCCCCGCGCAGTTTGAACGAGCCGGTGCGCTGGAGGTTCTCGCACTTGAGGTGGACCGGCGCACCGACGAGGGAGCTGAGATGGCGGCTGCCCTCCATCCCGGTCGTTCTGGCCACCCCGGACAGCATCTTCTGCGCTCCTCGGACGTCGTCGAGGATCAGCGGAGGAAAGGGGCCTGACGTACGGAAGGTCATGACAGCAAGTCTTGCAGCTCGGAGCGGTCGCGGCCGTCGCATCTCATGGCGGCCTGAGGTGGTGTCCACAGGTTTGTGCAGCGCTGGTACACGTTGCCCCGTGGCCGCGTACTCTGTCCCCCACCCATCCGACACCGCACGAAGAGAGCCTCCGGCCATGCTCCCTCAGGACATGACGACTGCTGCGTCTCCTTCCGGGGGCGCGACCCCCGGACACCCGGGAAGCGACCACCTGCTCGACGCTCTCCAGCACCAGGTGGCCGTCTTCGCCCGCCGTGCCGAGCAGACCCGCCTCGGCGGCGTCGGCCAGGTCCGCAACTCGATGGACCGGGCGGCCTATCTGCTGCTCAACCGGCTCGACGTGGAAGGGCCCATGGGCGTCAAGGCGCTGGCCGCGGGCATGGGGATCGACTCCTCGACCGTGACCCGGCAGGTCGCGCCGCTCGTCGACACCGGTCTGGTCAAGCGCACCTCGCACCCGGAGGACGGACGCGCGGTCGTGCTGCAGCTGTCGCCGCGCGGCCAGGCACGCCTGGAGGAGGTCCGCGCCTCGCGGCGTGAGCTGATGTCCCAGGTGACCGACGGCTGGAGCCAGGAGGAGCGCGACACGTTCTGCGCCCTGCTGACCCGGTTCAACGGTTCGCTGGCGGCCCGGCAGGCGGCGCACCAGCCGGTGACGGAGAACTGACGGGCCTTCCCGGGCTGTCCGTCCGGCCGTCCGGATCTACGCTGGAAGGGCCTGCACTCGCGAGTCGAGGAGGCCCGTCATGACACGGAAGATCGCAGACTGCCGTAGGTACCCGAGCGTCTCGAACTGCACGCTCACCATTTCCGGTGAAGAGGACGAAGTCGTCCGGGCCGCAGCCGAACACGCGGTCTCGGTCCACGAGCACACGGACAGCCCGGAACTGCGCGAGCAGATCCGGGCCTCGCTCGAGGACGAGAAGGTCGCAGTCTGACGCGTTACGCGCCCTCCGGCGGCCGGCCGGGATCCCGCCCGGCCGCCGGAGGGCGCGGCTGTCAGCCGAGGGCCTGCGTCAGGTCGGCCAGCAGGTCGTCGGCGTTCTCGATGCCGACGGACAGCCGGACGAGGTCGGCCGGCACCTCCAGCGGGGAGCCGGCGGCGGAGGCGTGGGTCATGCGGCCGGGGTGCTCCAGGAGCGACTCCACACCGCCGAGCGACTCCCCGAGCGTGAAGAGCTTCGCCCGGTTGCAGACCTCGACCGCGGCCTCCTCACCGCCCGTGACTCGGAAGGACACCATCCCGCCGAACGCCTTCATCTGCTTGGCGGCGATCTCGTGCCCCGGGTGCTCGGGCAGACCCGGGTACAGGACCTGGGTGACCTTGGGGTGCCGGGTCAGCAGGTCGGCGACCTTCGTGGCGTTCTCGTCGTGCCGGTCCATCCGGACCGCGAGGGTCTTGATGCCGCGCAGCACCAGCCACGCGTCGAACGGCCCGGCGACCGCGCCCATCGCGTTCTGGTGGTACGCCAGTTCCTCGGCCAGCTCCGGGTCGCTGACGACGAGCGCGCCGCCGACGACGTCCGAGTGGCCGCCCATGTACTTCGTGGTGGAGTGCACCACGACGTCGGCGCCGAGCGAGAGCGGCTGCTGCAGGTAGGGACTGGCGAAGGTGTTGTCGACGACCAGTCGCGCGCCCGCCTGCCGGGCCACCCCGGCGACGGCGGCGATGTCGGTGATGCCGAGCAGCGGGTTCGACGGCGTCTCCACCCAGATCGCCTTGGTGCGCGGGGTGAGTGCCGCGCGCACCGCGCTCACGTCGGAGGTGTCGGCGACCGAGAACTCCACGCCCCAGCGCGACGCGACCTTCGCGAACAGCCGGAAGGTGCCGCCGTAGGCGTCGTTCGGGATGACCACGTGGTCGCCGGGTGTCAGCAGCGTACGCAGGAGGCAGTCCTCGGCGGCGAGGCCCGAGGCGAAGGCGAGCCCTCGGCGGCCGCCTTCCAGCGCCGCCAGGTTCTCCTCCAGCGCGGTGCGGGTGGGGTTGGCGCTGCGGCTGTACTCGTAGCCGCCGCGCAGCCCGCCGACGCCGTCCTGCTTGTACGTGGACACCTGGTAGATCGGCGGGACCACGGCGCCGGTGAGGGGATCCGCCGTGTTGCCGGCGTGGATCGCAAGGGTCTCGAAGCTGTGCTGGTCGCTCATGGGGCCCGAGCGTAGTTCGTCGGGAGGGGAGTTACAGGCCACTCGCCGCCCGGATACCCGTCCGGGGACAATGGACCGCATGGAGATTCTGTGGTTCCTGCTCGCCCTGTGCATGCTGGCCGCCGTCGTCGGCCCGATCATGCTGCGGCGCCGTGGCGGTATCCGCCAGGTGGCGCCCGGTTCGCCCGACGCCGCCGATCCGGACACCTACGGCTTCGCGCGTCAGGAGGAGCTGGACGTCCGGATGCCGGGCCCCGACCAGGATCTGCTCGACGTCCTCGATGTCGTCCAGAACACCCGGAGCTGGAAGGCCGCCTCCCAGCTGCTCGCGGGCACGCCCAAGGACGGCGAGGTCCGCTGGCAGCGGGTGCAGGCGTTCGCCGGTGCCGCCTCCCTGGAGCTGGCGCAGCGGCCCGGTGCCGGCGGCGCGTGGCTGAGGGCGTGGCGGGCCGAGGCCCCGAAGGACGCGGGCGCCGCGGCGGTGCACGCTGAGTTCCTGGTGCAGCAGGCGTGGCGCACCGGCACGGTGGGCACCGACGACTTCCGGATCATCCTGGAGGAGGCCCGCACGGTCTGCGGCGAGGCCGCGCTGCTGGCCCCGGGCGATCCGATTCCCTACATCGTGGAGCTGGCAGTCGCCCGCGGGCTGGGTTACTCCCACGAGGAGTTCGACCAGCTGTGGGTGAAGATCATCGACCGTGCCCCGGCGCACATGGGCGCGCACATCGCTGCCCTGCACTTCTGGTGCGAGAAGTGGCACGGCTCCCGCGAGGAGGCCGACCGCTTCGCGACGACAGCCGCCGCCCGTGCCCCGCAGGGGTCGCTCCTCGCCGCTCTGCCGCTGTTCGCGGTGTACGAGCACCTGCCCGAGGTCAATCTGGTGCAGGGCTTCTACCGGGGTGTCGTGGTGACGAAGGCGGTCGGGGGCGCGATGTTCGCGGTGCACGCGGCCCGCGCGGACGACCCGATGCTCGCCCATGTCCGGCACCTGCTGGTCCTCTTCCTGGTCCGCATGGAGCGCTGGTCGGAGGCCATGCAGCAGCTCGTCCACATCGACGGTCACGTGGGCGCGCTGCCCTGGACCCAGAATCCGGATCCGGCCGCCGAGTACACGGTGTACCGGGCGCTGGCCGTCGCCGGCTACGAGGCGAACGGCGGCAGCCCCGCGACCCTGCTCCACTGACCCGGCACGACACCCGCCCCCTCCGGATTGGACCGGCACACCCGTGGAACGACTGATCCCGATCGTCCTGATAGCCCTCGCCGTCTGGTTCTGGGTGCGGGCGAGGCGGAAGACCGCCGCGTACATGGCCTCCTACGAGCACCCGGCCGGCGTGCGCCGTGAAAGTGACGAACGTCGCGAGCCCCCGGCCCCGACGGCCTGAGACAAAGGAATCCCCGGCGCCTCCGCGGCGTTGCAAGGACCGAACCCCGACCCCGGAGGAGCCCCGCATGTTCCTGACCCACCGCACCCCGCAGCTCCCCACCCCGGAGGAGGCCCTGCGCGGCCGCCCCACCCCCGAATTCACGGTTCCGTCCCGCCACACGGTCCTCGGCAACCCGCTGACCGGCCCGTATCCGCAGGGGCTGGAGGTCGCCGACTTCGCGCTGGGCTGTTTCTGGGGCGCCGAGCGCAAGTTCTGGCAGACGGAGGGCGTCTGGACGACGCTCGTCGGCTACCAGGGCGGTTACACCGAGAACCCGACGTACGACGAGGCCTGCTCGGGCCTCACCGGCCACACGGAGGCGGTCCGCGTGGTCTTCGACCCGAAGGTCGTCGGCTACGCGGAGCTCCTGAAGCTGTTCTGGGAGTCCCACAATCCGACCCAGGGCTTCCGCCAGGGCAACGACGTGGGGACGCAGTACCGCTCGGCGATCTACACGCACTCCCCCGAGCAGGCGGAGGCCGCGGAGGCCTCCCGCGAGGCGTACCAGCAGGTGCTGACGGGCGCGGGCTTCAAGCAGATCACCACGGAGATCCTCCCGGCGGAGGGCCGCACCTTCTGGCCGGCCGAGGGATATCACCAGCAGTACCTCGACAAGAACCCGGACGGCTACTGCGGCATCGGCGGTACGGGCGCCACCCTGGAGTCCCCCTCCGAGACCAACTGGGGCCGGGCCTGCCCGACGGGGATCGCCCCGGCCCCCACCGCCGCGGAGTAGCCGTCCCACGAGCTCACGCCCGCCACGGGGCGTGGGCTCGTCCGACATCGCTCAGGGCCGCAGCGCCACCGGTTGTCGGTGCCCCCTCATATATTGCCGCACATGGAAATCACCGAGCGGACGCTCACAGAGGCCTGGCAGCGGACGGCCGCACGACACGCCCTGCTCGACGACGTCGGGCTGCCGCCCGTGACGAGCTCGGAGGACGAGCTGGAGGAGTGGGCCGAGCGCGCCGAGGAGGCGGAGGACGGCGGCCTGTTCCTGCTACTGAAAGCCGACGGCACGGTGCACGGCCGTCACGGTCCCTACCGGGAATCCTTCGACACCCGCCATCTCGAACAGGTGCTCTATCTGATCGCCGAGGCTGCGATGCGGCAGCGCGGCGACGGCCTGGAGGAGGTGGCCGACCTGCTGGACCGGATCGATCCGGCATGGGGCAGGCGGTTCCGCGGTGGCGGCCTGGACGACACGGGGACGGTCGAGGCGTGCGGCCGCGACCCGCTGGAGGGGTTCGCCTGGATAGCCGGGTCCTGGCTTGAGCAGGCGCCGTACACGACGCTCGCCTTCTACCGCGCGGCGCCCGGACGAACCGTCGACGCCGAGCGCCTCGCCCTGCTGTACGGGGCCGATCCCGCGCAGGTCGCAGCCGGCACGCGCCTGAAGGACCTACAGGCCGTGGACAGCGGCCGGGCCCACTGGGACCGGCAGTGGAAGAGCTGCTGTTACGGGCAGGCAGGGGGGTGGACGTACCTGTTGCACCACGAGACGCCTCCGGGGGCCTTCGCCGACAAGGAGGCGTACGCGGCACTCGGGATCGAGGAGAGCGTGTGGCTGACCGCCACCTCCGCGAAGGCCATCTACAACTTCGACTACGTGCGGGACGGCCGCCGCGTCGCCGACGACTCGGACGCGGTGGAGCTGCTGTGGTACGAGCACGGCCGCGCCCCCTTTCTCCGGGGCGGCGAACTGGACTTCCTCAACAGGGCCCTGCGCCGTGCCGAGCTGGACCATCCCGAACTGACCAGCACGTACGAGCTGTACTTCCACGCCCTGGAGGAATCCCTCGGCCTGCGTCTCCCTCGCAACGACTTCGCGGAGGGAACGGTGCGGGCAGCCTACTGGGCCGGGGTCTGAGGCTCCCCCGGCGGCTCAGGCCCAGGCAGCTCAGCGGCTCAGGCGGCTCAGGCGGCCAATCGCACCTCGCCCATCGAGGCCCGGGCAGGACGCGTACGGGAGGACGTGCTGGGGGCGAGCTCACGCTGGGCCAGGAACAGCACGTCGGCCAGCCCGAGCCCCAGCGAGCGAGCCGCCGCGGCGAGCACCTCGGAGGAGGCCTCCTTGCGGCCGCGCTCGACCTCGGAGAGATACGGCACGGAGATCCGGGCGGCCTCGGCCACGTCCTTGAGCGTGCGCTCCTGGGCGAGGCGCTCGCGGCGCAGGACATCGCCGACGATGTCACGCCAGAGAGGTTCCTTGGCAACGGGAGCGGGACGCAGGGGGATGACGCGGGCGCGGTTCGGCACGTGGCTGCTCATCGCCCCAGCCTAGGAACGAAGCGCCCGGCGCGGGAGGCGGAAGCCTTCCGCGCCGGGCGGATCTGCTGTCGGCAGAACGGTGACGGCCGGAGGTGCCGGCTCAGCCGCCGATGTTGCTCTGCGGGCCGGCGTACTGCTTGAGCAGGGCGGGGACGTCGGCGGCCGGGTCCAGCGTGTAGCCGTAGTGGTCCGACGGCTTGAAGGTGGTGCCGTTGGTCTGCTGCTTGCCGGTGCAGGAGACGCAGATGCTGCCGGTCTGGGTGAGGGACGCGGCGGTGGTGTCGACGTAGTACGGGTTGGCCACGCTCTGGTAGTAGGTGTTCTCGATGACGGTCTTCGATGCGCCGCGCGACAGGTTCCCGTACGACTTCACGTTCTGCATGTAGTTGTTGTAGAGGTGCGCGAAGGCGACGTTGTCGATGCTGGGGTTGCGCTGGTTGGTGTCGTGGATCCAGTTGTGGTGGATGGTCATGCGGGCGGTGACGTTGTCCGTCCAGCCGATGCCGAAGGCCTTGTTCTGCTCGCCCATGACGTTCCAGGACACGGTGAGGTAGCTGGTGTCCTTGCGGCTGTCGATGAGCCCGTCGTTCATCCGCTCGATGCGGTTGTGGTCGATCCAGATGTGATCGGCGGTGTCCATCTGGATGCCGTCGTAGTCGTAGTCCTTGTCGTCGGGGTCGTCCTCGGTCATCCGGGTGTCGCGGATGGTGAGGTTGCGGATGATGACGTTGTGGACGCCGGCGCCGAGGAAGAAGCCGCCGCCGACTATCTGGCCGGAGGTGCCTACGCCGATGATCGTCTTGTCGGACTTCACCGGTATCTCATGGCCGTACGGGGTGACCGTGATCGCGGCCGCGACCTTGATGACGTAGGGCTCGGAGGCGGTCGCGTACTTCGCCAGGTCCGCGTAGTTCTTGACGGTGACGGTCGTACCGGACGCACCGCCCGTGGTGCCGCCCCCGGTGGAGGCGAAGCCGTCGGCCTTGTCGGACCAGGCGCGCCCGCCGGAGACCGGCTCGAAGGCCCACTGCTTGTTGCTGTTGGCGGTGCAGGTCTCCTGGATGATCGCCGCCCCGCTGGCCGTGGAGGCGTCCTTGTCACTGACGCACAGACCGCTGTTGACGTTGACGATCTGATACGTGTCCGTGCCGCTCGCCACCAGCGTCCACTGCTGGTTCGTCTGACCGGCACAGCCCCACTGCTGGAGCTGCACCCCGCTCACCTTCGAGTAGTCCGGCACGTCCACGCACTTACCACTCGACTTGTTCACCAGCCGGTACTTCCCCGACCCGTCGGCCGCCAGCGTGAACTGCTGCCACGCCGCACCCTCCGTGCACCCCCACTGCTGCAACAACGCGCCGTTCGCCGCCGAAGCCCCGGGGACGTCGATGCACTTCCCGCTCTTCTTCACCACCAGCTGATAGACCTGGCCGGCCGCCGGCAGCGTCGCCGCGCCCGCGGGTGAGGCAAGACCGCCGGCCAGGATTCCGCCGACGGCCAGGAGCAGTGCTGTCAGCAGCGCTCCGAACCCCAGGGATTTCCGCTTGTTCCGGTGTGTGCGCATAGGTGCTCGTCCCTCTCTCGTATGTGCGGGTCGTGGTGCGGTGGCCGGTCAGCGCACCGGGTTCCAGCCGTCCGTGCCGGCCAGGTACTTCTGCGGTGTGTAGTTCGCCGCCTGGGCGTCCGTCAGCTGCGGACGGTTGCCGTTGACGGTCGCTCCGGCGCCGGTGTTGCGGTACTCGGAGAACCGGGCGTTCTTCCAGGAGTTGGAGGACATGTCCGTCCACGGCTGGGCGGTCGCCAATGCCGAGGACAGCGACGACTCCCTGTACAGGACCTGCGCGTCGGCACGCCACGGACGGCCGAGCTGGGTGGTGTTCGACACGGCGCCCGTCACGGTGGACCGGTAGAAGAGGAAGCCGTACGCCTTCTCGGCAGGGGTGCTGGCAGCGGTGATCGGGCCGCCGGTGCTGCGCTTCTCGTGGACGGTGCAGGAGTGGAAGACGGCGGTGCCACCGCCGTAGATGAAGTCCACGGTGCCTTCGATGTACGAGTCGACGACGTACGCACGTGCCTTGTTGTTGACCAGGAAGGTGTCCTGGTCGCCGAGGAGCCGTACGTCGTCCAGGACGGCCCTGTCCGCGTCCAGGTAGAGGGCGAGGGCCTGGTCACCGGTGTCGGACGTGTTCTCGTCGAAGTCGTTGTTCAGCGTGAGGTTCGTGGCGTCGAAGTCGTGGCCGAGCGCGACGACGGTGGCGGAGCCCGCGGTCCCGTAGTCGCCCGCGTTGCGGTTGTTGACGATGACGACGTCGTCCGGGGAGTCACCGAGGCCCTTCAGACTGACGAAGGGCTTGTCGGCGGGGATGTTGACCTGCTCGCGATAGGTGCCGGGCTTGATGGTGATGGTGACCCGGCTCGCGTTGCCGCTGCCGACCGCGTTCACGGCGGCCTGGACGGTCCGGTGGGTGCCGGTGCCGTCGGCGGCGACGGTGGCCGGGCCCGTGGATCCGACGGGCTTGAAGGCCCACTGCTTGTTGCTGTTGGCGGTGCAGGTCTCCTGGATGATCGCCGCACCGCTCGCCGTCGAAGCGCCCTTGTCACTCATGCACAGACCGCTGTTGACGTTCACGATCTGATAGGTGTCCGTGCCGCTCGCGGCCAGCGTCCACTGCTGGTTCGTCTGACCCGCGCACCCCCACTGCTGGAGCTGCACCCCGCTCACCTTCGAGTAGTCCGGCACGTCCACGCACTTACCACTCGACTTGTTCACCAGCCGGTACTTCCCCGACCCGTCGGCCGCCAGCGTGAACTGCTGCCACGCCGCACCCTCCGTACACCCCCACTGCTGCAACAACGCCCCGTTCGCCGCCGAAGCCCCGGGCACGTCGACGCACTTGCCGCTCTTCTTCACCACCAGCTGGTACACACCGCCCGTCGCCGGCAGCGCCGCCGCACCCGCCGGGGACACCAGCCCACCGGCCAGCACACCCCCCGCCACGATCGCGACGGCTACGGCGCGTCGCTTGCCGTTCGGTTTCTCGGTCATCGTTCGCTCCTTCGGATGGCCCGGCAGGTGAAGTGCAGTGGGCCGCAGTGCCCAGGTAGATGCGCCGGGAGGGCGGGGATGACGGAAATCCGGAAGAAACTTTTCCGGACCGGGGAACGGGTGTCCGTGGGGCGGGTGCGGCGCGTTCGGCCCGAGTGGCGACAGCGACAACTTCTTTACGGACCCTCGTGGTTGTGCCACGATGCGTGCCTCCGGGCCCCTGGCCGGTACGGCCGCTTCCACGGGGACGCCGGTGACCGGCCCCGAAGCGAGTGAGGAGCCGTGACGGGATGACGGACAGCGGGACCGGCCGGGCCGTGCGCGACACGGCGGCGCTCGTGGCCGAGGCCCGGCGTGGCGACCCCCGTGCGATGGAGGAGCTGCTCTCCACGCACCTGCCGCTGGTATACGGAATCGTCGGCCGGGCGCTCAACGGCCACGCCGACGTGGACGACCTGGTGCAGGAGGTGATGCTGCGGATCGTCCGCGCGCTGCCGTCCCTGCGGGAGCCGGGACGGTTCCGCTCGTGGGCGGTGGCCATCGCCTACCGGGAGATCCAGCAGCACCAGCGGCGGACGGCCCGGGGCCGGTTCCACGCGCACAAGGTGGAGGACGTCGCCGATCCGCTCACCGACTTCGCCGAGCGCACGGTCGCCGAGCTCGAACTCACCGGCCAGCGCCGGGATCTGGCCCGTGCGGCCCGCTGGCTGGACGAGGACGACCGGCGGCTGCTCGCCCTGTGGTGGGAGGAGGAGGCGGGCCGGATCGGCCGCGCCGACGTGGCCCACGCCATCGGCCTGGACGCCCGGCACACCGCTGTCCGGATACGGCGCATGAAGGTGCGGCTGGAGGAAGCCCGTACGGTGGTCCGCGCTCTGGCCGTCGCGCCCCGCTGCCCGGGGCTGGCCGACGCCGCGCACGGCTGGGACGGGGGTACGGGCGCGCTGTGGCGCAAGCGGCTGACCCGCCATGTGCGTGCCTGCCATCGGTGCGGTGCGCTGGGGACCGGCCTGGTCGCTCCGGAGAAGCTGCTGCCCGGGCTGGGCCTGGTGCCGGTGCCCGGAGGGCTGGTGGACGGTGTACGTCACACCGTGGAGGCCGCTTCCCTGCTCGGGCAGACGGCCGGCGGCGGGGCGGGCGGTCTGCTGCACCACGTCACGGCGAAGACGGTCACGGCGTCGGCAGCGGTGCTCGCCGTCGTCACCGGGGTGCTGACCTATCCGGTGTGGCACACCCCCGCACCGACGCCCTCCGCCGCTCCGCCCGCCGCGCACCGCCCGGCGGAGCCTGTCGGTACGGCCCCTGCCGAACCCTCCCGGACGCCTTCCGCCACCGCCTCACCGTCCGCCTCGCCGAAGACGACCGCCGCCGCCACCGCCCGGCGGGCAGGTGGCGCGATCGGAGTGACCAGCGCCGACATCTATCTCGCGCCCGGCGGTTCGGACGACGGGGACGGCAGCCGCGCCCGGCCCTACGCCACGCTCGCCAAGGCGGTCTCCGTGGTCCGCCCCGGGCAGACGATCGCGATGCGCGGCGGGACCTACCGGCCCGCCGAGGGCGCGTCCCTCACGACCGACGGCACGGCGGCCCGCCGGATCACCCTCAGCAACTACCGGGGCGAGCGGCCCGTCATCGACGCGTCCGGTCTGCCGGACTCGACGTGGACGGTCACCCAGGAGGCGGACCACTGGACCGTGCAGGGCCTGGAGATCAGGGGCTCGGCCAGCCATGCGTACGTCTGCCGGAGTTGCCGGAACAACGTGTTCCGTGGCCTGTCCCTCCATGACAACGCGGAGTCCGGCCTCACCCTGCGAGACGCCGGCACCGAGAACAACACCGTGCTGGACAGCGACTTCCACTCGAACGGGCCGGGGCGGGCCGGCGGGGTCGGCCTGGGGATCAAATTCGGTTCGGGCGGGGGCAACACCGTCCGGGGCTGCCGCGCCTTCGGCAACGGGGCCGACGGCATCGACCTGGGCGGCTTCACCAGCCCGGTGACGGTGCGCTCCACCTGGTCCTATCGCAACGGCAACGGATTCACCCTGGGCGGCGGCAACACCTCGGCCTCCGTCGCGCACGTGCTCACCGACGACGCGGCCTGGGACAACGCCGGACTCGGCTTCAACGACGAGGGGAACTCCGGCGCGGTCCGCCTCACCCGCAACACCGCTTTCCGCAACGGCACTAACTTCTATCTGCCCACCGCGGCCGCCCTGCTGAGCTCCAACGCGGCGGTGGACAGCGGCGACGGGCCGGACACCGTGCTCGCGGAGTCCTCCCGGTCCGAGGGCAACACCTGGGACGACGGGGGCGGCGGCCCGCCGGAGTACACCACCACGGACCCGTCCTCCGCCGAGGCCCCGCGTGCGGCCGACGCGACCCTGCCGACGACCACCTTCCTGACCCCGTCCGGCACCGCGCCGGGCGCCCGCATGACCCCCTCGGCATGAGACGTCCTGCCGGGGCACTCCTAGGAGAGGACTGCGGATGACAACGCGCGAGGAGCACGGCGGTCTCACGCGGGACCACCCCTGGTTCGCCGCGAACGAGGTGCTCGCGTTCGTACTCGAACTGGTCGCGATCGGCGCTCTCGCGTGGTGGGGCTTCACGGCCCCGGAGGGCCTGGCGGCGTCGCTGGCCCTGGGTGTCGGAGCGCCCGCTGCGGCTGTCGTGCTGTGGGGCCTGTTCGCCGCCCCCCGCGCGCGGTTCCCGGTGCCGCTCGCCGGGGTGCTGGCCGTGAAGACGGTGGTGCTCGGGGGCGGTGCGGCGGCGGTGTACGGGACGGGCCGTCCGGTGGCGGCGGCGGTACTCGCCGTGGTGCTGGTGGCGAACACGGGCTGCGCGGAGTACTACCGGCGCCGGTGACGCCGCGCCACCCGGAGCTCGCCCGTCCGGCGCCACCCGGAGCTCGCCCGTCCGCACGGCCCGGAGCTCGCCGCTCCGGGCCCCACGAGGCGGCAGGGTCAGATCAGGCCCTGGGCCAGCATCGCGTCCGCGACGAGCTCGAAGCCGGCGATGTTCGCGCCGACCACGTAGTTGCCCGGGCTGCCGTACTTCTCGGCCGTGGTGTGGCAGGAGTCGTGGATGTGCCGCATGATCTGCGCCAGGCGCTCCTCCGTGTGGGCGAAGGTCCACGAGTCGCGGGACGCGTTCTGCTGCATCTCCAGGGCGCTGGTGGCCACGCCGCCCGCGTTGGCCGCCTTGCCGGGGGCGAAGGCGACGCCCGCCTTCTGGAAGACGTGGACGGCCTCGGGGGTGGTGGGCATGTTGGCGCCCTCCGCGACCGCCTTCACACCGTTGCGTACGAGGGCGAGCGCGTCGGCCTCGTGCAGCTCGTTCTGGGTGGCGCAGGGCAGGGCCACGTCCACGGGGACGCTCCACACGCCCGTACCCTCGACGTACCGCACGTGGTCTCCGCGCCGCTCGGCGTACTCGGAGATCCGGCCGCGGCCCGTCTCCTTGATCTCCTTGAGCAGGTCGAGGTCGATGCCCTTCTCGTCGACGACGTAGCCGCCCGAGTCGGAGCAGGTCACGACGGTGGCACCGAGCTGCTGGGCCTTCTCGATGGCGTAGATGGCCACGTTGCCGGAACCGGATACGGCGATGCGCTGGCCTTCGAGGGACTCCCCGCGTACCCGCAGCATCTCGGCGGTGAACAGGACGCAGCCGTAGCCGGTGGCCTCGGTGCGCGCCTGCGCGCCTCCCCAGCCGAGCCCCTTCCCGGTGAGCACACCGGACTCGTAGCGGTTGGTGATCCGCTTGTACTGGCCGAAGAGGTAGCCGATCTCCCGGCCGCCGACGCCGATGTCACCGGCGGGGACGTCGGTGTACTCGCCCAGGTGACGGTGGAGTTCGGTCATGAACGACTGGCAGAACCGCATGACCTCTGCGTCGGACCGCCCCTTGGGGTCGAAGTCCGCGCCGCCCTTGCCGCCACCGATCGGCATACCGGTGAGGGCGTTCTTGAAGATCTGCTCGAAGCCGAGGAACTTCACGATGCCGAGGTTGACGGAGGGGTGGAAGCGCAGACCGCCCTTGTACGGGCCGAGCGAGCTGGAGAACTCGACGCGGAAACCGCGGTTGACGTGGATGTCGCCGGCGTCGTCCGACCACGGCACCCGGAAGATGAGCTGGCGCTCGGGCTCGCAGATCCGCTCGATGATGCGGGCGTCGACGAACTCCGGGCGCTGCGCCAGCACGGGGCCCAGGGTTTCGAGGACCTCGCGCACCGCCTGGTGGAACTCGCCCTCGCCCTGGTTGCGCCGCAGGATCTCCGCGTAGAGCGGCTCGATCACACGGTTCTCGGCGGTGCGCGGGGTGAGGGAGTCGGAACTGGCCGGCATCTGATCAAGACCTTCCGTGGGTGGGATCGTGCGCGTCGGCGCTCCCTGTCCCCGGAGGCGCCACCCGGCCCGTGGGGGCCGTTGCACCCGGCAAGTCTCGCAGTGCGGCCCGGCCTTGCCCGGACGACATCCACATGGTGACCACGGTTGTTCGTCCCGGTACGCGCGCTTCTGCCCGCCCGTACCCCGTGCCACCGGGGCGGAGGGGCCGCACGGCGCCCGCTTCGCGGGGCCGTGCGGGTGGCGAACCTCACAGCCGGAGAAGGGCGGCCGTGAGGTCCGTGGGGGCGCGGATCAGGCCGCCGCGTTCTCCGTCACCGTCACCTTGCCCTTGCGGATGGTGGCCACCCGGGGCGCCTTGCGGGCGAGGGAACTGTCGTGGGTGACCATCACGAAGGTCAGCCCGTGCTCCTTCCACAGCCCGTCGAGCAGGTCCATGATCTCGTCGCGCATGGACTCGTCGAGGTTGCCGGTCGGTTCGTCCGCGAGCAGCACCTTGGGCCGCTTCACCAGGGCACGGGCGATGGCCACCCGCTGCTGCTGACCACCGGACATCTCGCTCGGCAGGTGGGTGGGCCGGTCGCCGAGACCCACCGACTCCAGCGCCTCCGCGGCCCGTTCGCGGCGGGTCCTCGCACCGAGGCCGAGGGGCACGAGCGCGGTCTCGACGTTCTCCTGGGCGGTGAGCGTCGGGATGAGGTTGAAGCTCTGGAAGACGAATCCGATGGACTCGGCCCGGACCTTGGTGAGGCGGGACTCGGGGAGCCTGGCCAGGTCGACGCCGTCGAGCTCGATGGTGCCGGAGGTGGGCCGGTCGAGCCCACCGAGCATCTGCAGGAGGGTGGACTTCCCTCCGCCGGTCGGGCCCTGGATGACGAGCCTGCCGCCGTCCTCGATGGTCAGATCGACCCCGGCGAGCGCGTCGACGGGATTCCTGCCGCGCATGTAGCGCTTGGTGACACCCTTGAGCTGGTACACGTGTGGACTCCTGCTGTACGTACGGAGAGTGAGGGGCGGGGCGGTGTCAGGCGACGCGGCGCAGCGCGTCGGCCGGGCGCAGCCGGGAGGCCCGCCAGCCGCCGAAGGCTCCCGCGATGAGTCCTCCGGCCACCGCGAGGACGACGGCGACGAGGATCGTGGTGAGGGAGACCGGCGCGGTCAGCGCGATGTCGAGGGTCTTGGACGCGGTCTGCCGTCCGGGGCCGCCGCCGCCCATCGGGCCGCCGCCGCCCATGCCGCCGCCACCGCCCGTGGAGCCGAGCTGGGCGGTGAGGGTGGGGCTGACGGCGGTCACGGCGTAGGCGCCGGCGAGGCCGACGGCGATACCGAGGACGCCGCCCATCAGGCCGTTGACGAGGGCTTCGCCGACGACCTGCCGGGTGACCCGTCCGCTCTTCCAGCCGAGCGCCTTGAGGGTGCCGAACTCCCGGACGCGGCGGCTGACCGCGGAGGAGGTCAGCAGCCCGGCGACGAGGAACGCGGCGACGAGGACCGCGATGGAGAGCCACTTGCCGACGCTGGAGGCCAGGTCGGAAGCGGTGGAGAGGGAGCCGGAGACCGTGTCGGCGAGGTCGGCGGACGTGGTGACCGTGGTGCCGGTGATGTTCTTCTGGATGGCGGCCTTGACGGTGTCGATCGCCTGCGAGTCGGCGGCCTTGACGTAGACCGTGGTGATCTTGTCCTTGGAGTCGGCGAGCGTCTGCGCCTGCTTCAGCGGGACGTAGACGTTGGCGGCCGCGTCGCCGCTGTCCGCCGTCGAGACTCCGACGATCGTGTACTTCGTGCCGGAGATCGTGACGGTCTCGTCGACCGCGAGCTCCTTCTCCTTGGCGTACGCGGCGTCGACGACCGCGACCTCGGCGTCGGTCTCGGTGGCCTTGAACGTACGACCCTTGGTGATCTTGGAGGAGGTCAGCGGGCCGAGGTCCTGCTGGGTGACGTCGGTGCCGTACACGGTGAAGGAGTTGACGTCGAAGGAGGCTCCGCCGCCCTGGACCTCACCCTGCGGCTGACCGCTGCCGCCGCCGCGGGGACCGCCCTGGGCCGCTGCCCCGCCCTCGGGGGACTGCTTGAACTCACCGCGCTTGAACTGGCCGTCGACCTTCATGACCGTCAGGCTCAGCCCGCCGACGGCGTCAGCGACGCCCGTCTGCTCGCCCACCTTGTCGACGGTGCCGGCGTCCAGCGTCTGGAAGCCCTGGACCATGACCCGGTCGGTGCTCTGGGTCGCGTCCTCGTCGTCCTTGGCGTCGAACTCGAAGCGGGGACGCTCCGTGCCGCCGGAGCCCTGGGCGGCCGCGGCCTTGGTCACCGTCATGTCCGTGCCCAGGCCGTACAGCGATTCCAGGACCTTGTCCTGGGCCTTGCTCATGCCCGAGGAGACCGAGCTGACGATGATGACGAGCGCAATGCCGAGGGCGAGCCCCGAGGCGACGACGAGCGCCGCCTTTCTGCGGCGGCGCAGCTCGCGCCGGAGGTAGGTGAAGAACATGGCGCGAAGATATGGACCGGGCGTGATGAGGAGTTAAGTCTCCGATGAGAGCGGGATGAGAACACTGCCGGGACGCGTACGCCGTCCCCGGGCACGGCACGCACACGCCGAAGGCGGCGGCGCCCGGAAGGATCCGGGTGCCGCCGCCTTCGGAGGGGACGGGTGCGACGAGGGTCAGGCTTCGGAGCCGGCCGTCCACTCCGACCAGCTCATGTTCCAGCCGTTGAGACCGTTGTCGGGGGTGATGGTCTTGTCGGGGGAGTTCTTGACGATGACCACGTCACCGATCAGGGAGTTGTCGTAGAACCAGGCGCCAGGGGTGCTGGAGTCGTCGGCGCCCTTGGTGTCGGAGAGGCCGACACATCCGTGGCTCGTGTTCGCGCTGCCGAAGATCGACTTGGCGCCCCAGTAGTTGCCGTGGATGAAGGTGCCCGACGTGGACAGCCGCATGGCGTGCGGCACGTCCTTGATGTCGTACTCACCCTTGCCGTCGTCGTCCGTGAAGCCGACGGTCGAACCGTCCATGCGGGTCTCCTTGAACTTCTCGGAGATCACCATCTGGCCGTTGTACGTCGGGTTGTCGGAGGATCCCGCGGAGATCGGGATCGTCTTGACCGTCTTGCCGTCCCGGGTGACGGTCATGGTGTGCGCCTTGGCGTCCACGGTCGAGACCTGGTTGCGGCCGACCTTGAAGGTGACCGTCTTCTGCTGCACGCCGACGACGCCGTCGGCGCCCTCGACGCCGTCCAGGGCCAGCTTCAGCGTGACGGTGGAGCCGCCCTGCCAGTAGTCCTCGGGGCGCAGGTCCAGACGCTGGTTGTTGAACCAGTGCCCGACGACTTCCTGGCCGCTGCTCGACGTCACCTCGATGCCGTCCTGGACGGCCTTCTTGTTGGTGATCGCCTTGTTGAAGTTGATCGAGACGGGCATGCCGACGCCGACGGTGGAACCGTCCTCGGGGGTGAAGTTCCCGATGAAGCTGTTCTCGGGCGAGACCGTGGTGAAGGAGCTGTTCGCGTGGGCCGCGCGGTCCTTCGAGTCGGTCGCCGTGGCACTGATCTTGTACGTCGTGGAGCGCTCGAGCTGGCCGCCGGGCTTCCAGCTGGAGCCGTCCGCCGCGAGCTTGCCCTCAACCGCGTCGCCCTCCGCCGTGGTCATGGTGACCTCGGTCAGCTTGCCCTTGGCGACGGTGACCAGCGCGGCGTTGTTGATGCTCGCGTTGGTCGCACCGTTCTTCGGCGCGATCGTTATCTGCGCCTCGGACGCGTCCTTGGCGGCCGCCTCGTCCACCTGCGCCTGTGACGTCTTCGAGCTGTCGGCGCTCGCACCCGTGCCGCTGCCGCCGTCGTCGCTGCAGGCCGAAAGCACCAGCACTCCGCCGAGCAGTGCGGACGCGGCCATGAGGCCCTTGCGCCGCTTACTGTCCGTCATCACACGCTTCTCCATCGTTGCCGATTCCCCAAGATCCCCGGACAGGGTCGCCCGACGGCGGTTCCCCGTCAATGTTCCAAGAACACCGCGACCGGGTCTTCCGTTCCACATCCACCGAAGATGTGGGGAACACCACTCATCGACGCGCCCTGGACCGCGACGGTTCCCGCCGTCTGTGAGGAGGGGCCCTCGGGCGTCAGCGTTCCGTATTCCCGCCGCCTTCTTCGTCGTCCGTGTCATTGTCCTCGATCCCGTAGTACGCCTCGTCCCCGTCCTCTCCCGCGGCCCAGTCCTCGGCGTCGGGGTCGAAGTCGGTCGTCTCGCTGCTCCAGGAGGCCTGGGCGAGCTCGACCCCGGGAACCTGGCTCACCAGATCGAACGGGTCGATCAGTGAGGCGAGGGCCTCCGCTGCGTCTTCCCTGACCGTCTCCTCGGCATGCGTACGTTCCTCGGCGGACTCGTCGGCGGACGCTCCCGAGGCGGTGAAATCGGCGGCGATGCTCTCCAGCGCCGTACCGGTCAGGGCGTCCGCGTCGCTGATCTCCAGCACCATCTCCACGCGAAGCCGAACAAATGAGGGTGTCTCCGAAGTGCTCATACGCCGGAGCGTAAGGCTCCCGGGAACCGCGGCTTTCCTCCGACCCGCTGCTTTGCTTAGCATCGGCCCGCAGGGCTAACTGATGGTTGTCGCAAGGGGATCGATTCTGTGTCCATGGCTCGTCGCACGCTGCTGACCACCACAGCGGCAGGCACCCTGCTCGGTGCTCTCTGGTTCGTCCCGTCCGCCAACGCGACCGGTGAGGCAGAGACGCAGAGCGGTTCCACCGGCTCGTCCGCCGGTTCCTCCGCCGAGATCCGGCAGGCTTCGGCCACCGGGGTGTTCACCTCCGAGGACAGGCTGGCCGACACGGGGGCGGGCGTCGACACGACTCCGTACCTGCTCGGCGGCACGGCCTCCCTCGTCGTCGGTGCGGGGTTCGTCGTGTACTCGGTACGCCGGGGCGGCACGCTGAGCACCGGCTTCTGAGGTACGTGAGGGCCGCCGCGTCCCGCGGCGGCCCTCACGACCGCGGTCAGGCCAGCTGTCCGGTCACCGCCTCCACGGCCGCGACCAGCTTCCCCTCCCGCACGAAGGCGTCGGCGGCGGCCAGGTCCGGGGCGAGGAAGCGGTCGGGGCCCGGCCCCTCGACACCGGCGGCCCGCAGCGCCTCGATGACGGCCCGCGAGGCGGGCGCGGGGCTCAGCCCCTCCGCGACGCGCAGCTCGACGGCACGCGTGGCGGCGTACAGCTCGACGGCCACGATCCGCGCGAGGCCGGTGACGGCGGTACGGAGCTTCCGCGCGGCCGACCAGCCCATGGAGACGTGGTCCTCCTGCATCGCGGAGGACGGGATCGAGTCGACGGACGCCGGGACGGCGAGCCGCTTCAGCTCGCTGACCAGGGCGGCCTGCGTGTACTGGGCGATCATCAGCCCCGAGTCGACCCCGGCGT
Source organism: Streptomyces pratensis (assembly GCF_016804005.1). Classification (GTDB taxonomy): domain Bacteria; phylum Actinomycetota; class Actinomycetes; order Streptomycetales; family Streptomycetaceae; genus Streptomyces; species Streptomyces pratensis_A. The sequence continues at coordinate 1,056,663 of NZ_CP051486.1, read as the reverse complement.
CGTCGGCGAGGAACGGCGGCAGCCCGTGCGAACGGTTCTTGTCCAGCAGGCGGTCCGTGCGGCGCTCGGTGATGGACCCGAGGTCGGCGGCGACGATCGCCAGGAAGTCCAGGACGTACGCGACGGGGGCGCCGTGGAAGTTGCCGTTGGACTCCACCCGCCCTTCCCCGGGCAGGACGACGGGGTTGTCGACCGCGGAGGCCAGCTCTCGGTCCGCGACGAGCCGCCCGTGCGCGAGGGTGTCGCGTCCGGCGCCGTTGACCTGGGGTGCGCAGCGCACGGAGTAGGCGTCCTGGACCCGGGGGGCGGCGTCCTGGTGGTGGCCGGTGAGCCCGGATCCGGCGAGCACCCGCAGCATGTTGCCGGCGGAGACGCCCTGGCCGGGGTGCGGACGGATGGCGTGCAGCTCCGGGGCGAGGACCTTGTCGGTGCCGAGGAGCGCCTCCAGGGAGAGCGCGGCGGTGATGTCCGCGCTCGTGTAGAGGTTCTTCAGGTCCGCCAGGGCCATCACGAGCATGCCCAGCATGCCGTCGGTGCCGTTGAGGAGGGCGAGGCCCTCCTTCTCGCGCAGTTCGACGGGGGTGATGCCGTGCGTGGCGAGCAGTTCACCGGCCGGCCGCACGGTGCCGTCCGGCCCCTCCGCCTCGCCCTCGCCCATCAGGGTCAGGGCGCAGTGCGAGAGCGGGGCGAGGTCGCCGGAGCAGCCGAGCGAGCCGTATTCGTGGACGACGGGGGTGATGCCCGCGTTGAGCACGTCGGCGATGGTCTGCGCGACCTCGGGGCGTACGCCTGTGTGGCCGGAGGCGAGCGTCTTCAGCCGCAGGAACATCAGCGCGCGGACGACCTCGCGCTCGACGTGCGGGCCCATGCCTGCCGCGTGCGAGCGGACGATGTTGCGCTGGAGCTGTGCTCGCAGCCCGGGGCCGATGTGCCGGCTGGCCAGCGCGCCGAAGCCGGTCGAGACCCCGTAGACCGGCTCGGGCTTGGCGGCGAGGGCGTCGACGATCTCCCGTGCGGCGGTGAGCGCCTCCACGGCTGCTGCGGAGAGCTCGACCCGGGCGCCCTGGCGGGCCACGGCGACGACGTCCTCGGCGGTGGTGCCGGACGTCCCCACCACGACTGTTTGCATATCCATATTCAGAAGCGTACGGACTGAAAGCCGCCATGTCACCAGTGGTCGCGCGGTTGACCCCTTACCGATCCCCGCCGGGCGGATTGCCGCGCAGCCTGCGGCGGTCGTGCGGGGACCTGGGCGGCGAGTCGGCGAGCCGGATCACGTCACCGTCGCGCCCCGCGACCACCGGCTTCCTGGAGCGCGCGGCCTTCGCCCGGTACTGGGCGGCGTCGGCCAGCCGGAAGAGCCTGCGCGCGGAGGGCACCGGGCCGATGTCGTCGCCCGTGGACGCGACCCCGCAAGCGACCCCGTCACCGGGGTCCAGGGCGACGGCCCGGGCGCAGAGCTCCTCGGACACCCGGACCACGTCGTCCGCCGGGGGGCCGACGGCCAGCAGACAGAACTCGTCCCCGCCCAGCCGTGCGGACAGCGCACCGGGAAGCATCGCCCCGCAGAGCGAGAGCACGGAGCCGAAACGTTCCAGCAGGCGGTCGCCGACCGCGTGGCCATGCGTGTCGTTGACCGCCTTGAGACCGTTCAGATCACAGACGACCAGGCTGACCACGGCGCCCTCGGCGCGGTGCAGGTCCAGTGCCTCGTCGAGACGGAGGTCGACCGCCCTGCGGTTCGCGAGGCCGGTGAGCGGGTCCGTGAAGGCCAGCAGGCGGACCTCCTCGAGCCGTTCGGTCTGCGCGATCCCGGCCGCGACGACGGCGGCCAGCACGGTGGCGAAGTCCGCGTCGTCCCGGCCGAAGACCGGGGCCCCGGCCGGGCGGGCGACGTACAGCTCCCCCCAGGCCCGTCCGTGCAGCACGATCGGCGCCACCACGCAGCAGCCCCGCCCGCGCCGGCGCAGCGCCGCGACCCGCTGGTGGCAGTACGGGCGGGCACCCCGGGCAGGCGCGCCGGCCGCCGGTGCGCCGTCGACGGTCTCCACCCAGGCGTCGGGCTCACCGCCGCCCGCCCAGCGCTCATGGAGGAATTCCGTGATCTCCGGGAACTGGTGCACGGGGTACGCCTCGGCCTCGGGGAACTCCTCCTCCCCTTCGGCCCTCTCCCCCGCGTTCACCAGCACGCGCAGCCGGCCCTGCTCCCTCTCCCACACGGAGAGGGCGGCGAAGCTGCCCGCCAGCGCCTCGCACGCCCCGACGGCCGCGGCGCGCCAGGACTCACGCGGGGTGTAGGCCGCCGCCATCGTCTGTGCCAGCGCAACCACGGCGCGCAGCCGCGCATCATCACCGCCCATCGCCCCAGCTTAGGTATGTTTATGGCGTTTTGATCAGTTGACGGCGCTGATGATCTTCAATTCGTCTCCCGGGTCACTGGCCGGGCCAGCTCGGCTTCCGCTTCTCGTTGAACGCGGCCACCCCCTCGGCACGGTCTCCGGAGAAGGCCACGGACCGCCAGGCGGCGTCCTCGACCTCGAGCCCGGCCCGCAGGTCAAGACCATGCCCCAGCCGCAGTGCCCGTTTGGCGGCCCGGAGCCCCACCGGCGAGTTCGCCGCGATCCGGCCGCCGAGAGCCAGCGCCTCCTCCCGGTCCCGGCCCGCCTCGACCAGCTCGTCGACCAGGCCCAGCTCGCGCGCCTCGGCCGCCTCCACCCGCCGGGCCGTGAAGACCAGCTCGGCCGCGCGTGCCGCGCCGACCCGGCGGGGCAGCAGCTGCGTACCGCCGCCGCCCGGGATGACACCGACGGACACCTCGGGCAGGCCGACCACGGCCGTACGGTCGGCCACGATCACATCGCAGGCCAGCGCGAGCTCGAAGCCGCCGCCGAGGGCGAAGCCGTGTACGGCGGCGACGACCGGCATGGGCAGTTCCAGCACGCCGGTGTACGCGGCCCTCGCCGTGGGCCGCTGCCGCACGAGCTCGGCGTCGGTGAAGGAGTTCCGCTCCTTGAGGTCCGCGCCCACGCAGAAGGCCCGCTCATGACTGGAGGTGAGCACGGTCGCCCGCACCCCCTGATCGGCGCCGAGTGCGGCGCAGGCCTCGGCGATGGAGACCGCCATCGCGGTGCTCACGGCGTTCATCGCCTTGGGGCGGTCGAGCACCAGCTCGGCCACGTGGTCCTGGCCCTCGTGCCGCCGCACGACGACGAATTCCCCGAACCTCTGCTCGGACGTGACACCCATGACTGCACCCCTCCGGTTAACGAGCGTTACCGGGGATCCTAGGGGCCGCCGGGCGGGGCCGGGTCTCCGTTCCCGCCTGCCTCCGCGGCCTGGGTCAGGTCGACGGCTTGCCCCGCCGGGCCAGCAGCCACGGCTCCACCACGCCCAGGCCACGCACCGGCCGCTGCCACATCGGCTGCAGCCCGAAGCGGTACGTCGACGGCGGCGGCTCCCCGTCCGGGCGGCCCTGGATCTCCACCAGCCGGGCCCGCTCGGCCGCCGCCGCGGCCTCCTCGGCCTCGGAGGCGGGGGCGTCGCCGTTCCTGATCAGTTCCGCGGCGAACGCGCCGTCGACCAGCACCGCGTCCTTCGGCGCTATGGACGTGAGCCGGCTGGCCAGGTTCACCGTCGTGCCGAACACGTCGCCCATGCGCGTCGTGACCGTGCCGAAGGCGATACCGACCCGCAGCGCGGGCATCGTCGTGTCCTGGGCCATCGCCTCGACCAGCCGGAGCGCTATCTCGCCCGCGGTGCCCGCGTCGTCCGCGGCGAAGAGCACCTCGTCGCCCAGGGTCTTGATGAGCCGCCCGCCGTGCGCGGCGACCAGGTCCGCGGAGGTCGTCTCGAAGGCCTCGACCAGTTCGCCGAGCTCCTCCTCCTCCAGCCTCCGGGTCAGCCGGGTGAAACCGACGAGGTCGGCGAAGCCCACCGCGAGCCGCCGGTCGACCATCTCCTCGTCGTCCCCGGTCTGCACGACACGGCCCGTCGCGGCGGCCAGCTGGCGCCGCCACACGTACACCAGGAATTCCTGAAGCTCGGGCAGGAGCAGCTCGATCAGCGGATACGTGACCTCGGTGCGGGTCATTCCCGGCTCGGGGGGCTCGGTCAGCCCTGCCAGGAAGGAGTCGATCTGCCACTCCGCGAGCCGGGCGGTGGTCTGGCCGGTGGACCGGGCCACCTGGATCGCCATCGGCTCGCTGAGCAGCCCGGCCTCCACGAGACCGGCGAGGCGGCGCAGCGCCAGGACATCGGCCTCGGTGAGCGCCTTGGCCTGTCCGATGTCGGCGAAGCCCATGGCCCGCCAGAACCGGGACGCCAGGTCCATGGAGACCCCGGCGGTCCTGGCCGCCTGGAACGGTGTGTAGCGACGGTCGGCCCCCAGGATCAGGGACTCCAGCCGGATGGCGAGAGGGTCGTCCGTCGGTTCGGCCGTGTGGTCGACCTCGTGATGCGGTGTCGAGTGGACGGACGGTCCCGACGAGGGCTCCGCGCCGTCGTCGGAGTTCGTGTCGTCGACGGTCACCGGCCGCCTCCTGCCCGTTCCCTGCGCACTGCCCTGCCGATCTGTCGCTGGATCGCCTCAACGATACGGCAGGTGTGCCCTGGCTCACGTCCCTGGTCGCGCCGTTCCGGGTCCGTCATACGTGACATCACCCGTATGTGCGGGAGGGCCGGATCAGGTGAGTCCCCCCTCCTCCCCGCGCAGGTGGACGATGTCGCCGGCCGACACAGGCTCCTGGAGCCCGTGCCCCGTGGCCAGTACGAGCCGTCCGTCACCGTCGATCGCGACGGCCTCGCCGATGACGGACCGGTCGCCCGGCAGCTCGGCCCGCACCGTCCGGTCGAGCGTGGCGCAGCCCGCCGCGTAGGCCGCCTGGAGCCCGCTCTCCGCGGCGTCGCCGTTCGCGTCGCGCCATTGCCCGTACCACTGTTCGAGTGAACGCAGGACTGCCCGGAGCAAGGTCTCACGGTCGGTGGACACGGCTCCCGCGAGCGCCAGCGAACCGGCGTGCGGGGCCGGCAGCTCCGCCGCCCGCAGCGACACGTTGAGCCCGATGCCGATGACGACGCCGTCCCCGGCACGCTCGGCGAGGATGCCGCCGGTCTTGCGTTCCGAACCGCCGATCGTCACCAGCAGGTCGTTGGGCCATTTCAGTGCCATGTCGACGCCGGCCGCCTGCGCGAGGCCCGTCGCGGCCGCGACACCGGTCAGCAGCGGCAGCCATCCCCAGCGTTCGGCGGGGATGCCGCCGGGGGTCAGGTAGACGGAGAGGAAGAGACCTGAGCGCGGTGGAGCCGTCCAGCTCCGGTCCAGCCGTCCGCGGCCCGCCGTCTGCTCCTCGGCGACGAGCACCGCGCCTTCGGCCAGCCCCTCTCCGGCGGCCCGCTCCGCGAGGTCGGAGTTGGTGGAGCCGGTCGCGTCGACGACGTCGAGAGAGGTCCACAGACCGCCGGGCCGCAGCAGCCCGCGGCGCAGCGCGGCGACGTTCAGAGGCGGCCTGTCGAGGTCCGACCAGCGGTTGTGCGGCGCATCGGGAGGTGTCATGCAACCCACATTAGGTGTGGCCAACGACGCACTGCCGAACCGTATCCGCGCCGATACGCTACGGGTCAGTAGCAACTACCGCCGACGAGCAGGTCGCCGTCGAGCGCGTACCGGTCAAGCACCTTCACCGGATGTACCAGCCGTCCCCGTGACCAGGCAGGGAGCCGCCACCCGATGTCCGAGCCGCAGAGCGACATCCACACCACCGCGGGCAAGATCGCGGACCTGCAGCGCCGTATCGAAGAGGCCACACACGCAGGTTCCGCCCGTGCCGTCGAAAAGCAGCACGCGAAGGGCAAGTTGACCGCCCGGGAGCGGGTCGGGCTACTGCTCGACGAAGGTTCTTTCGTGGAGCTCGACGAGTTCGCACGGCACCGGTCCACCAATTTCGGCATCGAGAAGAACCGCCCGTACGGGGACGGGGTCGTCACCGGCTACGGCACGGTCGACGGCCGCCCGGTCTGCGTGTACTCGCAGGACTTCACCATCTTCGGCGGTTCGCTCGGCGAGGTCTACGGCGAGAAGATCGTCAAGGTCATGGACTTCGCGATGAAGACCGGGTGCCCGGTCATCGGCATCAACGACGGCGGTGGCGCGCGCATCCAGGAGGGTGTGGCCGCCCTCGGGCTGTTCGCCGAGATCTTCCGCCGCAACGTGCACGCCTCGGGTGTGGTGCCGCAGATCTCACTGATCGTCGGACCGTGCGCGGGCGGCGCGGTCTACTCCCCCGCGATCACCGACTTCACGGTCATGGTCGACCAGACCTCGCACATGTTCATCACAGGACCGGACGTCATCAAGACGGTCACCGGTGAGGACGTCGGCTTCGAGGAGCTGGGCGGCGCCCGCACGCACAACACCACGTCGGGTGTGGCCCATCACATGGCGGGCGACGAGAAGGACGCCATCGAGTACGTCAAGTCCCTGCTGTCGTACCTCCCGTCGAACAACCTCTCCGAGGCCCCGGCCTTCCCGGAGGAGGCGGACCTGGGGACCACGGACGAGGACCGCGAGCTCGACACGCTCATCCCGGACTCGGCGAACCAGCCGTACGACATGCACACCGCCATCGAGCACGTGCTCGACGACGGTGAGTTCCTGGAGACGCAGGCCCTGTTCGCGCCGAACATCATCACCGGCTTCGGGCGCGTCGAGGGATACCCGGTCGGAATCGTCGCCAACCAGCCGATGCAGTTCGCCGGCTGCCTGGACATCGACGCGAGCGAGAAGGCCGCGCGCTTCGTCCGCACGTGCGACGCGTTCAACGTCCCGGTCATCACCTTCGTCGACGTGCCCGGCTTCCTGCCGGGTGTCGACCAGGAGTACGGCGGCATCATCCGCCGCGGCGCCAAGCTGATCTACGCGTACGCGGAGGCGACCGTCCCGCTGATCACCGTGATCACGCGCAAGGCGTTCGGCGGCGCGTACGACGTCATGGGGTCCAAGCACCTGGGCGCCGACCTGAATCTGGCCTGGCCCACGGCGCAGATCGCGGTGATGGGCGCGCAGGGCGCGGTGAACATCCTGCATCGGCGCACCATCGCCGCCGCCGACGACCCGGACGCCACCCGCGCCGAGCTGATCGCCGGCTACGAGGACGCGCTCCTCAACCCGTACGTCGCCGCCGAGCGCGGTTACGTCGACGCGGTGATCATGCCGTCGGACACCCGGGTCCACCTCGTGAAGGGCCTGCGCCAGCTCCGTACGAAGCGCGAGTCGCTGCCGCCGAAGAAGCACGGCAACATCCCCCTCTAACCACAGGGAGCCACCATGATCAAGGTCGTACGGGGCAATCCGACCCCGGAGGAGCTCGCCGCGGCCCTCGCCGTGGTCCGGGCGCGCGCGGCGGCGGTGGCCACGGTGCCGTCCGGCGCTCCGCTGCCGCCCGAGCAGTGGTCGGACCCGGGACGGATCGCCCGCCGGGGCGCACTCCGGCCGGGGCCCCGCTCGTGGGCACGGACGTACTGGCCCTCCTGAGGGCGGGCCGAGCGGCGCTTGAGTACGCGTACTCAGGCGCCGCAGCCGTGTCCGGAGCACCATCGGAACCATGCTGTGGTCCGACCCCGAGAACAAGCCCCCCAAGGAACTGCGCGACGCCCAGGACATGATGCGTCGCGCGGGGCTGCTGCTGGCACTGGCCATGGTGGTGGCGATGTTCGTCCTGGGCATCCGCTGAGGCTCCGGCCCCGCCTACGATGGCGGGCATGACTGATCAGCGCCGCCTCGTGCTCGCCTCCGCCTCCCCCGCCCGTCTCGGTCTCCTCCGTCAGGCGGGTTTCGCCCCCGAGGTGATCGTCAGCGGTGTGGACGAGGACGCGATCGGCGCTCCGACCCCGGGTGAGCTGGCGCTCGTCCTGGCCGAGGCGAAGGCGGCGGCGGTGGCGGCCCGCCCCGAGGCCGCGGGGGCGCTCGTCATCGGCTGCGACTCGGTGCTGGAGCTGGACGGCGAGGCGTTCGGCAAGCCGGCCGACGGCGAGGAGGCCACCGCCCGCTGGAAGTCCATGCGCGGCCGGTCGGGCGTCCTCCGTACGGGGCACAGCGTCATCGACACGACCACCGGCCGTACGGCGTCGGCGACCGCGTCCACCGTCGTCAGGTTCGGCGAGCCGACGGACGCCGAGGTGGCGGCCTACGTCGCCACGGGTGAGCCCCTCCACGTCGCCGGGGCGTTCACCCTGGACGGCCGCTCGGCGCCGTTCGTCGAGGCGATCGAGGGCAGCCACGGCAACGTCATCGGACTCTCGCTGCCGCTGCTGCGCAGCCTGCTCGGCGAACTGGACATCTCCGTCACCGACTTGTGGGTCTGAGCCGTCCCGGTCTCACACCGGCGCCGGAGCCTGCCCGGCGCCGGGCCTTCCCGCTTCCGGCTCACGCCGCTCGAACACCACCAGGGTCAGCACGATCAGGGCCAGGACGGCCATCAGGAACGCGAAGGCCGCCCAGCCGATCAGCCCGACCGCCAGTGCGCCCAGCACGCCGTGGACGACCGCGCACGCGATCAGGGCGATCCTGGCGGGACGCCCCGGCGCCCGGTCGCGTATCCCGGCCAGCAGCGGTATCAGGCCGCAGAGCAACAGCAGCGCCCCGGAAACACCGCCCATGACCCACGTGCCGGTGACCATGTGGTCGGGATCCATCCCGGCCAGGGACATCCTCTGGTTGCCTGCGACCGTCGCGAGGACGCCGTTGACGAGCACGATGCCCACGGCTTCCACGAACAGAACGATCGCGGTCGCGAAGGCCACTGGTCTGCGCACCACGGCGCCACCTCCTGTTACCTGCAGTACGTGCGGTAGCGCGGACCCTACGCGGGGGTCCCCCCTGCTCTTCAAGAGCTTGGGGGAGGGCAATGCTCCGGACAAGAGGTCGCGCACGCCTCGCACCGTTGCCGGTGCCCCGCGCCGCCGCCCGCGCCGCCGCCCGCGCCGCCGCCCGCGCCGCCGTCTCGTGGCGACGGCAAAGATTCCCTCGTCCGTTCGTAGGGAGTCCACAAAGAAACGCCGCGCGGCGTTGACCGTCCGGACAGAGACTTGGGCCACACTTCGTGGCTACTGTGCGGTTAAGGATCCCGGCGTACCGTGGTGCCACAAGGGATTTCGCGACTCGAGCAAGCCTCGGATCACACTCCGTGTGGGCAAGTTCACTATTGGGGACGGGTCGTACGGCCGTGTCGGTAGTCCCTAAACTCAGCTTGTTCTCAAGGAGGGAGTCATCGTGCGCAAGGTGCTCATCGCCAACCGTGGCGAAATCGCTGTCCGTGTTGCTCGGGCTTGCCGGGATGCCGGAATCGCGAGCGTAGCCGTCTACGCCGATCCGGACCGGGATGCCCTGCATGTGCGCGCGGCAGACGAGGCGTTCGCTCTGGGCGGTGACACCCCGGCCGCCAGCTACCTGGACATGGCCAAGGTGCTCCAGGCGGCCAAGGACTCGGGGGCGGACGCGATCCACCCCGGCTACGGCTTCCTCTCGGAGAACGCGGAGTTCGCGCAGGCCGTGCTGGACGCGGACCTGACGTGGATCGGTCCCCCGCCGCAGGCGATCCGGGACCTCGGCGACAAGGTCGCCGCCCGGCACATCGCGCAGCGCGCCGGCGCCCCGCTGGTGGCCGGTACACCGGACCCGGTGTCCGGCTCGGCCGAGGTCGTGGAGTTCGCCGAGAAGAACGGTCTGCCGATCGCGATCAAGGCGGCCTTCGGTGGCGGCGGGCGCGGCCTGAAGGTGGCCCGCACACTGGAGGAGATCCCCGAGCTGTACGACTCCGCGGTCCGTGAGGCCGTCGCGGCCTTCGGTCGCGGCGAGTGCTTCGTGGAGCGCTACCTCGACAAGCCGCGGCACGTGGAGACCCAGTGCCTGGCCGACACCCACGGCAACGTCGTCGTCGTGTCCACCCGTGACTGCTCGCTCCAGCGCCGCCACCAGAAGCTGGTCGAGGAGGCCCCCGCGCCGTTCCTCTCCGAGGCTCAGAACGCCGAGCTGTACGCGGCGTCGAAGGCGATCCTGAAGGAAGCCGGCTACGTCGGCGCGGGCACCGTCGAGTTCCTCGTCGGTGCGGACGGCACGATCTCCTTCCTGGAGGTCAACACCCGCCTCCAGGTCGAGCACCCGGTCACCGAGGAGGTCACCGGCCTCGACCTCGTACGCGAGATGTTCCGCATCGCCGACGGCGAGGAACTCGGCTACGGCGACCCGGCGGTACGCGGCCACTCCTTCGAGTTCCGCATCAACGGCGAGGACCCGGGCCGGGGCTTCCTGCCCGCCCCCGGCACCGTGACCCTGTTCGCCCCGCCGACCGGCCCGGGCGTCCGCCTGGACGCGGGCGTGGAGTCCGGCAGCGTCATCGGACCGGCGTGGGACTCGCTCCTCGCCAAACTGATCGTGACCGGTGCGACGCGTGAGCAGGCACTCCAGCGCGCCGCCCGTGCGCTGGAGGAGTTCACCGTGGAGGGCATGGCCACCGCCATCCCCTTCCACCGCGCGGCCGTGGCCGACCCGGCGTTCACCTCAGACCCGTTCCGGATCCACACCCGGTGGATCGAGACCGAGTTCGTCAACGACATCAAGCCCTACGCGGTCCCCACGGACCAGGACACCGACGAGGAGTCCGGGCGCGAGACCGTCGTAGTCGAGGTCGGCGGCAAACGTCTCGAGGTCTCCCTGCCCTCCTCGCTCGGCATGAGCCTGGCGCGTACGGGGCTGGCGGCCGGAGCGAAGCCCAAGCGCCGTGCGGCGAAGAAGACCGGCTCGGCGGCCTCCGGCGACACCCTCGCGTCCCCGATGCAGGGCACCATCGTCAAGATCGCCGTCGAGGAGGGCCAGGAGGTCAAGGAAGGCGACCTCATCGTCGTCCTCGAGGCCATGAAGATGGAACAGCCCCTGAACGCCCACCGCTCCGGCACGGTGAAGGGTCTGGCGGCGGAGGTCGGCACATCGGTGTCGTCCGGCGCCACGATCTGCGAGATCAAGGACTGAGCATTTCGCTCTCCCCACTGGGGGCCCGGCAGCCGCCGGGCCCCCAGTGGCATCCTTGGGACGCGGAGCGGACACCAGGAGGAGACGGCGATGGCGATGAGCACGGCACCGACAGCGGCCCGGCCGATGCGCGCCGACGCGCGCCGCAACTACGACCGGCTGCTGAGCGAGGCCCGTACGTCCTTCGCCGCCCAGGGCACGGACACCTCCTTGGAGGACATCGCCCGGCGGGCGGGCGTCGGCATCGGCACGCTGTACCGGCACTTCCCGAACCGTCAGGCCCTGATGAACGCGGTGTTCCAGGAGGCCCTGACCGCCCTGCTCGCCCGCTCCCGCGAACTGGCGGAGGCGGACAAGCCGTGCACCGCGCTGGTGGAGTGGCTGGGCGCGATCGTCACCCATGCGGGCGAGTACCGAGGCCTGGCCCAGGCACTCATGTCGGCTTCGGGGGACGAGACTTCGGCTCTGACGTCATGCCACGTACCGCTGCGTCAGGCGGGCGCGCGGCTTCTGACGCGAGCTCAGTCGAGCGGCTCGGTGCGTGCGGACGTGTCGATCGACGACCTGCTGCAACTGACGAACGCGATCGCACTGGCCGCCGAACAGACCCCGGCCGACCCCGCCCTGGCCGACCGTCTGCTGCGACTGACGCTCCGCGGCCTGAAGGCCGAACCGGCAGCCCCCCTGTCCTCGCCCCCTGCCGGCGGCTGAGCGGGCGCCTTCCGGCGCCCCGTTCCCGGCCTACCGGCGTCGTAGGTCCGCGACCCGCCCCACCGGCCCTTCCGCCATGGCGGCAGCGCTCCGCAGCTGCGGACCGAGACCTCCCGGGCCTCCGTGACCGCCCTGCGTACGCCGCTGGCCCGGCAGCGGCATGTCCGGGCGCGCCTGCCGCCCCGGCGGCATGCCGTCGCCGGCCTGGGGATCCGCGTCGGGCCCCGCCACTGTGATCTCCACGCCCTGGTCCGCCAGAGCCTGCAGCTCCGTGGCGGCACGCTCGTCGTGGACCGGTGGCTCGTCCGTCACCAGACGGGTGATCAGCTCCGTGGGCACCGTCTGGAACATGGTGTCGGAACCGAGCTTCGTGTGGTCCGCCAGGACCACCACCTCGGCCGCGGCCTGCACGAGTGCCCGGTCCACGCTCGCCGAGAGCATGTTGGACGTGGAAAGGCCCCGCTCCGCGGTCAGCCCGCTCCCGGAGAGGAAGGCACGGCTCACCCTCAGCCCCTGGAGGGACTGCTCGGCACCGCTGCCGACGAGCGCGTAGTTGCTCCCGCGCAGGGTGCCGCCCGTCATCACCACTTCCACCCGGTTGGCATGGGCCAACGCCTGGGCGACCAGCAGCGAGTTGGTCACGACCGTCAGACCGGGCACCCGCGCGAGCCGGCGGGCCAGCTCCTGCGTGGTCGTTCCGGCGCCGACCACGATGGCCTCGCCCTCACCGACCAGGCCGGCCGCCAGGTCGGCGATGGCCGTCTTCTCCGCGGTGGAGAGATGGGATTTCTGCGGAAAACCGGACTCCCGCGTAAAACCGCCCGGCAAGACCGCACCGCCGTGCCGGCGGTCGAGGAGTCCTTCTGCCTCCAGTGCCCGCACGTCCCGCCGTACGGTCACTTCGGAGGTCTGGACGACGCGGGCGAGCTCACGGAGCGATACCGCCCCGTTGGCGCGCACCATTTCGAGGATCAATTGACGACGTTCTGCAGCGAACACGAAACTGACAGTAACCTGGCCGTAGGTTGCTTTTCAGCAGTTTGCGCCGAATAAGAGAAGTTGTACACAGGCGGGGCCCCTCGGTGGTATAGGGGCCCCGCCTGTGGTGCGAGCAGCAGTCGGTGCTACGCCTCGCCGGTGCTCTTGCGCGTGTGCAGCTGCCGGGCAACCTCGGCGATCGAGCCGGACAGGGACGGGTACACGGTGAACGCGTTGGCGATCTGCTCGACCGTCAGGTTGTTGTCGACCGCGAGCGAGATCGGGTGGATCAGCTCGCTGGCCCTCGGCGCGACGACACAGCCGCCGACCACGATGCCGGTACCGGGCCGGCAGAAGATCTTGACGAAGCCGTCCCGGATGCCCTGCATCTTGGCGCGCGGGTTGCGCAGCAGCGGCAGCTTCACGACACGGGCGTCGATCTTGCCGGAGTCGACATCGGCCTGGCTGTAACCGACGGTGGCGATCTCGGGGTCGGTGAAGACGTTGGCGGACACCGTCTTCAGGTTCAGCGGCGCCACCGCGTCGCCGAGGAAGTGGTACATCGCGATCCGGCCCTGCATCGCCGCGACCGAGGCCAGGGCGAAGATCCCCGTGACGTCACCGGCCGCGTACACGCCGGGGGCGCTGGTGCGGGAGACCCGGTCGGTCCGGATGTGCCCGGACTCCTTGAGCTGCACCCCGGACTCCTCCAGGCCCATGCCCGCGGTGTTGGGGATCGCGCCGACCGCCATCAGGCAGTGCGTGCCGGAGATGACACGGCCGTCGGCCAGTGTGACCTCGACCCGGTCGCCGACGCGCTTCGCGGACTGGGCGCGGGAGCGGGCCATGACGTTCATCCCGCGGCGCCGGAAGACGTCCTCCAGGACGGCGGCGGCGTCCGGGTCCTCACCGGGAAGCACCCGGTCGCGGGAGGAGACGAGCGTCACGCGCGAGCCGAGTGCCTGGTAGGCGCCGGCGAACTCGGCGCCGGTGACGCCGGAGCCGACCACGATGAGCTCCTCGGGGAGCTCGTCCAGGTCGTAGACCTGGGTCCAGTTCAGGATGCGCTCGCCGTCGGGCTTGGCGTCCGGGATCTCCCGGGGGTGGCCGCCGGTCGCGATCAGCACCGCGTCGGCGGTGAGCCGCTCCTCGGTGCCGTCGGCCGCGGTCACCACGACCTGGCGGGACCCGTCGGCGGCCTGGAGGCCCTCCAGCCGGCCGCGGCCCCGCATGACCCTGGCGCCCGCGCGCGTGACGGAGGCGGTGATGTCGTGGGACTGGGCGAGGGCGAGGCGCTTGACCCGTCGGTTGACCTTGCCGAGGTCGACACCGACCACCCGGGCGGCCTGCTCCACGTGCGGGGTGTCGTCGGCGACGATGATGCCGAGTTCCTCGTAGGAGGAGTCGAAGGTGGTCATCACCTCGGCCGTCGCGATCAGTGTCTTGGAGGGCACGCAGTCGGTGAGGACCGACGCGCCGCCGAGGCCGTCGCAGTCGACGACGGTAACCTCCGCACCGAGCTGGGCACCGACCAGTGCCGCCTCGTAGCCGCCGGGGCCGCCGCCGATGATCACGATCCGGGTCACGAAAAGTCCGCCTCGCGTGGTGTCATCCCGCGGCCGTCTGCCGCCCCGGCCGGGGGTCCGGGGGATCGCCCCGGCGTATGCAGTACGTAATTCATTGTCCCGCACGCGCCAAGCGCCTTCGCTCCGGGGCCCTCCATACGGGAACGGGCCAGGCCGGGGCACGGCCTCCGGCCCCCCGCGGACCGCCCGCGACCGGGCGCCTTCCCCTCCGGAACCGTCACGCCCCGCACCGCCTCCCGTACCCTCGACCCCATGTCGCTCTACGCCGCATACGCCGGCAACCTCGACGCGCGGCTGATGACGCGCCGCGCACCGCACTCCCCGCTGCGCGGCACGGGCTGGCTCAACGGCTGGCGGCTGACTTTCGGCGGGGAGAAGATGGGCTGGGAGGGCGCGCTGGCCACGGTGGTGGAGGCACCCCGTTCCCAGGTGTTCGTCGCGCTGTACGACCTGGCTCCGATGGACGAGGACTCCATGGACCGCTGGGAGGGTGTCGGCCTCGACATCTACCGGCGCATGCGGGTGCGCGTGCACACGCTGGACGGCGAGGAGCCGGCCTGGATGTACGTACTCAACGGTTACGAGGGCGGGCTGCCGTCGGCCCGCTACCTGGGCGAGGTGGCGGACGCCGCCGAGTCCGCGGGCGCGCCGCACGACTATGTGATGAACCTCCGCAAGCGCCCCTGCTGAGCCGCGCGTTCCGCACCCTTCTGTACGAAGATACGAACACGACCGGCCAGAGTCTCCACGGGCACATCTACGCGCGTAGGGAATCAGCGGTTACCCTCATCCGCGTGAACGCATCTGTTATTCCGGACCAGATCCAGGGCGACCCCCACGCCGCCGCAGCCGACGCCGCCGCCCGCCTGCGCGAGCTGACCGGCGCCGAGACCCACGACGTCGCTCTCGTGATGGGCTCCGGGTGGGCCCCCGCCGGCGATGCGCTCGGCGTCCCGGAGGCCGAGTTCCCTGTCACCGCGCTGCCCGGATTCCCGGCTCCGGCCGTGGAGGGCCACGGCGGCACGATCCGCTCTTACCTCATCGGCGGGAAGCGTGTCCTGGTCTTCCTGGGCCGCACGCACTTCTACGAGGGCCGTGGCGTCGCAGCCGTCGCCCACGGCGTCCGTACCGCCGCCGCCGCGGGCTGCGGGACCGTCATCCTGACGAACGGCTGCGGGGGGCTCCGCGAGGGCATGCGCCCCGGCCAGCCGGTTCTGATCAGCGACCACATCAACCTCACGGCGGCCTCGCCGATCGTGGGCGCGAACTTCATCGACCTGACCGACCTGTACTCGCCGCGGCTGCGCGCGCTGTGCAAGGAGATCGACGGGACGCTCGAAGAGGGCGTCTACGTGCAGTTCCCCGGCCCGCACTACGAGACCCCGGCCGAGATCGGCATGGTCCGCGTCATGGGCGGGGACCTGGTCGGCATGTCCACCGTCCTGGAGGCGATCGCGGCGCGTGAGGCCGGTGCCGAGGTGCTGGGCATCTCGCTGGTCACGAACCTCGCCGCGGGCCTGAGCGGCGAACCGCTCAACCACGAAGAGGTCCTCCAGGCCGGGCGGGACTCGGCCACCCGGATGGGCGCCCTGCTGGCCCGGGTGCTGGACCGCATCTGAGCGGCACCAGCTCCCGCCTCCCCTGAGGCACCGGCAGGACGACACCACTCCGGCCTCCTCCGAGGCACCGGCAGGACGACACCGCTCCCCGCCTCCTCCGTGGCACCGGGCGACCAGAATCAGCCCCGCCGGCGTTTGAGGCGCGGGGGCCCGGGGGCAGAGCCCCCGGCAGACCCGCGCAGCAGCCTTCCTCCCCCGGCCCCACACACCCGCACCCGCAGAAAGGCACGCACCGTGCAGCAGGACCTCATCGCACAGGCCAGGACCTGGCTCGCCGAGGACCCGGACCCCGAGACCCGCGAGGAGCTCGCCGGGCTGATCGACGCCGGGGACCTCGCCGCACTGGGGGACCGCTTCGCGGGCACGCTCCAGTTCGGCACGGCCGGCCTGCGCGGCGAGATCGGCGCCGGGCCGATGCGGATGAACCGCTCCGTCGTCATCCGCGCGGCCGCGGGGCTGGCGGCGTACCTGAAGGCGCAGGGGCAGTCCGGCGGCCTCGTCGTCATCGGCTACGACGCCCGCTACAGGTCCGCCGACTTCGCCCGCGACACGGCGGCCGTGATGACCGGCGCGGGGCTGCGCGCGGCCGTGCTGCCGCGTCCGCTGCCCACGCCCGTCCTCGCGTACGCCATACGGCACCTGGGGGCCGTCGCCGGTGTGGAGGTCACGGCCAGCCACAATCCGCCGCGTGACAACGGCTACAAGGTCTATCTCGGCGACGGCTCGCAGATCGTGCCGCCCGCCGACGTGGAGATCGCCGCCGCGATCGCCGCGGTGGGACCTCTCGACGGCGTACCGCGCCCGGAGTCCGGCTGGGAGGTCCTCGGCGACGAGGTCCTGGCCGCCTACCTCGAACGCACGGACGCCGTCCTCAGCCCCGGTTCGCCGCGCACCGCCCGGACCGTCTACACCGCGATGCACGGCGTCGGCACCTCCGTGCTGACGGCCGCCTTCGCCCGGGCCGGCTTCCCCGGCCCCGTGCTGGTGGCCGAGCAGGCGGAGCCCGACCCGGCGTTCCCCACCGTCGCCTTCCCCAACCCGGAAGAGCCCGGCGCCATGGACCTCGCGTTCGCGACGGCGCGCCGCGCCCGTCCGGACATCGTCATCGCCAACGACCCGGACGCCGACCGCTGCGCCGTCGCCGTGCCGGACGCGTCTGCGGACGGCGGCTGGCGGATGCTGCGCGGCGACGAGGTGGGCGCGCTGCTGGCCGCGCACCTGGTGGACCGGGGTGTCACGGGCGTGTTCGCCGAGTCGATCGTGTCCTCGTCGCTCCTGGGCCGTATCGCCGGGAAGGCCGGCCTCGGTCACGAGGAGACGTTGACGGGCTTCAAGTGGATCGCCCGCGTCGACGGGCTGCGGTACGGCTACGAGGAGGCGCTCGGCTACTGCGTGGACCCGGACGGGGTCCGTGACAAGGACGGCATCACGGCCGCGCTGCTGATCGCCGAACTCGCCTCCGTGCTGAAGGAGAAGGGCCGCACCCTCCTCGACCTGCTCGACGACCTCGCGCTCGAACACGGCCTGCACGCCACGGACCAGCTCTCGGTCCGGGTCGAGGACCTGACGGTCATCGCGGACGCCATGCGGCGTCTGCGCGAGACCCCCCCGGTCTCCCTGGCGGGCCTCCCCGTCACCTCGGCCGAGGACCTCTCCCGGGGCACGGCGGCCCTGCCGCCCACCGACGGCCTGCGCTACCACCTGACGGGCGCCAGGGTCATCGTCCGCCCGAGCGGCACCGAGCCGAAGCTCAAGTGCTACCTGGAGGTCGTGGTCCCGGTGGGTTCGCCGCAGGAGCTGCCCGGAGCGGCCGCGAAGGGCGCGGAACTGCTGTCCGCGATCAAGAGGGACCTGGCGGCGGCAGCGGGGATCTGACCGCCGTCCGTGCGGTGGGGCGCTGCGGCGGCCCACCGCACGGGGCGCCACGCACGGCCGAACTTCCGCCTGTTGCGGGCCGTTTCCGCTGTGCCGGTGAGTGGCGACGAGTGGCGCGGCCCGGAAGAGGCCTGGCACCGGGGCACCCCGGTGCGAGGCGTGCGACCGGCGGGCGTCAGCTGATCGCGAGCAGCACCACGAGCAGGACCGCGCCCACGACGGCCGGGGCGATCACCTCGTAGGCCCAGCGCACCGACGCGGTGGCCGTGCCCTGCTCCTTGCGGCCGGCCGCGCGCTCGGCGAGCTCCCTCAGCTCGCCCACCGTCTGGTCGGCGGCAGCCGCTCGGGCCTGGGAGTCGCGGACGTCGGCGTGCACGGAGGTCCGGCCGTACGGGTCGTCGTGCGCCTGCTGGGTGGCCTTCCTGGCGGCACGCTTGCGTTCGCGCAGCGACACGGGCACCGCCCACAGCTGGTACTTGGCGCCGCTGTGGGTGAAGATCTCGCTCGAGTACGCGGCGCGCACGGTGGAGACCTCGGCCCAGGGCAGCACGATGGTGCGGAAGGGGTTGCGGATCCGGACGCGCTCCTCGTCGGCGAACACGGCCGGCCGCAGTGTGAACGCCACGATCAGCGGGATCACCGCCAGCAGCGCGGCCAGTGCCAGCCACGGCACCCATCCCGCGCCCCGGACCACCGCGTCGCCGCCGATCCAGCCGACCAGCAGGATCAGCAGCGCGCCGCTGACCAGCCCGGCGCCCGACCGGAAGGTCCGGTCGGCGTAGGGGGGCTCGGCGGGGGGTGTGGGGCTCGTCATGGAACCGATTCTGCCTGAAGCGGCACGGCGGGCGGGGCGCGGCCTCGCCCGGTCCGTGGAAGGCCCGAATCCGGGGTGCCCCTGTACAGGTCGCTACGCGCGTAGATATGCTCATGTGGTGACCATGCCCACCACTGCACCCTCCCCCGAGCCCTCAGCTCCGTTCGGGCAGGGAGGCACCCCCTTCGCCGACGCGACGGCGTCCGACAGTGCGCTGCGCCGCTTCCTGCACGGGCTGCCCGGCGTCGACACCGTCGGCCTCGAAGCGCGCGCCGCCTCCCTCGGTACCCGATCGATCAAGACGACCTCCAAGGCGTATGCCATCGATCTCGCCATCTCGATGATCGATCTGACGACGCTGGAAGGCGCGGACACCCCGGGCAAGGTCCGGGCTCTCGCCGCCAAGGCCGTCAATCCCGACCCCACCGACCGCACGGCCCCGCGCACCGCGGCCGTCTGCGTCTACCCCGACATGGCGGCGACCGCCGTCGCCGCGCTGGCCGGGTCCGGGGTGAAGGTCGCGTCCGTCGCGACGGCCTTCCCCGCCGGACGCGCGGTGCTGGACGTCAAGCTCGCGGACGTCCGCGACGCCGTGGCGGCCGGGGCCGACGAGATCGACATGGTGATCGACCGGGGCGCCTTCCTCTCGGGCCGCTACCTCAAGGTCTACGAGGAGATCGTCGCCGTGAAGGCCGAGTGCGGCTCCGCACGGCTGAAGGTGATCTTCGAGACCGGCGAGCTGTCCACGTACGACAACATCCGGCGGGCCTCCTGGCTCGGGATGCTGGCGGGAGCGGACTTCATCAAGACGTCGACCGGCAAGGTCGGCACCAACGCCACCCCGGCGAACACCCTGCTGATGCTGGAGGCCGTGCGCGACTTCCGGGAGCAGACGGGCGTGCAGATCGGGGTGAAGCCCGCGGGCGGCATCCGCACCTCCAAGGACGCGGTCAAGTTCCTCGTCCTGGTGAACGAGACCGCAGGCGAGGACTGGCTGGACAACCACTGGTTCCGCTTCGGCGCCTCCAGCCTGCTGAACGATCTGCTGATGCAGCGCCAGAAGCTCAGCACCGGCCGTTACTCCGGCCCCGATTACGTGACGGTGGACTGATCCCCATGGCATCTGCATTCGATTACGCACCGGCTCCGGAGTCCCGCTCCCTCGTCGACATCGCGCCCTCGTACGGCCTGTTCATCGACGGCGAGTTCGCCGAGGCGGCCGACGGCAAGGTCTTCAAGACGGTCAGCCCCTCCACCGAGGAGGTGCTCTCCGAGGTCGCGCGAGCGGGTACCGAGGACGTTGACCGGGCCGTGAAGGCGGCCCGCAGGGCCTTCGAGAAGTGGTCGGCGCTGCCCGGCTCCGAGCGCGCCAAGTACCTGTTCCGGATCGCCCGGATCATCCAGGAGCGCTCGCGCGAGCTGGCCGTCCTTGAGACGCTGGACAACGGCAAGCCGATCCGGGAGACCCGCGACGCGGACCTCCCGCTCGTCGCCGCGCACTTCTTCTACTACGCGGGCTGGGCCGACAAGCTCGACCACGCCGGTCACGGCGCGAACCCCCGCCCGCTCGGGGTGGCCGGCCAGATCATCCCGTGGAACTTCCCGCTGCTGATGCTGGCCTGGAAGATCGCCCCGGCGCTCGCCACCGGCAACACGGTGGTGCTGAAGCCGGCGGAGACCACACCGCTGTCCGCTCTCTTCTTCGCAGACATCTGCCGCCAGGCCGGCCTGCCCAAGGGTGTCGTCAACATCCTGACGGGGTACGGCGACGCGGGCGAGGCACTCGTCTCGCACCCCGACGTGAACAAGGTCGCCTTCACGGGGTCGACCGCCGTCGGCAAGGCGATCGCCCGGCAGATCGCCGGGACGGACAAGAAGGCCACACTCGAACTGGGCGGCAAAGGCGCCAACATCGTCTTCGACGACGCCCCGGTCGACCAGGCCGTCGAGGGCATCGTGACCGGCATCTTCTTCAACCAGGGCCAGGTCTGCTGCGCGGGCTCGCGGCTCCTCGTACAGGAGTCCGTGCACGACGAGGTGCTGCACTCGCTCAAGCGCCGGCTGTCGACGCTCCGGCTCGGCGACCCGCTGGACAAGAACACCGACATCGGCGCGATCAACTCCGCGGAACAGCTCTCCCGGATCAGCGCCCTGGTCGAGACCGGTGAGGCGGAGGGCGCCGAGCGCTGGTCGGCGCCGTGCGAGCTGCCGTCCGCCGGCTACTGGTTCGCGCCGACCCTCTTCACCGGTGTCACCCAGGCCCACACCGTCGCCCGCGACGAGATCTTCGGCCCTGTGCTCTCGGTGCTGACCTTCCGCACGCCGGACGAGGCCGTCGCGAAGGCCAACAACAGCCAGTACGGCCTCTCTGCGGGCATCTGGACGGAGAAGGGCTCCCGCATCCTCGCGGTGGCGAACAAGCTCCGTGCGGGTGTCGTCTGGGCCAACACGTTCAACAAGTTCGACCCGACCTCGCCGTTCGGCGGATACAAGGAGTCGGGCTTCGGCCGCGAGGGCGGCCGTCACGGTCTGGAGGCCTACCTCGATGTCTGACGGACGACTGAGCGTCTTCAAGACCTACAAGCTGTACGTCGGGGGCAAGTTCCCCCGCTCCGAGAGCGGCCGGGTGTACGAGGTGAGCGACTCCAAGGGCAGGTGGCTGGCGAACGCGCCTCAGTCCTCCCGCAAGGACGCGCGCGACGCGGTCGTGGCCGCGCGCAAGGCGTTCGGCGGCTGGTCGGGCGCGACCGCGTACAACCGCGGCCAGATCCTCTACCGCGTCGCGGAGATGCTGGAGGGCCGCAGGGAGCAGTTCGTACGTGAGGTGGCGGAGGCCGAGGGACTGTCGAAGTCCAAGGCCACGGCCGTCGTCGACGCGGCGGTCGACCGCTGGGTCTGGTACGCGGGCTGGACGGACAAGATCGGACAGGTCGTGGGCGGGGCGAACCCGGTCGCGGGCCCGTTCTTCAACCTGTCCACCCCGGAGCCGAC
Organism: Streptomyces pratensis; assembly: GCF_016804005.1. Taxonomy (GTDB): domain Bacteria; phylum Actinomycetota; class Actinomycetes; order Streptomycetales; family Streptomycetaceae; genus Streptomyces; species Streptomyces pratensis_A. The sequence goes on along the minus strand of NZ_CP051486.1, from coordinate 1,035,069 downwards.
GGGTGTCGTCGCGGTGGTGGCCCCGCAGGAGTCGTCGTTCCTGGGCCTGGTGTCGGTGGTCGCCCCGGTGATCGCCACGGGCAACACCGCGGTCGTCATCGCCTCGGCCGACGCGCCCCTGCCCGCGCTCTCGCTGGGCGAGGTGCTGGCCACCTCGGACCTGCCGGGCGGTGTGGTGAACATCCTGTCGGGGAGGACGGCGGAGCTCGCGGCCCCGCTGGCGTCCCATCAGGACGTCAACGCCATCGACCTGACGGGGGCCGGCGCCGAGCTGGCGAAGGAGCTGGAGACCGCGGCGGCGGACAACCTGAAGCGCGTTCTCCGTCCACAGGCTGTGGACGGCGCGGACTGGTCCGCCGATCCCGGCACCCGGCGTCTGACGGCCTTCCTGGAGACCAAGACGGTCTGGCACCCGACGGGCGCACTGGGAGCCTCCGGCTCCTCGTACTGACCGAGTACCGACCGAGGACCGACCGGCTCCTCGCTTAGGCCCGGAACACGGTGTGGGGCCGCCCCATGGGGTGGCCCCACACGCACGCGCGGGCCGGATCAGCCGGTGATCAGACCGGTCACCTCTCCGACGACCGGCAGATCGCCGAGAGCGGCGCCGCTGGTCAGCGGGTCCGTGACCACAGCCGTGGTCACCGGCTTGAAGTCGGCGATCTGCGTGCCCACCGCGTTGTCCAGCGGGTCCACACCCGTCCCGGCCAGCGGGTCGAGCTGAAGGTCGGTCACGGGCTCGACGGCTCCGACGAGCCCGTAGCCGAGCGCGCTGGTCAGCGCGGGCGCCGCCGCGTCGCCGACCGCCCCCAGGGTGCTGTCCGCGCCGGTCGCGGGCGTGGCGGGCAGCGGCGCGGCCTGGGCCGCTGCGCCTCCCGCACCGAGCGCCGCGCCCAGTGCGGTGAGGGTCAGACCCGCGCGCAGCAGAGCGCGGTGCCGGGGCTTGGACAGTGCATGACGTGCCATGTTTTCCCACCTGATCGGGACGTGTCGGGTAATCATCCGTGCGCGCAGAGTAGTTGAGGTGTGATGCTCGATACCAACAGGACCTCCCGGGGATCCCCTACGCGGGTCAATGCCTCACACTTCTGTTCTGTGAGTTCCCAACCGATCCCCACGCGCGTCGTGCTGCTCGCCGGTCCGTCCGGCTCCGGCAAGTCCTCCCTCGCGGCCCGCAGCGGTCTCCCGGTGCTACGCCTGGACGACTTCTACAAGGAGGGAAACGATCCGACACTGCCAAGGGTCACCGGCAGCGCGGACATCGACTGGGACTCGGCCCTGTCCTGGGACGCGGACGGCGCGGTCGCGGCCATAGCGGAGCTGTGCGGCTCGGGACGTACGTCCGTCCCCCTGTACGACCTCGCCACGAGTTCGCGGACGGGCCGCGAGACGCTCGACATCGAACGCACACCCCTGTTCGTCGCCGAGGGCATCTTCGCGGCGGACATCGTGGAGCGCTGCCAGGAGCTGGGCCTGCTCGCGGACGCGCTGTGTCTGCGCGGACGGCCGTCGACGACGTTCCGGCGCCGGCTGGTGCGGGATCTGCGGGAGGGGCGGAAGTCGGTGCCGTTCCTGCTGCGGCGCGGATGGCGGCTGATGCGGGCCGAGCGGGGCATCGTGGCCCGCCAGACGGCTCTGGGCGCCTATCCCTGCGCCGGGCGTGAGGCACTGGGCAGGCTGGCCGCGGCGGCGGCGGGTCGCTGCCGGACCCCTCGGAGCCGGGTGCCGAACTGAAGGTGCCTCGGAAGGCCCGCGAGGATCACGCCGGCCGCGCCGAAGGGGTCGGCCGGAGGCGAGAGGCGCCGGGCCGCCGAGCGGCCGGTGGGAACACGGAAAGCGCGGCGGGGCCGGACAGGACCCCCCGGCCCGTCCGACCCCGCTGCGCTCCCCCGTACCGCCGCCTCCCCCGAAGCAGCGGCCTTTCCCCCGGTACCCCCGTACCCCGTTCCCCCGTAGACCTCAGGCCACCAGCTCGCCGAAGGACTCCTCCTCGTCACGGCCGAAGCTGAGGACCTCGTCCTCGCGCAGCCGGCGGAGCGACCGCCAGATGCTCGACTTCACCGTGCCGACACTGATGTCGAGGATGGACGCGATCTCCGGGTCCGTGCGGCCCTCGTAGTAGCGGAGCACCAGCATCGTGCGCTGGAGTTCCGGCAGCCGCGCGAGCGCCTGCCAGAGCACCGCCCGCAGTTCCGTGCCCCGCATCGCGTCCGTGTCGCTCACCGTCTCCGGCAGCTCCTCGGTCGGGTATTCGTTGAGCTTGCGCCTGCGCCACGCGCTGATGTGCAGGTTGGTCATGGTGCGGCGGAGGTATCCGCCGACCGCCGCCTTGTCGCTGATCCTGTCCCACGCCCGGTACGTCGAGAAGAGGGCGCTCTGCAGCAGGTCCTCGGCCTCGAACCGGTCGCCGGTCAGGTGGTAGGCGGTTGCGTACAGGGAGGCGCGGCGCTCCTGGACGTAGGCGGTGAACGCCGCTTCGGCGTCCTCCGCCGGGGCCAGGGGCTTCCGCTCCCCCGAGACCTCCCCGTACGCGCTTCCCCCGTTTTCCCCCGTGGTCACGTCAACCATCGTCAGGTACGACGAGTGCTGACGACCGGCGCCGCGTACACGCCCCCGTCCCGCGGCGCCGGACTTCTCCGGGCTCCGCCCGACGTCGTGAAGGCGCGTGACTACTGCGCTTGAAGTGGTGCTGTGCAGTGCGTTCATCTGGCGCCCCCCATCGGTGGAGTCCGTTCGTTCCGTGTGCCAACGAGCTTGCCGGGGCGATTTCATGGCGCTGTCCCCCGACTGTCACAGAGCTGTCACAGGGCATGTCGGCGGATCAAGTCGGGGGGATTGTCGAAACGTGGCACCACCATGGGCCAGAATGACCCCCGTGCCTTTCCTGTTGCTGATCGAGGACGACGACGCCATCCGCACAGCCCTCGAACTCTCCCTGTCACGCCAGGGCCACCGTGTGGCCACCGCGGCGACGGGAGAGGACGGCCTGGAGCTGCTCCGGGAGCAGCGGCCTGACCTGGTTGTGCTGGATGTGATGCTGCCCGGGATCGACGGTTTCGAGGTCTGCCGGCGGATCCGGCGGACCGACCAGCTGCCGATCATTCTGCTGACCGCGCGCAGCGACGACATCGACGTCGTGGTGGGACTGGAGTCCGGCGCGGACGACTACGTGGTGAAACCCGTACAGGGCCGGGTGCTCGACGCCCGTATCCGCGCGGTCCTGCGCCGCGGGGAGAGGGAGTCCACCGACTCGGCGACGTTCGGGAGTGTCGTCATCGACCGTTCGGCGATGACCGTCACGAAGAACGGGGAGGACCTGCAGCTCACGCCGACCGAGCTGCGGCTCCTGCTCGAACTGAGCCGCCGTCCCGGACAGGCCCTCTCCCGGCAGCAGTTGCTGCGTCTGGTGTGGGAGCACGACTACCTCGGTGACTCGAGGCTGGTGGACGCCTGCGTGCAGCGGCTGCGCGCGAAGGTGGAGGACGTGCCGTCCTCGCCGACCCTGATCCGTACCGTGCGCGGTGTGGGATACCGGCTGGATTCGCCTCAGTGAGCGATTCCGCGAAGCGCTCCATACTCGCGGGACTTCGCTGGACCAGCCTGCGGCTGCGGCTGCTGATCGTGTTCGCGCTGGTCGCTCTCACGGCGGCGGTGTCCGCTTCGGGCATCGCGTACTGGCTCAACCGTGAGGCCGTCCTGACGCGTACGCAGGACACGGCGCTCGGCGACTTCCGCCGGCAGATGCAGAACCGGGCGGCCGCGCTGCCGCTGGAGCCCACGGCGGGCGAACTGCGGGACGCCGCCGAGCAGATGGCGCACAGCGGCCCGGGTTACCACGTGCTGCTGATCGGCAGCCGTGACGGCAAACCCGTCACCGGCTCCTCCGACCTCGACTCCTTCACCAAGGCGGACGTGCCCGTCTCGCTGCAGAAGCAGGTGAACAAGAAGCAGCCGCTGACGTCGGCCAACACCTTTGAGTACCACCTGTTCTGGCAGCGCACGACCCTCGGCAACACCCCTTACCTGGTGGCCGGGACGAAGATCATCGGTGGTGGCCCGGCCGGGTACATGCTGAAGTCCCTCGACCAGGAGCGCGAGGACCTCAGTTCGCTGGCGTGGTCCCTGGGGATCGCCACCGCGCTGGCCCTCGTCGGCTCGGCACTCCTCGCCCAGGCCGCGGCGACGACCGTGCTGCGGCCGGTGCAGCGGCTCGGTGACGCGGCCCGCAAGCTCGGCGAGGGCAAGCTCGACACCCGTCTCGTGGTCTCCGGCACCGATGAACTCGCCGATCTGTCCCATACGTTCAACAAGGCCGCGAGCTCTCTGGAGAAGAAGGTCGCGGACATGAGCGCGCGGGAGGAGTCGAGCCGCAGATTCGTCGCCGACATGTCGCACGAGCTGCGCACACCGCTGACCGCGATCACGGCGGTCGCGGAGGTGCTGGAGGACGAGGCGGACAGCCTGGACCCGATGATCGCTCCGGCCGTGCACCTGGTGGTGAGCGAGACCCGGCGGCTGAACGACCTGGTCGAGAACCTCATGGAGGTCACCCGCTTCGACGCCGGTACGGCCCGTCTCGTCCTGGACACCGTCGATGTCGCGGACCAGGTGACCGCCTGCATCGACGCCCGTGCGTGGCTGGACGCGGTCGACCTGGACGCGGAGCGCGGCATCATGGTGCGGCTCGATCCGCGCCGGCTGGACGTGATCCTGGCGAATCTGATCGGCAACGCCCTCAAGCACGGCGGATCACCCGTGCGGGTCTCCGTGCGGACCGACGAGGACGACCTGGTCATCGAGGTGCGCGACCACGGCCCGGGCATCCCCGAGGAGGTCCTGCCGCACGTGTTCGACCGCTTCTACAAGGCGAGCGCCTCCCGCCCGCGTTCCGAGGGCAGCGGCCTCGGCCTGTCCATCGCGGTGGAGAACGCCCACATCCACGGCGGCGACATCACGGCCTCGAATCTGCCGGACGGGGAGGGCGCGATGTTCGTGCTGCGGCTGCCCCGGGACGCGGAAGGGCTGACCGGCGCGCCGGGGAACGACGACCCGGACCGGAACGAGAAGGGCGACGCGAAGTGACGCGCAGCGAGCGGGCGTACGGCGCCCCGCGCACGGGCCGGCGGGGGCCCGGCAGGGCCGTCGCGGCGCTGGCCGCCGTCGCGGCCTGTGCCTCGCTGGCCGCGGGCTGCGGCATCCGCAGCACCTCGGTGCCCGTCGACGCCGGGGCGGCGCCGTCCCGGATGCCGTGCCGGACGGCCTCGGCCCAGGCGGCCACGCCGTCTCCGGAGAGCGTCTCCGTGCGGATCTACCTCGTCTGTGCCTCGCAGCTCGTGACGGTGGAGCGCACGGCCGAGGTCGACGAGTCACGGTCCGACCCGCTCGTGGTCGCTCAGGCCCTGCTGAACGAGCTGCAGCGCGAGCCGGACGCCGACGAGCGGCGCGCCGGGTTCTCCACCGACGTACCGGCCGCGCTGCGGGTCACCGACGCCCACCGGGGGGACCCGGAGGGCACACTGCGCCTCAGCGAACAGCCGGACGACCTTCCCGCGGAGGCGCTCGCCCAGGTGGTGTGCTCGTACGCGGACAGCGAGTCGCTCGGCGCCGGAGGGCCGGTGCTGCTCGGCGGGCCGGGGAACTACGCCCCGCGGGGTTATCTGTGCACGACGGAGACGAAGACGCGGCCCGGCGAGGTGCCCACGCTCGGCGCGGTCGAGCTGTCCTGAGGCCCGGCCTCGGGGAAAGCCGCCCACGGGCATCCAGGACATCCGGCGCGTCATGGGCCTTCGCGCCCGTGCCGGGCTCCGGTGCCGCTCGTCGCGGATCATCGAGCCCGGCCCCGGACACCCGCACAGCTCGCCACCGGCCGTCCGGCGGGTCCGGGGCGCTCGCATCGCTCTCCGTGAGCCCTCTTCCTGTCCGGGGCGCTCGCACCTCCCGCCCCGGACGCCCGTCCCGCCCGGGGCCCTCATGCCGCTCGCCGCAGGCCCCCGTGCCGCCCGGAGTCCCCGTAGCGCTCGCCGCGGGCCTCCCGGGGCCGCTCATGGTCCCCGTGCCGCTCGTCACAGAGCTTCCCGGAACCGGACGGAACCGATCCTGCCGGTCGTGGCGTCTTGGTGCACGTGCGTCACAGTCCGGACGGCCCGGCCGTCATCCGCTTCCGTGCGGCGGGGGTACTCCTCCTCCTCACACATCTTCTGTTCGTCGGCTGGCTGACGCTGCGCCCGCTCGACGTGCCCTGGGTCATGGCGGCGAACCTCCAGCCGTTCGCCGGGATCAGGGCGGACCTGGCCCTGGGCCCGGCCGAGGCCGTGCGCCGCATCGGTGAGGGCCTCGTGCTGCTCGCACCGCTGGGCATACTGCTGCCGATGGCCGGAGGCAGGCTGCTGGTCTCCCCGTGGGCCTCGCTGGCCCGTACGGTCGCGGCCGGGGCGCTGATCTCCATGGCCATCGAGCTCGCACAGACCGGGGTGCCGGGCCAGGTCGTCGACGTCGACTCGCTGCTCCTGAACACCGCCGGTGTCGCGCTGGCGCATCTCCTGGTCGTCCCGCTGTCACGGTCACGGCTCCGCCGGGGCAACCGGGCGGGGGCCGGCGACCTGTCCCGGATCGGGAACGGGACCCGGCCGTACCGCAGTGAGACCTCTCAGGGATCGACCCCGACGATTACCAGGGTCGGCATCGCCCCGTAGAGCGATGCTTTGTACCCCTTCGTGCAGCCACTATGGAAGTACCGGGAGCACATCGGAGCTGCTCCCCGAAACGGTTCACGAAGGAGCCCACCATGGCCGCACTTGTCCGCCCCCGAGAGGGACGCATGATCGGCGGGGTGTGCGCAGCGCTGGCACGGCGCTTCAACACCTCGGCAAGCACGATGCGCGTCATCTTCCTGGTGTCGTGCCTGCTCCCCGGCCCCCAGTTCCTGCTCTACCTGGCGCTGTGGGTGCTGCTGCCGTCGGAGAAGAGCCCGGCCGCGACGGCCTGGTGACCGCTGGGACCACGGGGAGAAGGCCGTGGGGCGCACACCCGGTCCGGGTGTGCGCCCCACATGCGTGTGCGGTGATCAGGCGCCGAGCGGCAGGACGCCGGTCAGACCGCCGGCGGGCAGGCCGCCGAGCAGATTGGTGCCGGGGGCCGAGAGGTCGCTGCTACCGCGCTGCTGCTGGTCGAGAAGTCCACCGGCCGCCTTCTGCACGGCGGGCAGCGCGTCGGTGACGGAGTCGAGCGCGACACCGGCGGGCAGGGTTCCGGCCAGGGCGTCGACGGGCACGGCGACGGCGGAGGCACTGCCCGCGCCGGCGGCGGCGAAAGCGGCGCCGAGGGCGGCGACGCCGAGGGTCCTGACAGCAGACTGCTTCATATTAAATTCATCCTTGGGGAAGGGGATGTGAGCGGCTCTGCAACGTAGTCATCCCCGTACCCCTCCCGCAAACATGCCGGGGCGTGGAAAACGGCCGGAATCCCGGACTTCCGGCCGTTCCGACTTCATTTCACTCAGCCCGCGACGGACGAAGAACCACTGGTCACAGCCGTCTGACGGAAGAGCCACTCGGATTTCAGCTCCGCGTATCCGGGCTTCACCACGTCGTTGATCATCGCCAGACGTTCATCGAAAGGAATGAAAGCTGATTTCATCGCATTGACTGTGAACCACTGCATGTCATCGAGCGTGTATCCGAATGTCTCGATCAGCCGCTCGAATTCCCCGCTCATGCTCGTCCCGCTCATCAGGCGGTTGTCCGTGTTCACGGTGGCGCGGAAATGCAGCCTGCGCAGCAGCCCGATCGGGTGCTCGGCGTACGAGTCCGCGGCGCCGGTCTGGAGGTTGGACGTGGGACAGAACTCCAGCGGGATCCGCTTGTCACGCACGTAGGAGGCGAGGCGCCCCAGCGTCACGCTGCCGTCCTCGGCGATCTCGATGTCGTCGATGATGCGGACGCCGTGGCCGAGCCGGTCCGCGCCGCACCACTGGAGGGCCTGCCAGATCGACGGCAGACCGAAGGCCTCGCCCGCGTGGATGGTGAAGTGGTTGTTCTCGCGCTTGAGGTACTCGAAGGCGTCCAGGTGGCGGGTGGGCGGGTAGCCCGCCTCGGCGCCCGCGATGTCGAAGCCCACCACTCCCAGGTCGCGGTAGCGGTTGGCGAGTTCGGCGATCTCCAGCGCGCGGGCAGCGTGCCGCATCGCGGTGAGTAGGGCGCCGACGCGGATGCGGTGGCCGTTCTCACGGGCCCTTCGCTCGCCCTCACGGAAACCCTCGTTGACCGCCTCGACGACCTCTTCGAGTGACAGGCCCGCAGTGAGGTGCTGCTCGGGCGCGTACCGCACCTCGGCGTAGACGACACCGTCCTCGGCGAGGTCCTCCGCGCACTCCGCGGCCACCCGGAACAGCGCGTCGCGGGTCTGCATGACGGCGCAGGTGTGGGCGAACGTCTCCAGGTAGCGCTCCAGGGAACCTGAGTCGGCGGCCTCGCGGAACCAGATGCCGAGCTTGTCGGGCTCGGTCTCGGGCAGGGCGTCGTAGCCTTGCGCCAGTGCCAGTTCGACGATCGTGCCGGGGCGCAGGCCGCCGTCGAGATGGTCGTGGAGCAGCACCTTGGGCGCGCGGCGGATCTGGTCGGGACCGGGGACATTCAGGGTCTGGCTCGTCATCCGGGCACTCTAGCGCCTACGCGCGTAGAGCGCTGGGTGTCGATGCGTAACAGTGACCGCGAAGCCAGCTGGAATACACCTGTCCTTCTGACACTGTTCTGTCATGGCACAGCGCGCACTTCCCCTGCCTGCCGCCAGGCTGGGACGGGCCGTACTCACGGCCGGAGCAGCACCCGAGGTCAGCGGCGTCGTCCTGCTGCTCCCGGACGGCGAGACCGATTCCAGACGCCGTCCAACCACCTTCTCGTACGCGGCGCAGCTGCCGTTCGCCCGCACCCTGGCCCGCGCCGGCCGAGGTGACGGCCTGGCGGTGCACGTCGTCCGCTACCGCACCCGGGGATGGAACACCGACGCGGATCCGGCGGCCGACGCCCACTGGGCGGCCGACGAGGTCGTACGCCGCTACGGCGACATCCCCGTGTGCCTCGTCGGCCACGGCATGGGGGGCCGGGCGGCCCTGCGCGGCGCCGGGCACGAAGCCGTCAACTCCGCCCTCGCGATGGCCCCCTGGCTCCCGGAGGACGCCGATCCGGAACCCGAACCGGTGAAACACCTGGCGGGGCGCCGGGTCCTGATCGTGCACGGCACGAACGACGCGCGGACGAATCCGGAGCTCTCCTACCGGCTGGCGGAAAGGGCCAAGAAGGCCAACCGGAACACCTGCCGCTTCGAGGTCCACTCGGACGGGCACGCGCTGCGCCAGCACCGGTCCGAAGTGATGGCGCTGGCATCGGACTTCATCGGGGGTTCGCTGTTCGCCCGGTCGTACGCCCGCCCGGTCGCAGACGCGTTCGCCGCTCCCCCGCCGCTGGGACTGCGGATGCCGCTGGCGGCGGGGTTCGGGCGGTCGCTGAGGCACTGAGGCGCCACGGGCCGCGTACCGGCCCCGGTCCGGCGGCAAGCTCCGCACCACGGGCGGCGTAACGGCCCCGGTCCGGCGGCAGACTCCGCGCCACGGGCCGCGTACCGCCCTCGGTCCGGCGGCAGACTCCGCGCCACGGGCCGGCCTCAGTCCGGCAGCAGGCTCCCCCGGCGCGACAGCAGGAAGCGCTTGAACGCGGCCACAGGTGGCGTGTCGGGGTGGCCGTCCAGCCAGGCGACCCCGATCTCGCGGGCCGCCCGGGGCGCCGTCACCGTCAGCTCGACCACGCCGGGCCGGGCGACGGCGGGCGGCGGCAGCAGCGCCACCCCGAGCCCGGCCGCGACCAGACCACGCAGTGTCTCGGCCTCCTCGCCCTCGAACGCGACCCTCGGGGTGAAGCCGGCCTCGGCACAGAGGTCGTCCGTGATCCGCCGCAGCCCGTAGCCGGGTTCGAGCGTGACGAACGTTTCCTCGGCGGCCTCGGCAAGGCGGACGCGCCGGCGCCCCGCCAGCCGGTGGTCGTCGGGGACGACCAGGCGCAGCCGCTGCTCGTCCAGTCGCATGGCGACGAGGTCCGGGGCGTCGGGGACGGGCGAGGTGAGGCAGAGGTCCAGGCCGCCCGCCCGCAGGCGTTCGATCATGGCCTCGCCGTAGTTCTGGACGAGCTGGAAGCGGACCTTGGGGTGGTCGGCGCGGAAGGCGCGGATCAGGGCGGGCACGGTCTCGGAGCCCATGGTGTGCAGGAAGCCGAAGGCGACCTTCCCCGCCGTGGGGTCGGCGTCGGCGCGCACCGAGTCGGCGGCCTTCTCCACCTCCGCCAGCGCGCGTTCGGCGGAGCCGAGGAACGTGCGGCCCGCGGGGGTGAGCGAGACGGTGCGGCCCCGGCGGGCGAACAGGGCGACACCCAGGTCCTGTTCCAGCCTCACCATGGCCCGCGAAAGCGTCGACTGCGGGACGCCGAGCTCGTGCGCGGCACGGGTGACGTGCTCGTGGCGGGCCACCGCCTCGAAGTACGCGAGGCGTGGCGCGAGTACGGCTCGGATGTCTTCTTCGTAACTGCTCGGTGACAGTCGCGGCTGTGAGCTGTATTGATGCGCCATGGGAACGATTATGAGGGTTTCATGCATTGGACGCATGAAACTGCGCGGTCTACGTTCGCCGTATGCCTCCTGCCAGTACCGGGGCGTCCACCATCGTGCTGGGCGCCGCCGTTCCGTCATCCCCCGCCGCCGTCTCTCCGACCGTCCCGGACCGCCTCACGCCCGGCGGCCCCGGCTATCGCCGGATGAGCTTCGCGCTCTTCTCGGCGGGGATTGCGACCTTCGCGCTCCTCTACTCCACCCAGGCCCTGCTGCCCGCCGTCTCCGCGTCCTTCGGCGCGACGGCCGGCCAGGCGAGCTGGACGGTCTCCGCGGCGACCGGTGCGCTGGCCCTGTGCGTCCTGCCCCTCAGCGCGCTCTCCGAGCGCTTCGGGCGGCGCCAGATGATGACGGCCTCCCTGGCTGTGGCCGTGGTGATCGGACTCCTCGTCCCCTTCGCCCCCTCGCTCGGCTGGCTGATCGCACTGCGCGCGATCCAGGGCGCGGCACTGGCCGGACTGCCCGCCTCCGCGATGGCGTACCTGGCCGAGGAGGTGCGGCCGAAGGCCCTGGTGGCCGCGATCGGCCTGTTCGTGGCGGGCAACAGCATCGGCGGCATGAGCGGCCGTATCCTCGCGGGCTGGGTCGCCCAGCTCTGGGGCTGGCGGGTGGCGCTCGGCGCGATCGGGCTGCTCGCCGTGGCCTGCGCGGTGGTCTTCCACTTCCTGATCCCCAAGGCCCGGCACTTCAGCCCCGCCTCGCTCAACCCGAAGGCACTGGCGAAGACCGTCACCGGTCACCTCTCCAACCCGCTGCTGCGCCGGCTGTACGCGATCGGCGCCCTGTTCATGACGGTGTTCGGCGCGGTCTACACCGTGATCGGATACCGGCTCGTCGAGGAGCCCTTCGGCCTCCCGCAGGGCATCGTCGGCTCGATCTTCCTGGTCTACCTGGTCGGCACGGCCTCCTCCGCGGCGGCGGGCCGGCTGGTGGCACGGCTGGGCCGCCGGGGCGCGCTCTACCTCGCCGTCTCGACCACGGCCGCGGGTCTGCTGCTCTCGCTGGCCGACCAGCTGGCCGCCGTCCTGGCGGGCCTCGTCCTGATCACGGCGGGCTTCTTCGCCGGGCACGCGGTCGCCTCGTCCTCGGTGAGCCGTACGGCGACGTCGGGCCGCGCCCAGGCGTCGGCGCTCTACCAGTCCGCCTACTACCTGGGCTCCAGCGCGGGTGGCACGCTCGGCGCCGTCGCCTTCCACGCGGGGGGCTGGGCCGGCACGGTCGTGCTGGGCGTCCTGGCTGTCCTCGGCGTCCTGTCGATCACCCTGTTCGGAACCCGGGCCGCCCGGGTCGAGCGCCTCCGCGCCGCTTCCCCGGCACCGGTGCACAACTGAGACCTCCCCGGCACAACCGCTGCTCCCCCGAGCGCGTCCAACAAGCGGAGTCACACACCGCGGGCGAACGCGAAGGGGAGCAGGCGTACATGGGAATCATGGGGAACATACGCGACGTACGGGTGCGGCGCGGGGCCGTCCTGTCCGTCGCCGGTCTGGTGGCCGCTCCGGCCCTGGTCCTGGGCACGGGCACGGGCGCCCAGGCCGCGTCCTGCACGGCCTCGAAGGGCCCGTACCAGAAGCAGGCCGAGAAGTGGCTGGGCCGGACGGCCGACGGCAGGCAGTCGGCCGCCGACTGCAAGGCGATCCGTTCGTTCCAGGTCTCGAAGGGCATCACCCCGGCCATCGGGTACGCGGGGCCGGTCACCTGGCGCACGATGAAGACGATCACCGCGCAGAAGGCGGCGGGCAAGACCCCCAACAAGGCGAAGAAGTGCCCCACGAACAAGGGGCGCATCGCCTGCGTGGACCTCACCAGGCAGCTGAGCTGGATCCAGGACGGCGCCAAGCTGAAGTTCGGCCCCGTGCCGGTGCGCACCGGCCGCAACGGCGACGAGACCCGGACCGGCTCCAAGAAGATCTACTGGCGCAACATCGACCACTGGTCGACGCTCTACGACGTCCGCATGCCTTACGCCCAGTTCTTCGACGGTGGTCAGGCGTTCCACTCCGTCACCAAGTCCATGTACAACAACCCGGGCTCGGCGGGCTGCGTCAACATGCGCCCGGCGGACGCGAAGTCATACTGGAACCTGCTGAAGAACGGCGACGACGTCTACGTCTACGGACGCAAGCCCGGCACCTGAGCAGCGGTTTCCACGCTTCCGGCCCCGGTTGTCAGTGCCCTGCGGTAGCTTCCACAGTGCTGAGTGAGCGGTGTCACAGCGCAACAGGGGTGGAGCGATGAGTGATCTGACGGCGACGGCTGACATCGACAGCCGTCTGGAGGGACACCGGGTCGAGCTGACCGGTTACTGCTACCGGATGCTCGGCTCGGCCTTCGAGGCGGAGGACGCGGTCCAGGACACGCTGGTGCGTGCCTGGCGCAACTTCGACAAGTTCGAGGGCCGGTCCTCGCTGCGCTCCTGGCTGTACCGCATCGCGACGAACGTCTGCCTCGACATGCTGAACGCGGGCAACAAGCGCGCCAGGCCGGTGGATCTGACCGGACCGACACCGCTGGCCCAGGCGGCGCTGAATCCTCTCCCGGAGAACACCTGGCTGGAGCCGATGCCGGACGGCCGCATCCTGCCTTCGGTGGCGGACCCGGCGGAGGCCGCCGTGGCGCGGGAGTCGGTGCGCCTGGCGTTCGTGGCGGCCCTCCAGCACCTGCCGCCCAAGCAGCGTGCGGTGCTGATCCTGCGCGAGGTCCTGGCGTGGAGGGCGAGCGAGGTCGCCGAGCTGCTCGACACCACGGTGGCCTCGGTGAACAGCGCCCTGCAGCGGGCCAGGGCCACCCTGGCGGACACGGACAGCACCGCACCGGACACCGCGAACCCCCTGGACGAGGAGCAGCGCAAGCTCCTGGACCGCTATGTCGCGGCCTTCGAGGGGTACGACATGGCTGCCCTGACAGCACTGCTCCACGAGGACGCGGTGATGACCATGCCGCCGTTCGACCTCTGGCTCCAGGGGCACGACGACATCACCGGTTTCATGCTCAGCATCGGTGCGAGCTGTGCGGGTTCCCGGCTGGTGGCGACCGAGGCCAACGGAACCCCGGCGTTCGCCCACTACAAGCCGAATCCGGACGGGCCGGGCTTCGTGCCGTGGGCGGTCCAGGTCATCGACATCTCGGACGGCGCCATCACGGGGATGCACTGCTTCCTGGACACCCCGCGCTGGTTCCCGCTGTTCGGGCTTCCGGACCACCTGGAGGACGACGCCGCGTGAGTGTGGGACGTCGTATGGCGGTCGGCTGGGTCCTGCTGGCCGCAGGTGGCTGGGCGGCGACGCTGTGGCTGGGCGAGCCGTCCGCCACGGCTGGTCCGGGTCCCTCGGCCACGTCCGGCGTGACGGGCGACAACCCCGAGCCGGGGCCGCAGCCGGAGGGTGGCTCGTGCGCGACCCCGACGGCCGCTCCGACGCCCTCGTCCAGCGCCGATCCGTCGCTGTTCGCCAAGGTTCCGGGCGAATACCGGGCCGGCCATGTGCAGGGTGTCTACTGCGTCCACATCACGGCACGCGACAGCGCCAGGGCCCGCTGAGCGCCGGTCACTCCGGGGTCGGCCGGATGTTCGGCACCACGTCTGTGAGTCCCACCAGGCCCAGCAGCGCCCCGAGTTCGGCCGGGACGTTGCGCAGCCGCAGTTCGACACCTCCGGCTCTGCGTGCGACGAGCCCCAGCCGGGCGATGGCCTCGACCAGGGCCAGATCGGGGCGCACGACCCCGCCCACGTCGCAGTCCACCACGGCGGCCTCGGAGGTACCGCTCAGCAGCGCCTCCAGCTCTGCACAGAGGCCCGGCACATCGGCGCGGGTGATCCGGCCGGTGAGGACGAGGGCGTTCGGGGTCATGGCATCCACACCAGGGAGACCGGCCGGATGCCCGAAACTCATCGGCGCCCGCGCACCTGTGACTCAGCCGACTGGGAATGCCCCGGTGTCCAGGTCCAGCTTGAACGGCTCGGGGAGCGTCAGCGTCTCGCCGTACTCGACCGCTTCCAGGACCCGGTAGGTGCCGTCGCCCGGCTCCCCGTACAGGGTCGCGGTCGGGCGGCCTGTGTGCCACGGGTCGAGCAGGAGGAACAGCTCTACACCGGCCCTCGCATACCCGTGGGCCTTGCCGATGCGGTCGTGGTTGGCGTTGGCCGGTGAGGTGATCTCGACGACGAGCCGGACCTCCTCCGCCGGCACGCGGTTGCCGGGCCCTGACGCGACCGCGCGCGGCAGGACGACGAGATCGGGGATGTACAGCCCGGCCCGTCCGGGCACGGAGACGCCGAGCGTCTGGTAGATCCCCCAGTCCTCCGGGATGACGGTGTAGAGCCGGCGCTGGAGAAGCTCCGCAGTGGTGTTGTGGTCCTTGGACGGCGGTGGCGACACGGTGACGATCCCCTCGATGATCTCCACCTTGCAGCCCTCGGGTGCGTCCGTCTCCTCCCAGATCCGGACGAGGTCGTCCCAGTCCTGGCCGTGGCCCGGTCCGGGATCGACGGTGAGTGCGCTCATGGCGGTCTCCTCTTATCGGTGCGTCACCTAGGTCCTTCGGCCCGACTCCAGCATGCCGAACGGGACCGGTGGTGGTCCACCGGTCCCGTTCACCCGAAAGGGAAAGCCGCAGGTCAGGCGATACGTTCCCGCACTACCGGCGTGGCGGTGAAGGGGGTGCCGGCCGGGGCGATGTCGTACGAGCCGGGCAGTGCCTTCAGCGCGTACTCGAACTTCTCGGGGGTGTCCGTGTGCAGGGTGAGCAGCGGCTGTCCCTCGGTCACCGTGTCGCCGGGCTTGGCGTGCAGCTCGATGCCCGCGCCGGCCTGCACCGGGTCCTCCTTGCGCGCGCGGCCCGCGCCGAGGCGCCAGGCGGCGACGCCGACGTCGTAGGCGTCGAGGCGGGTGAGGACGCCCGAGGAGGGGGCGCTGATCACGTGCTGCTCGCGGGCGACGGGGAGTTCGGCGTCCGGGTCGCCTCCCTGCGCGGAGATCATGCGGCGCCAGACGTCCATGGCGGAGCCGTCGGCCAGGGCCTTCTCCGGGTCGGCGTCCTTGAGGCCGGCGGCGTCGAGCATCTCGCGGGCGAGCGCCAGGGTCAGGTCGATGACGTCCTTCGGGCCTCCGCCGGCGAGGACCTCGACGGACTCGCGCACCTCCAGGGCGTTGCCGGCGGTCAGACCGAGCGGGGTCGCCATGTCGGTGAGCAGGGCGACGGTCCGTACGCCGCTGTCGGTGCCCAGCGCGACCATGGTGGAGGCCAGTTCGCGGGCGTCCTCGATGGTCTTCATGAAGGCGCCGGAGCCGACCTTGACGTCCAGGACGAGCGCGCCGGTGCCCTCGGCGATCTTCTTGGACATGATCGAGCTGGCGATCAGCGGGATCGCCTCGACGGTGCCGGTGACGTCGCGCAGCGCGTACAGCTTCTTGTCGGCGGGGGCGAGCCCGTCGCCCGCCGCGCAGATCACCGCGCCGGTGGTGTCCAGGACGTCCAGCATCTCCGCGTTGGAGAGGTGGGCGCGCCAGCCCGGGATGGACTCCAGCTTGTCGAGGGTGCCGCCGGTGTGGCCGAGGCCCCGGCCGCTGAGCTGCGGAACGGCGGCTCCGCAGGCCGCCACCAGCGGGGCGAGGGGCAGGGTGATCTTGTCGCCGACGCCGCCGGTGGAGTGCTTGTCCGTGGTGGGGCGGGAGAGCGCGCCGAAGTCCATCCGCTCACCGGAGGCGATCATCGCCGCGGTCCAGCGGGCGATCTCGGTGCGGTTCATGCCGTTGAGCAGGATCGCCATGGCCAGCGCGGACATCTGCTCGTCGGCGACCTCGCCGCGCGTGTACGCGTCGATGACCCAGTCGATCTGCTCGGGGCTGAGCTCGCCCCGGTCCCGCTTGGTGCGGATGACGGAGATGGCGTCCATGGGAGGGGAGTCCTTCCGGCCGGAGGGGTAGGCGAGAGTCCCGTTGACTCTACGCGCATAGAGAGAAAAGGTTCCGCCGCGCCGTTCCCGGGCAGGCCGGTGGGGCCCGCCCGGGAACGGCGCGGCGGCGGGGACGACTACCCCAGGTGCTGCGGCCCGAAGGCCTGCGGCAGCATCTCGTCGAGCGTACGCAGACCCTGCGGGGTCTCCAGTACGAGCTCGGGCCCGCCGAACTCGTACAGCAGTTGCCGGCACCGCCCGCACGGCACGAGCACCGCGCCCGTGCCGTCCACGCAGGTGAAGTGGGTCAGCCGACCGCCGCCCGTGGCGGCCAGCTGCGAGACCAGCCCGCACTCGGCGCACAGGCCGATGCCGTACGAGGCGTTCTCGACGTTGCATCCGGTGATCATGCGGCCGTCGTCGACGAGGGCCGCCGCCCCGACCGGGTAGCCCGAATACGGGGCGTACGCCCGGGACATGGCGTCCCGGGCGGCCTCGCGCAGCGCGTCCCAGTCGACGGGTGACGCGCTGTCCGTCACTTCCCCTGCCCCTTCCGGTAGCGCATGCCGTCCGCCTTCGGCATGCGCAGGCGCTGCGCGGAGAGCGAGAGCACGAGCAGGGTGACGACGTACGGGGTCGCGCTGACGAACTCGGTCGGCACCGTGTCGGTGGCGAGGTACCAGACCAGCACCGCCGCGGCGATGACCGCGCTGACGACACCGGGCACGAAGCGCTTGCGGTAGAGCTTCCAGACCGCGAGCACCGCCAGCATCACGACGAGCAGCAGGAGCAGCGCGTGGACGGACTCACCGCCGTTGCGCAGCTGGAGCGCGTCGGCGAAGCCGAACAGACCGGCGCCCATGGCGAGTCCGCCGGGCCGCCAGTTGCCGAAGATCATCGCCGCGAGACCGATGTACCCACGGCCACCGGTCTGGCCCTCGTTGTAGATGTGCGAGGTGACCAGGGAGAGGAAGGCGCCGCCGAGACCGGCCAGCCCTCCCGAGATGATCACGGCGATGTACTTGTAGCGGTAGACGTTGACGCCCAGGGACTCGGCGGCGACGGGGTTCTCACCGCAGGAGCGGAGCCGCAGGCCGAACGAGGTCTTCCACAGGACGAAGAACGTGCCCACGAACAGCGCCGCGGCCACCAGGGTCAGCAGCGAGACATGGGTGACGAGTCCGCCGAGGATGCCCGCGAAGTCGGAGACGAAGAACCAGTGGTGCTTCTCGACCGAGTGCAGCCAGTCCGACAGACCGGGCACCGTGACCGTGGTGATGCTGTCGGCCGGCGGCGACTGCTTGGGACTGCCGCCCGCCTCCGCCGCTTCCCCGGTGTTGAACCAGAGCTTGGCGAAGTACGTCGTGAAACCGAGGGCCAGGATGTTGATGGCGATACCGGAGATGATGTGGTCGACGCCGAAGGTGACGGTCGCGAACGCGTGCAGCAGACCGCCGAGCATGCCGCCCACGACACCGGCCAGGACGCCGATCCAGGGGTCGGTCTGCCAGCCGGCCCAGGCACCGAAGAAGGTGCCGAGGATCATCATGCCTTCGAGGCCGATGTTGACCACACCGGCCCGCTCGGCCCACAGACCGCCGAGACCGGCGAGTCCGATCGGCACGGCCATGGCGAGGGCCGCGCTGATCTGGCCGGCCGAGGTGACGTCCTGGGCTCCGGTGACGGCCCGGACGGCGGACAGCGCGAGCAGGGCACCCGCGATGATCAGCAGGACGACGGGGAAACTGAGACGGGTGCGGCCGCCCTTGCCGCCGGAGACCTCGGGGGCCGCGGGCGGCGGGGTGGAAGTCGCCGTGGCGCTCACGCCGACACCTCCTGCTGGTCGGAGTTACGTGCGGCCTTGGCGGCGAGTTCCGCGCCGACCCTGCTCTGCTGACGCTTGAGGCCGTAGCGGCGGACGACCTCGTAGGCGATGACGACGCACAGGACGATGACGCCCTGGATGACGCCGACGATCTCCTTGTCGTAGCCCTCGAATTCGAGCTTGCCCGTGCCGCGCTCCAGGAAGCCCCAGAGCAGCGCGCCGAGCGCGATGCCGACGGGGTGGTTGCGGCCGAGGAGCGCGATGGCGATTCCGGTGAAGCCGATGCCCACCGGGAAGTCGCCGCTGTACTCGTAGCTGTCGTTGAGCAGCGTCGGCATACCGATCAGGCCGGCCATGGCACCGGAGATCAGCATGGAGGTGACGACCATCTTCTTGACGTCGACACCGCTGGCCTCGGCGGCCGAACCGGACTGTCCGACCGTACGGAGATCGAAGCCGAACCGGGTGCGGCCGAGCGTGAACCAGTAGGCGAATCCGGCGACGACGGCGACGACGATGAAGCCCCAGACGGGAGTCGGCGTGGTCGGGAACTCGAAGAAGTGCGAGGACTCGGGGATCGGCGTGGTCGAGACCTTCGTACCCGCCTCGTCCAGGTGGCCCAGGCGGCCCTGCTGGAGGAGGTAGCCGATGATCGCCGTCGCGATCGAGTTCAGCATGATCGTCGAGACGACCTCGCTCACTCCGCGGGTGACCTTCAGGACGCCGGCGATACCGGCCCACATCGCGCCGACGATCATCGCGGTGAGGATGATCATCGGGATCTGGAGTGCGCCCGGCAGGGTCAGAGCGCCGCCGAGTGCGGCGGCGAAGAACGCGGCCAGGCGGTACTGGCCGTCGACACCGATGTTGAAGAGGTTCATACGGAAGCCGATGGCGACCGCGAGACCTGCGAGGTAGTAGGTCGTCCCCTTGTTGAGGATGTAGACCTGGCTGTCCGACTTCAGTCCGTAGTCGAACATGATGCCGAAGGCGCTGAACGGTTCCTTGCCCGTGGCGGCGAGCACCAGGGCGGTGACCAGGAACGCGACCACGATGGCGAGCAGCGGGGCGGCGATCCCCAGGAGCAGCCGCTCCTTGTCGAACTTCTTCATCGGTCCTCTCCCCCGTCCCGGGGGTCGGTCTCGGAGCTGTCGGCCCCGGCGTCGTCGCTGCCGGTCGCGCCCGGTGCCTCCAGGTGGCCCGCGGCCGCGCCGGTCATCGCCGAGCCGAGCTCCTCGGGGGTCACGGTCGCCGGGTCGGCGTCGGCCACGAGCCTGCCGCGGTACATGACGCGCAGTGTGTCGGAGAGCCCGATGAGCTCGTCGAGGTCGGCGGAGATCAGCAGGACCGCGAGGCCCTCGTGGCGCGCTTCGCGGATCTGGTCCCAGATCTGCGCCTGCGCACCGACGTCCACGCCCCGGGTGGGGTGCGCGGCGATCAGCAGCTTGGGGTTGTGGCTCATCTCGCGGCCGACGATCAGCTTCTGCTGGTTGCCGCCGGAGAGCGAGGCCGCGGTGACCTCGATGCCGGGGGTCCGGACGTCGTACTCGCGCACGATCCGCTCGGTGTCGGCACGCGCCGCCTTGAGGTCGAGGAAGGCGCCCTTGCTGTTGGGCTTCTCCGTGACGTGGCCCAGCATGCGGTTCTCCCAGAGCGGCGCGTCCAGGAGGAGGCCGTGCCGGTGCCGGTCCTCGGGGATGACGGCCATGCCGTCCTCACGGCGCTTGCGGGTGGCCACGCGTGAGATGTCCGCGCCGTCGAGGGTGAGCGCCCCGGTGTCGAGCGTGCGCATGCCCATGATGGCGTCGACCAGTTCGGACTGGCCGTTGCCCTCGACGCCCGCGATGCCCAGGACTTCGCCCTTGTGGATCGTGAAGGTGATGCCGTCGAGCACCGCGCGCACCACCCCGTCGGGGTCGGTGGCCGTCAGCCGCAGGTCTTCGACCGCCAGCATCGGGATGTCGGTGACGGTCGACTCCCGGGTCTCCGGCGAGGGGAGTTCGCTGCCCACCATCAGCTCCGCGAGCTGCTTGCTGGTGGTGTTCGCCGGGTCGGCGGTACCCACCGTCGTACCGCGCCGGATCACGGTGATCTCGTCCGCGACCGACAGCACCTCGCCCAGCTTGTGGGAGATGAAGATGACGGTGAGGCCCTCGGCCTTCAGCTCACGCAGGTTGTCGAAGAGAGCGTCGACCTCCTGCGGCACCAGGACAGCTGTCGGCTCGTCGAGGATCAGGGTGCGGGCGCCGCGGTAGAGGACCTTGAGGATCTCCACCCGCTGGCGGTCGGCGACCCCGAGGTCCTCGACGACGGCGTCGGGGCGGATGCCGAGGCCGTACGCGTCGGAGATCTCCTTGATCTTCGCCCGCGCCCTGTCCCCGATGCCGTGGAGCTTCTCGGAGCCGAGAACGACGTTCTCGAGGACCGTGAGGTAGTCGGCGAGCATGAAGTGCTGGTGCACCATGCCGATACCGCGGTTGATGGCATCGCCCGGGCTGCCGAACGAGACCTGTTCGCCATCGACGGAGATGGTGCCCTCGTCCGGCTTCTGCATCCCGTAAAGGATCTTCATCAGGGTGGACTTGCCGGCGCCGTTCTCACCGACGAGGGCATGGACGGTGCCGCGGCTCACCGTGATGTCGATGTCGTGGTTGGCCACGACGCCGGGGAATCGTTTGGTGATGCCGCGGAGCTCTACGGCATGGGGACTGCTGGACGCTTTGATGGCGCACTCTCCTTGGCAGGAGCGGAGGGCGGGCGATGTACGGACACAGCGCGGGGACCGGTGGCGAAAAATACCGTGCCCGGCGGACACTACGCGCGTAGCGCCGCCGAATCGTTGGCCACCCGTTGACGGGTGGCGAACCATGGGCACGATACCGACACGTGCCGAGGGGTCTTCGACCCGGAGGTACACGTGAATCGGGGTCCGCAGGCGCGGCGGAAACCGCGCCTGCGGACCCCGAGTTCAGCGGGCGGATCAGGTCGTGGTCTTGACCTTGATCGTGCCGTCGACGATCTTCTTCTTCGCCTCGTCGATCTTGGCCTGCACGTCCGTGAAGTGGTCACCCGTGGTGGTCAGGCTGACACCGTCCTCGGCCAGCGAGTAGGTCTGCGTGCCGGTCATCGGCTTGCCGTCCTTGACGGACTTCACCAGGTCGTAGACACCGCTGTCGACGTTCTTCACGACCGACGTCATGATCGTGTCGGCGTACTTCGACAGGGCCGGGTCCTTGGCCTGGTCGGAGTCGACGCCGATGGACCAGGCGCCCTTCTTGCCGGCCACGGCCTCGATCGCACCGGCACCGGAACCGCCCGCCGCCGCGAAGATCACGTCGGCGCCCTTGTCCAGCATGCCCTTGGCGGCGGCCTCACCCTTGTCGGGGCTGCCGAAACCGGACAGGTCCGAACCGGTGGACAGGTACTGGATCTGTACCTTGGCCTTCGGGTTCGTCTCCGTGACGCCCTGCTGGAATCCGGCCGCGAACTTCTTGATCAGCGGGAGGTCGACGCCGCCGATGAAGCCGACCTGACCGTCCTTGGACTTCAGCGCCGCCGCGACACCGGCGAGGTACGAGCCCTGCTCCTCGGTGAAGACGATGGACGACACGTTCTTGGCGTCCGAAACCGAGTCGATCAGGCCGAACGTGGTGTCGGGGTGGGACTTCGCCACCTTGGCGATGGCGTCCGAGTAGGCGAACCCGACGCCGATCACCGGGTTGTAGCCACCCTCGGCCAGCGACGCCAGGCGCTGCTCGCGGTCCGCGGGGGTCTCGCCGCTCTTGGCGGTGAGCTCCTTGGTCTCGGCGTCGAAGTCGGCCTTGGCCTTGTCCAGACCACGCGCGGCGGAGTCGTTGAACGAGTTGTCGCCACGGCCGCCGACGTCGTAGGCCATGCCGATCTTCATCTGGTCGGAGTCGGAACCGGTGCTCTCGGTGGACGATTCACCGCACGCGGTAGCGGTGAAGGCGAGAGCCGCGGAGACGGTACACGCAGCAGCGATCTTGGATACGCGGCGCAAGGGAAGGCTCCTTCAAACCTGACCGAAGCGCCTCTTCCGGCGCTGGTTTCGCCGCGATCGTAACGCGCGTAGATGTCAGATAAGGACCCCTACGGAAGCCGTTATCGGATCGTCGCGAACAGGAGGTGTCCTGTCCGGTTACGAGCCGTTACCAGCACGGAACATGGTGTGTTCCGTACGGCGATCACCTCCCGGGACGGCCGAGGTCAGACGTCCAGCAACGCGGCGGCGGTGAACAGCTCCACCCCCACCGTGATCGCCTCCTCGTCCACGTCGAAGTCGCCCCTGTGCAGGTCCAGACCACGGGTGTCGCCCGGCGCGCGCACGCCGAGCCGCGCCATGGCACCCGGGATCTTCTCCAGGTACCAGGAGAAGTCCTCGCCGCCCAGACTCTGTTCGGTGTCCTCGATCGCATACGATCCGCGGCGGATGGTCATCGCGGCGTCGAGGAGACCGATCGTCTCGGCCTCGTTCACCACGGGCGGCACCCCACGGACGTAGTCGATCACCGTCTTCGCCCGGTACATTCCGGCCACCTCGTCGATCGCCTCGTGCACCAGGTCGGGCGCCTGCCGCCAGCTCTCCAGGTCGAGGCAGCGCACCGTCCCGGACAGCTCGGCGTGCTGGGGGATGACATTGGGCGCGTGGCCCGTCTGGAGCCGTCCCCAGGTGACCGCGAGGCCGGCCCGCGCGTCGACCCGCCGGGCGAGCAGCGCGGGTACGTCGGTAGCCACCCGGGCGGCGGCGGTGACCATGTCGGTGGTGAGGTGCGGCCGGGCCGTGTGGCCACCGGCACCGTCGAGGGAGACCTCCAGGCGGTCGCAGGCGGAGGTGATCGGCCCGATCCGGAGTCCGACCTTGCCCACGTCCACCTTGGGGTCGCAGTGCACCCCGATGATCCGTCCCACGCCTTCCAGCACCCCGGCCGCGACCGCGTCGGCGGCACCGCCGGGCAGCACCTCCTCGGCGGGCTGGAACAGCAGCCGCACCGGACGGGGCAGCAGCCCCTGCCGGTCCAGCTCGCTCAGCACGAGTCCCGCCCCCAGGACGCAGCTCGTGTGGACGTCGTGCCCGCAGGCGTGCGCCCGGTCGGGCACGGTGGACCGGTAGGAGACCCCGGCCTTGGTGTCCGGGATCGGCAGTGCGTCGATGTCGCCGCGCAGCGCCAGCATCGGCGTCACGCCGTCCCACTCCCCCACGTCACAGACCAGTCCCGTGCCGCCGGGCAGCACCTGCGGCTCCAGCCCGGCCTTCTCGAGCCGGGCCTTGATGGCGGCGGTGGTACGGAACTCCTGGTTGCCGAGCTCGGGGTGCATGTGCAGATCACGGCGGAAGGCGATGAGCTCGGCACGCAGGTCGTCGGGCAGGGTGCCGGGCAGGACGGCCTCGGCGTGGGGCGCACGGGACTTCAACTGGTTCACCCAGTCAAGGGTAGGCCCCCGGTACCCACAACTGGCCACAGATCAACAAAAGTTCAGCCGCTTAGAGGAACAAAAGACGGCCCTGCGGCGTGTGACGGCCGGGCCCGGTGGGTAAACTCGCCCATTTTCCACCGCGATGGGAGGCGCGAGTCAGGCGCCCCTCCCTCAGGGGAGCCTGAGCAACTCACGGAGCGTACCGACGTACGCCTTCACATCGCGTTCGGCGGGAGACGCGGGCGTGGGAACCGTAATCGACCCAGGTGCCGTGGCCTCAGTGGGTGCCGTGGTCGCCGCGGGTGGTGCCAGGGTCTCCGTGGCTGTCGGGCCAGGGGTCCGGCAGGAGCGGCAGAGCCCGTCCGGGAGCGCCTCGGGGCGGCCGGGTGCGCCGCACTCCGTGCATTCGACCATCGGGCGCGGTACGGGTGCACGGGGAGCTTCGGGCGCGGGCGCGACAGGCATCTCGGGCGGGATCTTGTCGCGGAGCCGCCGCCTGACGAAGCCGACCGGGGAGTCGACGGCGGCGGGGAGCCCGGCGGCGAGGGTCTGGACCATGTACTCCGTCCCCACGCCCCGAGCGAGCCAGGCCGCGGCCAGGTCCTCCAGGGCGGCGCAGTCGGCGGCGGAGAGGGCGAGACGGGCGTCGGCCCGGCCGAGACGGGCGAGCACGAGGTACGCGGGCGAGGCGCCGGAGGCCCCGGCGGGCGCGGGGCCCGGCTCCTGGGTGCGCTGCTGCGGCACCGGTGGCGGGGCGGGGGCTACGGGGGCTACGGGAGGAGCGGGGACCGGGGCGGATCCGGAGGTGCCCTCGCACCCCGCCGCGCCGGTGAGGAACGCGGTCCACCACTCGTTGTCACGGGCCGTACGGGACCAGTAGGTGCGGGTGATCCAGCGGACCTGGCCTCCGCCCGCCTCGGCGGGCATCCGCACGTGGCGCAGGTGTCCGGCCACCCCCAGGGCCCTCAGGGCACTGCCGACGGCCATCTGTCCGTACAGCGGCAAGCTCCTGGCCAGCGACTTGATGTCCATGGCCGCGCCGTCGGGCAGGTGGTCCACGTAACCGGCGACGTACCGCTCCCGCTCCGGCAGCAGGGCGAAGTCGTCGGGCCGGGCGGGGCGCTGGTCCGGGGCGGAGCGCTTGCCGTAGCCGGGGTTGGCCCTCGCGTACGGGCGGGAGGGTGCGGGTGCGCACAGGGCGGAGCTAGGGTGCTTGACAGCCACGGGATCGTCCTAGGGTGCGATCTTGCGGTGAGACCCCGGCCTGGTGCGACCAACACCGCGTCGGGGTCGTTCAGTTCTGCGCACCGTAAGCAGCCGCGACTCAGCGCCGCAAGTCGGTCACGATTAGTCATACTTGCTGGCCGTGACGGGTTCGGGAGGGCGGGAAGGTTTTTCCCCCACCCTTCTTTTACCACTCGGATGACTGCACGTCTCGACTCCCGGCCCTCGGAACCCGGCCCTCGGATCCCGAAGCTCAAGCGTCGGGCCCGCACTCCGCGACCATCCCTCGGACGAGTGAACCGGCGGTTCCGGAGCCCGAGTGCCGAGCTTCGGGACCCGAGCCTCGGGACCGGCTTCGTCACAGACCGTCGACACGCTCAAGCCTTCGGGTCTGCACGGCCGTTGCGTTCGAATACTGTGCACGGATGTCACACGAGCGTACGCACGCCGGATACCGGACGGGCGGCCTGTGGGCCGTGGCAGGCGTCGCCTTCGGCGCGCTGGCCGTATGCCTGTTCCTCGCCCTGTTCGGGATGCTGGAGTTCGACGAGCGGTGCATGCACGGGCTGGTGTCGGGCCCGGGCCGGCTCCAGGAGGTGCGGTACCAGGCGTTCCCACCGGCCACCGTCTGCGAGTTCCGGGGCGGGGACGTAATGTCCGTCGGGGGCCGGGAAGTGCTCGGCACGCTGCTCTGGGTCAGCCTGCTGGTCGTGGTCGCCTGCGTGTTCGTGGCCCTGCTCGCGGAGTGTCTCGATCCGCGGCCCGGCGGCCGTCTGGTGGCCCCGATGTCCAGGACCGAGAAGGTCCGCCGTACGGGAACGGCGTTCGCCGTCACCGGTTCCGTGTTCCTCCTGCTGTACGCGCTGGCCGGATGGCGGCTGCTCGCGGGGCCGTCCGAGGCCTGCTCGGCGGGCGGGGGCTGGACCACCTATGCACCCAGGACGCTGGAGTACAACTTCTTCCCGCCCCAGGCGACCTGTCAGTACGCCAGCGGCCTCACAGAGCCGCTGAACTACGGCTGGCTGTCGTCGCTGACCGCGCAGTCGGCCGCTCCGGCGCTCCTGGCCGGAGTCGGTTTCGCCCTCGCCTTGCGGCGTAGGCGCGCGGAGTCGCGGGCGGTGCGGCACGGGACCGGCCCGGCGGTCTCCCCGGAGCCCGACCGGGAGAACACGCACTGACCGCGACCCCGTTCGTCCAGATCCCCACGACCGCGCACGCATCGACGACAGAGGCGGCAGAACCGTTGACCAGTGGTGCTCTCAGTGATCCGTCCACCCTCCTCCACCGGTTCGACCGGACCTTCCGCGTCTGGCGGTACGGCGTGGGCCACTCCCACCTGTTGCTCCGTTCCCGCAAGGACGGCGTGGAGGACAGCCGGCTGGACCTCCACTTCGAAGCGGTCGACTCCATGCAGCTCGTGACCCGCTACGAAGGGCTCGAACTCCACACCGTCGACGACTCCGAGTTCTCACGTGTCTACGAGGAGTCCGGCGTCCCGCAGAAGTGGCGGGAGACGCGTCTCGTGGTCCGCCTGAGATCCCGCAGCGGCACGGGCTACGTGCAGTGCGGGCGCGTCATCGCCGACCGGCACCAGGACGACGAGGGCGTGTCGGCGATCCGTGACGTGGTCTGGAGCCTGCGCCCATCCGGCCTTCGCACCCTTGGTGCGCCTGTCGGCGATCCCGGCCCCCACCGGCCGGGATGAGGGACCTCGGAGCATGCCCCCCGCACTTGCCGGAAGCGCAGGCCGGAGCTCGACAGGTATCCGGCCGTCGGTCTCTCAGCCACTTCCTGCGAGACCGGCATGTGCCAGGACTAAGGGTGTGCCCACGGGTCCGATGACGGCTCAAGGCCGAAGGCGTCGCGGAGCCGTGCCTCGGCCGCCTTGAGGCTCTTGATCCCTTCGTCGAACGTGTGCCACCCGCGCCACGCCTGCCCGGCCTCCGCGGGCGACTGG
Organism: Streptomyces pratensis; assembly: GCF_016804005.1. Lineage (GTDB taxonomy): Bacteria > Actinomycetota > Actinomycetes > Streptomycetales > Streptomycetaceae > Streptomyces > Streptomyces pratensis_A. Next base: position 1,008,084 of record NZ_CP051486.1, on the reverse strand, counting down.
AACAGGCTGTTCTCCGGCGCCGAGTCCAGAAGCTCCCCCGCGCCGTCGTCGAGCTGTTCGACGGCGAGCGACCAGGCCGTCCGGGCCTCGGGGTCGGGGATGGAACCGAACAGGCGGGCGGTGTCGAGCGCGCTCATGAGATCTTCGAAGTCGAGTACCACGAGGGCCAGTTGCTCATCGGGGCGACCGGCTTGGACCTCTGCGGCTTCGTTGATCAAGCTGACCATCGCTGTCTCGCCTCCGTACTCGTACCAGTGGGTGACGCCTTCGGCGATCTCGGCGGCCGTGCTCGGTGTGGGCGAGGGGGTCGGCGACGGAGTGGGAGTGGGAGTCGGTCGCACGGTCTGCGTGACGCCGGGCGGGGCCGGCTCGGATGCGGCTCCCGCGCAGCCGGCGAGCAGCACGGCGGAGACGACGACGAGCAGCGGTACACGGAGGCGTTCGGAGCCGTTCATCGCGGGGTCCTGCTGATCAGTCCGGCGAGCAGTCGGGCCCTGGGAACCATCTCAGCGACCTCCACGTACTCGTCGTCCGCGTGGGCACCTCCGCCCACCGCTCCCAGCCCGTCGAGCGTCGGACAGCCCACGGCGGCGGTGAAGTTGCCGTCCGAGACGCCGCCGACGGTGACACCCCGGAGAGGAGGCCCTCCCAGTTCCAGAGCGATCCGGGAGGCGAGGGCGAAGAGTTCGGCCGAGGCCCCCGCCTCCATGGGCGGGCGTCCGCCGATGCCCCGCACCTCCAGCCGGGCCCCGGGCGTGCGGGGCGAGAGCCCCCGCATGAGCGCGTCCACATCGTCCTGTGCGGCGAAGGTGGGTACGCGTACGTCCACGGCTATCCGCGCCAGCGCCGGCACCGTGTTGGGCGTACTGCCGGCCGACAGGAGTGTGGGCGTGACTGTCAGGCCGGTGCCGGTGGCGCCCGTCCCGGCACCCCCTGTCACCGCCGCTCCGATTCCGTCGATGGCCAGCACCTGGTGGGCCGCCTCGACCGCCGCGTTGACCCCCTGCTCAGGGTTCGTCCCCGCATGCGCGGCCCGCCCGTGCACGGTCACCTCGTACCGCGAGCTCCCCTTACGCGCGGTTTTCAGGGCACCGCCCTCGTCACCGGACGCCTCCAGCACGAACGCCGCCGCACTCCCGCGCGCCGCCTCCTCGATCAGCTCGCGCGAGGTCGGGGAGCCGACCTCCTCGTCGCCGTTGACCAGCACACACACCCCGTTCAGGGAGCGGAGGGAGGCCAGCGCGTGGAACATCTGGACCAGCCCGGCCTTCATGTCGAGCACGCCTGGCCCCCGCGCCACCCCTCCGGCCACCGACCACGGACGGGCTTCCAGCGAGCCCACCGGCCACACCGTGTCGTGGTGCCCCAGCAGCAGCACCCGCGGTGTGCCGAAGGCCCAGCGCAGATGGGTCACCCCGTCTATCACGATGGTCTCGGGCCCGGCCCCCAGCAGCCTCGCCCCCATCGCCCCGACCGCCCGGGCGCTCCGCGCGAGCGCGGCATGATCGGCCGAGAAGGACTCGCAGCGCACCAGCGCCTCCAGATCGGCGAGCATCGTCGGCAACGCGCATACCGGGCCCGTATCGGATCGTCTTCGTAACATCGCGGTTCCCTCTCGGACGGCATGGGGGAACAGGCCCCCCGGGGAGTGATCGGACGGCCCGTGCACGGCCGCCCCGAACGACGCTAGGACGAGGCGATACATTCCACCAGCGACTACATTGCATGGGAGCCATGCGCCGGAGGAATGGATCGAGCGGGAGGGGACATGGCCTGTGTTCGAGATCGATGCGCTGCGGCTGCTGGTGACGGTGGCCGGGACGGGGTCGTTCACCAAGGCGGCGGCCCGCCTGAGCTACACGCAGTCAGCGGTTTCCCGACGCATCGCGACGCTGGAGCAGGAAGCAGGCGGGCCACTCTTCGAGAGGCTGCCGAGGGGTGTACGGCTGAACCCGGCGGGCCGCGCCCTGCACCGCCACGCCGTGGACGTTCTCGACCGCCTGTCACGTGCCGAGCAGGAACTGGCCGTGCTGCACACGGGAGACGGTGGGCTGCTGCACGTAGGGGCGTTCTCCACCGCCAACATCTCGTTGGTGCCCGCCGCCCTGCGCGCGTTCCGGCAGGCCCGGCCTGCTGTCGAAGTCATCGCGGTCGAGGGCCGCAGCGACACTCTGACGGCGCGGCTCGCCGACGGGGCGCTGGACCTGGCCGTCGTCAGCGACTATCCGTCCGGGCTGCCTTCCGCCGACGGTGTCACCACGGCGCCGCTGTGCGAGGACGAGCTGCTGGTCGCCCTCCCCTGTGATCACCGTCTGGCCGACGCCGACGTGATCGATCTGGGCGAACTGCGTGACGAGGCCTGGCTGCAACACGCGTACGGGGACCGCCCGACGATGCTCGCCGACGCCTGCGCGCGGGCAGGCTTCGCTCCGAGGAAGATCATCAGGATCGCGGAGTGGACGGGGAAGTTCGGTTATGTGGCGGCGGGGCTCGGAGTCGCGCTGATCCCCTCACTGGCCGCCTGGGCGGTGCCGGACGGACTGGTGCTGGTCCGGCTCACCGACCCCGCGCTGCGCCGGACCGTTCACATAGCGCTGCCCGCCGAACCGCTGCCGGCGGCGCTGACGTTGGGCGATCTGCTCCTGGACGGCAGCCGTCCACGGCCGACGACACCTGCCGACCGGGGTACCGGCGCCGCATGAGGGACGCCCGCGCCCGTCGGCTCAGCCCTCCGCCACCGACGTCGCCCGCCACGGCGCGAGCCGCTGGACGTCCTTGGCCGTCTCCGTGACCCCGCTCAGGAAGCCCTGGGCGCGGGGGGACGCCGTGTCGCGGAGCCATTCCGGCTGTATGTCGCACACCGCGACCTTCACGCCCGTGCCCGCCAGGGCCAGCGGGAGGGTGTGGACCACCGTGGACGGGAAGCTGAGGACCGTGTGGCCTATGGGGCCCCTGCGTGCGATCAGCTCCAGGGGAAGGTCAGGGCGGACGATCTCCAGGCCGGTGGCGGATTCCAGGGCGTGGAGCTTGTCCGCGGACTCCCGACGGTGGGCGAAGTAGCGCGTCGCGCCGTGGGTACGGGCGAGCGAGGCGACCGCCTCCTCGTACGGGACGGGGTCGACCACACCCGTCTCCACCAGGGAGGTCCCGACCATGTCCGCTCCCTTGGTGATGAGGGGCGGGCCGAAGCGCTCACGGGTCCAGGCGAAGGTGTTCGCCGTGACCGTGATGCCATCGGGCGCGTCCACCGGCATCGCGGTGAACACCTCCACCGTGCGGGAGGCCGAAGGGACGAAGCTGCGGCGGGCCGCGGAGGTGACCGGGGCCAGGAGCAGCTCGCGCGGGCCTCCGCTCCCACGGCGGTGCCAGCGCACCAGGCGTTCGCCGCGCGCCAGTTGGGCGACGAACTCCATGGTGGCGGTGCCGTCGTCGACGACCGTGATCCGACGGGTGCGGACCAGGCTGAGGAGCAGTTGCACGTACCGGGAGAAGGGGTCCCCGATGACGATGTGGTCGGCCTTGCGGATCAGGCCGGTCAGCGCCCGCAGGGCCTTCAGAGGCGCGCCGGTCTCCCCGCGCGCCTCCTGCCAGCGGACGGTGATGCCCTCGTCGCGGGCCAGCTCCGCCATCCTGCGCAGCTGACCGCGCGACATCGGGTCGACCGGGGGGAGGACGACGACCGTGGTGTCGGGTCCTCCCCGGGTGTGGGTCCACTCCAGGACGTTCAGGAGCTGGACCGGGCTCTCGACGAAGGCGAGGTTCACCGGTCGGCCCGTCAGACCGCGACCGGCTCGGCGGCCGGCGCGTTCTCGCCCTCGGCGACGACGCCCGCGACCCGGCGGAGCTTCTTCATCGGGCCGAGCTCCGACTCGTAGACCTTCTTGACTCCGTCACCGAGCGACGCCTCGATGGTGCGGATGTCGCGGACGAGGCGCGTGAGGCCCTGCGGCTCGACGGAGGCGGCCTGGTCGGAGCCCCACATGGCGCGGTCCAGGGTGATGTGACGCTCGACGAACGTGGCGCCCAGCGCGACGGCGGCGAGGGTCGTCTGCAGCCCCGTCTCGTGGCCGCTGTAGCCGATCGGGACGTTCGGGTACTCCTGCTGCAGGGTGTTGATGACCCGCAGGTTGAGCTCCTCGGCCTTCGCCGGGTACGTCGAGGTGGCGTGGCAGAGCAGGATGTTGTCGCTGCCGAGGACCTCGACCGCGTGCCGGATCTGCTTCGGGGTCGACATGCCGGTGGAGAGGATGACGGTGCGGCCGGTGGCGCGCAGCGAGCGGAGCAGCTCGTCGTCCGTGAGCGAGGCGGAGGCGACCTTGTGCGCGGGGACGTCGAACTTCTCCAGGAAGGCGACGGCCTCGGTGTCCCACGGGGAGGCGAACCAGTCGATGCCGCGCTTGGCGCAGTGCTCGGCGATGGCGGTGTACTCGGCCTCGCCGAACTCGACACGGTGGCGGTAGTCGATGTACGTCATCCGGCCCCAGGGGGTGTCGCGTTCGATGTCCCACTGGTCGCGCGGGGTGCAGATCTCCGGGGTGCGCTTCTGGAACTTGACCGCGTCGCAGCCGGCTTCGGCGGCCGCGTCGATCAGCGCGAGGGCGTTGTCGAGGTCGCCGTTGTGGTTGATGCCGATCTCGCCGGTGACGTAGACGGGGTGGCCGGGGCCGGCGGTGCGGGTGCCGAACGTACGCAGGCGGGAGGTGTTGCTCATGGTGGTGCTTCCTTACTTGGTGGGGGCTGACTCGGTGGGGGTTGCGGGCGTTTCGGTGGAGAGGGTGAGGGTGGGGCCCAGGAGCCAGGCCGCGATCTCGCGGATGGCGCCGAAGCCGCCCGGGTTGGTGGTCACGGCGCGCGCGGCGGCGCGCACCGAGTCGTGGGCGCTCGCCACGGCGACGGGCCAGCCCGCCAGGCCGAAGCAGGCCAGGTCGTTGACGTCGTTGCCGACGTAGAGCACGCGGTCGGGAGCGATGGACTGCTCCTCGCACCACTGCTTGAGTGCCAGGTCCTTGCGGTCGATGCCGTGCAGGACGGGGACCTGGAGCTTGCGGGCGCGGGCGGCGACGACCGGGTTCTGCTCCGTGGAGAGGATCAGCAGCGGTACGCCGGCCCGGCGCAGTGCGGCGACACCGAGGCCGTCGCCGCGGTGCACGGCGACGATCTCGCGGCCGTCCGAGTCGATGAGGACGCGGTCGTCGGTCTGCGTGCCGTCGAAGTCGAGGACGACGGCGTCGATGTCCGCCCGGGTCGGCAGCGGGGAGGGGTCGAGGAGCGGCGCGAGGGCGCGGGCGCGGGCCAGGTCGTGCGGGTCGTCGATCTCCAGGACCCGTGCGGGATCGGTCCGTACGAGCGCGGTGTGGCCGAAGAAGCGGTGGCGGTGCGTGCGGAAGCCCTCGACCTCCATGGCGTACGCGGCACCGGTCTCCAGGTAGTCCTGGGGCCGGTCCTGGCGGCGGGGGCGTACGGCCTTGTCGTGGTTGACGCCGTAGGTGCCCTCCTCGACCGCGCTGCCGTCGCGCCACACGAAGCCGTGGAAGGGGGCCACGGTGACCGCGGTGTCGGCGCCCTCGCGGGCCACCGCGGCGGCGACGCCGTCGATGTCCTCGCGTGTGATGAACGGGCTCGTGCACTGGACGAGGAGCACCACGTCCGCCTTCCGGCCGTGCGCCGTCGCCTCGTAGGAGTGCAGCGCGTGCAGGACCGCGTCCTCGCTGGTCGCGGTGTCACCGGCGATGGCGGCGGGACGCTGCACACAGAGCAGCCGGGCGTCCTCCCCCAGTGCGTCGGCCGCCGCCCTGGCCGCGTCGGCGATGGCCGGGTCGTCGGTGGTGACGACGACGTCCGTGACCTCGGGCGAGGCGAGGCAGGCGCGGACGGCACGGGCGACGAGCGGTACGCCGCCGACCTTGGCGAGGTTCTTGGCGGGCACGCCCTTCGATCCGCCGCGGGCGGGGATCACGGCGAGCACGGTGGGGGGCGGGGTCATGGTTGCTCCTGAATCGGTGGTCACAGCTCGCCCATCCGCCGGATCACGGGGGCGACCCGCTGGACGCCGTGGCGGTAGGCGCCGCGCGCCGCGTTGCGTACGGTTTCGCGCACCGCGCCGCGGACCCGGCCCGTCTCCCTCGGCGTGACGGCTCCCGGCAGGGGGTGGCCGTCGGGGCCCAGGTGGTAGCGGGCGAGGATGCCGGGGAGGTAACCCGGCGCGGTGGCGGGCGTGTAGTAGGGGGCGAGGCGGGGAAGCGGCCCGGCGAGCAGCGCAGCGACCCGCACCCGGGCGGTGTCGTAGGCCGCCCCGTACGTGCCGTCGGCGGCGACGCCCTGGCCTGCGAGCCACTCCTCGTCGGGCTCCGGGCGGAGGCCGCCGTCGAGGTGGTCCCAGGACGTGATCAGTCCCGAGCCGATGAAGTGGTGGTTGCCGAGGGCCTCGCGGACACCGAGGTCGGAGAGGATCGCGGTCGGGATCCGCCGGTGGAGGGACTCCAGCGCGGCGGTCGAGGACACGGTGACCAGCAGGTCGGTGCGGTCCAGGACCTCGCCCATGTGCCCGTACACGAGACGGAAGTTGGGCGGCAGCCCGCCGGGGATCCGCTCCGCGAGCCGCTGGTAGGGCAGTTCCTCGATGTGCGTGGTGTGTTCACCCGGCTTGGAGCGCAGCTTCAGCAGCACCTCGCGGCCCGGGTGCAGCCTGGCGTGCTCGACGAGCCGGCGCAGCAGGTACGTCCGGTCGGCGCGGGACGCGGGGACGGAGGGCTGGGCGGCGAACACGACGGTGTCACGGCCCTCCTGGGCCCGGTGCGGCTCCCCGCCGAGGAACGGCAGGGCCGCCTCGGTGACGGACGACGCGTCGGCGCCGACCCCCTCGTAGACCGCGTGGAAACGCGCCGCGTCGTGCCGGGAGTTGGCGAGGACGACGTCCGCGCCGTGGCGCAGCAGGAGCCCGTCGGCGAGCTTCTCGTAGACGACCCCGACATAGCCGGTGACCACGACGGGCCTGCGGGGCAGGTCCAGTGCGGCCAGGCCGTGGATCATCGCCTGGACGGCGCCGCCGACGAGGGCGAGGACGACGACGTCGTACGCCTCGTCCCGCACCGTGTGCAGGAACTCGACGGCGGTCACCTCGCGCACCCGGCCGGCCTCGACCCCCACCTCGCCCACTTCGGCGAGCTGGCGGGGCGTCGGGGTGGCCCGGCCGCGCAGCAGCAGTCCGCTGATCTCGACAGGACGACCCGTCGCTCCGGCTTCCGAGGCCGTGGAGAGGCGGCGCGCGGTGAGCGCGCCCCATTTCCAGCGGGTGTCGGAGTCGGCGAGCACAGCTATGCGAAGGGGGGCACAGTCGGCTGCTGCGGTATCGGCGCGGCCTTCGGAGCCGGCCGGGCTACTGGTACGTGGAGGCACGTCCTAGAAGCTAGGAAGGCATTGCGAGGAGCGGCCCAACGAGGGGGCAACAGCTGGTTAACAGCCCGCCGACGCTTGGAGATCGGCCTCCGCCCGGGGCCCTTTCTCCAGGTGGGGCGGCCGGGTTAACGGAGCCTACACAGCCCGTTCATCCCCTGTCCTTTCCGGGGACAAGCCGCATGACAGGCCGGCGCCTAGCGTGAATCCCGTGGTTAAGCTCTCCGTCATCGTGCCGTTCTACAACGTGCAGACATACGCGCCCGACACCCTCAGAAGCCTTCGCGCGAACGCGGGTAAGGACTTCGAGTTCATCCTCGTCGACGACTGTTCCACGGACGGGACAGCCGACATCCTGCGCCGCGCGCGGGACGACATCCCGGGGACGGTCGTGATCAGGCACGAACAGAACGGCGGGCTCGCGACCGCGCGGAACACCGGTCTGGACGCCTCGACCGGGGAGTTCATCACCTTCCTGGACGGCGACGACTGGCTGGCCCCCGGCTACTACGAGCGGCTGCTGGCCGCCGCGGAGGACCTGGGGTGCGACTTCGTACGCGCCGACCACGTGCAGGTCACCGGCAGGGCGCGGACCGTGCACCGCGTGCCGCACGGGCTGCGGGGTGTCCCCTTCAGCCCTCGGGAGGCAATCCTTCCGCCCGACCGCACCACGTCGGTGGACTACCCCTACGCCTGGGCCGGCATCTACCACCGCCGTCTCGTCGACCGCGGGCTGCTGCACTTCACCCACGGGCTGCGGACGGCCGAGGACCGGCCGTGGATCTGGCGGCTGCACCGGGAGGCGGAGTCCTTCGCCGCGGTCGGACTCCTCGGGGTGTTCTACCGTCGCGGTGTCGCCTCCTCACTCACCCAGATCGGTGACGTGCGCCAGCTCGACTTCATCCGGGCGTTCGACCAGGTCATCGACGAGACCGCGCGGGATCCCGAGGCGGACCGGCTGCTGCCCAAGGCGGTCCGCACCTACGCGGCCGTCATGGCGCACCACCTGAACTCCATCGAGAGGTTCGAACCGGCCGTCGCCCGGAAGCTTCGCTCCATGAGTGCCGCGGCGCTCCACCGGCTTCCGCAGGACCTCCTCAGCGACACGCTGGACTCGCTCGGTGACCAGCGGGCGGCGCGGCTCCGCCGCCTCCGTCGCCGTCCGGTCCCCGCGGGGACCGTCCCCTCCGTCACCACAGGAGCCTCCACCTGATGTCCGGCCGCCGTTCCACCCAGCTCTTCTTCGCCTGCTCCCAGTACGCCGCCGCCACCGTCACCGCCGCGATCCGGTCCGGCCTGTTCGGTTCCCGCGACGGACACCGCCGGATGCTGATCGTCAGCGACACCTCGTACGCCCCGGAGGTGGGCACCCCGCTCGACCGGATGGACGGATTCGAGTGCCTGCGGCCCGAGTTCGACGCCGTGATCTCCTGGAACGACTTCATCAGCCCCTTCCACCCGGTGGGCTGGTTCCCCCGCGACCAGGACACCCTGCTCTGGGAGCGGTATCTGCGTCTCGCCTGGGAACTCGGCGACGGGCCCGTGGAGATCGCCTGCGAGTCCATCCAGGCGAACCCCTCCAACGCCGTCGCGAAGATCTTCGGTGAGAGCCCCGTCCACGTCTACGCCGACGGGCTGATGAGCTACGGCCCGACGAGGAGCAAGATCGACCCGCTCATCGGCACGCGTGTGCAGCGGCTCCTCCACCTGGATCTGGTGCCGGGGCTCCGGCCGCTCCTGCTGTCCGAGTTCGACGTCGAACCCGAGGTCGTCCCGACGGCGGAGTTCCTCAAGGTGCTGTCGGAACTGTCCGACGCGGCGCCCGCGCTCACCGCAGGGCAGATCCCGGACGCCCCGGCCCTGCTGCTCGGGCAGTACCTGTCCGCGATCGACGTCCTGACCCCCGCGCAGGAGGAGGACCTCCATGTGCGGATGGTGCGCGGCGCCATAGCGCTCGGACACCGCCACATCGTCTTCAAGCCGCACCCCTCAGCCCCGGCCGGCTGGTCCCGCGCCCTGGAGGAGGAGGCGGAGCGGCTGGGTGCCGAACTGACGGTCCTGAAGGACCCGGTGATCGCCGAGGTGGCCTACCAGCGGCTGAACCCGGCGCTCGTCGTGGGCGCGTTCTCCACCGCTCTGCTCACCGCCGCGTCCTTCTACGGCATCCCCGTCGCCCGCGTCGGTACGGACACGCTGCTCGACGGGCTCACCCCTTACCAGAACAGCAACCGGGTGCCGCTGACGATCGTCGACGCGCTGCTGCCTGCTCTGGAGGAGCCTTCGTCGGTCACCGGCTGGTCCCTGCCGGACGAGAGCAGCGTCCGGCAGGAGCTCACCGGGCTGATCACCGCCGTCGGCTTCGCGATGCAGCCGAAGATCTACCCGGAACTGCGCCCCGCGGCCGAGGCGTTCCTGGCGGAACAGCCCGCGTCCGGAAGGAACCGCTACTTCCGGCGCCGCCGTCTGACGGCGCTCGCCCTGCCCGGAGCGCTGCCCTCGCAGCTCGGCTTCATCCCGCGCAGCCCCACCGTGCGCAGGTTCGCGCGGCAGGCCAGGACCTGGCAGCGGGCCGCGAGCCGCCGCATGCCGGGCGCGGGCCGGACCGGCGGCAGCTGAAGTCACGCATGACCGTGCGTCTTCCCGGGGGGGAAGACCGAGGAAGACGTGGAAGGACCACCGAAGTGACGATCGCGCCACCGCTGCCTGCCCAGGCTGCGGATCACCTTCCGGACCCCCGCCCCGCACGCAGGGGCGGGGGCCGTCTGCGCGCCCTGGACGGACTGCGCATCCTGGCTGCCCTGATGGTCTGCCTGTATCACTACGCGGGCAAGAACGGTCCGGTCGCCGAGGCCTGGGGGCAGTCGCCGGGCCTGAAGTTCCCCACGCTGTCGTCGTTCGCGACGTACGGCAGCCTGGGGGTGCAACTGTTCTTCATCATCAGCGGCTTCGTGATCTGCATGAGCAGCTGGGGAAGGAGCCCGGGGGACTTCTTCCGCTCCCGGGTCGCCCGCCTGTACCCCGCCTACTGGGCGGCGATCGTCATCATCACCGCTGCCGCGGTGCTGCTGCCGGTGGTGGTCCGGCCGCTGCCTCTGAACGAACTGCTCGTCAACTTCACGATGCTTCAGCAGCCGATGGGGGTGGACCGGGTACTCGGGGTGTGCTGGACCCTCTGGGTGGAGATGCGGTTCTACCTGTTGTTCGCCGTCTTCGTGGTGTGGCGGGGCGTGACGTACCGCCGGGTGGTCATCTTCTGCGTCGGCTGGATCCTGGCGTCCGTGTTCGCCCGGGCAGCCCAGAGTCCGCTCACCGACGTACTGGTGATGCGGGACCACGCCCCGTACTTCATCGGCGGCCTGGCCCTGTACCTGATCCACCGCTACGGCAGCGACCTGCTGCTGTGGGGCATCGTGGTCACGAGCTGGCTCCTCGGCCAGCGGTACTCGGTCACCGCCCTCTGGCACCCGGGGATGGAGGGCGACTTCTCGCGTTCCCCCTACGTCATCCAGGCGATCGTCACGCTGGCGTTCGTCGCGGTGGCCGCGGTGGCCCTGGGCTGGCTCGGCTGGGCGAACTGGCGCTGGCTGACGATCGCCGGCGCGCTCACCTACCCGTTCTACCTGCTGCACGAGCATCTGGGCTGGTTCGCGATCCGCATCATGAACCGAGCGCTGCACCTGCCTCCGCAGGTGACGCTGGTCGCCTCGGTGGGCTGCATGCTCATCCTGGCCCACCTGCTGCACCGCCTGGTCGAGAAGCCGATCGGGCCCCGGCTCAAGCGGGCGATGGCGGCGCAGGCGGCGAGGGTTCCGCTGCGGGATCGGTTGGGCTGAGGGGGCCCTAATACCGCCTTCCCCCTTATCTCTCGCAGATGCCCCGCCCGAATTTTTGGGCGGGGCATCTGACGTTCACGACAACGGGGCCGCGCCTGGTTACTGATTCTCTCCAGCATCAACAGTTGATGGTTGAACGCCCAGGATGAGATTGCTCATCGCCTCCGGCATGCGACCGAAGGAGGCCACCCAGGCCTCGACGAGATACAGCTCGCCATGCTGATCAATTCCAAGGAACGAACGGCCCTCATCATGCACGCCGACGGGGAAGATCGACTTATCGATCTCCTCGCCCCATTCCAGGAACCTGTCTCCTTCACCCAGGCAAAGCATGGGGTCGAGCTCGAACGGCTCACGTGCACGACTGATTCCTGGTCCAGAAACGTCCACAGCAAGCCCTCCGAACTCAGTCAGGAAAGCGCTGGCCACCGGGTGCCGCTGGAGCCCCTCGGCTTCGAAGGATTCCAGCCACGGCTCCGCGTCGACCTGTCTGCCAGGTGTCCAGCCGGCCTCTCGTAGAACGCGGCCCACTTCATCAGGAAAGGTTTCCATCCAGTCACCCCGCGGTCACAAAGTTAAGGTCGAAGGCATCTTCCAGCGCCACACAACTATTGCAAGGGCCAACAGGATAGCCGTGCATCGGATTATCTTTCGACCCGCGCACGATCACTCCGGCCGCCGAAGATCCCGTCGGGTTGTTTCCATCCTCAAGCGCTCGAGAGACGCACACGGCCAACCCGCAACTGCCGTGGCCGACCCCACGTTCCGAGGCAGGGATGGCGTCCAGAATTTCCTGGACAACCGGGTGCAATTTTGGAGGAGTTCCCCTGACGCTCGGGCTTGAGTAGACCCGGCCGCTCGGCAGTCGGAGCGCCTCTGCAACAGCCGGTCGCGCCTTGGACGGTCGGACCAGCGATGCGATATCGGCCGCGCCGCGAGCCCCAGCGGTCACATCACAGTTGTGAACAAGAACCGGCGTCGCGCCCGCCGCCACATAGTACGTATGGACGCTGTCCACCGAGAGGTTGTAGACCCGCTCCGTGCGCGTGGAATCCGCGACCTTCGTGACCTGGACCCACGTGCCGCCGCCCGTCCTGAGCCACTGGCCCGGTTCGAGTTCGCCTGCGGTGGCCCACTCCCTGAGCGAGGGCACCCAGAACGGGTGGCCGGCGGTGGCGGTGAGGACCTCGGTCGCGTCGCCCCTGGCGCCGTCGGTGTCGACCGTGAGGTGGACCAGGTGCTTGAGGCCCTCGCCCCTGATCGTGGCCGTGACCTCCTCGTCGGAGGTCTTGCCCGTCGTCGGGTCGGTGGCCTGGACCTCGTCCCCCGCCTCGACCTCCTCGATCGGTTTGCGGGAGCCGTCGGCCATCACCACCTCGGTGCCGGCGACGAAGCTGTTGCCGACGGCGTCCGCGGCCATGCTCGTGCACGAGACCGCCGTCTCGACGCGGTCCACCGTCGTCTCGACCTTGTCGGCGGCCTTCGCGATGTCGTCCGCGTACTTCGCGGCCTTCGACATCATCCGGCCGGCCTTCGCCGCCCGGACCAGGCCCGCGCCCGCGCCTCCGAGGACCAGTCCGCCGACGGTGGCCGCGGCCCAGGCACACGCCTCCATGTCACCCGTGGTGACGCAGGCCTTGATGTCGTTGAAGCCGGTGACCTCGCCCACGAAGTTGCCGACGTCCTTGACGCCGTCCCACACCGCACCCCAGTCGGCGGCGTCACGGACCGTCTCGACGACCGCCCCGACCTGCTGGGCCACCGCGTCACGGAGCGCCTCGGTCGCCTTCGCGACGTCCTGGATCACGTCGGCCGCGGCGTTGACCAGCATCGCCGGGAGGTTGGGATCAGCCGTGACGATTGCGACGCCGATGGTGATCAGCGGTTTCATGGCGGCTTTGATGGCCGGTATCGGGTTGTGCTTCGCCACCTGGGCGGCGAAGGCTCTGGCCTTCTTGCTGACCGCCGCTCTCGCCGCGTGATAGGCCTGTCTGGCCTGCACGATCTTCTCTCTCGCCCATTCGCGAGCCTGTTTCTCCGCGGACCGGTAGATCTTCTTCCCGTAGTCGACGATCGTCTTGAGGCCGGACTTCCTGTAGAGGTAGTTGACGGCCCTCCCCGCGAAGTCGAGTGCCTTGCTCAGCGCGGCCCGGGGGTTGCGGACGGCGTAGACGACCGCGTCCTTGACCCTCTTCGCGGTCTTGTACGCCTGCTTCACGTACTTGTTCTTCTTGATCTTCTTGATCACGCTGGAACAGAACCCGCAGCTGGGCCAGTGACCGTCGGGATCGGTGTAGTCCATGGGTGACCCGGCACCGTAGGTGTACCGGTTCGCCAGGATCGAGCTGCCGGAGGCGTAGGTGTAGGAGTCGCGGGAGTCGAACGCCCCGGTGCCCGGGTCGTACCAGCGGGCTCCCATGTTGACCTGGTCGGTGTCGGGGTCGGTCCAGTCGCCCTGGTAGCCCGCGTTGCCGGTGGTGTCACCGGTCGTCCCGCCGAAGGGGTCGTAGGCCGTGGACGCCGTCAGGCCGGTGGCCGTGCCGTCGGTGGCGGACATGTCTCCGACGACGTCGCCGTGCTTGTCGGTGACGGTGAGCTGCGCGTCACCGGTGCCCTCCAGGACGGAGAGGATCTCGTCCGAAGCACCCCTTCCGTACGTGGAGTTGTTGTCCTTGACCGGGTCCGGCGCGAGCCCGGCGTAGCTGAAGTCAGCTCCGTTTCGGGAGGCGACGCGGTCCAGCGAGTCGTAGGTGTACTCGGTTCCCGACTCACCGGCCGTCGTCATCCGGTCGAAGGCGTCGAAGGCGAATTCCTCGGTCATCCCGGAACTGGTACGGGAGGCGAGGGTGCCGCGCGCGGTGTGGTCGTAGGTGTAGTCCCCGTCGGACAGCAGCCGGTTCCGCTCGTCGAAGGTCGCGGCCTTCCCGCCGTTCTCCGTCCGGTTCCCACTGTCGTCCCAGCCGTATTCGGTGGTGGTCTCCCCGGAGGTCCAGGAGGTCAGCCGGCCTGCGTCGTCGTAGCCGTAGGTGTTCTCACCCGCGTCGGCCGTTCCGGCGGTCTTCTTGCTGGTCAGGTGGTCGTCGGAGTCGTATCCGTAGTCGGTCGAGGCGATGGGGGCGCCGGTGGACGTGGACACCGTGTCGGTGTCCAGCCGGCCCAGCTCGTCGTAGGTGAACTCGCGTGACTGGCCCGCCCCGTAGTCGATCCGTTCGACCGCCCCGGAACTGTCGTACGCGTAGTTCTGGGTGGCGCCGGTGAGCGGGTCGGAGGCGGAGGTCAGCTGCTGGCTGGTCCAGCCGAAGCTCGCCGTACCGGCCGCGTCCGTACGGGAGATGAGCAGGCCGTCGCTGTTGTACGCGTAGCTGGCGTCACCCGAGGGGCCCGCCGCCTCGAGCAGCGCGCCGCGGTCGTCGTACGTGTACGTGTTGTCGCCCCCCGGCGCGGACGCCCGCGTGAGGCGGCCGGCCGCGTCGTAGCGGAACGTCTTGGCCGCGGTCTCGGACTCGGCGCCGCTGCCGGTCTCCCCCACGAGCAGCCCGGCCCGGTCGTAGGCGCGCTCCCGGACGACTCCGCCCGGGGCCGCGACCTTCACAGGCCGGCCCTCCACGTCGTAGGAGGTGGTCCAGGTACGGTCCGCGAGGCCGGGGTCCCGCTCGGTGGCCGGCTCGATCACCGACTCGGTCCGCCCGAGCGTGTTGAGTGTGTACAGCGTCGTGTTGCCGCGCCCGTCGGTGTAGCGGGTGCGGTTGCCGAGCGCGTCGTAACCGAAGGACGTGGTGATCGACTTGTCGTCCGCCACCGGTTCGCGCTGACTCGTGAGCCGGCCCAGCGCGTCGTACTCGTAGCTGGTGACGCCGCCGAGCGGGTCGGTCGCCGAGGTCAGGTTTCCGCTGGTGTCGTACCCGTAGGTGACCTCGCGGATCGGGCTGTTGGCGGCGTCGAGGTCGGAGTCCTCGACGAGCCGGCCGAGGGTGTCGTACATCTTGGCCGAGGTGCGGCCCTGGCCGTCCGTCGTGCGGACCTCGCGTCCGCTCATGTCGTAGCCGAGCTGGGTGACCACCTTGCTCGGGTCCGTCGCCCGGGTCAGCTGCCCGAGCGAGTCGTACACGAAGGCGCTGGTACCGCCGCCGGGCAGGGTCTGCCGGACGACGTTGCCCGCGTCGTCGTAGGTGTTGCGGGTCGTGAACGCGCCTGGTCGGGGCTTGCGTTCGATCGCCGTGCTCGTGACAGGCCGGTCCAGGTCGTCGTAGGTGGTCTCCGCCCGTGCGCCGGTCGGGTCGGTGACCGACAGGAGCTGACCGGTGCGGGTGTAGGTGTACGACCACTCGCCGCGCTCGTCGTCCTGGCCGACGGGCACCTTCTTCGTGGTGAGCCGGTTCTGCCGGTCATAGGTGTAGCTGGTGACACCGCCGCGCGGGTCGGTGGACTCCACAGTGTTGCCCAGGGCGTCGTAGGCGTAGCTGACACGGGGAGTGACGGCCTGCGTGGCGTCCGGTGCCCGGTACTCCGGAGCCGTGGCGCTGAGCGTCCGGCCCAGCCGGTCGTAGGTGGTGCGGTTGATGTTGCCGAGCGCGTCGACGGACTCGGTCACCGCCCCGAAGGTGTCGTAACCGGTGTAGGTGGTCGGGCGGGACGCGGTCGCGGTCGAGCCGGCGGACTCCGTCCGCACCTCCGGCGCGGTGGTGGACAGCGGCCGGCCGATCTCGTCGTAGGCGTAGTCGGTCCGGTTTCCGCCCGGGTCGGTCACGGACTGCACCAGGCCGCGCTGGTCGTAGTCGTAGACGGTGGTGCGGCTCTCGGTGATGCCCTGGACGGTCTCCGTCTCGGCGTTCCCGGCGTCGTCGTAGGTGTAGCGGACGGTCTCCGGCGTGGCGTTGACCGGCCACGGCACGTTGGAGGGGGCGCCGCCGTTGGCGACGGTCTGCACGTTTCCGGCGAGGTCGTAGGTGTACGTGGTGCGGCGGGCCAGGCCGTCAGGGTCGGTGACCTCCGACGTGGTGCGGCCGACCGCGTCGTAGGTGTACGCGGTGACGAGCTTGCCGTTGTTCCCCTTCTCCACGAGGAGGTTGCCCGCGCCGTCGTAGGTGTTGGCCGACACGACGATGTCCCGCGTGCTGCCGTCGGGGTCGTGGAAGTCCTCCAGCGTGACCGACTTGACCAGGTCGTCGCCGTAGTACTCGTAGGCGATGGTGCGGCCCATGCCGTCGGTGTGCCGTGCGACACGGCCGGCCATGTCGTAGGCGTACGACTGCAGGACCGTGTAGTCGTCGTCCCCGCCGTCGTCCTCCCAGTCGCGCAGCCGGGTCTCGGCCATCGAGCTGCGGGCCGTGTAGACGTAGTCGAAGTGGTTGCCGTTGGCGTCGACCATCGACTCGCGGTTGCCGAGCGCGTCGTAGGTGTAGGCCGTCTCGCTGCCCTCGGCGTCGGTCACCGTCACCGGGCGCCCGTGCTCGTCGTTCTCGAACGTCATGGAGCGCGGCTCGTCACCGCCGAGCACGTCACTGACCTCGGTGCCGGTGACGTTGCCGTCGGCGTCGTAGGTGGTGGTCGTGCGCTGCTGGTGCTTCCCGAGGGTGACCACGTTGGTGGTGGCCGGTTCCGTGGTGGAGACGGTGCGGTTGAGCGCGTCGTAGGCGACGGTCACGGTCTCGCCGGCGGGCCGGGAGTCGGAGACGGTGGTCTCGGTCAGCTTGCGGCCGAGCGCGTCGTACGTGAACGAGGTGACCAGGCCGGACGGCTCGGTGATCTGTGCCAGGTCACCGCTGGTGAAGTACCGGTAGCGGGTGACCTTGTTGCGCGGGTCGGTCGACGTCAGCGGCAGGCCGGTGGGCGTGTTGCCGCCGCCGACCGCGGGCTCGGCACCCGTCGTGTAGGTGTTCTTGACGGTGCCGTTGTCCGGGGAGATCTGCTGGGTGAGGAGCCCGCGGGTGTCGTACCGGTACTGCGTGCGGAACCGGTCGTCCGTGAGACCGGTCGAGCGGCCGTCCCGGGTCTCGGACGGCTGGTCGGCACGCAGGTCCAGCTCGCCGGAGGGGGTGGGGTAGGTGGTGTACGCGGTCTGGCAGTCACCCTTGGCCCGGCACGTGGTCCGGCTGATCACGTTGGCACGGTCGTCGTAGCCGAGGGTGATCTTGTCACCGGTCTCGCTGGTGACGACGGTCTGGTTGCCCTTGTCGTCGTACTCGTAGCTCTGGATCGCGACACCTTCGACCGGGTGCCGGATGAAGTCCGGTTCGCTGCCGCCGTCGCCGGGCGGGTTGGTGCAGAACGCCGGGTCGCCGGGGTCCGGCTCGGTGCAGATCTGCTCCGGCGGACCTTCCGGACCGGGCGATTCCTGGGGTTCCGGGGCGCCCAGGCCCAGAGGCGAGCCGTAGCGCAGCATCTGCCCGGTCAGCCCGTCGTACTCGTAGAAGTAGGGGGAGTCCGCCGGGTCGTGGACCTCGACCGTGCGCCGGAGGTCCTCGTCGTTGCCGAAGACGGCGGGCCGGCCGATCTTCCAGGTCCCGCCGTTGCGGTCGGTGTACTCCTCGACGCGGTCGCGGGAGACGTCGTACGACACCTCCGAGGCCAGTCGGCCGGAGGGCAGCGTCGTCGTGGTCAGCACGTCCGCCGCACGGGTCGCCTCGCGGTAGTGACCGGCTGCGGCCTCCGCACCCAGCGGATGGTGGTAGACGGCCACCTCGTCGATGGTGCCGTTGAAGGAGCGGGCTCCGGTGGTGCCCCAGCCGGGCCAGGAGGCAGGTGTCGAGGCGTGGGCCGCGCCGATCTGGTTGTGGGTCAGCTCGCCGGGTACCGGCTGTCTGCCGGTGAGGGTGCCGGACAGCTTGCCGTCGAGGTACAGGGACTGGGTGGAGCCGGACATGGAGAGCACGGCGTGGTGCCACTGTCCGTCGTTGACGTTCTTGGTGATGTCGGTGATCGGGGAGACCGAACCCGTCCAGAACTGGCCGCGCAGTTTCCCGTCGTTGCCGACGTACAGGGCGGGTACGCCGACTCCCGGCGCGGTGCCCAGGGCCTTGTCCTGGTAGCCGACCAGCGGGCCGCCGCTCCCCGAGGCGATGGTCTTGAACCACACTTCGACCGCGGCGTCCCTGCTTCGCTTGAGGGTGCCGGCCGGCAGGTCCACGCGCGAGCTCGTGCCGTTGAACTTCGCCGACGTGGACGTGTCCCCGGTCACGGCGCCGCCCTGCGCGAGCGTCACGTCCTTGTAGGTGCCCCGGTCCTTGCCGAGGTTCGTCTCCTTGGCACTCCCGGCCGCGCTGCCCTCGGCCTCACCGAGGCGCCAGTAGGACTCAGGACGGGCGTCGAGCACCCCGGTGGCGTAGTGGCTGCCCTTCCCGTAGCCGTACCGGGTGCACCCGCCGAGCGGATCGCAGACGCTGTCGAGGACATCGCCGGTGTAGCCGTACGTCCAGGCCTGGGCCACCCCGCCGACCGGGGTGGTGGAGACCCGGGTGACGTGCGAACCGGTCCAGGTGAAGGTCATGGTCCGGCCGCTGCGGGCGTGGCGGGCACTCTGCAGCTTGCCTGCCGACCATGTGTAGTTGACGACGTTGGAGGACGCGTCCGTCACCCGGATGAGCAGGCCGCCGGTGGAGAAGTCGTAGGTGGTCCCCGACTTGTCCTGGAAGGCGTAGGTGTTGGCGGTGGCGTCGTACGTCAGCTTGGCGTACCGGCCCGGCGGCGAGGCGAAGCTCCCGTCGGGGTTCCTCCCGAAGCGGACGTCCTGACCGTCGGGGTAGCGCAGCACGACGTTGCCGCTGCCGTCGTTGTCGGGGGTGATCCGCATGTCGTAGCGGGTCGTCCAGCCCGCGCCGAAGGCGAGGTCACGCCGGGGGTCGAGGCTGTTGTACGTACGGACGAGCGTGAGGTCGGGGCCGACGGCGCTGATCGAGGCGTCGACGGCGGAGGAGGTGAAGTTGCCGACGTTCGGATCGAACTCCTGGCCCTGCGCCTGGGACAGCCGCGAGGTGATCTCCGGCTGCGGGACCGCCGCGACCAGCGCGACCTGGGCGGTGGGCACCTCGTTGGAGGCGTCCTTGACGAAGCCCCGCCACAGATAGGTCGTGCCCCACTTCAGCCGGCCCGCGGGTACGGGGTAGGCCGAGGCCGTCTGGTAGGCGGAGGTCGTGCACGCGACGGGCTTGCCGTCCTTGTCCGCCTCGCAGATCTCGTACTTGTACTGGAGCGACGATCCGGCCGGCGCGTCGATGTCGACACCGCTCGCCCACAGCTGCGGGGTCAGGGTCTGCGCCTGGTATCCGTTGGGCGGGAACTGCTCCTTGACGACGGGGGCGATGTCGAAGACCTGGAGGGTCAGTCTCCCGGGCGGCACCTGTTCGTCCGTGAAGACCTTGCCGCCGGTGCGGACCATGGTGAAGTCCAGCAGGTAGGCGCCCGGTGGCAGGGCCTTGATCGTCGCCTCCACCGTGGCCGAGGACCCGCGGGCCACGTTGCCGCTCAGGTTGGCGGTGCGCTGCTGGGTGACCAGGTGGCCCTTGGCGTCGTACGCCCGGTAGGCGAGGTAGTAGGTGCTCGGCGTCCAGGTCTCCGACCCCTTGTTCGTGACCTTGACCTTGACCTTGCCGGCCTGGTTCTGGAGGACCGGCGGGTCGGGGACGGGGCTGGGGAAGGAGTAGGTGGCGCTGTACGGGGAGTGCGTGACGAAGAGCTTCGGCGGGTTCGCGGTGGTGTGGCCGGTGAACCTCTTGAACGCCAGGGCGTCGGAGGGGGATGCGCGCAGGGAGAGGCCGTAGTTCGGCTGCGTGCCGTCGACCCAGCGCTGGACCAGGTCACGGCCGCCCTTGCCGAGGTCGAGGAGTTCGCCTGCGGCGGGGCATGCCGAGCTGGACGCCCCGAAGGCGACGTGCCCGTAGGCGAAGGACTTGGAGGTGAGCGCGCCGGCCACCGAAGGTCCCGGGTAGGCCGTGCCGGTGCCCTCTGCCCAGGAGCCGGTGACCGGGTGGACGGAGACCGCGCGCGGTTTGCAGGACCCCGAGTCGTAGTTCACGACCTGGAGCTGGGCGCCGAAGATGCGGTGGTGGCTCAGCTCCTCGTCGAGCCCGGGGAAGCCGAGGAAGGAGTACGTCGCACCGGTCGTGCTCCTGCCGACCTGGAGCTCGTCCCGTCCGACGACGGACGGGCCGCCGTTCCGGACGTACATCGAGGTCGAGGCGGAGGTGGCGTCGACGGACGGGTCGAGCCGGACCGGGTAGGCACGGCCGGGTTCGGCGAGCCAGGCGGGGTCCGCGCTGACCCGGAGCGTCTGCCGGCCGTCCAGCTCCCGCAGCTCGTACCGCACGGCCCGGGAGACGGCGCCGCGGGCGTCCTCCATGAAACCGGCGGGGAGCACGGCTTTCGTACGGCCGTCGGCGCCCGACAGGACGACCGAGCTGCCGTCCGTGCGGGCCGTCAGGCCCTGAAGGGTGAGAGGGAAGTCGAACTGCGTGGGAGCGTCGGCCGACCGCAGAAGAATCGTTTCCTTGACGCCACCCGCCTGCGAGTCGAGCCACAGGTCGGTGTCCGGCAGGACCCGCTCGTAGGAGACCCGGCTGCCCTCCGCCTTCCCCGGGGCCGCCGCGGCGCCGTCGAGCGCGTAGCCGAAGCGCTCGCCGGAGGCGAGGGTGAGGGTGACGAGATGCTCGTCGTCGGCGCTGTCCGCGAGGTCGAGGCCCACGGCGTCGGCCGTGTTGGACCAGCCGCCGTCCTGCTCGGCGAGCGCGGACCGGATGGGCTGCCACGTTCCGTCCGCCCGCTTGTAGTTGATCGCCGCGGTGGACACCTCGCTGGTGAGGGTGCCGTCCTCGTTCGCGTACGTGCGACTGCGCGCGTCGCGTTCGGCCACGACCTCCTTGCTGGTGTCCGGATCGAAGCCTTCCACGCTCGGTGCGGGTGCCGTGGCGACCTTCACGGCGTTGGGACGGACGGAGGGCCGTGCCGCCGGCGGCGGGGTGACCGGATACTTGGCGCGCAGCGAGCGCGGCGCCCCGGTGTTGGCACCCCCGTCGGCCGTGTGGCCGCGCCCTTCCGCGCTGCCCCAGCGCTGCCCCGGCCCCTCGGCTGCGGCGAGCGGCTCCGGGAAGAGGGGGAAGCCCGCTCCCGCCACGGCCACGGCGCCGACCGCGAACGTCACGAGCAGGGCCAGGGCGATGCTCCTGCCCCAACGCCCGCGCACCAGACGGGGCATCAGGAATCGGCGCGCGATTCTTCGGTACGACGGCACGGATCCCCCAAGCCTGCGGTGCCACGGACCTGTTGATGCTGGGACCACTGATCCTCATGTGTCGAGGCGGGCACATATTGTTCATGTACCTGCCATGTAGCCGCGTCCCTTGTTCATCCGTTCGCTACCGCACCGTTCACCCACGGCCGCCTAACGTCCGGCAGCATGACCTCAGACACGTCCCGTCCCGCTCCACGGTGGATCGCGGCGGTTACCGCCGTAGCCGCATCGATCCCCCTGCTCGTCGCCCTGCCCGGCACCGCGCACGCGGCCGAGGCCGCCACCTGCACCACGACCGGACCCACCTACGCGGTGGACTCGGCGGGCAAACTGCTGCGTGCCGACATGCCCACCCCGCTCACCGGCGGGACCCTCCCGGCCGCCGGCAGCATCGACACGGGCTGGAACGTGTACGGCCGGATGCTGGCCGGCAAGTCGGCCCGCTTCTACGGGATCAAGTCCGACGGGCTCTACCTGAGCCACCGCTCCTCGGGCACCTGGGACATCCACCACAAGAAGATCAGCGACAACTTCGGCTGGCTGGCCAAGGCGGAGGACCGCAACCAGGTCACCATCGACCGGGACGACCGGATCTGGGTACTGGACAACGACGGCGCGCTGCGGACCTTCTCGTACGACCTGGCGGCCGAGACCTGGTCCCCGGACAGCGGCAAGATCCTCGACCAGGGGTGGGAGCGGTACAACCTGATCGTCGCGGCCGACAACGGTGTGGTGTACGGACGTTCGGCGACGGACGGCCGCCTGTACCGCTCACGCTACGACTTCACGAGCCAGCGCTGGCTGGAGCGGCACGTCGTCGAGAGCCTGGCCGACTGGAACGTGTACACCAAGGGGATCACCTCGGCGGGCGGGGACACGCTCATGGGCATCACCGCGGCGGGAGCCGCGCACTACTACCGTTTCGACGAGAACATCCGGGACTTCCCCGTCTACAAGAAGACCGTCGGCGCCTCGGGCTGGGCCGCCTACACCAGCGTCGCGGGTGCCCCCGACGCGTGCCGGATCGTCAACACCCACACCCCGCCGGCGGTGCCTGCCGGGCGGGAGGAGTACAGCCCGGCGGCCGTCATACAGTCCTCCTCCGGATCGCTCGAGATCGCCTACTCGGACAACCTCGGCCACCTGGTGCACGGCAGGATCTCCGACCCCTCGGACATCAACTCGGCCCGGTGGGAGACGGTTTCGGGACTTGAGGCGTTCTCAGGGCGCCCCTCCCTCGCGGAGCACCAGGACGGCCGGGTGGTCGTCACCGGGCACAACATCTCGGGTGACGTCTGGCAGCTCGGCCAGAAGGCGAAGACCTCCGCGGACTGGGAGCCCTGGCTCTCCCTCGGCGGCGCCATGGCCCAGCACCCCGTGACCGCGAGGACGGCCACCGGCCGGCTGGTGCAGTTCTCCGTCGACGTCGACGGAAGGCCCTGGTACCGGATCCAGCAGCGCCCCAACGTCTCGTTCATGGGCTGGATGCCACTGAACGGCCTCGGGCTCTCCGGCCCGCTGACCGCCGTCCCGGCACGCGACGGTATCCAGCTCTTCGGGCGGAACTCGACCGGGTCCCTGGTCACCGCCCGGTTCGACGAGGCCGGAACCCTCACGTCGTGGACCGGCCTCGGCACTCGGACCGTCACCGGCACACCGGCTGTCGTCGTCTACCCGGGCTACCGCTACCGCGTCTTCGCCAACGACGGCCAGGGCAACGTCGTCACCGCCACGCAGGAGACCGAGGGCGCTGCCTACAGTGCGTGGAGCACCGTCGCGGGCGTGGTGGCCGAGGGGTCGCCGACCGCCGTGATCTCCCCGGCGACCGGCCTCACCGAGGTCCTGGTCCGCGACGCCGAAGGCGGCGTCCACAACACGGGTGAGACCACGCAGGGCAGCGGAGTCTGGCGCAACTGGGACCGGGTGGCCGACGGCGCGGCAGCCGATCCCACCGCGTTCGTCTACACCAACGCCAACGGCCCGCGCTGGGGCTTCACCATCCGCTCCGCCTCGAACGCCACCTGGATCTACGAGCTGAACACCGGTTTCAGCGCCCTGTCCGCCCGCACCACCGACCGGTCGCCCCGTTTCACGGGAACCGCACAGCCGGCGCCGTCGGCCGGCTGACACCGCGCCACCGGCCACGAGAATCCGACCCGCCGCAGCCGCTCCCTACCCCGCCGGAGCGGCTGCGGTGCCGCCGAGAAAGGCAGCTTCCCTTGCCCGTTGTCAGCACCAGGACGAGAGCGGTACTGGCGGGCCTGGGCCTGCTCCTCTCATGCCTCGCGGTACCCACGCTCACCGCGCCGCCCGCCACGGCCTCCGGCTCCGCACCGTCCGGTGACGCCCTCACCGGGACCGAGCAGATCCTCTTCCGGTCGGGGACCGGCGGTTACGGCTGCTTCCGCATCCCCGCGCTGGTCCGCACCGCGACGAACGCGCTCCTGGCCTTCGCCGAGGCCCGCCGCTCCCCCTCGTGCGCCGATCGCGGTCCGATCGACCTCGTGGTCCGGCGCTCCACCAACGACGGCCGCACCTGGAGTCCGGTCCGCGTGGTGACGACCGGGAGCCCGGACGACCCCCACGCGCCGTACACCCACAGCAACCCCGCCCCCGTCGCCGACCTCGTCACCGGCGACGTCCTGCTGCTCTCGACCTCCGAGCCGGTGCAGCCGGGCGGCAGGCGGACACCGCGTGTCCAGCGTTCCACCGACGACGGACTGACCTTCGGCGCCGCCCGCCCGCTCCCGAGATTCGCCGCCACC
The DNA here is from genome assembly GCF_016804005.1 of Streptomyces pratensis. GTDB lineage: Bacteria > Actinomycetota > Actinomycetes > Streptomycetales > Streptomycetaceae > Streptomyces > Streptomyces pratensis_A. The sequence continues at coordinate 983,872 of NZ_CP051486.1, read as the reverse complement.
GACAGGGGCTGGTACGGCACCGGCCCCGGTCACGGGGTCCAGCTCACCGGCGGCGGGCACCCGGGCCGGCTGGTCGTGGGGGCCTACCAGGAACCTGATTCCTCGACCGCCTACATCGGCGTCCTGTACAGCGACGACGGCGGCGAGAACTGGCAGGCCTCCACCACCCCGAACTCCCATGTGAAGGACACCGTCAAACCGGGTGAGCCGACCGTCGCCGAGCTCGACGACGGGAGCCTGTACGTCAACGCGCGGAACAACGTCGACCCCGTCCACCGCACCCGCGCCGTGAGCACGGACGGAGGTACGACCGTCCCGGCCCAGCGGCCGGCCACCGGCCTGACGACACCGCAGGTCCAGGGATCGGTGCTCGCCCTGCGGCAGACGTACCGCAGCACCCCTGGTGACACGCTCGTGTTCGCGGCCCCCACCCACCCCACCGACCGGCAGGAGATGGGACTGCGGTGGTCGACGGACCGGGGCGTGACCTGGCAGCAGTCCTCCCGGAGCGGGATCAGCGACAACAGGGCCGGGTACTCCGACCTCGCCGAGCTCGTGGACGGCCAGATCGGGCTCCTCTACGAGGGCGGCACGGACTTCTCCGCCGCGCATCTCTACTTCAACCGGTTCACGCCCTCCTCCGTGGGCGTTCCCGGCACGGCTGCCGGCCCCGTCCATCCACAGCCCACGCCCGCGGCCGGCCGGACCACCCCCGACACCGGTCCGGACGCCAACGACGCCTACCTGGCGGGGGACGCCACGCTGGGCCCGGGCCGCTTCCAGCAGGCTCTCGTCCTGGACGGAGCCGGTGACCACGCCGAACTGCCCTACGCGCCGCCCCTCGACCCGGGCGCCGGAGACGTCACCTACTCGTTCTTCTTCCGCCACACGGCCTCGGCCACGAGTCCGCAGCAGGCCCTGATGTGGGCGTACGGCACGGGATCGGCCGAGCCGCAGCTGTGGATCAGGGCGCAGCCCGCGCAGGACCGGCTCTTCGTCTGGGCCCAGACGGCCTCGGGCACCACCGGGCTGGCGCTCCCGGACACGACGGCGTCCACAGCCTTCGGAGACGGGGCCTGGCACCAGCTGGCCCTGGTACGCACCGCGGGGCAGCTGACCCTGTCGGTGGACGGCAGGCCGCCCGCCGTGGCGACCGGGGTGACCGGATCCCTGACGGGCCCCCTCGACGCGGGCGTCGACGGAATCCGGCTCGGTGCCAAGGCGGACTCGACCGCCAGCGACTCCTACGCGGGCGCACTCGACGGCTTCCGGGTCCATCGCGCCGCCCTCACCTCCGCCCAGCTCGCGGCGCTGCGCACCGCCGACAGCGCTCCCGGCACCGAGGACACCCTGTCGGCGCATCTCCCGTTCCAGGTGATCGACCGCGCCGACGCCCCGGCCATGGTCCCCGTCGGCATCCAGGACGACGTCTCCGGCAACTGCGCCGACGGCACGCTGCTGGACGGGCTGCCCGCGGAGGCGGCGGGGCGGGTGGGGAGAGGAGCCATCGGTGTTTCGGCCACCCGGCCGGGCGTCGAGACTCCTTACGTGCCCGCCCTGGACGTGGGCTCGTCCGACTTCACGTACACCCTGTGGTTCGCCCACTCGGCCACGGCCTCGACGCCCAACGCGGCGCTGCTGTGGGCCTACGGCTCGACGTCCGGCAAACCCTCCGTGTGGGTGCGCACCCAGCCGGCACAGGACCGCCTGCTGGCCTGGGCCCAGACACCCGAGGGTCATGTCCAGCTCACTCTGCCGGACCCCGGATCGTCCACGGCTTACGGGGACGGCGCCTGGCATCTGCTCGCGCTGAGCCGCACGGGTGGGACCCTGCGGCTGAGCGTCGACGGCGGGCCGGCCGTGGAGGCATCCGGTCTCAGCGGCTCCCTGACGGGCGCGGCCGCAGAAGGGCTGCGGGTCGGTTCCAAGCCGGACCGCACCGACGTGCTCAACGGCAGACTGGACGATGTCCGTCTCTTCGACCGGGCACTGACACCCGCCGAACTCACCACAGTCGCGGCCTCCACGGTCGGCGGGGCCGGCGGCTACCCGGCGGACCGGCCCCGGGTCTGGTGGTCGATGGAGCCGGGCAACACCGAGGTGCACCAGGTCCAGCGCTCCGCCACCGGTCCGGCGACGCCGGACTCCTCAGCCCGCTGCAACCACGCCTACGTACGGGGTTCCGCGACCACGGGCGGCGGCAGATTCGGCTCCGCCCTGACGCTCGACGGCACGGACGACGGCGTCGAACTCCCCTACGGCGCCGACGAGGCGCTCGGAGCGGGCGACTTCACGGTCGCCCTGTGGTGGAAGTACTCCGCCACCCCGGCCACCGGCGATCAGGTGCTGCTCTGGGCCTACGGCACGGGAGGCGCGGAGCGCCAGCTGTGGCTGCGTGCCAGGCCCTCGCAGGACCGGCTGACGGCCCACTTCCAGACGGACGGTGCCACGACCGAGTTGCACGCGGTCGACACGAGCGCGGTCAGCGCTTTCGGGAATTCCGTGTGGCACCACGTCGTGCTCCAGCGGTCCGGTGACCGGTTGAGCCTTTCGGTGGACGGCACCGTCCTGGACGAGGCGGACACCGCGTCCGGTGCGGTGACCTACGGTGACGCGTTCGAGGTGTCCGGCATCCATCTGGGGACCCGGCCCAACGGCGCCGAGCACCTGAAGGGTTCGCTGGACGAGTTCGTGCTGGTGCGCCGGGCTCTGACGGCGGCTGAGCTGACGGCACTGCGCACGCTCGGCGCCGACCCGGGAACGGCAACGGTGGCGCGGCTCCCCTTCGAGACGGTGACGGCCACGGGCCACGCTCGCATGTGAGCCCGTGGCGGGGCGGGGTGCCCGGGCCCACCGGCCGCGGCACCCCGCGCCGCGCGGACACAGAGGCGCGGGGTGCGCCACCGCACGCCCTGGCCCGCCCGGCGGCCGCTCCGGCCGGGCGGGCGGGCGAGGACACCTCGGGGCTCGGCGGATACGCAGGACCGCCGGGCCTTGACCTCAACTTTGCTTGAGGTCCTACGGTCCAGGACATGGACTACTCACATGACGACGCGGGACTCGCACGGCAGCCCATCGGCTACTGGAGCTGGGCCGCCCACGACGCGACCGTGACCCACATCCGGGCCGCACTGGCAGAACACGGCCTGACCCAGCCCCCCTGGTGGGTCCTCAACCAGCTCACCGACGCGGACGAACGTGGCCGCCCCCGCGCCGAGGTGGTCGCGATGCTCCGCGGCTACCTGAACGTCGGCGACTCGCTGGAGCCCGAGATCGACACCCTCATCGCCAAGGGCCTGGTCACCGAGGACCCCACCACCCGCCTGAGGCTGACCGCCGAGGGCCACGTTCTGCGCGCCGAGGCGTTCGAGCGGGTCGGCAGAGCGAGCGCGGAGATCCACGCCGGAATCCCGGACGAGGAGTTCGTCGCCGCCCTCAAGGTCCTCCAGCGGATGATCCACAACGTGGGCGGCAAGGCCTGGCACCACTGAACCGCGCAAGGCCGCTCACACGCCGCTGAGCGAGAGCTTCGCCGCGAATCCGAGGAAGAGCACACCCGCCGCCGAAGTGGCCCCCGCAGACAGCCGCTTACGGCGGCGGAACGCGGCCGCGAGGCGGGTGCCGCCGAATATGAGCGCCGAGAGATAGAGGAAGCTGCCGATCTGCAGCAGCGTACCCAGCAGCAGGAAGGAGAGCGCCGGATAGGCGTAGCCGGGATCGACGAACTGCACGAAGAAGGAGATCAGGAACAGGATGGCCTTCGGGTTGACCATGCTCACCACGAGGGCCCGCCGGTAGGGGTGCTCCACACCCGCCGCCGGCGCGGCGCTCTCCTCCGCCAGCTCGGCGGCCCGCTGGTGACGTTCACGCCACATGGACGCTGCGGCCCGCATCATCCCGATCGCCAGCCAGGTCAGATAGCCCGCGCCCGCGTACTTGACGACGGCGAACAGCAGCGGCGTCGTCTGCAGCAGGGAAGCCGCGCCCAGCGCCGACAGCGTCATCAGGACCGTGTCCCCGGTCCACACCCCGGCAGCGGCCACATAGCCACTGCGCACCCCGCGCCTGGCGGCGACGGAGAGCACGTACAGCGAGTTCGGCCCCGGCAGAAGAATGATCAGTACCAGGCCGGCGAGATAGGTCGGAAGATCGGTGACACCCAGCATGAACGGAGTGTCGCACGCGGGTACGACACTCCGTTCAGCCGTCCGAAATGTGGCCGTTCAGTCCTGGTCACCGTCCAGCAGGCGGTTCACGGAGAGCTCCATCTCGACAGCCCATCCGCGGGCACAGGTGGTCGGCGGGATCACCCGTGAGGGCGGCGGCTCCTCAGAACGCGTCCGTCGGCACGTACGCGCCCCAGACCTCCCGCAGCGCGTTGCAGACCTCGCCCACCGTGGCCCGCGCCCTGAGCGCGTCCTTCATCGGATAGAGCACGTTGTCCGTCCCCTCGGCCGCCTTCTTGAGTTCCGCCAGCGCCGAGTCCACCGCCGCCTGGTCGCGTTCGGCGCGGAGCTTCGCCAGCCGGGCGGCCTGCTGGGCCTCGATCGCCGGGTCGACGCGGAGCGGCTCGTACGGCTCCTCCTCGTCGAGGCGGAAGCGGTTGACGCCGACGACGACACGGTCGCCGCTGTCCGTCTCCTGGGCGATGCGGTAGGCGCTGCGTTCGATCTCGTTCTTCTGGAAGCCGCGTTCGATGGCGTCGACCGCACCGCCCATGTCCTCGACCTTGCGCATCAGCTCCAGGGTCGCGGCCTCGACGTCGTCGGTCATCTTCTCGACGACGTACGAACCCGCGAAGGGGTCCACCGTGGCCGTCACGTCCGTCTCGTACGCCAGGACCTGCTGGGTGCGCAGTGCGAGGCGGGCCGACTTGTCCGTCGGCAGGGCGATGGCCTCGTCGAAGGAGTTGGTGTGGAGCGACTGCGTGCCGCCGAGGACCGCGCCGAGTCCCTGCACGGCGACCCGGACCAGGTTGACCTCCGGCTGCTGGGCGGTGAGCTGGACGCCCGCTGTCTGCGTGTGGAAGCGCAGCATCAGGGACTTGGGGTTCTCCGCGCCGAACTCCTCCCGCATCACCTTCGCCCAGATCCGGCGTGCGGCACGGAATTTGGCGACCTCCTCCAGGATCGTCGTACGGGCGACGAAGAAGAAGGAGAGCCGTGGCGCGAAGTCGTCCACGTCCATGCCGGCCGCGACCGCCGTACGGACGTACTCGATGCCGTCGGCGAGGGTGAACGCGATCTCCTGCGCGGGCGAGGCACCCGCCTCCGCCATGTGGTAGCCGGAGATCGAGATCGTGTTCCACCTCGGGATCTCGGCCTTGCAGTACTTGAAGATGTCGGCGATCAGCCGCAGCGAGGGCTTCGGCGGGAAGATGTAGGTGCCCCGGGCGATGTACTCCTTGAGAACGTCGTTCTGGATCGTGCCCGTCAGCCTGTCGGCCGGCACGCCCTGCTCCTCGGCGACCAGCTGGTAGAGCAGGAGGAGGAGCGAGGCGGGGGCGTTGATGGTCATCGAGGTGGAGACCTCGCCCAGCGGGATGCCGCCGAAGAGGACGCGCATGTCGTCGATCGAGTCGATGGCAACACCGACCTTGCCGACCTCACCGGAGGCGATGGGGGCGTCCGAGTCGTGCCCCATCTGGGTGGGCAGGTCGAACGCGACGGACAGGCCCGCCGTCCCGTCGGCGATCAGCTGCTTGTAGCGGGCGTTGGACTCGGTGGCGGTGCCGAATCCCGCGTACTGCCGCATCGTCCACGGCCGGCCCGTGTACATCGTGGGGTGGACACCACGCGTGAAGGGGAAGGCTCCCGGGGCGCCCAGCTTCTCCTCGGCCCGCCAGCCGTCGAGCGCGTCCGGCCCGTAGACCGGCTCGATGGGCAGTCCCGACTCGGATTCACGCGTCATGTGCTGTGCCTCCCGCTCAAGCTGTTCACTGGTGACGAACGTGCGACGGACTCGACTCCGACGGCGGTGCCACGGACTGCGGAAGTCCTCCCCAGGACCCTGCTCACAGCACGTGCCCGGAGGCCCGGACGCACGTTTTCTATCATGCGCAGGATTCGGCAACCGGGCAGGACGGGAATCCGTCTCATGAGACAGCCGTGCCACGCGACGGGTCAGGCGGGACCGGGCGGTGACGGACGCGACCAGGGGGCAGCCATGAGGCGTGGACGGACGGACAGGGACACGCGCAGAGTGCGCAGGGCTGCCGTGGCAGCGGTCGGCGTGGTCGCGCTCGCCGTCCTGACGGCGGGCTGCAAGGTCGAGACGGTGGGGGCTGCGGAGCCCACAGCCCTCCCGGCCGAGGCGCCGCCGCGCGTCACGGACGACGCCGAACCCGGCGGCGGACCGGCGAGCCCTTCGGCCACTCCCCCGCCCACCCCATCGCGGACACCCGGCGCACGGCCCTCTCCTCAGCCCAGCACTCTGATGTCCGTCGGCGACCGGAGCGAGCGCGTCCGGGAACTCCAGGCACGGTTGCGCCAGATCGGCCACTTCGACCGCAGCCCCACCGGCTACTACGGCTCCGCGACCGTCGCGTCCGTGCAGTCCTTCCAGGGCAAGCGGGGCCTGTCCCGCACGGGCAGGACCGACACCGTCACCTGGGAGCGGCTGCTCGCCATGACGCGGAAGCCGACGCCTAAGGAACTCGACCCGCCGGCCGCCGGTCCCGCGGCCGTGAAGCCCGACGCCCGCTGCATGGAGGGCCGGGTCCTGTGCATCAGCAAGAACAGCCGCACGCTGGCCTGGATGATCGACGGCAGGGTCGTCTCGTCGATGGACGTGCGGTTCGGCTCGCAGTACACGCCCACCCGTGAGGGCACCTTCTCGGTGTACTGGAAGTCCCGCCACCACGTGTCGACGCTCTACGACTCCCCGATGCCGTACGCCATGTTCTTCAGCGGCGGCCAGGCGGTGCACTACTCGTCGGATTTCGCGGCGCGCGGCTACAACGGTGCCTCGCACGGCTGTGTGAACGTGAGGGACGAGGGGAAGATCGCCTCGCTCTTCGCCCAGGTGCGGAACGGCGACAAGGTCGTCATCCACTGGTGACGGGTCAAAAATCCACTGGTGACGGGTCGACCGGGATCGGGGGCGCGGGCGGGACCGGGGGAACGTGTCCCGCCCGCGCCGGATGCGCTGAGCCGAAGGTACGGGGGGAACCCCGGCTCCTTGCGCGGCCGATGACCAGTCGGCACTCACTACTGCGCCGGTCTGCCGAAGAACGTTACAGCTGCCGCGTTCGTGCAGGTCAGCGCGTTGTCGAGGGAATCGCGGACAGTGAGCTCACCGTAGGGCCGGCCGCCGTCCGGAGGGCCTGGCCGCCCTGCGGCGAGTCGTCCCGCGTGCTCTCCGCGGAAGGCGTACGGAAGGTGACCGAGGGGAGAACGCCCTGGCTTCTCCCTCCGCCGCCGTCCCCGTCGCCCTTGCCTCCGCCCGGACCGTCCTCATCGGGCCCGCTCCCGCCGTCGCGGTCGATCGGGTTCAGCAGTCGGTCGCAGAAACGGGCCAGATTGCTCTCCCCGTCGGCCAGTTCGAGGAGCCGGCGCTCCTCCTCCCGGCTCAGGCGGTCCTCGCGGTAGGCGCGGCAGGCCTTGACCGACTTCTCGTACACCTCGGCCGGGGACCTTCCGGGCACTTCGCGCCCGTCCGTACCGTCCTCGGTGCCGTCCTCGGTGCCGCTGTCCGGATCGGCGTCCTCACGGTCGGGCGCGTCACCGCTGTCACGTCCGGTTCGTCCGTGGCTCCCCGCCGCTCCGCCGCCCGGCACTTCCGAGGGCTCCGGAGAGCTCGGCGGACGAGGTGTCCCGGAGGGCGCCGGCGCCGGCTCACCGGCGTCGGGCACCTCGGCACCCAGCTCCTCCGGGGACGCCGCCGCCGAGACGGAGGCCGCCGGAACCGGCGAGTGGTGGCCGCCGAACGGTGCGGGAAGCATGCCCGTGCCCGCGGCGACCGCAACACCGCCCAGCGCGCACCCGGCGAGCGAGACGGCGAGGCCGTAGCGCACCGGGCGGCTCCAGCGCGGGCGCCGGCGCGGGGCCGCGGGCGTCGACCCGATACGTACGGTGTGAAGCGCGTCCTGCCCAGCGGGTCCGCCGGGGCCCGCCGCGCCGGTCATCGGTTTCCCGCCGGACGCCTCACGGAAAGCCGCCAGTACGGCTTCCTCACCGGGCAGTTCACCTTCGGCCGGGCCGGGGGTCCGGAGCGCGAGCAGGGCGGCCTCCAGCCGCCGGGCCGTGGTTCTCGCGTGATCGTCGACGGGCTCGACGGGCTCGACGGACTCGCCACGGAGCAAAGTCTCCGCCGCGTCCGCATCAAGCCACTCGTGCTGCTCGTCGGCCATCACATGTCCTTCTGCGTCCACGGACGCGAATGCGTCACACCGGCGGGCGCCACCGCACCCTGGCGTCCGGGACGCTGCGCGGGTACGGCGCCGAGTTCCGCGCCCGCCGCCGGAATCTCGTCCTCCGGGCCCAGGTCGGCGCCGACCAGCTCGGCCAGCCGCTTCAGTCCGCGGTGCGCCGCGGTTCGCACCGCGCCGGGCCGCTTGCCCAGGGTCTGTGCCGCGCTCTTCGCGTCGAGGCCGATCACGACACGGAGCACGACCGCCTCGGCCTGGTCCTGGGGCAGCTGCGCGATGAGGGACATCGCGCGTCCGGTGGCCAGCGACTCCAGGGCCTCGCCCGCCGTGTCGGACTCGGCGGCCTCTCCCGCCAGTTCGCTCTCGTCACCGCCGATCGCCGGGCGCCTGCCCCGCATCCGTATGTGGTCGAGCGAGCGGTTCCGCGCTATCCGGGCCGCCCAGCCGCGGAACCGGTCGGCGTCCCCGCTGAACCGGTCGAGGTCACGCGCTATCTGCAGCCAGGACTCGGACGCCACGTCCTCGGCGTCCGGTTCACCGACCAGCGTCCGTATGTAGCCCAGCAGCCGCGGGTGCACGGCGCGGTACACAGTCCGGAAGGCGTCCTCGTCCCCGTCCTGTGCCGCGAGCACCGCGGCGGTCAGCTCCGCGTCGTCCCCCAGCACTCCCTCAACCCGCCCTGCTGATCCGAATCGTGGCTGGTCACCACTGCTGCGCCACCCTGCGCGACTCAGACGCTACGTTGTCCGACGGCGCCCCGTCCATGACTTGTACAACCCGCAACCTTCTCCTGACCCAGCGCGGTGTGACAGAAAACGCACCCGCGACGCTGAGATGAGTACGGGGTCGCCCTGCGGCCCTGTGGAAGACGGCCGGGGCCTCTCCTGTGGGGGGTGGCGGCCCCGGTCGTCGTCCTCTTTCCCTCCTGATGTCACCTCAGGGACGCGTCGCCGGCCCGTCCACGGCCGCGAGCGCGGCGGGACACCACGGCGCGCAGCACCCGACGGCCCTCGGTCGAGAGGTCCAGGGCCCGGCGCAGGCCCGCCGCCCCGGTGGTCTCGGCGAGACTCTCCAGGATCTCGGTCTGGCGGTGGACCTCTCCGGCGGCGAGCGGACCGGCGTGCGCAGCCCCTCCGTCCCTGTGCCCGGACGTCCCGCCGCCGTCGCCGGCCGGGACGTCGAACTCACGGTGGACCTCCAGCGCGAGGACCGAGCAGGCGTCCGCCCACGCGCGCAGCGGCTCCGCTCCGAAGTCCCGTGGCGCGGAGCCGAGCAGCGCACGGACGCGCGCCGCCGTGGCGTCGCTGCCCGCCGGGCCCTCCAGCACCGCGTGCACGGCGTCGAGCCGGCCCGCCCAATCCGCCCCGCTCTCGCAGGCCGCCCAGAGCGGGCGCAGCGGCTCCGGATCGTCACCTGCCTCCGGCGGCGGAAGAAGGCGGTCCAGACAGGCCACCCCGCTCGTCGCCAGACCTCGCTCGTCGGCACGAGCGATCAGCTGCAGCAGAGTCATCGGCGCCTCCCCCATCGGTCCATCTGTCCATCGGCCGGTCCTCGGGAGCGCACCGCTTCCCGTTACCGCGTACAGCGCCAGATGGCTGAAAAGCGTCACTCTCACGACATGAGAGATCACAGCAGGGCTCAGCCGGAGAGGCTCTCGATGCCCAGACGGTCCAGGAAAGCGAAGAAAAGTTCCTCTGCGGACCACTCGGGCCGCCCGATACGCAACAGTTCGAGCAAGGGGCCTTCGAGGACGGCCCGGCCGGTTTCGGCCGCCCACTCCACTGCCCGGGCAGCCGCGTCCTCGGGTGGCAGGAAAAGGTCCTCGAGTGTGGCGCCGTCCAGGCCGAGGTGTTCGGCCATGGGCTCCCTGCCGAGGCAGGCGTACCAGGACCCGCTGTGCGGCGCCGCCGCCTCGACGGCCACGCAGACGCCGTCCATGACGAACCCGAGGAGGACCGGCGCCCGGGCCGCGTCTGCCAGCGCGGTCATGCTCCCCAGCGAGGGCTCCGTGGGGTGGGCCCAGACCTGCCAGCCGTCCGCGCGGTACTCCCGCAGCGTCAGCCGGTCGCGCGCGTCCCGCAGCGCGGGGTGGCCGATGAGCGGCTCACCGCTGCGGCCGACCAGATAGCAGCCCCAGAAACCCACGTCCTGCTCCCCCCGCGGTCCGGGCTGCCATTCTTCCCCTCCCGCACCACGGGAAAGCGCGAAATCGGGTCAACCCGGATGAGCGGCAGGCGCCCCGCGCCCTTCCGGAGCGCGGAGCACCTGCTATCCGGAGCACCTGTCGTCAGGAGCACCCGGACACCGCTCAGCGGGTCTCGTCCGCGAGCTCCTGGAACTGCGTCCAGGTCAGCTTCGGCTCCCGGGGGTCCCACAGCTTCTGGGAGACCGCGTTGAGCGGCATCCGGATCCCCTCCGCCACCTGCGCCTGCGTCTGCGCGTTCGGGAAGTCGCCCCAGACCGCGAACCGGCCTCCCAGGATCTGCTTCGAATAGCGTTCGGCCACCGGCTCGGTACCGCGCAGGACGAACGGGGTCCACTGCTCGTAGATCCGCTTGCCGGTCGGGTACGTGAAGTCGTTGGGCTGGCCGAGCACGTAGTAGAGGTACTCGTCGTTGAGGTTGATCACCTTGCGGCCCTCGGCGAGGTACTCCTGGGGCGGCCGGGCGCCGATCTCCTTGCCGGTCCAGTACTCGACCTCGATGCCCTTGTCGGCGGTGACCGTCCCGCCGCTGAAGAAGCCGTCGTTCCAGGCCTTGGGGATCTTGTCGGCCTTGCGGATGACGGCGGCGCGGTCGTTCAGCCAGCCCTCCGTCAGGTCCTGGACGGTGGCGTCGTCGCCGTACTTCTCCCGTGCGGCCGCGGCCAGCTGCGGGTAGGAGGCCGCGGGATCGCTCACGGTGAGTGCCTGGTACTCGTCCGCGCCGACGTGGAACCAGTTGCCGGGGAACAGCTCGGCGTACTCGGTCAGCAGGTCGTCGACGATCTTCGCCGAGCCGGCCTTCGAGATGTCGATGGCACCCTCCCTGGCGACCCCCTGCGTGTTGCGCAGCTGGAGGTCGGGGTGGGCGCGCATGACGGCACCCAGGTGTCCGGGGGAGTCGATCTCACCGACGACCGTGATGTGGAGGCTCCGGGCGAGCTTCACGATGCGGCGGACCTCGGCCTTGGTGAGGTGCTCCTCGGAGACCACCTCGGGATGCGTGTCCGACTCGATCCGGAAGGCCTGGTCGTCGGAGAAGTGGAGGCCGAGCTGGTTGAGCTTGAGGTCGCCCATCTCGTGCAGCCTGTCCTCGATCCAGTCGGCGCTGTAGTGCTTGCGCGCGATGTCGAGGTTGAGCCCGCGCTGCGGCCGGTCGGGCGTGTCACGCACCACGCCCTCGGGCACGGTGCTGTCGGCGTTCAGCGACTGCTTGAGGGTGCGGGTCCCGTAGAAGACGCCCGCCTGCCCGGGGCCGCTGATCGTGACCCTGTTGTCCGCGGTCTTCAGGGTGTACGACTCCGGGTCGCCCTTGCCCGACGCGGCGAGCGCCAGCTCGACGTCACCGGACCTGGCGGACTTCTCGCCCCGGTAGCCGATCCTCAGCTCCCCGGCGAGCAGCTTCGCCTCGTCGGTGAGCTCGGGGTCGGCCGCGACGACCGCGCTGCCCTTCTCCGGTTTCCATCCGGGCCCGCGTGCGGCGGTGTGTTCGCGGACCGCGGGTATCGTCCGCGGCGTCGTGGAGAGCGGGTAGCTCCGGGTGGGCGACGGTGAGGCTGACGTGCGGGACGAGGCCGACGCGCCGCTCCGGGAGCCGGGGCCGGAGTCCTCGGGCCAGACGACGACGGTGAGGGTGACGGCGGCTGCCACCGCGACGGCGGCGCCTGCGACCAGGGGTGCGCGTGAGGGCGACATCGGTCAGAAACCTCCGGATCGGGGGAAAAACAGTTCAAAGAAGATGAGAAAGTCAGGCATATCCCCCGCCGATTCGTCCATCAAGCGTTCCGAAATCCTCCCGTCCGGGTGAATTTCTCGCATCCTTCGGTTGCGCGTCGCCCGGTCTCGCTAGCGTGGCAGCACACAGGAATCAGTCCTCACTCCCACCCACGCGCAACCTCGTCGCTCTCCGGCCCCTCTTCTCCAGGGTCACAGATGTCATTGATTCGAGGAGTCCCGCTGTCCAGGTCCAGCGAGTCCCACGCCGACCTGCCGAACGCACCCCAGCAGGCCGGGCGGACGGCCGTTCCCGTCCAGAACCGGGGCCCCGCCCCAGCCCTGGGGGAGGCACCCATGGAGGCCCCCGTTCCGGATCCAGTGTCCGTGAGTACGCGCCCGAGTGCCCACTCGAGCGGTCTCGGCCGCTTCAACGACTGGCGGCGGGACCTTGCCGAAGAGGCCCTGCTGGAGTGCTGCGGCAGCTCCCGCTGGGCGCAGCGACTGGCCGCCCACCGCCCCTACCCCGATCTGGACACGCTGCTCGCCGCGTCCGACGAGGCGGGTTACGACCTCGCGCCCGCCGACATCTCCGAGGCGCTCGCGTCGGAGAGCGCCCCCTGCCTGCACCATGACGCACCCCGCGCGGCCCACCTGGCGCTGCGCGCCGCGCACGCCGCGTACGAGAGCCGGTTCGGCCATGTCTTCGTGATCTGCCTCGACGGCCTGCACCCCTCCCAGCACGTCGACCAGGTGCTGGCCACCATCCGGACCCGGCTGACGCACGAACCCGACGAGGAGCGCGCCCTGACCGCGGAGGAGATGCGACGACTCGCCCGGGGTCGCATCATCGAGCTGGTGACGGAGGCGGGCCGGGCGCCAGGCCCGTTCCCCCCGGTGGCATATGACCCCCGGTAGCCCGTCCGTGCCTGTTTGACTGCCGCTTTGATCACACCGGAGGCCCCGCCGCCATGGAACCGACAAAGCGTCGCTACGATGGCCAGGGCCGGTGGACCGTACCCGGCCGGGTCAGACCGACAGTCAAGCCGGCCGACCCCAATCCCCGCTCCCGGAGGGTTCTTCCGTGCCGGCTGGAACGCTGTACCGCGGCCGGGAAGGCATGTGGTCCTGGGTGGCTCATCGAGTCACCGGTGTCCTCATTTTCTTCTTCCTGTTCGTACACGTCCTGGACACCGCTCTCGTGCGTGTCTCCCCCGAGGCGTACGACGACGTCGTGGCCACCTACAAGACCCCGCTCGTCGCGCTGCTCGAGTACGGCCTGGTGGCCGCCATCCTGTTCCACGCGCTGAACGGTCTCCGCATCGTCGCCGTGGACTTCTGGGCCAAGGGCCCGCGCTACCAGAAGCAGATGCTCTGGACCGTCCTGGGTATCTGGATCGTGCTGATGGTCGGGGCCCTGTACCCCGTCCTCGGTCACGCCGTACGTGAAGTCTTCGGGAGCTGAGGCCGATGTCCACCGAGACACCTTCTTCCGCGATCGGCGACGTCGAGGGCGTAAGCCTGTACGACGTCGACAACCCGGCCCCGGTGATCGAGCCCCCGCGCAAGCGCACGGGCAAGACCCCCAAGGGTTCGCGCACGAACTTCGAGATGTACGCCTGGCTCTTCATGCGCCTGTCGGGCATCGTGCTGGTCGTCCTCGTCATCGGTCACCTGCTGATCCAGCTGGTGCTCGACGGCGGCGTGTCCAAGATCGGCTTCGCGTTCGTCGCGGGCCGCTGGGCCTCGCCGTTCTGGCAGATCTGGGACCTGGCGATGCTGTGGCTCGCGATGCTGCACGGCGCCAACGGCCTCCGTACGGTCATCAACGACTACGCCGAACGGGACAACACCCGCTTCTGGCTGAAGATGCTCCTGTACACCGCCACGGTGTTCACCGTCCTGCTGGGCACGCTGGTGATCTTCACCTTCGACCCGAACATCCGCTAGGCGCCGGGACAGAGGGACCAGAGGAAAACCATGCAGATCCACAAGTACGACACCGTCATCGTCGGCGCCGGCGGCGCCGGCATGCGCGCGGCCATCGAGTCGACCAAGCGCAGCCGCACCGCCGTGCTGACGAAGCTCTACCCCACCCGCTCCCACACGGGCGCCGCGCAGGGCGGCATGGCCGCCGCGCTGGCCAACGTGGAGGAGGACAACTGGGAGTGGCACACCTTCGACACGATCAAGGGCGGCGACTACCTGGTCGACCAGGACGCCGCCGAGATCCTCGCGAAGGAGGCCATCGACGCCGTCCTCGACCTGGAGAAGATGGGCCTGCCGTTCGGCCGCACTCCCGAGGGCAAGATCGACCAGCGCCGCTTCGGCGGCCACTCCCGCAACCACGGTGAGGCCCCGGTCCGCCGCGCCTGCTACTCGGGCGACCGCACCGGCCACATGATCCTCCAGACGCTGTACCAGAACTGCGTCAAGGAGGGCGTGGAGTTCTTCAACGAGTTCTACGTCCTGGACCAGCTGGTCGTCGAGGAGAACGGCGTCAAGAAGTCCGCCGGCGTCGTCGCCTACGAGCTGGCCACCGGCGAGATCCACGTCTTCCAGGCGAAGTCGGTCATCTACGCCTCGGGCGGCACCGGCAAGTTCTTCAAGGTGACGTCGAACGCGCACACCCTGACCGGTGACGGCCAGGCCGCCTGCTACCGCCGGGGTCTGCCGCTGGAGGACATGGAGTTCTTCCAGTTCCACCCGACGGGCATCTGGCGCATGGGCATCCTGCTGACGGAGGGCGCCCGTGGTGAGGGCGGCATCCTCCGCAACAAGGACGGCGAGCGCTTCATGGAGAAGTACGCGCCGGTCATGAAGGACCTCGCATCCCGTGACGTCGTGTCCCGCTCCATCTACACGGAGATCCGTGAGGGCCGCGGCTGCGGTCCCGAGGGCGACCACGTCTACCTCGACCTCACCCACCTCCCGCCGGAGCAGCTGGACGCGAAGCTCCCGGACATCACCGAGTTCGCGCGCACGTACCTCGGCATCGAGCCCTACACGGACCCGATCCCGATCCAGCCGACCGCGCACTACGCCATGGGCGGCATTCCGACCAACGTCGAGGGCGAGGTGCTGGCCGACAACACCACCGTCGTGCCGGGCCTGTACGCCGCCGGCGAGGTCGCCTGTGTCTCCGTGCACGGCGCCAACCGTCTGGGCACCAACTCGCTGCTCGACATCAACGTCTTCGGACGCCGCTCGGGCATCGCCGCCGCCGAGTACTCCGCGAAGAACGACTTCGTCGAGCTTCCCGAGAACCCGGCGCAGCTGGTCCAGGAGCAGGTCGAGCGGCTGCGCAACTCGACCGGCACCGAGCGGGTGCACGCCCTCCGCACGGAGCTGCAGGAGTGCATGGACGCCAACGTGATGGTGTTCCGCACCGAGCAGACCATCAAGACGGCGGTCGACAAGATCGCCGAGCTGCGGGCGCGCTACCTCGACGTGTCCATCCAGGACAAGGGCAGGCGGTTCAACACCGACCTGCTGGAGGCCATCGAGCTGGGCAACCTGCTCGACCTGGCCGAGGTCATGGCGACCTCCGCGCTGGCCCGCAAGGAGTCCCGCGGCGGCCACTACCGCGAGGACTACCCGAACCGCGACGACGTCAACTTCATGCGCCACACCATGGCGTACCGCGAGGTCGCCGACGACGGCACCGAGTCGATCCGGCTCGACTACAAGCCGGTCGTCACGACCCGCTACCAGCCGATGGAGCGTAAGTACTGATGGCTACCCCGACCCTGGAAAAGACCGACAAGGCCGAGGCGGGCTTCGCCGACACCCCGTACATCACGGCCACGTTCCGGATCCGCCGCTTCAACCCCGAGGTCTCCGACGAGGTCCAGTGGCAGGACTTCCAGATCTCGATCGACCCGAAGGAGCGTGTGCTCGACGCCCTTCACAAGATCAAGTGGGAGCAGGACGGCACGCTGACCTTCCGCCGCTCCTGCGCGCACGGCATCTGCGGCTCCGACGCGATGCGGATCAACGGCAAGAACAGGCTCGCCTGCAAGACGCTGATCAAGGACATCAACCCGGAGAAGCCGATCACGGTCGAGGCCATCAAGGGCCTCACGGTCCTCAAGGACCTCGTGGTCGACATGGACCCGTTCTTCCAGGCCTACCGCGACGTCATGCCCTTCCTGGTCACCAAGGGCAACGAGCCGACGCGTGAGCGTCTGCAGTCCCCCGAGGACCGCGAGCGCTTCGACGACACCACCAAGTGCATCCTGTGCGCCGCGTGCACGTCCTCGTGCCCGGTGTTCTGGAACGACGGCCAGTACTTCGGCCCGGCGGCCATCGTCAACGCGCACCGCTTCATCTTCGACTCGCGTGACGAGGCGGGCGAGCAGCGCCTGGAGATCCTCAACGACCGTGACGGTGTGTGGCGTTGCCGGACGACGTTCAACTGCACGGACGCCTGCCCGCGTGGCATCGAGGTCACCAAGGCGATCCAGGAAGTGAAGCGCGCGCTGATCACCCGCCGCTTCTGACCCACGCGTTGCCTCAGGGGGCCCCGTTCCGCGCACCGGCCGTGCGCGGAGCGGGGCCTCTTGGTGCATCGGGCGGGCAGGGACGGTACGGTCATGCGGAGCCGCTGACCGGCTCGCTCCTCCCGGGGCGGCACAGCACGGGAGCAGATGGCTTGATGGAGAACGGGGAACGTCAATGAGCGATCCGAATCCGTACGCGGACGACTCATACAAGTGGGGCCCGCCCCAGCCGCAGGGCAATCCGCCCACGATGCCGGACGGCCAGAGCTACGGCTATCCGGCGCCGGGCGCCGCTCCGGCGTACGGCTACCCGCAGCCGCTGCCCGATTCCGCGGCGCAGCCCGGACCCGGTTACGGCTATCCGGGCGCCGGTCAGCCGACCGAGCCCGGCTTCAACCTGCCGGTGCAGCAGGGCGGTGGCGGTGTGCCGATGCTCTCGCTCGGTGACATCACGGTGATGAACGACGGCATCGTGACCCCGTCCGGGACCCTCCCGCTCAAGGGCGCGGTGTGGACGGCGACCGACATGTCGCGCACGGAGGAGAAGATCCCCACCGTGGGCATCGTGCTGGCGATCGTGTTCGCGCTGTTCTGCCTCATCGGCCTGCTCTTCCTCCTGATGAAGGAGAAGCGCACGACCGGCTTCGTGCAGATCACCGTCACCAGTGGCGGGCGCCACCACCAGACGATGATCCCGGCGACGGGGCCCGAGACCTTCCAGTGGGTCATGTCCCAGGTCAACACCGCGCGTTCGATGAGCGCCTGAGACCGGGCCGGCCGCTCCTCCCGCACTCCCCGAGCACGGCGCTCCGGCCCGCCGCCGGAGCGCTGGGACCGCCCGGTCCCGGCAAGGGGATCCCCCGGCTAGCCTTGGGACCGTGGTGAAGCAAGAGAAGAACGTGGCGGACGCGGACGGTCCCGAGCCGGCCGACGGCGACGGGGCGGCCAGGAAGCCCAAGGCGCCGAAGAGCGAGCAGACCCGCACCCTGATCCTCGAGACCGCGCTCCGGCTCTTCGAGGAGCGCGGCTACGACCGGACGACGATGCGGGCCATCGCGCAGGAGGCAGGCGTCTCCGTCGGGAACGCCTACTACTACTTCTCCTCGAAGGAGCACCTGGTCCAGGGCTTCTACGACCGGCTCGCCGCCGAGCACGAGGTTGCGGTGCAGCCCGTTCTGGCCGGTGACAGGGATCTGGCCGTACGTATCCGGGGAGTGCTGCTCAGCTGGCTGGACGTGGCCGGGCAGTACCACCGCTTCGCCGCGCAGTTCTTCAAGAACGCCGCGGACCCGGACAGCCCGCTCTCCCCGTTCTCCCCGGATTCGGCCGCGGCCCGCGAGGCGGTCATCTCGGTGCACGAGCGCTGCCTGTCCGGCTCCTCGACCAAGTCCGACCCCGAACTGGCCGTGCTGCTGCCTCAGTTGATGTGGCTGATGCAGATGGGCCTGGTGCTGTTCTGGGTCTACGACCGGTCCGAGGGCACGGAACGCAGCCGCCGGCTCGTCGAGCGCACCGCGCCGATCGCCGCCCGGGCGATCGCGCTCTCCCGCTTCAGGGTCCTGCGACCGCTCGTGAGGCAG
Organism: Streptomyces pratensis; assembly: GCF_016804005.1. Lineage (GTDB taxonomy): Bacteria > Actinomycetota > Actinomycetes > Streptomycetales > Streptomycetaceae > Streptomyces > Streptomyces pratensis_A. The sequence goes on along the minus strand of NZ_CP051486.1, from coordinate 965,509 downwards.
ATCCACGACGTGCTGGTGGAGTTCATGCCCGGGGCGCCCTCACGCGGCACCCAGGACACCGGATCCGACTGAGTCCCACGGCCGCCGGCCGGATCCGGCTGAGTCCCACGGCCCCGGCTTCAGGCCTGCGGGGAGGCGAGCTCCACCACGGTGATGTCGGAGGGGGCGCCGACGCGTACGGGCGGCCCCCAGGCACCCGCGCCGCGCGAGACGTACAGCTGGGTGTCGCCGTAGCGTTCGAGCCCGGCGACGGTCGGGTTGGCGAGCTCGGCCAGCATGTTCCCGGGCCAGAGCTGGCCGCCGTGGGTGTGGCCGGAGAGCTGGAGACCGACGCCGTACTCGACGGCGTCATCGATGACGACCGGCTGGTGCGCGAGGAGGACGGAGGCACGGCTGCGGTCCCGGTCGCCGAGCGCCCGGGCGAAGTCGGGGCCCTGGCCCTCGCTCTCGCCCGCGATGTCGTTGACTCCCGCGAGGTCGAAGCCGGCGATCTCGACGCGGGCGTTCTCCAGCGGATGCAGACCCAGCTCACGTACGTGGTCGACCCATTCGGCCGCGCCGGAGAAGTACTCGTGGTTGCCGGTGACGAAGAAGCTGCCGTGGCGCGCCTCCAGCCCGGCGAGCGGCTCGGCCGCGGTGCCGAGATCCTCGACGGTCCCGTCGACGAGGTCGCCCACGACGGCGACCAGGTCGGGCCGGGTCGCGTTGATCGTGTCCACGATGCGGCGGGTGTGGGCGCTGCCCAGGATGGGGCCGAGGTGGATGTCGCTGACCACGGCGATACGGAAGCCGTGGGCGGAGCGCGGCAGCCTGGCGAGCGGCACGGTGATCCGCTTGACCTTGGGGCCGCGCAGCACTCCGTAGGTGCCGTAGCCGACGGTACCGAGCCCGGCGAGAGCAGCCGCTCCGCCGACGGCGCGGGCGACGAACAGCCGCCGCGAGGGGTCGGCGACGGGCCGGGCCGGCGCCTCGGCCGGCGGCGCGGGGTCGGTACGGGTGGCGCCCGTAGCGGGGCCGGGCCCGGCAGCCACGGCGGCGGCCTGGTCCGCGGGGCGGGAGGCCGGCGCGGGGACGCGGCCGGTGTTCTCGTCGGCCGTGGCTGAGACGCGGTCCGCGTCGTCGTCGGCCCTGGCGGGGGCTCCGTCCGGCTGCTCGGTGCCTGCGGCACCGGCGCGGCGGGCGAGCATCCGGCGCAGCAGGGGGCGGACGGCCTCGCCCACCAGCAGGGCCAGCGTCAGGTAGAGCAGGACGGCGAGCCACAGATAGCCCGGCCAGGCCAGCACCTGCTGCAGCCAGAAGGGGAACCCGGCACGGCTGGAGACGAAGGCACCGACGGTCAGCAGCGGCAGCGCGAAGGCCGCCACGGTGCCCGCACGGCGCGCGAGGCCGCCTTTCTCCGTCGTGTCACCGATCAGCCGGCGCCACACATATCTGTGCACGCCCGCGAGCAGCGCGAGAACCGCGACCGCAATGAGTACGAAGACGACAACCACGTACGCTCCCCCGCTGAAACGATCCTGTCCGGACGACGAACCACGCCCGGTCCGTCATCTGCCTTCGCGACGCAAAGCCCTGACACCACGGAACCCGATGACACCCACAGCCGTCCCCAGAAGAAACGAGGTGATGGCGAGCGCGAGATGGACCCAGAAGTACGCAGTCGGGTCGCCCGCGTCGTCGAACGCGAGTCCACTGCCGTCCTTCCAGAGATTCTTCACAAAGGTGACCCAGATGACCCAGCTCCACGCTCCGAAGACGAGCAGGAACCAGGAGACGGGGCGGCTGAGCTTCATGGAACCAGTATCGCCGCCGCGCTCCAGCCCGATCGCCCGGGGTGGGCTGTCCCGGCGGTATGCACGGCGGGTCAGCCCATCCGGGTCCCCATACTCAGCAACGCACTGTACGTTTCCGACCGTGCCTGCTCTGAAAAAGACCGTGATGACGGTCCTCTCCGCCGCGTTGTTGTCCGTATGCGTCGTCAGTCCCGCGGGGGCTGCCGACAAGGACAAGACCGACGACAAACAGCCGAAGCCGACCGGCCCGATGTCGACCCTGGGTGGTGAGCGGCTGGGCGCGGTGGGCACCCAGGTCGAACTGGGGCCCGGCGCCCCGGTCCTGCCGAAGAAGCTCAGCGCACGGTCGTGGATCGTCGCCGACGCGGAGAGCGGGCAGGTGCTCGCGTCCCACAACGCCCACTGGCGGCTGGCGCCCGCCTCCACCCTGAAGATGCTCTTCGCCGACACCGTGCTGCCCGCCCTGCAGCCGAAGACCCTGACCCACACGGTGACCGAGGAGGAACTCGCAGGCGTGGGCGAGGGCAGCAGCCTCGTGGGCGTCAAGGAGGACCACACCTACACGGTCCACGACCTGTGGCTCGGGGTGTTCCTCCAGTCCGGCAACGACGCGGTGCACGTGCTGTCCGAGATGTACGGCGGGGTGCCCGCGACGGTCGCCGCGATGCAGCGTCACGCCGTGGAGCTCCAGGCCCTGGACACGACGGTCGTCTCGCCCGACGGCTACGACTCGCCGAAGCAGGTCTCCAGCGCGTACGACCTGACGCTGATCGCCCGCAGCGGGATGCAGAAGGCCGACTTCCGCGAGTACGCGGCGACGGCGACGGCGACGTTCCCCGGCGAGCAGAAGAAGGGCAAGAAGCGGGAGACCTTCGAGATCCGGAACACCAACCGGCTGATGACCGGCGACATCGGGGTGGAGCCGTACAAGGGCATCGCGGGCGTGAAGAACGGCTACACCTCCCACGCGGGCAACACCTTCACCGGAATCGCCGAACGCGACGGGAAGGTGCTCCTGGTGACGGTCATGCACCCCTCGTCCGACGAGAGCCACGCCGTCTACAAGGAGGCGGCGAGCCTGCTCGACTGGGGTTTCTCAGCCGGAGGCAAGGTGACCCCGGTCGGTGAGCTGGTGCCACCGAAGTCCGCCGTGGCGGCCAAGGGCTCCGAGGCCGCGGCCGGCGGGGAGAAGCCCGAGAAGAAGGAGCACGCGGCTGCGGCGGCGGCCACGACGGCCACGGCCGGCACCAACGGGGTCTGGACCGCGCTGTCGGTCGCCGGTGGGCTGCTGGTGGCCCTGGCCGCCGGAGTGTTCCTGGTCAACCGGCGCTGGCCGCTGCCCGACCTGGTGCGTCGCCTCCCCCGTCGCTGATGTCCGTGCCCTTCCCTTGCGCGGGGCCGCTGCCGCTGTCCTTGCTCGGCGTCGCCGTCCAGGCGGCACAGACCAGCAGCAGCTTCGCGCTGAAGTTGATCCACAGGAGGAGCGCGATCGGCACGCCGAACGCGCCGTACATGCTCTTCGACGCGACATCCCGCATGTAACTGCCGAGCAGCAGCTTGAGCAGCTCGAAGCCGACCGCGCCGACCAGCCCGGCCACGACGAGGCGTCGGCGCGGCGGCTCCACCCCGGGCAGCAGGGTCAGCAGGTAGAGCAGGATGAGGAAGTCCGCGAGGACCGCGACGGCCACGGCGGACACCTGGAGAAGCACCCCGCCCACACCGTTCTCGGGGATCCCCAGGTGGTCGACCGTCCAGCCGATGGCCGTGGAGGCGACCGTCGACACGGCGAGCGTCAGGAGGGCCGCTCCGCCGAGGCCCAGTAGCAGACCGGCGTCCTTGAGCTTGCGGACGATGGGATTCCCCTCGTCCACGTCGTCCTTCTCCCAGACCGCGCGCAGGCAGTCCCGCATCGAGCCGATCCAGCCGATGCCGGTGAAGAGCAGCAGCACACCGGCGACGACTCCCACCGTGCCCGCGTGGGCCACGAGGCTGTCGATGCCGAGCTGGTCCGAGATGCCCGGCACCTGGTCGGCGAGCTTCTCCTTGATCTCGTCCAGCTGCTCGGGGGAGAGCAGCGCGGCGCCGACCGCGGCGCCGACGGCGATCAGCGGGAAGAGCGCGAGGAAGCTGAGGAAGGTGATCGCCGCGGCGAGACGGGTCCAGTGGACCCGGTCCAGCGTCTCGTAGGAGCGCCAGGCGTGCGTCTCCATCAGCCGTGCGACGAGCGGCCCGATGACGGGGAGTTTCTTCAGCCAGTCCATGACGTACGCGTACCCCTCCGGGCGCGGAAAACCGGCGGGGGCGGCCTCTCGGATCATCAATCACCCATTTCGGTGAGTGCTGTAACAAATCCCTCAAAAGGGTTTTGCTGGGCGATACGGTCACGACCATGTCTGTCGACACCGTGTCCTTGTCCGGCTGGGGCCGTACCGCCCCGACGACCGCCCTGCGGTTCCGCCCCCGTACGTACGAAGACGCCGCGGCCGCCGTGCGGGGCCGCGGGCCCCGTGGGGTCGTCGCCCGGGGGCTGGGACGCGCCCACGGTGACGCCGCGCAGAACGCCGGTGGCTCAGTGATCGACATGACCGCGCTGGACCGGATCCGCGCGTTCGACGCACGCGCGGGAACGGTGGTCTGCGATGCCGGGGTGAGCTTGCACCGCCTGATGGAGACACTGCTCCCGCTCGGCTGGTTCGTCCCGGTCACCCCAGCGACCCGCCATGTCACCGTCGGCGGAGCGATCGGCTCCGACGTCCACGGCAGGAACCACCGGACCGCGGGCTCGTTCACCCGGCACGTGCGCTCCTTGGAACTGCTGACCGCCGACGGCGAGGTGCGTACGGTGCCGCCCGGCACCGATCTGTTCGCCGCGACCGCCGGCGGCATGGGGCTGACCGGCGTCGTCCTCTCCGCGACCCTCGGCCTGCGCCCGGTCACCAGCGCTCTGATGTCGGTCGACACCGCACGGGCGGCCGACCTGGACGAGGCACTGGCTCGGCTCACGGCGTGCGGGGACCGCACGCCGTATGCGGCTGCCTGGATCGACCTCCTGGCCCGGGGAAGGGCGACGGGGCGGGCCGTCGTCACCCGCGGGGAGCACGCGCCCTTGGACGCGCTCCCAGCGCGCGCCAGGCGCACGGCGCTCGCGTTCCGTCCGGGACGGCTTCCCACCGTGTCCGCGCTGATCCCCGGGGGGCTGGCGGGCCCGGTCCAGGCGGCGGTCCTGAACGAGATCCGCTACCGCAGTGCCCCTGTCTCGCGGACCGGCGAGCTGCAGAGGGTCTCCACCTTCTTCCATCCCCTGGACGCCGCCCCCCGCTGGAGTCGTCTGCCCGGTCGCGGCGGCTCAGTCCACTACCAGTTCACCGTCGGACACGGCCATGAGGGGACCCTGCACCGCATCGTCAGGCAGCTGACCGTGCGCCGGTGCCCAGCCGTCCACGCCGTGCTCAAACGGTTCGGGGAAGGCGGCCCCGGCTGGCTCTCGTTCCCCGCGCCCGGCTGGACGCTCTCCTTCGTACTGCCCGCCGGCCTGCCCGGTCTTGCCCGTCTGCTCGACCGACTGGACGAGGAGGTGGCGGCGGCAGGGGGCCGGGTCTGCCTGGCGAAGGACGCGCGGCTGCGGCCCGGTCTGCTGGCCGCGATGTACCCGCGGCTGCCCGAGTTCCGGGCGCTGCGCGAGGAGCTGGACCCGGCGGGGGCCTTCCGGTCCGACCTGTCCCGCCGCCTCGCGCTCTGACGTCTGCCGCTGTGCGCACGACGGGCGGCCTCGCCTGGCCGCTGTGTGACGCTCCGGGTCCTGTTCGCCGCCGCAGGCGCTGCTCCACCCGGTCACGGCCCTCCCGCCCGCCCGGTGGCCCTCTCCCCGTTCTGTGGCCCGTCCCCATCCGCTCCACCGCTGCTCCGCCCGCTCCGCCGTTGTCCGCCCGCTCCATCCGCTCCACCGCTGTTGCGGCTCGCTCGCCACACCCGTTCTGTCATCCCGCTAGGAGTTATCCCGTGAAGGACGCCTTCGGTGCCCCGCAGTCCCTGCTCGTCCTCGGCGGTACCTCGGAGATCGGCCTGGCCACCGCGCGGCGGCTGATCGCCCGGCGCACCCGGACCGTCAGGCTGGCCGGGCGGCCCTCCCCCGCACTCGAACGGGCCGCATCCGAGCTGCGCGAGCTCGGGGCCGATGTCCGTACCGTCGCCTTCGACGCGCTCGACTCCGCCTCGCACGAGGAGGTGCTGGGGAAACTCTTCACCGAGGGCGACATCGACATGGTGCTGATGGCGTTCGGCGTCCTGGGCGACCAGGCGCGCGACGAGGAGGAACCCCTCTCCGCGGTCCGGGTGGCACAGACCAACTACACGGGGGCGGTTTCCGCCGGCCTCGTATGCGCCGGCGCACTACAGGCGCAGGGCCACGGATCGCTGGTGGTGCTCTCGTCCGTGGCAGGTGAACGTGCCCGGCGCGCCGACTTCATCTACGGCTCCAGCAAGGCGGGCCTGGACGTCTTCGCGCAAGGGCTCGGCGACGCGCTGCACGGGACGGGCGTACACGTGATGGTCGTACGTCCCGGCTTCGTACGGTCAAGGATGACGGCTGGGCGCGAGGAGGCACCGCTCGCCACGACCCCGGGCGCGGTCGCCGACGCCATCGTGACGGGGCTGCGGCGGCGTTCGGAGACTGTGTGGGTTCCAGGGGCGCTGCGGGTGGTGATGTCGGCCCTGCGGCACGTGCCGCGTCCGCTGTTCCGGCGCCTGGCGGTGCGGTAGGCGCCGCGTACGGTTCAGGTCCGCGCCCGGCCCGCGAGGGCCCGGCCCGCACCGGACGCGACGGGGTCGGCCCGGTACCTGCTCAGGGGTGCAGGGACGGCTGGTCCGTGGAACTGCCGCCCTGGGCCGGTACGGCGGGCGCGTTGCCGCCGGCTCCGAACGGGAACTCGTTGATCTTGCGCCAGACGCTGTCCGCGCCCTGCTCGTACAGGGCGAAGGAACCACAGGTCCAGGCCGCCTCGTACGAGGAGAGCTCCTCGTACGCGCGGTCCATGGCCTCTTCCTCGATGCCGTGCGCCACGGTCACGTGCGGGTGGTACGGGAACTGCAGTTCACGCACCAGGGGCCCGGAGGCCTCCCGGACCCGCTTCTGGAGCCAGGAGCAGGCCGACGCACCCTCGACGACCTGGACGTACACGACCGGCGACAGCGGGCGGAAGGTGCCCGTGCCGGAGAGCCGCATGGGAAAGGGACGGCCTGCCGTGGCGATCTGCGAGAGGTGGGTCTCGATCGCCGGCAGGTCGGCCGCCTCGGCCTCGGTCGGCGGAAGAAGGGTGACGTGGGTGGGGATGCCGTACGCGGCAGGGTCCCCGAAGCTCGCGCGCCGCTCCTGGAGCAGGCTGCCGTACGGCTCCGGGACCGCGATCGAAACGCCAAGCGTTACGGTCCCCACATCGTTCTCCTCAATCGTCGAAGGTCGTTCTTCGGTCGTGCCGACGCCAGTGTGACCCCTTCGGCCGTGGTCCCGCCAGGGTCCTTGGACTCAGTGCTTCGCAGGCAGAAGGCCCATCCGGTCGTAGGTCTGCGCCAGCGTCTCGGCTGCGACGGTCCTGGCCTTCTCGGCACCCTTGGCCAGGAGGGCGTCCAGTGTCTCCGGGTCGTCCAGGTACTCCTGGGTCCGGGTCCGGAACGGGGTGACGAACTCCACCATGACCTCGGCGAGGTCGGTCTTCAGCGCCCCGTAGCCCTTGCCCTCGAACTTCTGCTCGAGATCCGCGACGGCGGTGCCGGTGAGGGTGGAGTAGATGCTCAGGAGGTTGCTGACGCCGGGCTTCTTCTCCGCGTCGAACCGGATAACGGTGTCCGTGTCGGTCACCGCGCTCTTGACCTTCTTGGCGGTGACCTTCGGGTCGTCGAGGAGATTGATCAGGCCCTTCGGCGTGGACGCCGACTTGCTCATCTTGATCGCCGGATCCTGCAGGTCGAAGATCTTCGCCGTCTCCTTGAGGATGTACGGCGCCGGGATGGTGAACGTCTGGCCGAAGCGGCCGTTGAAACGCTCGGCGAGATCCCGGGTGAGCTCGATGTGCTGACGCTGGTCCTCGCCTACCGGGACCTGGTCGGCCTGGTACAGCAGGATGTCGGCGACCTGGAGGACCGGGTAGGTGAAGAGGCCCACGGTCGCCCGGTCGGCGCCCTGCTTGGCGGACTTGTCCTTGAACTGCGTCATGCGGGACGCCTCGCCGAAACCGGTGAGGCAGTTCATGATCCAGCCGAGCTGGGCGTGTTCGGGGACATGGCTCTGGACGAAGAGCGTGCAGCGCTCCGGATCGAGCCCGGCCGCCAGCAACTGGGCGGCGGCGAGACGGGTGTTGGCCCGGAGTTCCCTCGGGTCCTGCGGCACGGTGATCGCGTGCAGGTCCACCACCATGTAGAAGGCGTCGTGGGACTCCTGCAGCGCCACCCACTGGCGGACCGCACCGAGATAGTTGCCGAGGTGGAACGAGCCTGCTGTGGGCTGGATTCCGGAGAGCACGCGGGGTCGATCAGAGGCCATGAACTCATTGTCTCAGGTGTGGAACCGATCTCCGGCAACCGGTGTAGGAAAGATGTGAGGACGCGGGAAGGGGCTCCACAGCCGGGCCTGGAGGAGGGCCGCACCATCGACGACGCGGGTGGCAGCGGTGGTGACGGGCCTGCCGGAGGGTTGTCCGGGAGCCAGGACGGCGGCGAGGCCGCGGTGATCGCTCGTGTGCGCGCCGGGGACGCGGAGGCATACGCGCAGCTGGTGCGCGCCCACACGGGGGTCGCGCTGCGGGCGGCGGCCGCCTTCGGGGCGGGGGCGGAGGCGGAGGACGTGGTGCAGTCCGCCTTCTTCAAGGCATATCAGGCCCTGGGGCGTTTCCGTGACGGCGCGTCCTTCAGGCCGTGGCTGCTGAGCATCGTGATGAATGAGACGAGAAACACGGTCCGCTCCGCCGGGCGGGCGCGCGCGGTGGCCGGCCGTGAGGCCGGCTACCGGGGCGCGGATCCGGTGATACCCGACTCGGCGGACCCCGCGGTGGCCGCCCTCGCCGGTGAACGACGGACGCTGTTGACCGCCGCTCTGGACGAGCTGAGTGAGGAACAGCGTCAGGTGGTGACCTGCCGCTATCTGCTGGAGATGGGCGAGGCGGAGACGGCACAAGCTCTCGGCTGGCCACGGGGGACGGTGAAATCCCGGCTGAACCGCGCCTTGAAGAAGCTGGAGCGGCGGCTCGGCGGGCAGCTGGGCCCGGAGCGGGACGAGCGGAAGGGAGGTGAGCGCGATGGACAGGGCGATGGACGAGACGGGCGGAGCTGACCCTGAGCGCTCCGGGCGGCCGGAGGAGGGGCAGCGGGCGCGGCTGCGGGCTGAGCTGATGGCGCTGCGCGACGGGCTGGTGGTCCCTGACACCGACGGCGCGACGATGGCCGAGCGGGTCCTGGCTCAGATCGTCGCGGACGCGGTGCCCGTGCCCGTGCGAGAGCCACCGGGGCACCTGGAGCGGATCCGGGCGTGGTCCCGCGGACATCTGCGTGTTCTGGCCGCCGTCCTCTCGGGCCTGCTCGTGGTCCTGGTGCTCACGCCCCCGGTGCGGGCGGCAGTGGCCGAATGGTTCCGCTTCGGAGGGGTCGAGGTGCGGTGGGCACCCGGTCCGCCCGGCGATTCCGCCGGCCAGGAGGTCCGGGAGCCGGAATGCGGCATAGGCGTGCCCATGCACGAGGCGGTCCGGCGGGCGGGCTTCCGGCCGGTGGTGCCCGGCGTGCTCGGGACTCCGGACACCGTGGCGGTGAGCGGGCTGCCTGAAGGGCGGTCGATGGTCACGCTGTGCTGGCGTGAGGGCGGGCGGACGGTACGGCTCGATTCGTTCGCGTCCGGCCTCGATCCGTACTTCACCAAGCAGGTGCGCATCAAGCCGCAGTGGCTGGAGCTGCACCGCGATGGTGGGGACGGCGAGCAGGACGGCCGGGCTGCGGGGCAGTCCGACGCGGCATGGTTCGCGGGGCCGCATGTCCTGGAGTTCATGATGATTGAGGAGAACGGCGACCGGTGGGTCAGGAGTGAAAGGACCGCCGGGCCGACCCTGTTGTGGATGCGGGACGGGCGGATGACGTTCCGGCTGGAAGGCGTGGACGAGCCGGCACGGGCGCGTGCGATCGCCGAGTCCACGCTCTGAGCGGTCCGGAGGCGGCAGGGCCCCGCCGAACGGAACCTGACGGCCTCGGCCGGTGTATCCGAGGTGACGCTGTCCGGAGGGACCGGACGGGTCGGAGCAGGGGGACGACATGCGACGACAACTGAGGACGAGGGCGAGTGCGGGGCTCGGGGGGAGGAGCAGGAGGGCCCGGGGGGCACGTTGTTTCGCCGTTCTCGCGATGGCGCTCGGCATGGGCCTGCTGTCGGCACCCGGTGCGTCGGCAGGAGGGCCGACGAGTGTGCTGATCACGTCTCCGTCGAGCGGCGAGGCAGCTGCGCTCAGCGGCTCCGACGCTAGGTACGGCTCGCTGGAGGCACTGCTCGGCCCGGGGGACGAGGGCCAGCGGTCGCGGCCTTCGTCACTGGACGGCTCGGCGGGGGCCCGGCAGATCAATGTGGCGTGGATGGCTCTCGATCTGCAGCCGGCCAGGACCGATCGGGTCTTCCCGGGTGCGTCTCCGGGCACCGTCTGGATCCACACCGCGACCGAAGTCCCTGACACCTATCGAGGTCACTGGCACCGGGCGTCCGAGCCGGAAAGGCTGGTCGCGCTCTTGGAGGAGCTCGGTCTGATGGGCAGGCCGAGCCCTGAGAAGGCAGCCCCGGCTCTCTTCCCGGAGCCCTGGGAGAGCGAAAGCTTGTTCGGACGGAAGGCCGATCCGCAGCCGCCGGCGGCGGAGCCCGCTTCCGCAGCGGTGCCCGCTTCGTCGGCGGCGCCGGAAACCTCAGGGAGGTACGCGCTCCTGAGCCACTGGTGGTGGGCGATACCCGGCCTCGTGGTGGGGTCCGCGCTGACCCTGGCGACCCTGCGCTCAAGGGCCCGCATCCGGGAGCCCGGCTCCCGGCGTCAGGAGCTCCTGGACGGCTGAGCTGCGGCAGCTCACGGGGACGCGACAGCGCTGCGGGAGCGGGAGGCGGAGGTTGTGGCCTGAGGAGGCGGCGCTGCGGAAGGAGGCAGCGCCGCAGGAGGCGAGGACGGGGGCGCGCCGCGCGCGGAAGGTTTCCGGGTCCTGAATCCGACCGACGATACAAAGTGGGCACACCCCGCCCACGCCGCACGACGAACGGAGATCCCGTGTCGACCACGGACACCGCCATCGCCTCCGCAGAGGCGCACAGCGCGCACAACTACCACCCGTTGCCGGTCGTCGTCGCCTCGGCGGACGGCGCATGGATGACCGATGTCGAGGGCCGCCGTTACCTCGACATGCTCGCGGGCTACTCGGCACTCAACTTCGGACACCGCAACCGGCGTCTCATCGACGCGGCGAAGGCTCAGCTCGAACGCGTCACGCTGACCTCCCGCGCCTTCCACCACGACCGTTTCGCCGAGTTCTGTACGCAGCTCGCCGAGCTCTGCGGCATGGAGATGGTCCTCCCCATGAACACCGGGGCGGAGGCTGTGGAGACAGCGGTGAAGACGGCCCGCAAATGGGGTTACCGCGTCAAGGGCGTCCCGGACGGAATGGCGAAGATCATCGTCGCCACCGACAACTTCCACGGCAGGACGACCACGATCGTCAGCTTCTCCACCGACCACGAGGCGCGGGACGACTTCGGCCCGTACACACCGGGCTTCGAGATCGTGCCGTACGGGGACCTCACAGCACTGTCCGAAGCGATGACGGAGAACACCGTCGCGGTGCTGATGGAACCGATCCAGGGCGAGGCAGGTGTTCTGGTCCCGCCGCCGGGTTATCTGGCAGGGGTGCGGGAGATGACCCGGGAGAGGAATGTGCTGTTCGTCGCGGACGAGATCCAGTCGGGTCTGGGCCGCACCGGGCGGACGTTCGCGTGTGAGCACGAGGGTGTCGTGCCCGACATGTACGTGCTGGGCAAGGCGCTGGGCGGTGGTGTGGTGCCCGTCTCGGCCGTCGTGTCCTCAGCCGCGGTGCTCGGGGTCTACAGGCCGGGCGAGCACGGATCCACGTTCGGCGGTAATCCGCTCGCCTGCGCGGTCGCCCTGGAGGTGGTCGCGATGCTGCGCACCGGGGAGTTCCAGCAGCGCGCCGCCGAGCTGGGCGACCATCTCCACCACGAGCTGGGACTGCTGACAGGCGGCGACGCGGTGCGGGCGGTGCGGGGACGGGGTCTGTGGGCAGGGGTCGACATCTCCCCGGCTCTCGGGACGGGCCGGGAGATCTCGGAGAAGCTGATGGACCGCGGGGTGCTGGTCAAGGACACCCATGGCTCCACGATCCGGATCGCCCCACCCCTGGTGATCAGCAAGGAGGACCTGGACTGGGGCCTGGAGCAGCTCCGCGGCGTGCTGGCCGACTGAATCCGGATCAGCGGGGGCGGGCGATCACGCGTTCAGAGGATGACGTGGGGCAGGAATCGGGCGTACTCGTCCGTGATCAGCCCCGCCGATTCCCGGATGCCGAGCCCAGCGGACTCGTTCTCGACCACCCAGGCACCCAGAACCACACGGTTGCCCGCGAAGTCGGGCAGGGGCGCCAGCTCCTGGTAGCAGCAGGGCTCGTCGCGCGTCACAGGGGCGCTGCCCGGTTCGTGGACGGTGACCCCGGCACCTTCACGGCCGAGCAGCGGCTTGGCGACGTATCCCGCTCCGCCGGCGCCGGCCAGTTCGCGGGGGCCGTCGAGGTAGGCGGGGAGGAGATTGGGGTGATCCGGGTACAGCTCCCAGAGGATGGCCAGCAGCGCCTTGTTGGAGAGGAGCATCTTCCAGGCGGGCTCGATCCAGCAGGTGCTCCCGGTGCCGCCGCCGTTGTCGAGGGTGTCCAGTACGTGCGGGCCGAAGCGGTCGGTCGTCAGCCATTCCCACGGGTACAGCTTGAAGCAGCTGCGGATGAAGCGGAGCCGCTCGTCGACGAAGCGGCCGGACAGCCGGTCCCAGCCGATCCGTTCGACGGAGAGCGCCTCGGTGTCTATCCCGGCCTGAGCGGCGGTCTCCCGCAGATAGGCCACCGTCATCAGGTCCTCGCCCAGCTCGTCACCGTCGGAGTGGGCGAAGTGCAGGGGGCCGGGCGGCAGCAGCGGGGCCTGCCGCTTCCACGCGTCGACGAGACGCTCGTGCAGGGAGTTCCACTGGTCGGCCCCGGGGAAGCGGTCCTCCATCCAGAACCACTGGGGACTGGCGGCCTCCACGAGCGAGGTGGGGGTGTCCGCGTTGTACTCCAGCATCTTGGCGGGGCCGGCCCCGTCGTAGCGCAGGTCGAACCTGGCGTACAGGGAGGGAAGTTCGGCACGGCGCCGCCAGGACTCGGCGACCAGGCGCACCAGCCGGGGGTCGGTGATGCCGAGATCGGCGAAGCGGTCGTGCTCGACGATGTGTGCGGCGGCGGCCAGGCACATCGCATGGAGCTCCTCCACGACTTCTTCCAAGGCCTCGACCTCGGGCAGCGAGAAGACGTAGTAGGCACTCTCGTCCCAGTAGGGGCGCAGAGATCCGTCCGGGTAGCGGGTCAGGGGGTAGATCAGCCCCTGCTCCTCGACGGTCTCCTGCCAGCCGGGGCGCGGTTCCATGGTGCGGCGTTCCATGAGGGTCTCAGCCGCCGCTGGAGCCGGAGGAGCCGAATCCGTCGCGTTCGACCGCGGACTTGTCGAAGCTGCCGCCGGAGACCCGGTTGTTGCTGCTGCTGCCCCCGTAGTAGTACTTGCCGCTGCCGCTGCTGTCCTCGCACTCGTAGCTCGGCAGGATCTCCTGGGTCACCGGATCGACGCAACGCTCGTCCGGTTCCGAACTGCAAGCGGTGAGCGTTGCCGCGAGCATTCCCATGCCGCCGAGCACGACCGTGCTCGACCTCAGCCTGCGCCTGTTCATGTTCTGTTCTCCCCCGTCGTACCCACGAGCCTGCGTCCGCCGACCCGCGAACTGCCAGTCAGATTAGATGCACGGCCCTCTCCGCTGAAACCCGGTGCCGCCCACTCCTTCCGCGCGCCCCGGCCTCCCCGGCTACGGGAGCACCCGGCAGAGGGCGTCGAGCGCCCCTGCCCAACCGCTCTCGGACGGTGTTCCGTAGCCGATGACCAGCCCTTCACGGCCCGGTTCCGCGTCCTGGTGCCGGAAGCGCGACAGCCGCTCCAGCGCGAGCCCTTGCCAGTTGGCCGCCTGGACGACCGACTGTTCCGTGCCCTCGGGGAGTTCGAGTACAGCGTGCAGCCCCGCCGCGATGCCGGTCACCCGGAAGCCCGGTGCCCGCTCGGCGAGTGCCTGGACGAGCTGGTCGCGACGGCGCCGGTAGCGCAGCCGCATGGCGCGCACATGCCGGTCGTACGCCCCTGACGCGATGAACTCCGCGAGGGTCAGCTGGTCCGGCGTCGCGGTCATCCACTCGGGACCGCCCTTGGCGTCGCACACCTCCGACACCAGCCCCTCCGGCAGCACCAGCCAGGCCAGCCGGAGCCCCGGAGCCAGCGACTTGCTCGCCGTTCCCATGTGGACGACCCGTTCCGGGTCGAGCCCCTGAAGCGCGCCCACGGGCTGCCGGTCGTAGCGGAATTCGCCGTCGTAGTCGTCCTCGAGGAGCAGGCCGCCCGAGGACCGCGCCCAGTCGACCGCCGCGGCCCGCCGGTCGGGGTGGAGCGGAACTCCCGTGGGGAACTGATGGGCGGGAGTCAGCAGTGCGGCGCCCACATGGCGCATACCGCCCAGTTCCCCCGTCCTGGCCCCGAGCTCGTCGACCGGGAGGCACGGAGTGGCCAGGCCGGCCCCGTTCAGCAGATTCCAGTGGATGTCCAGCCCGCACGACTCGACGGCCGCCTCCCGCACCCCACGCTGTGCCAGCACCTTCCCCATCAAGCTGAGCCCTTGGACGAACCCGGAGCAGATCACGATGCGCTCAGGATCCGCGTACACCCCGCGTGCTCGCGCCAGATAACCGGCCAGGACGGTACGCAGCTCGATGCGGCCCTGTGGGTCGTCGTACCCGAAGGCCTGGTCCGGCGCGGCGCCGAGGGCGCGCCTCGACGCCTTGAGCCATTCGGCGCGCGGGAAGGCCGAGAGGTCCGGCGACCCCGGCATCAAGTTGTGGGTGGGCCGCCCCCGCACCGGCCGGGACGGGACACGCCTGGACTCCGGCCCGGCCGCGTCGGCGCGCTGCGCGACCCTGGTCCCGGATCCCTGCCTCGCGGTGAGCCACCCCTCGGCCACGAGCTCGGCATAGGCGTCGGCGACGGTGTTGCGTGCGATCCCGAGATCCACGGCCAGCGTCCTGGAGGAGGGCAGCCGGGTGCCCGGTGCCAGCCGGCCGCTCCGGACGGCCTCCCGCAGCGCGTTCATCAGCCCGCTGCGCAGACCCGCGCCGAGCGGTTCGATATGCAGGTCGGCCCCGAAAGCGGCCCAGGAATCTGTCATGGAAATGGACCATACCGCTGCGCCACCCGCCGACTAGCGTCGTTCCCATGACGACGCACACACAGAACCACGCGACCTCTGAGTACGCCCCCGAGCACCCGGCCCGCCTGCAGTGGGCGCAGCTCGTCCCCGATGTCTACAAGGCCATGGTCCGGCTGGACGCCGCGTCCCGTAAGGGTCTCGACCCGACTCTGCTCGAACTGGTCAAGGTCCGCGCCTCTCAGCTCAACCACTGCGCCTTCTGCCTGGACATGCACTCGAAGGACGCGATCGCGGCCGGCGAGTCCGTCGAGCGCATCGTCCAGCTCAGCGCCTGGCAGGAGTCGCTGCACTTCTACACGGAGAAGGAACTGGCGGCGATCGAGCTGACGGAGGCGGTGACGATCCTGACCGACGGGTTCGTCCCGGACGAGGTGTACGCGAAGGCTGCCAAGCAGTTCGAGGAGGCCGAGCTCGCCCAGCTGATCGCCTCCATCACGGTGATCAACGCGTGGAACCGCTTCGGCGTGACGTGCCGGCTGGCTCCCGGGCACCACACCCCCGGCAGCCACTGAGCCACTGCGCCACTGCGAGACAGGGCCCGTCACACCCCTTCCGCCCGTACGCACCACTTCGCCCCGGAGTCCTGATGACCGACCCCGCATCCGTCTTCCGCGCGCTGCACCACGGCCGCCGGCCCGGCGTTCCCCTGGTCCTGCCCGGCCCGTGGGACGTCCCGAGCGCGCAGGCGTTCGAGGAAGCCGGCTTTCCCGCGCTCGCCACCCCGAGCGCCGGTGTCGCCGCGTCCCTCGGGTACGCCGACGGGCAGACGCCCGCCGCCGTGATGTTCGCGGCGGTGGCCAGGATCGCGCGAGCGGTGTCCGTTCCTGTGTCGGCGGACATCGAGGCCGGGTACGGGCTGGCCCCGGACGAACTCGTCGGGCGTCTGCTGGAAGCCGGTGCGGTCGGCTGCAATCTGGAGGACTCCGTCGACGGAGTCCTCGTGGACCCGCGCGAGCAGGCCGACCGGCTCGCGCGGGTCCGCGCCGCGGCGGGCGGCGGCCTCTTCGTGAACGCGCGCATCGACACGTACGTCCACGGCACCCCGGGTGCGACGGACGCGGAGGCGGAGGCGGACACGATCGCCCGCGCCCGGCTCTACGCCGAAGCCGGTGCGGACTGCGTCTATCCGATCATGGCCCCGGCGGACTCCCTTCCCCGGCTGGCGGCTGCCGTCACCGTGCCGCTCAACGCCCTCGGCACCCCCGACGGCCCGTCCGCGACGCGGAGGCTCGGTGAACTGGGCGCTGCGCGCATCACCTTCGGGCCACAACTGCAGCGCAGGGCCGTGGAGGCCGTACGCGGCCTGGCCGACCGGCTCGCCGGCCGCTGAGCCACGCATGAGGGCGCCCCCGGCGGCATTCGCTGCCGGGGGCGCCCTCATTGCGGTTCCGGGTCCGGCCGGTGGCCGGGAGCCCGTCAGATCAGGCCGAGCTCGCGGACGGCGTCGCGCTCCTCGGTGAGCTCCTGAACCGACGCGTCGATGCGCGCACGGGAGAACTCGTTGATGTCCAGGCCCTGGACGATCTCGTACTTTCCGTCCTTCGTGGTGACCGGGAAGGAGGAGATGATGCCCTCGGGAACACCGTAGGAGCCGTCCGACGGGATACCCATCGAGGTCCAGTCGCCCTCGGCGGTGCCGTTGACCCAGGTGTGCACGTGGTCGATGGCGGCGTTGGCGGCCGATGCGGCCGAGGACGCGCCACGGGCCTCGATGATCGCGGCGCCGCGCTTGGCGACGGTCGGGATGAAGGTGTCGGCCAGCCAGGCCTCGTCGTTGACGACCTCGGCGGCGTTCTTGCCGGCGATCTCCGCGTGGAAGATGTCCGGGTACTGGGTCGCCGAGTGGTTGCCCCAGATCGTCAGACGCTTGATGTCGGAGACGGCGGCACCGGTCCTGGCGGCCAGCTGCGAGATCGCGCGGTTGTGGTCGAGGCGCGTCATCGCGGTGAAGCGCTCGGCCGGTACGTCCGGGGCGGCGGCCTGCGCGATGAGGGCATTGGTGTTGGCCGGGTTGCCGACGACGAGGACCTTGATGTCGTCCGCGGCGTTGTCGTTGATGGCCTTGCCCTGCGGCTTGAAGATGCCGCCGTTGGCGGACAGCAGGTCGCCGCGCTCCATGCCCTTCGTGCGCGGGCGGGCGCCGACCAGGAGGGCGACGTTGGCGCCGGCGAAGCCGACGTTGGCGTCGTCCGTGATCTCGATGTTGCGCAGCAGCGGGAAGGCGCAGTCGTCGAGCTCCATGGCGGTGCCCTCGGCGGCCTTCAGGCCCTGCGGGATCTCGAGGAGTCGCAGGTTGACCGGCACGTCCGGGCCGAGCAGGTGGCCGGAGGCGATGCGGAAGAGCAGCGCGTAGCCGATCTGGCCGGCTGCGCCGGTCACGGTGACATTCACGGGAGTGCGGGTCATGGCGATCTCCGTTAGACAGCTGGCGGTGGGGGTCCCTGCCCCTGGTGCTGGATACCTCTGAATCTTGACGTGAAGAGATATCCAGCGGTCAGGCTATCCGACCCTCGTCGCCCGGGCCGCCCGCCCCCCTGTGGGACCGCACACAGTCCGTCACGCAGCGCAGCCGCCCCTCGTATCACTCCGGCGTGGTGCAGCCGGTCGCCCCGGAGGCCAGGGTCGCGCAGGCCTTTACGTCGGAGGCCTTCTTCACGGCGACCATCGGCGTGTACGCCTCGGCGTCGGCGTACACCGTGCCGTCCTGCTCCGACGAAGCGGACGTGATCTTCACTATGTCGCCCGGGGACGCCTGGGTGATCCGGGCCCACGCCGCCCCGCATGTCTCGCTGTAGCGGACCTCGATCAGACCGCCGCCGACCGTCACCCTGGCGACCGTGCCGGCGAACTGGCCCCCGCAGCCCATGGTTTCCGGGTCCTGCCCGGTGCAGTCCGCACCGCGGCACTCGACTCCGGTGGGCAGCTGGGGCGCACTGGTGCCGGGCTCCGCGGAAGGCGTCGCGGCCACCGCGCCTGTGCTGTCGTCGCCGCCCAGATCGGTCAGGAGCACTGCACCCGCTATCAGCATGAGGGCGCCCACAGCGCTCCCGAGGAACAGGGTCACACGGCGGCGGCCGCCTCCCCGGCGGCCTCCGGGCCCCTCGGCCGTCCGAGGTCCGCCCCCGGCGGAATCCGGCACTGAGCCCGGCTGCGGCTGCTGCGGAATACCGGGTACCGCGCCGCGCTGGGTGGGCACGGACGGGGGACGGCCGCTGCCGCGACCCGCTCCCCCGGGCCCTGCGGCGGTCGAGACTCCCGTGGTCCCGCCGGCCGCACGCCTGCTCGCCACGGGGGCCGCGGCGACACCCGCCTCGCCGAGCGCCGCACGCGCCTGCGAGATCCTGATGGCCTCCATCGTCATGTCGTGCCGCATCTCGGAGCGGCTCCAGGCCCGCTCGGCCAGCTCCCACATGGTCGTCAGATGGTGCTGCTGAGTCCCCGTCACCTCTGCGAGCGCGACGATCGCCCCCCTCGGCGCGAGCAGCCTGCCGTTGAGATAACGCTCCCAAGACGTCTTGCTGTAGCCCGTGCGGTCGGCGACCGCCGCCAGGCCCAGCCCGCTGCGGTCCACCAGTCTGCGCAGCTGACCCACGAACTCCCGCATCTGCGGATCGAGTTCTTCCGGTAGTGCCTTCCAACGAGGCATTGCTTTCCCCCCAGTCGATTCCCCCGGACGCTCCCGGCGCACCCCCGCACCGGCGCCGGTCACTTCCTCTGCAGTCGGAACGGCCGGCTCCGCGCTCCGGACTACCCAGAAGGATGCACGGAACCAGCATGCCAGTTCCGGACAAAGAGGCGCACGGGGGCATTCGGTATGAGCCCAGGCTCCGTTGTGCGCCGTAGGCCCGTACCCCCGGGCTCCCACCGTTGCGTGACGTGGCCCGTACCCCCCGGGGCTCCCACCGTTGCGTGACGATCACACCGTGCCGGAATGGTCACTTCCGTGCCACAGGCACCAGGCACCCCTTGAACCAGCACCTCATGTCCATGACGCTTGTCTCAGGACAGGGCAAGGCCGCTCAAGTCACCGCATTCCGGCGCTTCTTGGAACGGCTCCCTGTTCAGGTGTCCGTCCCTTCTCGGGGGAGGGGACGGACACCCTTCAGCGGATCGTGAAGTGGACCACGTCCTGCAGGAACGGGGCCTTCAGCCACGGCTCGGGCTGCGCCATCAGTGCGAGCAGCACGATCAGGGCGCCCATCAGGCCGTACGTGACCAGGTCGGTGAACCTGGACCGCACGGCCAGCATGCCGACGGAGGGGACCGCCCAGCGCAGCACCGCCCCGGCGAGCAGCGCCACGCCCATCAGCATCGCGCCGATCCTGAACGCCTCGGCGAAGGGATCGGCTCCCACGATCAGCAGCCCGAGCCCCGCGGTGCAGAGCACCGTGAGCAGCGGCCACTGGCGGGCGGGGGCGGGAGCATCCCCCGGAGCCGCCCGGCCGCCGCCCTCGGGGCGCGCGGTGTCACGGGTCAGCGAGAAGCGGCGCGAGGGCTCCCAGGTCGAGCCGCTGCCCCCGGCTGCCGCAACAGCCCCGTCCCCGTCGGCGACGGGCGTGTCGGCGGAGGCCGACCCTAGGGCCTCGGCCTCCCCGCTCCTCCCTGGTTCCTCCGGCGTACCGGACTCACCGGCCGGCCGGGCCTCCTCGGGCTTCCCTGCCCCTTCGGGCGTTGCCGCCCGCCCGGCCGTACCGTCCGCGTGCGTACCGTCCGCCGGACTCGTACCAGCGCCCATGACGTTCCTCCGCCCGGGTCAGCCGGCGGACACGGCGTCGGCCTCGGCGGCTGCGCGCTCGGCCGCCTCGACCACGTTGACGAGCAGCTGTGCTCGCGTCATGGGGCCGACACCGCCCGGGTTCGGGGCGACCCAGGCGGCCACCTCGGCCACACCGGGGTGGACGTCGCCGACGATCTTGCCGTTCTCGTCCCGGCTGACGCCGACATCCAGCACCGCCGCGCCCGGCTTCACGTCCTCGGGCTTGATGAGGTGCGGCACTCCGGCGGCGGCGACGATGATGTCGGCCTGCCTGAGATGTGCCGAGAGGTCACGGGTGCCGGTGTGGCACTGGGTGACGGTCGCGTTCTCGGACCTGCGGGTCAGCAGCAGCGGAAGGGGACGGCCGATGGTGACACCCCGGCCGACGACGACGACATGGGCGCCGTTGATCTCCACGCCGTGACGGCGGAGCAGGGTGACGACGCCCTGCGGGGTGCAGGGCAGCGGGCCCTGCTCGTTCAGCACGAGCTTGCCCAGGCTCATCGGGTGCAGCCCGTCCGCGTCCTTCGCCGGGTCCATCAGCTCCAGGATGCGGTTGGTGTCGATCCCCTTGGGGAGGGGGAGCTGCACGATGTAACCCGTGCAGTCCGGGTTGGCGTTGAGCTCCCGTACGACCTCCTCGATCTCCTCCTGGGTGGCGGTGTCGGGGAGTTCGCGCTGGATGGAGCCCATACCGACCTGGGCGCAGTCACGGTGCTTGCCGTTCACGTACCAGCGGCTGCCCGGGTCGTCGCCGACGAGGAGGGTTCCCAGGCCGGGTGTGATGCCCTGTGCCTTGAGGGCCGCCACGCGGACGGTCAGATCGGACTTGATCGCAGCTGCGGTGGCCTTGCCATCGAGAATCTGGGCAGTCATGACACCCATCCTCGCGGATGACCCCGCCCGCATACCAATCCAGCCTGCCACGTGGACGGGAGATTGCACTTGCACAACACATTCGGCAATCAGCTGGACAAAAAGCGGACGTCACGACGACGATAAGGCCCGCATAACCGCGGGCAGTGTCGGGGGGACCACCGTTTTGATCGCACACGATTCCTCCGCGCGGGCCGCGTCGTCCCCGCACTTCGCAAACGGAGGAAATTCGCCATGAGCTTCGGCGACCCCAACAACCCCTACGGCCAGCAGCAGGGCGGGCAGCCGGGTGGGCAGCCGGGCTACGGCTACCCTCAGCAGGCGCCGCAGGGCGTTCCCCAGCAGGGCTACGGCTACCCGCAGGCACCGCCGGTCCAGGGCGGTTACGGCTTCCCCGGCGGACCCACCGAGATGCCGGGCGGTGTGAAGGCCGCCCGCGTCATGCTCTTCGTGATCGCCGGTCTCCAGGTCATCGGAGCGATCTTCGTCGCCCTCGCCGCCGCCGCCGTGAACGCGGCCAAGGAGGACCCGACGCTCAAGGAAGACGTCCAGTTCCAGCAGCTCGCCGACTACTCGGGCAACGCGCTGTGGGGCATCGTCGTCTTCGCGATCCTCTGGGGTGTCCTCGCCGTCGTGCTCGCCGCCAAGTTCGGCAAGGGCGGCAACGGAGTGCGCATCACGGCCATCGTCTTCGGCGTGATCACCGCGATCCTCGGCATCTACCCCTTCATCGTGATCGGCCTCGTCCACACGGTCCTGGCCATCCTGGTCGTCGTCTTCGTGGCCAAGTCCGACGGCGGCGCCTGGTTCAACCGCCAGCAGCAGCACTGACTTCCCCCAAGCGCACCCGCGCGTGAAGGCCGCAGCACCCGCTCATCCGCGGGTGTGCGGCCTTCAGCCGTTCCGGGGTGCCGGCGTGGTGCGCTCCATGACGACGAAGGAGCCCGCCTCCCGCGTGATCCGGTAACGCGCCTCCGGATGCAGCTGCTGGGCGTACTTCACCGGGTCGTCGATCGGCCGGGACCAGCCGAAGTCCAGGTTGATCGCGACGACGTCGGGGGCGGTGCCGGGGGCCCCTCCGATCCAGTAGACCGTACGGTCCCCGGTCAGGTGCGCCATCAGCGTGATGTCCGTCTCCACCCGCGCACCGACCGGAATGGCGTCCAGGGCCGCCTCGGCCGCGTGGGTCCGCGCGTCGGCCCGGTACGTCTCAGGGCGCAGCAGGTCGCGGAGCGGAAGATGCTGGGTGAGGGCGACGGCGATCGCCGCGGCCACGGGTACGGCCACGTTCGCGTACGAGACGAGCCAGGGCCTCTTCGATCCCCGGCTGCGGCGGATGCCGTCGGCCATGGCCAGGAAGACCACCGGCATGAGGATCGCGCTGTAGTGCCAGACCATGCCCCAGTGGTTGGAGTCCTGGGAGAGCAGACGCCATCCGATCGTGGGCAGGACGAGCAGGATCAGGGGTGAGCGCAGCGCCATGAAGGCGGTGATGCCGACCAGGAAGACCAGCATCTCCAGCTTGACGGAGGAGTTGAACACGCCCAGGACGGAGTCGAGCAGGGAGACCTCCTGCCCGCCGCTCTCCTCGATCTTCTTCCAGTAGTCGTACGTGCCCGCGCTGCTGGCCGCCGGTATGAGCACCAGAACGGTCAGCGCGAACGCGCACACACCGAAGGCCGACAGCAGGAAGCCATGGAACCGCCGTCCGTACAGGGCGAGGAGCCCGCCCACGACGGCAACGGTGATCCCGAGGTCCTCCTTGACCAGGACCAGCGGCAGGGACCAGAGGACGACGGCCCGCCAGCGCTCCATGAGCAGGGCGCGGCAGACCAGGGCCAGCAGCGGGACGGCGAAGGCTATCTCGTGGAAATCGGCCTTCACCGCTTCCTGGAGCCCCCAGGACAGCCCGTACGCGACGGTGACGCAGAGGCCCGAGCGGCCCCCAAGGATCTGCTGGACGGTGCGCCCGACGACGACCGCGGAGGCGGCGAACAGGGCGGCCTGGGCGAACAGCAGCGCGACGGCGGACGGCCAGATCCAGTAGAGCGGCACCAGGAGCGCCACAAGCGGGCTGAAGTGGTCGCCGAGTATCAGATAGCCCGGGCCCTTGATGTCGACGACAGGGGCGTCGAATCCGGCGTACGCGCGCACCTCCTGCTCGAAGATGCCCAGGTCCCAGGAGGGGGACTGGAAGTGGCTGTACCGCAGGTAGCCGTAGAGGAGGTAGAGCGCGCACAGCACCACGGCGGCGATCAGGTAGGGACGCAGCGGTGCCGGGTGCGGATCGCTCCCGTCCGGCTCCGGGTCCTGTGCCCCGGACACGTCGGTCTCGCTCTGGTTCAGGTCAAGCACGATGCCCCCGCAACGGAATCCCACTCTGGTCACTGCCGGTCGCACCGGTCCCGCCGCTACGGCCCGACAAGGCCATTCATTAGAACAGAGGGACGACTGGTTTCCGTACGCCGGGACGCACCGCAGGCCGCACCCGGGTCTGGGTACGGCCTGCGGTGGTGCGACGACCTGGGTGTCAGTGGAAGAAGTGGCGCGTGCCCGTGAAGTACATGGTCACGCCCGCCTTCTTCGCGGCCTCGACGACGAGCTCGTCACGGACGGAGCCGCCCGGCTGGGCGACGGCCTTGATGCCGGCGGCGGTCAGGATCTCCAGACCGTCGGGGAAGGGGAAGAACGCGTCGGACGCGGCGTAGGCGCCCCGGGCCCGCTCCTCGCCCGCCCGCTCGACCGCGAGCTTCGCGGAGTCCACACGGTTGACCTGCCCCATGCCGACGCCGACCGAGGCGCCGTCCTTGGCGAGCAGGATCGCGTTGGACTTGACCGCGCGGCAGGCCTTCCAGGCGAACGCGAGCTCCCGGAGCTCGTCGGCGGAGAGGGCCTCGCCCGTGGCCAGGGTCCAGTTCGCCGGGTCGTCGCCCTCCGCCTGGAGCCGGTCGGTGACCTGGAGCAGGGCACCGCCGTCGATCGGCTTGACCTCGACCTCGGAGGCCGGGGCGTCGGCGCAGCGCAGCACCCGGATGTTCTTCTTGCGGGCCAGCACCTCGACGGCGCCTTCCTCGTACGCCGGGGCGACGATGACCTCGGTGAAGATCTCCGCGACCTGCTCGGCCATCTCCACGGTCACCGGCCGGTTGACGGCGATGACGCCGCCGAACGCGGACAGCGGGTCACAGGCGTGCGCGTTGCGGTGCGCGGTGGCGACGTCGTCGGCGATGGCGATGCCGCACGGGTTGGCGTGCTTGATGATCGCGACGCACGGCTCCGCGTGGTCGTACGCGGCCCGGCGCGCGGCGTCGGTGTCCGTGTAGTTGTTGTAGGACATCTCCTTGCCGTGCAGCTGCTCGGCCTCGGCGAGGCCGCCCTCGCCCGAGGTGTAGAGCGCGGCGGGCTGGTGCGGGTTCTCGCCGTAGCGCAGGACGTTCTTGCGCGCGAAGGTCGCACCGGAGAAGTCGGGGAAGCCGGAGTCGTCGGCAGCCGCGTAACCATCGGCGAACCACGCGGCGACGGCCACGTCGTAGGCGGCGGTGTGCTGGAAGGCCTCGGCGGCCAGCCGCTTGCGGGCGGTCAGGTCGAATCCGCCCGCCTTGACGGCCGCGAGGACGTCGGTGTAGCGCTCCGGGCTGGTGACGACCGCCACGGACGGGTGGTTCTTGGCGGCGGCGCGGACCATCGACGGACCGCCGATGTCGATCTGCTCCACGCACTCGTCGTCGGACGCGCCGGAGGCGACCGTGGCCTTGAACGGGTACAGGTTGACGACCACGAGGTCGAACGGCTCCACCCCGAGCTCGGCGAGCTGTTCGCGGTGGGCGTCCAGGCGCAGGTCGGCGAGGATGCCTGCGTGCACCCGGGGGTGCAGCGTCTTTACGCGGCCGTCGAGGCACTCGGGGAAGCCGGTGAGCTCCTCGACCTTGGTGACCGGCACACCGGCGGCTGCGATCTTCCCGGCGGTGGAGCCGGTGGACACCAGCTCGACACCCGCCTCGTGCAGACCGCGGGCGAGGTCTTCGAGCCCCGTCTTGTCGTAGACGCTGACCAGTGCGCGGCGGATGGGCTTATTCACCGACATGACCGAGATGAACCTTTCGTCCCTCAATGCGATAGCCGTCGCGGGCGAGCCGCCCCACGGCCTCGACGAGCAGCTTGCGCTCGACTTCCTTGATGCGTTCGTGGAGGGCCGCTTCGCCCTCCTCCGTTTCCTCTTCGGTCACCTCGACCACGCCCTGCGCGATGATCGGACCGGTGTCGACGCCGTCGTCGACGAAGTGGACGGTGCACCCGGTGACCTTCACGCCGTACGCGAGCGCGTCGCGGACACCGTGAGCACCGGGAAAGCTGGGGAGCAGGGCGGGGTGGGTGTTGACGACGCGGCCGCCGAACTCGGCCAGGAAGCCCTTGCCCACGATCTTCATGAATCCCGCGGACACCACGAGGTCGGGGCGGTGTCCCGCCACGGCCGCGGTCAGAGCCGCGTCCCACTCGTCACGGTTCGCGTACTCACCGAGCTTGCACACGAAGGTGGGAAGGCCGGCACGCTCGGCACGTTCGAGGCCGACGGTGCCGTAACGGTCCGCTCCGACCGCCACGATCCGGGCACCGTAGCCCTCGGGGTCGTCACCGATCGCGTCGAGGAGTGCCTGGAGGTTCGTGCCTGAGCCGGAGACGAGCACGACCACACGGGCCGGAGCGGCAAAGGGGGGCGGGGAGGCCACGGCAGGGCCCTTTCTCGCGTGGTGCAGCAGGTACGCGATGTGCAGGAGGTGCGTTTGTATGGTCGTACGAAAGAAGCTCGTCCCGCGATACGGGGAACTCTACGAACGGTCCGACCGTCAGCAACGATACCGGCACACCCGGCGGCCCCCACGGGACGGGGGCGCGACCGGGAGGTAGCGTCAGGGGACAGGGAACCGCCCCCGGGCGGAAATGACGAGATGGGGAAGACGTTCACCACATGCCGGACCGCCTCCGCACCGCCCTTGGCCACCCGCTGCCCGAGCGGGCTTCCACGTTGATGCGGGAACGCAAGTCCTCATCGCCCGACTCCTCGTCGGGCTCGGGCTCCCCGTCGGGATCGGGATCCTCCCGGGGCTCGGATTCGTCCGGGTCCTCTTCCGGGTCGCCCTCCGCGTCGTCCGACGACAATCCGTTCGCGGCACCGCCCGAGGACCGACCGGACCAGCCTTGGCAGCCCCGCCACCCTTCCCACGCTCCGGGTGACCACGGCAACGGCGGGAACGGCGGCAGCGGCGAGGGCCACCCCGACGACCGTCCGGTCTGGGGCAGCCAGTGGAGCGATCAGCAGCCGGGCCGCCAGAGCGGCGGATTCGGCGGCCGCCCCGGCGGCACCGGCGGACCGAGCGGCCAGGGGGGAGGCCCCGCGGGCAGTCCCGGCGGGCTGCGCTGGGACCCCACGGACCCCGTGCAGCGGCGCGCGCGCTATGCGGTGCTGGGAGGCATGTGGGCGTTCTTCTTCGCCCTGTTCGACTTCCCCGAGATCGCGATGCTCCTCGGCGCCCTCGCCGTGTACTGGTCGATCAGCGCCCTCCGCGGTGGGCCGCGCAAGACTCAGGAGTCCGGCGGGCGACCGGCGGCCGCATCCGGCCCGGCCGGCGCGGACCGGGCCGGCACGCCCCCGGCCCCGGCGGCCGCACCCGGGGCCGCCCCCGGCGCCCAGCAGGGCAGCAGCCGGCAGCAGACGACGGCGGCCGTCAGCGGCCTGGTGACGGCGCTGCTGGCCCTGGCCATCGTGGCCACCGGCTACACGGTCCAGCTCGTCTACCGCGACTACTACACCTGCGTGAACGACGCACTCACCAAGTCCGGCGCGATCGCCTGCAACGAAAAGCTGCCCGACCCGCTGGAGCCCTTCTTCGGCGTGAAGAAGTAACCCGCCCCCTCCGAGCCGCTCGCTACGGAGCACCGGTTTCCCGGCCGGGTTCAGGGTGCCCCTGGGCATCCGGAGCCCGGCCGGCCCGCGTATCCGTCCCGGCGACGGGACCGTCGGCGGAAGCGGGTGCGGGACCGGCGGCGGGGGCAGGCCCTGACTCAGGCGGAGAGGCGGGCTCAGGCGCGGCCTCAGGAACGGGCGCTGATGTGGGCTCAGGCGCCGGGACGGGTTCGGGCACAGGCAGAGGTCCGGAGGCCGGCGAGGCTCCGGACACAGGCCCGGAGGCTGGTGCGGGCCCGGAGGCCGGCGTGGGCCCGGAGGCCGGCGTGGGCCCGGAGGCCGGCGTGGGCCCGGAGGCCGGCGCGGGCCCGGAGGCCGGCGTGGGCCCGGAGGCCGGCGCGGGCCCGGAGGCCGGCGTGGGCCCGGACGCACCCTCAGGCCCGGACGCAGACGCGGGCCCGGGCACAGACGCAGCCCCGGAGGCCGGTGCGGGAGCCGGTGCCGGGCGGGGTGCGGACGACACCCGGCCCGTCTCCGTCTTCCCCTCCGCAGGGAAGTCCGCCATCAGCCCGCCCGATACCTTCTTGAGCTTGGCCCAGCGCGCCTCCCTCGCACCGTCCTCGTGCCACGGGTCGGCCGACAGGAAGTCGTAGGGTTCCGTCCCCTCGCCCGCAGGCCCCGGCTCCTTCTCCGCCGCCTGCCCCGGCTCCTGCCCCGGATCGGTCCTCGCCGGATCGGTCCTCGCCGACTCACCGTCCGCCGCCTCCCACCGCCAACCCCATCGGCGCTCCCTCAGCCGCCAAGCCCTGAGCAGCAGCGCCACCGGTACTCCGACGACAGCGGTCCACGCGAGAGCGGCCGGGCCCACCATCCACCACACGGGGCCGAACTCCGCCAGGGCCCCGGTGCCGAGCGGGCCACCCGATGCCGCCGCCAGTGCAGCCGCGCCGAGGCCGCAGCCCACGGCGGCCAGGCCCGCCACCAGCGCAGTCTGCCCCTGGCCCCACGCCCCGTCGCGTACCCCGCGTACCGGAGCCGCCCCCCGCGCCACGGACCGCGCGACGGCCAGAGCGGCCACGGCCGGCACGGCCGCCGCCGCCCAGTTCGCCACCGTCCCCGGGCCGTGGGCCGGGATCGCCGCGAGCAGCGGGAAGTCCGGCAGCGCGGGGGGCCCGGTGAATGCGAGCGGGGTGGCCAGCGATGCCGTACCGAGGGCGAAGCCCGGCCCGAGGCCGTAGGCGGCACCCCACGTCGCCGCGTTCGGCAAGAGCGCCACCGCCAGCAGGAGGACGGAGATCCGGCCCGCCCAGTCGCCCGAAAGCCCCAGGAACGACTCCCTCGCCGCCCCCGCGTGCCACACCAGCGCCATCGTGACGAGCAGCGCTCCGCCGCCGAGCAGTATGGCCACGCCTACGCCGGCCGACCGCAGGGCCACACCGGCCCCGGAACGGAACCGGGAGCGGGCGGCCGCCTCCTGCAGGCGCAGCGGGGCCCAGACGAGCAGCGAGGTCAGCGGCCGCCCGCAGGCCACCCACACCCCCACTGCGGCCACGACCGCCACCACGAGCGTGACGGGGAAGGCGAGCGAGGCGCGGTCGGCGGGCAGCCCTCCACCCTGCGCGTACGCCGCCACGGCCAGCACCACCAACAGGTATCCCGCACCGACCGCGCAGAACGCCCCGACCGCGGAGTGTCCTCCCGAAGCCTTCCCACCCGTGTCCGCCGAGTCCCTGGCGGCCCGGTACACCAGCCACACCGGCAGCACGACGAGCAGGAGCGGCACGGTCGCAACGGGCGCGGGGTGCCCTCCCATGGTGTCGGCTCTGACGAGTTCGGCACCATGGGCGAGCAGCCAGAGCCCCGCCGCCACATGCAGGGCGCCACCCGGCCCGCTGTCGGGGTGCGCAGAGCTGATCCACAGCACCATGACCAGGACGGCCAACGAGGCCAGTCCGAGCCCCGCCGCGAGCACTCCACGCACGAAGGCGGAGGCCAGCGCGGTGGACCTGCTCCGCTCGGCCGGCAACATCGGGCTGCGCTCGGTCACTTGGGTCACCCGGCCATGCTGCCAACGACACGCGCTTATTTCGTGTAACGGGCCAATGGCCGCTGTGTCGCTCAATATACGTTTATGTACTTTTTCACCCAGTGCAGTGCCATCGGGGACGGAGACCTGGCATGACGCGGAGCACCACAGGGCCGGCTCCCGCCGAGCCGTTGCCCTCCCCCAAGGAGCGTCGCCGGCTGCGCGAGGCCAGGGCACTGAGTGCGGAAGAGGTCGCGGAGGCCGTGGGCGTCACGCCCGCCACCGTCCGCTCCTGGGAGAGGGGGCGCACCAGCCCGCAGGGCCGTCGGCGCGAGGCCTACGTCAGGCTGATCGGCGGCGCCGGGCACCACCCCGCGCCGCCCCCCGTCGCCGAAGCGACCGGGAACAGCACGATGTGCCGGCCCGAGCCAGGCACCGGACCCGCCACGAGTCCCCGGACCGCCCCCAGGCCCCCCGCGCCGGTCCAGGACTCCCCCACCCCCGCCACGCTCTCGCCGCCCACCCCCGCGCCGGACGGCGGTGCACCGGAGACGAGCGCTCCGGACGGCGGTGCACCGGAGGCGACTGTGCCGGAAGGGGCGTCCGGCCACGCCCCGCAGCCCCGGGAGGGGCTCACGGCCGAGGAGGCGTTCGACGTCCTTTACGACGCCACCGCCACCGGTCTCACCCATCAGATGTATCTGCTGACCGGCCGTCGGCGCCTTTCCCGCGAAGCCGTCGAACATGCCTTCAGGACCGCCTGGCAGCGCTGGCCCGAGGTGACCAGGGACCGTGATCCGGCAGGCTGGGTGCGGGCGGTCTCGTACGAGTACGCGATGTCCCCCTGGCACCAGCTGCGCCGTGCCCATCGCCGGGCCGATCCGCTGCCCGAGGACCCGGCGAGGGGAGCCCTGCTCGACGCGCTGCTGGGCCTTCCGCCCTCGTACCGTCGCACGCTGCTGCTCCACGACGGTGTGGGTTTGGGGCTGCCGGAGACGGCCGCGGAGATGGAGGCGAGTACGCCGGCCGCCGCGAGCAGACTGGTGAACGCGCGTACCGCCGTCGCCGGGCTGGTGCCCGGGCCGGCGGATCCCACGGGGGCCGGGGGCCGGCCGACGCCGCTCGACGAGCAGCTCCGCACCCTCGCCCTCGCGGAAGAGGTGCCCGCGCCGCCACCGGCCCCCTCGGTCCGCACGGGCGGCGAGCGCGTGGCAACACTCTGGACCCGGGCGGTGCTGTGCTTCGGGGTGCTGCTCGTCAGCTCGACGGCCTTCACGATGCACACGGCCCCCACCCGCTACGAACAGCCGCTGGCGCCTGCCGAACGTGTCGGCGGCGTCCCTCCGCTGGGCGGGCCGGAGAAGCTGACGCCCCAGGACCTGAAACTGCAGAAATCACTTCGGAGCGAGCTCACGCGCGGCCCGGAGCGCCTGGTTCCGCGGATTCCCTGAACGGGCTTCCGCTACGGGAACGGCGCGGGCCCGCACCCCTGGTCGAAGGGGTGCGGGCCCGCGCCGTTCCCGCGGTGGAGCGGTGATGCTGTGGGCGGTCAGCCGCCGAGGATCTCGCGCGCCAGCTTGGCGGTCTCGGTCGGCGTCTTGCCGACCTTCACACCTGCGGCCTCGAGGGCCTCCTTCTTGGCCGCGGCGGTGCCCGAGGAGCCGGAGACGATGGCGCCGGCGTGGCCCATGGTCTTGCCCTCCGGGGCGGTGAAGCCCGCGACGTAGCCGACGACCGGCTTCGTGACGTTCTTCGCGATGTAGTCGGCGGCACGCTCCTCGGCGTCGCCACCGATCTCGCCGATCATCACGATGAGGTCGGTCTCGGGGTCCGCCTCGAACGCCGCGAGGGCGTCGATGTGCGTCGTGCCGATGACCGGGTCGCCACCGATGCCGACGGCGGACGAGAAGCCGATGTCACGGAGCTCGTACATCATCTGGTAGGTCAGCGTGCCCGACTTGGACACGAGACCGATGCGGCCGGGCTTGGTGATGTCGCCCGGGATGATGCCGGCGTTGGACTGACCGGGGGTGATCAGGCCGGGGCAGTTCGGGCCGATGATCCGGGTCTTGTTGCCCTTCGAGCCGGCGTACGCCCAGAAGGCGGCCGAGTCGTGGACGGCGATGCCCTCGGTGATCACGACGGCCAGCGGGATCTCGGCGTCGATCGCCTCGATGACGGCGGCCTTCGCGAAGGCCGGCGGCACGAAGAGTACGGACACGTCGGCGCCGGTCTTCTCCATCGCCTCGGCGACGGATCCGAACACGGGTACCTCGGTGCCGTCGAAGTCGACGGAGGTGCCCGCCTTACGCGGGTTCACGCCACCGACGATGTTGGTGCCGTCGGCCAGCATGAGCTTGGTGTGCTTCATGCCCGTGGCGCCGGTCATCCCCTGGACGATGACCTTGCTGTCCTTGGTGAGGAAGATAGCCATGGTGTTGGAGTCCCTCGTCCTTTACTTCGCAGCCGCGGCGAGCTCGGCGGCCTTGTCGGCCGCGCCGTCCATGGTGTCCACACGCTGCACGAGCGGGTGGTTGGCGTCGGAGAGGATCTTGCGACCCAGCTCCGCGTTGTTGCCGTCGAGGCGCACGACCAGCGGCTTGGTGACGTCTTCACCCTTGGACTTGAGCAGCTCCAGGGCCTGGACGATGCCGTTGGCGACCTCGTCACAGGCGGTGATGCCACCGAAGACGTTGACGAAGACGGACTTGACGTCCGGGTCGCCGAGGATGATCTCCAGGCCGTTCGCCATGACCTCGGCGGAGGCGCCGCCACCGATGTCGAGGAAGTTGGCGGGCTTCACGTCGCCGTGGTTCTCACCGGCGTACGCGACGACGTCCAGGGTCGACATGACCAGACCGGCACCGTTACCGATGATGCCGACCTCGCCCTCGAGCTTCACGTAGTTGAGGTTCTTGGCCTTGGCCGCGGCCTCGAGGGGGTTGGCCGCGGCCTTGTCCTCGAGCTCCTCGTGGCCGGGCTGGCGGAAGTCGGCGTTCTCGTCGAGAGACACCTTTCCGTCCAGCGCCAGGATGCGGCCGTCCTTGGTCTTCACCAGCGGGTTGACCTCGACGAGGAGCGCGTCCTCGGCGACGAAGGTATCCCACAGGGTCACCATGGCCTCGGCGACACCCTCGGCCACCTCGGCCGGGAACTTCGCCTGGGCCACGATCTCGCGGGCCTTCTCGATGTCGACGCCGTCGACGGCGTTGACCGGGACCTTCGCGAGGGCCTCGGGGGTCTTCTCCGCGACCTCCTCGATGTCCATGCCGCCCTGCACCGACGCCATGGCGAGGAAGGTGCGGTTGGTGCGGTCGAGGAGGTACGAGACGTAGTACTCCGCCTCGATCTCCGGGGACAGCTCGGCGATCATCACCTTGTGGACCGTGTGGCCCTTGATGTCCATGCCGAGGATGTCGGTCGCCCGGGCGACCGCCTCATCCGGGTCTGCCGCCAGCTTCACGCCGCCGGCCTTGCCTCGGCCACCGACCTTCACCTGCGCCTTGACGACGGACTTGCCGCCCAGCCGCTCGGTCGCCTCGCGGGCTGCCTCAGGCGTGTCGATGACTTCACCGGCCAGCACCGGTACACCGTGCTTGGCGAAGAGGTCCCTCGCCTGGTACTCGAACAGGTCCACGCGCGTCCGTCCCTTTTAGTGGTCTCGCGGTTCGTTTTCTGCGTGGGCGTGCCGCGAGGGCAACGTGACTGCGCAGTCACTAGGGAGGCGCACACGGTGACCGGGTACGCGGCATGTCCATCCGGCAGGTTATCCCCCGCGCCGCGCCGGACCCTAAATTGCACATCACACCTGAGCGGTGATACCGGTCACAGACCGCCCAGGTGACCGGGGTGCGGAGGACAAAACGGCACCTCCGCCGAGCGCCGGGACGGACCGCGGCCGGAACGGTGCCGGGCGCCCGGGCATGTCACCGGCCGGTGTCCGGTGTCGGCAGCGGCCGTTTCTCGATCGCCGCCGCCATCACCTCGGGGAAGAGATCCGGGGTGCAGGCGAAGGCCGGGGAGCCGAGAGCCCCCAGGGCGGCGGCGTGCTCCCGGTCGTAGGAGGGCGCGCCCTCGTCCGAAAGGGCGAGCAGCGTCACGAACTGCACACCGGACGCCTTCATCGCGGCGGCCCGTTCCAGCATCTCCTCGCGGATCCCTCCCTCGTGGAGATCGCTGATGAGGACGACGACGGTGTCCGCCGGACGGGTGATCCTCGACTGGCAGTAGGCGAGCGCGCGGTTGATGTCCGTGCCGCCGCCGAGCTGTGTGCCGAAGAGGACGTCGACCGGATCGTCGAGCTGGTCCGTGAGATCGACGACAGCCGTGTCGAACACGACGAGCCTGGTCGCCAGGGTCCGCATCGAGGCGAGCACCGCGCCGAAGACCGAGGCGTGGACGACCGAGGCGGCCATGGACCCGGACTGGTCGACGCAGAGGATGACGTCCTTCTTCACGGACCGGTCCGTGCGCCCGTACCCGATGAGACGCTCGGGTATCACCGTGCCGGCCCCCTCCTGGCCGGGGAGGGGCACGTGGTTCTTGAGGTTGGCCCGGATCGTGCGGTCCCAGTCGATGTCGCGGTGGCGCGGCCGGCCCGACCGGGCCGAGCGGTCGAGGGCACCGGTGAGCGTCGCCCTCGTACGGCCGGCCAGCCGGCGCTCCAGGTCCTCGACGACCTTGCGTACGACCGCCCGGGCCGTCTCCCTCGTCGTCTCCGGCATGGCCTTTCCCAGCGAGAGCAGGGTGCCGACCAGGTGGACGTCGGGTTCGACCGCCTCCAGCATCTCCGGCTCCAGCAGCAGGCCGGAGATCCCCAGCCGGTCGATCGCGTCGCGCTGCATGACCTGGACGACGGAGGCCGGGAAGTACGTGCGGATGTCGCCGAGCCAGCGGGCCACGGAGGGGGCGGACGCCCCGAGCCCCGCGGCGCGTCCGTCTCCGCCCCGGCCTCCAGGCTTCGCCCCGCCGCCGTACAGGGCGGTCAGCGCGCCGTCCATCGCCTCGTCGCGTCCGGTGAGCGCGCGCCCCGTGCTCTCGGCGCTGTCCGCGCCGAGCACCAGGCGCCAGCGCCGCAGCCGCTCGTCCTCCACCGGAGCCGTATCCATGGCCCTCTCCTCCCCCGTGTCCGCCCGGTCCGTGGTCATCCCGCCACCGCCTGCTCCGAAGGGGTGTCGATCCCGAGCAGCAGCCGCACCACCGGAACCACCAGGTCCGCCCGCTCCTCGTCGAGTCCTTCACCGAAGCCCGGCGCACCGGGCACGCTCTCCTCGCGAGCCCTCCCGGGCCCCGTCCCGCGGCGGACGAGCTCGCCGAGCGTGCGCCGCACACCCGGCTCGTAGGCCGAGAACGTGCGGCGCACCAGGGGCAGCACACCGGCGAACGTGTCGGCCGGTATGCCGGTCAGCCAGGTGTCGACCAGCCCGAGGAGCCGTTCGTCGTGGACGAGCAGCAGGCCGCCGCCCGCCGCTCCGCCCACGAAGCCCTCGATCCAGGCCGCCGCGTCGGCCGGTGCGGTGCCGGGCGAGAGGGCCAGACCCATCAGGCGCGCGGCCTCGCCTGCGGACAGCCGCCCGTCGTCCAGGAGCAGTCGCGTGGCACGGCCTCTGATCACACCTGCCACCGCGTCCCTGGCGGACAGCTTGTGCAGGACGCCGGCCCACCGCTCGGGCAGCCCGTCCGCCCCAGAGGCGCCGGCGAGCAGCCCGATCGCGATGTGCACACCGTCCACCCTGCGCTGCGCCTCTCCGGCCGCGTCCGCGTCGAGGCCGGTGCAGGCGGGCGGCAGGCTCACGCAGACGCGCTCGGCGATACCGACGGCCACCTCTCCCAGGGCCAGGGTGTCGGTGGACCGTACGTCCCCGTACCGCAGGGAGCGGGCCAGGGCGGGCAGTGCGTCGGCGAGGTGGCCGACGTCCGCGTCTAGGGCGGCCCGGTCGGCGAGGGCCCTCATCACGACGGGCAGAGCCTCGGGCAGACCGGCCAGGAGGCACTGCTCGGCGAGGGCGGTGACCTCCGCGAGCGACGACGCCGACACGGCGTCCGACTCGGCCCTGGCGGTCGCAGCACCGAGCACGGTGGTGCCCCACACCCCGGCCTCGGCTGTCCGGACGAACAGTTCCGGCTCCCAGCGCAGCCGCCAGCTCTCCCGGAACGTCCCCGTACTGCCCCGGCCCGCGGCGGGTTCGCCCCAGTGCACCCCGATGAGCCGCAACCGGTGCAGCAGTCTGCTGCGGGCCGCGTCGGTGGCCTTGCGCAGATCGAGCTCCAGCTCGCGCTTCTCCGCCTCGGGCCTGAGCCTCAGCGTGCGCTGCTGTCTGTCCAGGTCGCGCTGGAGGGGGACGGCCGGGGCGGTGTCGGGCACCTCGCCGAGGACCTCGCCGACGACGAGCCGGTCCCGCACCAGGGCGAGCGGCACATCGGATCCCTCGCACATGACGGCCCTGACCGCGTCCGTGGCCTCGTCCAGGCCGACCGCCGGGCGCCCGCGCAGGGCGGCCAGTGTCCCGGCGAGCCGGACGGCCTCGATGACATCCGCGGAGGACACCGTCCTGTCCGTGGCGCGCAGCAGTCCGGCCACCTTGGTCATCCAGCGCTCGACGGGCCGGTCGGGGGAGCCGAACAGGTGCCCGTACCAGCCGGGCGAATCGATCCCCGCGCCGTATCCGCTGTACCGGGAGAGCCTGCGATGGGTCCAGGGCACCCACGTCAGCTCCGTCTTCACCTTGGGCATCCCCTTGAGGAGCGCCCGGTCGGCGGCGACCGTCGTCCTCGCGGTGAGCGCGGGCACGTGCCAGGCACCGCAG
Source organism: Streptomyces pratensis (assembly GCF_016804005.1). Taxonomy (GTDB): domain Bacteria; phylum Actinomycetota; class Actinomycetes; order Streptomycetales; family Streptomycetaceae; genus Streptomyces; species Streptomyces pratensis_A. The sequence continues at coordinate 929,794 of NZ_CP051486.1, read as the reverse complement.
ACCACTGCGATGTCGTCGCCGAACTCCTTCCGGGCGGAGCGCAGCTGAAGGCGCATGCACGCCTCCCGGACCGCGTCCTGCGGATGCCCCCCGTCCCCGTATGCCTCACGCAGCGCCGTCATCGCCTCTGCGAGCGCGGTGAACGGGGCGCACGGATCGGCCGGCCGGCCGTCCTCCGCGCGGTGCTCGACGACGTCCTCCCACCAGCGCTCCGGGTCGTCGTAGCCCGCGGTCCCGGCGAGGATCCCGATCGGATCGATGCCCCGGCCTTCCTCCTGCCCGTCCTCCCGCTGTTCCTTCAGCGCCAGGGAGTGCGCGGCGGGCAGGTCCACGAAGCGCACGGGCACACCGTGTTCCAGGGCCCAGCGGATCGCCACCCACTCCGGGGAGAAGTCGGCCAGCGGCCAGAACGCGGCGTGCCCCGGGTCGTCCACGGCGTGGGCGAGCAGCGCGACCGGCGGGCGCATCCGGCTGTGCGCGGCGAGCGGCAGCAGCGCGTCGCCCTCGGGCGGTCCTTCGACGAGCACGGCAGCCGGCCGTACGGCGTCCAGGGCGGCCAGGACCGCGCGGGCCGAGCCCGGTCCGTGGTGGCGTACCCCGAGCAGCAGCGGCCCCCCGGGAGCGGTGGTCCCTCCGGCGCGGGCTTTCATTCCGCGGCCTCGCGGCAGGCGCGGTAGAAGTCCTTCCAGCCGTCCCGCTCCCGGACGACGGTCTCCACGTACTCCTGCCAGATCACCCGGTCGGCCGTCGGGTCGCGGACCACCGCCCCGAGGATGCCGGCCGCCACGTCCCCCGGGCGCAGGACGCCGTCGCCGAAGTGGGCGGCGAGCGCGAGCCCTCCGGTGACGACGGAGATGGCCTCTGCCGTGGACAGGGTCCCCGACGGGGACTTCAGCTTGGTGCGGCCGTCCGTCGTGATGCCGTCGCGCAGTTCGCGGAAGACCGTGACGACACGCCGGATCTCCGCCATGCCGTCGGGCGCCGGGGGCAGGTCGAGCGAGCGTCCGATCTGGGCCACGCGCCGGGACACGATGTCGACCTCGGCCTCAGGTGTCGCGGGCAGTGGCAGCACGACGGTGTTGAACCGTCGGCGCAGCGCGCTGGACAGCTCGTTGACCCCGCGGTCGCGGTCGTTGGCCGTGGCGACGAGGTTGAACCCCCGGACCGCCTGGACCTCTTGTCCCAGCTCGGGGACGGGGAGCGTCTTCTCCGACAGGATCGTGATGAGGGCGTCCTGCACGTCGGCGGGGATACGGGTGAGCTCCTCGACACGGGCGGTCATGCCCTCGGCCATGGCACGCATGACCGGGCTCGGCACCAGCGCGTCGCGGCTGGGGCCGTGGGCCAGCAGCTGGGCGTAGTTCCACCCGTAGCGGACGGCTTCCTCGGGGGTGCCCGCGGTTCCCTGGACGAGCAGGGTCGAGTCTCCGCTGACGGCTGCGGCGAGGTGTTCGGACACCCAGGTCTTGGCGGTTCCCGGGACGCCGAGGAGCAGCAGGGCCCGATCGGTGGCGAGCGTGGTCACGGCGACTTCGACGAGGCGGCGCGGCCCCACGTACTTCGGTGTGATCAGCGTGCCGTCCGGAAGCGTCCCGCCGAGCAGGTAGGTGGAGACGCCCCAGGGCGAGAGCTTCCAACGAGCGGGCCTGGGACGGTCGTCGGCGGCCGCGAGTGCACTGAGCTCGTCGGCGAAGGTGTGCTCGGCGTGCGGCCTCAGGGCTTCGCCGGCGGCTGCGTCGGTCTGTACGGACACGGTCATTGGATCCCCCTCCGGATCGTCGATCCGATGCGGTTTCCACCGTGCACCATGGCACTGACAATCGGTCCCGGCACGGGCCGGGACCGATCGGGGAACGGGCGGAGGGTCAGCCGGTGACGGGCGAGACCGCGACGCAACCACCGCTCGTGAGGAGTTCCTCGCCCTTGACCTCCTCGATGACCTCGCCCTTGTACGTGATGGTGCAGGCGAGGTCCGCCGCATCCGCGTCCAGTGCGACAGGCATGACCGCGGGGGGCATGATCCCGCGCAGGGTGACGGTCTTCTTCCACGGCAGCGCGGGCGACTTGACCGACTCGATCTCGGGCTCCATGGCCTTTCCGCCACCGCCGTGGAACTGGATCTCGTCGGCGCTCGTACCGGTGACTTCATAGGTCACCTCGTAGGTCTCGCTCGTGGCCTTGTCGACGGCGTCGACGGCTTCGTCCGTGCACGCTCCGAGGCCGATTGCGAGGCCGCAGACGGCCAACGCCGACACAGCGGTACGGGTGGTGCGTCTGAAATGTGTGGTGCGCGTGATGCGGTTCATCAGAATCCCCCGGTTTTGTTTCGCAGAACTCTCTCCTTCGCAGAAAAGCGTACGGATCCGAGGCGGTCAAGTCACCACGGATCGGGCGGAATCGCGGGTGGGGGCCGATTGTCAGTGGCACGGCCTACCGTCGGTTCCATGGTGCTGTCTCACGAGGGAGAAGCCTGGCGCTCCGCCGGTCAAGCGGCGCGCTGGACGACGGAGCGGGTGCTGGACCTCGCTCCTGACGAGCAGTCACGTGCGGCGGGCCGCGCGCTCGGTTCGGAGGACGCGTGGTCCGGAGCGGGCCGTGGCGGGCCCGGTGTCGCGTGGGGGGTGTGCGCGGACGGGGGCGCCGGTCCGCACCATACGGCCGTCGACACGAACGTCCCTTACTACAGGTGCAGTTGCTCCCACGAGGAGGCTCCTTGCAGACATGTCCTGGGCCTGCTGATCCTCCTCGGATCCGAGGCCCCGGTGCTGGAGGGGCCTCCGGAGCCACCTCCTTGGGCAGCGCGGTGGTTCGCGGACCGACGCCGGCCGGCAGTGACCGGGACAACCTCGGAACCGGCAGCGGCCGGGGAGCCCGCAGGCCGTGCGGCCGCCCGTCGCGCGGACCGCAGGGCCGAGCGCATCACGGGAGGCGCCCAGGAGCTGGAGCAGCGCCTCATCGATCTGCTGCGTGGCGGGCTGGCGGCGGCGGACAGGCCGGATTACGCGCTGTGGGAGGAGACGGCGGCCCGCATGGTCGACGCACAGGCCCCGGGACTCGCCGGCCGGGTGCGCGATCTGGGATCGGTCCCTGCTTCCGGGCCCGGCTGGCCGGCGCGACTGCTCGAGGAGTGCGCGCTCCTGCATCTGCTGGACTCCGCCTGGCTCGGGCGCGACCGGCTGCCCGGTCCGCTCGCGGCGACGGTCCGCACGAGGGTGGGGCTGACGGTGCCGGCCGAGGGGCCGGCGGTCCGCGATCGTTGGCTCGTCCTCGCGCAGTACGACGTACCGGACGGCCGGATCGTCACCCGCCGCGTCTGGCTGCACGGCAGGGAGTCGGGACGCACCGCGCTGCTGCTGTCCTACGGCGCGCCGGGCCGCGCGCCGGCCCAGGCTCTGCCGGTGGGTGCGGTGATCGACGCCGAAGTGACACCGCATCCGGGCGGCGGGAGGCTGCGGGCCGAGTTGGGACAGCGGTTCGGTGAGCCCGTCGTCACAGCGGCGCCGCCACCCGGCGGCACGACGGCGGATGCCGTCGCCGCGTACGGGCACGCGCTGCGGGACGACCCCTGGCTCGACGCCTGGCCGGTCACGCTGTGCGACGTCATACCGGCGCCGTCCGGGGACGGCTGGCAGCTGGTCGGCGCGGCGGACGGTTCCGCCGTGCCGATCGCGCCCTCAGCTCTGTCCCGGCCGGGGCTGTGGAAGCTCGTGGCACTTTCCGGCGGCCACCCCCTGACGGTGTTCGGCGAGTGCGGACACCGTGGTTTCGACCCGCTCGCGGCCTGGTGTCCGGAGGGCTCCGACGACCCGGAGGTGAGCGCGGCCGTGGCGCTCGCCTGAGGTGCCGCGCGTTCCTCTCGGCCCTCCGCCCTTCTCTCGGCCCTCCGTCCTCCTCTCGGCCGCCACCATCCTTCGACCCGCGATTCCCGGACCACCGGAAGGGACCCGATGCCCACCACCGTCACGACGAGCGGCGTGCCCGTGAGCGCCCCGTGGGAAGACCTCGTCACCTCGGCACTGCTCGGCACCGACCGGCGCCCCCTCCGCGCGGAGGGCGGTGCCACGGCCGGTCCGGCGGCACTGCTCGACGCGGCGGCGGTGCACACTCTGCGCCGCCGGGCTGCTCTGCGGCCGGCCACAGGGGCCGCCCTGCCGGCGCCCGCACCCGCCGATCCCCGTCCTCCGCTGCCTGCCGCCGCCCGTCGCAGGCTCGCCCAGTTGCTCGCCGACCGCTCGGCTCCGCCCAGCGGTGGGCGCCGGGGAACGGCTCCCGACCTCACCGAGCTCATCCCCCAGTGGCTGGCTGCCGCCGGAGCACACGGTTACCGGGCACCCGCCGAGCTGCTCCCCGCCCTGCTGGACGCGGCGCGAGCGCGTACGGACCTGCGTCCGCACGTGCTGGCGTTCGCCGGGCCGCGCGGACGATGGCTCGCCGGGCTGAACCCGGAGTGGAGGTTCGCGCTGCGCGCTTCGCCCCGGGGGGCGCAGCGCCCGGACACAGCGGATCCGGAGGCGGTTCGCCGACTCTGGGAGGAGGGCCTCTTCGCCGAGCGGGTCGCGCTGCTCGGGGCCGTGCGGGAGCAGGACCCCGACGCGGCCCGGCGCCTCCTCACGGCCACGTGGTCCACGGAGCGGGCAGAGGACCGGCTGATGTTCCTCGACTCACTCCGGTCCGGCCTCTCCGGGGCCGACGAGGCGTTCCTGGAGGAAGCCCTCGCCGACCGCAGCCGCAACGTCCGCTCCACGGCCGCCGAACTGCTGTCCGCTCTGCCTGGTTCGGCGCTCGCCCGGCGGATGGCGGACCGTGCCACGTCCTGCGTGAACCCCGACCGTACGGGGGATGCCGTGTCCGTCGCCGTGGAGGCTCCGCACGAGTGCGATGCCGCGATGCAGCGCGACGGAGTGGTGCCGGTGCCGCCCTCGGGACGCGGCGAACGGTCCTGGTGGCTGGGCCAGCTGGTGGAGTCGACCCCGCTCGGCGTCTGGCGGGAGAGGTTCGGTGGCCGGACGGCTCAGGAGCTGGTGACGCTGCCGGTCGCCGACGACTGGGCCGCCGAACTGCACGCCGCCTGGTGCCGGGCCGCGGTGCGGCAGCAGGACGCCGACTGGGCCCGCGCCCTGCTCGGCGCCCCTTCGACGCCTCCGGCGAACGGTCCGGGGACGGTGTCGCTTGCAGAGCGGTCGAAGCTCCTCGCCACCCTGCCTCCGCCCGAGCGAGCGCTCTGGGTCGCCGGCTTCATAGCCGCGCACGGCCTGTCCGAGGCCTTCCAGCTGCTCGGTGTGTGCTCCGTGCCCTGGGACGGGCCGCTCGGCCGGTCGGTGGTCGACGCGCTGGACATCGCCCGGGACGCCGGCAGCTATCCCTGGAGCTTCAGCGGGGTGATGGGCCTCGCCGAACGCTGCCTGAATCCTGCTGAGGCGGACCGGCTCGCGGTGCTCACCACCACACCGGACGAACCGGAGGGCGCTTCACCGGGCGCCGGCGGCTACTGGTCGGAGGCCTTCCAGCGCCTGGTCTCCACCCTGCGCCTGCGCGCCGAGATGGACTCGGAACTGGCTCGGGACTGCGCGGAATGACCGGGGAGGACCCGTGAAGGCGCCGGGAGAGGGCCGGAAGAGGGAGCACTTACGGAGCACGGACGCTCATGCGACAGGGCGCACCGGCTCCTCCCTGCGGCAGGTCCGCCCTGCGGGCCCCGCGTAGAAACCGGTCGCGACGCCGGACCCCGCCCCGGGTCGAGGCACCGGAGGCGGATCCAGGTAGAGGCATTCCGGCCCCGCCCCGGGGCAAGGCTTCGGTAGCCCGCCCGGATCGAGAAGCCCTCGGACTCCACCCCGGGCCGAGGCCCTGGCGCTGCCCAGGTCAAGGCACGGCACTCAAGCCCCGCCCCGAATCAAGGCGCCGCTGACCCGCCCGGATCGAGAAGCCCGCGCCCCACCCGGAAGCGCCCGGGCGGCCCGCCGAGGGCAAGGGACTCAAGCCCCGCCCCGGCCCGGGTCAAGAAGCCCCGCCCCGGGTCAAGGCTTCGGTGGCCCGCCCAGCTCTCAACACCCAGGCCTCAAGAGGCTCAAGCCCCGCTCGGCGTCGAGGCACCGGCGGCCCGCCCAGGTCGAGGAGCTCAAGCCCCGCCCGGGGTCAAGGCGCAGGTGGCCCGTCCAGATCGAGGAGCCCGCGCCACGGGCCCGCGCCGGGCCACTGTGGACTCAGGCCTCCGCGGGCTGGCGGACGTGCGCGTTCACCCAGTCGACGATCGAGGCCGTCGTGGCACCCGGGGTGAAGATCTCCGCGACACCCTGCTCCTTCAGCGGAGCGATGTCCGCCTCGGGGATGATGCCGCCGCCGAACACCTTGATGTCCTCCGCCTCGCGCTCCTTCAGCAGCTCGATGACCTTGGAGAAGAGCGTGTTGTGCGCACCGGAGAGGATCGAGAGGCCGATGGCGTCGGCGTCCTCCTGGATCGCCGTGTCGACGATCTGCTCGGGGGTCTGGTGGAGCCCCGTGTAGATGACCTCCATGCCCGCGTCCCGCAGCGCCCGCGCGATCACCTTGGCCCCGCGGTCATGGCCGTCGAGGCCCGGCTTGGCCACCACCACACGGATCGGACCGGTCACACCCATCAATGCCTCCACATGCGTTTCCCGTACCCGGAGGGCCGGTGATGTGAACGAACGTTATCCACAGCATCCCGCACGCCGTCGTTTCGCGGTGGACCGGGAGGGGGAAATCACACATGGGACATGTTCGCCGGCGACGTTCCCCGCACCCGGCGGCCCACCGGCCGCGCGGGAAGCGCCGCCAGGGGAGCCGCTACGAGGTCGCCGTACCACCGCGCCGTCAGCCGCACGGCACGGTGGTACGGCCCCCGGCCGCATCAGGGGCAGCCGGTCACCTCAGCAGCGACCCCCGTGAGGGCCTGCGGGACAGGGAGCCGCCTCCCCCGCATGCCGTGCAGGAGGTCGGCCATGAAGGTCCTGTCCTTCCTACCCCTACTGCTGCGCAGTGTGTGTCCGCGCCCGGCCTGGCTGTCGTCGACGCTGATCAGAGCCACCGCGCTGGAGCTGGTGATCCTCGCCGGGCACACGCTGATCTACCCGTCAGGCCTCACCCCCGAGCGCAGGCCCGCCGCACCCCCGCCCGGCACAACACCGCCCGACAACGGCGCCGGACAGGACGCCGGCCCCGACCGGGTCACCCGTTCGGCGGGCATGCCCGCCCTGCCCACCCCGGCAGGCGCCCGTCCGCCCGTCGTCCTCCTCCACGGCTTCATCGACAACCGCTCCGTCTTCGTCCTGCTCCGCCGCTCCCTGGCCCGGCACGGCTGGCATCACCTGGAGTCGCTCAACTACTCGCCCCTGACCTGCGACATCCGCACGGCGGCCGAGTTGCTCGACCGCCATGTGGAGGAGATCTGCGCCCGCACCGGCCACCGCGAGGTCGACATCGTCGGCCACAGCCTCGGCGGACTGATCGCGCGGTACTACGTGCAGCGGCTCGGCGGGGACCGCCGGGTGCGCACCCTCGTCACCCTGGGCACGCCGCACGGCGGTACGGCCGCAGCATCGCTGGCAGGCGCACACCCCATCGTCCGCCAGATGCGCAGCGGATCGGATCTGATCGAGGAACTGCGCCGCCCGGCTCCGGGCTGCCGGACTCGGTTCGTCAGCTTCTGGAGCGAGCTGGACAGGGTGATGATCCCGGTCGAGACGGCGTGCGTCGATCACCCCGACCTGGACGCGGTCAATGTGCGCGTCACCGGCATCGGCCATCTCGCCCTCCCGGTGCACCCCGCGGTCGCGTCCGCGATCCGTCAGGCACTCGAGTCCGACGGTGCGGCACTCGGCACTCCGGGAGCCGCCTCCGTCGCCTGAATCCCTCAACCCCTCGCCCTGAACCCCCGCAAACGGCCTGCCGATTAGAACGAATTTCGAACATAGAACCAAGCCTGTGGCCTCGGTCCGCCGAAAGGCGGCCGATTGCCCGTTTCCTGAGGAGATGAAAGCCGCCGAAGATTGTCGTCCTCCACTACCGCCGGGTACAGTCGCGGCCACTGCTCACCCTGGGATCCCCCCACCGGACCCCGGAACAGGTCCTGCTGCCGAGGCGAGAGAGAAGTTGGTGAACGACCAGCACCCCCACGCCGGGTATGCCGGACACGACAGCCAGTCCACCGGCAGCTTCGACACCGACCCGCTCTTCGGGAGCATCCCGGGTCAACACGACATCAGCCACGAGACGACGTACGGCGGCGGCTACGCCCCGGCGTACGACGGTGGTTACGGCGGCTACGACAGCGGCCAGTGGGACACCGGCGCGCATCAGCAGGCCCCGTACGACGCCTATGACGCCCAGGCCCACCCGCAGGCGCAGAGCTACGACACCACCGCCACCTGGATGCCCGAGACCGTGATCCCGGCCCAGGCAGCAGCCCCGGCGCCGGACGCGACGGGCCAGTGGGACACCACGGGCTGGGACATGACGGGCCAGGCCGATCAGTGGGCGGCTGGCGACACCGGCGCCTTCCCCACCACCACGTTCGACACGACGGCCTATGCGACCGGCACTTTCGCCCCTCCCGCCTTCGAGGCCACGGGTTACGAAAGCTACGCGGCCACGGACACCGGGGCCTACGACGCGACCGCCTGGAACACCGGCGCCACGCCCGAGAACGCCGCGTACGCACCCGAACAGACGTCGTACCCCTCGTACGAACACCAGTCGGCGTCCTACGAGCCCTACGAATCAGCCGAGTTCGCCTCCCACGACGGCGCCCACGATCCGCACGGCCCCTCCGGCGCCCACGACCACGCCGAGTACACCGAAACCAGTACCCCGCAGACGCACGCGTACACGGACTCGCAGACGCACGCGTACACGGACTCGCGGACGGACTCGTACGACGACGCCTCCGCGGCCGACGGCCCGGAGCCGACGGCGGACGTCGTCGGCCTGACCGCGGGCCCCGCCTCCGCCGCGGCCTCCGCGCGCCCCGTGAGCCGTTCCTCGGCCCCGCGCGGCGGTGGCCGGGGCAGGCGTCGCACCCCTGCGAAGCGTTCCGCACTCCTCACCGTCGCCGTCCCCTCCGCCTGCGTCATGAGCGTCGCGGGCATCGCCGCCGCCTCGGTGAGCGGCATGGCCGGAGGAGAGGAGACGAAGGACGAGACAACGTCCATGGCGGCAGCCGACACGGTCAAGCCGGCCGTGGCCAACAACAAGCTGGACACCCAGCTCGCCAATCTCAGCGCCGACGCCGAGAACTTCGCCGACCGAGCCAGCCGCACCCAGGAGCGCATCGACCTGAAGGAGCGCCAGGCCGCCGAGAAGAAGAAGCGCGAGGAGGAGGCCGCGCGCCGCGAGGCCGCGCGACCCAAGTTCGCGCTGCCCGTGCAGCAGCACGGCCTCAGCGCCACCTACGGCCAGGCCGGGGTGAACTGGATGTCCGTGCACACGGGCATCGACTTCCCCGTGGGTTACGGCACGCCCGTGATGGCGGCGACCGACGGCACCGTGCGCACCCAGTTGAACAGCGCGTACGGAAACATGGTGATCGTCACCGCCCCCGACGGCACCGAGACCTGGTACTGCCACCTCAGCACCGCGAAGATCCGTTCCGGTTCGGTCAAGGCCGGTGACGTCATCGCCTACTCGGGGGACTCCGGCAACTCCACCGGCCCGCACCTGCACTTCGAGGTACGGCCCGGTGGCGGCTCGGCGATCGACCCGATGCCGTGGTTCCGCAGCCACGGCATCAACCCGTACTGAGTCAGAGCTTCTCGACCGGCGCGTAGCGAAGCAGCAGCTTCTTGGGCCGCTCGTCGCCGAAGTCGACCGTCGCCTTCGTCTGGTCGCCGAACCCGTCGACAGCGGTCACCGTGCCCAGGCCGAACTGGTCGTGCGTCACCCGGTCTCCCACCACCAGGGTGACCACCGGCTTCTCGGAGGTGCGCCGGGTCGCGAATCCCGGGGGACCGGACTTGGAGCGCGACGAGGACAGCGACGACGTGATGCCGGACGTCGGACCCGCCGGAGCGGCCATCGGCCCCTTGCGCTTCCACTCCAGGTGCTGGTCCGGGATCTCCTCCAGGAACCTCGACGGCGGATTGTACGAGGGCTGGCCCCACGCACTCCGCATCGATGCACGGGTCAGGTACAGGCGCTCACGGGCACGTGTGATGCCCACGTAGGCGAGCCGGCGCTCCTCCTCCAACTCCTTCACCTGCCCGAGCGCGCGCATGTGCGGGAAGACGCCGTCCTCCATGCCGGTCAGGAAAACCACCGGGAATTCGAGGCCCTTGGCCGTGTGCAGCGTCATCAGCGTGACGACACCGGAGCCGTCCTCGTCCTCGTCGGGGATCTGGTCGGCGTCGGCGACGAGCGCGACCTTCTCCAGGAACTCCGCGAGCGTCCCCGTACCCTCCTCCTCCGCGCGGTCCTGCTCGAACTCGAGGGCGACGGCAGCGAGCTCCTGGAGGTTCTCGATACGGGTCTCGTCCTGCGGGTCGGTGGAGGCCTGGAGCTCGGCGAGATAGCCGGTCCGCTCCATGACGGCCTCCAGCACGACCGCCGGTCCGGCGCCGGACTCCACGATCGTGCGGAGCTCCTCCATGAGCGTGTTGAACCGCTTGACGGCGTTGGCCGAGCGGGCCGCCATGCCGTACGCCTCGTCGACCCGGCGCAGGGCCTGCGGGAAGGAGATCTTCTCGCGCATCGACAGGGCGTCGATCATCGCCTCCGCCCGGTCGCCGATGCCGCGCTTGGGCACGTTGAGGATGCGGCGCAGCGGGACGGTGTCCTCAGGGTTGGAGAGGACCCGGAGGTAGGCCAGGACGTCCCTGACCTCCTTGCGCTCGTAGAAGCGCACTCCGCCGACGACCTTGTAGGGCAGCCCGACGCGGATGAAGATCTCTTCGAAGACACGGGACTGGGCGTTCGTGCGGTAGAAGACGGCGACGTCGCCCGCCTTCGCGTCCCCCGCGTCCGTCAGCCGGTCGATCTCGTCGGCGACGAACTGCGCCTCGTCGTGCTCGGTGTCCGCGACGTAGCCCGCGATACGGGTGCCGGCGCCCGCGTTCGTCCAGAGGTTCTTGGGACGGCGGCTCTCGTTGCGCTCGATGACCGCGTTGGCGGCGGAGAGGATCGTCTGCGTGGAGCGGTAGTTCTGCTCCAGCATGATCGTGGTCGCATCCGGATAGTCCTCCTCGAACTGGAGGATGTTGCGGATGGTCGCGCCGCGGAAGGCGTAGATCGACTGGTCCGCGTCACCGACGACGCACAGCTCGCCCGGGGCGTCGGCCTCGCCGGCCGGGCCCACCAGCTCGCGCACGAGGGTGTACTGCGCGTGGTTGGTGTCCTGGTACTCGTCGACCATGACGTGGCGGAAGCGGCGGCGGTAGTGCTCGGCGACGTCGGGGAACGCCTGGAGCAGGTGGACCGTCGTCATGATGATGTCGTCGAAGTCCAGGGCGTTGGCCTCGCGGAGCCTCGCCTGGTAGAGCGCGTAGGCCTGGGCCAGCGTCTTCTCGAAGCCGTCGGCGGCCTGGCCGGCGAAGGTCTCCTCGTCGATCAGCTCGTTCTTCAGGTTCGAGACCTTCGCCGTGAACGACTTCGGCGGGTAGCGCTTCGGGTCGAGGTCCAGATCACGGCAGACCAGCGCCATCAGCCGCTTGGAGTCGGCGGCGTCGTAGATCGAGAACGACGAGGTGAACCCGAGGCGCTTCGACTCGCGGCGCAGGATCCGCACACAGGCGCTGTGGAACGTCATGACCCACATGGCGTTGGCGCGCGGGCCGACGAGGTCCTCGACGCGCTCCTTCATCTCACCGGCGGCCTTGTTGGTGAAGGTGATCGCGAGGATCTGCCCCGGATGCACCCCGCGCTCGGCCAGGAGGTGGGCGATCCGGTGGGTGAGCACCCTGGTCTTGCCCGAACCCGCCCCGGCGACGATGAGCAGCGGTGACCCGGCGTGCACGACGGCGGCGCGCTGCTCGGTGTTCAGGCCGTCGAGCAGCGCGGCGGGGTCGATGACGGGGCGCGGGGCGCCGTCGCGGTAATAGGCGTCACGCGGCGGCGGAGGCGCGTCGAAGACGTCCTCGAAGAGGCCCTCCGGCTCCGCTTCGGGCGCATGCTCCTCGGGGGGCGGCGGGGGGCCGTCCTCGGCTTGCTGGAGGCCGGTCAGGAAACTGTCGTCAAAGAGGCTGCTCATCGCCTCACGAGTCTAGGCGGCCGCACCGACAGCCCGGGCCGCATCGGCGACAAGAGACCGGCACCGTGCGCGTACCGAGACCGTTCACCCACCGTGCGTGAGATTCAGGGGCGATTTCCGGCCTCGCGGCCCGCCGCCCGGAAAAGGTCACGAAAATGTATCGGGCATATCGAACATCAACCTTCACAGGGCCACCACGGGTTGGTTAGCGTGCTCCGACGGGTGCCCCGAACCCCCTCCAGGCGAACCGCGCCGCACGGGCACCCCCGCCGAATCCGTACTCCCCCGAAGGGGGCCCGGAACCGGGGACCCACACGCAGCACCGGGGTGAATCGGTCCGTGCCCACCGGACCGTAGGGCAGCCTTCCGTTCCGCCCGAACCCTCCCCCAGTGCCTGAACGGCCTGGGGGTACCCCCACCGCTAACCCGGTAGGCGGTCCACGGAAGGAGATGCCGGCCTTGGCGTCGCATCGCAAACCGCGCCCCCGGGTGCGCACCACCCCTGTCGTCGGTCTCACGACGGCGGCGCTCGCCTCCGTCACCCTGCTCTCCACGCAGAGCGCGACGGCCGCCCCAGCCGAGCCCAGGCCCAGCATCGAGGAAGTGCAGAAGAAGGTCGACGCCCTCTACCGGCAGGCCGGTACCGCGACGCAGCAGTACAACCAGGCGAAGGGCGCGTCGGCCGAACAGCGCTCCAAGGTCGACGCGCTGCTGGAGGCCGCGGCGAAGCGGGCCGACAAGCTCAACGAGACGCGCCGGGAGCTGGGCAACTACGCGGCCGCGCAGTACCGCACCGGCTCGATCGCCCCGACGGCGACGTTCTTCCTCGCGGACGACCCGCAGTCGTACTTCGACCAGGACCAGCTGATGGCCCGGATGACGAGCCAGCAGCAGAAGGCGGTCGCCGACTTCCGTACGCAGCAGAAGGAGGCGGCGGCGAAGCGCGTCGAGGCGACGAAGAGCCTGGAGACGCTGACCGAGTCGCAGGAGTCGCTGCGCACCAGCAAGCAGCAGGTGCAGACGAAGCTCACCGAGGCGCGCACCCTGCTGTCGAAGCTGACTGCCGAGGAGAAGGCACGGCTCGCGGAGCTGGAGCGCAAGAAGGAGGCCGAGGCCGCGCGCAAGGCCGAGGAGCTGGCCCGCCAGCAGGCCGCCACGCAGGAGAAGGCCGAGGAGGCCGCCAAGGAAGAGGCGGCGAAGCAAGGGGCCGGTACGGGCACGGGCTCCGGCACCGGCACGGGGTCCGGCGGGACGGGCTCCGGCAGCGGATACGCCACGAAGGCCGAGAAGGTCCTGGCCTTCGCCCGCGCCCAGATCGGCAAGCCCTACGTCTGGGGGGCGACGGGCCCGTCCTCGTACGACTGCTCCGGTCTCACCCAGGCCGCCTGGAAGGAGGCCGGCGTCGATCTGCCGCGTACCACCTGGGACCAGGTCGAGGTCGGCACCCGGGTCGCCACGGCGGATCTGAAGCCGGGGGACCTGGTCTTCTTCTACGACGACATCAGTCACGTCGGCATCTACAAGGGCGACGGCATGATGATCCACGCACCGAAGCCGGGCGCGAACGTCCGCGAGGAGTCGATCTACTACATGCCGATCTACGGCAGCGTGCGCCCGGCCTGACAAGGCCGCTCGCGCACAGGACGGAGGGGCCCGGGGACACTTCCCCGGGCCCCTCCGCGCACGGCCGGTCCGCTCAGGTCCAGAGCGTGGCGATGAAGATGTTGGCGACCGTCAGACCGCCGACCGCGGCGAACGCGCCCTTGTCCACCTTCTCCTCGTCCCGCTTCACGTAGACGAGCGCCAGGATCACGATCAGGACGAGCAGCTTGACGCCGATCTTGATGTTGTTCACGCTCTGGTCGTCGGCCTGGTTGAGGCCGACCAGGGCGACACCCGTGACGAGCATGGTGAGCGCACCGTGCAGCATGGCAGGGACGAAGCGGGCCGTGCCCGCCCCCATGGCCTTCATCTGGGTCAGGAAGCCGCCCAGCAGGGAGGCGATGCCGATGATGTGCAGGGCCACGAAGACATTGATGAGTACGTCCATGGCCGCAGCCTAACCGCGCCCATATCACCACTCTTCGGCCAGGTACGACTTACCGATGAGCTGGTTCCTGGTCTGCACGAATTGCCGGACTCCGGTTGATTTTTGCGGTCATCGGATGGAAACGAAACAGCACATGAGGGCAATACCTGTCATTACACCTCTTCTCCGTGTGCCGGGTTTAGCGTCCCTCCCAGGTGACCGGCTCTGCACCACCGCCCCGTACCGGGCGGTGCCCCGGTCGCCCCGCCAGGAATCCGGCGGCGGGCCACTCCCCCCTGTGGTGACCCGCCGGACCCCGGCGGGCCGGCCGGCACCCCCCGGCGGGCAGTCGAACGGAAGGACGCACCACCCCCGTGGCCGCCCATCGAGAAGCCGCTCACCGCAAGCCCAGGCAGCGTCCGTTCACCGGCCCTGCCGTCCGCACCGCGGCGGCCGTCGCCCTCGCCGGGGCGGCGACCGCGACCGCCCTCGAGGGTGCCGCCCAGGCCGACCCCCAGCTCACCACGGCCCAGGTCGAGGCGAAGGTCGACCGGCTCTACCACGACGCCGAGGTGGCCACGGAGAAGTACAACGGCGCGAAGGAGCGGACAGCCGCCTCCGAGAAGTCCCTCGACGCACTGCGCGACGAGGCGGCCCGCAGGACGGAGCGCCTCAACACCGCGCGCGACGCACTCGGCGCGTACGCCACCGCCCAGTACCGCAGCGCCGGCATCGACCCCGCCGTCCGGCTGGCCCTCTCCTCCGACCCCGACGAGTACCTGGAGCGCGCCTCCTACGAGGACCGTGCGGGCGACCGCCAGGCCGGTGCGGTCAACGGCGTACGCCGGCAGATGAGTGACATCGCACAGCTGCGCGCCCGGGCGGAGGACGAGCTCACGGCCCTCGCCTCCCGCCGGGCCGACCTGAAGAAGCACAAGGACGCGGTCCGCACCAAGCTCGCCGACGCCCGGAAACTCCTGGCCACCCTCACCGCCGATCAGCGCGCCGACTACGAGCGCTCGGCCGACGCCGCGCACGGCGGCGGCGCCGTGCGCGGCGACCGGGGCGTCCCGCGCGGCTCGGTGGCAGCCCCCAACGCCCGCGCGGCGCAGGCCGTCCAATTCGCGTACGGGGCACTCGGAAAGCCGTACGTCTGGGGCGCCAGCGGCCCCTCGTCCTTCGACTGCTCCGGCCTCACGCAGGCCGCCTGGCGCGCCGCGGGTGTCTCGCTGCCCCGCACGACGTACACCCAGATCGACGCGGGGCAGCGTGTGTCCCGCTCCGAACTCGTCCCGGGGGACCTGGTCTTCTTCTACTCCGGGGTCACCCACGTCGGGCTCTACATCGGCGGCGGGCAGATGATCCACGCCCCGCGCCCGGGTGCCCCCGTCCGTATCGCGCCGATCAGCGAAATGCCTTACGCGGGAGCGACCCGGGTCGCCTAGGCTCCCGGACCCATGGACACCGCCATTCAGAATTACGCGCGCACCCTGACCCTCCGTTCCCCGGACCACTACCGGGTGGGCCCGTTCACGGTGCGCCACAATCCGGGCTGGGACCTGAAGTTCGCCAACTACGCCATCCCCGACCAGGACGCGGAACCCACCGCGCAGGAGGTCACCGACCTGGTCGGGGCGTTCCGCTCACGCGACCGGCTGCCCCGGCTGGAATTCCTGCCCGCCTGGGCGCCGGCCGTCGAACCGGCCCTGCTGGCGGCCGGCTTCACGGTGGAGAACCGCGCACCCGTCATGGCCTGCACCGCCGACGGCCTGTTCACGCCGAAGCCGGTGGACGGCCTGCGCATAGCCGAGCCGGTCACCGCCGACGAGTTCGCCGCCGCGGCCGCCGTCCAGCACACCGGTTTCGGTGGCGAGGGCGGACCCGACGACGGCGAGATCGCCTGGCTGCGCGGAGCGACGGCGGGCGGCGGCGTATCCGCCCTGGCCACCGTGGCCGGCCTGCCCGCCGGTGCGGGCGGCTGCTCGGCCCCGGCCGACGGCATCGGCGAACTGGCCGGCCTGGCCGTCGCCGGAGGCTTCCGCCGCCGGGGCGTCGGCGCGGCACTCTCCGCCTGGCTGACCCGCACCGCCTTCGACCGCGGCTTCACCACCGTGTGGCTGGAGCCGGGAGGCCCGGACGTCGAGCGGATCTACGCGAGCATCGGCTACCGCAGGGCCGGCGAGAAGCTCAACATCTCGCTCGGCCCCGCCTGAGCGGGTGCGGGGCTCAGACCAGCCGTCGCGCCGTGGCCCACCGGGTCAGTTCGTGCCGGTTGGAGAGCTGGAGCTTGCGCAGCACGGCCGAGACGTGGGACTCGACCGTCTTCACCGAGATGAACAGCTGCTTGGCGATCTCCTTGTACGCGTAACCCCGGGCGATCAGCCGCAGCACCTCGCGCTCGCGCTGCGTCAGCCGGTCCATGTCCTCGTCGACCGGCGGGGCGTCCGTCGAGGCGAAGGCGTCCAGGACGAATCCGGCCAGCCGCGGCGAGAACACCGCGTCGCCGTCCTGGACCCGGAACACGGAGTCGACCAGATCGGTGCCGGTGATGGTCTTGGTGACGTAGCCGCGGGCGCCACCGCGGATGACACCGATGACGTCCTCTGCGGCGTCCGACACGGACAGCGCCAGGAAGCGCACCGGGTTCTCGACCGCGCCCATCATCGGCGCACATCGCCGCAGTACCTCGACGCCGCCGCCTCCCGGGAGGTGGACGTCGAGGAGGACGACCTCGGGGCGGGTCGCGGTGATCACGGTGACCGCCTGGTCGACGTCGGCGGCCTCGCCGACGACCTCGACCCCGGTCTCCTCGGTGCGGCCGATCTCCGCCTGGACCCCGGTGCGGAACATCCGGTGGTCGTCGACGAGCACGACCCGTACCCGGCGCTCCGGGCCCCCGGTCGCTTCGGTGTTCTCGGTCATTCGCTCGCCCTCTCCATCTCCAGCTCGACTTCCGTGCCCCCACCGGGCACCGAACGCAGCCGCGCCGTACCGCCGTTGCGCTGCATCCGGCCGATGATCGATTCTCGTACGCCCATCCTGTCGTCGGGGACGGCGTCCAGGTCGAACCCCGGCCCCCGGTCCCGTACGGAGACGAAGACCGTGCGGCCCTCGACCTCGGCGAAGACCTGGACGGCACCGCCCTCGCCACCGTACTTGGCGGCGTTGACCATCGCCTCGCGTGCGGCCTGCATCTGCGCCGCCAGCTTCTCGTCGAGCGGGCAGTCACCGACGACCACGACCTCCAGCGGGACCCCGTGCTTGTCCTCGACCTCGGCGGCGGCACGCTTGACCGCCTCGGCGAGGCTCGACGGTTCCTCGGCCTCCTCCTTGCCGGTGCCCTCCGGGTTGTACAGCCAGTTGCGGAGCTCCCGCTCCTGGGCGCGGGCGAGCCGCCGGACCTCGCCGCCGTCGTCCGCGTTGCGCTGGATCAGGGTGAGCGTGTGCAGGACGGAGTCGTGGACATGGGCGGCGACCTCGGCCCGCTCCTGGGCCCTGATGCGCATGAGGCGTTCCTCGGAGAGGTCCTGGGTCATCCGTACGAGATAGGGGCCCGCGAGCAGCGCGATGCCGGTGAGCACGGCGATGGCGGCGGTCAGCGCCGTGCCGAGCTGGGCCGCCGATCCCCGCACCACCATGAAGGCGGCGAGGCCGAGGCCGACGAGCGCGACGCCGGCCAGTCCGCGGGCCAGGTGCAGCACCCTGCGGCGGCGGCCGACCTCGATCCACTGGGCCCGCCGGGCGTTGTCGGCCTGGCGCCATACGAGGACGGAGCCCGCGCCGATGAGCAGCGCCGGCCAGACGTAGCGGTCCGCCTTGCTGCCCATGTCGACGTTGCCGACGAAGACCACGGCACCGACGAGCAGCGCGAGCAGCGCGAAGACCTGGCCCGTGTCGGGTTTCCGGAGTCTGCGCCGGCCGTCCGGGGCGGTCTCGAAGAGCGACCTGTCCACCCCGCCGACCCCGCCGACCCCGAGCGGTACGACGATCCAGAACACGGCGTAGAGCAGGGCGCCCAGGCCGTCCGCGAAGAACAGCCCGAGGAACACGAACCGGACCCAGGCGACGGGCAGTCCCAGATGTCCGGCGAGCCCGCGTGCGACGCCGCCGAGCATCCGCCCGTCGGCGCTGCGGTACAGCTTGCGCGGCGCCGGCTCCTCCGGGTCCGGGGCGTGGGAGCTCGGGGCTCGCGTCGTGGCTGCTGGCATGCACCGATCGTCACACGTTCCGGCGGGTCGTGGCATCAGGGTCTGCCCGGACTCGACCCTGAGGCTCCCGGGCCGGAGCCCCACCACAATGCTGCGGCACCAAAGGTCTCCGGGCCCGGGCCCCCAGGGGCCCCAGGGACGCAATATCAGGGACCGGCCAGGGTCGTCGCGGGTCCCACGAGGGCGTACGGACCGTCACCATGGAGCCATGACCGTTCCCCAGGACGCCTCCCCCGGCGTCACCCCGCCCCCCGAGCCGGCACCCCGGCTGCGGCGCAGCCCGCGTCAGAAAGTGGTGGCCGGGGTGTGCGGCGGGCTCGGCCGGTACTGCGACGTGGACCCGGTGATCTTCCGGATCGTGCTCGGTGTCCTCGCGGTGACGGGCGGCATCGGCCTCATCTTCTACGGCTTCGCGTGGCTGCTGCTCCCTGTGGACGGCGAGGAGGAGAACGAGGCGCGCCGGCTGTTGTCCGGCCGCGTCGAGGGGGCCTCGCTGATCGCTCTGGTGCTGGCCCTGGTGGGCTGCGGGCTGCTGCTGTCGATGCTGCACAACGGCGGGATGCTCGCCTTCGCCGCGATGCTGTCGCTGACCGTGGTCGGCTTCTCGGTCTGGACCCAGCACCGCAGGACGGCCCCGTCCGACGACACACCGGGCGCGGCGGACCACACCCCGAAGAGCACGGCGCACTCGGCCGGCCACGGAGCTCCACCCGAGGTGAAGGCGCCGCCCACGCCGGGCGGCCCGTCCTGGTGGCGGGAACCGATCGTCAAGGACGGCACGACAGGCCCTGCCGGAACCGGCTACCTCTGGGGCCCCGCGGACGCGGTGCCCGAGGCGGTGGAGGCCGGCAGGAGCAGACCGACGGCGGACGCCCCGTTCCGCCCGCCCCACCGCCCCACGGGCACCCGGGGCCCGCAGCCGATCGGCGGCCTCGTCTTCCTGCTCGCACTGGTCGCGGGCGGTCTGGGCACGGGACTGAGCTGGGGAACCCATCCGCTGGGGACGAGCCTGCAGATCGGACTCGCCGCCGCACTCGGGGTGTTCGGCCTCGGCCTGCTCGTCGCCTCCGTGCTCGGCAGGACCGGCTTCGGCACGGTCCTGCTGGCCATGGTCACGGCGGGCCTGCTGGCGGGAGCCTCCGCCGTCCCCGACGACATCGGCACCGACTGGGCCCGCAAGGAATGGCGCCCGGCCTCGGTCGCGGCCGTCGACCCCCTGTACAAGCTCTCCACCGGGGTGGCGAAGCTCGACCTCTCCGGCGTCACCGTCCCGAAGGGCCGGACCCTTCGTACCCGTATCGAGGTCGGGGCGGGCCGCGCACTCGTGGTGGTGCCGGCGGGCGTGACGGTGAAGGTCGACGCCGAGACGGGCCTGGGCGACATCCAGTTCCCGTCCGGCCAGCGCAAGGACGTGGACATCGCCGCCGACCGGCGTACGCGGCGGACCATCGAACCCGCCGAGAACAGCAAGCCCGCCGGCACCGTCGAGCTGGGCATGGGAATCGGAGTCGGACAGCTGGAGGTCACCCGTGCTGCGTCATGAGATCAAGCCCGGCCGCGCGGTGGCGGGCCTCGTCATGCTGGCCCTGGCGGCGGGCTACGCGGCCGACGCGGCGGGTGCCTGGAACGCGTCCTGGACATTCTTCGCACCCGTGTTCTTCGGCGGGCTGTGGCTGGCCGCCACAGCGGCCTGGGTGAGCTACCGGGTGCGCCGGCGCCGCGAGGCGCGGAAGGCGTCGGCGGAGAACCCGGCGGTGGCGGGGCCCCCGCACGGTGGTGCCGCCGAGATGTGACCGGCTCGGGAGGTCCGTACGCGTCGGCACGCGTCGGCACGCGTCGGCCGGGTGGTCGCGGGAGCGCACACCCGGTCCGTACGCGTCGACCCGGTGGTCGCGGGAGCGCACATCCGGTCCGTACGCGTCGGCCGGGTGGTCGCGGGAGCGCACACGTGACCACCCACGTCGAGCGGGTGAGACACCTCGGCGGCCGACGTCACGAGCCCCCGCACACCGAGGACGGCACACGAGCCACGCATGCGCCGAGGACGGGACACGCCGCCCGCCGGGCGGGCGGCGTGGAGCGATCGACCGGGAAGAGGTCAGCCCAGGACCTGGGCGCGCCGGCGCCGCACGACGAGGACGCCGGCCGCACCCACGACCACCGCTGCGGCGGCCGCGCCCGCGATCGGCAGCGTCGTCGAGGAGCCGGTGGCTGCCAGGTTGCCGCCGGTCGTCGCCGAGCCGGTGCCGCCGGTCGTGGAGGACCCGGCACCGCCTGTCGACGAGGATCCGCCGACCGATCCGTCGGCGCCGGTCGAGCCGCCGGCCGAACCGGCCGAACCTCCCATTCCGCCGGAGCCGCCCGTGCCGCCGGAGCCGCCCGTTCCGCCGGAGCCGCCCGTGCCGTCGGTCGGCCCGGTCGTCCCGCCGTCCGTCACGTCCAGGGTGATGTCGGCCTTGTCGTTGGCCTTGTCGGGGTCGAACGGCCGCGCGGCGGTGCCCAGTGCCACCGAACCCTTGGCACCCTGCACCTGCTTGTCGATCTTCAGCTGGAAGGTGTAGGTCTCGCCCCCGCCCTCATCGACCCACCGCTGGCTGGTGCCGCAGACATACGCCTCGCCCTTGGCCTCGCAGAACCCGTGGGGCTTCACGACCGACGTTCCGGCGGGAGGCGTGATCAGGACCTCGACGAGCGGGTCCCCCTCCCTGTTCAGCGTCCAGGCGGGGCCGGCGTTGGTGAACTCCGCCTTCAGCGTCACCGTGTCGCCGACGCGGCCTTTCAGGTCGGCCCCCGTCACCCGGTAGTCGGCCGTGTTGACGGAGGAGACCGGCACGTCGACGGCGTTCTCCGTGGCTTCGCCCGCACTCGTACGCTCCACCAGCTTCACCGCCGGCGCGGTCCCGGCCACCGGCGGCGTCGCGGCTTCGTCCAGCCCCGGATCGGTGTCCCAGACACTCACCCGCAGGTCGTCGTCGAGCGCGCGGTCCAGCGCCCTGACCGGGAGAGGCTTCTCCGGCGTGTAGGCGACGCCGGGCTCCACCCGCTGGTCGAACTCGCACACGACGTTCGACTTGGCGGTCATCTCGTCGTGGGAAGGGACCTGGTGTGCTCGGCAGTTCGACGGGATCTCGCCGTAGTCGAGGCCTCGGGTGACGGAGTAGAACACCCAGGCCCTGTCGGCGGCCTCGGTGCCCTTGTTCACGACAGTGACCGGTTGCCCGAAGGTGCTGCCCGGCTTCACGCCTTCGATCGGGGCTATGTCCTCGACGAGCAGACCGGCGGGTTCGTCGGCGGCGGCAGGCATCGCGCCCACCGCGATCAGGCCGGCAACACCCAGCGCGGTGACGGCTGTACGGGAGGTACGGCGGATGTGTGGGGGGATCAGCATGGAGTGAACCTCTGCGGAACGCGGGTGACTGGATGGTGTCCTCTGGAGAACATTCCTTCAACATCCAGGACACCTGTCGGCGCCGAACGGTTGCGCACGCGAAGAACTGCCCGAGGACAGCGGGCGGAAAGCGCACGGACAGCCGGCGTCCCTGACGGAAGGCCAGGCGCCGCCCCCTGGCCGCACGTTCCTGCCCGGCGCCCCTGCCCGCCCGCGCCCCGTGGCCGCGCGTCCTGCCGCCCCTAGCTCCGCCGTCGGCCTCCCCTGAGGGCGTCCAGCGACAGGTACGGCGCACCCGCCAGCAGCAGCGGCAGCCAGGCCATGAGGTAGATCAGGTCGTTGCCGTAGTAGTACGGCTCGGTCTGCCAGCTGACGGTCAGCCACAGGCTCAGCGAGATCAGTGCCCCGCCGAGCGCGGCGAGCCGGGCCCACAGCCCGGCCAGGGTGCCGAGCCCCACGAGGAGCTCGCCGACCGCGATGGCGTAGCCGAAGCCTTCGGGGCTCTTCAGTGCCAGGTCGACGAGGCCCGGGATGGCCGCGCTGTCGCGCACGGCGTTCATCATGTCGCCGATCGATCCGGTCCCGCTCGCCGACAGGAACGCGCTGTCGGTGAGCTTGTCGAGCCCCGCGTAGACGAACGTGACGCCGAGAAAGATCCGCAGGGGCAGGAGCGCGTAGTCTCCCGCCCGGTCCCTGAGACTTCTCGGCTCGTCCAGCCCGTAGGAACCGCCCCTGTACCCGCGCATCACCGCTCCGCCTTCCGTTGGCCCTTCAAAAGACCATACGTACGCCGGTTCGGTGCCGCTCACCAGGGCTGCGGCTCAGTCCGTGACATCGATGAGGCAGGAATTGGTCTCCACGCCCGCCGCCGTGACGACCTGTACCTCCACTGCGCCGGGTTCGACCTCGACGGGCACCGGCACGGTGAGCACGGTGTCCGCCGGGTTGGCGAAACCACCGGTGACCGGGATCAGAGGTACGTGCACATGGACACGCCCGATCCTGACGACCACCCGTGCCAGCCGGTCGGGACTGCCGGCGCCGGGCGGGACGAATCCGGCGCCGCGGATCTCGATGTCGTCGCCGGTGCGGATCGGGGCGTCCAGATCGCCCGCCTCCCTGGTCCGCACGACCGACAGGATGACCGGCCGGCCGCCCTCCGCGTACTTCCCGGCGAAGTACGTCGCCGCCGAGACGGCGACCAGGACCGCGAGGCCCCACGGCAGGTCCGGGAGCTGCTCGGGGCGGCGGGCCAGGCGGACCGCGGCGAACAGCACGGCGACGGCGCTGACCAGCACATACTGCACATCGGTGAAGCTGCCGCGCCCGGAGTCGTCGGTCAGCAGGTCGGCTGCGCGCGGCCGGTCGGCACGCAGCTTCTGCAGGCGTTGGGCCAGTACGCGCACGGTCACCACCCGGCGGACGACGACGGCGACGGCGCACACCAGCGCGAGCACGGTCAGTACGCCGGCCGAGCGGACCAGGTCCAGGCCCTCGATCAGGGCGTCGCGGTCGGCGTGGTCGGACGCCCCCGCCAGTTGCAGCGCGAGGACGAGCACGGCGAAGACGGCGAGCAGCACCCAGGACGCTGCGACGGCGCGTGAGGTGGAGAGCCGGTTGTCCTCTCCGATCAGCGGGGCGAGGAGGCCGCCACGGGCACGGTGTACGCGTGCGGCACCGGTCAGCAGGCCCGCGGTGACGAGTGCCGCGACCAGCCCCGCGGTGCGGGCCGTGGACCAGCCCGCACCGATCGCGGTGACGGACTCGCCGATGACCAGCAGGGCGACTCCGCCCCATACGACGACGAGGGTGCGCACCCAGAGCGTGTGCAGCCAGGCGTCACCGGCCTCACGGCTTCGCTCGGCGACGGTGCGGGCCGACTCGGTCAGCTCGTCCGACACCCACTGCCGGGACGCGGACACGGACTGGGCGACCCCGGCGGGCAGGCCCTGCCCGGCGGCGAACTCGTCCCGCTTGGTGAGGAAGGCCGCCACCGCGCGGCGGTGTCCTTCGCGTGCTCCGTGCGGGCAGTCGCCGCACGTACAGCTACCGCCGTGCGCACTTTTCGCCCTCGCCTCGTCCAACGCCACGGAGAACGCCGCCCTTTCCGACCTCGTAGAACCAACTCGCCTGCGATTTCTGCGAATTGTGCCGTACGGAGCGGGCTCGTCCCGCATCGGGGCGGGCCGGGGGCGCATGTCGTAGATATGTGCGATTCTCAGCCGCTGAGCACGAGGTAGGCGAGGCCCAGTGTCCCCCGGTATCCCCCGTAGTACCCGGTGCGGCGGGCGGCGACGGCCTCCGTCACCCCGGCGTGCAGCGGGTGTGCGGGGTTGGCCAGCGCCCAGCGCTCGCCGCGCCCGATGTTGGCGGCGGACTCGAAGAGGTCCCACTCGCGCTGATCGGCGACGGTCACCTGGAGCGGCCTGAGCCCGGCCGCCTCCGCCTGCCGGATCAGCCCCAGGAGCGAACCGAAGTCGCCGGGCTCGGCGCCCAGCCCCTCCAGCGCGGCGGGCGAGGGCTCCCGCTCCCAGAAGCCGTCCCCGAACAGCACCCGGCCGCCGGGCCGTACAGCGGCCCGCAGGGCCTTCAGCGCCTCCGGGGTGCCGCCAGGCCAGGCGTGCGAGGAGCCGATCGAGACGGCGAGGTCGTAGCCGTCCCCCGGATACTCCGCGGCCGGCGCCTCGTGGAACCGCACCCGGTCGGTGAGCCCGCGCTCCCCTGCCAGCCTGAGGCCTCGCGCCACGGCTTCCGGGTCGGTCTCGATGCCGTCCCCGGTGGATCCGGGCGCCGCTTCGACCAGGCGCATCAGCAGCTCGCCCCAGCCGCTGCCGAAGTCGGCGATCCGCGCGCCGGGGGCCGGAGCGCAGGCGTCGATCAGCTGGGCGGCGTGCGCCTGGGAAAGGGGGGTGTTCCAGGTCAGGCGGTCGTTGGCGGGGGCAGACATGAGGGCGCGGACTTCATCGGCGGACATGGTGGGACACCGTTCCACCGAAGACGGACCCCCTGCCACCGAATTAGCGGGGGCGTCGCCTGTGGATCGCGGTGAGATCGATGTCGAGGGGAAAAGGCACGTCGAGCTTCAGGGTGTTGTGGTAGATCCCTGTCGCCGTGTACGCCCTGAGAGCCGGATCGAGCTCGTACACATACACGACGGGCAGACCGTCGGCGCCCTGCTCCACCCGCCAGAAGTGCACGACCCCGGCGGCTGCGTATTTCCGTGGCTTGGCGTCCCTGTCCCTGACCGCGGACTCCTCCGACACGACCTCCACAGCCAGAAGGACATCTTCCGGCCGCAGACAGGTCTCCTTCGGGCCTGTGTCCGCGTCCAGCGGAACCACGAGCACGTCCGGTTCGGGTCGGTTGCGAGCGTCCAGCTTGACGCTGAACTCACGGAAGACATCGAGTTCATCCGGTGCCTGGTCAAGGAGACAGGTCTCCAGCAGACGCATGGTCCGCATGTGAAACCTGGTCTGCGGACTCATGAAGACGAGACTCCCGTCGATCAGCTCGGTGTGCCGCGGCAGGTCCGGAAGCCGATCGAGATCCTCCGCCACCCAGCCCTGGGGCGGGGGCACCGGATAGTGGTAGTGCTCGGTCGCTTCGTCGTCGGGTGCGGCACTCATGGTTGCTCCCATGGGGCTGAGTCTCGTCTCCTCGGTCAGCGTACCCAGTCGATACGACGATGCCGCCGCCCAAACGAATGAGCGACGGCATCGGCACTGACCTCAGGGAGTAGGGGTCACTCCCACTCGATCGTCCCCGGCGGCTTGCTCGTCACGTCGAGCACCACGCGGTTGACCTCGGCGACCTCGTTGGTGATGCGGGTCGAGATCTTCGCCAGCGTCTCGTACGGCAGACGCGACCAGTCGGCCGTCATGGCGTCCTCGGAGGAGACCGGGCGCAGCACGATCGGGTGGCCGTAGGTGCGGCCGTCACCCTGGACGCCGACACTGCGCACGTCCGCGAGCAGGACCACCGGGCACTGCCAGATGTCACGGTCCAGGCCGGCCGCGGTCAGCTCCTCGCGGGCGATGGCGTCGGCCTCGCGCAGCAGGTCGAGCCGCTCCTTGGTGACGTCGCCGACGATGCGGATGCCGAGGCCGGGGCCGGGGAACGGCTGGCGCTGGACGATCTCCTCCGGCAGGCCGAGCTCCTGGCCGACCATACGGACCTCGTCCTTGAACAGCTGGCGCAGCGGCTCGACGAGCTGGAACTCGATGTCGTCGGGGAGCCCGCCCACGTTGTGGTGGGACTTGATGTTGGCGGTGCCGGTGCCGCCGCCGGACTCGACGACGTCCGGGTAGAGGGTGCCCTGGACGAGGAAGGCGACCTCGGGGCCGTCCTCCTGGAGGATCTCCAGCTGGGCCTGCTCGAAGACGCGGATGAACTCGCGCCCGATGATCTTCCGCTTCTGCTCCGGGTCGGACACACCGGCCAGGGCGTCGAGGAAGCGCTTCTCCGCGTCGACGACCTTCAGCTTCGCGCCGGTCGCGGCGACGAAGTCCTTCTCGACCTGCTCGGTCTCGCCCTTGCGCATCAGACCGTGGTCGACGTACACGCAGGTGAGCTGGGAGCCGATGGCCTTCTGCACGAGGGCCGCGGCGACCGCGGAGTCCACGCCGCCGGAGAGGCCGCAGATGGCGCGCTTGTCGCCGACCTGCTCGCGGATCAGGGCGATCTGCTCCTCGACGACGTTGGTGGTCGTCCACGTCGGCTCGATGCCCGCGCCGCGGTAGAGGAAGTGCTCCAGGACCTGCTGGCCGTAGGTCGAGTGCATGACCTCCGGGTGGTACTGGACGCCGTAGAGCTTCTTCTCGTCGTTCTCGAAGGCGGCGACCGGCACGACGTCCGTGGACGCGGTGACGGTGAAACCCTCGGGGGCGGCGGAGCAGGCGTCGCCGTGCGACATCCAGACCGGCTGCTCGGTGGGTGTGCCCTCGAAGAGGGTGGAGCCCGCCTTGGAGACGGCGAGCGGGGTGCGGCCGTACTCGCGCGCCCCGTTGTCGTCGACCGTGCCGCCGAGGGTGGTGGCCATGAGCTGGAAGCCGTAGCACATGCCGAAGACCGGGACCCCGGCCTCGAACAGCGAGCGGTCGATGCCGGGCGCGCCCTCCGCGTACACCGAGGACGGGCCGCCGGAGAGGATGATCGCCCGGGGGTTCTTGGCCAGCATCTCGGCCACCGGCATGGTGGACGGGACGATCTCGCTGTAGACCCGGGCCTCACGGACACGGCGGGCGATGAGCTGGGCGTACTGGGCGCCGAAGTCGACAACCAGGACGACGTCGGTCGCGGTGTCGGGGGCGGCGGGGGGTGCTGCTGGCACGGGGGCGGCCTTCCGGCGGTGGAGATGGGGGTCGGTCCTCCCAATTCTACCGGCCGTGGGACATCGCCCCGCCGGGCTCCCGTCTCACCATCCGGGCCCTGCGTGGACCCGGGCCCCGGGCGGGGTCCATACTTGCCCCATGCGTCAGCACACGATCTTCGTCTTTACCTATGGCACCCGGCCCGCCGGCTGCCATGGTCGTGCTGCTTGAGCAACTGACAAGCAACGTTCCAGGCGCCCCGGGCCGACAGGCCCGGGGCGTTCTGGCGTTCCGGACCTGTCGCTCCCGGGGACCGCACACCCCACCAGGAGTCACGGATGAAAAGCACCGCACCCACGAAGACCGCCGCCGAGCGGACCGGCGCGCACACCGACGAGGCCGCGTCCCTGATCGGAGACGCCCGGACGCGCATCGACGCCCTGGACGACCGGATCATCGGTCTCGTACAGGAGCGCATGGCCGTCTCCGCGGTCATCCAGGAGGCGAGGATCACGTCCGGGGGCCGCCGGGTGAACCTCTCCCGTGAGATGGACGTACTCAGCCACTACAGCGATGCCCTGGGCAAGCCGGGCACGGCACTCGCCATGACGCTGCTGGAGCTGTGCCGCGGCCGGGTGTGACCCTCGGGAAGGCTGTACGGCCGCACCCGCGTTCGGGCCCGGTCTCACCCGTACGGCGCGTGACCGGGCTCCGGACGGCTTCGTTGATCCGGGTGCCCGTTCCAGCCAGGGGCGGCATCGGCAGGAATCCACGCGTGGCTCCGCCGGGACGTGTGACGTACCGCAGGTGCGTCGTGGGACCACGACCCGGCGCGTGTGACCGGTCGGCAGGGGACAGCAGCCCGGTCACCCATGTGCGGCCGGCCCCGGGGACGCCCGGGACCGGCTGCCTTCGGACTGTCATCGACGACCCTCGGATCCGCGGGGCGCGGCGCCGGTTCGTCGCGTACAGCACGCCGCCCGTGTCCGAGGACGCTGAGCCGGAGGTACCGGAGGTATCCGTACTCCCGCTCGAACCCGATCCGGACGACGCGCCCGAGGCGCCGTCGCCGGGCGTCCCTGAGTTCCCGCCCGTGATGTCCCCGCCGGCCGCGCACTCGGTGGAACCGCCCGTACCTGCGGTGCCGTCCGACGTACCGCCCGGGGATCGGTTGAGCTGTGCGTCGGCAGCGGTTCGACCGCGCCGGGGCACCGGGAGCCGCCGGGGCGGGAGCACGGGACGAGCGCGGCCCAGAGGTGTGGCGAGCGCCACATAAAGATTCTGTGAAACGGAGGACAACCGTTTCTCCACTTCACAGGTCATGCATGGCGAACACACCGGCTCGTTCCGTCCCCACAACGGCAGGCCCGTTCATCCCTTTCAGGCGTACCGCAGTCCACGCGGTACCACGGACCCGCTGAGGCCCCAGATGAAGCTTCGTCGCACCCTGGCACTCGCTGCCGCCACCGCTGTCATAGGCCCGGTCGTCCTGCTGTCGGCGCCGGCCGCCTTCGCGGAGACCGAGACCACGACGACCGAGACCGCCTCGCCCACGCCCACCGAGACGCCGAGCGAGACTCCGTCCGAGACCGCGTCCCCCGAGAACACCGAGTCGGCTTCGCCGTCGGTGACCCCGTCGGCCACGGAGACGTCCGATGGCACCGCGCCCGGGACCGCCTCCCCGACCCCGACCGACACGGAGTCGGAGACGCCGTCCGCGACGCCGACGCCCACCGCCTCGGAGACCGACGAGGAGGAGGAGCCCGGAGAGGACGAGGAGCTCGGCAACTGCGAGCCCCAACCGCTGGACCTCGCGATCAACGGCCTGTCCGGCAAGATCGCCCGGGGCAGTGGCTGGGACCGGTTCACCCTGAACGCGTACAACGACTCGGACAAGACCGTGAAGAACGTCATGTTCTTCGCGGGCGCCGCCACCGACAAGGCGGGCGAGCACCTCTTCACCAGCAAGCAGGTCAGGATCCAGGCGCTCAACGAGGCCGACGGCACCTGGGAGGACCTGGAGGGCGACGGCACCGCGTCCGGATACGTCGGCGAGACCGACGAGCTCAAGCCCGGCTACGAGGTCGACATCGACCTGCGCCTCAAGGTGGCGGCGAGCGCCCCGGTGGGCGCCGGCTTCAGCCTCGGCGGCGGCCTCGTCTTCGGCGACGAGATCGCGGTGCCGTGCTTCACGGACGTCGCCTACAAGTTCCAGATCGTCGACGCCGGTGACGGCGGCGGCCCGAAGCCCCAGGAGGGCGGCAGCGTCCCCGTCCCCGACACCAAGCCGACCGGCGACACCACCAAGGTGACCGGCAGCCTCGCCGAGACCGGTTCTTCCTCCAGCACCACCATGTTCGCCCTCGCGGGCGGCGCCGCCGTGGTGCTGGGTGCCGGCGCGATGTTCGTCGTGCGGCGTCGCAGCAACGGTGACGCCGCCGCGTAAGGCGCCTCACCGGTAGGTACGTGAAGGGGCTGCACTCGGAGGGGGGTGCAGCCCCTTTGCGTTCCCTCGGTCAGGTTGCGTTCCCTCGGTCAGGCGTCGGTGACAGCCTTCTTCGGCGGCACCACGGGTATCCCCAGGAACGGCAGCTTGAGGGCGCCGAACGCGTCCTTCGGCACGGCGGGCTTCAGGGGTTCGACCGCGGCGAGCCGTTCGTAGGCCGCGTCCTGCGCCGGACGCGTGTCCGCCTCGCCCTTGTTGGGCCAGAAGGACATCGCGCGCTCCGCCTGCGCCGTGATCGTCAGCGACGGGTTGACGCCCAGGTTCGCGGACACGGCGGACCCGTCGACCACGGAGATTCCCGGGTGCCCGTACAGCCGGTGGTACGGGTCGATGACGCCCTCGTCAGGACTCGCCCCGATGGGGCAGCCGCCGAGGAAGTGCGCGGTGAGCGGGGTGCCCATCAGCTCCCCTATGTTCGATCCGGCGAAACCGTTGATCTCCTGGGCCAGCAGCGTCGCGCCCTGGGTGGCCTCGGCGATCTGGGTCGGGTTGGGTGAACCGTGCCCCTGCCGGGCTGTGAGCAGTCCCTTGCCGACGCCGCCGGGCTTGCGGTACGCCGTCAGTGAGTTGTCGAGCGACTGCATGACGAGGCCGATTATGGTCCGCTCCGACCAGCGCCGGTTGGACAGCGAGCGCATCAGGAGCCACGGGTGCCTGGCCACGTTGCCGAACCAGCTCAGCACCCTGTGGGTGCTGTAGGGCACCTGCAGGATGGTCAGCGCGCCCATCGCGTTGGAGCCCTTGCCGTAACGCACCGGCTCGATGTGGGTGTTCTCGTCGGGGTGGATCGACGAGGTGATGGCGACGCCCTTGCTGAAGTCGGCCTTGGAGGTCCCGTGCTTCCTGCGGTAGCGGCGGTCGCTGGTCTGCGCTCCCACCAGGCCTTCGGAGTTGGTGCGGGTCAGCTCACCGAGCCGGGACGACAGCCGGGGCAGCAGCCCCTCGTCCTTCATCGTGTGCAACAGGGTCTGGGTGCCGTACGTGCCCGCGGCGACGACCACCTTCCGGGCCCGCAGCACGGACGGCACCGCCTTGCGGCGCCGGTTCGTCGGCACGGTGGACACGCGGTAGCCGCCGTCCGGACCGTCCGTGACGGCGACGACGGAGGTCATCGGGTGGATGACGGCACCGGCCTTCTCCGCCAGGTACAGGTAGTTCTCGTTGAGGGTGTTCTTCGCACCGTGACGGCAGCCCGTCATGCATTCGCCGCACTGGGAGCACGCCTTGCGTGCGGGGCCCGCCCCGCCGAAGTAGGGATCGGCCGCCTCCCCGCCGGGCTTCGCGTGCGCCGTGCCGTCGGCGTCCTGACCGTCACCGAAGAAGACGCCGACCGGGGCGAGGTGGAAGGTGTCGCCCACGCCCATGGTCTCGGCCACGGCCTTGAGGTGGACGTCCGCCGGGGTCACGGTCGGATTGAGCCGCACCCCGAGCATCCGCTTCGCCTGGTCGTAGTACGGCGCCAGCTCGGCCTTCCAGTCGGTGATGCCGGCCCACTGACGGTCCTCGAAGAACGGCGCGGGCGGCACGTACAGAGTGTTGGCGTAGTTGAGGGAACCCCCGCCGACGCCCGCGCCGGCCAGCACCATCACCTTGCCGAGCAGATGCACCCGCTGGATACCGAACAGGCCGAGCGCCGGGGCCCACAGATAGTTCTTGATGTCCCAGGAGTTCTTCGGCAGCGTCGCGCGCGTGAAGCGGCGGCCCGCTTCCAGGACGCCGACCCGGTACCCCTTCTCGCTCAGCCGCAGGGCCGAGACCGCGCCGCCGAAACCCGAGCCGACGACGAGGACGTCGTAGTCGTACGCGTCGTCGTCCGCCGCCGGAGCGGACGGACCGGCCTGATTCTGGGCAGGGCTGTCCTGGGACATGGCACTCCTCGTCACGAAAAGGGCGGATGCGCGAAAGGGCGGATGCAGGAAAAGGGTGGATGGGGAACGCTGCGGGAGGGGCGGCTCAGCGCAGCCGGAAGGCCTTCATCACCTTGAGGCTGCGGCTCATGAAGGCTGCGTACTTCTCGTCGTCCATCCCGAAGGCGGGCGCGAGGGGGATCAACCGCTGCTGGGCGACCGTCTGCGCCTCGGTGTATTTCAGGATGCCCTCGGAGCCGTGCCGCCGGCCGAGACCGGAGTCCTTCATGCCGCCCATGGGTGACTGGACACTGCCGTACGCGGGTGCGTACCCCTCGTTGATGTTGACCGTGCCGGTCCGCAGCCGCGCGGCGACGCGGTGGCCCCGCCCGGCGTCCTTCGTCCAGACGCTGGAGTTGAGGCCGTAAGGGGTCGCGTTGGCGAGGGTGACGACTTCGTCCTCGTCGCTGAAGCGGTAGACGGAGACGACCGGTCCGAAGGTCTCCTCGCCGCAGACGGCCATGGGCGCCTCGACACCGTCGAGGATCGTCGGCTCGTAGAAGAGCGGGCCGATGTCGGGGCGGGCGACGCCGCCCGCGACGAGCGTGGCGCCCTTCTCGACGGCTTCGGTCACGTGCCGGCTGACGGTCTCCAGCTGCCGCTCGCCGACGAGGGAGCCCATGTCGGCGCCGTAGGCGAGGGAGTTGCCGAGGCGCATGGCCTTCGTGCGGGCGGCGAAGCGTTCCACGAAGTCGTCGGCGACAGACTCGTGGACGTACAGGCGCTCGATGGAGATGCAGAGCTGCCCCGCGGAGGAGAAGCAGGCGCGGACGGCGCCCGCGGCGGCCTTCTCCACGTCGGCGTCCGCGAGGACGATCATGGCGTTCTTGCCGCCGAGTTCGAGCGACACGCCGACGAGCCTGGCGGCCGCGCCCTGGGCGACCGCACGCCCGGTACGGGTGGAGCCGGTGAAGGAGACGTAGTCGGCACGGCTGACGACCTCGGGGCCGACCACTGGTCCCTCACCCAGGACGACCTGGAACACCCCGGCGGGCAGTCCGGCCTCGATGAGGAGGTCACGGGCCCACAGGGCGGTCAGCGCGGTCTCGGTGTCGGGCTTCATGACGACCGCGTTGCCGGAGACGAAGGCGGGGAGCGCGTCTCCGACGGAGAGTTCGAGCGGGTAGTTCCAAGGCGCGATCTGGCCGACGACCCCGCGCGGCTGGCGCAGTTCGGTGACCTTGGTGAGGGTCGGGACGACGCCGGTGTGCCGCTTCGGCCTGAGGTACGAGACGGCCTTGCGCCCGTAGTGCCGGGCCGCGACGGCGACGGCCAGCACCTCCTCGTGTGCGTGCAGCCGGGCCTTGCCCGTCTCCAGCTGGATGAGGTCGAGGACCTCGGACTGGCGCTGGAGGACCAGGTCGTGGAAGCGGAGCAGCACGGCGGCCCTCGCCCGGACAGGGGTCGCGGCCCAGGCGGGCTGGGCGGCGCGGGCGCGGTCGAAGGCGGTCTCGACGTCCTCGGGGGTGGACTCGGGCAGGTCGGCCAGCTTCTCCCCGGTGAAGGGGCTGTGGTTGGCCGTGCGGCCGGAGCCGACGACGCCACGGGTCAGCTGGGCGATCACCTCGGGTGTGACCACGTCGGCAGCGGTGCGGGCGCCCGCCGGGGCGGCGGCCACCGGATTGGTGCCGACGCGGGTGCCGGAGGCGGCGGAGGTGGTCGTGAAGGCCTGCGAGTCCGTCATGAGGGCGAGAGTATGTCCACCCGCCCACTTTGGGTACCCGTGGGTAACAGGTTTTCACAGGCCCCGCCAGAGACTCCCGCCATGCCCGGCCAAGCAGCCAGTGATCACTGGCTGCATAACCGCTGATCAGGGGTGATACGCCGTCGTTCCGGGGATCGGACGTCAGGAACAGTGAATCTTCAGCACTCGGCCGAGATGTGTCCGGGCGGCCGGCCCACCGAGCCCGGTCACCGGGGCCGGCAGGACTCGCTCAGCCCGTCGGCTCCGGCGGTTCCCAGCTGCGCAGCATGGTCTCGAAGAGCCGTCGGCTCTCGTCCCGGTCTCCGTCGGGCCCGGTCAGGTAGAGCGCGTACTCGGGGCCACCCGACTCGGCGAAGTACATCTGGTCGATGCCGTGGCGCGGGCCCGGGTGGTCCTTGGACTCGACCCAGGTGAACTCCCAACGGGACCCCGGACGGTCACGGAAGACGTTCTCCACCAGCTCCAGACGCCGGTAGTCCGGCAGCCGTACGGCGAGGTCCTTCTCGATGCTCCGCATGTGCGCGTACGAGTTGCCGAAGTCGGGCTGCGGATCAAGGCTGATCCGGATGCGGTGCGCGCCGTTGTCCGGTGTGTAGTCGATCTGGCCGTCGTTCGTCTGCCGCACCCAGCCGTCGGGGACGGCGAGACTGAAGCCCTCGGGATCGGTGACCCGGTTCCAGCCCTCGGGTATGTCCTTCGCGGCGGGCTCGTCGTCCTTCACGGCGGCGTCCCCGCCCTGCCCCCCGGCGGCGGAGACCGACGGGGAGGGCGTGGGGCCGGCGGTTCCCCGCTCCGAGGCGCCCCCGGTCGTGGACCCGCCGTCGTCCGCCGTCTTCATCGCGATCAGACCCGCCGCCCCGCCGATCAGGGCAGCCACCGCGACGACCAGCAGGGCGGTGCGCCACCGGCCCAGGCCTCGCCGGGTCGCGGGCGCCGAGGTGTACGGGGGTCCGGACGGCGGAGGCACGGGCAGGGGCCGGTCGAGGCGGGCGGTGGAACCGTCCGGAGCGGAGAAGGCACGGAGGTCGTCCTCGGAGACCCGCTGCGTCGGCACGTGCGCCTGCGCGGCCCGGGGCCTTCGCCCTTCCATCGCGTCCAGCAGCATGCGTTCCGTCTCCTCGGCCGTCGGACGGTCCGAGGGTTCCTTGCGCAGCAGAGCGGTGATCACGGGCGCCAGCGCGCCGCCGTGCAGCGGCGGCGGCGGCTCCTCCGTGACCACGGCCTGCATGGTGGAGATGGGGGAAGAGCGCCGGAACGGTGAGCTTCCCTCGACGGCCGTGTAGAGCGTGGCACCCAGCGACCACAGGTCCGACGCGGGGCCCGGGTCGCCGCCGCGCACCCGCTCGGGCGCCAGATAGTCGATGGAACCCACCAGTTCACCTGTCCTGGTGATGGTGGAGTCCCCCTCGATCGCCGCGATCCCGAAGTCGGTCAGCAGGACCTGGCCGTCCCGGGCGAGCAGGACGTTGCCCGGCTTCACGTCCCGGTGCAGGACACCGGCGTCGTGGGCGGCCCGCAGGGCGCTCAGCACGTGCAGACCGATCCTGGCCGCCTCGCGCGGCTCGACCTCGCCGGACTCCTTGGTCGCGTCCGCGAGCGAGGGCCCGTCGACGTACTGCATGACGATCCAGGGACGGTTGTCGTACTCGATGACGTCATGGACGGTGACGACCCCCGGGTGCGTGATCCGGGCAGCCGCGCGCGCCTCCTTCTGCGTGCGGGCGTGCAGCACGGCCCGGTCCGCCTCGGCGACGTACAGTCCGGCGGTCAACTCCTTGACTGCGACCGTCCGGTGGAGCACCTCGTCGTGGGCGCGCCACACCTTGCCCATGCCGCCTCGGCCCAGGACGTCACCGAGACGGTAACGTCCGGCCAGTACGATTCCCGCGTCCGTTCCCTGCGCGTGATCCACGTGTGTCCTCGCCCCGTTCCTTGGACGACAGGTTACGGAGAGGAGGCGGCCCCACGTAACCTCGCACCGCTCACGAGACCGCACTGTGATGCTTGTCGCGTTCCGCTGTTGCGCGGTCAGGAACCCACGCGGTACGACGACATGGCCTGCTCGTAGATGTCCGAGACCTTGTCCCGCTCGTTCTCCGGACCGATGACCTGCACGATGTGGTACCTGCCGTCCACGATCATGACCAGGTTGCGGACGTACACCTCACGGCCGCTGCTCTCCTGCCAGGTGAACTGCCCCTCCGCCATGACCTGCCGGCCCACGTCGATGCGGCGCAGGCCGGTGGACGTGGCCCAGCTGGACTCGCGGAACGGCTGCAGCTCGGGCTCCGCGGTCCGCTGGTAGTCCAGCGGGTCGCTCCCGTTGGCCTTGACGGTGTCCCGGCCCGGTACGACCAGCACGCTGAACCCGTCGCTGCCGTAACGGACCTGACGGTCGGCGTTGGCCGGGCTGCGCTGCCAGTCCTCCGGCACGCCGATCTGGAACCCTTC
The DNA here is from genome assembly GCF_016804005.1 of Streptomyces pratensis. Taxonomy (GTDB): domain Bacteria; phylum Actinomycetota; class Actinomycetes; order Streptomycetales; family Streptomycetaceae; genus Streptomyces; species Streptomyces pratensis_A. Next base: position 894,092 of record NZ_CP051486.1, on the reverse strand, counting down.
GGCGTCCTTGCGCAACTCGTAGCCCGGCGCGAGGGCCACGGCGGAGCGGCTGGTCTGCGGCTTCTCCGAGCCGGACGAGCCGGACGAGGCCGAAGGCTCCGACCCGCCGGAGGAGGCCGGCGCCCCGGTGGACGGACTGCTGCCGGGCTCCGGGGCGGCCGAGCCCGAGGGCGCTGCTCCCGCCCCTGTCTCCTGCCCTTCCTTGGGCATGAACAGCATGGCGTAGGCGATGGCGGCCGCCATCGCGAGCAGGATCAGCACCAGCAGGAGCCGTCCGAGCCGTCGCGGTGCCCGGCCACCGGGCTGCGGCTGACGCAGCACCTTGGGCCCCTTGGGTTCGCGAGGCGCGCGCGGCGGCTTCTTCTCGTACGCCTGCGGCTGCTCGTAGGCCTGTTGCCTCTCGTGGGCCTGCTGCTCGTACGCCTGCGGCTTCTCGCGGCGCTGCGGCCTTCCCTGGCGGTGCCGGCCGTGCGCCGAGCCCCCGCGACCCCAGCGGCGGCGCACCAGCTCACCCCGGCGACGTACGACCGGCAGGCGGGTGGCGTCGGCGGGCGGCATCGAGACGATGTCGGCGCCGGCCTCCGGCTCGGGGGCCGAACGCACGAGTGAGCGCAGCCAGCCGCGCAGCTCCTCGAAGTCGGGTCGCTCCGTGGGGTCCTGACGCAGCAGTGATTCGACGACAGGCCGCAGCGGGCCGCATTCCTCCGCGAAGGCGGGCGGCTCACCGCAGACCATCTGGACGAGTTCGGCCGCGTTCTCCTCCGGGTAGGGAGCGTGGCCCTGCACGGCACGGTAGAGCAGGGCGCCCAGCGCCCACAGGTCGGTGGAGGGGCCGATGGGCGGGGCGAGCTGCCAGTTGTCGTGGACCGGCCCCGCCTGCTCGGGCGCCCACCGCTCCGTGACGGCTCCGACGACGGCGATGCGGGCCTGCCTGGCGCGCTCGGCGGCGAGGGGGGTGGCCGGGCCCCGGTAGGCGGGGGTGGCGCCGCCTGCGACGACCTCGTCCCACCCTCCGGCGGGCGTGCGGGCGGCGACGGGCTGGGGCAGCCGGTCCTGACGCTCCACGGACCCGCCGCCGAGGCGCCGGGCGTCGGCGCGCAACGCGTCCTCACCTGAGCCGCCGGGCCCTCCGGAGCCGCCGGCGGGCACGGGCCGGCCGGAGCCGGGGCCGTCGCCCCAGGTGCCGGCGAGGTGGACGCGCCGGCCGGGGGGCCTGGGGCCGCCGCCGTCCTCGTCGTCCTCGTCGTCCTCGTCGTCGACCTCGTACGGGTACGCGTACGGATACGGCTCGTGGTCCGCACCGCCCCAGGTGCCGCTCAGCTGCGGGCCACCGAGGGCGGGGGCCTCCTCACCGGGCTCCTCGCGCCGTTCCGTGCCGGCGCCGCCGTCGCGGTCCCGGTCCGCGCGCTTCTGATCCTCGCCCGCGCGGGCCGCCGCCGCACGCGCCCCCGCACGGTATGCCGCGATGGCCCCGGCGCGGGCGGCGCGCAGCTGTGCCGCACTCCCGGCCCCTGGCTCGGCGGGCGGTGCGGGTGGCGCCGGTGGTGCCACCTCGATCTCCGCACGGGAGCCGGGGGCCGGCACCCCGTCGGTGGACGCTCTGGGGGCGGGCAGCCCCTCGGGGGCGGAGAGGCCATCGGGCCCGGACAGTGAGGCGTCCCGCTCGTACGGCGCGGGCGGCTCGTACGGGGCAGGCTGCTCGTACGTTCCGGGCTCGACAGCCGGGATCTCGTACGTGCCGGACTCCACAGCCGGGATCTCGTACGTGCCGGACTCCACGGCCCGCGGCTCGTACGGACCGGAATCCACCATGGGCGGCGCGTACGTGCCGGACTCCACAGCCGGGATCTCGTACTGACCAGGCTCCACCATCGGCGGCTCGTACGGGCCGGGCTCGACCGTCGGCGGCTCGTACGGGCCGGTGGGGCCCGATTCGACCGCTGGGGGCCCGTAGTCGTTCTCCTCGTCCGGCTGCGGTGCGGGAACGTATCCGCACAGCGCCTCCTCGGCCGCGCCCGCCGCGAGGCCCGTCAGCACGACACGGCCGTCGTCACAGACCAGCACCGTGCGGACCGTGATGTTGCGGTGCGTCCAGCCGTGAGCGTGCAGCACCCGAAGCGCCGTGAGGACGTCGGAGCCGATCTCGGCGGCCCGGTAGGGATTGAGGGGCCGCTCCGCGAGGAGCGCGGCGAGCGGCCGGGCGGCGACCAGCTCGCTCACTATCCAGAGCGATCCCGCCTCGGCGAACACGTCGAAGACCTGGTCCAGGCGCGGATGGTCGGGGACCTGGGCAGCCGCCTGCGCGGCCTCGATCGCCCGCCGGACCGCCGGGTCCGTGGGCCGCCGCACCGTACGCCCGGTGGCTCGCCTCACCGAGGCCAGACCGTCGGCGTCGAGCACCTCGGCGTCCACGACCTCAGGCAACGGCACCTGCCGGACCAGGACTTCCTGGCCGCTGTATGTGTCGAATGCCCGCGTCTCGGCCAGTTCGTACGCATCGGACGGGGGCAGCGGAAGGCGGTAGCGGTCGGCAAGCACCCGACCCGCGTAGTCGTCCACGACGCCTCCCCAGAGCGCGCTGTTCCCCGGTCATCGGAACCGCATGAATCCGTCAATTGCGGTCACTTGCTGTGCAATTGACCGATCGTTCCGGCTGTGTACGGTCCCCGGCCTCTCACCATACGTGGCACGTCGCGGCCACGCGGCGTGTCACGGCAACCCGGCCGCTCCGTCGACTGCCCGAGCCGCGCCCCGTCGACTGCCCGAGCCGCGCTCCGTCGCCCGGCCCGTGCGGGCCGGGCGACGGCCCGGACGTGCCGGCCGGCCGCCCGGACGGGTCAGTCGGTCGGCTTGAACGTGGCGAAGGCCGTTTCGCGGAGCGTCCGGCACTCCTCCTCGTCCCAGGCGTCGGCCTTGCAGCTGATCATGATCGAGTAGCCGTGGGTGGCGTCGGCCTTGAAGCCCCGGTTGAGGACCCGGACCCGCATGCCCTGCTGGTTGCGCGTGAACTCCCAGTCGGCGACGGTCGGGTAGCCGTTGAACTCGACCTTCTTTATGCCGATGTGCTTGTAGCCGTTACTGCTTCCGGCCACCGCACCCATCAGGCCCCGCCACGCGGCGGCGGCGTCGTCCCCGGGTGAGCTGTTGTAGTCGATCTGGACGCGCGGGAATCCGCCGCCGTCGTTGTAGATGCCGCCCGAATTGCTTCCCGCTATGGCGTTGCGCTTGAAGGTCTCCGGCATCGCCATCGTGAAGTGGAACCGCTCGTCGGTGACCTTCTTGTACCCGGCCGGCAGACCGTTCGGGTCGGAGGTGGTCTCTTCGGACTCAGGGGTGGGCGAGGGGTCGGTGGACGCCTCGCCCTTGTCCTGCCCCTGGCCGTCCTTGCCGTCCTCGCCGGTGCCCTCGTCCTTGCCGGCGCCTCCGCCGGTGGCGGGATCGGCGTCGCCGGCCGACGCACCGGCCGACGCGGCGGTGTCGCCCTTGGAGCCGCCGCCTTCGTCGGCCTTCCCGTCGTCGCCGAGCGTGAGCGCCAGGACCGTACCGAGGACGGCGAGCACGACGACACCGGCGATCACCGCCAGGGTGCGGCGCGGCACGACATCGGTGATCGACGCACGGGTCACGGCCGGACGTCCGGGCGGCACGACGGGTCCGGAGGCCGATGCCGTCGTTGCCGTGGAACCCGGCGCCTGCGAGGACACCGCGGCCCCGGCGGCAGCCGGGGACTTCGCGTTCCGTACGGACCGCAACGCGCCGCGCAGCCTGTCCTTGGTGCTCTCGGCGAGAGCGGACACACCGGCCGGGGTGGTCGCGGACGAGGAGCCTGAACCGGACGGAGAGCCGGAGGCCTGGCCCGTGGGGACCGAGCCGCCGGCGGCCGGCCCCCCTGCGCCCGCGACAGCTCCGGACCCACTGCCCTCGCGGGCCGGTGTGGCCGCGACGGCGGCCGCGGCTGCGGCTGCGGCTGCGGCCTTCTTGCCACCGCCCTTGGTCTCGCTCCTGCTGCTCCTGCCGCCCTTGTCGCTCTTTCGGTCACCGATCGAGGGCAGCGCCATGACCTGGGTGGAGTCGGCCGGCGGTGCGACGGGCTTCTCCGGAGCGTTGATCACCGCGTTGAGCAGGACACGCGCCCCGGCGTCGTCCAGCCGCTGTTCGGGGTCCTTGGCCAGGAGGCCGTAGATGACTTCCTCCAGCCCGCCCGCGTCGGCCGGCGGTTCGACGGGCTCCGTCATCACCGCCGTCAGCGTGGCGATGGCCGAACCCTTGTCGTACGGCGGTCGGCCCTCGACGCTCGCGTACAGCAGCCCGCCGAGGGACCACAGGTCGGCAGGCGGGCCCGGCTTGTGACCGCGGGCCCGCTCGGGCGAGATGTAGGAGGGTGCGCCGACGAGCATGCCCGTCGAGGTGACGGAGGGGTCGCCCTCGACCTGGGCGATGCCGAAGTCGGTCAGGACGACCCGGCCGTCCTCCGAGATCAGCACGTTGGACGGCTTCACATCGCGGTGCAGGATGCCCTCGCGGTGCGCCGAGCGCAGCACGTCGAGGATCGCGAGGCCGACCTCCGCGGCGCGCCTCGGCGTCAGCGTCCCGTCCTCACGGATCACCTCGGCGAGGGACTTGCCCTCGATGAGCTCCATGACGATCCACGGCCGGTCGTCCTCGTCGACCACGTCGTAGACCGTCACCGCACTGGTGTTGCGGATCCTCGCGATCGCCTTCGCCTCACGCAGTGTTCGCGTGATCAGACGGCGCTTCTCGTCCTCGTCGATGGCCGACGGGAACCGCAGTTCCTTGACCGCGACCGTACGCCCCAACGTCTCGTCGACAGCACGCCAGACCGTGCCCATGCCGCCCCGGCCGAGCACCTCCCCGAGGCGGTACCGCCCCGCGAGGAGACGTCCGTCCTTGTCCCGTTGGGGCTCCCGCGCCTGCTCCGCCTCCGACATGCGTCCCCTCTGCGATCAACCCGCCCTGGCAGAGCGTTCATTGTCCCTCACCCCGGGACCGGTCATGGTGCCGGGTCCGTGGTCGGCCGTGATGTGGCCGGAGCAAGGAACACCCTGTCATGCCGATGTTCAGGGCGGTGCCCGCCGCCCGCTGGTACTGACTGCGCCCGCCCTGGGAACCGCGAGCCTGCCAAGCGAACCACACCTGACGCCCGCGTCGTCCTACCTCCCCCCGGCTCGTCGTCGGGGGGGAGGCCCCTGGCAGGCGCCGTTCCGGCACGGCACGAGGCCTGCGACGGCAGGGAGACGCACGACTCCGCGGGCGTCGCAGGCCGGTGGGTAAACCGATTTCCACGCGGCGGACCGGACCTATCCCACACGGAACCGACGGGCGGCCGGCCGCTGCCGCGCGCCCGGACCGCCCGCCCGCCGCACCCCCGGCGGGCGGGTCGCACGGCATCGTCCATCCGCAGGAACTCTCCCCGGGGCGACCGTCCGTGGCCACGCCCGACGTACCACCGGCGGTCACGTGCGGACCGCCGCCGCGACCCGCGCCGGCCGCCACATCCTCGGCTTCAGGGCGAACACGGGTACACCGCCGGGCGCCGGCCGCGAAGCGGAACAGCCGACAGCACGCCTCGAAGGGGATCCGCTGAAGGCGGAGTTCTGCCCGCAGGTCCGCCCAGAGGTCCCTGGGGAGGCCCGGGAGCGGTTCAGAGGGGCACGATGTCCGGCGCCCCCAGCCGTGCCGCGTCCGCCGTCTGGTCGTCAGGCTGCCTCTGGGACTCCCGCTCCGCCTCCACGCGCTTGCGGTAGTGCTCGACCTCGCGCTCGACCTGGCCCGTGTCCCAGCCGAGCACCGGCGCCATCAGGTCCGCGCATTCGCGGGCACAGCGGGTGCCCCGGTCGAAGGTCTCGATGGAGATCCGGGTACGCCGGGTCAGGACGTCGTCGAGGTGCCGGGCACCCTCGTGCGAGGCCGCGTAGACGACTTCCGCCCGCAGATAGTCCTCGGCGCCCGCCAGTGGCTCGCCCAGCGAGGAGTCGCCCTGGACGAGCTCCAGGATCTCCTCGGTCATCGAGCCGTACCGGTTGAGCAGGTGCTCCACCCGGACGACGTGCAGTCCGGTGCGGGCGGCGATCCTGGCACGGGCGTTCCACAGGGCGCGGTACCCCTCGGCGCCGAGCAGCGGGATGTCCTCCGTGACACAGTCCGCCACCCGCTGGTCCAGCGCGTGCACCGCCTCGTCGACGGCGTCCTTCGCCATCACCCGGTACGTCGTGTACTTGCCGCCCGCCACGACGACGAGCCCGGGGGCCGGGTGGGCCACCGTGTGCTCGCGCGAGAGCTTGCTCGTCGCGTCCGACTCACCGGCCAGCAGGGGCCGGAGTCCGGCGTAGACGCCCTCGACGTCGTCCCTGCCCAGTGGGGTGTTGAGCACCGAGTTCACGTGTTCGAGCAGATAGTCGATGTCGGCGCTGGAGGCGGCCGGATGCGCCTTGTCCAGGTCCCAGTCGGTGTCGGTCGTGCCGATGATCCAGTGCCGGCCCCACGGGATCACGAAGAGCACGGACTTCTCGGTCCGCAGGATGAGCCCGGTCGAGGAGTGGATCCGGTCCTTGGGCACGACGAGGTGGATGCCCTTCGACGCCCGGACGTGGAACTGTCCGCGCTCGCCGATCAGCGCCTGGGTGTCGTCCGTCCACACGCCGGTGGCGTTGACCACCTGTTTGGCCCTGACCTCGTACTCCCCGCCGCCCTCGACGTCCTGCACCCGCGCGCCGACGACCCGCTCCCCCTCCCGGAGGAAGCCGGTCACCCGCGCCCTGTTGGCCACGTGCGCGCCGTAGCCCGCCGCGGTGCGCACCAGGGTCGCCACATAGCGCGCGTCGTCCATCTGGGCGTCGTAGTACTGGAGGGCTCCGACCAGGGCGTCCTTCTTGAGGGCGGGGGCGACCCGCAGCGCGTGGCGGCGGGAGAGGTGGCGGTGCACGGGCAGCCCGCGGCCGTGTCCCGAGGACACCGACATCGCGTCGTACAGCGCGACGCCGGAGCCGGCGTACAGCCGCTCCCATCCCTTGTGCTGCAACGGATAGAGAAAGGGGACGGGCTTCACCAGGTGCGGTGCCAGCCGTTCGAGCAGCAGCCCGCGCTCCTTCAGCGCCTCCCGTACGAGCGCGAAGTCCAGCATCTCCAGATAGCGCAGCCCGCCGTGGATCAGCTTGCTCGACCTGCTGGACGTGCCTGACGCCCAGTCGCGCGCTTCGACCAGACCGGTGGAAAGTCCTCTGGTGGCCGCGTCCAGCACGGTCCCGGCGCCTACCACGCCCGCTCCCACGACCAGCACGTCCAGTTCGCGCTCGGCCATCGCGGTCAGCGCTTCGGCGCGCTCCGCGGGTCCCAGTGTCGCTGTCCTCACTGCTGCCTCCCGGTAATCCCGGTGCATCGGGGTGGTACGGCACGGGAGCGGAGACCGGCCGGAGGGCCGGGGCACCCGTGCCCACCACTCGATTCTGTCCGCGGTCAGCGACTTCAGCCACCGCCTGTGGACAACACCCGCCCCACACGAGTCACAGAATGCGACATATAGGTCATATTTACGCCTAGTCTGACATTGCGCTGTCCCCAGCAGTTGCACTTTCTGTCTCTTGGCCTTAGGGAAAGGACGGCCCACATGCCCGCAGACCTCGCCGTCATCGGACTCGGTCACCTCGGCCTGCCCCTCGCCCAAGCAGCCGTCGGCGTGGGAATCCACACCGTCGGCTACGACACCGACCCACGCCCCTACGCGGAACTCTCCGCGGGCCGTACTCCGGTCGAGGGATCCCTGAGCGCGTCCGACATCCGGCGGATGGTCGCGGGCGGCTTCCGGCCCACCGCCGACCCGGCCGAGCTGGGCCGGGTGCGCACGGCCGTGATCTGCGCCCCCACCCCGCTCGGGCCGGACCGCGCCCTCGACCTCGGCTCCGTGACCGACGCGGCGCGCGCGCTCGCCGCCCGGCTCCGCCCGCACACCACCGTCCTGGTGGAATCGGCGGTGCCGCCCGGCACCACCGAGAACGTCGTGCGCCCCCTGCTGGAGGACGGCTCCGGGCTGCGCGCCGGACGGGACTTCCACCTCGCCCACTCCCCCGGCCGCCTGGACCCGGGCAACCGCACATACGGCTACGGCAACACCCCGAAGGTCATCGGCGGTCTCACCCCCGCCTGCACCGAATCGGCCGCCGCCTTCTACGGGCGGCTCACCGACAAGGTCGTCCGGGCACGCGGGCCGCGCGAGGCGGAGATGACGAAGGTCCTCGAAACCAACTTCCGGCACGTCAACATCGCCCTGGTCAACGAGATGGCCGTGCTCTGCCACGACCTCGGCGTCGACCTCTGGGACGTCATCAGGTGCGCCGAGACCAAGCCGTTCGGCTTCGAGCCGTTCCGCCCCGGCCCCGGGGTCGGCGGCCACGGCGCCCCAGTGGACCCCGGCTACTTCCCGTACAGCAGCCGCACGCCCGGCCACCCGCTGCGCATGGTCTCGCTGGCCAAGGAGATCAACGACCGGATGCCGAGTTACGTGATCCAGCGCTGCGCGACCCTGCTGAACGAACACGGCAAGTCCGTCCGGGGTGCCCGGGTGCTGCTGCTCGGCGTCACCTACAAGCCGGACCTCGCCGACCAGGAGTCCTCACCCGCCCGCGAGATCGCGACCCGGCTGATGGACATGGGCGCCCAGATCGGCTACCACGACCCGCTCGTCCTGGACTGGCGGGTGCGCGACCTGCCCGTCCCGCGCGCCGATTCCCTCTACGAGGCCGCCGCGGGGGCGGATCTGACGGTACTGCTCCAGCACCACCGCACGTACGACCTCCAGGGCCTCGCGGTGAAGGCCCAGCTTCTCCTGGACACCCGGGGAGCCACCCCGGCGGGGGCCGCCCACCGGCTGTAGCGCACCCCGGGGCGGGCCCGCGAGGATTCCGGTGGGCCATGTCGGCGCGGGCTGCTAGCCTGCGGCGTCACTTCTCGCACAGCCGTGCGCATCGTCCCAGGGGGAACACCATCATGAGCCAGCCCGTGCAGCCGCCGAACCCGCCGCAGCAGCCCTACGGCGGCGGCCAGCCGGCCGACGGCAACCCGTACGCGGGCCAGCAGCCGGGGAACCCGTATGCCGGCCAGCAGCCGGGCGCGCCGACCGGCAACCCGTTCGCGGGTCAGCAGGGACAGCAGCCGGGCCAGTTCGGCGGCACTCCGTTCCCGCCCGCCCCGCCGGCGGCCCGCAACCAGGTCGGTCTCGGGGTGCTGGCAGCGCTGGGCGCCGCGATCGTGGCGGCCATCCTCTACGGCGTCCTCGCCGGGTCCATCGAGCGTGAGGTCGGCTACGCGGCCATCGGTGTCGGCTTCCTGGTCGGCTTCGCCGCGAGCAAGGTCGGCGGCGCCAACCCCGCCGTCCTCGGCTCCGCCGCCGTGTTCTCCCTGATCGCGGTCTTCCTCGGCCAGCTCGTCGGTATGTCGATGATCCTCGCGGACGGCCTGGGGGTCGGCTTCTCCGAGGTCTTCTTCGACCACTTCGGCGACGTCTTCGACATCTGGAAGGAGGAGGCCGACTTCATGACGTACCTCTTCCTCCTCCTGGGTCCGGTCGCCGCCTTCGGTGGCGCCAGGCGGGCCGGCTGACACCTCGCGCACGCACCACGGCCCGGACCATGTTCTCTGGTCCGGGCCGCGGTGCGTGCTGCGTCGGGTCTCAGCGGCGGTGCTGCGAGTCCGCCACCGTCACCTCGACGCGCTGGAACTCCTTGAGGTCGCTGTAGCCCGTGGTGGCCATCGCCCGGCGCAGCGCGCCGAAGATGTTCATCGAGCCGTCGGGGCTGTGCGAGGGACCGGTGAGGACCTCCTCGGTCGTACCGACGGAGCCCAGGTCGACCAGCTTGCCGCGCGGCACGTCCTCGTGGACGGCCTCCATACCCCAGTGCCGGCCCCGGCCGGGCGCGTCCGTGGCACGGGCCAGCGGGGAGCCCATCATCACGGCGTCCGCGCCGCAGGCGATGGCCTTCGGCAGGTCACCGGACCAGCCGACACCGCCGTCCGCGATGACGTGCACGTACCGGCCGCCGGACTCGTCCATGTAGTCGCGGCGGGCCCCGGCCACGTCGGCGACCGCGGTCGCCATCGGGACCTGGATGCCGAAGACGTTGCGCGTCGTGTGCGCGGCGCCGCCGCCGAAGCCGACGAGGACACCGGCCGCGCCGGTACGCATCAGGTGCAGGGCGGCGGTGTACGTGGCGCAGCCACCGACGATGACCGGGACGTCCAGCTCGTAGATGAACTGCTTCAGGTTCAGCGGCTCGGCCGCGCTGGAGACGTGCTCGGCGGAGACCGTCGTACCCCGGATGACGAAGATGTCCACACCCGCGTCGACCACGGCCTTGGAGAACTGTGCGGTGCGCTGCGGGGACAGCGCGGCGGCGGTGACGACACCGGAGTCGCGCACCTCCTTGATGCGCTGCCCGATCAGCTCCTCCTGGATGGGGGCGGAGTAGATCTCCTGGAGCCGCGGGGTGGCGGTCTCGACGGGCATCTCGGCGATCTCGTCGAGGAGCGCCTGCGGGTCGGCGTGCCGGGTCCACAGCCCCTCGAGGTTGAGGACGCCGAGGCCGCCCAGCTCGCCGATGCGGATGGCGGTCTGCGGGGAGACCACCGAGTCCATGGGCGCGGCCAGGAACGGCAGCTCGAAACGGTAGGCGTCGATCTGCCAGGCGATCGAGACCTCCTTCGGGTCACGGGTGCGCCGGCTCGGCACGACAGCGATGTCGTCGAACGCGTATGCCCTGCGGCCGCGCTTGCCGCGCCCGATCTCGATCTCAGTCACGATGGTGTGGCCTTTCCTCTACGTCTGCGCTGACCAGTATCCCCGACACACACATGAGGGGCGGTCCCGGGAACCCCGGTCCGCCCCTCACCTGCGCTGATGCCTTACTTCCTGCTGTAGTTCGGTGCTTCGACCGTCATCTGGATGTCGTGCGGGTGGCTCTCCTTGAGTCCCGCGGAGGTGATCCGGACGAAGCGGCCCTTGCTCTCCATCTCGTCGACGGACGCCGCCCCGACGTAACCCATGGTCTGGCGGAGACCGCCGACCAGCTGGTGAAGGACGTTGGCCAGCGGACCGCGGTAGGGCACCTGGCCCTCGATGCCCTCGGGTACGAGCTTGTCGTCCGAGGCCACCTCGGCCTGGAAGTAACGGTCCTTGGAGTACGACCGCCCCTGTCCACGGGACTGCATGGCGCCCAGCGACCCCATGCCTCGGTACGACTTGAACTGCTTGCCGTTGATGAACATCAGCTCACCCGGGGACTCCTCGCAGCCCGCGAGGAGGCTGCCCAGCATCACGCTGTCCGCCCCGGCGGCAAGCGCCTTGCCGATGTCGCCGGAGTACTGGAGGCCGCCGTCACCGATCACGGGGACGCCTGCGGCACGGGCGGCGAGAGCGGCCTCGTAGATCGCGGTGACCTGCGGGACGCCGATACCGGCGACCACGCGGGTGGTACAGATCGAGCCGGGGCCCACGCCGACCTTCACGCCGTCGACACCGGCGTCGATCAGCGCCTGGGCGCCGTCGCGGGTTGCGACGTTGCCACCGATGACGTCGACGGCGACGCTCGACTTGATCTTCGCCATCCAGTCCAGGGCGTTGCTGTTGTGTCCGTGCGAGGTGTCGACGATCAGGAAGTCGACGCCTGCGGACGCGAGCGCCTGCGCGCGGTCCAGCGCCTCGGGGCTGGCACCGACGGCCGCGCCGACCAGCAGACGGCCTTCGGCGTCCTTGGCGGCGTTCGGGTACTGCTCGGCCTTCTTGAAGTCCTTGACCGTGATGAGGCCCTTGAGGATGCCCGCCTCGTCGACCAGCGGCAGCTTCTCGATCTTGTGGCGGCGCAGCAGCTCCATGGCCTCCACGCCGGAGATGCCGACCCGCCCGGTGACCAGCGGCATCGGCGTCATGACCTCGCGCACCTGGCGCGACCGGTCCGACTCGAAGGCCATGTCACGGTTGGTCACGATACCGAGGAGCTTCCCCGCGGGGTCGGTGACCGGGACACCGCTGATGCGGAACTTGGCGCAGAGCGCGTCCGCCTCGCCGAGCGTGGCGTCGGGGTTGACGGTGATCGGGTCGGTCACCATCCCCGACTCGGACCGCTTGACCAGGTCGACCTGGTTCACCTGGTCCTCGATCGAGAGGTTGCGGTGCAGCACGCCCACGCCGCCCTGACGGGCCATGGCGATGGCCATCCGGGCTTCGGTCACCTTGTCCATGGCAGCCGACAGCAGGGGGATGTTCACCCGCACGTTGCGCGAGATGAGGGACGAGGTGTCGACCGCGTTGGGCAGGACCTCGGACGCGCCCGGCAGCAGCAGCACGTCGTCGTATGTCAGCCCGAGCGTTGCGAACTTCTCAGGCACTCCGTCGACGTTTGCAGTCATGACACCTTCCCCAAATGGTCTTGATCGGTGCGGATGTCCATGCTAACGGGCTCGCAGGGTGTCTCATTCCACGGGCAAGATCACCTGGCGGTTCTGTGGCTTCCTCCACACCGCGGAAGCCTCCGGAACCCGCTCCTACTGCCCCGCGAGAGCCCTAAGCCTGCTCAGCGCACGGTGCTGGGCGACCCGGACGGCCCCCGGGGACATGCCGAGCATCTGCCCGGTCTCCTCGGCGGTCAGCCCGACCGCGACCCGGAGGACCAGCAGCTCTCGCTGGTTCTCCGGCAGATTGGCGAGAAGCTTCTTGGCCCAGGCCGCGTCACTGCTGAGCAGCGCCCGCTCCTCCGGACCGAGCGAATCGTCGGGCCGCTCCGGCATCTCGTCCGACGGCACGGCCGTCGATCCGGGGTGCCGCATCGCGGCGCGCTGGAGGTCGGCGACCTTGTGGCCCGCGATGGCGAAGACGAAGGCTTCGAAAGGTCTGCCGGTGTCCTTGTACCGCGGCAGGGCCATCAGCACCGCGACGCAGACCTCCTGCGCGAGGTCCTCCACGAAGTGACGGGCATCACCGGGAAGCCGGTTCAGCCGGGACCGGCAGTAGCGCAGTGCGAGGGGATGGACGTGGGCCAGCAGGTCGTGGGTGGCCTGCGCGTCACCGTCGACGGCACGGTGCACCAGAGCACCGATCACCGTCGTCCCGTCCTCACGCATCGGACCATGGTGCCTTGGCACCGTCCGATCCGATGCATCGCGTCCCGAGTTGTGCACCGAAGCGTTATCAGCGGGTACGTCGGCCCGCGCGACGGACACGTCGGAACGGTCGGCAGGTACGTCGGCCCGCGCGTCGGCCTGTGCGCCGCCGGTGCCGCGAGCGAGTGCTCCAGCGTTCTGAGCGGGTGCGCCGGATGTCATGTCCTGCGCCCTCCCCTTCCGCTCGACCGAATGTTCCCCGAGGAACTCCACAACCCCAAGGATGCGGCATCGGCCAGGAAGCGTCACATAGCGCTGGTGGGGAGGGCCCGGCCGCAGGTCCGCCGCCACCGTCGCCCCGTCCGCCGGCGTGCGGACGGGATCGCACGGCTACCGGTCGCGCCGCGGCATCAGCGGACCAGGCCCCAGCGGAATCCGAGCGCGACGGCGTGCGCACGGTCCGAGGCCCCGAGCTTCTTGAACAGACGCCTCGCGTGCGTCTTCACCGTGTCCTCGGAGAGGAACAGCTCGCGCCCGATCTCGGCGTTGGAACGGCCGTGGCTCATGCCTTCGAGCACCTGGATCTCGCGCGCCGTGAGCGTCGGCGCCGCGCCCATCTCCGCGGACCGCAGCCGGCGCGGGGCGAGCCGCCACGTCGGATCGGCGAGCGCCTGGGTCACGGTCGCGCGCAGCTCGGCACGCGAGGCGTCCTTGTGCAGATAGCCGCGAGCGCCGGCGGCGACCGCGAGCGCGACACCGTCCAGGTCCTCGGCGACGGTCAGCATGATGATCCGGGCTCCGGGGTCGGCCGAGAGCAGCCGCCGGACCGTCTCCACACCCCCCAGACCGGGCATGCGTACGTCCATCAGAATCAGATCCGAACGATCGGCCCCCCAGCGGCGGAGGACCTCCTCGCCGTTGGCCGCCGTCGTCACACGCTCGACGCCGGGCACGGTCGCAACCGCGCGGCGGAGCGCTTCTCGGGCAAGCGGGGAGTCGTCGCAGACGAGGACGGATGTCATGACCGTCCTCCGCAGCTGATGCGCGTCACCTTGAGCCTCCAGGCTGATACAAGTCGTCACCTGTGCGGTTGACCCCCTCGGACATCTGCCCGAGCTCGTTCTCCGTCAACCGCCTCCCCCTCAACAACGACGGTCACTCGAAAGAGTTACGGGCCAAAGCATCCGGTTCGGCACTCTAAGTGAGGGGTTGCACACGGAGAAGAGCGACACGGGATCCTTCACCCGTCAACTGATCTCCCGATCGACGACCTGCCCCATTTAGCGGGTTTTCTTCCCTTTTGCTGGCGTCTGAGGCTAGATTCGCAATCAGTCATATTTACATCTACTAACACCGTAGATGTACGGTCGGGACTCCGGTCACCGAAGACCGATGAACGAGCGACAACGGTCGAGGACGCCGTTTCCGAACCAGCAAGGTTTCGAGGGGACACGCAATGGCAGATTTCTCCCGCCTTCCCGGACCCAACGCGGACCTGTGGGACTGGCAGCTGCTGGCCGCCTGCCGCGGGGTCGACAGTTCACTGTTCTTCCACCCCGAAGGGGAACGCGGAGCAGCCCGGAGTGCTCGTGAGACCTCCGCGAAGGAGGTCTGCATGCGCTGCCCGGTGCGCGCCGAGTGCGCGGCGCACGCACTCGCGGTACGGGAGCCCTACGGCGTGTGGGGCGGCCTGACCGAGGACGAGCGCGAGGAGCTCATGGGCCGCGCCCGCAATCGCCTGATCTCCGCCCACTCCGGTCCGGCCCCGGAGGCCGGCAACTCCTGACGGTCCACACGACACACCCGAGGAAGAAACGTTTCTTCGAATCTCGCGCACCCGCAGCCCGGCTCGGCACCACGGGTGCGGCGGGCGGGCATGCCGGTGCGCCCCCGGACCCGTCGGAGTGCGGCCGGGCACATCAGCGTGCGGCCGCCAGGGAAAGCTGGTCCAGGGTCGCCGCCACCGTCGGCACCCGGGCGAGGTCGGGCAGGGTGAGGGCCACGATCTCCCTCTCCACGGCCGGCTCCACCGCCACGGTGCGCGCCCCCTTGGGCCGCACGGACTCGAGAGCCAGCTCGGGCAGGACGGCGACACCCAGCCCGGCCCCGACGAGGCCGATCACCGCCGGGTAGTCGTCCGTCGCGAAGTCGATCCGAGGGGTGAAGCCCGAGTCCTCGCACACCTCCACCAGCTGGCGCCTGCAGCGCGGGCAGCCGGCGATCCATGACTCGTCCGCCAGCTCCCCGATGCCCACCGAGTCCGTCCCCGCCAGCCGGTGCCCCTCGGGAACCAGGCCGACGAGCCGGTCCCTGAGCAGCGGGCGCACGACCAGATCGTCCCATTCGCCGCCGGTCGCCCCGTAGCGGAACGCCAGCGCGATGTCGCAGTCGCCGTCGCGCAGCATCTCCACCGAGCGCGGCGGTTCCGCCTCGACTAGCGAGACCTGGGTGCCGGGGTGCGCGGCACGCAGCGCGGCGAGGGCGCCGGGGACGAGGCTGGAGCTCCCGCTCGGGAACGACACGAGCCGAACCCGGCCGGCCCGCAGCCCGGCGATCGCGGCGACTTCCTCCTCGGCGGCGGTCAGCCCCGCGAGGATGCCGGACGCATGACGCACCAGGGCCTCTCCCGCCTGGGTGAGCCGCATCTCGCGCCCCGTACGGATCAGCAGGGGGGTGCCCGCCGAGTTCTCCAGGGCTTTCATCTGCTGGCTGACCGCCGGCTGCGTACAGCCCAGCTCCCGCGCGGCGGCGGAGAACGAACCGGTGGTGGCCACGGCGCGCAGGACACGGAGATGACGGGCTTCTATCACCCCTCAACCATAAGCGAGGCTTAAATCGATGGGCGAATACTCATGAGCAGCTTTGAGTACCTCGCGGATGGTTTGAGCGTCTCCCGGATAACCTGTCCGGTTATGAAGGTGCTCACCGTGAATCTCGGCCGTCCCACGCCCTCCGCGCACACACACGCGCCCGACGGCCTCACCGGGATCGGCAAGGTTCCGTCCGACGGCCCCGTACGGGTCTCGGACCCAGGCCCCAAGGGCAGCGGCGGCAGCGGTCTGACCGGCGACGCGGTGTGCGACATCCGGCACCACGGCGGGACGGACCAGGCCGTGTACGCGTACGCCCGCGAGGAGCTCGACGCGTGGGAGAAGGAGCTCGGCCGGCCTCTGCCCAACGGTGCGTTCGGCGAGAACCTCACGACGCTCGGCCTCACCGTCAGTCAGGCTCGGATCGGGGAGCGCTGGCGGATCGGCGACGAGCTGCTGCTGGAGGTGACGTCGGGCCGCACCCCGTGCCGCACGTTCGCGGGCCACCTCGGCGAGCCTGGCTGGGTGAAGCGGTTCACGCGCGAAGGGGCCACGGGCGCGTACCTCCGCGTGCTCGAACCCGGGACGATCCGTTCGGGGGATCCGGTCGAGGTGGTGCACGTACCTGGTCACGAGATCACCGCGGCCCTGGTGTTCCGGGCGACGACCACGGAGCGGGAGCTGCTGCCGCGCCTGCTGGACGCCGGTGACGCCCTGCACGCCGAGGCCCTGCGCGCGGCGCACGCGTACGTGGCGAAGCTGGGCTCCGCCGTCTAGGGCTCCGCCTCGGGGCGGGCCGGGCTCGCGGTGCCCCGGTGGCGGACCTGACGGCGCTACCGGTCGGCGATGCTCCTGCCGAAGGCGTCGAAGGGCTGCTCCCCCTCGTCCTCGTCCGGCAGGCAGGCGGGCAGGACCGGGTGGGCGTCCGTCCGGGACGGCTGTTCGCGTACGTCGGGCGGTCGGCCTACGACCGGTGCGGGCCCCGCGCCGGCCGTTCAGCGAGGCCCTCACCGGGCAGGGCCACGGGCATTGTGGCGAGCCGGCGGAGAGCGGCGTGATCCGTGGGTTCAGGAGCGCTTGCCGGCCTCGTGGCTGTCCGTCGTCCAGGCCCGCGTCCGCTCGCTCAGCGTGATGCCGAGGCCGGGGCGGGAGGGGACGTGCATCCGGCCGTCGCTGATGGCGATCCGCTCCTCGAACAGCGGCTCCAGCCAGTCGAAGTGCTCCACCCACGGCTCGATCGGGTAGGCGGCGGCCAGGTGGAGGTGGATCTCCATGGCGAAGTGGGGGGCGAGCTGGAGGTTGTGGTGCTCGGCCAGAGCGGCGAGCTTGAGGAACTGGGTGATGCCGCCGATCCGCGGGGCGTCGGGCTGGATGATGTCGCAGGCGCCGTGCCGGATGAGCTCGTAGTGCTCGGCGACGCTCGCGAGCATCTCGCCCGTGGCCACCGGTGTGTCCAGCGAAGCGGCGAGCGCGGCGTGGCCCTGGGCGTCGTAGGCGTCCAGCGGCTCCTCGATCCAGGTGAGGCCGAAGCCTTCCAGGGCACGGCCCATGCGCTGGGCGGCGGGCCGGTCCCACTGCTGGTTGGCGTCGGCCATCAGGGGGACGTCGTCACCGAGGTGCTCACGTACGGCGGTCAGACGAGCCAGGTCCTGCTTGCCGTCCGGGTGCCCGACCTTGATCTTGATGCCGCCGATGCCCTGCGTCAGGGACGCGGTGGCGTTGTCCAGGACCTGCTCGACGGGGGTGTGGAGGAATCCGCCGGAGGTGTTGTAGCAGCGCACCGAGTCCCGGTGCGCGCCCAGCAGCTTGGCCAGCGGCAGCCCGGCGCGCCTGGCCTTCAGATCCCACAGGGCGATGTCGATGGCGGCGACGGCTTGGGTGGCGACACCGCTGCGGCCGACCGAGGCGCCCGCCCAGACCAGCTTGGTCCAGAGCCTGCCGATGTCATTGGGGTCCTCACCGATCAGGTTTTCGGCGATCTCCTTGGCATGGGCGTACTGAGCGGGGCCGCCCGCGCGCTTGGAGTAGCTGAACCCCACACCCTGATGCCCTTGGCCGGTCTCGATCTCCACGAACAGGAAGACCACTTCGGTCATGGGTTTCTGCCGCCCCGTCAGCACCTTGGCGTCACTGACCGGCGTGCGCAGCGGCAGCGTGACGGAGGAGAGCTTGATCCAGGTGATGGCGTCGGGCGTCACCTCGCCCTGACGGAGCGCGGAGGAGGCGGTTGTGCGAGTCGTGGTCACCACTTCATGTCCCTGATGTGTGAGGCGGATGTGGGGAGTTACGGGGCCGGGGCCCCGGGAGCGGGCCGGGGGTCCTCCGGGACCGCCCGGCCGGGCATCCCGGAGAGCACGGGCGCTGAGACCGCCGTCCCCCGGACCGCGCGGCAGGGCAAGGCGCCGGTCGAGGCGCTCGGGGAACGTACCCCGGAGCGGAATCAAGGATCCGGCGAGGGGTGGAAGGCCATTCGCGCCTGCTCCAGCACCTGTGACGCGCCGCGACCACCCCACGCCCCGTGGCGGGCCGGACGGAGAAGGCATTGCGTCGCCTTCCTTCCGGTCCTGCCCCTGGGCCTGGTGGTAGGCGGGTCCGCCGCCCGCTGACGCGGGCACTAACGTGCCGCTTATGACGACTGCACTGATTACGGGCGCGACGGCTGGGATCGGGGCCGCCTTCGCAAGGCGGCTCGCGGGTGACGGGCACAACCTGGTGCTGGTGGCCCGCGACACCGAGCGGCTGCGGGCCCAGGCCACGGAGCTGCACGACAGGCACGGCATCGAGGCCGAGGTGCTGACGGCCGACCTGTCCACGGACGCCGGGATCGACGCGGTCGCCGCGCGGCTGACGGACCGTGTGAGCCCCGTCGACCTGCTGGTCAACAACGCCGGCTTCGGCAACAAGGGGCGCTACCTGGACGTTCCGATGGCTGATGAACTGATGATGCTGAAGGTCCACTGCGAGGCGGTGCTGCGGCTGACCTCCGCCGCCGCGGGCTCGATGCGGGAGCGCGGTCGCGGTGGGGTGGTCAATGTGGCCTCCGTCGCGGCTTTCCTGCCGCGGGGGACGTACGGGGCGTCGAAGTCGTGGGTCGTGCAGTTCACCCAGGGCGCGGCGAAGGACCTGGCGGGTTCGGGTGTGCGGCTGATGGCGCTGTGCCCGGGATTCGTACGGACCGAGTTCCACCAGCGTGCCGGAATGGGGACGGGCAACATCCCGGACTGGATGTGGCTCGACGCGGACAAGCTGGTGGCGGCGGCCCTGGAGGACCTGGCCAGGGGCAGGACGGTGTCGATCCCGGACCCGCGCTACAAGGCGCTGATGGGCCTGGTGAAGCTGACGCCCCGCAGCCTCCTCGGCGGAGTCACCTCCCGCGCCGGCCGGACGTACGGCCCCAAGTAGGCGGCCGGCTCCGAAGCACCGAGGCCCGGTGCCCCCGCGACGGGGGTACCGGGCCTCGGTGGCGTACGGAGTCGTACTAGTGGGAGTGGCCGTGGCCGCCGTGACCGGCGTCGGCCTCTTCCTCGGCCGGCTTCTCGACGACCAGGGTCTCGGTCGTGAGCAGCAGCGACGCGATGGACGCGGCGTTCTCCAGGGCGGAGCGGGTGACCTTGACCGGGTCGATGACGCCGGCCTTCACCAGGTCGCCGTACTCGCCGGTCGCGGCGTTGAAGCCCTGACCCTTGTCGAGGTCGGAGACCTTCGAGGTGATGACGTAGCCCTCGAGGCCCGCGTTCTCAGCGATCCAGCGGAGCGGCTCGACGGCGGCACGGCGCACGACCGCGACACCCGTGGCCTCGTCGCCGGTCTTGCCGAGGTTGCCCTCGAGGACCTTGACGGCGTGGACCAGAGCGGAGCCACCACCGGAGACGATGCCCTCCTCGACCGCGGCGCGGGTCGCGGAGATGGCGTCCTCCAGACGGTGCTTCTTCTCCTTGAGCTCCACCTCGGTGGCGGCACCGACACGGATCACGCACACGCCGCCGGCCAGCTTCGCGAGGCGCTCCTGGAGCTTCTCGCGGTCCCAGTCGGAGTCCGTGGACTCGATCTCGGCCTTGATCTGGTTGACCCGGCCCTTGACGTCGGCGGAGTCGCCGCCGCCGTCGACGATGGTCGTGTCGTCCTTGGAGACGGTGACACGGCGGGCCGTGCCCAGCACGTCCAGACCGGCCTGGTCGAGCTTGAGGCCGACCTCCTCGGCGATGACGGTCGCACCCGTGAGGGTGGCGATGTCACCGAGCATGGCCTTGCGGCGGTCGCCGAAGCCCGGGGCCTTCACCGCGACGGCGTTGAAGGTGCCACGGATCTTGTTGACGACGAGGGTGGAGAGCGCCTCGCCCTCGACGTCCTCGGCGATGATCAGGAGCGGCTTGGAGGCGCCGGCCTGGATGACCTTCTCCAGGAGCGGGAGCAGCTCCTGGATGGAGCCGATCTTGCCCTGGTGGATCAGGATGTACGGGTCGTCGAGGACGGCCTCCATACGCTCCTGGTCGGTCACCATGTACGGGGAGAGGTAACCCTTGTCGAAGGCCATGCCCTCGGTGAACTCGAGGTCCAGACCGAAGGTGTTGGACTCCTCGACGGTGATGACACCGTCCTTGCCGACCTTGTCCATCGCGTCCGCGATGAGCTCGCCGACCTGCGGGTCCTGCGCGGAGAGCGCGGCCACGGCGGCGATGTCGGCCTTGTCGTCGATCGGGCGGGCGGTCGCGAGGAGCTCCTCGGACACGGCCTTCACGGCGGCGTCGATGCCCTTCTTCAGGGCGGCCGGGGACGCGCCCGCGGCAACGTTGCGCAGGCCTTCGCGGACGAGGGCCTGGGCGAGCACGGTGGCGGTGGTGGTGCCGTCACCCGCTACGTCGTTGGTCTTGGTCGCCACCTCCTTCACCAGCTGGGCACCGAGGTTCTCGTACGGGTCGTCGAGCTCGACCTCGCGCGCGATGGTGACACCGTCGTTGGTGATGGTGGGGGCGCCGAACTTCTTGTCGATGACGACGTTGCGGCCCTTCGGGCCGATCGTCACCTTCACCGTGTCGGCAAGCTTGTTGACGCCGCGCTCAAGGGCGCGACGGGCGTCCTCGTCGAACTTCAGGATCTTCGCCATGGGCTGAGCTGTCCTCTCAAACGAACTGCGCCCCTCGCCGCCCGGCTAGTTATTTCGCAGGGGGCCAGGGGCGCAGAACAGAAGCAAACGTGGGTGAATTACTTCTCGACGATCGCGAGAACGTCGCGCGCCGAGAGGACGAGGTACTCCTCGCCGTTGTACTTCACCTCGGTGCCGCCGTACTTGCTGTACAGAACGACATCGCCGGTCTTGACGTCGAGCGGAAGGCGCTCGCCGTTCTCGAAGCGGCCCGGGCCCACGGCCAGGACGACGCCCTCCTGGGGCTTCTCCTTGGCGGTGTCCGGAATGACCAGGCCGGAAGCCGTGGTCTGCTCGGCGTCGAGCGGCTGGACCACAATGCGGTCCTCGAGCGGCTTGATCGCAACCTTGGAGCTGGTGGTCGACACGATCCGGTCTCCCCCTTCGGAGATCTCACGGGGTTTAACAGTCTGTGGTGTGGCGACCAGACCGATCCGTCGTCGCGGGTGCCGGACCTGCCCTGTCGCGCAGTTGTGCTGGCACTCTCCATCGGGGAGTGCCAGCACTGAGACTATGACCGCGATTAGCACTCGGTCAAGCGGAGTGCCAATTCACCACCCTCGCGTGGCGCCGATGGACCCGCACACGCCCGGACAACGCGGGAGACCGGCGCCGTGTTCCGGCGCCGGGCGGCACACGAGGACTGACGCCCCGCCACCCCCGTCCGCACCACAGCCGGACACGCCCCCGTCAGACGTAGTCCTCCAGCCTGGCCACCGCGTACCCCTTCTCCGTGACGGTCTTCATGACGTGGCGGACCATGTCGGCCATCGATCCCTCCCAGTCCTCCTCACCCCGGAAGTGGGTGAGGATGATGTCGCCGGGATGCAGGTCCTGGTCCCACTCGCGCCACTCCATGTGGTCGGGGAAGGCCTCGGCGGCCCACAGGGGCACGGCCTTGATGCCACAGGACCCGGCGACGCGCAGGGTGTCGCCGTTGTAGTTGCCGTACGGCGGCCGGAAGAGGGTGGGCCGCTTCCCGAAGTACTTCTCGATCTTGTCCTGCTCGCCGCAGATCTCCCGCCGCTGTTCGGCCTTCGAGAGCCCCGGCAGATAACGGTGGTTGATCGTGTGGTTGTTGAGGGTGACACCCCGGGCCTGCATGTCCTTGAAGTAGCCGTAGTCGTCACTCACCACGTAGTCGCTGATGAAGGCGCTGTACGGGATCTTCAGTTCCGTCATCATGCGCAGAAGTTCGGGGTCCTTCTCCGCCCCGTCGTCCATCGTCAGGAAGACGACCCGCTCCTTGGTGGGCACCGTCGTGAAGACCGGCGGCAACGTCTCCCCGCCATCGACCTCGAAGCCCTCACGAGTGGTGATGCGCGGCTTCACGGCGGGTGGCGCGGGAGCGACGAGCGGAACCTTCTCGAGGCCCCACTTCTTCGCGGCGGCGACGCGGGCGGCCAGTTCCCGCTTCAGCCGCTCGGCCTCGGCGGCCTCGGCGGCGGCGGGACCCTCCTTCGCGGCAGCGGCCCCCGCCTGTCCGGCCGCCGGCTTCTGCGGGCCCGCGGCTCCTCCGTCCGTACCGTCGGCACACCCGGAGGCGGCGGCGCCGATCAGCAGGGCCGCCAGGACGGAACAGGCCGTTCTGCGGCAGTTCGTAGCGAACTTTTCTTTTTGTCTTACTAGCTGCATGGCGCCGCATCCTGCCACCGGGTCACCCGCTGCCTCCCGCGACACCTCCGGCGGCCCCGCCGCATCCCCCGGCTGGCTCACAATGGACGTGTGAACGCCCTTCCCCCCGCCGATCAGGCCGACCCCGCCGACCCGCTCGCCGCCTTCGCCGCCCTGCGCACCTCCGAGGGCGCGGCGCTCCTGGAGGAGCTGCGCGACCACGACCCCGCCCGGGAACTGGCGACCGCCACCCGGCTGCGCCGCAGCCATCCCGCCGCCCTCGTGTCGGCGGCGCTCGGCCAGGCACGGCTGCGGCAGCGCGCGGTGGCGAAGTTCGGGGCGGCGGACGCGTACCGCATGTTCTTCACCCCCGACGGCGTCGAACAGGCCACCCGCACCTCGGTCGCGGGCTACCGCGCCGGCCGGTTCGCCGGACTCGGCGTGCGGAGCGTCGCGGACCTGTGCTGCGGAATCGGCGGAGACGCGATCGCCCTGGCCCGGGCGGGTGTCTCGGTCCTGGCGGTGGACCGCGATCCGCTCACCGCCCAGGTCGCCCGCGCGAACGCCGAGGCGCTCGGACTCCAGGACCTCGTCGAGGTGCGGTGCGCCGACGTCACGGAGATCGACACGTCCCCGTACGACGCGGTCTTCGTCGACCCCGCGCGGCGCGGCGGGCGCGGCAGGATCTTCGACCCCGAGGCCTATTCACCCCCGCTCTCCTGGGCGACCGGGGCCGCGCTCAAGGCCCCCCGGGCGGCGTTGAAGATCGCTCCCGGCGTACCGCACGAGGCGATCGAGCCGCGGGCCGAGGCCGAATGGATCTCGGACGGCGGTGATGTGAAGGAGGCCGTGCTCTGGTTCGGCGAGGGTTTCACCCCCGGCGCCTTCCGGGCCACGCTGCTCCCGTCCCGTACGTCCCTCACCTCCGACGGCCCGCTTCCCGCCCCGCCGGTCGGCCCCGTCGGCCGGTACCTGTACGAGCCGGACGGCGCCGTCATCCGCGCACACCTGGTGGCGAGCATCGTGGATCGCTGCGAGGGCAGGCTGGTCGACGAGACGATCGCCTACGTCACGAGCGACACGCTGTACGAGTCCGACGCCACGGCCGCGTACGAGATCACCGACCAGTTGCCCTTCAACATGAAGAAGCTGAAGGCCCTGCTGAGGGAGCGACAGGTGGGTGTCCTGACCGTCAAGAAGCGCGGCTCGGCCGTCGAACCGGAGGAGCTGCGCCGCAAGATGAAGCTCCAGGGGCCGAACGCGGCCACCGTCTTCCTGACCCGGGTGGCCGGGGCCCCGACGATGCTGATCGGGCAGCCGGTGAAGCGGCCCTGACCAACGCTCCACCGTGACCGGCGGGCCGGCAGCGCCCGACGGGGGCGCCGGAACGCGCAACGGCGTTCGGGCGAAAGTCCCGGACACCACCGAGTGCGCGTGCCGCGCCCGGTGGCGGTACCGGTGCCGGAATCAGGTCAGCGGGTACGACGTACGGCCGGAAGCCTCGTCGATCTCGTCGTGTGCCTTGGTGAGCAGTTTCATCGCGAGCTCGTTGAGCGCGCGGGCCCCTGCGATCTCCTCGCCCACCCGCGGCTGCTGCGCGTCGGAGGGGTGGCGGCTGGCATACCCGTGGGCCCGCACCTCGGTCCCGTCACTCAGCCGCACCATCGCGGCCGCGCGGGTCCTGTGGGTGTCCTCCTCGAATTCCAGCTCGATGTGCCATCCGACCGTGGTCTCCATCATGTCGGTCACCTCCCGGGAGTCCTGTATCCAGGGTGCGCCCGTTCGTCCGCCCGCGCACGACGTGCGTACAACGCGTCTCAGGCGTCCCGCAGGGCCTGCACGTCCAGCTTCCGCATACCCATCACCGCCTTCATCACCCGGTCGGCCCTTGCCCGGTCGGGGCCGCCGAGAAGCTCGGGCAGCTCACGCGGGACGATCTGCCAGGACAGGCCGTACTTGTCCTTCAGCCACCCGCAGACGCTCTCCTCACCCTCCTCGGTGAACCTCGCCCACAGCCTGTCGACCTCCTCCTGGTCC
This sequence comes from Streptomyces pratensis, assembly GCF_016804005.1. GTDB lineage: Bacteria > Actinomycetota > Actinomycetes > Streptomycetales > Streptomycetaceae > Streptomyces > Streptomyces pratensis_A. The sequence goes on along the minus strand of NZ_CP051486.1, from coordinate 869,384 downwards.
TCGCAGTCCACGCTCAGGGAGACGGCCTCGTCGAAGGTGAACTGCGGGCCGCCGTTGAGACCGAGGTACTCCTGGCCCGCGAGGACGAAGTCCACCGTCAGGACCGTGCCGGTCTCCCCCGGTGCGGCATCCGTGGTGTGCGTGACGTCGACGATGCGCGAGTCCCCGCCGAAGACCGAGACGTAGAACTCCGCGGCTTCCTGGGCCTGGTCGTCGAACCACAGACAGGGCCTGATCTTCTGCATGATCTCTCTCCTCCGCTCGGGTGCGGTGCGCCGCAGGGCGCCGTGCAGGGTAGACCGCGGCGGGACCAGGAACTCATCGGGACACGCGTCCCGCACGCACGAGCAGCAGCTCCCGCTCCCGCGCGTTGCGGGTCAGCTCCGACGCCCGTACGAAGGCGGCGCGCGCCTCCTCGACACGCCCCAGCCGTTGCAGGAGGTCGCCCCGCACACTCGGCAGCAGGTGGTACCCCGAGAGGGCCGGGTCCTCCACCAGGGGGTCGGTCAGGGCGAGACCGGCCTCAGGTCCCTCGGCCATCGAGACGGCCACCGCCCTGTTCAGCTCCACCACCGGCGACGGCGCGGCTCCGGCGAGCCGGCCGTAGAGGGCGGCGATCGTCGGCCAGTCCGTGTCGGACCAGCGCACGGCGCGGGCATGGCAGGCGGCGATCGCGGCCTGCAGCGCGTACGGTCCCGGGGCGCCGCCCAGCGCGTGGGCCCGTTCGAGGGCCGCGAATCCCCTCCGGATCAGCAGCTGGTCCCAGCGGCCACGATTCTGCTCCGCCAGCAGGAGGGGCGTGCCGTCCGTCCCCGTCCTGGCGCGGATGCGGGACGCCTGCAGTTCCAGGAGGGCCGCCAGCCCGTGGACCTCGGGTTCGCCGTCCATCAGGCCCGCCAGCTGCCTCACGAGCCGCAGCGCGTCCTCGCAGAGCCCGGGACGCAGCCAGTCGTCTCCTGCCGTGGCCGCGTAGCCCTCGTTGAAGATCAGGTAGACGACGTCGAGCACGGAACCGAGCCGTGCGGCACGCTCCGGCCCCGACGGCACCTCGAAGGGCACGCCGGCGCGGCCGAGGGTCCGCTTGGCGCGGACGATGCGCTGGGCGACGGCGGATTCCGTGGCCAGGAACGCGCGGGAGATCTCGTCGGTGCTCAGACCGCCGAGCAGCCGGAGGGTGAGGGCTACGCGTGCCTCGGTGGAGAGCACCGGATGGCACGAGGTGAAGATCAGCCGGAGCATGTCGTCGTCGATGCCGTCCGGGTCCGCCGGTTCGGGCGGCGGCACGTCCTCCAGCGCCCGCCCGGCCTCGGCCAGCTTGCGTGCGTAGGTCTCCTTGCGGCGCACGAGATCGATCGCCCGGTGTTTCGCCGTGGCCATCAGCCAGGCTCCGGGCCGGTCGGGGACACCGGTTTCCGGCCACTGTTCCAGGGCGGCGACCAGCGCGTCCTGGGCGATCTCCTCGGCGAGTCCGACATCCCGCACGATGCGCGCCGTGCCGGCGATGATCCTGGCCGATTCGATCCGGTACACGGCCTCGACGGCGCTGCTCGTTGCTGTCACGGGGACACATCAGAGCAGCCGGGGGCGGGTACGGCAAGGATCCGCCGCCCCGCCCCGGACGCTGCCTGCCTGGTCCGTCAGCCTTCGGCGATCTCCCGGATCTCGGAGGTGATCGTCCAGTACGGCTCGTGGACCGCGAGGAAGCGCTTGGTCCACTCCAGGATCTCGGCCTTGTCCTTGGCCTGGATGAGGGCGTAGCCCCCGATGACTTCCTTGGTCTCCGTGAAGGGTCCGTCGGTGACGGTGAACTCGCCGTCGGACCAGGTGACCCTGGTGCCCTCGGAAGTCGGGGTGAGACCCGCCGTGTCCAGCAGGACACCGGCCTTGGTCATCTCCTCGATGAGCGCCCCCATGCGCTCCATCAGCCCCTGGCTGGGGCCCTCGGCCGGGGCGTTCTTCTCGTCGATCCGGACCATCGTCAGGTAGCGCGGCACGGTGTCTCCTCGGACTCCGGAAGCGGGGCTGTTCCCCGCCTCTCACCCATGCGTCGAACGGGAGGGGGCCGGATCGACACGTCGGGCGGGAATTTCTCAGAATTCTTTTCCGGACGATCCGGCCGGGTGCTCCCCGGCCCCGGATCAGCCGCCCGCGGGGCCGAGGGACTCGAAGCGCCAGCGGTGGACGGGGCGGCCGACCAGCCCGGCATCCGGCTCGGGAAGCTCCGGCAGTTCGTCGTCGTACGCCGCGTCCCACCAGGTCAGCACGAGCACCCGGTCCTGCGGGGCGCGCAGCAGCTCGCTGCGCAGCGGCTGCCGGGCCAGCTCGGCGGCCCGGGCCCCGGCCCACTCCAGCAGCTCCGCGCCCCGGCCGTCGGCGGCGCGGGCCTCCCACATCAGGGCGACGGTCATGAGTAGAGGTTGTCCTTGCTGATCTCGTGGACGTGGTCGTGACCGTGGCTGTGGGCCCCCGGCACATGGGTCTCCGTGACCGGCAGCGAGGAGTCCGCGGAGAGGTCCAGGTCCGAGACCGGGCGGTTGCGCGCCACCATCTCGGCGCCCAGCGCGGCGACCATGGCGCCGTTGTCCGTGCACAGCCCCGGCCTGGGGACCCGCAGCCGGATCCCCGCCTTCTCGCACCGCTCCTCGGCGAGTGCCCGGAGCCGCGAGTTGGCCGCGACGCCGCCGCCGATCATCAGGTGGTCGACACCCTCGTCCTTGCAGGCCCGGACGGCCTTGCGGGTGAGGACGTCCACGACGGCCTCCTGGAAGGACGCCGCCACGTCCCGTACGGGGACCTCCTCGCCTGCCGCGCGCTTCGCCTCGATCCAGCGCGCCACGGACGTCTTGAGCCCGGAGAACGAGAAGTCGTACGCGGGGTCGCGCGAGCCGCTCAGTCCGCGCGGGAAGGCGATCGCCTTCGGGTCGCCCTCCCTGGCCAGCCGGTCGATGACCGGGCCGCCCGGGAAGCCGAGGTCCAGCACCCTGGCGATCTTGTCGAATGCCTCGCCCGCCGCGTCGTCGATGGTCGCGCCGAGCGGCCGTACGTCGTTCGTGATGTCCGGGGCGAGCAGCAGCGAGGAGTGTCCGCCGCTCACCAGCAGCGCCATCGTCGGCTCGGGCAGCGGGCCGTGTTCCAGCTGGTCGACGCAGATGTGCGAGGCCAGGTGGTTCACCCCGTAGAGCGGCTTGTTCAGCGCGTACGCGTACGCCTTGGCGGCCGATACGCCGACGAGCAGCGCACCGGCGAGCCCGGGGCCCGCCGTGACGGCGATGCCGTCGAGGTCACGGGCGCTGATCCCGGCGTCCTTCAGGGCGCGCTCGATGGTGGGGACCATCGACTCCAGGTGGGCGCGCGACGCGATCTCCGGGACGACACCGCCGAAGCGGGCGTGCGTGTCGACGCTGGACGCGACGGCGTCGGCGAGGAGCGTCGTCCCGCGCACGATGCCGACACCGGTCTCGTCGCAGGAGGTCTCGATACCGAGTACGAGCGGTTCGTCAGCCATCAGTCTGTCTCTGTTCCTTGTACGGTCAGGCGCATGACGAGTGCGTCGATGTTCCCCGGCTGGTAGTAGCCCCGGCGGAAGCCGATGGGTTCGAAGCCGAAGCGTTCGTAGAGCTTCTGCGCACGGGTGTTGTCGACACGGACCTCCAGGAGCACGGCGGTGCACTCGAAGGCGGTGGCGTGCCGGAGCAGGTCGGTCAGGAGCTCGGATCCCAGGCCGCCGCCCCACTGGCCGCGGCTGACCGCGATCGTCTGGACGTCGGCGAGGTCGCCGGCCGAGGCGAGGCCCGCGTAGCCGACGATCCGGCCGTCGGCGGGGTCCTCCGCGACGACGTAGCGGTGGGTGGCCCGTGGCCCGCGGGCGCGGGCCAGTTCGGACCAGAACATGCCGGCGGACCAGGCGTCGTCGGGGAACAGCTCGTGTTCCAGCTCCAGCACCGGCTCGATGTCCCACCAGCGCATCTCGCGGAGCACAGCGGTCGAGGTGGTCACTTGGGGGTGACCACCTTGTAGTTCTTCGGGACCTGGGCGTCCGGCCTGCGCAGGTAGAGCGGCTGCGGCGGCAGCAGCGCGGCTCCTGCGGCCAGCCGTTCGGCGGCCAGGGCGGCGAGCGCGCCGGCGGAGACGTGTTCCGGGCCGCGGGCGACCGGGAAGACCTCGGGGTAGAGCAGCGCGCCCGCGCCGACGACGGGCAGCCCGGCGAGCCGGTCAGCGATGTCGGCGGGCCGGTCGACGGCGGGGTCGCCGTCCCGGGTGCGGTGGTCCTCGTACCGCGCCCAGTAGACCTCCTTGCGGCGCGCGTCGGTCGCGACGGCGAAGGGGCCTTCGAGGCCGTCCAGGCCGGCGGCGTACGCGAGGGCGTCGAGGGTGCACAGCCCGTGCACGGGCACGGAGAGGGCGGAGCCGAAGGTGGCGGCGGTGACCAGGCCGACGCGCAGCCCGGTGTAGGGGCCGGGTCCGACCCCGACGGCCACGTCGGTCACGGCGTCGAGCTTCACCCCGGCCTCGGCGAGGACCCGGTCGACGGCGGGCAGCAGCAGCTCCCCGTGCCTCCGGGCGTCGACCTGGCCTGTCTCGGCGACGACTGAGGTCCCGTCGTGAAGGGCGGCGGTGACGGCGGGGGTGGCGGTATCCATGGCGAGCAGCAGCACACAAACAGCCTACGGCTCCGCAGACTCGGCGATCGCAGCCCCGGCAGCGTCCCGGTCTCCCCTTCCGCTGCTGGTACCGTCGCCGGGTATACGCGTGTACGACGTAAATGCTTGTACGACATGCGACGGACGCATGTGAAAGGGGACCTCACGGTGGCACGGGGCAGCTCGGGAATCGTGGCCGGGCTCACTGCCGCGGCGGTGGCCGCGGTCTGTTTCCTCGCCTACCAGGCGTCGGCGAACGCGCCCGACTCGGTCGCCGCCCCCTCGGCCGGGGCCTCCGGGCCGACGGCCACCGCCTCCGCGTCCGCGAAGCCCAAGGCGCCGGCGGAGCCGTTCGCGGTCCCGGCGGAATCCGGCACCGGGGCCCGCGTCGTGTACGCGCTGAAGGACCGCCGCGTGTGGATCGTGGACGACAAGGAGAAGGCTCTCCGGACGTTCGCCGTCATGCCCAGCTCGGTGAGCCCGCCACCCGGTGCGTACCAGGTGACCTCACGGTCCGGCAGCATCAAGGGCTCCGACGGCGTCCCGATCGAGCACGTGGTGCTCTTCGCGAACATCGACGCCGTGCCCGTCGGCTTCAGCGCCGCGCAGGACGACTCGATGCACAGCCCCGATCCCACGATCAAGACCGGCGGGGTGCGGATGAAGAGGGCCGACGGCAACGCCTTGTGGGCCTTCGCCACGGTCGGCGTGAAGGTCGTCGTCGTCCCGTAGGACCCTGACGTGGAGCCTGACCGGAGGGTCAGGCCGCGTCGCGCCCCGCTTCGGGCCGTGTGTCCTCGGTGTCGTCCTCGTCGGCGTGATCGCCCCGGGGCGGCGTCGACACCGCCGTCGCGGCCGCGCAGGAAGCCAGCAGGTCCTTCATCGACACCGCGGACACCGACGGTGGCTCCGCCTGCGACGACTGCGGCTGCACTTCACGCTCGGGTGCCGGCATGGATGCCTCCTCGGGCCTCGACGAGAGACGGGTTAGGTAGACCTAACCAATCCCTGTACCCCATGTGACCACGACGAGCGCCCCCGGCGCAACATTTTACCGACGTCCTGTCGGAAAGTGATGGAACGGGGCGTGGAATCCGCCTACGCACGGCAACCCCGGCCCGCTGCCGCAGCCCGACCGACTCCCGCAGCCCGGCCCGCTCGCGCCGCCGCCCCGTCCGGAGCAGGCCGGATGCGGACACCGCCCCGTCCGGAGCACGGCCGGATCCGGTTACCGCCCGGAGCGCGGCGCCCTCGTTCTTCGGCCTGTCCTCAGGACGCCGCCAGCTCCGCGCCCAGTCCCGCCCAGCGCGCGCCGATCCCCACCAGGGTCACCGTGCGGCGCTCGTCGTCCGTGTCGCCGACCGCGCGGTCGATGACCACGCGCAGCCGGTCCTCGGACAGCTCCTCGACCTTGCCGTCGCCCCACTCCACGACGACCACGGATTCCGGGAGCGACACGTCGAGGTCCAGGTCCTCCATCTCGTCGAGGCCGCCGCCCAGGCGGTACGCGTCGACGTGGACCAGCGCAGGGCCCTCGCCCAGCGGCGGATGGACCCGGGCGATCACGAAGGTCGGCGAGGTGACGGCGCCGCGTACCCCGAGTCCTTCACCGAGGCCGCGTGTCAGGGTCGTCTTGCCCGCGCCGAGCTCGCCGGTGAGCATCACCAGGTCGCCGGGGGCCAGCACACCGGCGATCCGGCGGCCCAGTTCCTTCATCTCTTCGGGGGACTCGACGGCGACGTCCAGGGTGACGGTGCCCGGTGCGACGGTCCCGGCCGCCGGGGTGCTGTGCGCTGCTTCCATGCCGACCAACGGTAGAGGATCAGCGCGCCTCGGCCGGAACGGCGCCGATCCTCACCAGCAGGTCGGCGAGCCGGTCGGTCACCGTCTCCGGGTGCTCCAGCATCACCAGATGGCCGGCGTCCGGCACGATGACCAGCTCCGCGTCCGGAAGCTCGTCCGCGATGGCCTCGCTGTGCGAACTCGGCGTCACGAGATCCTTGTCACCGGCCAGGATCAGCACCGGAAGCCCCCGGAAGGCGGGCAGCGCCCCGCTCTTGTCGTGCTCCGTGAAGGCGGGATAGAACTCCGCGACCACATCGATCGGGGTCGACTCGATGAGCCGCTCCGCGAACCGCGCGACCGCCGGGTCCACGTCACGCGACCCGAACGAGTACCGCTTGATCAGCCCCGCGAACAGGTCGGCGGTCGCCCGCCGCCCGCGCTCCACCAGCTCGGCCTGCGAGCCGAGCGCCTTCAGCACCCCGGGCAGGACCCGGCGCACCGCGTTCACGCCCGCCACCGGCAGGCCGAAATTGACCTCGCCGAGCTTGCCGCTCGACGTCCCGACGAACGCGACCGCGGCCACCCGGTCGCGGATCAGCTCCGGATACCGGTCGGCGAGCGCCATCATCGTCATGCCGCCCATGGAGTGCCCGACCAGCACCAGCGGGCCCTCCGGCGCCGCCGCGTCGAGGACCGCCTTGAGGTCGCGGCCGAGCTGGTCGATGCCGACCGGCACGCCCTCGGCCTGCGCCCTGCCCCGCTCGGAGCGGCCGTGGCTGCGCTGGTCCCAGTGGACCGTACGGACCAGGCCGCGCAGCGCGGCCCGCTGGAAGTGCCAGGAGTCCTGGCCGAGGCAGTAGCCGTGACTGAAGACGACGGTCAGGGGCGCGGGGTCCTTGCTGCCGAAGAGCCTGCGCCGGCGCGGCCCGGAGCCCGCCGGGGTACTGCCCCCGGGGCCCCCGCCCGCGCGGCTCGTGCCGCCGTCCGGCTCGATCTCGTCGACCTCGTAGTACAGCTCGGTGCCGTCGTCCGCGACCGCCCGGCCGGGCAGCCCGCGCAGGGAGCCGTACGGTCCGGAGGCGTCCAGGGCGAGGCGGGCCTTCTTGCGCATGCCCCGGCCCACGGTGAGCCGCTCGACCGCGACGCCCGCCGCCGCGCCAGCGGCGATGACGCCTATCGCCGCCCCGGCCACGCCCGCCCGGCGCCAGCCGGCCGCTGCGACGGCCGCCGTCGCCACCACGTCCTCGGCGCTGGTCTCGCTCACCGTGCCGTGCTCCCTCGTAGTCGTCGTTGTCGTCGTCGGACCGTGGTCCCGCCGGAGCCCGGGCCTCAGTCCCGGCCGGAGCCCCCGTGCAGATGGACCCGGGGCACACGTGCGCCGATGCGCGTGACGATCTCGTACGCGATCGTGTCCGCCGCCTCGGCCCAGTCCTCCGCGCTCGGTTCACCCCGGTCACCCGGCCCGAACAGCACCGCTTCCGCACCCGCCTCGAGTGTGTCGCCCTCGAGGTCGACCACGAACTGGTCCATCGCGACGCGCCCGGCGATCCTGCGGACGGAGCCTCCGACGAGGACGGGGCCCCGGCCCGAGGCATGGCGCGGGATGCCGTCCGCGTAGCCGACCGGCACCAGGGCGAGAGTCGTCTCGGCGGAGGTCGTGTAGTGGTGCCCGTAACTGATGCCGTGCCCCGGGGGCACCTGCTTGACGAGCGCGACCGAGGCCGCGAGCGTCATGACGGGCCGCAGCCCGAAGTCGGCCGGGGTGCCCAGCTCGGGGCTGGGAGAGATGCCGTACATCGCGATACCGGTGCGTACGAGATCGAAGTGGGACTCGGGCACCGTGAGCGTCGCCGGTGAGTTGGCGATGTGCCGCACCTCGGGCCGGACGCCTTCCTTCTCCGCGTACGCCACCATGTCGCGGAAGACGTTCAGCTGGGCCGCGATCGACGGGTGTCCTGGCTCGTCGGCGCAGGCGAAGTGCGACCAGAGACCGGTGACGCGCAGGATGCCCGCTTCCTCGGCGGCCCGGGCGGCCGAGACGAGCTCGGGCCAGTCCGCGGGCTGGCAGCCGTTGCGCCCCAGGCCCGTGTCGGCCTTGAGCTGGACCCGGGCCGGGACCCCGGCCTCCGTGGCTGCCGCGCTGACCTCGTCGAGTGCCCACATCCCGCTCACCGAGACATCGATGTCGGCCTCGACCGCCTCGCGCCAGGGGCCGCCGGGCGTCCACAGCCAGCACATCACGCGGCCGCCGATCCCGGCCTCCCGCAGGGCGAGCGCCTCCTGCGGGGTGGCGGTGCCCAGCCAGGCCGCCCCGGCCTCCAGCGCCGCCCTGGCACAGGGCACCGCGCCGTGGCCGTACGCGTCGGACTTCACCACGGCCATGAGCTGTGCCCCGGACGCCCGCGCGCGCAGGGCGCGCACATTGGCGCGCAACGCGGCGAGGTCGATCTCGGCACGGGCTCTCAGGGTCGCTGTCTCGTTCATCGCGCCCAGTGTCTCAGAGCCGTACGCCTGTGCCCTCGACCTCTGTGCCCGGTGAGGCGGTCACCGGTGGTCCAGGGCTTCCTCCAGATGGCCGACGAGGACCGGGACGTGGCTGGCGGGGACGTCCTTCACGGCCGTGAGCAGGGTGACGGGACCGCCCCGCCGCAACAGGGCGAGAAGCCCCTCGACGGCCTCGGTGTGGGCGGGGTCCCGGAGCTCGGTGCGGTAGCGGTCCACGAAGTCGTCGTACCGGTCCGCGGAGCGGTCCTCGTGGTACCAGGTGCGGAGTTCCTTCGAAGGCGTCACGTCCTTGGCCCACAGGTCGACCGCCGCGTGCTCCCTGGACAGCCCGCGCGGCCAGAGCCGGTCGACCAGGACGCGGGTGCCGTCGTCGTCCTCCGGCGGGTCGTACACCCTGCGTACGCGTATACCGCTGCCACTGCCCACGACCGATCACCGCCCGTTCCCTCTGCTCCGGCCCCGGCTTCCAGCGTGGATCAGGCCCGCACGTCCCGCCAGGCCGCCGGCAGGGCGGCCGCGACGTCCTGCGCGGCGACCGGTGCCCCGTCCGAGGCCCGGCGCGCCGCGAGCCCGTGCAGATAGGCGCCCACCGACGCGGCGTCGCGCGGTGCGAGCCCCGCGGCGAGCAGCGAACCGGTCAGCCCGGACAGCACATCACCGCTGCCCGCCGTGGCCAGCCAGGACGTGCCGGTCGGGTTGACCCGGACGGGCGTGTCCCCCGGCTCCGCGACGAGGGTCGTGGAGCCCTTCAGCAGCACCGTGGCGTGGTAGCGCCCGGCCAGTTCCCGTACGGCGGCGAGCCGCCCCGCCTCGACCTCCTCGCGGGGCACACCGAGCAGCGCGGCGGCCTCACCTGCGTGCGGGGTGAGGACGGTGGCCGCGGTCCGGGCACGTACGGCCGCGGCGTCCATCAGACGCAGCCCGTCCGCGTCGACCAGTACCGGGACGTCCGAGGCCAGCACGTCGGACACCGCTCCCGCCGCCGCCGACGAGTCGCCGAGCCCCGGCCCGACCACCCAGGCCTGCACCCGGCCGGCCTTCGACGGCGGGCCCGGGTGCACCAGCGTCTCCGGGAAGCGGGCGATCACCGCCCGGGCGCCGGGGCCGGCGTACCGCACGGCTCCCGCGCCGCCGTGCAGCGCACCGGCGACCGCGAGCACGGCCGCGCCCGGATACCGCTCCGAGCCGGCGGCCACCCCGACGACCCCGCGCCGGTACTTGTCGCTCTCGGCGCCCGGTACCGGCAGCAGGGCGGCCACATCGGCGTACTGGAGTGCCTCCAGGTCGGGCCGGGCGGGCAGTTCCGCCGCCAGGCCGATGTCGACGAGCCGGAGTGCCCCCGCGTGTCCGGCGGCCGGGTCGATGAGCAGCCCCGGTTTGTACGCGCCGAAGGTGACCGTCGCGTCCGCCCGTACGGCCGCTCCGAGCACCTGGCCGGTGTCGGCCTCGACCCCGCTCGGCAGATCCACCGCGAGCACGGGGGCGTGTCCGCCCGTGACCGCGCGGACCAGCTCCGCCGCCTCGGGGCGCAGGCCACCGCGGCCCCCGATCCCCGTGATGCCGTCGACCACGAGGTCGACGGGGCCGAAGGCTCCGAGGTCCGGGCCTTCGAGGACCTGCCCGCCCGCTGCCAGCAGGGCGGCCAGCGCGGCGGCGTGGACCTTGTCCGGCGACGTCAGCAGGGCCCGTACGCCGGCTCCGCGCCGGGCCAGCCGGGCTCCCGCGTACAGCGTGTCCCCGCCGTTGTCGCCGCTGCCGACGAGGAGGAGCACCCGGGACCCGTACAACCGCCCGTTGCGCCGGAGCAGATCGCCGCAGGCCACCGCGAGCCCGGCGGCGGCGCGCCGCATCAGCGCCCCCTCCGGCAGCCGTGCCATCAGCGCCTTCTCGGCGGCCCGTACGGTCTCGACGCTGTAGGCATGTCGCATACCCTCAACCCTCCGCGATCACCACGGCCGACGCCACCCCCGCGTCGTGGCTGAGCGACACGTGCCAGCTGCGGACGCCGAGCTCGGCCGCCCGCGCCGCGACGGTGCCGCGGACCTCCAGGCGGGGCCGCCCGCTGTCCTCGACGCACACCTCGGCGTCGGTCCAGAGCAGCCCGCCCGGTGCGCCGAGCGCCTTGGCCAGCGCCTCCTTCGCGGCGAACCGGGCCGCCAGCGAGGCGATTCCCCGCCGCTCCCCGCCCGGCAGCAGCAACTCCCGTTCCAGGAAGAGCCGCTCGGCCAGCTGGGGCGTACGCCCCAGCGCGACGCCGAAGCGTTCGATCTCCGCCACATCGATCCCGACCCCAATGATCACGCGCTCACTCACTCATTCGACTGTCACGGACTTCGCCAGATTGCGCGGCTGGTCCACCTCGTTGCCCCGGGCGGTCGCCAGCTCGCAGGCGAAGACCTGCAACGGCACCGTGGCGACCAGCGGCTGAAGCAGCGTAGGCGTAGCGGGGATCCTGATGAGGTGATCGGCGTACGGGACGACCTCCTCGTCGCCCTCCTCCGCGATGACCACGGTGCGGGCGCCCCGGGCCCTGATCTCCTGGATGTTCGACACGATCTTGTCGTGGAGCACCGAACGGCCGCGCGGGGACGGCACGATCACGACCACCGGCAGACCCTCTTCGATCAGCGCGATCGGCCCGTGCTTGAGCTCCCCGGCGGCGAAGCCCTCGGCATGCATGTAGGCGAGCTCCTTGAGCTTCAACGCGCCCTCCATGGCCACCGGGTAGCCGACGTGCCGGCCCACGAAGAGCACGGTGTCGTGGGCGGCCAGGGAGCGTGCCAGTTCGCGTACCGGCTCCATGGTCCCGAGGACGCGTTCGACCGCGCCGGACATCTCGGAGAGCTGGCGTACGACCGTACGGATCTCGTCGCCCCACTTGGTGCCCCGTACCTGCCCCAGGTACAGCGCGACGAGGTAGCAGGCGACGAGCTGTGTCAGGAACGCCTTGGTGGAGGCGACGGCGACCTCCGGTCCGGCGTGCGTGTAGAGGACGGCGTCGGACTCCCTCGGGATGGTCGAGCCGTTCGTGTTGCAGATCGCGAGGACCTTCGCCCCCTGCTCACGGGCGTGCCGGACCGCCATCAGCGTGTCCATGGTCTCCCCCGACTGCGAGATGGCGACGACGAGGGTGCGCTGGTCGAGGATCGGGTCGCGGTAGCGGAACTCGCTGGCGAGTTCCGTCTCGCACGGCAGCCTGGTCCAGTGCTCGATGGCGTACTTGGCGATCATCCCGGCGTGGAAGGCGGTGCCGCAGGCGATGACGACGACCTTGTCGACCTCGCGGAGCACACCCTGGGGGATGCGCACCTCGTCGAGGTGGAGGGTGCCCGAAGCGTCCACCCGCCCGAGCAGCGTGTCGGCGACGGCCTTGGGCTGGTCGGCGATCTCCTTCAGCATGAAGGAGGCGTGGCCGCCCTTCTCCGCGGCCGACGCGTCCCAGTCCACGTGGTATTCGCGCACGTCGGCGGGCCGGCCGTCGAAGCCGGTGACCGTGACCCCGTCCCGCCGCAGCTCGACCACCTGGTCCTGGCCCAGCTCGATCGCGTCCCTCGTGTGTGCGATGAAGGCGGCCACATCGGAGGCGAGGAACATCTCACCGTCCCCCACCCCCACCACCAGCGGCGAGTTCCGCCGCGCCCCGACCACAGCGTCGGGCTCGTCCGCGTGCACGGCGACCAGGGTGAACGCGCCCTCCAGCTGCCGGCACACCTGACGCATGGCCTCCGCCAGGTCGCCGCCCGACGAGTACGCCTCGGCGAGCAGATGGGCCACCACCTCGGTGTCGGTCTCGGAGGTCAGGTCATGCCCCCGCACGGCCAGCTCCTCGCGCAGGGCGGCGAAGTTCTCGATGATCCCGTTGTGCACGACGGCGACCCGGCCGGCGTTGTCGAGATGCGGGTGCGCGTTGGCATCAGTGGGCCCGCCGTGCGTGGCCCAACGGGTGTGCCCGATCCCGGTGTTCCCGGCCGCCAGCGGCCGGTCCTTGAGCTCCTTCTCCAGATTGAGGAGCTTCCCGGCCTTCCTCGCGGAGGCCAGCCCCCCGTCCGCGAGCACGGCGACCCCCGCGGAGTCGTACCCCCGGTACTCAAGCCGCTTCAGCCCCGCGACGACGACGTCCTGCGCCGACTGCACCCCGACGTAACCCACGATTCCACACATATCGCCACCATAAGGCCGGTGTCACCGACCGGGGCGGCGCGGAGGCGCCTGACGCTGCGCCAAAAGTGTCCGGCCGGACCGTGAACCTTTCCCGCCGGTGCGGGGAACAGGGGGTGCCACACTTACCGACCGGACCGCTGGAGGCGCTGTGCCCGGACTACGACCGCCGCCTCCGGCCGAGCCGGACGACGCCGAGATGATCGCCCGGTCCGTCGAGGAGCCGGAGCTGTTCGCCGGGCTGTACGACCGCCACGCGGCGGACATCCACCGGTACACCACCCGCCGCCTCGGGGAGGGGGCTGCGGACGACATCACCGCCGAGACGTTCCTCGTCGCGTTCCGCACCCGAGCCCGCTACGACCCCTCCCGCCGTCTCGCCCGGCCCTGGTTGTACGGCATCGCCGCCAACCTCATCGGCAAGCACCGGCGCAGCGAGGTACGCGCCCTCAGGGCCCTCGCTCGTACCGGTGTGGACCCCGTCGCCGCGTCGTGGAGCGAGCGCTCGGACGACCGGATCGCCGTCCAGGCTCCGCTGGCGGGCGCGCTCGCCGCGCTCTCCCCCGGGGAGCGGCACGTGCTGCTGTTGTTCGCCTGGGCGGACCTGGGCTACCAGGAGGTCGCAGACGCGCTCGGGATACCGCTCGGCACCGTCCGATCCCGTCTCAACCGCGCCCGCCGCAAGGTCAGCGAAGCGCTGCACACCGACCCCGCGTTCACCTCGGCCGGACAGGAGCTGAATCCGTCATGGACGAAATGACCCAGCTGCGCGAGCTGCGCGCCGACGCCCCGTCACCGGACCGTTCGGCACTCGCTCCCGGGCGCCGGCGCCTGATGGACGCCGTCGCGGGCGACCGGCGCGGCCGTGCGAGGCGGGCTGACTGGCGGCTCGTCTCGCTCGGCGCGGCCGCGGCGGTCACCGTGGCGGCCCTGCTCGGCACCCAGCTGCTCGACACGTCCGACCCGCGGGGCACGGGCCCCGCCATGACGGCGGGCGACCTCGACCTGTCCGGGCCGGCCGAGACGCTGGGGCGGGCGGCCGACTTCCTGGAAGCTCTGGCGCCTCCGCCGGAACCTCGCGACGACCAGTGGATCTACACCCGGCTCGTGATGGGACCGCCCGAGCTGAAGTCCGGGGACCAGCAGGGTGAGGTCGAGTACGACCCCGACTCCTGGACCCCGTACGGCAACGCGGCGGCGGAGAAGGACCGGTCGGACGACGACCGTTCGGCCCGCGAGATCTACGAGGCCGCCGACGACCTGCCCGACGACCCGGCGGCCCTGCTGGCAGAGGTCCGTGAGCTCTACCCCTCCGGAGACACCCCCGAGGGCGAGGCGCAGCAGACCTTCCGCGGGCTGAGCGTGCTCGTCGAGTCCTACCCGCTCGCCCCGGACGCCCTCGCCCGCATCTACCGGGCGATGGCCACGGTCCCCGGCGTCGAGATCACCGACCACCTCGTCAAGGACGCGGCGGGCCGCGAGGCCATCGCCGTCACCCAGGACGAGGAGGGCACGCACCAACGCCGCGAGATCCTCCTCTCCCCCTACGACTACAGCTACGCGGGCCTGCGCTTCGTGGTCACGGAGGACCACGAGATGGACTTGCCGAAAGGCATCAAGGGCATCAACAAGAAGCTCGCCGCAGGTGACATCACCATCACCCAGGCCCGCACCGCCGCAGCCGTCGTCGACGCCAGGGGCGCCAAACCCTGAGCCACGCGGCCCCGTTCCTCCCGGCCGGGGCAGGTGTCCGCCACAGGGGTGCGGACACCTGCCCCCGGCCGGGGGCGGCTCTGCCCCCGGCGCCCGGCGCCCCCGCGACATCAGCCCGTACGCGCCGGGCCGGAGCCCCGCGCGGAATTCAGCTGTGCCCCTGTCAGCGACGCCTGCTAACCTGCGGCTTCCCCCCTCACCGCTGCCCGCCACCCGTCTGCGTGCCCACATTCCTCGAGTCCGTTCGAGCCCGTGCGGCAACGGCGCGTCCGCTCCGAGGATGGTCATGCCTCCCACCGCTCCCCCGATACGCGCGGAGTTCGACCCGTGCGCCACGATCCCCTCCCTGGCCGATCTGCGGGCGGCCCTGCGCGACGACGACTGGGGGACCGTCGAGGCGTACTTCGACTTCCTCGACCACGAGGACGACCGCGCGGTCGCAGCCGGGGTCGTCGACCGGATGAGCACCTCCCAGCGGTTCCTGGAGAGGGCGGTGGCCGCGCAGCCGCGCTCGGCACTCGCCCGTACCCTGCTCGCCCGGCGCTACATCGTCATCGGCTGGGACATCCGCAGTGCGTACACCGCCGAACACGTCTCGGCCGAGCAGTTCCAGCAGTTCCACGCGTGGCTGCGGCGCGCGGAGCAGCTGCTCATCGACGTATGCGCCGAGCACCCCACCTACGCGATGGCCTGGGCGGCCCGGCTGACCACCGCGCGGGGGCTCGGACTCGGGCTGAGCGAGGTGCGGCGGCGTCACGAGCGGCTGGCCGAGCACCATCCGCACCACATCGCCGGGCAGTCCTCGCTGCTCCAGCGGTTGTGCCCCAAGTGGGGCGGGAGCTGGGAGGAAGCCCACGCGTTCGTCCACGCCTGCCTGGAGTCGGCTCCTCCCGGCAGTCATGCGGGCCGGCTCGTCGCCGAGGTGCACCTGGAACGCTGGCTGGACGACTCCGACGAGGGCCACAGCGATTACCTGCGCTCGGGGCGGGTCCGGGACGAGATCCTGGCCGCCGCCGCCCGGTCCGTACAGCATCCGGACTACCGGCCCGGCTTCGACTGGATCGGCGACCACAACACGTTCGCGGGGGCGCTCTGCCTGGGCGGCCACCACCGCGAGGCCGCGCCGTTCTTCCGCACCCTCGGCAACAAGGCCACCGCTTCGCCGTGGGAACACGTCGGCGACAAAGAGGTCCAATTCCTCAAGCACCGCAGAACCGCGCTGGCGAAGGGCTGAACCGATGTCCCAGGAAACCCAGGGGTCCGGCCCCACCACCACGGCCCACATCCACCGGACCGAGGTCGACGGCATCCGCACCGTGCACGCCGCCTCCTCCGGGCCGGTGACGGCAGGCCTCTTCTTCCGGGTCGGCGTCGCCGACGAGACGCTCGCCACCACGGGCATCACGCACCTCGTCGAACACCTCGCCCTGCACCGTCACGGCCTGTCCGACCTGCACTACAACGGCGCCACCGCCGCCACGTACACCCTCTTCCACGCCACCGGCACGCCCGTTGAGGTCGTCGCCTACCTCAACGGCGTCTGCGCGGCCCTGCGTGACCTGCCGCTGGAGCGGCTGGAGACCGAGCGCGAGATCCTGCGCACCGAGGCGGCGGGCCGCAGCCGACGCCCCGGCCACCAGCTGCCCCTGTGGCGCTACGGCGCCCAGGGTCACGGGCTCAGCAGCTACGGCGAGCACGGCACCTGGCATCTGACGGCCGACGACGTACGCGACTGGGCGCGCACCCGGTTCACCCGTGACAACGCGGTCCTGTGGATCACCAGCGACACCGTGCCCGAAGGCCTGGACCTCACCCTCCCGGCGGGCACTCCGTACCCCCTGCCCGCCCCGACCTCGGCCCTTCCCGTCACCCCGGCGTACATCGCCGGCGGCAGCGGTGGTGTGGTCATGGACGGCGTCGTCCGGCGCTCGACGGCCGCCTCCCTCCTCACCGAGGTGCTCAGCCGCGCGCTCTTCACGGACCTGCGGCAGAAGGGCGGTTACTCCTACACCGCGGACGCCCACTACAGCCCACGCGACAACGACTTCGCGACGGTCACGGCGTTCGCCGACGCGCTCCCGCAGAAGCAGGACGCGGTGGTCGGCGGCTTCGTCGACGTCGTGGCCCGGCTGCGCGCCGGCTCCGTCGAACAGTCGGAACTCGACTCGGCACGGACCAGGATCCTCAAGCAGTACGACACCCCGGACGTCGCGGCCACCCAACTGCCCTCGCTCGCACTGGACCTGCTGACTGGGCACCCCCACCTCACCGAGGCCGAACACCGGGCCGAACTCGCCGCAGTCACCCTCGACGACCTGCGCGAGGCCGCCCGCGAACTGCACTCCACGGCCCTGCTCCAGGTCCCCGGCCGGGGCGCGGAGTGGGCGGGTTTCACGGCGGCGCCGCAGTGGTCGCCGGCCACCCCGACGGCCTCGGGCACCCGGCACCGCTCCCTGGAGGACGGCTCCACCGTGCTGACCGTGGGCACCGACGCGGTGTCCCTGACCACACCCGCAGGCCACGTCGTCATCCGCTACGACGCCTGCGCCGCCCTCCTCGTCCACCCCGACGGCGGCCGGCACCTCACCGGCCTGGACGGCTTCCTGATCAGAGTGGAGCCCACCCTCTACAAGGGCCTCACCCCGGACCGCACAGCCGTCATCGACGCCGCCGTACCGCCCGCCGCGGTCATCCGCATGCCGCCCCGCGACCCGGACGACATCCCCCGCCCGGAAGGCCGCAGCAGGGTACGCCGCACGGCCTCCTCCCGGCTGGGCGCACTCTTCGGACGGCGGAGGGGCTGACCGCCCTCGGACGGCGGAGGGGCTGACCGCGAAGACCGGCGCGGTCCCGGCGGGGCGGTCTACGCTCTCGGACCATGACGCCACCCGAGTGTTATGCGTGCGACAAGGAAGCACAGTTCGACACGCTCCCGCCCCGGGAGCGCGTGGTCCACGACCGGTACTGGAGGGTGGCCCACGCCTTCGACACGGCGGTCCCGGGCTGGCTGGTGCTGCTGCCCCGTCGCCATGTCACGGCCGTCCACGACCTCACGGACGCCGAGGCCTCCTCACTCGGGTCATGGCAGGTCGGCCTCTCCCGGGCGCTCCGTGAGGTGACCGGCTGCGACAAGACCTACGTCGTGCAGTTCGCCGAGGCCGAGGGCTTCGCCCACGTGCACTTCCACATCGTGCCGCGCACGGCGGACCTGCCGCAGGAGCGACGCGGGCCGGGGATCTTCGGGCTGCTCCGGGCCCCGGAGTCCGAGCGGGTGACTGCGGAGCAGGCGGACCGGACGGCCCTGGCGCTCCGGGCCCGGCTCGGCGGGCGTCCGGGCGGGGTGTGAGGTCCGGAGCCCAGCTGCCGTGCCGTCGCCCCGCCCCCAGGCGGCGGGACGCCGGCACGGCCATGCTCAGCGCACGTCGACGTAGTCGCCGGCGGCGGTGGCGGTGCCCGAGGTGGACGAACCTCCGAACGTCCAGCGCCAGTAGCCGTCGACAGATGCCTTGACGGTGGTCTTCAGCGCGCCCGTGCTCGACGACGTGGCCGTCTTGACGGTGGAGTAGACGGAGCTGCCCTTCTTACGGAACTGCAGGCTGACCGTCTTGCCGGCGTATCCGGTGTACGTGTGCTTCACCCAGTCCGCCCGCTTGAGGCTGCCGGTGACGGTGATCGCCTTGCCCTTCGTCACCGGCTCGGGCGAGGCGTTGACCGTGGCCTTGGCCCAGCGCTTGACCTTCACGGCGCCGGGGACGGTGATGGCCTGCTCCGCCTTGAGCCCGCCGCTGGGCTTCCAGAGCTGCGTCAGGACGCCGATCTTCCAGGTGGTGGCGTCGTTGTTCGAGTCGAGGTCGTAGCGCGGATCGATGTACAGGCTTCCCTCGCAGTCCGCGATCTGAAGGCTCGTCTCGTAACAGGTGTAGCCCGAGCGGAGACCCCCGCTCACCGCACCCTTGGCCGCGGTGGTGCCGTGGTAGAGGAACGGGCTCGCACTCCACCCGAACCAGTCGGCCGTGGTGTAGCCAGGGGGAAGGGTGACCCGGAAGGTGAGAGACGGTTCCTTCACGTCGGAGGTGCCCACGATGATGGACTTGCCTCCGTTGACCACGACCCGGGAAACCTTGATCCCGGTGTCCGCGGCCTGTGCCGCGGGAGCCGCGAACGCCGAGAGGGCGAGTGCCCCGATGACTACGCCCGCAGCGCCGGTTCTGCCACTTGTCTTCAATGTGCACCTCATGGGTCATGCAGGAATGGGACCCCACCGGCTGACCGGCTGTCACCGGCCACAGGCGGCGGGGCAGGTTACCGACTGGGCGGATGCAAGCACCCGGCGGGGTGATCGTCACCGTCACCCCGTCCGCCCTGGGCGGCATCCGCTACGACGTCTGCTCGACCCCGTTGAGCACCAGTTCGGCGTGGGCGTTGTGCGGGTTCGGGTCGTAGGGGGTCTGCCATTCGGAGGCCTGGAGCGTGACGGCACCGGTGGCGTTCGGGACCACCCGGTCGACGTGCAGCTCGAAGGGGAGCTGGGTCCGGTCCGTGGGGGCGGCCCAGTTCCGGAGTTCGCACCGGTACGCGGAGGATCCCCACGCCCAGCAGTTCTCCGGCGCCGAGACGACCGTTGCGCCCTCGGGCACCGTCAGGGTGACCGTGGCGACCGCGTCACCGTTGCCGATGTTGGCGAACCAGGCGGGGCCGTGGTTACGGAACCCGATGGTGGCAGTGACGGTCTCCCCCGCCGCGCCGGTGACCACGTCGCCCTGGACGGCGAAGTCGGCCGTGTTCTCCACGGTGACCGGCACGCTGATGATGTTGTCCTCGGTGTTCTGGTCCTGCGTGCCGTCGAGTGGCTGGATCCTGACATCGAGCCGTTCGAGCAGGGCGTGGGGCGCCGCGGTGAGGCGCAGTGGCTCCGGCAGGGTGACGGCTGCGCCCGGCTCCACGACGGTGTCGAACGTGCAGTCCAGGAAACCGCCCGGCATGTCCTCGGTGTCCAGGGCAGGCGGGCTCCAGGCGCAGTCCGGATGTTCCGGGTAGGCGGCGGCGAACTCCAGGCCGTAGGTGTTCCATACCTGGAGACGGACACCCTCCGCTGCCGCGTCGCCGTTGTTGGTGACCGTTACGGGTACGGTCACGAGGGTGCCGGGGGCGACCGGGTCCACGAGCACCGGCTCGGTCAGGCTCAGGTCCGGTGAGGGTGGCGAAGGCACGGACTCGACCTTCACCGGCGTGCTGCCCCAGTAGGTGTTCAGCACACCGTCCGGGCCGTCGGTCTCCGCCTGTGCATGGTGGCCGATGCTCAGCTCCGCACCGGCCGGGGCACCCTCCACGGTCCGGAGCCCGAAGGTGAACTGGGGCCCGTCGTAGGTGCCGCCGATGTCGCCCACCTCGTAGACGTCGCACACGGCTCTGGTGTCGGACGCGGCCAGGAAGCAGTTGTCCGGCACCGAAACCTCGGCCACGCCCGCCAGCTCCGACAGGTCGAGGGTGAGCACGCCGTTGGCGACGTGGTAATCGCCGTTGTCGTGATAGATGCCGAACGAGATTTCCTGGTACGAGCCCGGCTCAACGGCCAGTGTCACCCCCTCCGGGGACTGGACCCACAGCGTGTCGCTCGCGGCGGAGGCCGGCGTGGTGCCGAGCACGGTGGCACTCAGCGCCGTTGCAGCGACGAGCGCGTACGCGCCCAGCTGTCGCCTTCGGCCGGTGGCGGATCTCATGTCGACTCCCAGGTTGTACGGAGGCCAGTCCCTGCGACGGCACCAGGGGCGCCGCCGAGAGTGATCGTTTCCGCTGTTGGACCCTGAAGGGCTGCCAAAGGTTGCGCGATGCGTCAGGTTCGCGTGAACGGCGTGGTCGGCAGCCACTGCCGGCAGCCCTCTCGCCGGTCAGGGCGCGGACGGCGGCCACGCGGAGTGCGACAGGGCTGCGGCCGG
This sequence comes from Streptomyces pratensis, assembly GCF_016804005.1. Lineage (GTDB taxonomy): Bacteria > Actinomycetota > Actinomycetes > Streptomycetales > Streptomycetaceae > Streptomyces > Streptomyces pratensis_A. The sequence continues at coordinate 848,647 of NZ_CP051486.1, read as the reverse complement.
TGCCGACGAGGTGATCGGCAGGCAGCAGGGCGGTGGCGCTCGCGCCGTATGTGGATACGGGACATGGCCAGGCCGTGCACAGAACACGTGGGGTCGGACACGTGCGGCGCTGCCCGCGTGCCCCACGTGACCGACCCCACCCCCCACTCCGTTAAAACTCCCGCAACAATGAGTACGTGATCACCTCGCCCGCACGGAGCCCCCGACGCACCGAGCACGCGCCGACGCCCTACGTCGACCTGACCCGGGCGGAGTGGAGCGCCCTGCGTGACAAGACCCCGCTGCCGCTGACCGCCGAGGAGGTCGAGAAGCTGAGAGGGCTCGGCGACGTCATCGACCTCGACGAGGTCCGGGACGTCTACCTGCCGCTGTCCCGGCTGCTCAACCTCTACGTCCAGGCCACCTCCGGCCTGCGCGGCGCCCTGAACACCTTCCTGGGTGACGCGGGCAACGGACACGGCGAACAGCGCGGCACCCCGTTCGTCATAGGGGTCGCCGGAAGCGTCGCCGTGGGCAAGTCCACCACTGCCCGCATCCTTCAGGCGCTGCTGGCGCGCTGGCCGGAGCACCCCCGGGTGGAGCTGGTCACGACCGACGGGTTCCTGCTGCCGATGAAGGAGCTCCAGTCGCGGGGCCTGATGTCCCGCAAGGGGTTCCCCGAGTCGTACGACCGGCGGGCGCTGACCCGGTTCGTCGCCGACATCAAGGCCGGCAAGGACGAGGTGACGGCTCCCGTCTACTCGCACCTGATCTACGACATCGTGCCGGGCGAGCGGCTCACCGTGCGCCGCCCCGACATCCTGATCGTCGAGGGACTGAACGTGCTGCAGCCCGCGCTGCCCGGCAAGGACGGCCGGACCAGGGTCGGGCTCGCGGACTACTTCGACTTCAGCGTCTACGTCGACGCCCGCGCCGAGGACATCGAGACCTGGTACCTCCACCGCTTCCGCAGGCTGCGTGAGACGGCGTTCCAGAACCCGTTCTCGTACTTCCGCAAGTACACACAGGTCTCCGAGGAGGAGGCGCTGGACTACGCGCGCACCATGTGGCGGACCATCAACAAGCCCAATCTTCTGGAGAACGTGGCGCCGACGCGCGGCCGTGCCACTCTGGTGCTGCGCAAGGGGCCGGACCACAAGGTCCAGCGTCTGTCACTGCGCAAGCTCTGACTCCGGAAAGGGTGCACAGTGCTGCATCTGCGCCTCATCGTGCCCGCCGACCGCACCGACGAGGTGGTCGGGCTGATCGGGCGGACCGTGGGCACCGCGCATCTGGTGGTGCTCGCGGGTGCGGCCCGGAGCCCGGTCGGCGATGTGGTCCTGTGCGACGTGGCGCGCGAGGCGGGCGACGAACTGATCGGTGCGCTGCGGGAGATGGGCATCGACAGTTCCGGCTCGATCACCGCCGAGAACATGGATCTCACGCTCTCCGAGCACGCCGACGAGGCCGAGCGGGCGGCGCCGGGTGAGGGCGCGGACGCCGTACTCTGGGAAGAGCTGAGCGAGGTGACCCACGAGGAGTCCACCTTCAGCGTCACCTATGTGGCCTTCCTCGCCATCGCGACGATGCTCGCCGCGTGCGGGGTGATGCTGGACAACGCGGTCCTGATCGTGGGCGCCATGGCGGTGGGCCCGGAGTTCGGCCCGCTGGCCGGGATCTCGACGGCGCTGGTGCAGCGCGAGCCCCGGCTGGTCGCCCGTTCGCTGTGGGCACTGGTGGGCGGCTTCGCCGTGGCCATGGTGCTCACGGCGGGCTTCGCCTGGCTGATGGACGCGTTCGGGCTGTTCACCGCCGACATGGTCTCGGCGGAGCGGCCCAATACCGGCTTCATCTGGCACCCGGACTGGATGTCGTTCGTGGTGGCGCTCCTGGCGGGCATCGCGGGGACGCTCTCGCTGACGTCGGCGAAGTCGGGGGCGCTGATCGGCGTGGCGATCTCGGTGACCACGGTGCCCGCGGCCGCCAACGCCGCGGTCGCCTTCAGCTACCAGGACCTGGAGCAGACCTGGGGGTCGTCGGCGCAGCTGCTGGCCAACCTGGCCGGCATCGTCCTGGCGGGGACGCTGACGCTCCTGATTCAGAAGGCTCTGTGGAACGTCAGGCGCCGGACGGCTCCGGCGAACCGACGGGCGGCGGACGCTCCCAGGTGAACCGGGGGGCCCGGTCCGAGGTGTGACGGCCCGGCGATGTCACGTCCGAGGTGTGACGGCCCGGCGATGTCACGTCCGAGGTGTGACGGCCCGGCGATGTCACGTCCGAGGTGTGTGACGGCCCGGCAATCTCCCTGATGCTGAAACTGCCGTACACCGCACAAGCGGGACCGGCACCGCCGATGACACGATCCGGGGCATGAACGATGCCCGGGAAGTGATCTGCCGCCCCCTCAGGAGAAGCGCCCTGTGGTACTTCGTCGGGCTCGGGGCTGCCGGGGCCGTCCTGGCCGCGGTGCGCGCGGTGTACCTGGGCGGGCTCCTGGACCTGTGGGTGGCCGGTGGCCTGCTGCTCGCGCTGCTGGGCCTCGTCTGCCTGTACGCGGCGACCGCCCGGGTGAGCGCGGACGCCTACGGCCTGCGCTCCCGGACGCTGCTGCGCCGCCGGAACGTGCCGTGGTCCGGCATCGCCGACCTCCGCACGTACGTCCAGTACGGGCGGAACCAGGACATCCACCGTGTCAGCGTGCTGCTGCGCGACGGACGCACCCGGCGGCTTCCCCTGCCGTTCAGCGGGTCCATCGACGACCGCCCGGCTTTCGACGCCAAGCTGGACGCGCTCCGCGCGCTGCACCGCCGTCACGGAGACCCGGAGTCGAGCCATGTCCTGGTCATCTCTCGCCGCAGCGCCGGGCGGGGCGCGGCCCTGTCGTCGGTCCTGTTCGTGCTGCTGCTCGCCGGCGCCGGCCTGGCCGCGTATGTCGTGCCGGTCTTCGCGTCGAAGGAACAGGCGTGGACGTCGGCCGTCCCCTGCACCGCCGGCACTCCTGCCACGGAGCGCGGGGAGTGCCTGAGCACCCGGGGCGCGGCGATCTCGGGCACGGAGGTCGGCCGGGGGAAGCAGAGCAGCTGGCTGTACTTCGCCGACGGCCGCCCCCTGGAGCGCCTCAGGGTCTCGAAGGAGGGCGCTCGGGGGTTCCACGCCGGGGACCGTGTCGAACTGACCGTGTGGCGGGGCCAGGTGAGGGAGGTCACCGGGGAACACCATGTGTGGCGGGCACACTTCACCGGCGCGGGAGACGTGGCCGTCGTCGCGGCGGGATGCGCCCTCGCCGCGGGCTACCCCGGCGCCCGGCTGCTGCTGCGCCGGCGCGGGCGCCGGCTGCGGGACGACGAGGTGCTCCCCTCGTCCCTGCCGTTCGCGGGCGCGCTCGTCGGTACGGCGGTGTGGCTGCTGCCGCTCTGCTACCTCCACCCGACGGACCTGCTCGGCTCTCCGGTGTCCCTGGTGTGGGCGTGCTCGGGCGCGGTGGCCACGCTGGGGATGTCCACGTGGGCCTGGCACGCCACCCGCGTACGTACTCCCGGGGTCCCGGCGGCGACCGATGGAGAGGTCTCGGTTGGGAAGGCGGACCGGTTCCTGGCCGCCCGCTTCCTCGAACACACCGAATACAACCCGAACGGCTTCGGCACCCACATCGTTCTGGGGGACGGTCCGCCGGCGGTGACACCGCACCCCGGCCCGGGCCGTTTCGCGGCGAGACGGATCCCGGTGGATCGGCTCACCGTCACGAACGTACGGCATGTCAGGGGCAGTGACGGCGACACCGTCCACCGGAGCTGGCACATCGCCGAACTCGACGACGGGGGCGAACCTGTCCGCCTCGCCGCCGCCCCGGCCGATCTGACCCGCATCATCCGCGAGCTGGAGCACGACCGCCGGGAGGCGGAAACCGGACGGGCCCAGCCGTGAGGCCGGGCCCGTCCGGGAGGTGAGAGCCCGTCCCGGAGCCGAAGGCGCGTCCGGGAGTCGAGGGCGTGTACGCGAGTCGAGGGCGCGTCAGCCGAGCGCGGACTTGACCACGTCGGCCAGCTGGCCGGCCGTGGCGCGCGCCTGTTCGAGGTCTGCGGCCTCGACCATGACCCGTACGAGCGGCTCGGTGCCGGACTTGCGCAGGAGCACTCGCCCGGTGTCACCCAGCTCGCGCTCGGCCAGGGTCACCGCGGCGGCCAGCTCGGGCGAGGTGTCCACGCGGGACTTGTCGACGTCCGGCACGTTGATGAGGACCTGCGGGAGGCGCTGCATCACTCCCGCGAGGTCGGCGAGCGTACGTCCGGTCGCGGCGACCCGGGCCGCGAGCATCAGCCCGGTGAGTGTGCCGTCACCCGTGGTGGCGTGGTCCAGGACGATGACGTGCCCGGACTGCTCGCCGCCCAGCGCGAAGCCTTCGGCCTTCATCGACTCCAGGACGTAGCGGTCACCGACGGCGGTCTGGACGAGCTTGATGCCCTCGCGCTCCATCGCCATCTTGAAGCCGAGGTTCGACATGACCGTGCCGACGACGGTGTCCTTGCGCAGGTGGCCGGCCTCGCGCATGGCGAGGGCGAGCACGGCCAGGATCTGGTCGCCGTCGATCTCCTCGCCGGCCGCGTCCACGGCCAGGCAGCGGTCCGCGTCGCCGTCGTGCGCGATGCCGAGGTCGGCGCCGTGCTCGACGACGGCGGCACGCAGCAGCTCCAGGTGGGTGGAGCCGCAGCCGTCGTTGATGTTCAGGCCGTCCGGTTCGGCACCGATGGTGACGACCTCGGCCCCGGCCCGGGCGAACGCCTCGGGCGAGACGCGGGCGGCGGCACCGTGTGCCTCGTCGAGGACGACCTTCAGTCCGTCGAGCCGGTTCGGGAGGACACCGATGAGGTGGGCGACGTAACGGTCGAAGCCCTCCGTGTAGTCGGTGACCCGGCCCACGCCGGCGCCCGTCGGACGGGCCCAGGGCTCGCCGGTGCGGTGCTGCTCGTAGACCGTCTCGATGCGGTCCTCCAGCTCGTCGGCGAGCTTGTGACCGCCGCGGGCGAAGAACTTGATGCCGTTGTCCGGCATGGCGTTGTGGCTGGCGGAGAGCATGACACCGATGTCGGCGCCGAGCGAGCCGGTGAGGTAGGCGACGGCCGGGGTGGGCAGCACCCCGACCCGCAGCACGTCGACGCCTGCGCTGGCCAGGCCCGCCACCACGGCGGCCTCCAGGAACTCTCCGGAAGCGCGGGGATCGCGGCCCACCACAGCGGTCGGCCGATGGCCCTCGAAGGTGCCCGCCTCGGCCAGTACGTGCGCCGCCGCGACCGAGAGCCCGAGCGCGAGCTCGGCCGTCAGGTCCGCATTGGCGACACCGCGCACGCCGTCCGTGCCGAAGAGTCGTCCCACTGGTGTCCTCCGAAAGTGCTCCGAAACCACAAAACCAAAGTAAACAAAACAGGGCAAAGCGAGGCAAGGCACAGCAAAGAAGGGCGCGCCCGAGGCTGCCGACCCTATAAACGTGCAAACGTCTTAAGCCGTTATACGCCCGCGAGGGCTGATAAACGAACGCCCCAGCAGCACGGTGTGTGCCGCCGGGGCGAACGTGTAAAGCGGACGAGCAGGCGATATTTAGCGCTTGCTGTACTGCGGGGCCTTACGGGCCTTCTTGAGACCGGCCTTCTTGCGCTCGACCGCACGGTCGTCGCGGGAGAGGAAGCCGGCCTTCTTGAGCGCGGCGCGGTTGTTGTCCACGTCCGCCTCGTTCAGCGCGCGGGCCACGCCGAGGCGCAGGGCGCCGGCCTGACCGGAGACGCCGCCACCCGAGATGCGGGCGATGACGTCGTAGCGGCCGTCGAGCTCGAGCACCTTGAAGGGCTCGTTGACTTCCTGCTGGTGCACCTTGTTGGGGAAGTAGTCCTCAAGGGTGCGACCGTTGATCTTCCACTTGCCGGTGCCCGGAACGATCCGGACGCGGGCGATGGCGTTCTTGCGACGGCCAAGGCCGGCCGCGGGCTGCGGGTCGCCGAAGCGGCCTGCGAGCGACTCGGAGGTGTACTCACCCTCGACGGGGACCTCCGACTCGAAGGTGGTCACCTCGGCGAAGGTCTCTTCGCCCTCGGTGCCCTCGACGGGCGTCTCAACAGTGGTCTCGGCCACGATTCTCCTCAGATCTTTCTTTACGTCTTTGGGGGGAGGCCGGAACTACTGCGCGACCTGGGTGATCTCGTACGGGACCGGCTGCTGCGCAGCGTGCGGGTGCTGGTCGCCCGCGTAGACCTTGAGCTTCGAGATCATCTGGCGACCCAGGGTGTTCTTGGGGATCATGCCCTTGATGGCCTTCTCGACGGCCTTCTCGGGGTTCTTCGAGAGCAGCTCGTCGTAACGCACGGAGCGGAGACCGCCCGGGAAGCCGGAGTGGCGGTACGCCATCTTCTGGGTCTTCTTGTTGCCGGAGAGGTGAACCTTCTCGGCGTTGATGATGATGACGAAGTCGCCCATGTCCATGTGGGGGGCGTAGATCGCCTTGTGCTTGCCTCGGAGGAGGTTCGCAGCCGTGGTGGCCAGACGGCCCAGGACGATGTCCTCGGCGTCGATGATGTGCCACTGGCGAGTGACATCGCCGGGCTTGGGGCTGTACGTACGCACTTCGTAGCCTTCGCTTCTTCAGTGGATGAGGTCCAGACACATGGCACCTCTGAAGCGACCATGCAGCTGGGGCCCACAAATGCCGGGAACGCTGCCCGTATGCGAGCCACTGGTAACTGCTCCAGGGAACCTACGTAAGGGCCCTTCGCATGAGAACGACGAAGCCAATACGTAACAACCCCTGACAGTACCCGGCCCGCCCCGGACGGGTCAAAACGCGTCGCCCCTACCGCTGCCGCTGGACCCTGCGCTCGTCCCAGACGGGCTCCGTGGACTCCCGCACCACCCCGTCGGAGCCGAAGACCAGGTAGCGGTCGAAGGACTTCGCGAACCAGCGGTCGTGCGTGACGGCCATGACCGTCCCGTCGTAGACCTCCAGCCCGTCCTGCAGGGCCTCCGCCGATTCCAGGTCCAGGTTGTCCGTCGGCTCGTCCAGCAGCAGCGCGGTCGTGCCGGCCAGTTCGAGCAGCAGGATCTGGAACCGCGCCTGCTGCCCGCCGGACAGCCGCTCGAAGGCCTGGTCGCCCTGGCGCTCCAGCTCGTAGCGCCGCAGCACCGACATGGCGCCCCCGCGGTCCCTGGCGTGCTCCGTCCACAGGATCTCGACGAGCGTCTTGCCCAGCAGCTCGGGATGGGCGTGTGTCTGCGCGAAGTGGCCGGGCACGACCCTCGCCCCGAGCTTCCACTCACCGGTGTGCTCGACGGGCTCTCCCGCCAGCAGCCGCAGGAAGTGTGACTTCCCCGACCCGTTGGAGCCGAGCACGGCGACCCGCTCCCCGTAGTAGATCTCCAGGTCGAACGGCTTCATCAGACCGGTCAGCTCCAGGCCTGTGCACGTCACCGCCCGCACCCCGGTGCGCCCGCCGCGCAGCCGCATCCTGATGTCCTGCTCACGGGGCGGCTCCGGCGGCGGCCCCGCCTCCTCGAACTTCTTGAAGCGGGTCTGCATGGCGTGGTACCGGTTCGCCATGTCGGGGCTGTTCGCCGCCTGCTGCCGCATGCGCAGGACCAGCGCCTTCAGCCGGGCGTGCTCCTCCTCCCAGCGCCGCAGGAGCTCCTCGAAGCGCGCGAACCGCTCCTTGCGGGCCTGGTGGTACGTACCGAATCCGCCGCCGTGCACCCAGACGTCGGAGCCGGCCGGGCTGGGCTCCACACTCACGATCTTCTCGGCGGCCCGCGAGAGCAGCTCCCTGTCGTGGGAGACGAAGAGCACCGTCTTGCGGGTCTCCTTGAGCTTCTCCTCCAGCCACCGCTTGCCGGGGACGTCCAGATAGTTGTCCGGCTCGTCCAGGAGCAGCACCTCGTCCGGGCCCCTGAGCAGTGCCTCCAGGACCAGCCGCTTCTGCTCGCCCCCGCTGAGGGTGCGCACCTCGCGCCACTGCGCCTTCTCGTACGGGACGCCGAGCGCCGCCATGGTGCAGATGTCCCACAGCGTCTCGGCCTCGTAGCCCCGCGCCTCGGCCCAGTCGCTGAGCGCCTGCGCGTACGCCATCTGCGCGGCCTCGTCGTCCACGGTGAGGATGCGTTCCTCGGCCGCGTCGACGGCCCGCGCCGCCTCCCTGATCCGGGGCTGCGCGACGGACACCAGCAGGTCACGGACGGTCCGCTCGTCCCGTACGGAGCCCACGAACTGGGCCATCACGCCGAGCCCGCCGCTCACCGAGACCGAGCCGCCGTGCGGCTGGAGCTCCCCCGCCAGCAGCTTCAGGAGTGTCGTCTTGCCGGCCCCGTTGGCTCCGACGAGGGCCACGACTGCGCCGTCGGCCACCCTGAACGAAGCGTCGCCGAGCAGCACCCGCCCGTCCGGTAGGTAGTACTCCAGGTGGCCCGCTTCAAGATGTCCCATGCACAGCATTGTCACGGCAGGCGAACCGTTGGCCCAACCGGATTACGGTCGGTCTAGGATTCGCCGCATGAGCTTTGGGCAAGGGGGGCCCTCCTGGGGGCCGGGAGAGAGCCGGACTCCGGACTGGGCGGCACTGGCCGACGCGTCAGCCGCACGCGGCAGGCGCAAGAAGTGGCTGATGATCGGCGGCGGGGCACTGGCCACCGCCGTCGTGGGCGCGATCGTCGCCACGGCCGTCATCACGACCGACGGGGGCGGCGCCTCCGGATCGGACAAGAACGCGAGTGAGCTGCCGGCCCCTGCCGACCTGCCCTCGGAGAGCTCGGCACCGGACCCCTCCTTCTCCTCGGTGGCACCGCCGCCCCCGCCGGACCCGAAGGACTACATAGCCGACGAGAAGAAGGACAAGGCCCCGGTCACCGTGGACGCCTTCTTCCCCGGCAGGAAACTGACCATGGGCGACCGCGTCTACGCCAAGGGCGCCACCGCCCGCACGGCGAACTGCGCCACGACGACCCAGGGCGCCCTCGGCCAGATCCTCGACAACAACGGCTGCGACCAGGTCATCCGCGCCACGTACAGCAAGGACGGCATCGCGTTCACCGTGGGACTGGCCGTCTTCGGCACCGAGGCCGAGGCGAAGAAGGCCGCCCAGCAGGCGTCCGGCGGACTCGCCTCACTCAGCGGATCGGGAGTCCCCACCTTCTGCCGCGCCGGGTCCGTCTGCCGTCGCACCGCCAACTCGTACGGCCGCTACGCCTATTTCACGGTCGGCGGCTACACCAGCGGCAAGAACGTGACCACGGAGTCCAAGGACGTGTACACGGTCGGTGACGACCTGACCGAGTTCACCTTCCGCCAGATCCGCCACCGCGGCGAGGTACAGGCGTCGGCGGCCGCGGGGCTCCCGGCCACCTGACGGCCGGCGCTCCGCCGCGCCGAGCTCTCCCCCCACGCACCAGCCCCGTCCCTCCCCTCGAACGAGGACCCGCCGTCGTGCGTCTGACCACCCTCTTCACCATCCCGCGCGTCCTGCGCCACAGCGACGCGATAGGCGCCGACCTGCCACCGGACGAAGCAGTGGTCCTCGACGCTCCCGACCCCTCGCTGCGGGTGGCCCTCGCCGCCGCGGCCGCAGGGGACCACATCCCGGCCGCGGAACTGCTCGCCGCCACCCGGGAGCACTCCCAGTGGGAGCGCAGGGACGCCTGCGTCTCCCGCCTCGCGCGGGCGTCGCTGCATCACCCCGGCTGGCTGGACAGCTGGCTGGAGGAGTCCCCGGAGGACCCCGACGCCGTGCTGGTCAAGGCCGACCTGTACATCTGCCAGGCCTGGCAGATACGGACCGGCGCCAGGGCCAGGCACGTCGAGGCCGACCAGTTCCGGGCGTTCCACGCGGTGCTGCGGGACGCGGTTCCGGTGGTCTCCGCCGCCGCCGAGCTCAACCCGTACGACCCGGTCCCGTGGCGCATCGCGCTGACACAGGCCCGTGGCATCCAGGCCCCACGCGAGGTCTTCGACACCTATCTGGCCGAGGCCTGCGCACGCGACCCGCACCACGAGGGCTGCCACGTCCAGGCGCTCCAGTACCTCTGCGACAAGTGGTACGGCTCGCACGAGGAGATGTTCGCCTTCGCGGAGCGCGCGGCCGACCAGGCACCTCCCGGCTCCCGGCTCCACGCCCTGCCCCTCCAGGCGGTCGTGGAGTACCTGATAGCCGACGAGAAGGCCTCCGACCCCGACCACACCCTCCGCGCCGAGGCGGCGGTGACCCGCGCGCAGGCACTGTCGGACAGCTACGCCCCGGGGGACCGGGAGGCCGCGAACTTCCGCAACCACCTGGCCCTCGTCCTGTGGTCGATGAACCGCTACGAGGAGGCCCTCACCGCGTTCCGCAGCATCGGTGTGCACGCCACGACCTTCCCGTGGACCTATTTCGGCGAGGCCCGTGCCGAATTCCTGGAGGCCCGCTCCGACACCCGCGTCGAGCTGGCGATGAAGGTCCCCTTCTTCCGCCCGTCCCCCGCGCCCCCGGCGACCGGCGCGGCCGACTGGGAGCGCGAACTGGCACCCCGGTCGGTCGCCATCGCCTCCACCGGCCCCACCGAGGTGGCCCAGGCAGCCCTGATCTGCGGACACAGCCTGCGGACGGCCCCGGCCGGCAACCGTCACACGTACGTCGAGATCGTCCCTGACCCGGTACGCGGCAGGCGCGCGGCCCTGCTCCCCGAGGACCCGCTGACCTCGGCGGCCGACAACTTCACCACCGCCGAGGACTGGCCGGCCCTGGTCCTGCACCGCACCCCGGAACGCAGCAGCTTCACCCTGCTGCACCGGGGCAAGAAGGTGGCGCATCACTCCTGGGAGACCGCCGCCCCGGCAACCGACCACGCCGAGGCGACCGCGACGGCAGCCGCCCTCGCCCGTGTCTACGGGATCACCGACCCGCGTCCCCTGGCCCACGTCCTGCGGGCAGCCGGCGACCCCGCGCGCCACCAGAGCGAGCTCGTGGCGGCGCTGGGCCTCCCACCGCTGCCCCCGGGGTACGGCGGCGAGCAGGAGATCCTCACGGGACTGCCGGGCGCCCGGGTGCTGGCCCGGCGTGGTTTCCTCGCGGGCATGCGGGACACCATGACCACGAAGGAAGGCGTCCACCCGGGGGCCCGGCCCCAGGACGAACCGCACCCCGCCCGCTGGTGGGTACTGCGCACGGCGGCCCTGCTGTTCTTCACCGCGACGGCGGTCTACGCCTGGTGGACGCCGGACATCGGCTGGTTCCGCTCCACCGTGTCCAGCGCCCTCGCCCTGTACTTCGCGGCGAAGCTGAACCGCGCGCTGCGCCGCAGGCCCGTCAGCAGCAGCCCGCCGCCCCCGGCAGCGTCCTGACGTTCCGGGCCTCCACGGCCCTGGCCGCCAGCAGCGCGTCCGCCGGATAGGCCACTTCCTCCAGCGTCAGCCCGTGCGGCCGCACCACGTGGACCCCCGGGTCCCGCACCTTCGCCGCCAGCACCTCGGCCGGCCACGAGGCCGGCCGGCGTCCGTCCCCCACGAACAGCGCCGCACCGATCAGTGCCCGCACCATGTTGTGGCAGAACGCGTCCGCCTGCACGGTCGCCGTCAGCACACCGGAGTCCGCGTCCCGCACCCAGTGCAGCTTCTGCAGCGTACGGATGGTCGTGGCACCCTCACGCTTCTTGCAGTACGCGGCGAAGTCGTGCTCCCCCACCATCAGGGCGGCGGCCTCGTTCATCGCGTCCAGGTCGAGCGGCCGGTCGTGCCACAGCACATGGCCCCGCAGCAACGGATCCACACCACCCGGCCGGTCCCCCACCCGGTACGCGTACCGACGCCACAACGCGGAGAAGCGCGCGTTGAACCCCGCCGGGGCCTCGGCCGCGCGCCAGATCCGTACATCCAGCGGCAGGCGCCCCGCCATCCGCCGCAGCAGCTTCTCCTCGTGCTCCGCCCACACCTCGGCCGGCAGGTCGACGTGCGCCACCTGCCCGCGCGCGTGCACCCCCGCGTCGGTGCGCCCGGCCACCGTCAGGCCGTACTCCACCGACGACCGCGTCACGGTACGCAGCGCGTCCTCGATCTCGCCCTGCACGGTGCGCCTGCTGGTCTGCTTCGCCCAGCCGGAGAAATCCTTCCCGTCGTAGGAAAGGTCCAGCCGTACCCGTACGAATCCGGGCTCTGCCTCGTCACTCACCCGCAGATCCTCTCAAAACCGAACGGGCCCGCACCGCCCCGAAGGGTGATGCGGGCCCGTACCTGGGTCTCAGAACGCTCAGGCGTCCTTGGACTCCTCAGCGGCGGCGTCGGCCGGCTTGGCGTCCTCGACGGTCTCGGCCGGAGCCTCGTCCTTCTTGAGGGCGTCTTCCTTGACGGCGCGCTTCGTCGCGGCCTCGGCCTCACCGGTGGCCTGCTGGGCCACGGTCAGCGCCTCGACCAGCTCGATGACGGCCATCGGGGCGTTGTCGCCACGACGGTTGCCGATCTTGGTGATGCGGGTGTAACCACCGGGGCGGTTCTCGTACCGCGGGGCGATCTCGGTGAAGAGCGTGTGCACGATGCCCTTGTCCGTGATCGACTGCAGCACCAGGCGACGGTTGTGGATGTCGCCCTTCTTCGCCTTGGTGATGAAACGCTCGGCGACCGGACGCAGGCGGCGGGCCTTGGCCTCGGTCGTGGTGATGCGGCCGTGCTCGAACAGCGACTTCGCGAGGTTGATGAGAAGAAGCTTCTCGTGCGCAGCGCTGCCGCCCAGACGGGCGCCCTTCGCGGGCTTCGGCATGGTGTTTCTCCTTGTGTGCTGCACCGGCCGTATCAGGTACCGGTGTCAGTTCCCGCGAGGCGGCCGCCCCGCGGAAGTCTTTACTTCACAGCGGCCGACGTCCGGCTTCCACCGGCCATCAGCCACATCAAGCCCGTCCGGCGATCGAGGACAAGGCCTGCGCCCCGGCACGGGCACCCGGAGAACCGGGCACCCCGCCGGATGCGACTCAGTACTGCTCGGTCTCCACGAAACCGGCGTCCGCGTCGTCGTCGGCGCCGAAGGCGTCGGCGGCGGCGGTCGGGTCGAAGCCGGGAGGCGAGTCCTTGAGCGCGAGGCCCATACCGGCCAGCTTCGCCTTGACCTCGTCGATCGACTTCGCACCGAAGTTGCGGATGTCGAGCAGGTCCGCCTCGGAGCGGGCCACGAGCTCACCCACGGAGTGGATGCCTTCGCGCTTGAGGCAGTTGTACGAACGGACCGTGAGCTCGAGCTCCTCGATCGGCAGCGCCAGATCGGCGGCGAGCGCGGCGTCCGTCGGGGACGGGCCCATGTCGATGCCCTCGGCGTCGATGTTGAGCTCGCGCGCCAGACCGAACAGCTCGACCAGGGTCTTACCGGCCGACGCCATGGCGTCACGGGGACGCATGGCCTGCTTGGTCTCGACGTCGACGATCAGCTTGTCGAAGTCGGTGCGCTGCTCGACACGGGTCGCCTCGACCTTGTACGTGACCTTGAGCACCGGCGAGTAGATGGAGTCGACCGGGATACGGCCGATCTCCTGGCCCACCTGCTTGTTCTGGACGGCGGAGACGTAGCCGCGACCGCGCTCGACGGTCAGCTCCATCTCCAGCTTGCCCTTGCCGTTGAGCGTGGCCAGGACCAGGTCCGGGTTGTGGACCTCGACACCGGCCGGCGGGGCGATGTCAGCAGCGGTGACCAGGCCGGGACCCTGCTTGCGCAGGTACATCACGACCGGCTCGTCGTGCTCCGAGGAGACGACCAGCTGCTTGATGTTGAGGATGAGGTCGGTCACGTCCTCCTTGACGCCCGGCACGGTGGTGAACTCGTGCAGGACACCGTCGATCCGGATGCTGGTGACAGCGGCACCGGGGATCGAGGAGAGGAGGGTACGACGCAGGGAGTTGCCGAGGGTGTAACCGAAGCCCGGCTCCAGCGGCTCGATCACGAACCGGGAGCGGAACTCGTCGACGACCTCTTCGGTCAGCGACGGACGCTGAGCGATAAGCATGTTGCGATCCTTCAGTCGTGGGCACCCACTATTTGATGCCCGACAGATGAAACAAGGGTACGGGCGGCACGCCCCCGAAGGGACATACCGCCCGGACCCACGCTACTGACGCACGGCCGTCACCGGCCGTGACGGATCAGACGCGGCGACGCTTCGGCGGACGGCAGCCGTTGTGCGGCGTCGGGGTGACGTCCTGGATCGAACCGACCTCGAGGCCCGTGGCCTGGAGGGAACGGATCGCGGTCTCACGGCCGGAGCCGGGACCCTTGACGAAGACGTCGACCTTGCGCATGCCGTGCTCCTGCGCGCGGCGGGCGGCCGACTCGGCGGCCATCTGCGCGGCGAAGGGGGTGGACTTGCGCGAGCCCTTGAAGCCGACGTGGCCGGCGGAGGCCCAGGAGATCACGTTGCCCGAGGGGTCCGTGATCGAGACGATGGTGTTGTTGAACGTGCTCTTGATGTGCGCGTGGCCGTGAGCGACGTTCTTCTTTTCCTTGCGACGCACCTTCTTGGCTGCGCCCTGACGACCCTTGGGGGGCATGTCTTGACTCCAGATGGAGAGGGGAGGTGATCGGTCCTACAGCGAAGACCGCTGGTTTCCGCGAACGTCCGGTGGCCCGGACACCCGCAGTGCGTCCGCTGAGGACTACTTCTTGCCCGGCTTCTTCTTACCGGCGATGGCGCGACGCGGGCCCTTACGGGTACGCGCGTTCGTGCTGGTGCGCTGACCGTGGACCGGCAGACCGCGACGGTGCCGGATGCCCTGGTAGCAGCCGATCTCGATCTTGCGGCGGATGTCGCCCTGGATCTCGCGGCGAAGGTCACCCTCGGTGCGGAGGTTGGCGTCCACGTACTCGCGGATCTTGACCAGGTCCTCTTCGGCCAGGTCACGAACGCGGGTGTTGGGGTTCACGCCGGTGGTGGCGAGGATCTCCTTGGACCGGGTGCGCCCGATACCGAAGACGTAGGTGAGGGCAACCTCCACGCGCTTTTCGCGCGGGATGTCAACACCTGAAACGCGTGCCATTCAATGGCTCCAGTTGTTAAGTCGGGGGTCTTCCGCAGTGCCACTCCCGAACGCCGACCCCGCCCGTGTGGGAAGGGGTGGTACGCCCGGGTCCCCGGCCCCCGCCGGAGGTGTCGTCAGCCGAAGCTTGGACGGGCTCTGCGTATGTACGTTTACGTGCGTCGCGCGAAAAGCTGCGAGATGCAGGTGGTCGTGCGTCAGCCCTGGCGCTGCTTGTGGCGCAGGTTGTCGCAGATGACCATGACCCGGCCGTGACGGCGGATCACCTTGCACTTGTCGCAGATCTTCTTGACGCTCGGCTTGACCTTCATGGGATGTCAGGTTCTCCGGGTCAGTGCCCCTCACCACGCCGAAGCGGGGTGGCGGCAAGATCTACTTGTACCGGTAGACGATCCGGCCACGCGTCAGGTCGTACGGAGAGAGCTCCACGACGACCCGGTCATCCGGAAGGATACGGATGTAGTGCATCCGCATCTTGCCGCTGATGTGCGCGAGGACTTTGTGACCGTTCTGAAGTTCCACCTTGAACATGGCGTTCGGGAGGGACTCGATCACGGTGCCCTCAATTTCGATGGCACCTTGCTTCTTGGCCACGCTTCGCCTTTCGAATCGGCTACCTTGATCGGCTCACGTCGCCGCATGAAGACACACGGATGCACTAGAGCCGACGAGTCAGTCTACGTCAGCGGACCCCAAAAGACGAATCCGTCAAGTTTGCCCACTTCCTCTGATCCTTAGACACAGATCAGACGGGCAGTCGTGCGTCAGGCCGACGGTCTCACGCCGGCCCCTCCCCCCACGCGGCCCTCGCGGGCTCGGCGCCAGGGCGCCTCACAGGCATCGGCCCACCGCGCCGGACTCCGCCCGGCAGCCGGACCTCAGCCCAGCGGGTCCGGCGCCGCCTCGACCCCGTACTGGGCGAGCTTCGCCCGTCCGCAGTCCGGGGCGGTCAGGACCAGCGGGCCCTGTTCCGTGAGGGCGATCGAGTGCTCCCAGTGCGAGGACCAGGTGCCGTCGGTCGTGAGGACGGTCCACTCGTCGGAGAGGACCTTGGTCTGCGCGGTGCCCAGCGAGACCATCGGCTCGATGGCCAGGCATACACCGGGGACCAGCTTGATGCCCTTGCCGCGCTTGCGCGAGACGTAGTTCAGCAGGTGCGGGTCCATGTGCATCTCGGTGCCGATGCCGTGGCCGCCGTAGTCCTCGATGATCCCGTACTTGCCGGTCGCCGGGCGGGGCTGGCGGCGGATGTAGGACTCGATGGCCTTGGAGATGTCGACGAGCCGGTTGTTCACCTTCATCGCGGCGATCCCGGCCCACATGGACTCCTCGGTCACCCGGGAGAGTTCGACGACCTCCGGAGCGTGGCCGGAGCCGACGAAGGCGGTGTACGCCGCGTCGCCGTGCCAGCCGTCGACGATCGCGCCGGCGTCGATCGAGATGATGTCGCCGTCCTTGAGGACCGTCTTCTCGTCCGGGATTCCGTGCACCACGACCTCGTTCACCGAGGTGCAGATGGTCGCGGGAAATCCGCCGTAGCCCAGGAAGTTCGACTTGGCGCCGTGATCGGCGATGACCTTGCGGGCGACCTCGTCCAGGTCCTTCGTGCTGGCGCCCGGGACGGCCGCCTCGCGCGTGGCGGCGTGAATGGCAGCGACCACGAGGCCCGCCTCGCGCATCTTCGCGATCTGCTCGGGGGTCTTGATCTGCACCATTGCTGGGCGCCTTTCTGCCTGCGGAGGGAACGGTCGGTGGCCGTACTCCACGATACGGCGCAAACAGTCGGCCGCGGCGCCCGAGGGCGCCGCGGCCGGCTGCGATGGTGGAACGGGGGCTCAGCCCTCGTCGGACTTCTTGAGGGCCTCCATGGCCCGGTCGGTCACATCGGTGACCTTGCCGAGCGCGGAGATCGTCACCACCAGGCCCTGGGACCGGTAGTAGTCGATGATCGGCTCGGTCTGCGTGTGGTAGACCTCGAGACGGGTACGGACCGTCTCCTCGGTGTCGTCGTCCCGCTGGTACAGCTCACCGCCGCAGGCGTCGCAGACGCCCTCGGCCTTCGGCGGGTTGTACGTCACGTGGAAGACGTGCGCGCTGTCGTTACGGCAGATGCGGCGGCCCGCGATGCGCTTGACCACCTCGTCCTCAGGGACCTCGAGGTCAAGAACCGCGTCCAGCTTGACGCCCTCGCCGAGAAGCATCTCGTCGAGCGCCTCGGCCTGCCCCACATTGCGGGGGAAGCCGTCCAGAAGGAAGCCGTTCTCGGCGTCCGGCTGGGCCATGCGGTCCTTGGCCATCGCGATGGTGACTTCGTCCGGCACCAGCTGTCCCGCGTCCATGTAGGAGCGGGCCTGCTTGCCAAGGTCGGTGCCCTGGCTGATGTTGGCGCGGAAGAGGTCGCCCGTGGAGATGTGCGGAATCGAGAGATTCCTGGCAAGGAACGCAGCCTGCGTTCCCTTGCCGGCACCGGGCGGCCCGACGAGGACGATTCGCATCAGCGGAGGAACCCTTCGTAATTGCGCTGCTGGAGCTGACTCTCGATCTGCTTCACGGTCTCCAGACCCACACCCACGATGATCAGGATGCTCGTGCCACCGAACGGGAAGTTCTGATTAGCACCGCCGAAGCCTGCCAACGCCATCGTCGGCACCAGAGCGATCAGACCCAGGTACAGCGAGCCCGGCCAAGTGATCCGGTTGAGCACGTAGCTCAGATACTCGGCAGTAGGTCGACCTGCCCGGATACCCGGGATGAAGCCACCATACTTCTTCATGTTGTCGGCGACTTCCTCGGGGTTGAACGAGATCGCCACATAGAAGAATGCGAAGAACACGATCAGAAGGAAGTACGTCGCGATGTAGTACGGGTGGTCGCCCTTGACGAAGTGGTCCTGAATCCAGGTCGCCCAGCCCGCGGTGGAACTGGAGAACTGAACGATTAGAGCAGGGATGTAGAGCAGCGAAGAAGCGAAGATGACGGGAATCACACCCGCCTGGTTCACCTTCAGCGGGATGTAAGTGGACGTACCGCCGTACGACCGGCGTCCGATCATCCGCTTCGCGTACTGCACGGGAACCCGGCGCTGGGCCTGCTCGACGAAGACGACGAGGCCGACCATCACGAAGCCGATGAGGATGACCGTGATGAACTCGATCCAGCCGTCGGCCAGCTTGCCGCTCTCCTTGATGGCCCACAGGGCGCCGGGGAAGCTGGCGGCGATCGAGATGAACATCAGGATCGACATGCCGTTGCCGATGCCGCGGTCGGTGATGAGCTCACCGAGCCACATGACGGCGGCCGTACCCGCGGTCATGGTGATCACCATGACGACGGTCGTGAAGATCGACTGGTTCGGGACGATCTGGTCGGCGACGGGGCAGCCGCTGAACAGCGCGCCGCTGCGGGCGGTTGCCACCAGACCGGTGCCCTGGAGGATGGCGAGCGCGACGGTCAGATAACGCGTGTACTGCGTGATCTTGGCCGTCCCCGACTGCCCCTCCTTCTTGAGGGCCTCGAGGCGGGGGATGACGACGGTCAGCAGCTGAAGAATGATGCTGGCCGTGATGTACGGCATGATTCCGAGCGCGAAGATCGTGATCTGCAGCAGTGCACCACCGCTGAACATGTTCACCAGACCGAACAGGCTGTTGTTGCCCTTGCTGGCCTGATCAACACAAATCTGGACGTTCTCGTAGCTCACCCCCGGTACGGGAATGTGCGCACCGAGACGGTAGAGCACGATGATGCCGAGCGTGAAGAGCAGCTTCTTGCGCAGGTCGGGCGTCTTGAACGCCCGGGCGAACGCGGTGAGCACGGTGCCTCCTGCGACCCCCGCGCAAAAGCGTGAGGTGACGGTCTTGAGGATCGACGGTTACGTAACAGCCAAAGGACCCCGGGCTCTTGCCCAGGTCTTACCACAGCAGTGCACGCCACCTTACCGGCGTACATGCCCCCCTAGGAACGACCAACCGGGGATGCCCCAAATGAGAGGCATCCCCGGTCGGGTGTTCAGGCCACAGTCCTGTCCGAGTTGTCTCAGACGAGTTCGGTGACGGTGCCGCCGGCAGCGGCAATCTTCTCCTTGGCGGAGCCGGAGACGGCGTCAACCGAAACCTGCAGCGCAACGGAGATCTCGCCCTGTCCGAGGACCTTGACGAGGTGGTTGTTACGCACGGCGCCCTTGGCGACCAGGTCGGCCACCGTGACCTCTCCACCCTCGGGGTAGAGCGTCGCGAGCTTGTCCAGGTTCACGACCTGGTACTCCGTGCGGAACGGGTTCTTGAAGCCCTTGAGCTTCGGGAGACGCATGTGGAGGGGCATCTGGCCACCCTCGAAGCGCTCCGGAACCTGGTAACGAGCCTTCGTACCCTTGGTACCACGGCCTGCGGTCTTACCCTTGGACGCCTCACCACGACCCACACGGGTCTTGGCGGTCTTGGCGCCCGGGGCAGGCCGGAGGTTGTGGGCCTTCAGCGGGCTGTTCTCCGCCATGTCAGTCAACCTCCTCAACCGTCACGAGGTGGCGGACGGTGTGAACCATTCCGCGGAACTCGGGGCGGTCCTCCTTGACAACCGAGTCGTTCAGGCGCTTGAGCCCGAGCGAACGCAGGGTGTCGCGGTGGTTCTGCTTGCTGCCGATGTACGACTTCGTCTGCGTGATCTTGAGGCGAGCCATTACGCACCCGCTCCCGCACGCGCACGCAGCAGAGCCGCGGGGGCGACGTCCTCGAGGGGCAGACCGCGGCGGGCCGCGATCTCCTCGGGACGCTGCAGGCCCTGGAGGGCCGCCACGGTCGCGTGCACGATGTTGATCGGGTTCGAGGAACCGAGCGACTTCGACAGGATGTCGTGGACGCCGGCGCACTCAAGGACGGCGCGCACGGGGCCACCCGCGATCACACCGGTACCGGGGGAAGCAGGCTTGAGCAGGACGACGCCCGCAGCCTTCTCGCCCTGGATCGGGTGAGGGATGGTGCCCTGGATGCGCGGGACCTTGAAGAAGCTCTTCTTGGCCTCTTCGACGCCCTTGGCGATGGCCGCGGGAACTTCCTTGGCCTTGCCGTATCCGACACCGACGGTGCCGTCACCATCGCCCACCACGACCAGCGCGGTGAAGCTGAAGCGACGACCACCCTTCACTACCTTGGCGACGCGGTTGATCGCGACGACGCGCTCGACGTACGCGGTCTTCTCGGCGGCTGCGCCACCGTCACGGCCCTTCCGGTCCCGCCGCTCGCCGCCACCGGCACCGCTTCCGCGGCGCTGGGGTCCAGCCATTGGAATTACCTCTCTCTGTTACGTCCGCTGTGCGTTGGAACCGGGGCTTAGAACTTCAGCCCGGCTTCACGGGCGGCGTCAGCCAGAGCGGCAATCCGCCCGGCGTACTGGTTACCACCGCGGTCAAACACGACGGCCTCGACGCCTGCAGCCTTGGCACGCTCGGCGACCAGGGCACCGACCTGCTTGGCCTGGGCGCTCTTGTCACCCTCGCCACCACGGATCGAGGTGTCCAGGGTCGACGCCGACGCGAGCGTGTGGCCCGCGATGTCGTCGATGACCTGGGCCACGATGTGGCGGTTGGAACGCGTCACGACCAAGCGGGGACGCTCCGGCGAACCGGAGATGTGCTTGCGGACGCGGATGTGGCGCCGCTTGAGAGCGGCACGCTTGTACGCGTCGCCCTTGGCGATCTTCACACCGTATGCCATGGCTACTTACCAGCCTTTCCGACCTTGCGGCGGATGACCTCGCCCGCGTACTTGACGCCCTTGGCCTTGTACGGGTCGGGCTTCCGCAGCTTGCGGATGTTGGCGGCTACCTCGCCGACCTTCTGCTTGTCGATGCCCTCGACGCTGAGCTTCGTGGGCGACTCGACCTTGAAGGTGATGCCTTCCGGAGCCTCGATGAGGATCGGGTGGCTGTAGCCCAGGGCGAACTCCAGGTTGGAGCCCTTCGCCTGGACGCGGTAACCGACACCGCTGATCTCGAGCGCCTTGCTGTATCCCGTGGTCACGCCGGTGATCATGTTCGCCACCAGCGTGCGGGACAGGCCGTGAAGGGCCTTGTTCTGACGCTCGTCGTTCGGGCGGACGACGTTGAGCACGCCGTCCTCACCCTTGGTGACCTCGATCGGCGCTGCGACGGTGTGCGAGAGGGAACCCTTGGGTCCCTTCACCGCGACCGTGCGGCCATCGATGGTGACGTCCACACCGGCGGGAACCTGGATGGGGAGCTTGCCGATTCGCGACATGAGCTATTCCTCCGTTCCCGACTACCAGACGTAGGCGAGGACTTCCCCACCTACGCCCTTCTTGCTGGCCTGCTGGCCGGTCAGGAGACCGTGGGACGTGGAGATGATCGCCACGCCCAGGCCGCCGAGAACCTTCGGCAGATTGGTGGACTTTGCGTATACACGCAGACCCGGCTTCGAGATGCGCTTGATGCCGGCAATCGAACGCTCGCGGTTCGGCCCGAACTTCAGCTCGAGGACGAGGTTCTTACCGACCTCTGCGTCCTCGACCTTCCAGCCGGTGATGAAGCCCTCCTGCTGGAGGATCTCCGCGATGTGCGACTTGATCTTGCTGTGCGGCATCGCGACATCGTCGTGATACGCCGAGTTCGCGTTACGCAGACGCGTGAGCATGTCTGCGATGGGATCAGTCATGGTCATGAGTTGGCCTTCGGCCTCTCTCGCCGGGGTTTCCTGTATGCGCCATCCCTCTCCCCACTCAGTGGCGGGACGGGTGCGGTGCGGGGACCTACGGCGTAGTAAGTCGGTCAGGGCGGCAGGCGCCCAACCCTTCAAGCCTACGGCATGAAGAGCGGGGCTCCTGCCGACCGGATACTTACCGAGAGCTTTCTGGTCCTCTCAACGCCCAGAGGGCGAGAGAGAATTACCAGGAGCTCTTGGTCACGCCCGGCAGCTCGCCACGGTGAGCCATCTCACGAAGGCACACGCGGCAGAGGCCGAACTTGCGGTAGACGGAGTGGGGCCGGCCGCAGCGCTGGCAGCGGGTGTACCCGCGCACGCCGAACTTCGGCTTACGGGCGGCCTTAGCGATCAGAGCCTTCTTCGCCACGGTCAGTTCTCCTTGAACGGGAAGCCGAGGTGACGAAGCAGGGCACGACCCTCGTCGTCGTTGGCAGCCGTGGTGACCACGGTGATGTCCATGCCCCGGACCCGGTCGATCTTGTCCTGGTCGATCTCGTGGAACATGACCTGCTCCGTGAGACCGAAGGTGTAGTTGCCACGGCCGTCGAACTGCTTCGGCGACAGACCACGGAAGTCACGGATACGCGGAAGCGCGAGCGACAGCGTACGGTCCAGGAACTCCCACATGCGGTCACCACGGAGGGTGACGTGGCAGCCGATCGGCTGCCCCTCGCGCAGCTTGAACTGCGCGATCGACTTGCGGGCCTTCGTGACGGCGGGCTTCTGGCCGGTGATCGTGGTGAGGTCCTTGACGGCACCGTCGATCAGCTTGGAGTCGCGGGCGGCGTCGCCCACACCCATGTTGACCACGATCTTGACCAGACCGGGAACCTGCATGACGTTCTCGTACGAGAACTCCTCACGCAGCTTGCCGGCGATTTCCTCGCGGTAGCGCGTCTTGAGACGCGGCGCAGTGGTGGTCGTCATCAGATGTCCTCACCGGTCCGCTTGGCAACGCGGATCTTCTTGCCCTCGTCGTCAAAGCGGTAGCCGACGCGGGTGACGACCTTGTTGCCGTCCTTCTCCACGACCAGCTGAACGTTGCTGACGTGAATCGGGGCCTCGGTGGTGACAATGCCACCCGTCTGCGAACCGCGAGCCGTCTGACCGGCCTTGGTGTGCTTCTTGACCCGGTTGACACCCTCGACGAGGACACGGTCCTGAGCGGGGAAGGCAACGATGACCTTGCCCTGCTTGCCCTTGTCCTTACCGGTGATGACCTGAACCAGGTCGCCCTTCTTGATCTTCATGCTTACAGCACCTCCGGCGCGAGCGAGATGATCTTCATGAACTTCTTCTCGCGCAGCTCTCGGCCCACGGGGCCGAAGATACGGGTGCCGCGGGGGTCGCCGTCGCCCTTGAGGATGACAGCGGCGTTCTCGTCGAAGCGGATGTACGAGCCATCCGGGCGACGACGCTCCTTGACGGTGCGAACGATGACGGCCTTGACGACGTCACCCTTCTTCACGTTGCCACCGGGGATCGCGTCCTTGACGGTGGCGACGATGACGTCACCGATGCCCGCGTAGCGGCGACCCGAGCCACCGAGAACACGGATGGTGAGAATTTCCTTCGCACCCGTGTTGTCGGCGACGCGCAGTCGCGACTCCTGCTGGATCACGTCTATCTCCTGATCGTCTGCCGGTTCCCGGCAGGGGCTCCGTTGTGGGAGCCCCTGCCGAGCCTGGCGGAACTGGCCTGAGGGGAGACCCCCTCAGGGATTACTTGGCCTTCTCGAGGATCTCGACGATGCGCCAGCGCTTCGTCGCAGACAGCGGACGCGTCTCCATGATGAGGACGCGGTCGCCGACGCCTGCGGCGTTCTGCTCGTCGTGGGCCTTGAGCTTGTTCGTACGGCGGATGACCTTGCCGTACAGCGCGTGCTTGACGCGGTCCTCGACAGCGACGACGACGGTCTTGTCCATCTTGTCGCTGACGACCAGACCCTCACGGGTCTTGCGGAAGCCGCGGTCGGTCTTGGTCTCAGTCACAGTGCTCTCGCTCATCAGACGCTCTCCACCGTCTCGATGCCGAGCTCGCGCTCGCGCATCAGGGTGTAGATCCGGGCGATGTCCTTACGGACGGACTTGAGCCGACCGTGGTTCTCGAGCTGTCCCGTCGCCGCCTGGAAGCGGAGGTTGAACAGCTCTTCCTTGGCCTCGCGGAGCTTGTTGAGAAGCTCCTCGCCGCCCAGCTCGCGCAGCTCGGACGCCTTGGTACCGGCCGACATCACGACTCACCTGCCTCGCGCCGAACGATCCGGCACTTCATCGGAAGCTTGTGAGCAGCGCGGGTGAGCGCCTCACGAGCAATCTTCTCGTTCGGGTAGGACAGCTCGAACATCACCCGACCGGGCTTGACGTTCGCGATCCACCACTCGGGAGAACCCTTACCGGAACCCATGCGGGTCTCGGCGGGCTTCTTCGTGAGGGGGCGGTCCGGGTAGATGTTGATCCAGACCTTGCCGCCACGCTTGATGTGACGGGTCATCGCGATACGAGCGGACTCGATCTGACGGTTCGTCACGTACGCCGGGGTCAGCGCCTGGATGCCGTACTCGCCGAACGCAACCTGCGTGCCACCCTTGGACATACCGCTGCGCTTCGGGTGGTGCTGCTTGCGGTGCTTGACCCTACGGGGGATCAGCATTTCGGTCAGGCCTCCGTTCCGGTGCTCTCAGCCGGAGCAGCGGCGGCGGGAGCGTCGGCCTTGGGGGCCTCCGCTGCCGGCGCGGACTGCTGCGGCTTGCGGCCACGACCGCCACGCTCGCCGCCACGGCCACCACGGCCGGCCGGGCGGTCAGCGCCGCCACGGGCCGGACGGTTACCGGCGCGAGCCGCAGCGTTCTCGGCGCGAACCTCGGCGATGTTCTTGACGTCGCCCTTGTAGATCCAGACCTTCACACCGATGCGGCCGAAGGTCGTCTTGGCCTCGAAGAAGCCGTAGTCGACGTTCGCACGGAGCGTGTGCAGGGGCACGCGGCCCTCGCGGTAGAACTCCGAGCGGGACATCTCGGCGCCGCCGAGGCGGCCACCGCACTGGATCTTGATGCCCTTGGCGCCAGCCTTCATCGTGCTCTGCATGCTCTTACGCATGGCACGACGGAAGGAGACACGGGAGGAGAGCTGCTCGGCGACGGCCTGGGCCACCAGCTGAGCGTCCACCTCGGGGTTCTTGACCTCGAGGATGTTCAGCTGGACCTGCTTGCCGGTCAGCTTCTCCAGCTCGCCACGGATGCGGTCGGCCTCGGCGCCACGGCGGCCGATGACGATGCCCGGGCGGGCGGTGTGGATGTCAACGCGGACGCGGTCGCGGGTGCGCTCGATCTCGACCTTCGAGATGCCGGCCCGCTCCATGCCCTTCGTCATCATGCGACGAATGGCGACGTCTTCCTTGACGTAGTCCTTGTACAGCTTGTCGGCGTACCAACGGGACTTGAAGTCCGTGGTAATGCCGAGCCGGAACCCGTGCGGGTTTACCTTCTGGCCCATTACCGGGTTCCTTCCTTGCTGCTGACGACCACGGTGATGTGGCTGGTCCGCTTACGGATCCGGTAGGCACGGCCCTGAGCACGCGGACGGAACCGCTTCAGGGTCGGGCCCTCGTCCACGTACGCCTCGCTGATGACCAGCGAAGAGGCGTCGGTGTGGTCGTAGTTGTGTGCAGCGTTGGCGATGGCGCTGTCCAGCACCTTGCCAACCGGCACGCTCGCGGCCTGCGGGGCGAAACGCAGGACCGCCTGAGCCTCCGTGGCATCCATGCCACGGATGAGGTCCACCACGCGGCGGGCCTTCATGGGCGTGACGCGGATGTACCGCGCCTGGGCCCTGGCTTCCATGGTTGTCCCTTCGGTGTAAGTCATAGTCGTTTCCACCCCGCGGTTAGCGGCGCTTCGACTTCCGGTCGTCCTTGACGTGGCCGCGGAAGGTGCGAGTCGGCGAGAACTCGCCGAGCTTGTGGCCGACCATCGACTCGGTGACGAACACCGGGACGTGGATCTTGCCGTTGTGCACCGCGATGGTGTGGCCCAGCATTGCCGGGACGATCATCGAGCGACGGGACCAGGTCTTGATGACGTTCTTGGTGCCTGCCTCGTTCTGTACGTCCACCTTCTTGATGAGGTGGCCGTCGACGAAGGGCCCCTTCTTGAGACTGCGCGGCATCTAAACCCGCTCCTAGCGCTTCTTGTTCGTCTTGCGGCGGCGGACGATGTACTTGCTCGATGCCTTCTTCGGCGAGCGAGTACGACCCTCCTTCTGACCCCACGGCGAGACCGGGTGACGTCCACCGGAGGTCTTGCCTTCACCACCACCGTGCGGGTGGTCAACCGGGTTCATCGCGACACCGCGGACGGTCGGGCGAACGCCCTTCCAGCGCATACGGCCGGCCTTGCCCCAGTTGATGTTCGACTGCTCGGCGTTGCCGACCTCGCCGATCGTGGCGCGGCAGCGGGCGTCGACCAGCCGGATCTCACCGGACGGCATACGAAGGTGGGCCATCGTGCCCTCCTTCGCCAGCAGCTGCACGGACGCACCCGCGGAACGGGCGAACTTCGCGCCGCCGCCGGGACGGATCTCGATGGCGTGGATCGTCGTACCGACCGGGATGTTGCGCAGCGCCAGGTTGTTGCCCGGCTTGATGTCTGCGGTCGGACCGTTCTCGACGCGGTCACCCTGCGACAGGCCACGGGGGGCGACGATGTAACGCTTCTCGCCGTCCGCGTAGTGCAGCAGCGCGATGCGCGCGGTGCGGTTCGGGTCGTACTCGATGTGCGCGACCTTGGCCGGCACGCCGTCCTTGTCGTGACGACGGAAGTCGATCACTCGGTAGGCGCGCTTGTGGCCACCGCCCTGGTGGCGAACGGTCACACGACCGGCGTTGTTACGGCCGCCCTTGCTGTGCAGGGGGCGGACCAGCGACTTCTCCGGCGTGGACCGCGTGATCTCGACAAAGTCGGCGACGCTGGAGCCACGACGGCCCGGGGTCGTCGGCTTGTACTTGCGGATACCCATTTCTCAGTCCTCGTCCGATTCCGGACGACTCGACCTCCGTCAGGAGGTCGGGCCGCCGAAGATGTCGATACGGTCGCCCTCGGCGAGGGTCACGATGGCGCGCTTGGTGTCAGCGCGCTTGCCGAAGCCGGTCTTGGTCCGCTTGCGCTTGCCCTGCCGGTTGATCGTGTTGACCCCGGTGACCTTGACCGAGAAGACCGCTTCCACGGCCTGCTTGATCTGGGTCTTGTTGGAGCCGGGCGCGACGATGAACGTGTACTTGTTCTCGTCGAGCAGCGCATAGCTCTTCTCGGAGACAACCGGCTTGACGAGAACGTCGCGCGGGTCCGAGTAGGTCTTGCTCGTGATGGTCGAGCTGGTAACGGTCGCCTCACTCATCAGGCGGCGCTCCCTTCGGTCTCAGCGGTCTGGGGGCCAGACACGAAGGACTCGAAAGCGGCCTGGGTGAAGACCACGTCGTCAGAGACGATCACGTCGTACGTGTTCAGCTGGCCCGGCTCCAGGATGTGCACCTGGGGCAGGTTGCGAGCGGACAGCCACGCGGCCTCGTCGGCGCGGTCGACGACCAGGAGCAGGTTGCTGCGCTCCGAGATCTTGCCGAGCAGCGTCTTGGCGGCCTTCGTGGAGATCCCACCCTCGACCACGCCGGTGACGACGTGGATGCGGGAGTGACGCGCCCGGTCGGAGAGGGCACCGCGCAGGGCGGCGGCCTTCATCTTCTTCGGGGTGCGCTGCGAGTAGTCACGCGGCTGCGGGCCGTGGACGACGCCACCGCCGGCGAACTGCGGCGCACGGGTCGAACCCTGGCGCGCGCGGCCGGTGCCCTTCTGGCGGTACGGCTTGCGCCCACCACCACGGACCTCGCCGCGGGTCTTGGTCTTGTGCGTGCCCTGACGGGCAGCTGCCAGCTGTGCGACGACGACCTGGTGGATCAGCGGAACGCTGGTCTTCGCGTCGAAGATCTCCGCGGGGAGCTCGACGGTACCGGCCTTGTCGCCTGCCGGCGAAAGGATGTCAATGGTGCTCATTACCTCAAGCCCCCTTGGCCGCGGTACGGACCAGGACGAGGCCGCCGTTCGGACCGGGGACCGCGCCCTTGATGAGCAGCAGACCCTTCTCCGCGTCAACCGCGTGGATGGTCAGGTTCTGGGTGGTGACGCGCTCGTTACCCATCCGACCGGCCATGCGCATGCCCTTGAAGACACGCCCAGGGGTGGCGCAGCCACCGATCGAACCGGGGGAACGGTGCTTGCGCTGGACGCCGTGGCCGGCGCCGAGGCCCTTGAAGTTGTGACGCTTCATGACACCGGCGAAGCCCTTGCCCTTGCTCTTGCCCGTGACGTCAACCTTGACGCCGGACTCGAACACCTCGGCAGTGACCTCCTGGCCCAGCGTGTACTCGCTGGCGTCAGGGGTGCGGAGCTCCACCAGGTGGCGGCGCGGGGTCACGTCGGCCTTGGCGAAGTGGCCCTTGAGGGGCTTGTTCACCTTGCGCGGGTCGATCTCGCCGAAGGCGATCTGGACCGACTCGTAGCCGTCGCTGTCATTCGTGCGAACCTGCGTCACGACGCACGGACCGGCCTTGACGACGGTCACCGGGACGACCCGGTTGTTCTCGTCCCAGACCTGGGTCATGCCGAGCTTCTCGCCCAGGACGCCCTTGATGTTCTTGCTCATCTCGGCCCGTCCCCTCAGAGCTTGATCTCGATGTCGACGCCTGCCGGCAGGTCGAGGCGCATCAGCGAGTCAACCGTCTTCGGCGTGGGGTCGAGGATGTCGATGAGGCGCTTGTGCGTGCGCATCTCGAAGTGCTCGCGAGAGTCCTTGTACTTGTGCGGCGACTTGATGACGCAGTACACGTTCTTCTCAGTGGGCAGCGGCACCGGGCCTGCGACCGACGCACCAGTGCGGGTCACCGTCTCGACGATCTTCTTCGCCGAGGAGTCGATGACCTCGTGGTCGTAGGCCTTGAGCCGGATGCGGATCTTCTGTCCCGCCATGGCTACTAGTAGTCCTGTCTCTCAATAACGCTCTGGAACCCGGCGGTTCTCGTGACCTCCACCTCCG
Organism: Streptomyces pratensis; assembly: GCF_016804005.1. Lineage (GTDB taxonomy): Bacteria > Actinomycetota > Actinomycetes > Streptomycetales > Streptomycetaceae > Streptomyces > Streptomyces pratensis_A. The sequence goes on along the minus strand of NZ_CP051486.1, from coordinate 819,870 downwards.
ACCCACGCGGTCGGGCGTGTCGCATCCCCTCTACGAAGATCTCCCGAAGGATTTCCCAACCAAGGGGGTGCGGGCCGAAACCGCGCTGCCGGGGGCGAAACCCCACCGGGTGCCTGGTCAGCGCCCCACTGACACTTCCCGGAAGATTCCCGTACGTCCGACCCTGGGGGTCGACGAGTACTGTGGGACTCGCTTCCGGTCCTCCCGGCGGGAGGCGCGCAGCATTGACACTCAACCGAGCAACCTGGCTAGTGTGCCACACGGCTCTGCGGCCTGGCCAATCGGGCCGGGGATCTTACCCCCTGTGAGGGACCGGTCAAACGCAGGCACGTTTCGGCACTGCTCGCTCGCCTCCCACAACGGCACGGGTGCGCCCTCCCGCACCGATCTCTCTCCAACCCCCCTGTCTGCCACTTCTCCCCCTCTGAGCTTTCCCGCAGGGGTCATAGGGGACTGGAGCGGGAGTGCGGTCGATGACGGGTGTGGCCGTGGGAACAGAGCCGACCGGACTCGACGAGGCCGAGGACGGCTCCTCACCGTAAGACTTCGTCCCTGGGTCGTCACCGAGGTCACACGCTCCGTGGTCTCCTCCGAAGACCCCGCCCGCACGGCGGCGGCGTCCGCTCCCCATCTGTTGGCCCTGGTCTCCGTCGAGGACGACGCCCGCGACAAGGGGCTCCGGGTGGTCCGGGAGCCGGAGCAGGGCCCGGTGGTCCATCAGCAGTACGAGCTGCCCTCTCCCAAGCGCTTCACCACCGCCGATGACGCTCCCGGCTCCCTTTACACGGACGGCGCGCTGGAGGACGAGCTGCACTTCCTGGCCGTCGCCGCCCGCAGGCTGAGCAGGTCCGCGAGGACCTGGGCTGCGCCGGCGAGATCATCGCCGCGCAGGTCGAGCAGAAGATGCTGGGCCGCCACGGCTGGTCAGGTTCGGTGGCGCAGCCCGTCGGTTGCGGGCGTGGGCCCACGCGCTGGGGAGCTCGGGTGAGACGGAAACAGCGTGCGGAGGACCCGCCGCCCGCCGAGTCCGGGATCTCGGTGAGGTCCTTGCGGTGGGCCGGTCCGAGGCCGGTCCGCACCACGCGCTCCACGGTTTCGGGGGTCAGGTGCGGGGTGTCGCGGCTGTCGGCGAGCGTCTCCAGCTCCGTGGCCAGATCGCACATCGAGGTGGACACGGCCGCAGCCGAGGCTTGTGGCGGGAACGGTATCGCTCTGGCGCACGGCGTACAGGAGATTCCGAGCGCGACCCCCGGTTCACCATCACGCCCGCCCTCCGGGCCGAGATCCTGGACCGCCTGCTGGAGCTGAACCCCGCTCGCTGCGAGGAGGAGCAGGAAGCGGGGCTCCACGCACCTGGCGCGAGGAAGAAGGCGGCCCCCACGCGGGTGCCCGAGCCGAGTGCGGAGCCCAGGCCCGAGGAGTGCGTCCAGGACGGGACAGTGGCGCGCCCCCGCCCAGGCATCAGCCGAGGGGCGGGGGCGCGACTGCGTACAGGATCAGCGTCCGGCGGCGTATGAGACGAAGCCCGTCCACGCGTCCGACGTAAAGGCGAGCTGCGGCCCCGGCAGGCTCTTCGAGTCGCGGACGTGCACCGCGCAGGACGCAGCCGCAATCTCGACGCAAGAGTCTCCTTCACTGCTGCTGCTGTAGCTGCTCTTAAACCACTCCAGCTCAGAAGCGTCCCCGGCAGAGGTCTCGCGAATCATGTCTCTCCCAGCAGTTGCTCGATGAAGGCCATCGACTCCCGTGGCGCGAGAGCCTGGGCCCGGATCATCCCATAGCGCAGTTCAAGGATCCTGAGCTGTTTGGGATCGGACACCGGCCGACCGGCGAAGGCGCCATCCGACCGACCCACCGCAGTGCCATCCTCGAACTTCAGTACCTCAACCCCACCGTCCATCCCTGCGTGGTCCTCACGGCTGGTCGGCATCACCTGAATCTCGACGTTCCGCAACTGCCCAACCTCCAAAAGCCGTTGGAGCTGTCGGCGCAACACCATTGTGCCCCCAATGGGACGACACAGAGTCACCTGCTCCTGCACGAAACTGAGAGAGGGAGACGGCGACCTGTCGAAGACCGTCTGCCTGGCCATGCGCGCGGCCAGCACCCTCTCCACCTCGTCCTGCGAGTACGCAGGCCGCCTCATCTCGAACAAGGCTCGGGCGTACTCCGGTGTCTGCAACAGGCCGTGGACGTTGTGGTTGCTGTACAAGCCCATCTCGACCGCGCGCTCTTCCAGCTTCGCCAGCTCCCTGATCTTCTTCGGATACCGGACCTGCGCCACGTCCTCCTTCAGTAGGGCGATCTTCCCGCCCGCCCCCAGCGCCTCGTCCACCTTGTCCAGGAACTCCGGCCGAGGAATCCGCCGCCCGCCCTCCACCTTGTAGACCAGGTCCTCCCCGTACCCGATCGCGACGCCGAGCTCGCCGGCCCGCAGCCCCGCGGCCTCCCTCCAGGCCTTGATCTGGCGCCCCACGGCAGCAACCACCGCAACGCCCGACTCGTCATCGGGATCGACATCCCAGCCGGGCTCGTCCGCCCCGCCGTCGCCGTTCCGCTCCGTACCGACCCCGTCCACACTCATCCGTGCCCCACTTCCGACGTGCGTGCCGTTCTTCCTCAACCGCCTCTGTTGCCCGCACGTCACTCCGGACAGCCGGGACAGCACTGGACAAGCCCGGGACAATCACCGTACGCAAGGGCTCCGTCACTGGGCACGGTACGCAGTGGTGGCCACTCTGAGTGACGTGAACCAACACCCCCCCAACTCCACGAGGTCGAGCGCACGCTCACCGCGCTGCTCTCGCCCACCCGCCAAAGCGTCCGGCTCGCCCGGCTCCTCGCCGTGGCCCATCTCGATCTCTGGGGACAGCCTTCGGACTCGGCCGCGCACCTCGTCGCGGAGCCCGCCATCAACGCCACGGACGGGTGACGAGTGACGGGACGGGACTTCCAGTTGCGCCTCACCGTCCACGCGGACAGCCGGCTGAGGATCGAGGTGACCCACACCCGGGGCGACCGCCTGCCCCTCGCCGACCGCTGGGGCGTGATCCAGGGACCTGCCCCACGCAAAACGGTCTGGGCGGAGCTCGACCTGGCACCGTGACCGACTCCACCGGATCGCGGGCACCCACGACCCGGTCAGCCACGCCCCGGTGGCCCGCGACGCGGCCACCCACGACGTCTAAAGGCTTTTAAAGAACTCGGGAAAGAAACCCAACCAAACCCCACCCCACCCCCGTCCTGACCTGCATCACTCGCACGGGTGACATATCGCAACAGGGCTGGATTTAAGGCGGGTTGGCTGGCATATGCTCGCCGCGACAACCACAGACACGAGACGGCCCCCGCCGGGACTGCAATCCCGACCGGGGCCTGACCACGAGGAAGAAATCACCTTCCCAATGGATACCCCGCAGGTTATCGCGCCCCCGTGCGCCCAGCCCGGCTCCCCCGGCACCCGGCCCGACGTCACGCCGACTTCCGGCGTCCTCCACGTCACCGTCCGCCACATCTCCGGCTTCACGGTCATCGGCAACCACCTCGCCCAGCACCGCGGCCTCTCCCTCACGGCGATCGGGCTCGCCGCGCACATCCAGTCGCTGCCCGCCGGGGCCAAGGTCGGCATCAAGGCCCTCACCGCCCGCTTCCCGGAGAGCGAAGCCCGCGTCGCCACCGCCCTGCGTGAGCTGGAAGCCACCGGCTACCTCCACCGCAGCCGCGTACGCCTTCCCGACGGCCGCGTGGTCACGCGCACGGTCTCGTACAACCAGCCCGGCGCAGCCGTCCCCGCGCCCCGCCACCGGCCCCGCCCCCGGCCACGCAGCAGCGAGCCGTCAGTCACCCTCGCCGTCCCGCCGCCGCCCGCACCGCACCACGAGGCAGCGCCCCCGGCTCCCGTCGAGGTGGCACCTCCGCCGCCTGCCGCCCCACCCGCAGCCCCGGCACCCCTGCCGCCGGCCGCCCCCGTCCACGTACCGGCGCCCACGGCCCCGAGGAAGCAGCCCCCGCCTCTCCCCCGTCCCCACACACCCACCGAGGAGCTCCACCGGGCCGCCACGGCGCTCCTCGCCGACCTCCGCCGCCATGCGCCCCAACTGATGCTCCCCGAAGCGGACATCGAGGCACTCGCCCCCGGCGTAGCCGCCTGGCTCGAACGCGAAGCCCACCCCGACACCGTCCGCCACGCCCTCACCAGCGACCTCCCGATCCCGGTCAGACACCCGGCGAAGTTCGTCCGCAGCCGCATCACCGCGCTCCTGCCACCCCCGCTCCCCGGCACCGCAGACCTCACCCCGCCCCGCCGCAAGGTGATCGTCATTCCCCTCCAGAACTGCGACATCTGCGACCGCGCCTTCCGCGCCACCGCCCCAGGACACTGCCGCGACTGCCGAGTCGACGCGTACCAAGACCTGCACACAGCCGCAGCCTGACGGCCAAGGCCACCCTCACCCCGAACGGACCCGCATGGTCAGCTCACCCCACGAGGCGATGCACCGCATCTTCCAGGAGTACCCCGGCCTCTTCTCCCGCGTATCCGAAGTCCTCGGGGTCAACATCCCGACGCCCACCTCAGCCACCGTCCTTGCCACCGACCTCACCGAGAACAGCCCCGTCGAGCGCCGTGTCGACACCCTCCTGCGCATCGAAACGCAGGACGACGGCCCCTTCCTCCTCGCTGTCGAGGCCCAGGGCAAGAAGGACCCACGCAAGACCACGAGCTGGCCCTACTACGTCAGTTATCTCCACAACAGATACGGCGCCCTGCCCGTCCTGCTCCTGGTCGTCTGCCAGGACCACGCCACCGCCCGATGGGCCGCCCGCCCCATCACCATCGGCCTCCGCCAATGGCGGACACTCACCCTCAACCCACTCGTCGCCGGCCCGCACAACATGCCCGTCATCAAGAACGTCGCCGAGGCCCGCAAGGACCTCGCACTCGCCACTCTCGCGGCCATCACACACGCCGACAATCCGGACGTCGATGCCATACTGAAAACGCTCTCCGCCGCACTGCGCGACACACCGGAAAGCATCGCCGAACCCATCGCTGAACTGATCGCACAGGGCCTGGGCGACCGCCCGGCCGCACAACAGTGGAGGAACCTGGTGGCCGTGGACACGTCTTTCTACAAGTCCTTCATGTCCGAAGAGATCCGGGACGAAGGCCGGGCCCAAGGCCGGGCCCAAGGCCGAGCCGAAGGCCTCCTGCTGATCCTCGAAGCACGCGGCATCGCCCTCTCCGACGAGCTCCGGCAGAAGATCACCACCTGCACCGACCCGCAGCTCCTGCACCAGTGGCTCCACCGCGCCACCACCGCCACAACCGCCGAAGAAGTCGTCGCCGAGAAGCACTGACCGCTCAGACCTCGGGCGGCAGCGGGGCCCCGCTCCCCGCTGCCGCCCGAGGTGGCTTCGTGCACCCGGGTCGCCAAGCCGTCATCGAGAGGCGCTACCCGTCCCGCGACCGCGCGTCGAGCGACGTCCCGACCCGACAGTGGTGGCCCGGCGTTCGCCTCTGAGAGACTCCCGTCATGTCTGTACGTACCACTCAGCTGTGGTCCCTGCGGCCCGCCGTCCCCGGGGACCTCGAAGCCATGGCCGAGCTCCGGGCCGTCGTCATGCGCGCCGACCTCGAACGGCTGGGCCGGTACGACGAGCACCGCGTGCGGCAGCGCCTGCGCGACGCCTACGCCCCCGAGCACACCTCCGTGGTGCAGGCGGACGGGGTCCTCGCGGGCTGCGTCGCCCTTCGGCCCGTCGAGGACGGCTGGTGGCTGGAGCACTTCTACCTCGCCCCGGAGCTCCAGGGCAGGGGCATCGGCACGGCGGTGCTGACCGGCCTCCTCGCGCGTACGGACGCAGAGGGCGCGCCGGTCCGCCTGGACGTCCTGCAGGGCAGCGCCGCCCGTGGCCTGTACGAGCGCCACGGCTTCACCGTGGAGCGGGAGGACCCGGTTGACGTCTACATGGTCCGCCCGCCCGGCGCCTGAGGGACGTCCCGGGCCCGCCGCATCCAGGCGGTCACGGGACGGAACCCCGTGGCCTTCCACGAGTCACCCCGCTCGGAAGGAACCCGGGGCGAGGGCCGCGCCCGCACACACGACGACCACGGATTGCGGCTGCCCCCGGCCGTCCGGCGCCGGTTCAGCCGGGCCGTGAGCGCCTCTCCCGAGCGGCCCTCACCGCGGGCTGACGCGGCCGGCCCGGTCGTGCGGCTCACTTCACGTACGGGTGACCGTGCCGCAGGACCCGTCGGGCTGCCACTCGCTGCGGTCGTAGGGGTCCACGTCGGGACCGGCGGGGCCGGGGTCCGGGCTGTCGCTCGGGAAGGACGGGTGCAGGAAGCCGTCGTTCGTATCGCAGGCGGCGTTGCCGAAGTTCTGCTGCGAGCTGACGACGGAGAGTTTGCCGCGCGTCGCCACGAACCGTTCCGGGTCGTGCATCGCCGTCGTCAGTCTCCGCCGCACGATCGTGCGCGACACCTCGTCCCCGCCCGCCTTCACCAGCGGGTACACGAAGGTGTAGTCGGCGTGCACCTCCACGGAGCCCGTGGGGCCCGCTTCGAAGGTGATCTGCCCACGGGTCTTGACGACATCCCCTGCGAGCCGTGCCTCGTCCGGGTCGAACCGGCTGAACATCATCAGCGGATCGTGTCGTTCGTCGGGCTCCGCCAGTGACCGCTCAAGTCGCTCCCGCTCCCCCTCCTGCAACGGATCGATCAGCTCCAGCGCCTCGTCGGGCCTCTCCCCCCGCAGGGTGGCCGGATCGAGATTGGCCTCGACCAGGAGCTGCTTCGTCGCGCTCAGGGCGTTCTCGACCTCTTTCCTGCTCATCCCGCCGACCGCCTCGGCCTCCGGGACCTCGATCCCCGCCTCCCCGTCAGCCCAGCGGAGCGCGGGCGATCCACGAAAGGGCTGCTCGCGCGTCGGCCGCTCCAGGACGGACCCGTCGGCGGGCGCGGCGGTGGGCAGTGCCGTTTCTGCCGGCAGGGGAAGGGTGTCCACGGACGTGCCCCCTCCCGGCAGGTGATCGGTCAGCAGACTCGGCCGCATGGTGACCACGAGGATTCCCACGACCACGACGAGGCCCAAGGCGGCTGCGAGACGCCGCTTCCGTGCGCGGTCGTGCGTCTGCTGCGAGGTGGGGCCCACGCGCCACCCGTCGGGCTGCCAAGGTTCGGCCGGGCCCCCCTTCCTTCCCCGGCGCCGCCCCCTTTTCGCGGCAGCCTCCTCGTCCAGCGCGCGCAGGCGGGCGGTGACCATCCGGGCGCGTGCCGAGGGTTCCTTCGGCGCGTCTGCCCCGCCGCTCCCGGCCTGCCGGATCAGCTCCTCCCACTGTTCGTCGGAGACGGAGCCCCCTTCGTCCGGGCGCTCGGACGGTTCTCCCCGTGGTGTATCGGTACTCACTGTTCTGTTCCACTCCCCCACACAGCTCTGGCGTCAATCTTCATGCCACCGGGCCGAGTTCGGACAAGAGTGCGAAGGAAACCGTGATGATCACGTGATGGACGGACGGCGCCCCTCACGTCGCCACCGCCCCACGAGCACGGGCATCCGGAACCCCGGGCCCGGTTCATCGCCTCGCCCGTCCCGCCGCCGACGGCCTGTGGCTGTACGGCTCCCGCACCGTGGAGCGAACTCGCCGCCGCCGTGACAAGTCGGCGCACGGTTGCAGGTTCCTCCGGGCAACGCCGGGGCCCGGTTCTCCGTCTATCCCCCCGCAGGACAGGCGAAAGCCCCTGACCTGCACTGACCGACAGTACGCAGCTCCGGGCACACGGCCCGTCCGCTGCGGGGGGGACGCGGACGGAGTGCGTGGCGTGACGGATGGACCTGCCCTGCCCGGAACCGGTGTGCGCCGACGCACCATCATGACCACGGCCGTCGCGGGCGCGGCGCTCAGCGCCTGCTCGGTCCCGGCGCCCCGGCGTACGGATCCCGCCCCGGATCCCGCTCCCGGGCAGCCCATCAGCACCGCGCGGCGGGCGCTGCTGATGCAGATACTCGCCCACCCGGACGACGACCTGTACTTCATGAACCCGGACACCCGGCTCGCCCTCGACGCCGGAACACCGCTGGTCTGCGTCTACCTCACGGCCGGCGAGGCCGACGGTGTCAACAAGATCCCCGGCCGCCCCCGCCCGGCGCCGGACAAGGCCGCGTACTCCTCCGCACGCCACCAGGGACTGCGGCAGGCATACGCCGCCCTGCTCGGGCTGGACCCGTTCACCCCCTGGGAGATCTCCGTGGCCGGACTCGGCGCGGACCACAGGGCCGAGGTGAACGTGCTGGCCGCGGACGGCCGCAGGGTCGAACTGATCTTCCTCAACACGGCCATGCACACCGGCCGGCACCGGCTCGGGCTGCCCAGCCTCTGGCAGGACCGCCGGCTCGTGCTGCGTACGGTCGTCGCCGAGGGGTCTCCGCTGAGCCGGGCCGGCTCGTACACGTACGACGGGCTGATCGAAGTCCTCGCCGGGTTGATGGAAAGCTACCGGCCCACCGTCGTGCACACCCTGGACCCCGACCCGGACATCCAGCACAGCACGGAGGCCGTCCGCCGCAAGGACAGTGAGCAGCACGGCTACTCCGATCACGCCGACCACACGGCTGCGGCCTGCTTCGCCTGGGCGGCGATGGTCCGCCGGGTCACCCGTGAGACGGCGGGCGGAGGTCAGGTACCGGGGTTCGCGACGGCCGCCTACCGCGGGTACTACAACCGGCACTGGCCCAAGAACCTGCCGCCGGGGGTGCTGGCGACGAAGGCCGCCCACCTCGTCCCCTACGGGGGCTCGCCTGACTGGGACTGCGGCAATCCGTCCGGCTGCGGTGACTACAACGTCGGCGGCGACCGGCCGCTCACCAACCGCAAGGGCTGGGTCCGCTCCACCCACCACCGCTACCCGGGGCCGCGCCTGGTTCTCAGCGCCGAGCCGGACGGGCGGCTGGCGGCGTACGCCGTTCTGGGGCTGCGGGTGGTGAGGTGGCGGGAGACCGGGAAGGGCAGCGGCGTCTGGGGTCCGCCGCACGACCTGGGCGGCGGCCCGCTCGCACACGTACTGGGTTCGGCCACCACTCGGGACGGGCGCCTGCTGCTGTTCGGGCTGCGCTTCGCCGCGCTCGCCGGACACGGCGCCGACAACGAGCGCGAGATCGTGGTGCTGGAGCAGAGCGCCCCGGGGGGCGGCTTCCTCCCCTGGCGCGGACTCGGCACTCCGTCTCCCGGGCGTGACGAGGGGCGCCGCATCGGCGTACCGGTGGCCGCTGCCGCGCCGGACGGGCGCGTCCATCTCTTCGTACGCAACGCGGAGAAGGGCCTCAGCACCCGGGTGCGGGAACGTTCGGGGCGGTGGAGCGCATGGCGGGACATGGGCGGCGGGGAGGTGCAGGACGGCCTGGAGACAGTCGTGGACGGGGGCGGGCTGGTTCATGTCCACGGTGCCGGCCACAACGCGGTGCACCACTGGACCCAGGACACCCCGGACTCCGGGCTGACCGCCCGCACGCAGCTCACGGCTGCGCCCGTCCCCTCCCACGCGCCCGCCGGCCTCGTGGCGTCCGACGGATCGGTCACGCTCTACTACCGGGCGGAGTCCGAGGGCGGGCTGACGACCGTCCGGTCCGGGACGCCGGTGCCCGGAGCCCGGTTCGACGGGTACGGGCCGGTGCGGGCCGCCCCGTCGCCGTGGGGGCCCGTACTGCTCGGCCGCACCGCCGAGGGCCTCCTCCAACTGCTCGTCGGCGACAGACTCCTCGTACGGGCCGACGGTCCGGTCGCCCTCGACGGGGCGGCGCTCCACGTGGGGCAGGACGGGCGGCCCGCCGTCGCCGGTCTGGGGCCGGATGCGGCGCCCTGGATCTGGCGGCCCCGTTAGAGGTGTGGTCCGGCATCCCGGGCAGGGCTGACGCTGCATGCGGCCAAGGGCCCCCGTCCTCCTTCCGCGAGGAGGACGGGGCCCTTGGCACTGTTCTACGGCCGGGACTACCGGGCGAGATTGCGGCGGGCTCGCGCGTGCAGGGCGATCCCCGCCGAGACCGAGACGTTGAGCGACTCCGCCGCGGGGTTCATGGGAATGGAAACCGATGAGGCTGCAATGGTCGAGAAGTCGCCCGACGGGCCGATCCTCTCACTGCCGAACATGAGGATGAGGCGCTCGTCCATGCCGTCCAGATCACCGACCGCTAGCTCCCCGTCGGCCTCGAAGACCACGGGGCGCATGCCGTTGTCCTGGAGGTACCGGAGCGCCTCGTCCCGGGACGCGAGGACGATGGGCAGGGAGAACACATAGCCCCGACTCGCCCTGATCAGACGGCGGTCCGCAATGCTGCCGAGATCACTGTCCACAAGAACGATGCCCGAAGCGCCGAGGGCGAACGAGGTTCGCACGATGGCTCCGATATTGCCGACGATCTTCACTCCGTCGAGGAGGATGAGGTCACCGGTCTCGTCGGACAGGTCCTTGAGGCGGGACGGCTTCGGGACCCGGGCCAGACCGAAGACCTTCGGCTTCTTCTCCGTCTTGAAGACCTGGTTGGCGACGGGGGCCGCGAGCAGCCGGACCGGGATCTCGCGCTCTGCGCACAGGTCGAGCAGCTCGTCCGGCAGGGTCACGGTGTCGAGGCCGTAGATCTCGATGAACCCGACTCCGGCCCGGATGCTCTGCAGCAGGGGCTCGATGTCCTCGATCAGCACCGTCTTGACGACGGCCCGCGAGTGCTTCGTGACATCGATGATGCGCTGCACAGCGGGATCGGAGCGTTCCGTGATGAGGTCAGGACTGGGCATCATGCGAACCTAGCACGCGCAGCGGCGCCCCCTCCCCGGTGCGGGACGGCCGCCCGCACCGGTCACCTCGGCGTCAGAACACCAGCGGCAGTTCCTTGGGGCCGGTCATGCTGAGGCTCGGCAGGAACCGGGGCGGCCGGTCCGGGTCGCTGCGCAGGTCGGGGAAGCGGTCCAGCAGGATGTTCAGCGCCACCCTGCCCTCCAGCCGTGCGAGCGGCGCGCCGATGCAGAAGTGCGCCCCCCGGCCGAACGCCATGTGCGGGTTCGGGTCACGCAGCGGGTCGAAGGTGTCGGGGTCGGTGAACACCTTCGGATCGCGGTTCGCCACGCCGAGGAAGGTCACCACCAGGGAATCGGCGGGAATGCGCTCGCCACCCAGTTCCACTTCGGCCGTCGTGGCACGCGCCGTCCCCGCGAAGGGGCTGTAGTACCGCAGCGACTCCTCGATCGCGGCGGGCACCAGGCCGCGGTCCGCGCGCACCCTGGCGAGCCACTCCGGGTGGCTGTCCAGGCACAGGACAGAGTTGCCCAGCAGCATCGTGGTGGTGATGTGCCCGGCGATCAGCAGCACGTTGGAGAAGTTGACGACTTCGTTGTCGGTGAGGCGTTCACCGCCCACTTCGGCCTGCACCAGCTTGGTGATGAGGTCGTCACGGGGATTCTCCCTGCGATCGAGAACGTGTTCGCGCAAATAGGCGGAGAGCTTCCCGACCTGCTGCATGGCCTCCTTGAGCCGCTGGCTCTGTGCTTCGGTCCGGTCGACGAAGGAGAACTCCTGGGTGCTCTCCATCAGCGCCGTTCCCCAGTCCCGGAACTTGTCCCGGTCGGAGGCCGGCACCCCGAGCAGCTCGGCGATGACGATGACGGGAAGCGGATATGCCAGGTCGTTGACCAGCTCCATACGGTCACCGTCGGCCACGGCGTCGAGCAGTTCATGGGTCAGGGCGGCGATGCGTGGCTCCATATCTGCCACCACCTTCGGAGTGAAGGCGTGGCTGATCAGCCCCCGAAGCTTCTTGTGTCCCATCGCGTCCATCTGAATGAGGTTGCCCTCACTGAACTCGTCAGCGCCCTCCCGCATTTCCGGGGGCACGAGGCGCTGGGTGTTCGAGGAGAACGTCACGGGGTCGGCCAGGACGTGCTGCACCTCCCGATATCCGAAAATGCACCAGAGCCCGGCCTGCGGGTCATAGCGCACCGGGGCTTCCGGCGCCTGGCCACGCAGCCAGAACTGCGCTTCGTGAATGCCCCAGGTATCTGCCACGGATGTCATGTCCGGTCATCCTTCGCTAGAGCTTAAGCACGGATCCGCATACGGAAACGCGGAAACGCGCAAAGTCGGTCTTCACGCCCGGTCCGATCCATGCGTTATCGACGCACGGCACGTCGCTGTCGGTGCGCAGCACGGCATTGCGTTTCATTGCCCGAGAAGCGGGCAACGCCCGTCGGAAGGAAGCAGCGATGCGGGCGTTATACCAAGGGCTTGCGCGCGGCGACTCGCTCGACGACGCCCAGCTTTCGGCGATCCCGGTGCTCAATGAGGAATCCGGCCTGCTTGACCAGTGGAAACGGCCTGCGGGTCTGGTGGTCCCCGCACTGGCGCAACATGGCCTTCTCGAGCGTGCGCTGCCACCAGCGGACCAGCCGGATGTGACTGCCCACGTGGTCGAGCAGCACCAGCCGCCCGCCGGGGCGCAGCACGCGGTACATCTCACCGATCACCACCCGGTGGTCAGGCACGCTGCACAGCCCGAGCGTGCAGACGACCGTGTCGAAGGTGTCGTCCTCGAAGGGCATCGCGTGCGCGTCGCCTTCCCGCAGGGCGACCTCGCGGCCCAGCTCAGCGGCCCGGCTCCGGGCCAGATCCAGCATCTCCGGGCTCAGATCGATGCCGGTCACCGAGATCCCGTCCGGGTAGAACTCCATGTTCCGGCCACTGCCGACGGCGACTTCGAGGACATCCCCCTTGGCCTGGCCGCACGCCCAGGCACGCCCGTCGTCCAGCAACATGCGTTCCAGACGGACCATGTCGCTGTCGTAGCGGGGCGCGTACTCCTTCCACAGGTGGCGAAGCCGCTCGTTCTCCCTGGCCACGTCGATCACGTCGTACTCCCCCTGCCAAATCACCCCACGCCCGATCTGACCATTGCGGCCAGTTCGCATGCCAGTTCCCATGCATCGACATGCGGCGTGAAGTGCACACGGATCAGTCGGATTCACTTCGTACCAGGAGACTCTGCCAGAAAGAATCGCGATCGGCCAGGCTCCGTCTCGCCCTCTCCGAGACGTCCGCCTTATCCCCTCCGAGACGTCCGCGCGACGGCTCCGCGGCGCCACGACAGCATGCCCGGTCACTGCGGCAGACCTCTGACAACGGACCAATCCCATGGTCACAGCCTTTATCGCCGGCCAGTCGCACACCAACCCCACCACGAAGTACACATCTCCTGAGCTGCACCAATCACCCCGGGTCACCGAATTTCCCGGTTCCGAACACCCTTGACAGGCAAGATTCCTTCGGTGACGCTTTGTGGTGGCGGCCGACGACGAGCTCGGGGATTCCCACAACTTGGGGAGAATCTGTGAATGCCGAGAAGACTGAATTACAGCAGATAGCGTCTCTGGTATCCCCATACGGCCTGGTATCCCGTACCACGGCTTTGCCCGTGGCCGATGGCGATCCCGCCTTCGCCGTCCGCGTTTCCCGTATCGGCGACCTTTCACAAGTTCTGCACGGAATGCGGAGCTGGAGCGGCAGCGGCGACACGGGGAATCTCGACGGCGCGGGCAGCGCGCTGACCGGAGAGCGGGCCCGGCTCATCTCGATCGCCGAAGCCCTGGAGCGGTACTCGATCTGCTCCTGGCACGACAGTGAGCTGCTGACCGCCGCCGAGGACGAACTCGACGAGGACTTCGTGTCGCCGGCGCGGTGGCCCGTGTGCTCCGCTCACGAGTTCGCCCAGGACGACTGCGGCCTGGTCCCGTACGACCCGGCCGTCCCGATCAGATGGGTACGGGCCTGGTCGCTCACCCGGCGCCGCCCCACCCTCGTTCCGGCCATAGCGGTGTACCTGCACATGACACCGCAGTCACCGTCGGAACGCTTCACCCGCGGTATCACCACGGGAGCGGCGGTCCACTCCGACATCCGCGACGCGGTGCTCGGCGGGCTGCTGGAGGTCGTGGAGCGGGACGCACTGACCCTCGCGTGGCTCCAGCGCCTACGGCTGCCGCAGATCGCGGTCGACCCGGAGCTGCTGGAGCCGTCCGCACGCGCCTGCTACACGGCCGGGACCCGGCGTCACCTCGACGTCCGGCTCTTCGACGCGACGACGGACTTCGGCATCCCAGTGGTGTACGCCGTACAGCTGTCGCCTTACGAGGACCAGCTCGCACAGATCGTCGGCGCGACGTGCGACATCGATCCGCAGCGCGCCGTGGGCAAGCTCTACCGCGAGCTGGCCTCGGTGCGGGTCGCGCTGCGCGCCGGCCTGGCCACCGGTCCGGCCCGGCGGCCCGAGGACGGGACCGTCAGCGTCGTCGGCTCGGCGGCGTACAACGCGTCGGCGGATCGACGCCACGTCTTCCGGCACCTGCTGGAGGGCGAGCGCGACCTGCGGCGGCTCGACGAAGTGCCCGATCTGTCCGCCGAGACCGACCCGCTGGCGACCGCCGTGTCCCAGCTGGCCATGCGCGGCGCCGAAACACTCGTCGTCGACATCACCACGGACGAGGCACGGCAAGTGGGGATGCACGCCGTCAAGGTGCTCGTGCCCGAAGCCATGCCGCTGTCGTTCATCCACAGCGAGCGCTACCTCGGCACTCCCCGGCTCTACACCGCGCCGACGGCGATGGGACACGAGAGCCGCGCCGAGCAGTCACTGAATCCGGAACCGCAGCCGGCCGCATAGCCGGTGTACAGGAGGAGCAGGTGTCCCAACCGTTCGTGGATTGTCTGTACCTGGTACGGGACACCTTCGGCGAGCAGTACGCGCAGGCATACCGGCCCGCGTCCTGGATCCGGGTGAGCGGCAGTGAACTACCTGACGACGCACGCCTGTCGAGGGCCGCGATGATCGTGGCCGTGCACTCCGGGAAGGACGAGGAACTGCGTGACGGACTCGACCGGCTCGGGTTCGAGCGGGGCATCCCGACCGTGGGCATCGAACTGCTTCCGACCAGGATCGTGTGCGGCCCTGCCGTGATTCCCGGCGCCACGGCCTGCTACTCCTGCCATCTGCGCCGCGCCGAACAGCACCAGGACACCGCGCGGACCGGTGACCTGGGCGCGGCGACCCAGGGCCTGCCCGAGGGTTTCGGCCGGATGCATCTCGCCGTCGCGCACGGTCTGCTGAACCTCGCCACGGCCGAGCTGCGCACGGGTCCGGCCGGACTCGGCGCAACGGTCAGGACGTTCGACCTGGTCGGGGGGACGGTGTCGACCGCGGTGACGGTGGCCGTGGACCGCTGTCCGAGGTGCAGCGCCAGATGGGGCGCCCGGCGGGAGGGCACCGACGCCCTGGCACGCCTCGTCTGAGCCGTTCGTCACGTCATCGCCATGGGGGAAGGAACGAATCGATGGGTGTGGAGCTGAAAGCAGAGGCCCTGGGGCGGGCCGCCGGCCGGGACAAGCAGATCACGGTCCCGCAACTCCCCGTACTGCGCAAGGGCGTTCGACTGCGCCGTGCCGGAGAGTCCTTGATGCTCGACGGGGCGGACAAGCGGCAGGCCTTCACCGGCAGGTTCGCGCGCGAGGACCTCGGCCGACTGGTCGCCGTCTGTGACGGCGCCACCACGCTGCCCGGCATCGCCACCGCGGTGAATCTGCCCGAGGGGATCGTCCTCAAGTCCCTCGCCCTGCTCTGGGCGTCCGGCGCCCTGGAGGAGGGCACCGGAACCGGCCCGGCCACGGCGGTCACGCCCGAGCTGGCCTGCCTCCTGTCGCGGCTCGGCAACTCCACCGGGGTGAACCCGTCCTGGACCGACGCCGCGGCACGACTGGGCCGTACCACCGTGCACCTGGCGGGCGACGGCGCCCTGGCGAAAGCCACGGCGGACTGTCTGGACGGCGTGTGCGAGGTGGTCGGCGACCTCGACGAACTGCCGGCCGGCGACAACTCCCTCGTCGTCTTCTTCGAGACCGGCGACTCACGCTCCGAACTCGCCGTACTGCGGCACCGATGTTGGGTGGAGCGGCGGCCCCTGCTGCGCGTACGCGCCGACGGCACATCGATGACACTGGGCCCGTATGTGGACCCCGCGTTCACTCCATGCCTGGAGTGCGGCGTCGCGGACGAAGGGGACGCGCCGCCGGACGGACCGCCCGACCGGGCGCACGACCTCGTCGCGGGCATGGTCGCCCACCACGTGCTCGCCCTTTCCTCCCGTTCGGTCCGGACCTACCTGCCGCTCGACGCCGGCATAGTCGATCTGACCACCCTGGCGACCCGCTACCGCCCAAGCACCACCCGCCCCGGATGTCCCACCTGTTCGTTCAGCAAGGGCCCCACGGCGACCACGCCGCCCGCCGGGGCGGTCTACGAGGCGTCGATCGCCCTTCCGGTGCGCGAGTTCCTCGACACCAACGGGCACCTGGCCCACTTCCATTCGAAGAACATGAACCTCCAGTGGCAGTTCCGCGACTGGCCCAGCTGCCCGCGGGTGCCGCTGCCCGCGGCGGACGTGTCGCGGCTGGCGGGAACGCGGTCGGACGCGGCGGACCCGGCGGAGTGCGGGCGGGCCGACCTGGCCCTGATGCTCTCGGTGGCCTTCGGTATCCGCCAACGGTCCGACGGCTGGGTGCAGCGGTGGACGGCGGCCGGCGGCAACATCGGTTCGGCCACGGCCTACGTGGTGAGCCGCGACGACTCCGTCCTGCCCGTGGGCGGATACGCGTACCGCGAGGGGGACCACGACCTCGCCCTGCTGACGGGCGAGGCACTGCCGGGCGATAAGCCGCTCCTGCTGGTCGTCACCGCCAACCTGCCGAAGATGGGATCCAAGTACGGCACGTTCGGGCTCCGTATCTCCTTCTGCGACGGCGGCGTCGCCCTGTCAGCCGCCCGGAAGGTCGCCGACCGGCTGAATCTGCCCCGCTCACTGGTCACGGACTGGGACGACCGCGCCCTGAGCGAATACCTGGGCCTCTCCCCCGCCGAAGAACCGATCACGGCCGTCATGGAGGTGGGCTGAACCGTGCGCACCGACCCTTCCATGATGGAGCCCCTGCTGGGGACCTTCGCCGACCGGGCCCCTTCCGGCGACGGCCTGGCGGCGAACCGCTCACTGCTGCCGTTCGCGGACGCCGTGCCCGTCGATGTCGAGGCACAGGCGACGGGCTCCGGCCGCACCCTGGACCTGCACGACACCCTCCAGGCGCGCCGGTCGACCCTTCAGTACGGCAAGGCGCCCGTGCGCACGGACCTGATCCTGCGGTGGGTGCGCGAGGCACTGGTGCGCGACGCCGACGACTGGGGGCTCGACGACGCCTGCGGCCCGCTGGAGGCGTTCGTCTTCGCGTTGCGCAGCGAGGGCCGCCCGGCCGGGATCTACCGCGTCACCGCGCGGGAGGCCTCGTTCATCGCCCCGGCCTCGGCCGTCGGCGACCCCCAAAGCCTGGGCATCCAGATGGAGTTCGCCGACGGGGCCGGGATCGTCACCGTCTGCGCGAACCTCGACGCCGCGGACTCGTGGACGGGAGCGCACGGCTTCCGCCTGTGCGCGGTGCGCGCCTCGATGGCCCTCTACGACTTCCACCTGCGCTGCCAGTCCGACAGGCTCGCCGGCACCGTCTTCGGCGGCTTCATCGGCGCGTCCGTCCGGCACCTGATCCAGAGCGACGGTGTGACGAGACACCCGCTGCTGTCCGCGACCTACGCCCACCCCGCGTCCTGACCGCCGGGTCCCGAAAGTGAGTGAATCGATGTCCTCTGCGGGTCTCACACCGGCCGGGCGTGTCCTTCTCACCCGTCCCGACGTCTCGACGCTGCGAACCAGACAGGGCGCGTGGGTCGGCGTCGGCACGTCCTCGTTCACCGTGAAGGGAGGGTCCGCCTACCAGGTCGTCTCGGCGCTGCTGAGCCGATCGGACGGCAGCCGTACCGAACGTGAACTGCTGGAGGAGTTCCCGGCCGGGTCACGCCCCGCGGCCTCGCGCGTCCTGCACGCACTTGTGGCGCGCCGGTGCGTCACCGTGCTGGACGCACCGCTGTCGCAGCAGGCCGGAGGCAGGGGGCCGGCGTCACAGTGGCTGATCCCGTACCTCTCACAGCTGACGGACGAACCGGTACGCGCACTGGACCGGGTCCTCGCCACCTCCCTGCACCTCCACGGCCGCCCCGCGTGGCTCGACCGGCTGCGCCGCCTGCTGGAGGCAGCGCAGCTGTCCGGCCTGGAGGCCGCGTTCCACCCGGTCGCGGGGCAGGAGACGCGGGAGGTGGCGCCCTGGTGGGAGAACGCCGGACTGGTCGTCGTCGACGCGGACGGTCTCCCGTACGAGCACACCCTGCGACTCCAGGACTCGCTGCTCGAACACGGTGTTCCGCACGGCATCGTGGGCGAAGTGCACGGACGCCGTTGGCTCCTGTGGTCCGACGCGAGCACGACCGGCTGCTGGGAGTGCCTGTGCCGGTACGGCCGTACACCCGCGCCCTCGTCCGGGGCCGCTCCCCCGGCCGGTACCGCGCCCTCCGGCCCCACGGTGGACGACGCCGCCGCGGCGGCGCTGATCCACGCGGTCTACCTGCGTGCCGCCGGACTCGGCGGGCACCCGGAGGCAGCGGCGGCCATGTCGATGCCTCTGACCCCGGACGCTCAGACGGTGCGGACGCATCCGGCGTGGTCGGCGGCGGGGTGCCGCTGCCACCGCGCGGTGGCGCCGCCGACCGCCGGTGGTGACGGAGACGACCCGGGCGAGGTGCTGGTCCGCAGGAACATCGTCAGCCCCGAGGACGACAGCCGACTGGACGACGTGCACGAGCGGATCATCGGCACCCTGCGCGGCTGGACCGACGAATTTCTCGGCCCCTTCCGGTACCTCGACGGTGGCGACCTTCCGCAGGTCCCCTTCGGGCGGGCCACGGGCAAGTCGCTCGTCGGGCTCGCCGGCGCTTGCCGGGTCCACGAGCTGACCACCGTCACGCTGTCGTCCCGCGAGGCGATCTACCAGGCGGCGCTGAACACGCTGGAGGGGTACGCGCGCGCCGGGGCAGGCGCCGGGTGGTCGATGAACGAGGCGCTCTACCGCGCCCTGCTGAAGCGTGCGCTGGCACAGCCGGCGGACGCGGTCACGTGGGCGCGCCTGACCGACGACGACCTCGGGCACGGCGAGTGCGCCGGATTCGGCCGGTACATCCGGCGAGCCGTCGGCCGTGGCGGGGAGGGGTGGGAGTGGACCGGCACCCGGCTGTCGGACGGCGTCCACCGGGTCACCGGCCGTGCCGACGGCCGCCCGGAGGTGCGGGGCGCGGGCGCCTGCTACGCGGAAGCGGTCTCCATGGCGCTGCTCGGCCTGGTCAACGACGACGACGCCGTGGTTCCGCTCAACCCGCATTTCCGCACCTGGCCGGAGGTGTGGCAGCACATCGACCGGCCCGCGTACGCCGAGGTGACGGCTCACACGGTTCCTTTTGCGCAAGGCGAGGCCCGACTGGTGGAGGTCCTATGAGTGCCCGACCGCAGACCGCCCCACCGGCCACCGGGCGGACCGTGCCACCGGCGGCCGAGCGGAGCGGCCCACAGGCGGCCGACCTCGTCTCCGCCCTGTCCGCCGCCCCCGGCACCCCGCAGCCTGCGGAGGTGCTCCTCGGTCCGTTGACGGGCCCCGCCCGGGTACACACGGCCGAGAACGGGTCGGGGCGCGGTCTGGCCGTACTGCTGTGGTGCGGCAGCGTTCACGTCCTGGTCCACGACCTGGCGCACGAGGGCGACGGCGGATGCCCGCAGTGCCTGGCGTGGTTCCTCAGCAGGAGCGTGGAATCCGCCGAGCTGCCGTACGACGAGATGTCCGGGACCGGTGCCTCGGGAGCCGCGCACGGCGACGCTTTCTGGCAACAGCTCGGCCCGGCACTGCGCGCGAGTGTCACCCGGCTCGCGGTGCTGCTCCTGCGGGCGCCCTCCCCCGGCGGCGCGCTCGCCACGATCGACCGGGCGAGCGGCGCGGTGCGGCAAGGACACGTACCTCCGCGGACGGGCTGCCCGGTGCGCACCCCCACGGCGACGACCACGATCGCCTTCGGTGCCGTGCCCGAGCTGCTGGAGAAGTCCGAAGGGTCGCTGCGGGCCCGGCGTCCACTGCCGACGACCCTCACGGCCGACTACCTGGGACCGCACTCGATGTTCCGGGAACCGCTCTTCGACCTGGACGGCCCGCTGCCGCAGGCGCAGGTGGGCCTGCCGCTGGGCAACGGCATGCTGGAGCCCGGGATCGGGCGCAGCCTGAGCTTCAACAAGAGCCGGACGACCGCGGTGCTCGAAGGCCTGGAGCGGCACGCCGGGTTCTGTCACCAGCGGGTCGAGGGCACCGTGGAGGCCACGCTCGCGGAGCTGGGGGAGCAGGGCATCGACCCGCGCACGCTGGGACAGCACTCCGCCGGGCAGTACGCGCGGGAGGGCTTCCTCTGGGCCCCCCTGGGCCCGGCCGAAACGGTGGAGTGGGTTCCTCTCACGCCGCTCGGCGACGGGCCCGCCCGGTACCTGCCCGAGGTCGCGCTGTCGTGGGTTCGGCGCATCGGGGCCCGCCAACCGTTCTTCTACGACACGTCGAACGGCTTCGCGCTGGGCCAGAGCCACGAGGAAGCGACGCTGCACGGGCTGTTCGAGATCGTGGAACGGGACGCGTTCCTGCTCACCTGGTACCGCAAGCTGCTGCTGCCCGAACTCGTGTTGGGGCCGGGCGACAGCCACCTCCGGGCACTGATGGACCGCGTCGAGGTGGTGACGGGGTTCCGGGTGCGTCTCTTCTGGGCGACGCAGGACATCGACGTCCCCGTGGTGCTGGCTCTCGCCCAGCGCGACGCGGAGACGGGCCCCTGCACCCTCGTGTCGACCGCGACCAGCCTGTACCCGCGGGCGGCGGCCGAGTCGGCGATCTTCGAAGTGTCCGCGCGAGTGGCGTCCCTGCGGCACGTGTTCGACAAGGACCCGGTGCACAGGGAACGGCTCGCGGAGGACTTCGACGCGCTGGTCGAGATGGACGATCACAGCCTGCTGGGTGCGCTGCCCTCGTCCCGGGAGTGGTTCGCGTTCCTGGACACGCCCGACAGGCCCGAGCTGTCTCTTACGGAACTGGCCGCTTCGGCCCCGGTGTTCGACACCCTCGACAAGGATCTCGACCATGTGCGGGCGCGGATCGAAGCCACCGGCACGTACGCGTACGCGGCCGACGTCACCACGCCCGAGCTGCGCTGGCGCGGACTGGTCTGCACGCGCAGTTTCGTGCCCGGCTGCGTGCCCATGACGTTCGGGCACGGCACCCGTCGGCTCGAAGGGCTGCCACGGCTCCACGACGGGTCGCTCCCCCACGCTTCCCTGCTGCCCGACGACATGACTCCGGCGGGCGTTCCGCCCCACCCCTTTGCCTAGCCCGCTGGTGAGACGAGGAGTACCTTTCGTGCGATCGGATGAGTCTGCACTGAACCCCACCGCGCGGGTCAGTCCATATGTCGTGTTCCGGCGGAGCCGGTTGCCCGTGGCTGCACTGGAGGACCTGCGGTTCGACGGGCCCTGGGCCCGTATCGAGGAGAGCCGCCTCCTCGATGAGGACTGTGCGCGGCGTGCGGGCGAGTTGTCCGACCGGCTGTCCGTGCTCGTGCCGCAGGTGGCCCCGTCCGCGCGTGCCGAGCTGGTACGGCTGCGACGTGACGTCTTCAACCAGCGCGCGGAGCCGGCGGCCAGGCGGGTCGGGCTCGTGGAGCCGCACCTCGACGCGGACACGCTCGCCGCGGTACAGGAGTGGCTCGACCTCGTACGGCGGACGCGACGGAGCGAGGAAGAGGCGCACGCCCTGTTCGAGGACAGGATGCGTGTCGCGCGCGCCGGTTTCGCCCGCATCCTCGACCACGACTCGATGGCCCGGAGCATCCAGCTCTCCGGCGACCAGCTGTACGAAAGCCTGTGCCGGTACACCTCCGGCGAAATGGGCCAGGTCAAGCCGAGCCGGGCCCGGGTCTTCGAATCATCGCTGGTCAACTTCGCCTACCGTGCCGCGCTGAAGCCGTCGCCGTTCGGCCGGTTCACAGAGGTAGGGGCCTTTCCGCCCGACCTGCCGCGGGCCGTGGGCGCCGTGCCGGAGTCCCGTACGCACTCGACCACCACGCTGAACCGGGTGCTGGTGAACTGGCTGGCCGCCGGACTGCGGCGGGTCGACGGCGGCATCGATCTGTGCAAGGTGCTGCTGAACTCGTCGCTGCGCGTGGACGAGAACAGGATCGAGTTCATCGGTCTCATCCCCGATTCCTCCGAGCACGGCCTCTCCGAGGCGATCGTGCGGCTCAAACGCGACAAGGTCGTCGACTGCCTGCTGCACGTCCTGTCCTCCGGGACGGCGACGGTGCCGGAGGTGCTCGCGGCGCTGACCACGCTGACCGGCAGCGACGCGACCAGCCGGAAGGCCCTGCGGGCCATGATGCGGATCGAGCTGCTGTACGTCAGTCCAGGCTTCGACGAGCAGGCGCCGGACTATTCCGAACGGTTCGCCCAGGTCCTGCGCGCCAGGACGACCCCGGCGGTGTCCGTCCTGAGCGGCCATCTCGACACCCTCAGGGAGCTGGAGACGCAGCTGTCCGACGCCCCCGCGCAGAAGCGCGGACTGCTGCTGAACGCCGCCGGGCAGGCCCTCACCGACGTCGCCGAGGTCTGCGAGATGGACCCGCCGCCCGCGGACATCTCCCGGGCGCCGGCGTACGAGGACCTGTGGACGCCGGACCGGCCCGCCACCTGGAGCCAGACAGCCGTGACGGAGAACGTCCCGGCACTGGAGAGCCTGTGGCGGCTGTCGTCGCTGCTCGACTACGGACACACGAAGCGGCTGGGGGTGTACCACTTCGCGTCCACCGTGTTCGGCGAGCGCGAGACGGTGCCCTTCCTCACCTTCTGCGAGCAGCTGGTGAAGCTGTCGGAGACCGAGCAGGACGCCGTGTTCTGGGGCCACGCCTCCCCTGCGGCGGGGAATTTCGTGGCGCAGCGCACCCGCGCGCTGATCGACCTGGGCAAGCAGTGCGTTCCCGAGGACGGCGTGGTCCGGCTGTCGCCGGAGGCGGTCACCGCGGCGTGTTCGGGCGTGGAGGACTGCGTCGACCCGGACTCGATCACCTTCCGCGTGCAGTTCGCCGGGGGCGGCCCGTCACCCGAGGTCGTCGTGAACGGCGTCCTGACCGGATTCGGCGTGTATTTCTCGCGCTTCGCGTCGTTCGTCGAGGGCTCCCCCGCCGAGGACTGGACGCTGCGGAACGCCGTACGGGAGCACCTTCGCAAGGCCTTCCCGGGGCAGGTGGACCTCAACATGGTCGCCGGGCTCAACTTCAACCTGCACCCGCCCCTCACCGACCGGGTGCTGAACTACCCCGGCACCTGGCCCACCGCTCCGGAGCTGAAGGCCTACAGCCTCGACACGCTTGCGATCCGGATCGACCACGCGAACCGCGGTCTGCTCCTGTGGGACCCCGAGCGCGACGAGCGCGTCCACCTGGCGCCGATGAACTTCCTGCTCCCTGTCGTGGTCCCGGTCCTCTACAACCTGATGGAGGTGCTGAGCCCGACGATCCGGTACAACTACGCGCCGATGGACGACATCGGCCGGGCGATGGGGCATCGCGGATACCCGGACTCGTCGCCGCGGTTGATGGTCGGCGACGTGGTCGCCAGCAGGCGCACCTGGACGGTGCCCGCCCGGGACATTCCCGAGCTGTCCGAGCTGAGCAAGGACTCCTACCCGGCGCTGCTGCGCTTCGACCAGTGGCGCCGCGCGAGGGGCCTGCCCCGGCATGTGTTCGTACTGACGCAGCGTCTGGACGAGTACAACCTGCTGTCCGGGCTGGTCGAGGAGATCCCGCGCGACTGGGCCGACTTCAGTCACCTGCACCGGGCGAGTGTCCACAAGCCCATGTACGTCGACTTCCGCAACCCGTACCTGGTGCGCAGCTTCGCCAAGTCCGCGCTGACGCGGGACGACGTCTACGTGTCCATCCGGGAGTGCGTTCCGGCCCCCGACGAATACGGCGGTCCCGGACCGGCGGCAGCAGAGGAGTTTTTCGTTGAGCTCTACAGGGACTGAACGCACCCGCGCCGGCGAGTGGTCGCCGCTCCACGTCTACCTGCCGATGTCGCTGCAGCCCGCCTTCCTGCGGGACGTGATCCGTCCGGTCGTCCACGAGGCCGGAGTGCAGGACCGCTTCTGGTACCTGCGGTACTGGCAGGGCGGCCCGCACATCAGGTTCCGGCTGCACGAGGCGCCGGAGGAGGTGGTGGAGTCGGTACGCGGCAGGCTGACGGCGGCGATGCCGGCCTTCGACGCGGAGCAGCGCGCCGAGTACGCGCAGCAGTCCTCCCACCAGCCCGGCCTGGCCGCACTCGAGGGGGCGGAACCCGAAGAGGTCAGGGCGGCGGGCACCGTCGAGTCGGCCGTCTACTCACCCGAGTCCGCGAAGTACGGCGGCGCCACGGGACTGCGCATCGCCGAGGAGCTCTTCCGCTCGACGTCGAACGCGGCCCTCGACCTCCTCGCCGGCCTGTCGGACCGCCAACTCGCGTCCTCGCCGACGGGACAAGCACTACGCGTCATGGCCATGTCCCTCAAGGGGTCCGGGCTGGACATGACGCAGAGCCAGGACTTCCTCGGTCGGTACGAAGAGGACTGGCGCAGTTGGGTGCCGCCCGGATACGACGAGAACTGGCCGAAGATTTACGACAGGACGCGTTCAAAAGTGATGGAGTTGTGCCGGGCGGTCTGGATCGACGGCTCCACCGACGTCTTTCATGACACCTATGCCAAGGCTTTGGAAGCCGCCAGGAAGGCAGAGCCAAGATCAACGGACGGTGACGTCGCGGAGATCATCCTGGAAGGAACGCCGTACGCCAACTGCCTGGCCAACTACATACACACCACCAACAATCGTCTCGGGATCCTGCCGGTCGCGGAGGCGTTTCTGGCACACGTCATCCGCCGCGCACTCTCCGAACTCAAGATCGATTTCCCCGTGGAATCTCAACGGAACGCAGGACTCCGCTCGTAACGTTTTTCGTCCTGATTGCTTTTCCCTCTACAAATCCCGCCGTCCCTCGGTACGATACTCAGGTATCAGAAACCGCATTAAGGAGGTGTTCCAAGTGGACGCAGTGGAATCGCTCGACCTGAACGCGCTGGAGATCTCGGACCTCATCGAGGACTCGAACTACAGCGACGAGACGCTGTCGCAGGCAATGGCAGCGTCGACCACGACCACGGGTTGTACGACCAGCTCGTGCTCGTCTTCGTCGTCCTGACCGGACAACGAATTTAATCACGGTCGGCGGGTTTCTTTCACCGAATGCACACCCGCCGGCCGTGACAAACCGGGAACTGAAAGATCCAGGGAAGCGACTTCGATGAATTCTTCGGAAGAGCTCGACCTGCTCTGGAAATCTCGGATCTGATCGACGAGCTGGGCCGCGACAACGAAACCCTGTCGCAGGTCATGGCGGCATCGTGCGTGGGTACCGCCTGCGCGTGCAGCTCGACGTCCTCGTCGTCCTGACCCGGACCACGAGACCACTGCCGGCGGGGGGCTCGCGCAGCACGCCCCCCGTCGGCAGTGCCACACCCAGCGGTTCCTGCCCCCGCGGACAGGTGCGTCGTCACCCATGGAGGTACGCATGCATGTCTTCGTGACGATCCCCCTCGAAAGAGGTGATGCGGCGCTGCCACGGAACATCCGCGGTCTCCTCCTCGACCTCTTCGGGCCGCAGCAACCGCCCTGGCCCGGCGACCACTACTTCGTGCGCACCTGGGACCGGACGGACGGCGTCGACTGTCTCCAGGTCAGCCTCCGGTCCGGCACGGCCGACGCCGCACGTGACCGCGTCCGACGTGCCACGGACGCCCGCGGCTTGCGGCCGACCGTGACGGAGATCCCCTTCGAGGCGGCCCCTTCACCACTGTGGAACTCCGGTATCGGCGGAGGCGGGTTCGACGCCGCCGCCAAGGCCCTGTACCGCGCCGTGACGCCCGTTCTCGTCCAGAGCGTGTCATGGATGGGCGACGACACGGCCAGGGCGTACATGCTGGCGCTGGAGCTCATGGTGGCGAACGCGGCGGCCACCGTGCGGGAGTCCGAACAACGGCAGGTGTCCTCCCGCGGCTTCGGCGAACTGCTCAGCCTGCGGATGCTCAGCTACCGCTCGCACTACGAGGGTGCGAAGAATGCGATGGCCAAGGACCCTGACGCCTTCGAGCGCCGCTGCGCCGCGTACTACGACAAGCTCGGCCCGCACGCCCGGGAGGTCATCCGCGGCTGCGCCGCGTCACCGGAGGCCACACCCGGCGGCCGGACGGCACAGATGTGGACGGATGTCGTACACGCTCATTTCGCGGCGCTGCGCGAGGAATGCCGAGCGGGCCGCATCACCCATTCCGGCCCCACTCTCGACGACTTCAGCGCGAACCACGACGATCAGATGTCGCCCAGCGACTTCCACGCACAGAAGCTGTCCGCGGAGATGTCGGACCTGCTGCATCGGAGCCCGGACTTCCTGGCTTACCGAATTCAGGCGAGCCTACTGTACAGCTGCCTCCACACGATGGGATTCGGTCTGGCCGAGCGGTACCTGTTCTGTTACGTCCTCGCGCGCGCCAACGAGGAAGTCTCAGGAAAATCAACCGAAGAGCTGGCGCAAGGACTCGACGCCGTCGCCCAGGAGATGGCAACCCGGCAGGATGCCACCACCAGCCGCCTTCATCAGGCGCACCATGAATCCGTTGAAGCAACCGTCAAGCAGCA
This sequence comes from Streptomyces pratensis, assembly GCF_016804005.1. Taxonomy (GTDB): domain Bacteria; phylum Actinomycetota; class Actinomycetes; order Streptomycetales; family Streptomycetaceae; genus Streptomyces; species Streptomyces pratensis_A. Next base: position 793,111 of record NZ_CP051486.1, on the reverse strand, counting down.
ATAGAAATTGCGGGGGCGAACCATGCGCATTACTCTCGTCAATGTTCCGTGGAGCCCGATCGGGTTTCCTTCGGTGGCTCTCGGCCTGCTCAAGAGCCTCACTCTCAAGGAATTTCCCGACGCCGAGGTCGATGTCATCTACGGAAATCTAGACTTCGTGGACTGGGTCACCTCCCGTCTTCCTGAATTCAATTACGAGGACTACCGCTACTACGACCTCGAAAGCTGCTACATCGGAACCGGCGACTGGGTGTTCTCCTCGGCCCTCTACCACGACCCGAAGTGGAAGGTCCCGGAGTTCCTGGAGCAATTCGGCCCCCGGTCGCAGGCCGACCACGGACAGGAACTGGCGCACGGCACGAGCGAGGAACGCCGGATGCAGACCACGCTCTGGCTGCACGAGCACGTCGAGGAGTTCACCGACGAGCTGGCCCGTCGGATCGTCGCGGGCAAGCCCGAGGTCGTCGGCTTCACGACCACCTTCCAGACGCTCACCGCGTCGATGGCGGTGGCCCGGCGCGTCAAGGAACTCGCACCGGAGACGCTGACAGTGTTCGGCGGCGCCAACTGCGAGGGCTCGATGGGCGAGGCGCTGCACCGCAACTTCGACTTCGTCGACTACGTGGTCCGCGGCGAGGGAGAGCTGGCCTGGCCCGGCCTCCTGCGCGCGCTGAACGGGGACGAGGCACCCTTCGAGGCCGTGCCCGGGTTGTGCTGGCGGGACGAGAGCGACACCTCGGTGCACAACCCCGTGAGCAAGAAGCCGCTGCCGCCCGCCGCGATGGTGATGCCCCACTACGACGAATACGTCGCGCAGTTCGCGAAGTCGCGGGCCCGCTTCTGGCTGGAACCCCGGCTGGTCCTGGAGAGCTCCCGGGGCTGTTGGTGGGGCGAGAAGCACCACTGCACCTTCTGCGGTCTCAACGGCGCCAGCATGATGTTCCGCAGCAAGCGGCCCGAGCAGTTCTTCAACGACCTCGTGACGCTCACCGAACGGCACAAGATTCTCGACGTGATGATCGTCGACAACATCCTGGACATGTCCTACCTGGACTCGCTCCTCCCCCGGCTCGCCGAAGCGGACCTCGATCTGCGCCTCATGTACGAGATGAAGGCGAACATGAAGTACGAGCAGCTGGAGATCATCGCGAAAGGGGGGGTGGTCTGCGTCCAGCCCGGCATCGAGAGCCTCAACAGCAAGGTGCTGAAGCTCATGGACAAGGGTGTCTCCGGCTGCCTGAACGTACGCGTGCTCCGGGATGCCGAGTCGCTGGGCCTGACCGTCGCGTGGGCGTACCTCTACGGCTTCCCCGGCGAGACCGACGAGGACTACTCGCAGATCATCGAGCAGTTCCCCGTACTGCACCACCTGGAGCCCGCCGGCGGCGACGACCGGCTCGCCGTCCAGCGCTTCGCCCCGTACTTCGAGAACCCCTCGCTCGGCTTCGACGAGCGGTGGGCGGCCCCGCAGTACGGACTCACCTACGACCTGCCCGAGAAGGAACTCTTCGACATCGCCTACATCTTCAAGGCGACGCACAAGGGCATCGGGAACGAGATGGCGTGGACGCTGCGCTCCAGCATGAACGAGTGGCGCGACGCGCACTGGCACAGCCAGTTGTCGTACTTCGAGACCGACGAGGGCATCACGCTCACCAACACCCGGCCGGGATTCGACTGGGACGTGGTCCAGCTCACCACCGAGGTCGAGATCGCGCTCTTCCAGATGCTCGACCAGCCGAGGAAGCTCGAATACCTCCAGCGCGAGTGCACGAAGCGGTTCGGGACATCCGACATCAGCTCCGTGATCGACCGGTGGATGGAGCTGGGGCTGCTCTTCACGGACGACGGCCGCCTGATCCACGTCGTCACCAGGGACCGCAACCAGAGGTTCATGCAGATCCGGGTGGGCCAGTCACTGGCGGCGCGGCCGGAGACCGACCGACCCGCCCTGCAGCCCGCGGTGTCCGCCCAGTCCGCAGCAGTGTGAGAGGCGAAGCTGCCATGACGACAATGAACGAGACCACGACCCTCCCCGGCGACCGGCCCGAGGTCCGGTTCAGCATGTGGCGCCATGGGGACGCGGCGGTACGCATCCTGCCGGGGATGCACTTCGGAGACGCCGTGCTCGGTGCGGACATCGCGGACGAGGCCCGCCGGATCTATCAGTCGGGCGTGCGGTTCGTGTCGATCGAGCCCACTGTCGACCTCGGGGGACGTGCGGGGACCGAGCATGTCATCCCCATGCTCTCCTTCATCCGCGATCTCACCAGCTACGGCGTGGAAGTGGACTGGCGGGCACAGCTCACGACGCCCGACGGCCCCGAGTGGTGGGTGTACAGCCACCTCTTCCCCCCGTCGGCAGTGGAGGGGCCGCGCGGCCCCGAGGCACTGGGTATCTGGCGGGCCAGATACCACATCGGCCGGTGCTTCTACCGTCGCGGTCCCGGATTCCTGCAGATCCGCGACCGCCGCCACGCCGGTCTGCGCCGGCTCACCGTCTCCGACGAGGCCTACGTCTCCGCGGTCGAGGCGCTGGCGGCCGGCAGCGGAAGCGACTCCGTGCCGGCCACGGCGATGAAGGTGTTCGAGAAGCACCACCTTGTCGTCCGGATCGGCGACGGCGTCTGGTGGGCGCCCTACCGCCTGCGGCGCTGGGCTTCGCCCTCCTGGGAGGTATGAGCGTGTACGTCAGCATCGTCCTGTGGAACCTGAAGAACTCCAAGGCCACGGTGGAAGACCTCCGCGAGTACCTGCGTGACTACGCGGTGGACGCGTTCTCCACACTCAAGGGGATGCGGATGAAGACCTGGTTCGCGGACGCCGAGAAGGGCTACTGGGGGGCGGTGTACCTCTGGGACGGCGTCAACATGCAGGACCCGCTGTCGGTCAGCCGGGCGATCGAGATCATCGGCTACCCACCGACGTCCACCAGCGTCTTCGCGGTCGAAGCCATCGCGGAGGGCGTCAGCGTGATCGATTCGTTCGCCGGTGTCGGCCGCGCCTTCGAAGAGGCATCGGCTGCGGACCCGAATCCACCCGCCGCGGACCCTGCCGGAGAACCGGTGTGAACGCCGCAGCACGTCCTACGGCCGGGGCACCGTAACGCCTCACACACCGACGGCCCGTAGGACCCGGTCTCCGCCACGCCGCGTCGTACGGGCCTTCCGTGCGCCTCCGGGCACGGCGAAGGGCCCGTACGACGTGATGTCGTACGGGCCCCTGCTTCGTGCGATGCGCTCAGTTCAGCGCGACCGGGACGACCCGATCCTCAAGCAGTCGGGACTACTTGGTGATCTTGGTGACCTGGCCGGCGCCCACCGTACGACCACCCTCACGGATGGCGAACTTCAGGCCCTCTTCCATGGCGACCGGCTGGATCAGCGCGACGTCCATGAGGGTGTTGTCACCCGGCATGACCATCTCGGTGCCCTCGGGAAGGGTCACAACGCCCGTCACGTCCGTGGTACGGAAGTAGAACTGCGGGCGGTAGTTGTTGAAGAAGGGGGTGTGACGGCCACCCTCGTCCTTCGACAGGATGTAGGCCTGGGCCTGGAACTCGGTGTGCGGCGTGACCGAACCCGGCTTGATGATGACCTGGCCGCGCTCGACGTCCTCGCGCTTGATGCCACGGAGGAGCAGACCGACGTTCTCACCGGCCTGGCCCTCGTCGAGCAGCTTGCGGAACATCTCGATACCGGTGACCGTGGTGGTGGTCTTCTCGGTCTTGATACCGACGATGTCGACGGTCTCGTTGACCTTCAGGACACCACGCTCGATGCGGCCGGTGACGACCGTACCGCGACCGGTGATCGTGAAGACGTCCTCGATCGGCATGAGGAACGGCTTCTCGACGTCACGCTCGGGCTGCGGGATGGACTCGTCGACGGCCTTCATCAGGTCGAGAACGGTCTGGCCCCACTCGGCGTCGCCCTCAAGAGCCTTGAGCGCCGAGACCTTGACGACCGGAAGGTCGTCGCCCGGGAACTCGTACTCGGAGAGGAGCTCACGGACCTCGAGCTCGACGAGCTCCAGGATCTCCTCGTCGTCCACCATGTCGGCCTTGTTCAGGGCGACGACGATGTACGGAACGCCGACCTGGCGGGCCAGGAGCACGTGCTCCTTGGTCTGCGGCATCGGGCCGTCGGTGGCCGCGACCACGAGGATGGCGCCGTCCATCTGCGCCGCACCCGTGATCATGTTCTTGATGTAGTCAGCGTGACCCGGGCAGTCGACGTGCGCGTAGTGACGCGACTCCGTCTGGTACTCGACGTGCGCGATCGAGATCGTGATACCGCGCTGACGCTCCTCAGGAGCCTTGTCGATCTGGTCGAAGGCCGAGGCCTCGTTCAGGTCCGGGTACGCGTCGTGCAGCACCTTGGTAATGGCGGCCGTGAGGGTCGTCTTACCGTGGTCGATGTGACCGATGGTGCCGATGTTGACGTGCGGCTTAGTCCGCTCGAACTTTGCCTTCGCCACTGGGGTCCTCCTGAGTGGTTCTGTACGCCTTGCTTCATCGGCGCCAGGTGATCTTTGCTGGAATGCCGGTGCCGGGGGCATCCGCCGCAGTGCGGCGAATGCCCGACCGGGCTCCGGTGACAAGCCTAAAGCGTGAGCTCGGAAGAGTTACTCGCCCTTGGCCTTCGCGATGATCTCCTCGGCGACGTTCCGCGGAACCTCGGCGTAGGAGTCGAACTGCATCGAGTAGCTTGCGCGACCCGAGGTCTTGCTGCGGAGGTCTCCGACGTAGCCGAACATCTCCGAGAGGGGCACGAGGCCCTTCACGACGCGAGCGCCGTGGCGCTCCTCCATGGCCTGGATCTGGCCACGGCGGGAGTTGATGTCGCCGACCACTTCGCCCATGTAGTCCTCGGGCGTGGTGACCTCGACGGCCATCATCGGCTCGAGGAGCACGGGGGACGCCTTGCGGGCACCCTCCTTGAACGCCTGCGAACCGGCGATCTTGAAGGCGAGCTCCGAGGAGTCGACCTCGTGGTAACCACCGTCGAGAAGGGTGACGCGGACGCCGACCATCTCGTAACCGGCCAGGATGCCGAACTGCATGGCTTCCTGCGCACCCGCGTCCACCGAGGGGATGTACTCCCGGGGGATGCGGCCACCGGTGACCTTGTTGACGAACTCGTAGGACGCGTCGCCACCCTCGATGGGCTCGATGGCGATCTGCACCTTCGCGAACTGGCCGGTACCACCAGTCTGCTTCTTGTGCGTGTAGTCGATGCGCTCGACGGCCTTGCGGATCGTCTCACGATATGCGACCTGGGGCTTGCCGACGTTCGCCTCGACGCGGAACTCGCGCTTCATGCGGTCGACGAGCACCTCGAGGTGAAGCTCGCCCATACCACCGATGATGGTCTGGCCGGTCTCCTCGTCCGAGTGCACCTGGAAGGAGGGGTCCTCCTCCGAGAGGCGCTGGATGGCGACACCCAGCTTCTCCTGGTCACCCTTGGACTTGGGCTCGATGGCGACCTGGATGACCGGCGCCGGGAAGTCCATGGACTCCAGGATCACCGGGTTCTTGTCGTCACACAGCGTCTCACCGGTGGTGGTCTGCTTCAGGCCCATGACGGCGACGATGTCACCGGCGCCCACCGAGGGGATCTCCTCACGCTTGTTCGCGTGCATGCGGTAGATCTTGCCGATGCGCTCCTTCTTGCCCTTGACCGAGTTCAGCACCGCAGTGCCGGCCTCGAGGCGACCGGAGTAGATCCGGACGAAGGTGAGCTTGCCGAGGTGCGGGTCGCTCGCGATCTTGAACGCCAGGCCGGAGAACGGCTCGTCGTCCGAGGGCTTCCGCTGGACGACCTTCTCCGGGTCCTTGACGTCGTGGCCCTCGATGGCCTCGACGTCCAGGGGGGAAGGCAGGTAGCGGACGACGGCGTCGAGCAGGGGCTGGACGCCCTTGTTCTTGAACGCGGTGCCGCAGAAGACGGGGGTCACGGTGACGGAGTCGGCCGAGCCCTTCGACGCGAGGGTGATCCGACGGATCGCCTCGTGCAGCTGCTCCTCGGTGGGCTCTTCGCCCTCGAGGTACAGCTCCATCATCTGGTCGTCGTTCTCCGAGACGGCCTCGAGGAGCTTGCCGCGCCATTCCTCGGCGGCCTCCTTGAGGTCGTCCGGGATCTCGACGGTGTCGTACATCTCGCCCTTGACGGCCTCTTCGGGGTACACGAAGGCCTTCATCGTCACGAGGTCGACGACGCCGCGGAAGTCTGCCTCCGCACCGATGGGGAGCTGCATGACGATCGGGACCGCGCCGAGGCGCTGGACGATCATGTCGACGCAACGGAGGAAGTCGGCGCCCGTGCGGTCGAGCTTGTTGACGAAGCAGATACGCGGCACGCCGTAGCGGTCCGCCTGACGCCAGACGGTCTCGGACTGGGGCTCGACGCCGGCCACACCGTCGAACACGGTGACAGCACCGTCGAGGACGCGGAGCGAACGCTCCACCTCGACGGTGAAGTCGACGTGACCCGGGGTGTCGATGATGTTGATGGTGTGGTCAACATCATTGAGCGGCCAGTGACAGGTCGTCGCGGCGGACGTGATCGTGATGCCGCGCTCCTGCTCCTGCTCCATCCAGTCCATCGTGGCTGCGCCGTCGTGGACTTCACCGATCTTGTACGAAACGCCGGTGTAGAAGAGGATCCGCTCAGTGGTGGTCGTCTTGCCCGCGTCGATGTGGGCCATGATCCCGATGTTGCGGACCTTGGCCAGGTCAAGCGAAGTGGTGGCCATAAGGCTCAATCTTCTCTCGGTCTCGATGGGGTGAGCGACTACCAGCGGTAGTGCGCGAAGGCCTTGTTGGACTCGGCCATCTTGTGGGTGTCCTCACGCTTCTTGACGGCAGCGCCAAGACCGTTGGAGGCGTCGAGCAGCTCGTTCATGAGGCGCTCGGTCATGGTCTTCTCGCGGCGGGCGCGGGAGTAACCCACGACCCAGCGCAGAGCGAGGGTGGCGGCGCGGCCGGGCTTGACCTCGATCGGCACCTGGTAGGTGGCGCCACCGACACGGCGGGACTTGACCTCGAGCGAGGGCTTGACGTTCTCAAGCGCGCGCTTCAGCGTGATGACCGGGTCAGCGCCGGTCTTCTCGCGGAGGCCTTCCATGGCGCCGTACACGATCCGCTCGGCGGTGGAACGCTTGCCGTCGAGCAGGATCTTGTTGATCAGCGAGGTGACAAGAGGAGAGCTGTAGACCGGGTCGATGATGACCGGGCGCTTCGGGGCGGGGCCCTTACGAGGCATTCTTACTTCTCCTTCTTGGCGCCGTAGCGGCTGCGGGCCTGCTTGCGGTTCTTGACACCCTGGGTGTCGAGCGAACCGCGGATGATCTTGTAACGAACACCCGGCAGGTCCTTCACACGGCCACCACGCACGAGCACGATGGAGTGCTCCTGCAGGTTGTGCCCCTCACCCGGGATGTAGGCCGTGACCTCGATACCGGAGGTCAGACGCACACGCGCGACCTTACGGAGCGCCGAGTTCGGCTTCTTCGGGGTGGTCGTGAACACACGCGTGCAGACACCACGACGCTGGGGCGAACCCTCGAGCGCGGGCGTCTTGTTCTTCTCGACCTTGTCCTGCCGGCCCTTCCGGACCAGCTGCTGGATCGTAGGCACTACTTCTCCGGTTTCTGTGTGCCGTTCGTGAAACTAACCTGGAACACCCTCCGACCCACGCGGTCGGGTGTGTCGAATACTGCACGCCCCTGCCGCAAGGCAGAAGAAACGCAGATTGCGGTGGCCACTTACGGACTCGCCATGCGGTTGAGGACACGCACCCGAGCCCAGGCACACCCCAGGCACAAGGCTTGAGCGTACCTACCTCACGGAGCTGGGTCAAAACAAATGCTGTCCACCCCGGGCCCTCGCTCCCCGGGCTTCGACGCAACCGGACACAACGGCCACTCGCGGCGGCACCCGCCCGGCCGGCACAGCCGCTCCCACCAGCGTAAACGACATCACCGCGGCCCGGCGGCGCCTCGGATGCCCGGCGGCCACCGGCTCGCCACAGGTCACCCGGGGTGACCGACCTCACGGCGTCCGGCGGCTCCACGCAGAAGGGCGCCCACCCCGTACGCGACGGGATGGGCGCCCTTCTCACTCACTTCTACTGGTTGTACGGACCGTAGTCGTAGTCCTCCAGCGGAACGGCCTGGCCGGAGCCCGTGCCGAACGGCGAGTAGTCGATGTCGTCGTAGCCGACGGCCGAGTACATCGCGGCCTTGGCCTCCTCGGTCGGCTCGACCCGGATGTTGCGGTAGCGGGAGAGACCCGTACCGGCCGGGATGAGCTTACCGATGATGACGTTCTCCTTGAGGCCGATCAGGGAGTCCGACTTGGCGTTGATCGCCGCGTCGGTCAGGACCCTGGTCGTCTCCTGGAAGGACGCCGCCGACAGCCACGACTCGGTGGCGAGCGAGGCCTTGGTGATACCCATCAGCTGCGGACGGCCGGAGGCGGGGTGCCCGCCCTCGGTGACCACACGACGGTTCTCGGTCTCGAACTTCGAGCGCTCGACGAGCTCGCCCGGCAGCAGCTCCGCGTCGCCGGACTCGATGATCGTCACGCGGCGCAGCATCTGCCGGATGATGATCTCGATGTGCTTGTCGTGGATCGACACACCCTGCGAGTTGTAGACCTTCTGGACCTCGCCGACCAGGTGGACCTGGACCGCGCGCTGACCGAGGATCCGCAGCACGTCGTGCGGGTTGGTGGCACCGACGGTGAGCTTCTGGCCCACCTCGACCGGGTCGCCCTCGCCCACCAGGAGACGGGCACGCTTGGAGATCGGGAACGCCGTCTCCTCGCTGCCGTCGTCCGGGGTGACGACGAGCTTCTTGGTCTTCTCGGTCTCCTCGATGCGGACCCGGCCCTTGGCCTCCGAGATCGGGGCGACACCCTTGGGGGTACGCGCCTCGAAGAGCTCGACGACACGGGGCAGACCCTGCGTGATGTCGTCACCGGCCACACCACCGGTGTGGAAGGTACGCATCGTCAGCTGGGTACCGGGCTCACCGATGGACTGGGCGGCGATGATGCCGACCGCCTCACCGATGTCGACCAGCTTGCCGGTGGCGAGCGAGCGTCCGTAGCAGAAGGCACAGGTGCCGACCGCGGACTCACAGGTCAGGACCGAGCGGGTCTTGACCTCCTCGACGCCGGCGCCCACGAGGGCGTCGATCAGGACGTCACCGAGGTCGACGTTGGCAGGCGCGATGACCTTGCCGTCGACGACGACGTCCTCGGCGAGCATGCGGGCGTAGACCGAGGTCTCGACGTCGTCCGTCTTGCGCAGGACTCCGTCCGCACCCTTGACGGCGATCTTCAGCTTGAGGCCGCGGTCGGTGCCGCAGTCCTCCTCGCGGATGATGACGTCCTGCGAGACGTCCACCAGACGACGGGTCAGGTAACCCGAGTCGGCGGTACGCAGGGCGGTGTCCGCCAGACCCTTACGGGCACCGTGCGTGGAGATGAAGTACTCCAGAACGGTGAGGCCCTCACGGAAGGACGCCTTGATGGGACGCGGGATCGTCTCGTTCTTGGCGTTCGACACCAGACCACGCATACCCGCGATCTGACGCATCTGCATCATGTTTCCTCGGGCACCCGAGTCGACCATCATGAAGATGGGGTTGGTCTTCGGGAAGTTCGCGTTCATCGCCTCGGCAACCTCGTTGGTCGCCTTGGTCCAGATCGCGATGAGCTCCTGCGTGCGCTCGTCCTTGGTGATCAGACCGCGCTCGTACTGCTTCTGGACCTTCTCGTCCTGCTCCTCGTAGCCCCTGACGATGGCCTTCTTGGCCTCGGGCACGACGACGTCGGAGATGGCCACGGTCACACCGGAGCGGGTCGCCCAGTGGAAACCGGCCGCCTTCAGGTTGTCGAGCGTCGCCGCCACGATGACCTTGGGGTAGCGCTCGGCCAGGTCGTTGACGATCTCGGAGAGCTGCTTCTTGCCCACCGAGTAGTCGACGAACGGGTAGTCCTCGGGCAGCAGCTCGTTGAAGAGCGCGCGGCCCAGGCTCGTACGCAGGCGGAAGGTGTCACCCGGCTGGTACTCGGGCTCGCCCTCCTCGGCGACCGGCGGCACCCAGCCACGCGGCGGCATGGTGCCGACCGGGAAGCGGATGTCGACCTTCGCCTGGAGCGACAGCTCGCGGGCGTCGAAGGCCATGGTGGCCTCGGCCGTGGAGCCGAACGCGCGGTCCGTGCCCTTGACGTTGCGGCCCTCTTCGTCCGTGGTGAGGAAGAAGAGGCCCAGCACCATGTCCTGGGTCGGCATGGTGACGGGACGACCGTCGGCCGGCTTCAGGATGTTGTTCGAGGACAGCATCAGGATGCGGGCCTCGGCCTGCGCCTCCGCGGAGAGCGGCAGGTGCACGGCCATCTGGTCACCGTCGAAGTCCGCGTTGAACGCGGTGCAGACGAGCGGGTGGATCTGGATGGCCTTGCCCTCGACCAGCTGGGGCTCGAAGGCCTGGATGCCGAGGCGGTGCAGCGTGGGCGCACGGTTCAGCAGCACCGGGTGTTCGGCGATGACCTCTTCGAGGACGTCGTACACGACGGTGCGGCCACGCTCGACCATGCGCTTGGCCGACTTGATGTTCTGCGCGTGGTTCAGGTCCACCAGGCGCTTCATCACGAACGGCTTGAAGAGCTCCAGCGCCATCGCCTTCGGCAGACCGCACTGGTGCAGCTTGAGCTGCGGACCGACGACGATCACGGAACGCGCGGAGTAGTCCACGCGCTTGCCGAGGAGGTTCTGACGGAAACGGCCCTGCTTGCCCTTCAGCATGTCGCTGAGGGACTTCAGGGGGCGGTTACCGGGACCGGTGACCGGGCGACCACGGCGGCCGTTGTCGAACAGCGCGTCGACGGCCTCCTGCAGCATCCGCTTCTCGTTGTTCACGATGATCTCGGGGGCACCGAGGTCAAGGAGACGCTTGAGGCGGTTGTTGCGGTTGATCACACGGCGGTACAGGTCGTTCAGGTCGGAGGTCGCGAAGCGGCCACCGTCCAGCTGCACCATCGGACGCAGGTCCGGCGGGATGACCGGCACGCAGTCGAGCACCATGCCCTTGGGCTTGTTGCTGGTCTGCAGGAACGCGGAGACGACCTTGAGGCGCTTGAGCGCACGGGTCTTCTTCTGGCCCTTGCCGGTCCGGATGATCTCGCGGAGGCGCTCGGCCTCCTCGTCGAGGTCGAAGGACTCCAGGCGCTTCTGCAGCGCGGCGGCGCCCATGCAGCCGTCGAAGTACGTGCCGAAGCGGTCACGCAGCTCGCGGTAGAGCAGCTCGTCGCCCTCGAGGTCCTGGACCTTGAGGTTCTTGAAGCGGCTCCACACCTCGTCGAGACGGTCGATCTCGCGCTGCGCACGGTCGCGCAGCTGCTTCATCTCGCGCTCGGCACCTTCGCGCACCTTGCGGCGTACGTCGGCCTTGGCGCCCTCGGCCTCGAGCTCGGCCAGGTCGGTCTCGAGCTTCTTGGCGCGGTTCTCGAGGTCCGAGTCGCGGCGGTTCTCGATCTGCTGGCGCTCGACGGAGACGTGCGCCTCCAGCGACGGGAGGTCGCGCGTGCGGCGCTCCTCGTCGACGAACGTGATCATGTACGCGGCGAAGTAGATGACCTTCTCGAGGTCCTTCGGCGCGAGGTCCAGCAGGTATCCGAGGCGCGACGGGACGCCCTTGAAGTACCAGATGTGGGTGACGGGAGCGGCAAGCTCGATGTGACCCATGCGCTCACGGCGCACCTTGGCGCGCGTGACCTCTACGCCACAGCGCTCACAGATGATGCCCTTGAAGCGGACACGCTTGTACTTGCCGCAGTAGCACTCCCAGTCCCGGGTCGGACCGAAGATCTTCTCGCAGAAGAGTCCGTCCTTCTCGGGCTTGAGCGTGCGGTAGTTGATGGTCTCCGGCTTCTTCACTTCGCCGTGGGACCAGGTCCGGATGTCGTCCGCGGTGGCAAGGCCGATCCGCAGCTCGTCGAAGAAGTTGACGTCGAGCACTTGTCGTCAATCCCTCTTTCGGGGGTTCGAGCCCCCTCGCTTCAAGCGAGAAATCGGGGCACTTCAGCAATGGTCTGAACGGGTCCGGGGAGGGCCGGCCGGATCACTGGGATCCGGCCGGGCAACCCGTCAGACCTCTTCGACGCTGCTCGGCTCTCGCCGGGACAGGTCGATACCGAGCTCCTCCGCCGCGCGGAAGACGTCCTCGTCCGTGTCGCGCATCTCGATGGACATGCCGTCCGAGGACAGCACCTCCACGTTGAGGCAGAGCGACTGCATTTCCTTGATGAGCACCTTGAAGGACTCGGGAATGCCCGGCTCGGGGATGTTCTCGCCCTTGACGATCGCCTCGTAGACCTTCACGCGGCCGGTGACGTCGTCAGACTTGATCGTCAGCAGTTCCTGGAGGGCGTATGCGGCGCCGTAAGCCTCAAGGGCCCACACCTCCATCTCACCGAATCGCTGCCCACCGAACTGCGCCTTACCACCCAGCGGCTGCTGCGTGATCATGGAGTACGGGCCGGTCGAACGCGCGTGGAGCTTGTCGTCGACCAGGTGGTGCAGCTTGAGGATGTACATGTACCCGACCGAGACCGGGTCCGGGAACGGCTCGCCGGAGCGGCCGTCGTACAGCTGGGCCTTGCCGGAGGGCTGGACCAGGCGGTCGCCGTCGCGGTTCGGGATCGTGGCTCCGAAGAGACCGGAGATCTCGTCCTCGCGCGCACCGTCGAAGACGGGCGTGGCGACGTTGGTGCCGGGGGCGACCTGGTCGGCGCCGATGGCCTGCAGGCGCTGAGCCCACTCGTCACCGAGGCCGGAGACGTCCCAGCCGCGGCTGGCGAGCCAGCCGAGGTGGATCTCCAGGACCTGTCCCGGGTTCATTCGGGACGGGACACCCAGCGGGTTGAGGATGATGTCGACCGGGGTGCCGTCCTCCAGGAACGGCATGTCCTCGATCGGGAGGATCTTGGAGATGACGCCCTTGTTGCCGTGACGGCCGGCGAGCTTGTCACCATCGGTGATCTTGCGCTTCTGCGCGACGTAGACGCGGACCAGCTGGTTCACGCCCGGCGGCAGCTCGTCGCCCTCTTCACGGTCGAAGACGCGGACGCCGATGACCTTGCCGATCTCGCCGTGCGGCACCTTCAGCGAGGTGTCACGGACCTCACGCGCCTTCTCACCGAAGATCGCGCGGAGCAGACGCTCCTCCGGGGTCAGCTCGGTCTCACCCTTGGGCGTGACCTTGCCGACGAGGATGTCGCCGGCGACGACCTCGGCACCGATACGGATGATGCCGCGCTCGTCGAGGTCGGCGAGGACCTCCTCGGAGACGTTCGGGATGTCCCGGGTGATCTCCTCGGGGCCGAGCTTGGTGTCACGGGCGTCGACCTCGTGCTCCTCGATGTGGATCGAGGAGAGGACGTCGTCCTGCACGAGGCGCTGCGACAGGATGATCGCGTCCTCGTAGTTGTGACCCTCCCACGGCATGAACGCCACGAGCAGGTTCTTGCCGAGCGCCATCTCACCGTTCTCGGTGGCGGGCCCGTCGGCGAGGACCTGGCTCTCGATCACGCGGTCGCCCTCGGAGACGACGACCTTCTGGTTGACCGAGGTGCCCTGGTTGGAGCGCGAGAACTTGGCGATGCGGTACGTGGTGTACGTGCCGTCGTCGTTCGTCACGGTGATGTAGTCCGCGGAGACCTCCTGGACCACACCCGCCTTCTCCGCCTTGAGCACGTCGCCGGCGTCGGTGGCACAGCGGTACTCCATGCCGGTACCGACCAGCGGCGCCTCGCTCTTGATGAGCGGGACGGCCTGACGCATCATGTTCGCGCCCATGAGGGCACGGTTGGCGTCGTCGTGCTCGAGGAACGGGATCATCGCGGTCGCGACCGACACCATCTGGCGCGGCGAGACGTCCATGTAGTCGACGTCGTCACCGGGGATGTAGTCGATCTCTCCGCCACGACGGCGGACGAGGACGCGGGCCTCGGTGAAGCGCATGTCCTCGGACAGCGTCGCGTTCGCCTGGGCGATCACGAAGCGGTCCTCTTCGTCGGCCGTGAGGTAGTCGACGTCGTCGGTGACGACGCCCTCGACGACCTTGCGGTACGGCGTCTCGATGAAGCCGAACGGGTTGATGCGCCCGTAGGAGGCCAGCGAGCCGATCAGACCGATGTTCGGGCCTTCGGGCGTCTCGATCGGGCACATGCGGCCGTAGTGCGACGGGTGAACGTCACGGACCTCGAAGCCGGCCCGCTCACGGGACAGACCACCCGGGCCGAGGGCGTTGAGACGACGCTTGTGCGTCAGGCCCGACAGCGGGTTGTTCTGGTCCATGAACTGGGACAGCTGGCTGGTGCCGAAGAACTCCTTGATGGAGGCGACGACCGGCCGGATGTTGATCAGGGTCTGCGGCGTGATCGCCTCGACGTCCTGGGTGGTCATGCGCTCACGCACGACACGCTCCATACGGGCGAGACCCGTACGGACCTGGTTCTGGATCAGCTCACCGACGTTACGGATACGACGGTTGCCGAAGTGGTCGATGTCGTCGGTCTCGACCATGATCGAGCGACCGGACTCACCGACGGTCTCGGCCTCACCGGCGTGCAGCTTCACCAGGTACTTGATGGTGGCGATGATGTCGTCGCTGGTGAGGACACCGGCGTCGAGCGGCTCATCGGCGCCGAGCTTCTTGTTCACCTTGTAGCGGCCGACCTTCGCGAGGTCGTAGCGCTTCGGGTTGAAGTAGAGGTTCTCGAGCAGCGTCTGAGCGGCCTCGCGCGTGGGCGGCTCGCCCGGACGCAGCTTGCGGTAGATGTCGAGCAGCGCGTCGTCCTGGCCCTGGGTGTGGTCCTTCTCCAGGGTGGCGCGCATGGATTCGTACTCGCCGAACTCCTCGAGGATCTGCTCGGTGGTCCAGCCGAGAGCCTTCAGGAGGACGGTGACGGACTGCTTGCGCTTGCGGTCGATGCGGACGCCGACCATGTCACGCTTGTCGATCTCCATCTCAAGCCAGGCACCCCGGGACGGGATGATCTTGGCGGAGAAGATGTCCTTGTCGGACGTCTTGTCGATGGAGGAGTCGAAGTAGACACCCGGCGAGCGCACGAGCTGCGACACGACGACACGCTCGGTGCCGTTGATGACGAAGGTGCCCTTGTTGGTCATGAGCGGGAAGTCGCCCATGAAGACCGTCTGGGACTTGATCTCGCCGGTCTCGTTGTTGGTGAACTCGGCCGTGACGAAGAGCGGCGCGGCGAACGTGAAGTCGCGCTCCTTGCACTCGTCGATCGAGTTCTTCGGGGGCTCGAAGCGGTGGTCGCGGAAAGTCAGCGACATCGACCCGGAGAAGTCCTCGATCGGGGAGATCTCCTCGAAGATTTCCTCCAGGCCGGACTTGGTGGGGACGTCTTGTCCGCTGTCCAGAGCAGCCTCGACGCGAGCCTTCCAGGCGGCATTGCCGAGGAGCCAGTCAAAGCTCTCGGTCTGCAGCGCGAGGAGGTTCGGAACCTCGAGGGGCTCCTTGATCTTTGCAAAAGAGATGCGCAGCGGGGCGGTGCTGGCACCGTTGTTCGTATTCGAGGTCGAGGCGTTGCGCGAGGCGGCCAAGAGGGGGTCCTTCCGAGGGCTCGGACTCACTACGCGCGTACCGGCCCCAAGCCGCACACAGAGACAGAAATCCCAAGGTCAGGGAATGTCCGGTCGTCGGTGCTAGGCGTGGGCATGCCCCTGGTGACGGGCAGGAGGCAGCTAACAGGCAGCGCAAAGGGTCAGTGTAGCCAAACGCCACACTGATGTCCAGTCGGGGTTCTCAGAGACCCACGTTGCTCTCAACAGCTGTTCTCAACACCTATGAATAGCCCTCGCGCGGTGTGCGCTCTTCTTTACTGCCCTCTTCGCTCTCGATCCATGCCTCGGAAGCGGATCGAGATGACGACGCGTCCTGAGAATTGCGCGCCGCGTGCGGTTCGTCAAGGCCCCGAGGGGCCCGGCGGACGTCCGGCGATCTTCACCTGCGCCCGGAGGACGCCGGTTGACGCCTCACGACGCCCCGGAGAAAAGCACGGCGAAGATCACCCTACTCGTCGTGGGCGGAAGATCAAGGCAGCCTCCGGGGGCACGCCAAAGGGCGACCACCCGGATGGGTGATCGCCCTTCGCGATGTGACATCCCCGCCTTGCGGCGGGGACTGCCTTGCGGAGTCAGAGGACTCGCAGGGTCACTTGACCTCGACGGAAGCGCCGGCGGTCTTGAGGGACTCGGCAGCCTTCTCGGCGGCCTCCTTGGCGACCTTCTCGAGGACGGGCTTCGGGGCGCCGTCGACGAGGTCCTTGGCCTCCTTCAGACCCAGCGAGGTCAGCTCACGCACGACCTTGATGACCTGGATCTTCTTGTCACCGGCGGCGGTGAGGATGACGTCGAACTCGTCCTGCTCCTCAGCGGCCTCGGCGGCGGGGCCGGCGCCGGCCGGACCGGCAACGGCGACCGCGGCGGCGGCGGTGACGTCGAACTTCTCCTCGAACGCCTTAACGAACTCGGAGAGCTCGATGAGGGTGAGCTCCTCGAACTGGGCGAGCAGGTCTTCCTGGCTGAGCTTCGCCATGATGGCGTCCTTCCACTAATTCGGCAGGTGCCGGATGTATATGTAGGCGGGCGTACGGGCCCGCTGCGAGCCGTGGACGCGGAGTGTTACTCCGCCACCTCGGCATCGGCGGGAGCCGGGGTACCGGCACCGCCCTGCTCGGCCTTCTTGGCACGAAGCGCTTCCGCGGTGCGGACGAACTTCGAGGGCAGAGCCTGGAAGAGCTGCGCAGTCTGAGTCTGCTTGCCCTTCATGGCACCGGCCAGCTTGGCGAGCAGAACCTCGCGGGACTCGAGGTCCGCAAGCTTCTTGAACTCATCGGCGGTAACGGCCTTACCATCAAGGACACCGCCCTTGATGATGAGGCTCGGGTTGTCCTTGGCGAAGTCACGAAGACCCTTCGCCGACTCCACCGGGTCACCGGTGACGAAGGCAACCGCCGTCGGACCCGAGAACAGGTCGTCCAGCGTGTCGATCCCGGCCTCGTTGGCCGCAATCTTGGTCAGCGTGTTCTTCACCACGGCGTACTGGGCGTTCTCACCGAGCGAACGGCGCAGCTGCCTGAGCTGTGCCACGGTGAGACCCCGGTACTCGGTCAGCACGGCGGCGCTCGAGCTACGGAACTGGTCCGTCAGCTCGGCTACCGCGGCAGCCTTGTCGGGCCTTGCCATGAGCGTCGGCCTCCTTCCGGGTGATGAGGACCGCTCAGAAGGGGCCGGGAAAGACGAAACGCCCCGGCGCAGGCGCCAGGGCGTAGCTCTACCGGAAAAATCCGGGAGCTTTCCACAGTCACCTGCGCAGGTCGCCCGTTCTCGACGGATCCTTCGGTCACCGTCCCTCTTACGAGAGCGCGGCGACGACCAGCGGTCTTTGGCTTCTCGTGGAGCTTACGTGACCGGAGTCGTTCGGAGCAAATCCGTCCCGGTTCGACCGGTCCGGGAGGTTTAAGAGCCTCTCATGCGGCGCGAGAGGCGCCCGGGGCGAGGCTCCAGCGGCGTGCGCGGCCGGCCCCGGGGAAGTCCTCCGGAGGCCGACGCGACCGCCGGAGGAGTACGCGGACGGGCCCCGCACACCCTGTGCGTACGCGGACGGGCCCCGCACCCTCCGAGGAGGCTGCGGGGCCCGTCCCATGCCGTGACGACGGCTACCGGGTGAGCACGGGGGCTCAGACGGCGGCCGGGTCCTCCTCGACGAGGAGGTTGCGCACGCGGTTGGCGTCCAGCGGGATGCCGGGGCCCATCGTCGTGCTCATGGTCGCCTTCTTGATGAAGCGACCCTTCGCGGCGGACGGCTTCAGACGGAGGATCTCCTCCAGGGCCGCGCCGTAGTTCTCGACCAGCTTCGTGTCATCGAAAGAGGTCTTTCCGATGATGAAGTGCAGGTTCGAGTGCTTGTCGACGCGGAACTCGATCTTTCCGCCCTTGATGTCGTTGACAGCCTTGACGACATCGGGGGTGACGGTGCCGGTCTTCGGGTTCGGCATCAGACCACGCGGACCGAGCACGCGGCCCAGGCGGCCGACCTTGCCCATGAGGTCCGGCGTGGCGACGACGGCGTCGAAGTCCAGACGGCCCTTCGCCACCTCGTCGATGAGCTCGTCGGCGCCGACGATGTCGGCGCCCGCGGCTTCCGCGGCCGCAGCACGGTCACCGGTCGCGAAGACCAGGACCCGGGCGGTCTTGCCGGTGCCGTGCGGGAGGTTCACGGTGCCACGGACCATCTGGTCGGCCTTGCGAGGGTCGACACCCAGGCAGAACGCGACCTCGACGGTGCCGTCGAACTTGGTGGCGGCGGTGTCCTTGGCGAGACGGACGGCCTCGAGCGGGGCGTACGTACGCTCCCGGTCGATCTTCGCGTCCGCAGCGCGGAGGTTCTTGCTGCGCTTCACATCTACTCCTGTGGTTTTCAGAGTGTGGAGTCGTGGTGCGGACCAGCGCTTGGTCCTACCACTGAAGAACTACGGGGCTGACTCAGCCTTCGACCGTGATGCCCATGGAACGGGCGGTGCCGCTGATGATCTTCGACGCGGCGTCGAGGTCATTGGCGTTCAGGTCGGGGAGCTTGGTCGTGGCGATCTCGCGGACCTGGGCGGCCGTGATCTTGGCGACCTTGGTCTTGTGCGGCTCGCCCGAGCCCTTGTTCACACCCGCGGCCTTGAGGATCAGCTTGGCGGCCGGCGGAGTCTTCGTGACGAAGGTGAAGGAACGGTCCTCGTAGACCGTGATCTCCACCGGCACGACCATGCCACGCTGCGACTCGGTCGCGGCGTTGTAGGCCTTGCAGAACTCCATGATGTTGACGCCGTGCTGGCCCAGTGCGGGACCGACCGGCGGCGCCGGGTTGGCCGCACCGGCGTTGATCTGGAGCTTGATAAGCCCCGTGACCTTCTTCTTCTTGGGAGGCATTGCTCTCTCCGGGTCCTAGTGAGAGTGTTTCGCCGCCATTCCGGTCATCCGGATGGAGGCATACCGCACAACGATAACGGGTATAGCTGCGCGACCAAAAACCGAGCAGGTCAGACCGGCTGCGAAGCCTTTCTGACCTGCTCGGTAGGCATGTGTCCAGAGACTGGCGGAAAGCCGGTCAGTTCTTCTGGATCTGGTCGAAGCTGAGCTCGACCGGGGTCTCGCGACCGAAGATCTCGACGAGGCCCTTGACCTTCTTCGAGTCGGCGTTGATCTCGTTGATCGTCGCCTGCAGGGTCGCGAACGGGCCGTCGGTGACGGTGACCGAGTCGCCCACCTCGAAGTCCAGGACCTGGACCTCGACCTTGCGGGCCGGAGCCGGCTTGCCCTCGGCCTCGGCCGCCTCGCGGGCCGCCTTCTCCTCGGCCTCGGGGGCGAGCATCTTGACGATCTCGTCCAGGGTCAGCGGGTACGGGTCGTAGGCGTTGCCGACGAAGCCGGTGACACCGGGCGTGTTACGGACGACGCCCCAGGACTCGTTCGTCAGGTCCATGCGCACCAGGACGTATCCCGGGAGCTTGTTCTGACGGACGTTCTTCCGCTCACCGTTCTTGATCTGGACGATCTCTTCCTCGGGCACCTCGGCCTGGTAGATGAAGTCCTCGACGTTGAGCGAGACGGCGCGCTGCTCCAGGTTGGCCTTCACGCGCTTCTCGTAACCGGCGTACGTGTGGATGACGTACCACTCGCCGGGAAGTCCACGCAGCTCGTCGCGCAGGGCCGCGACGGCGTCGACGGGAGCGGCCGGCTCGGCCTCCTCCGCGGACTCGTCGTCGGCTTCGGACTCGTCCGCTGCTTCCTCGTCCTCGTCGGACCCGGCGGCGTCCTCGTCCTCGTCCTCGTCGGACTCGACACGCACGGCGTCCTGCTCGGCGGGCTCGCCCGCGGCGGCGTCAGCAGCGTCGACCTGGTCCGGGGCCACGGCATCCGCCGCCTCGACGATGTCGAGCTCGTCCTCGGCGGACTCGACGGCGCTCGCCGTGGGCTCGGCGTCGTCGTTCAGGTTCGGGTCAGACACGATGGCTGCTTCTTCCTGGATACAAATGGGTGGAACATGCGAAAGGGGCGCCGATGAGGCGCCCTCCGCGGGGATCAGCCGAAGACGTACTTGATGACCCGCGCAAATCCGAAGTCAATCACGGTGACGAGACCGATCATGACGACCACGAACACGATCACCACGGCCGTGTAGGTCGACAGCTGGCTGCGCGTGGGCCATACGACCTTGCGGAGCTCGGCGACGATCTGGCGGTAGAAAAGCGCGAGACGGCCCAGAGGGCCCTTCTTGCCGCGCTTGCCGCCCTTCCGGGCCTTCTTCTTCGACTCGGGGGCTTCGTCCTCGGCATCAGGCATGTCGATGGAGCCCACGGCGTCCGTCACGCTACTCACCTGATTCCGGGTCGTGGCCGTGCCGCGCCCGGTGGAGCCGCACGGCGGTGCATTGAAGTACGTACATGCGCACACATCCTGGCGAAGGAGTGTGTAGCAGGGCCGGAGGGACTTGAACCCCCAACCGCTGGTTTTGGAGACCAGTGCTCTACCAATTGAGCTACGACCCTTTGTGGTTTCCACCAACCTACCGCATCCTCCCCGGCGAGCCGGTCGGGAAAACGGTGCGACTGATGAAGGCCAACGACAGGTGAGTGTACGTGCTCAGCGGCGCCGCGTCGAACAGACCACAACCGACCGGTCCTGTCCGGATGCTGTCCGAGTCCTGTCCGGTCCCTGAAACCCCTGTGCCGAGGGCATTTCCGGTCTGGGAGCATGGGGGCATGAGCGCTGCAACTTCTCCGTCCGAGCGCCGGGTCTCGGCCCGCATCGGTGCGATCTCCGAGTCCGCCACCCTCGCCGTCGACGCCAAGGCAAAGGCCCTCAAGGCAGCCGGGCGTCCGGTGATCGGCTTCGGCGCCGGCGAGCCCGACTTCCCGACCCCCGGTTACATCGTGGACGCCGCGATCGAGGCGTGCCGCAACCCGAAGTACCACCGCTACACCCCGGCGGGCGGGCTCCCCGAGCTCAAGGCCGCCATCGTGGCGAAGACGCTGCGCGACTCCGGCTACGAGGTCGACGCCTCCCAGGTCCTGGTGACCAACGGCGGCAAGCAGGCCATCTACGAGGCCTTCGCCGCGGTCCTGGACCCGGGCGACGAGGTCATCGTCCCCGCCCCGTACTGGACGACCTACCCCGAGTCGATCCGCCTCGCCGGCGGTGTCCCGGTCGAGGTCGTGGCCGACGAGACCACCGACTACCGGGTCTCCGTCGAGCAGCTCGAGGCGGCGCGAACCGAGCGCACGAAGGTCGTCCTGTTCGTGTCCCCGTCCAACCCGACGGGTGCCGTCTACAGCGAGGCCGACACCGAGGCGATCGGCCGCTGGGCCGTCGAGCACGGCCTGTGGGTGATGACGGACGAGATCTACGAGCACCTGGTCTACGGTGGCGCGGCCGCCGCCTCGCTCCCCGCGGTCGTGCCCGAGCTGCGTGACAAGTGCATCGTCGTCAACGGTGTCGCCAAGACCTACGCAATGACCGGCTGGCGGGTGGGCTGGATCATCGGCCCGAAGGACATCGTGAAGGCGGCGACCAACCTGCAGTCGCACGCCACGTCGAACGTCAGCAACGTCGCGCAGGCCGCCGCGCTGGCCGCCGTGTCCGGGCCGCTGGACGCGGTCGCCGAGATGCGGTCCGCCTTCGACCGCCGCCGCAAGACGATCGTGCACATGCTCAACGAGATCAACGGCGTGCTCTGCCCCGAGCCCGAGGGCGCGTTCTACGTCTACCCGTCGGTGAAGGGCCTGCTCGGCAAGGAGATCCGCGGCAAGCGCCCGGCCGACTCCGCCGAGCTCGCGGCTCTCATCCTGGACGAGGCCGAGGTCGCCGTGGTGCCGGGCGAGGCGTTCGGCACGCCGGGTTATCTGCGGCTGTCCTACGCGCTGGGCGACGACGACCTCGTCGAGGGCGTATCCCGGCTCCAGAAGCTGCTGGGCGAGGCCCGCGACTGACGCGAGTCCCGCGCCTGAAGGGTGGTCCCCGGCTCCGGCCGGGGACCATTTTTCTGTTCGAGGGGTAACTCACAAGAGGATCCGGCTACCGCGGTGCCCCTCGTGTGCGGCAAGATCCTTGAATGGAGCGTGACGTACGGCGGTTGCCCAAGGCCCATCTGCACCTGCACTTCACCGGGTCGATGAGACCGACGACCCTGCTCGAACTCGCGGACAAGTACGGGGTGCGCCTGCCCGAGGCTCTGACCGGGGGCGAGCCACCGAAGCTCCGTGCGACGGACGAGCGCGGCTGGTTCCGCTTCCAGCGTCTGTACGACATCGCCCGGTCCTGCCTGCGCGAGCCGGAGGACATCCAGCGGCTGGTGCGCGAGACCGCCATGGAGGACGTCGCCGACGGCTCCGGGTGGCTGGAGATCCAGGTCGACCCGACCTCGTACGCCCCCCTCCTGGGCGGGCTCATCCCGGCGATCGAGATCATCCTGGACGCCGTGGACCGCGCGGCCCGCGACACCGGGCTCGGGATCCGGGTGGTGATCGCGGCGAACCGGATGAAGCACCCGCTGGACGCCCGCACGCTGGCCCGGCTCGCCGTGCGGTACGCCGACCGGGGTGTCATCGGTTTCGGGCTCTCCAACGACGAACGGCGCGGAATGGCGCGGGACTTCGACCGCGCCTTCGCCATCGCCCGCGAGGGCGGTCTGATCGCCGCCCCGCACGGCGGCGAGCTCTCGGGACCCTCCAGCGTCCGGGACTGCCTGGACGACCTCGACGCGGTCCGGATCGGGCACGGCGTGCGAGCGGCCGAGGACCCGAGGCTGCTGCGCAAGCTCGCGGAGCGGGGGGTCACCTGCGAGGTCTGCCCGGCGTCCAACGTGGCTCTCGGCGTCTACGAGAAGCCCGCGGACGTACCCCTGCGCACTCTGTTCGACGCGGGAGTGCCGATGGCGCTCGGTGCGGACGACCCACTCCTCTTCGGAGCCCGGCTGGCCGCGCAGTACGACCTCGTACGCCGTCATCACGCGTTCACCGACGAGGAACTGGCCGAGCTGGCCCGGCAGTCCGTGCGGGGCTCGGTGGCGCCCGTGGAGGTGCGGGAGAAGCTTCTGGGCGGGATCGACGCGTGGCTGGCTAGCTGATGCCGGCCAGGAGCGTGCGTGCGAGGGACTCGGCGAAGTCGTCCAGCGGCTGCGGGGCCCCGCCCATCTCGTAGGCGAAGGCACGCTGCGCGCAGGCGCCGAGCAGCAGCGAGGCGGCCGCGTAGGTGTCGGCCGCGGGGCCGACACGGCCCGCCCGCTGCTCGGCGCGGAGGTAGGCGTCCAGCCCCTCGATCGGCTTGTGCGGGCCGGTGCCCATCTCTCGCATGGCCGCTTCGTGGCGGTGCTTGAGCCGGGGCTCGGCGTAGAGCGAGGCGAGCACCGGGAAGGTCTGCCGGTAGAAGAGAGCGGCCTGGCGGGCGACCTCGGTGAGGTTCTGCTCCAGGTCACCCTTGCCCGCTTCCAGATCGCTCAGGAGCGGACCCAGTCTCGGCATGCGTTCGCCGAGCACGGTCACGAAGATCTCCTCCTTGCTCCTGAAGTACTTGTACAGAGCCGCTTCGGAACAGCCGGCGGCCTTGGCGATCTCCTTCGTCGTCGTCCGCGCGAGACCGATGCCGAGCATGAGCTCATGGGCCGCATCGACGATGCGGACGCGGGCCGGCTTCTGCTCCATGGATGCTCCAGCAAGGGTTGACGAAGGGGTGAGCGTCCACTCACCCTATGGGTAAGTGAATACTCACCCACTCGGGAGGGGCGTGCGTGATGAGGAGGCTCACAGTGTTCGGAGCGACGGGGGGCGTCGGCCGGGAGATCGTGCGGCAGGCGCAGGCGGCGGGGCACGAGGTGACGGCGGTGGTCCGCGATCCCGCCCGGCTTCCGGAGGGGCTCCACGGAACCGCCCTGCACGCGGTCGTGCCGCTGGGCGACGCGGGAGCGGTGCGCAAGGCGGTTGCGGGGCGGGACGCCGTGCTGTCCGGACTCGGGGCACGGGGCCGGAAGGCCGGTGACGTCGCCGAGCGGCTCACGGTCCAGGTGCTGGAGGCGATGGAGGCGGAGGAGGTCAGGCGGCTGCTCGTCGTGAGCGCGGCGCCGGTCGGCCCGGAGCCGGCGGACGACCCGCTGCTGGACCGGGCGGTCCGCAGGGTGATCGGCATGGTCCTCAAGGACGTGTACGCGGACCTGACGCGCATGGAGGCCGCGCTTGCCGCGAGTGCGGCGGACTGGACGTCGGTGCGGCCGCCGAAGCTGACGAACGGCCCGCTGACGGGCACCTACAGGACGGTCGTGGGCGGCACCCCGCGCAGCGGCAGGTCCCTAGCGCGGGCCGATGTGGCCCACGCGATGCTGGCACTGGTCGACGAGCCGGCCGCGGTGCGGCAGGGCGTGGGAGTCGCCTACTGAGACCGGCGCGGGCCGCCCCGGGACCCCAGCCGGTCCGGGATCGGCACACGCGCGGGAAGGTCCCACGCCGCCGGTCCGCTAACGGCCCACGCCCGGGAACGGCGTACGCCCGGAAACGGCGCACATCCGGGAAAGGTCCACGCCCCGGAACGGCGTACGCCCGGGAGCGGCCCGGCCCCCTACAGGCTGACGCCGACCGTCACCGGTTCGTTGACGAGTGTGACCCCGAAGGCCTCGTGGACCCCGGCGACGACCTCGCGGGCCAGGGCCAACAGGTCTTCGGTGGTCGCGCCGCCCCGGTTGGTGAGGGCGAGCGTGTGCTTGGTGGAGATGCGCGCGGGGCCGGTGCCGTACCCCTTGGTGAAGCCTGCCCTGTCGATGAGCCACGCGGCAGAGGTCTTCACCCGGCCGTCACCCGTGGGGAAGGCGGGCGGTGTGACGTCCGCTCCCAGCCGCTCCCCCGCACGTGCGAGGAAAACCGCGTGCTGCGCCTCGTCGAGGATCGGGTTGGTGAAGAAGGACCCGGCCGACCAGGTGTCGTGGTCCTCCGGGTCGAGCACCATCCCCTTGCCCGCCCGTAGGCGGAGGACGGTTTCGCGGGCGGAGGCGAGGGGAACGCGATCACCCTGTTCGACGCCCATGGACCTGGCCGTCTCGGGGTAGCGGAGGGGTGCGGACAGACCGCCCGCGTCTTCGAGCCCGAACCGGACACGGAGTACGACGAAGCGGTCGGGGTCGGCCTTGAAACGGCTGTGGCGGTACGAGAACGCGCAGGCCTCGTTCGAGAGGGTGACCGTCTCCCGGGTGTGCCGGTCGTAGGCGACCACCTCGGTGATGACGGAGGACACCTCCTGCCCGTAGGCACCGACGTTCTGGATCGGCGTCGCCCCGGCGGACCCCGGGATCCCGGCAAGGCATTCGATTCCGGCCAGCCCCGCCTCGACCGTACGGGCCACGGCGTCGGTCCAGACCTCGCCGGCGGCCAGTTCGAGCGCCGTACCCGAAAGCTCGAAGCCCTCGGTCGCGATGCGCAGGGCTGTCCCGTCGAAACCCTTGTCGCCGATGACCAGGTTGGAGCCACCGCCGATGACCAGGAGCGGGGTTCCGCTGTCGTCGGCCTCGCGTACCGCGGCGATCACCTCCGCGTCGGTCGTGGCCGTCAGGAGGCGGTTGGCCGGACCACCGAGCCGGAAGGTGGTCAGGGGGGCGAGGGGGGCATCGTGGAGTTCCTGCACGGGGACAAGAGTACGGTCCACGTCCCGTGACCGGGCCATGGACCGTACGCGCGCCGACCGGCGCCCAGGACCCGCCTTCCGTCCGTACGGACGGCCCGTAGGTCACCGACGCCGAGGACGGCTGTCGCGAGGAGCCGTCGCGGAGGGACACCGCCCAGGACGTCCCTCCGCTCCGCAGCGGTGATGTTCGGCGGTGACGTTCAGGCGAGGCGGACGACGGCGCGGGCCATGCCCAGCACCTTCTTGCCTTCACTCATCGCCAGCAGGTCGACCCGGACGAGGTTGTCGTCCAGCACGGCGGCGACCTTGCCGCTCACCTCGATCAGGGCACCGGTCCCGTCGTTCGGCACGACGACCGGCTTGGTGAACCGCACGCCGTACTCGACGACCGCACCCGGGTCACCGGCCCAGTCCGTGACCACCCGGATCGCCTCGGCCATGGTGAACATGCCGTGCGCGATCACGTCCGGAAGACCGACCTCGCGGGCGAACTTCTCGTTCCAGTGGATCGGGTTGAAGTCTCCGGAGGCACCCGCGTACTGCACCAGCGTCGCCCGCGTCACCGGGAACGACTGTGCCGGCAGTTCGGTTCCGACCTCGACAGCCCCGTGAGCGATGCTCGCAGTCATCACGCCTCCTCGGCGGCACGTGCCACCAGCTTCGTGAACGCGGTCACCACGTGCTCACCGGACTCGTCGTGCACCTCGCCCCGGATGTCCACGATGTCGTTGCCCGCCATCGTCTTGATGGCCTCGATGGTCGAAGTGACCGTAAGCCGGTCCCCCGCACGCACGGGACGCACGTACGCGAACTTCTGGTCACCGTGCACCACACGGCTGTAGTCCAGGCCCAGCTGCGGGTCCTGCACCACCTGGCCCGCGGCCCTGTAGGTGATGGAGAAGACGAACGTGGGCGGAGCGATCACGTCCGGATACCCCAGTGCCTTGGCGGCCTCCGGATCCGTGTACGCCGGATTGGTGTCACCCACCGCTTCCGCGAACTCCCGGATCTTCTCCCGGCCGACCTCGTACGCCGGGGTGGGCGGATAGGTCCGCCCCACGAAGGACTGGTCGAGCGCCATGAGCCCGGTACCTCCTGGTGAAAAGTCGAATAGGGCTAGGAACAACCCAATACAACGACACGAGGCCGCCCCCAGTGGGGACGGCCTCGTGTACGAGCCTGTTTCAGCGCGTTTCGCGGTGCGCGGTGTGCGAGTTGCAGCGCGGGCAGTGCTTCTTCATCTCAAGACGGTCCGGGTTGTTACGCCGGTTCTTCTTGGTGATGTAGTTCCGCTCCTTGCACTCCACGCAGGCCAGCGTGATCTTCGGGCGGACGTCGGTGGCAGCCACGTGAGTGCTCCTTGGACGGACGGATGGACGGATGAACGCAAAAAAGAGTAGCCGATCGAAGGACCGACCCCACAATCGGCTACCGTTAGTAGCGGTGACCGGACTTGAACCGGTGACACAGCGATTATGAGCCGCTTGCTCTACCGACTGAGCTACACCGCTTTGATGACGAGTCCCCCCGCCGAAGCGGGGTTTCCCGATCACCAGAGCCCCAATGCGGAATCGAACCGCAGACCTTCTCCTTACCATGGAGACGCTCTACCGACTGAGCTATTGGGGCGAGCGAGGAAGACATTACACGGTCTGTCGCCGATCGCCCAAATCCGTTTCCGTCGCCCTCCCCGGCCCGCCTCGCACCCCCGGGCCGCCCCTTGCGGGAGCCCCCTGATCAGGCCCTTGATCAGGCCCTTGATCAGCCGGTACGCCACCTCCGCCGGTCACTTCTCCGGCCCCCGCGGCACCCCTCTTCCCGCCTGGCTCACGCAGCCACATTCGTACGACTAATTCGCCGTTCCTCGGGGCGGGCCGACGCCCCGCCTAGGCTCGGCGCACCCTGCGTGATCTTGCATTCCCTCAGGAGCTGCGCGATGCCCGTAAGTACCGTCGACGCGTCCGCGCTCCTCCTCGGCGGGGCACGCCTCACGGACGGGCGCTCCGTCGACGTACTGCTCGCCGGCCCGCGCATCGACGCGGTCGGGGCGGAGGGCAGCCTCACCACCCGGGGGATCCGGCTGGACCTTCGCGGCTACCTCCTGCTGCCGGCCCCGGCCGAGCCGCACGCCCACGCCGACACGGCGCTCACCGGCGCATCGGGCGCCCCGCCGTCCCACCGGCCCGAAGATGTCCGGCGCCGTGCCACGGAGGCCGCGCTGCTCCAGCTCAGCCACGGGGCCACCGCACTGCGCGCCCACGTACGCGTCGGCGACGTGGAGGGCCTCGGCTTCCTGGAGGGCGTCCTGGCGGCCCGGCGTTCCCTGCGCGGCCTCACCGACCTGACCACCGTCGCCGTGCCGCAGCTCCTCACCGGCGTCGCGGGCGCCGGCAACCTCGCAGCGCTCCGTGACGCCGTGGACACGGGTGCCGGCGTGATCGGCGGCTGCCCCGACCTGGACCCCGATCCGGCCGGCTACACCGAGGCGGTACTGGATCTCGCCGCCTCCCACGGCCTGCCCGTCGACCTGCACACTGACGGTGACGACCCCGTCGGCCTCGCCCGGCTGGCCAGCATGGCCGGCGGGTTCCGTCCGGGGCTCAGCCTCGGCCCCTGCGCGGGCCTCTCGCGGCTTCCCGGCGCCGAGGCGGCCCTCACCGCCGACCGGCTCGCCGCCGCCGCCGTGACCGTCGTCTGCCTCCCCCAGGGCGGATGCTCCGGTGCGCGGCTCCGCGGAACCCCGCCGGTACGGCTGCTGCGCGCCGCCGGTGTGAGGGTGGCGGCGGGCAGCGGGGCCCTGCGCGACCGCTCCAACCCCGTCGGCCGCGGCGACCCCCTGGAGGCGGCGTACCTGCTGGCCTCACGGGACGGCCTCGGCCCCGAAGACGCCTACGAGGCCGTCTCCGACGCCGCCAGGGAGGCTCTGGGCCTGCCGGGGGTGCGCATCGAGGCCGGCTCCCCCGCCGAGCTGCTCGCCGTGCGTGGGGACGAGCTGGCCGGGGCGCTCTCCCTCGCGTACAGCAGGATCGTGGTGCACCGAGGACGCGTGGTGGCACGGACGAGCGCCGTGCGCGAGTACCGCGACCCCGGGGCCGCCCTCGGCCTCCCCCGCCAGGGACGGGCCGATTCCGGCCCCGGCGGCGGGCCTTGAGCACGAGCGCGCCGCGCGGCGTACGGTCGGAAGCATGCGCATTGTCATTGCAGGTGGACATGGTCAGATCGCGCTGCGGCTCGAGCGGCTGCTCGCCGCGCGCGGTGACGAAGCGGTGGGTGTCATCCGCAACCCGCAGCAGGGTGACGACCTGAGGGCGGCAGGTGCCGAGCCCGTCGTCCTCGACCTCGAATCGGCGTCCGTCGAGGAGGCGGCGGAGGTCCTGCGAGGGGCGGACGCGGCGGTCTTCGCGGCCGGCGCCGGCCCGAACAGCGGCTCGGCACGCAAGGACACGGTGGACCGCGGAGCGGCCGTCCTGTTCGCGGACGCGGCGGAACAGGCGGGGGTACGGCGCTACGTCGTGGTGTCCTCCATGGGCGCCGACCCCGGCCACACCGGCGACGAGGTGTTCGACATCTACCAGCGGGCCAAGGGCGAGGCGGACGCGTACGTACGTTCCAGGAGCGGTCTGGACTGGACGATCCTGCGCCCCGGCATGCTCACGAACGACGCCGGAACCGGCCAGGTGCTGCTCTCCGCCTCGACGGGCCGTGGCCCGGTCCCACGGGACGACGTGGCCGCGGTCCTGCTGGAACTCCTGGACACCCCGGCGACGGCGGGCCTGACGCTCGAGCTGATCAGCGGGGGCAAGCCGGTGGCGGTCGCGGTCAAGGACATCGCGGGGAACTGAGAATCGCGGGAAACCCAGAATCTTGGGGAACCGACGGGGGGATCCGGCCGTTGGCCCCACAGCTGCGGTTTTCCGCAGGCCGGGTCCCTGCGGAATACCGCACGGGGCCGGACGGCCATCCTCATACCCGTGATTGAGCTGCGGTTTCTAACGTGGCGGGTGATCGAGGAAGACGCCCCGGGCTGACGACCCGCCGACCTGGAGACTCATATGCATCTCACGCTCGCGGCCCTGCCGCAGGAACCCGCAGGCGGCATCGCGGGCTGGGCCGCCGGGCTCGTCGAAGCCATGGGCGGCCCCGGAGCGGGCCTTGCCATCGCTTTGGAGAACCTCTTCCCGCCGCTCCCGAGCGAGGTGATCCTGCCGCTCACCGGATTCGCCGCGGGACAGGGAGTGCTCAGCCTGGCCTCGGCGCTCTTCTGGACCACGCTCGGCTCCGTGGTGGGAGCCGTGGCCCTGTACTGGATCGGTGCGTGCGTGGGCCGTGAACGCATGCACGCCATCTGGGCGAAGCTGCCACTGGTGAAGGCCTCCGATCTGGTGCGCACGGAGGAGTGGTTCGCGAAGCACGGCACCAAGGCGGTCTTCTTCGGACGCATGGTGCCGATCTTCCGCAGCCTCATATCGGTCCCCGCCGGCGTGGAGCGCATGCCCCTGCACGTCTTCATCACGCTGACCACGCTGGGCAGCCTGATCTGGAACTCCGTCCTGGTGCTTGCCGGTTACTGGCTGGGGGACCGCTGGGAGGCCGTGGGGACCTACGTCGGGCTCGCCTCCAAGGTGGTGCTGGCCCTGGTGGTCGTGGCCTTCGCGACGTACGTGTTCCTGCGGCTGCGCGGCTCCCGCAGCTCCAACCGGGCTCAGCACCGCCGCACTTCATGACCTGTGGAGCAGCGGACGCCGGGAGCCCACGCACGACGGCACTGCCTCACGGGCAGCCTGAGCGGTCCTCCTGCGGGTCCGCGGCCGCACCGGGCTCCTCGCCCGTGCGGGTGAACTCCGGGGGTTCCGGCGCCCGTCGGCCCCCCCCCCCCCCCCCCCCCCCCCCCCCCCCCGGCGGGACGGCTCCGGAGCGGACGACGCCGAGGCCGGCGGGACACCCTCCTGGTTACACAGGGGGGTGGGTGTACTCCTCGGCTGCGTGACAGCCCTGGCGGGATCGCTCTGCGCCGTCCTGGCCGTCACCGCTCTCGGCCCCTTCCTGCTGTGGCCGCGCACCCGCGCCGGCGCCCTCGGTGTCCTCATGGCCGGAGCCCGGCGACTGACGGCTCTGGAGTGGATCCGCAGGTCCTTCTTCTTCGGTGACCGCTTCCCGGAGCACTACGAGGTGTCCGGCCGGAAGATCCTCCGCCATCTGGTGTACCGAAGCGGCACCGGGCTGTTGTGCACCCTCGTGATCGGGCTGCTCGGTTTCGGTGTCGTCCTGGCGGGGCTGCTGGTGCGGGGGACGGTCCAGGGGTCCCTCCGGTGGGACGAACTGCTGACGCAGGTGGTCCTCGGCAGTGTGCTGCTCTTCCTCGACGTCCAGGGGCTCCGCTCGCTCGTCGCCCTGGACGCCCGGCTCGCCCGCGAGTGTTTCGGCCCCTCCGAGCAGGAGCTGTTGCACCGGCGCATCGACGAGCTGGCCGACAGCCGTGCGGCCGTGGTCCAAGCGGTGGACGCGGAACGGAGACGTATCGAGCGCGACCTCCATGACGGAATCCAGCAGCGGCTGGTCGCCCTGGCCATGCTGCTCGGCCGGGCTCGCAGAGGGCGCGACCCCGAGCAGGCGGACGCTCTGCTCCTCCAGGCGCACCAGGAGTCGAGAGACGTGCTGGCGGAGCTGCGCGAGGTGGCCTGGCGGGTCTATCCGTCGGCGCTCGACAGCCTGGGGCTGGAGGAGGCCCTGGGCGGGGTGTCCGAGCGGTGCGGGATTCCCGTCCGTACGGAGTTCGACGTCCCCGGGCCCCTGCCACGTCCGCTGGAGACAGCGGCGTACTTCGTGGTCTCGGAGTCCGTGACCAACGCCGCCAAACACTCGGACGCGACAGCCGTCTCCGTGAGCGTGGTCCTCGACGACAGCACGCTCATGGTCCGCATCCAGGACAACGGCAAGGGCGGCGCGAACCCTGCGGGCATCGGGCTGAGCGGCCTGCGCAGCCGGGTGGACGCGCTCGACGGCACCCTGTACATCGACAGCCCCGAGGGGGGTCCCACCGTGGTGACCGCGGAGCTTCCATGCGCCTGATGCTCGCCGAGGACTCGGCACTGCTACGGGAGGGCCTGGTCCGGCTCCTCGTGGAGGAGGGTCACGACGTCCTGGCCTCGTTCGGTGACGCGGAGTCCCTGCTGAAGGAGATGGAGTCGCGGCAGCCGGACATCGTCGTCCTCGACATCCGGATGCCGCCGACGCACACCACAGAAGGGCTGCGCGCGGCGCTGGAGATACGCGAGCGGTGGCCGGAGACCGGCGTCCTGGTCCTGTCGCAGCACATGGAACGCCACTACGCCGCACAGTTGCTGGCCACCGGCGCGGAAGGGGTGGGGTACCTCCTCAAGGACCGGGTCGCCCAGGTCGAGGAGTTCCTGGACGCACTGGAACGCATCCAGGCCGGTGGCGCCGCGCTGGACCCCGAGGTGGTCCGGCAGCTGGTCGTCCGCTCCACGCACGGAGATCCCCTGGCCCGCCTCACACCCCGCGAACGCAGCGTCCTCGAAACACTGGCGCAGGGGCTCACCAACACGGCGATCGCGAAACAACTGCACATCTCCGTGAGTGCGGTGGAGAAGAACCTCAACGCGATCTTCGACAAGCTGGAGCTATCCCACACCACCGGGTACAGCAGGCGGATCCTGGCGGTCCTGCGGTATCTGGAGTGCTAGCCACCGCTCCATGTGCGTGCCGGGCACGCACGTTCCCCACGCGTACGGGGCGGGGGATGGTGCACGCGTACGGGGACGGGGCCTCCCGGGCGCATGTGGGAACAGGGTCTGTCGCACGCGTCCGGGCCTGGGCCCTGGCGCGCACGTCCGGACCGGGCCCTGGCTGACGGGTCGGCGGCAAGGTCGTCAGGAACCCGAGTGTGCCGGTGGGTTACCTGACGCCCGAGTGTGACGGTGGGGATACCTGACACCCGAGTGTGACGGCGGGGATACCTGACACCCGAGTGTGACGGCGGGGATCCCTGACACCCGCGTGCGGCGACGGGGTCGTCCGGTACCCGCGTGCAGCGACGGGACCGTCCGGCGCACGCCGCGCGAGGCGTTCCGGTCCGCCGGAGTATCCGCGGGATAGCTTCGGGCGCATGGACGGTGGCCCTGACAGCCGAGGCTGGCTCCCCTGTTACCTCAGCGGGGCGGTGTTCGCCGTATGCATGGCGGGAACGACCCTGCCGACCCCTCTCTACAGCCTCTACCAGGACAAGCTCGGGTTCTCCGAGCTGACGGTGACCGTCGTGTACGCCGTGTACGCCTTCGGCGTCATCGGGGTGCTCCTGCTGGCGGGAAACGCCTCCGACGCGGTGGGCCGACGCCCTGTGCTGCTGTGGGGCCTGGGCTGCGCGGCGGCGAGCGCCGTCTGCTTCCTGTGCGCCACCGCTCTGGGCTGGCTCTACGCGGGCCGCCTGCTGTCGGGGCTGTCGGCCGGGCTGTGCACAGGGGCGGCCACCGCGTACGTCATGGAGCTCGGGCCGGGCAAAGGCTCGTCCAGGGCCTCGTTCGTGGCGACCGCGGCCAACATGGGCGGCCTGGGCTGCGGACCGCTGCTGGCCGGGATCCTCGCGCAGTACGCTCCCTGGCCGCTGTACCTGCCTTTCGTCGTACACCTGGTCCTGCTGGCCGTCTCGGCGGTCGTCCTGACCGCCCTCAAGGAGACCGTGGGCGATCGACGCCCCCTGAACACCGTCCGCCCCCAGAAGCCCGGACTGCCGCCCGAGGTCCGGGCGGTGTTCAGACCCGCGGCACTCGCCTCCTTCGTGGGGTTCGCTCTGTTCGGGGTGTTCACCTCCGTCAGCCCGGCGTTCCTGTCCCAGTTCCTGGACGTGGACAACCACGCTGTGAGCGGTCTGATCGTGGCGCTGGCCTTCTTCGCCTCGATCGCCGGGCAGTCGGCCGTGGGCAGGATCGGTGAGCGGCAGTCACTGCCCCTGGGCTGCGCCGGCCTTCTCGGCGGACTGGCGCTGCTCGCGGCCGCGTTGTGGTGGCAACTGCTGCCCCTGGTCGTGCTGAGCGCGGTCCTCGGCGGCGCGGGCCAGGGCCTGGCGTTCCGGGCAGCCCTGTCCCAGGTGGCCTCGGCGTCGCCGGCGGACCGGCGGGCGGCGGTGATCTCGACGCTGTTCGTCGTGGCGTACGCGGGCATCTCGCTGCCGGTGATCGGCGTGGGCGTCCTCTCGGTCCACATCGGCCTCCAGGACGCGGGGCTGGTCTTCATCGCCTGCATGGCAGTCCTGGTCGCGTGTGCCGGCACCTATCTGTTACGTCGCTCGTCGGACAAGGGGCCGCATCCACAACGCCCTTGAGTGGCAGTCAGCTCGCTACCTCCTCCTCGGAGGGACTCCGTCATCCGCTCTTGACTGCCATGTACTTTGCAACGCAAAGTAGAGCCGGGCGGTCGAGCGGCGGCAGCCCCGACACCGCCGAAGCGCGGTCACAGGGGAGGACATCGTGGGGACACCGTCACCGAGCAGCGGGGGATCCGGACCTGAGGCGCACGCGGCAGACCTGCTGGCGGCGACGGAAGGCCTTCGGGCCAGGACCCGCGCCCAGATGAACGGGTCGCGGGTCTCCCTTCTCGCCTTCGGCCTTCTAGCCCTGCTGGCCGCTCCGGTCGCCCGGTTCGCATTCAACTTCGGAGCCCACGGCCGCAGCGTCGAGTCCTACCCGGCCTTCGCCTACGCCGAGCTGACCGGCCTGTGCGTGGTCCATGAACCGGGGACCCCATGCCTTGCGGGCGAGTTCGACGGCGCCGCCCTGCGCTTCGTGGCCTGGGGCGTGTGGTTCGCGCTCCTCCCCCTGGCGTGGTTCGCCTTCGCTCGCTGGTACCGCCTGCGTGGCGAGTCCAGGGGTGTCGTCCCCCGCCGCGGAGCGTGGATCCGCACGACCGCCGTAGCCGCCGCGGTGATCACGACCGCGCTGCTGGCGCTGCTGTTCGGCAGGAACCAGCCGTGGGAAGCCGTAGTACTGGAGAACCGTTACACCTCCCCCTGGTACCTGGCCGGAGTCGGGCTCATCGCTCTCGGGCTGGTCGAACGCAGGTGGATCGCCGTAGCCGCCGGCACCGCTCACACCTTGATGCTCACCGGCTACCTCGGCGCTTCCTGGGGCAGCGGATGGCTCCCCTGGCAGCACCCCGCAGACCCAGGCTGGACCGACGGACCGCAGGCCAAGGCGCTGCTGCTGGCCGCCGTCCTGCTCGCCGGCGGCCTGGCCGAATGGGCGGTGACCCGCCGTCGGGCCACGTCCGGCACCGCCGAAGCCGGTACGGTTGGCGCATGAGTGTCGGGGAGTCGGGTGCTACGTGGGACGACCAGGCAGGACCCCATCCGACCCAGTCGCTGGACGACACCGTTCATCAACGCGTACGGCTCGGGATCCTCACCATCGCCCGAGAGGCCGACCGGGTCGACTTCGGCTTCCTGAAGAAGCAGCTGGCCGTCACGGACGGGAATCTGTCCCGGCACCTGAGGGTGCTGGAGGACTCGGACCTGATCACCGTGGAGAAGGGCTACGCCGGCCGGCGCCCCCGAACGTGGATCGCCCTCACACGCGAAGGCGCACAGGCACTGGACGCCGAACTCCGCGCCCTGCGCGCCCTCGTCCTGCGCCTGGAGAACTCCCCCGCTCCCGGGCCGGCCGGCGCCTGACGACCGCCACACGCCACACGGCAAGCCCCGTCCGGACCGCTACCGGCAAGTCGGAACGCTTGCCACGGACCGGTTCCGCGAGAAGAGCGGCGATCTGGGCAGCAATGCCGTAGCCGCACCACCGAATCCGCCGATTCCGTCATCACCATCGAGGCCACGCGGGCATACTCCACTGGCCACCAGGTCGGTGATCGGGGTTGCAGGGGTGCGAGGGGGGAGCGGACGGTGGACTTCGGTTCTTGGGCGGACTGGGCGCGCGCGTTGCTCGGCGCGATAGTGACGTACACAGCGATGACTCTGCTGTGGAAAGTGGTCTCGAAGGCTGCGGAATTCAACGACCCACTTACACGCAGCGGGCGCCACATCGCACTCGTCCCCCGATTTGTCGTACGCCCTCGCCGGACAGTCATCAGAACCCGACTTCGCGCCGCCAATGCTCTCAGGCGACACCAAGGGCTCCCTGTCACCACGCAGTCTCCGAGCAGCCTGGTAGACATGGATCGCGCCAGGCGTCAGTTGGCGCTGGGGCGTCTGCTTTGGTCCCGGGTGATCCCGGCCGGATTGCTGGTATGCGGAATAACCCTCGGATTGTGGGTTCTCCTTCAGGACATGCACACCGGCCCCTTCGCCGGACTTCCTGTACTCAGCGAAACCCTGGAAGCCGTCTTGGGCTCGCAGGGATGGTACGAGGAGAGCAGCGATGGCTGCGCTTCCTGGAGCTACCTACGGGGCTGCGAGTCGTCGATGGTTCCCTGGTGGAGCGGCATCGAGTCCGGGCCGGCAGTCGGGACAGCCGCACAACTGCTCCTCTCCGCATGGCTGCTCCGCCGGACAGCTGAAGTGGCGTTCAGCGCGTGGAGCAAGCAAGTACCACCCGACATCGAGTGCCTGAACGCTTTGTCCGCCTGCCGCGATCTCTTGCGCCCGTCCGCGCCCGACCCAGCAATCCTTGACATGAGCGTGGCCGAATTGCGGGCGGGTGTCGAGGGATTCACTCGCGGGGGCCTGGTCGTCGGTGCGGACCGCCGCACCGAACTCGAAGAGCACGGCACGGACGTGGCCAGAGTCCTGCATGAAGCAATGGGGCAGGTACTACGAGACGGAGTTACCGCACTACCAGCACTCATAGTGCTACTCGCCACTGTGCAGGACCGGTTGCACGATTCTCGCTGGCTGGTGCTGCTGGACCAGTCGACGCTTGCCGGCACACCGGCTCCGAGCCCCGCCATCACGCCCGCGCCGTCGACTGCGGCACCAGCGGGTGATCCCGGCCGCTGGCAGAAGTACGTGGCGGTGGCGACCGCCCTCCCCGCCGTGCCGGCCATGCTGGCCTTGATCCTTGCCACGGTGACGATCAACCAGACAAAGGACTCGCTGAAGCTCACCGAGCGGAACCAGGTCGTCTCCGACTACAACGACACCGTGACCAACCTCGGCGACGACTCCCTGAACGTGAGGACCAGTGCCATATACGCGATCCAGCGCATAATGCGGGACGCACCGAGAGACCAACCCGCTCTTGTGCAGATTCTGGGCTCCTACATCAGAGAACACGCCAAGATGCCCGACACCAAGCTGGCGGAGCGAAAGAAGAAGGACGCAAGGACTCGCCCACCGGACGACGTGCAGGCCGCCTTGAACGTTCTGGGGGCACGACAGGGGGGTGACGAAGTCACGTCCATGGTGGATCTGCGTGACACGTTCCTTGTCGGAGCGACCCTGACGGGGAATTTTTACGCGGACCTGCGTGGGGCCGACCTGACTCGCGCAAACCTCGGTTCCGGATCCTTTGAGGAATCATGGTTCGATGACGCAGAAATGCCCGAAGCCGTACTGAGTGACGGTGTTTTCGACAACGCCGATTTCATCAACACGAACCTCAGGAACGCCTGGTGGGACGGGGCGAGCCTCATGTACGCCGACCTGACGAACGCCGACCTCACCGGCATCAGCTACATCGAAGTTCGTGACGATACATATTTGGATCTCGAAGGGGCCGAAATGTCCGGCGCCAACCTGACCGATGCCGACCTGAGTGGCGCATACCTCATAAACGCCGATCTCAGCGCGGACGCTCAGAATGAGATTCCTGCCGCCACCCTCTCCGCAACGAACCTGACCGGCACTGATCTGAGCGAGACGGAACTGGACGGAACCAAAATGGACAAGGCGATACTGGACGAAGCAATTTTGCCTTGAGGCCACGCGAAGCCGAGACACCTCGGTGCGTAGGCGCGCACGCGGACGGCGCACCACCGTCTGCGGGAGTTGCCTCTGATGGCCGGTTCTTCCACACGCGGCGCGGTTGGCTGGTTCAGGACACCGGACTGGACAGAAGCCCGCCGACGGGCCCGGGCTCCTGCCCGGCGGAGCTCCCCGACGGCCCAGCGGCCGAATGACCCACCCACGAGGCAGTCTCAACCTGGCTGGGCTCAGGTGCGGAGCCTCAATGGCACAGCGCGCCCGTTTCCCCTCCACGTCCACACCAAGCGCCTTGGGCAGTGCCGCAGCGAGAGCCGACGCCGGGATCGAAGCCCTGCGGAGCGGCCGGAGGCCCCGGGACTCTGCCCCGCGCATGTCCCACAAGCCGGTCAGCACGCGAACAGTGAGACGGATGACGGAGCTCTTCGGGACCCATCGGCACCAGGCAATGCAAGAGGGCCCGCGTGCAGCATTTCTGCTGCACGCGGGCCCTCTCGTTCCTGTGGCGGCGCCAGGGTTCGAACCTGGGTAGGCTGAGCCGGCAGATTTACAGTCTGCTCCCTTTGGCCACTCGGGCACACCGCCTGGAACGACGCCTCGGGTCCCTGTTGGGGGCTCCTTGGCGACGACGTAAACGATACCTGATGCCCAGGGGTGCTCCGCCACCTGGTTGATCAGCACCGGGCGCGGGCGGGGATGACTAGGCTTTGTGCCGTACCCCAACGCATACGACGCAAGGAGCCACACGTCATGGCCGACTCCAGTTTCGACATCGTCTCGAAGGTCGAGCGGCAGGAGGTCGACAACGCCCTCAACCAGGCCGCCAAGGAGATCTCCCAGCGCTTCGACTTCAAGGGCACGGGTGCGTCGATCTCCTGGTCCGGCGAGAAGATCCTCATGGAGGCGAACGGCGAGGAGCGGGTCAAGGCGATCCTCGACATCTTCCAGACCAAGCTGGTCAAGCGCGGGATCTCGCTGAAGTCGCTGGACGCGGGCGAGCCGCAGCTCTCCGGCAAGGAGTACAAGATCTTCGCCACGATCGAGGAGGGCATCTCGCAGGAGAACGCCAAGAAGGTGGCGAAGATCATCCGCGATGAGGGTCCGAAGGGCGTCAAGGCGCAGGTCCAGGGTGACGAGCTGCGGGTCACCTCGAAGAGCCGTGACGACCTGCAGGCGGTGCAGGCGCTGATCAAGGGCAAGGACCTCGACTTCGCGGTGCAGTTCGCCAACTACCGGTAGCCGGTCCGCTGCGTGTGCAGCGGGTCGTGGCGGGGCGGGGCGTGCAGGTCGGCGCGGTCCGCCCCGTCGCCGTGTCCGGAGGGGCTGTGCGGGGGTGCGTCAGCGGCGGTCGCGGGAGTTGCCGAAGAGCAGCCGGTAGGCGATCAGCAGGACCAGGGATCCGGCGACGGCGGCGACCCAGGTGGCCGTGTCGTAGAAGTCCGTGCTGATGGGCCGGTCCAGGAAGCGGGACGACAGCCAGCCGCCGAGGAAGGCGCCCACGATGC
Source organism: Streptomyces pratensis (assembly GCF_016804005.1). Lineage (GTDB taxonomy): Bacteria > Actinomycetota > Actinomycetes > Streptomycetales > Streptomycetaceae > Streptomyces > Streptomyces pratensis_A. The sequence goes on along the minus strand of NZ_CP051486.1, from coordinate 753,968 downwards.
CTATCAGGGTGGTACCGATGATGCCTCCGGGATCGCGGCCCGGGAGGAGAAATTTGGCGATGGCGCCGGCCAGCAGCCCCAGGATGATCCAGCTGATGATGCTCATGTTGGCGTTCCTACCCGTCACTCGTTCCTGCAAGCCATGACGCTTTCAGGAGGAATGCGGTTGCCGGCCGGCTGGTCCGTCAGTAGCCCACGAGCGGCTGGTCGCTCGGAACGATCTCCTTGCCGAAGGGCATCAGCGAGACCGGGATGAGCTTGAAGTTCGCGATGCCCAGCGGGATGCCGATGATCGTCACGCACAGGGCGATGCCGGTGAAGATGTGTCCGAGCGCGAGCCACCAGCCCGCCAGGATGACCCAGAGGACGTTGCCGATGAGGGAGCCGCCTCCGGCGCCCGGGCGGTCCACGACGGTGCGGCCGAAGGGCCAGAGGGCGTAGACGCCGATACGGAACGCGGCCACGCCGAAGGGGATGCCGATGATCGTGATGCAGAGCAGGAGCCCCGCGGCGATGTAGCCCAGGAACATCCAGAGTCCGCACAGGACCAGCCATATGACGTTCAGGATTGCGTTCATGGTCGATACCCTGCCATCTGCTCGAGTCGGGAGATGCGTTCAGCCATGGGCGGGTGGGTGGAGAACATCTTTGACATGCCCTGACCGGGACGGAACGGGTTCGCGATCATCATGTGACTCGCGGTCTCGATCCGGGGTTCGGGCGGGAGCGGAAGCTGTTTGGTCCCGGCGTCCAGCTTGCGCAGGGCGGACGCCAGGGCCAGCGGGTCGCCGGTGAGCTGGGCCCCGGACGCGTCGGCCTGGTACTCACGGGAACGGCTCACGGCGAGCTTGATCACGGAGGCGGCGAGCGGGCCGAGGATCATGATCAGGAGCATCCCGAGGAGGCCGGGGCCGTCGTCGTCGTCCGACCGGCCCACAGGGATGAGCCACGCGAAGTTGACGAGGAACATGACGACCGAGGCGAGGGCGCCCGCGACGGACGAGATGAGGATGTCCCGGTTGTAGACATGGCTCAGCTCGTGGCCGAGAACGCCGCGGAGCTCGCGCTCGTCGAGGATCTGGAGAATCCCCTCGGTACAGCACACGGCGGCGTGGCGCGGGTTGCGGCCGGTGGCGAAGGCGTTGGGTGCCTGGGTCGGGGAGATGTACAGCCGGGGCATGGGCTGGCGCGCCGCGGTCGAGAGCTCCCGGACGGTGCGGTACAGCTGTGGCGCCTCGAATTCACTGACCGGGCGCGCCCTCATGGCGCGCAGGGCGAGCTTGTCGCTGTTCCAGTACGCGTAGGCGTTGGTGGCGAGCGCGACGAGGAGGGCCACGATGAGGCCGGTCCGTCCGAAGAAGCTGCCGATGACGATGATGAGGGCCGAGAGGCCCCCGAGGAGAACAGCGGTTTTCAGCCCGTTGTGCCGGCGGTGCACGGTACGCCCTCCAAGTGGTGCAGCAGGGGAACCCTTGCTCGGTGGTGCTCCACTCCCCAGTGGAGCCTCCCGTACTGGTCAACGCGAGGCGAAGGAAGCTAGTTCCCTTGTGCGAGGTGGCCGGGGGCACAGGCAGCAGGGGCGGATCCGGTCGGATCCGCCCCTGGGCCGTACGGGTGGGTGCGCCTGCGCGGGCCGGTCAGGGGGCCTGCGCCGGCGGGTCAGCGCTGGGCGGGGAGCCCTGCGAGCGCGCGGGCTTCCGCGTCCGGCTCGACATCGCTGGTGCAGTGGGCGCAGCGGGTGGCGATGGCGGGGATCTCGGTGAAGCAGCGGGGGCAGTCGCGCAGGGCGGCCTTGATGTCCGCCTTCTGCTCCTCCTCCTTCGCCGTGAAGCGGTTCTGGACCTTGGCCATGGGGAGGACGACGAGGAAGTAGAGGACCGCTGCGGTGATGATGAAGGCGATGGCGGCGCTGATGAAGAGGCCGTACGGGAACGTGACGCCGTCGACGCTGTAGGAGGCCTTGCTGAAGTCGCCGGTGCCCCGGGTGAAGACGCCGATCAGCGGCACGATGAACGCGTTGCTGAAGCCGGTGACCACGGCGGTGAAGGCCGCTCCCACGGCGAGGCCGATGGCCATCGAGATGACGTTCCCGCGGAGGATGAAGTCCTTGAACCCGTTCAGCACCGCTCTTGCTCCTCTGTGCTCTTCATGCGTACTCGTCCTGCGCATTGATTTACGTGACGCGTGCACGCATGACCATGCCCTGCGCGTGGCTCCATCGCCAAACCGGTCGGGGCCGGTGGGGGCCGGTCAGAAGAGGCTGACGGCGGCGAAGCGGAGGATGAGCTGGGGGGCGCCGGACAGTGTGATTCCCGCTACGGCGGTGAGGACGATCGCCAGCGTGAGCGGGGCGGGGACCAGGTGCTTGGTCGCCGGGGGTTCCGCCTGGGCCTTGGTGTCGCCCTCCGGGGACCGGAAGAGTGCGGCGGTCCACTGAAGGTAGTAGTAGAGCGCGATCACCACGTTGACGGCCATGACGACGGCGAGCCAGCCGAGTCCGGCGTCGACGGCCGAGGAGAAGACCGTGACCTTGGCGAAGAGGCCGATGATGCCGGGGGGCAGGCCCGCCAGGCAGAGCAGGAAGAAGCCCATGGCGAGCGCGGCCAGCGGGCGGGTGGCGTACAGGCCCCGGTAGTCGCTGAGGCGGTTTCCGGGGTGTGTGCGGGCGACGAGGGCGGCCACCGCGAAGGCCCCGAGGTTGACCACGGCGTACATGAGCGCGTAGGCGACGGTCGAGCCGATCTGCGCGTCGCTGGAGTACGCGGCGGCGGCGATCGGCACGAGGAGGTAGCCGGCCTGGCCCACGGACGACCAGGCGAGGAGCCGTACGGCGCTCCGGGCGCGGGTGGCGTTCTGACGGACGGCGGCGACGTTGCCGATGGTCATGGTGAGGGCGGCGAGGACGGCCAGGGCGGGGCCCCATACGTCGGCGTGCGACGGGAAGCCGATCACCGTGACGAGGATGAGGCCGGAGAAGCCGACCGCCTTGCCGACGACCGAGAGGTAGGCGGCGATGGGCAGCGGGGCTCCCACGTAGGTGTCCGGGACCCAGAAGTGGAAGGGCGCGGCGGCCGTCTTGAAGGCGAAGCCGACGAGGGTGAGGACGACACCTGCCTCGGCGAGGGTGGCGAACCTGCCCGGTACGTCGTCGAGGCGGGCGGCGATCTCCGTGAGGTGCATGGTGCCGGTCGCCGCGTAGACGAAGCTGACGCCCAGGAGCATGACGGCGGTGGCGACGACGGAGGAGAGGAAGAACTTCAGGGCCGCTTCGGAGGAGCGTCGGTCACCGCGTTTGATGCCGACCAGGGCGAACGCGGGGAGCGAGGCGACTTCGAGGGCGACGACGAGTGTCGCGAGGTCCCGGGCCGCGGGCAGCAGTGCGGCTCCGGCGGCGGAGGCAAGCAGCAGGAACCAGAATTCGCCTGCCGGCAGCTTGCGGGTGTCGCCGACCGAGAGCAGCGCGGTGACCAGGGCCCCGCCGAGCACGAGGGCCTGGATGACGAGGGCGAAATGGTCGGCGGTGTAGCTGCATGCCTGGGTCGGGCCGGTGAGGCAGAAGGTGGAGCGGTCTCCGGCGCGCAGCGGGAGGAGCGTGGCGAGGGCGGCGACGAGCCCGGCGACGGCTCCGTATCCGAGGAGCGGCTTGTGCCGTTCGCCGACGAAGAGGTCGGCGACGAGGACGAGCAGGGCCACGGACGCCGCGATGACGGGGGGCGCGATCGCGAGCCAGTCGACCGACTGGACGAGGCTTGCCACCCCGGTTGCGCTGTCGGCTGCGACGGTCACGACTTGCCTCCTGCGAGGAGCTTCTGCACGGCCGGGTCGGTGAGGCCGAGGAGGACGGCGGGCCAGAGGCCGGCGAGGACGGTCAGGGCGGCGAGCGGGGTCCAGGCGGCGAACTCGTGGCGCTGGATGTCGGCGATCGGGTGCGGCTGCTCACGGTGCTCGCCCATGCAGACGCGGCGTACGACGATCAGCATGTACGCGGCCGTGAGCAGGGTGCCGAGGGCGCCGATGGACATGAAGGTGAGGAAGGCGGGGCGGCTGAGGCCCTCTGCGGGGTCGAAGGCACCGAACAGCGTGAGCATCTCGCCCCAGAACCCGGCGAGGCCCGGGAGGCCGAGCGAGGCCACCGCGGCGAAGGCGAGGAGGCCGCCGAGCCGGGGCGCGCGGCCGTAGAGAGCGGCCCCGGTGGCACCGGCCAGGGTGTCGAGGTCCGCCGTGCCGTAGCGGTCCTTGACGGCGCCGACCAGGAAGAACAGCAGGCCGGTGATGAGGCCGTGGGCGATGTTCGCGAAGAGGGCGCCGTTCACTCCGGTGGGGGTCATGGTCGCGATGCCGAGGAGGACGAATCCCATGTGGCCCACGGAGGAGTAGGCGATCAGGCGCTTGAGGTCGCCCTTCGCGCCGGGGCGGGCGAGGGCGAGGCAGGCGAGGGAACCGTAGATGATCCCGACCACGGCGAAGGCGGCCAGATAGGGCGCGAAGGTCTGCATCCCGTCCGGGGTGACGGGGAGCAGGATGCGGACGAATCCGTACGTACCCATCTTCAGCAGTACGCCGGCGAGGAGGACGGATCCCACGGTCGGGGCCGCGGTGTGGGCGTCCGGCAGCCAGCTGTGCAGCGGCCACATCGGGGTCTTCACGGCCAGGCCGATCCCGACCGCCAGTACGGCGGTGACCTGCACGGATGTGGTGAGTCCGCGACCGTTGTCAGTGGCGAGTGCCACCATGTCGAAGGTGCCGCTCTTCAGTCCGATGAGGAGCAGTCCGAGCAGCATGACCACGGAACCGAGCAGCGTGTAGAGGATGAACTTCCAGGCGGCGGGCTGCTTCCGGTCGCCGCCCCAGCGGGCGATGAGGAAGTACATCGGGATGAGGACCATCTCGAAGGCCAGGAAGAACAGCAGCAGGTCGAGAACGGCGAAGGTCGCGAGGGTGCCGGCCTCCAGGACGAGGACGAGAGCGACGAAGGCCTTCGGGGAGGGGCCTGCGGGGGGCTTGAAGTAGCTGTGGAGCGCGCAGAGGAAGGTCAGCAGCGCGGTGAGCACGATGAGGGGGAGCGAGATGCCGTCGGTGCCGAGGTGGATCCGGACGTCGAGTGCCGGGATCCAGCTGATGTCCGTGGTGGCCTGCATCTTCGACGGGTGGTCGTGGTCGAAGCCCGCGGCCAGGACGAGCGCGGCAAGGAGTACGGCGCCGGTGACGGTCACGCCGTGGCGGAGCACCGCCTGGTCGGGGTTCCTGCCCTTGAGGCCGGGCGGGGCGGGCAGGAGCGCGGCGGCCGCGCCGAGGAGCGGGGCGACGACGATGAACGCCAGAAGGATCTGCATCACGGATGCGCTGATATCGAACACGGCTCACGCCCCGGCGTAGACGTTGGCAAAGACGACGGCGGCGATCGCCAGGACAAGGGTTCCGGCGAGCAGCGCGCCGAGATAGGTCTGCACATTGCCGGTCTGGGCGCGGCGGACCAGGGTGCCGAGCCCGCGTGCGGTGCTGCCCGAGCCGCGTACGTAGGTGTCGACGACCTCACGGTCCAGGAAGCGGACGAGCCGTGCGGCGGCTCCCACGGGGCGGACGAACAGCACCGAGTACAGGGCATCGAGGTGGAAGCCGGTGACCGCGTGGCGGTGCAGCGGCCCCAGGAGGAGCCTGCCGGGGTCCGAGGGGTCCGGGGCGCCCGCGATGGTGCCGTACGCCGCGGTGTGCGAGGCCATCGCCTCCGCTTCCACGAGGGCGGGTTCGGCATCGGGGTGGGCGGCGACGGCACCGACCGGGGGGCGGTCGGCGAGCGCCGTGGTGTGGCGCCATGCCCCGTAGGTGACGAGGCCGCCGACGAGTCCGACGCCGGTGGAGAGGACGGCGGTCGTGAGCGAGGGGGCGAGGCTGTGCCCGTCGAACCAGTCGGTGAGTACGCCGGCGGTGAGGCCGAAGGCGATCGTGGGGACTGCGAGGACCCACAGGACCGAGGTCATCGCGACGGGCTGCCTGCCGTGGTCGGGGGCCTCGGGCCCGCGCCCGCGGAAGGCGAGGAGCCACAGCCGGGTGGCGTAGGCGGCGGTGAGGACCGCGGCGGCGAGCCCGGCGACGAGGATCGTCCAGCCGGCCGCGGCCGGGGCGACGTCACGGTCGCCGAAGGCGGTGTGCTCGGCGGCGACGAGGACGGCTTCCTTGGAGAAGAAGCCGGCGAAGGGAGGGATGGCGGCGAGCGCGAGGAGCGCGACGGTCATCGTCCAGTAGGCGTCGGGGATGCGTTTCGTCAGCCCGCCCATGCGGGACATGGCGGCGAGTGAGTTGGTTCCCGCCGCGTGGATGACGACGCCTGCCGCCAGGAAGAGGACTGCCTTGAAGGCACCGTGCGACAGGAGGTGGAAGACGGCGGCACCCCGGTCGCCGACGGCCAGGGCACCGGACATGTAACCGAGCTGGCCGATCGTCGAATAGGCGAGGACGCGCTTGATGTCGTCCTGCGCGAGTGCGGCGAGTCCGGAGCCGATCATCGTGACGGCCGCCATCACGGCGAGGACGACGAGAGCGGCGCCTGAGGCTGCGAAGACGGGGAGGAGCCGGGCCACGAAGTAGATGCCGGCGGCGACCATCGTCGCGGCGTGGATGAGCGCGGAGACGGGGGTGGGGCCGGCCATCGCGTCGGGCAGCCAGGTGTGCAGGGGGAACTGCGCGGACTTGCCCGCGACGCCGGCGAGGAGCAGCAGGGCGATCAGGGTGGGGTGGTCGAGTCCGCCGTTGGTGACGGCGGCCAGGATGCCGGTGATGCGGAAGGTGCCGGTGTCCGCCGCGAGTGCGAACAGGCCGATGAGGAAGGGCACGTCGCCGAGTTTGGTGACGAGGAAGGCCTTGAGGGAGGCGGCGCGGGCCTCGGGGGTCTCCCAGTAGTGCCCGACGAGGAAGTACGAGCAGATGCCCATGATCTCCCAGCCGACCAGGAGCACCATGAGGTCGCCGGAGTAGACGACGAGGAGCATCGCGGAGGTGAAGAGGGAGACGAGGGCCGCGTACGAGGGGTAGCGGGCGTCGTTCTTCAGGTACGCCGTCGAGTAGATCTGGACGCAGGTGGCGACGAGCCCGACGAGGACGGCGACGAGGACGGCGAAGCCGTCGAGGTGCAGGGCCAGGTCGATGGGGACCGAGCCGGTCGGGGTCAGCTGGGTCGCGGCGTCGATGGGCCGGCCGCCGCCCTGGCGTGCCGCGACGACGACGGCGAGCACGGCGGCGGCGAGGGTCGGCAGGACGGCGAGGGGACGCACGAAGCCGGGCGCGGTACGACCCAGGAGCAGCCCTGCGGCGGCGCCGAGGAAGGGGAGGAGGGGGACGAGGACGGCGAGGGTCGTGGTGGTCACGCGGTGGCCTCTGCCTTCTTTGCCTTCCCTGCCGGAGCAGTGGCCTGGTCTGCGGTGGTGTCCCCGGCGTCGGCGTAGGCGTCGGGCAGCGTTTCGGCGGCGTCGGTCTCAGCGGTGTCGCGGAGGCGGTCGACGTCCGAGCTGCCGCGGTTGCGGTAGACGGCCAGGACGATCGCGAGGCCGATGCCGATCTCGGCCGCGGCGATGGCGATCGTGAACAGGGTGAGCGCCTGGCCCGCGTGGAGTGCGTCGCGGAGCCAGACGTCGAACGCGACCAGGTTGAGGTTGACGGCGTTGAGCATGAGCTCGACGGACATCAGGACGAGGATCGCGTTGCGGCGGGCGAGTACGCCGTACAGCCCTGTGCAGAAGATGAGGACGGCGAGGACGGCGGGATAGGCGAGGTGCATCAGCTCTTGCCCTCCTTGCTGCCCTGACGGTCCTGGCGGTCCTGACGACCCTTGCCGCCCTTGGTGACCTCGCGGTCCTTGCGGGACAGGACGATCGCCCCCACGAGGGCGGCGAGCAGCAGGACGGAGAGCGCTTCGAAGGGGAGCACCCAGTGCCGGAAGAGGAATTCTCCGGAGGCCTTGGTGGAGCCCTGGGCCGGGCCGTCCAGGTTGATCCAGGTCGTACGGAAGGCGTCCACGACTACCCAGACGAGGGCCGCGGCGGAGGAGACGGCAGCGCCGAGGGCGATCCAGCGGTTGCCCGAGTCGGCGTCCGGGGAACGGCCGATGGGGGCTCTGGTCAGCATCAGGCCGAAGAGGAGGAGGACCACGATGGAACCGACGTAGATCAGGACCTGCACCCACGCGATGAACTCGGCCGTGAGCAGGAGGTACTCCACCGCTATGCCGCCGAGCGCCACGACGAGCCAGAGGGCCGCGTGCACGAGTTGCTTCGTGGTGACGGTGATGAGGGCTGCGCCGAGGGTGGCGATCCCGACCAGGAGGAAGGCGATCTCGACGCCGGTCGGTGAGAGGAAGCCGGGGTGTCCGCCGGCGGAGGCGAGGGTCACTGTTCCCCCTCCTCTTCCGTCGCCTGGCCCGACCGGGCTTCCTGGGCCTCGCGTGCTTCCTCTGCCTCGCGTGCTTCCTGAGCCTGGAGCTTGTCGGCCGTCTTGCGGGCGGCGGCGATCTCCTTCGGCTCCTCCGCACCCGGATCGAGCGCGGGCGGCTCGGGAACGGTCCACATCCACTCGCGGAGCTTGTCGCGCTCGTGGGTGAGTTCGTGGATGTCCGTCTCCGCGTATTCGAACTCGGGCGACCAGAACAGTGCGTCGAAGGGACACACCTCGATGCAGATACCGCAGTACATGCACAGGGCGAAGTCGATCGCGAAGCGGTCCAGGACGTTGCGGCTGCGTTCGCGGCCACCGGGCGCGGCCGGGGGCACCGTCTCCTTGTGGGAGTCGATGTAGATGCACCAGTCGGGGCATTCACGGGCGCAGAGCATGCAGACCGTGCAGTTCTCCTCGAACAGACCGATGACGCCACGGGTGCGGGGCGGGAGTTCGGGCTGGACGTCGGGGTACTGCGCGGTGACGGTGCGCTTGGTCATGGTCCGCAGAGTGACGGCGAGACCCTTGGCCAGGCCTGAGCCGGGGATCGGGGGCACTAGTTGATCGCCACCTTCACGATGCCGGTGAGCGCGATCTGCGCGAGGGCGAGGGGGATGAGTGTGGTCCAGGCGAGCTTCTGCAGCTGGTCCTCGCGCAGGCGGGGATAGGTGACCCGGAGCCAGATGACGACGAACGCGAGCACACCGGTCTTGAGCAGGGTCCAGACCCAGCCGAGCCCGTCGGCGCCCATCGGGCCGTGCCATCCGCCGAGGAAGAGGACGGTCGTCAGACCGCACAGGACGACGATGCCGGCGTACTCGGCGAGCAGGAACAGGGCGAAGCGTAGGCCCGTGTACTCGGTGTACGCGCCGAAGATGATCTCGGAGTCGGCGACCGGCATGTCGAAGGGAGGCCGCTGGAGTTCGGCCAGCCCCGCCACGAAGAAGACCAGGGCACCGACGATCTGCCAGGGCAGCCACCACCACTCGAAGGCGTTGAGGATGCCGGGGAGCGAGACGGTACCGGCCGCCATGGCCACGGATGCGGCGGCGAGCAGCATCGGCAGTTCGTACGCGAGCAGCTGCGCGGCGGTACGGAGACCGCCGAGGAGGGAGAACTTGTTGGCCGAGGCCCAGCCCGCCATCAGCGAGCCCAGTACGCCGACACCCATGACGGCCAGCACGAAGAAGATGCCCGCGTCGACGACCTGACCGACCGCTCCCTCGCTGGGGCCGATCGGGATGGCGACGATCACGAGGAGGTACGGGAGCAGGGCGACGGCGGGGGCCAGCTGGAAGATGCGGCGGTCCGCGTCGGCCGGTACGACGTCTTCCTTCTGCGCGAACTTCACCCCGTCCGCGACGAGCTGGGCCCAGCCGTGGAACCCGCCCGCGTACATGGGGCCGAGGCGGCCCTGCATGTGGGCCATCACCTTGTGCTCCGCCTGCCCCACGACGAGCGGGACCACCATGAACACGGCGAAGACGATGACGAGGCGGAGGGCGACGTCCAGTACGTCGTTCACGCGGTATCGCCTCCGGCGGGTCGGTCGGGACCGGGGGAACGGTCGGTTCGGGACGGGGAGCCGGGCTCGGGGGCGGAGCCGGACTCACGAGAGCTGCCGGGCTCCGGAGCGTCGCCGCTGCCGGGCTCCGGGGCAGGGCCCCTGTCGTTTTCGGGCGCGAGGGCACTGCCGGAATCGAGGCCGGGGACGCTGTCCGGGGCGCGGGTGGGGGCACCCTGCGTGGAGGCCTCCGGTTCCCCGGGCTCCGACGACCGCTCAGGCTCCGGCCGGGGCTCAGGCCCCGACGACCGCTCCGGCCCCCGCTCCCGCCGCGATTCCGGCTCCGCCTCCGGCGCGGACTGCCGTTCCGGCCGGGGCTCAGGCCCCGACGACCGCTCAGGCTCCGGCTCCGGCCCCCGCTCCCGCCGCGTTTCCGGCGCCGGCGACGGCGCCGACTGCCGTTCCTGCCCGGCGTCGGGCTCCGGCGCCCCGGACTCCGGCTGCTCGGGCCCAGGCTGCTCGGGCTCCGCCGGCGCCGGCCGTTCCGGCGCCGGCTGCTTCGGCGCGTCGTCGAAAGCGGGGCGCGCGTCGTGCCAGGGCGCGTCCGCGCTGCCGGCCGCCCCCGTCGCCCGGGCCGCGTCGCCGGCGTCCGCCGTCCCGGCAGGAGGTGTGGGTGCCGGGCCGGCGGCCTGACTCGCCGAACCCTGGGAGGCGCTACGAGTACGGCGTGGCCGGGCCGCCTGCGGGGTCTCCGCCGCCTCCGGAGCGCCTGCGGCGTCCGGCGGCGTGACAGGCCGCTGCCCCGCCGAACCCTCGCTCGCGCTGCGCGCCCGGCGCACCGGGCGGTCGCCCGCAGGGCGCGCTCCCCGGGCCGGGCGGGCCGGGGCGGGCGGCAGCTGCCCCTTGAGCGGGCCCCACTCGTTGGGATCGGGCACGCCCGGTGGCAGCATGGTGCGCCGCTTGGGTCCGCCGTGTTCGGACTCGCCCGGCTCCTTCGCCCCCGGCCAGGCCTTGGCAACCCTGGCCGCGAGGACGAAGTCCTTGCGCAACGGGTGGCCCTCGAAGGTCTCGGGCAGCAACAGGGGAACCAGATGCGGGTGGTCCTCGAACGCGACGCCGAACATCTCGTACGTCTCGCGCTCGTGCCACGCGGCGCCCGCGTAGACGCCGACGGCGGTGGGCAGGGTGGCCGCTTCGTGCGGGACGGTCGTTCGGAGCAGCAGGCGCCGGACCGTACCGCCGCCGAGGGCCGCGACATGGGCGCAGACGCGGAAGCCGGTGCCCGGTTCGTCGACGGCGCTCAGCCAGTCGAAGTAGGTGCAGCCCAGCTCGTCGCGGGCCGTTTCGAGGGCCCTGATCCAGGAGGCGGCGGGGACGTCGACGGTCAGCAGGTCGTAGGCCCGCGCGGCGGTGGCGTCCGGGCCGAAGACGTCGGTGACGGCGTCGGGCAGCCGGTCGTAGGTGTCCGAGGCGGTCATGTCCGCTCCTCCCCCGGCGTCTTCGGGGGTGCCACGAGACCGCTGCGGAGGGCCGCGGTCGAGGGCCGGGCCGTGTCCTCGGTGGCGTAGCGCTCGGCCAGCGATTCGCGGGCGATCTTCTCCTGGAGCTTGAGGATGCCCTGGAGGAGCGCCTCGGGCCGGGGCGGGCAGCCGGGTACGTACACGTCGACGGGAATGATCTGGTCCACGCCCTTCGTCACGGAGTACGAATCCCAGTAGGGCCCGCCGCAGTTGGAGCAGGCGCCGAAGGAGATGACGTACTTCGGCTCGGGCATCTGCTCGTAGAGCCGCTTCACGGCGGGAGCCATCTTGTCCGTCACCGTGCCGGACACGACCATCAGGTCGGCCTGCCGGGGCCCTGGCGCGAACGGGATGACGCCGAGCCGGATGAAGTCGTGCCGTGCCATGGACGCGGCGATGAATTCGATGGCGCAGCAGGCGAGTCCGAAGTTGAAGACCCAGAGGCTGTAACGGCGCCCCCAGTTGAGGACCACCTTCATCGGTTCCGGTGCGAGCCGTGACAGCACGCCGAGCTTCTTCGGCTCGGGCAGCGGCGTCGGGTCGGGCAACGACACGGGGGGTTCGGGGTTCGGCCGGCTCGTCACGCCCATTCGAGGACGCCCTTCTTCCATGCGTAGAGCAGTCCCACGGCCAGGAAACCGAGGAAGATGAACATCTCCACCAGCGTCGTCGCCCCGTATCCGGGGGCCGCGAACACCGTCGCCCACGGGAAGAGGAAGATCGAGTCGACGGCGAAGATCACGTACAGGAAGGCGTACACGTAATAGCGAACCTGGGTGTGGGCCCAGCCCTCCCCCACGGGGTCGACACCGCACTCGTACGTGAGGAGTTTCTCCGGCGTCGGGACCACGGGCCTCAGCAGCCGGCCGGCCCCGAAGGCGACGGCGACGAACAGCACGCCCACCAGGGCGAGCAGTCCGACCACTGAGTAGCTCTGGAAGTAGTCCGACGCGAGAACGGTCGGTCCCGGCACGTCCTCCACGTCCGCCCCTCGCTCCCTCAACCTGTTCGACGGTCTGTACGCACGGGAGTCTAGGCCCTGTTAAAGAGACGGTAAGCAGCCCCGTCGCACAACGGGTGGGGCAGGAGGCGACACGCGAGGCGCGATCCGAGGTGGGGTTATCCCTACTCGGCCTCACCCACGAACCCCATGGCGTGGGCGCTCCCGGCCCGGCACGCTGGTCGTATGACCATGAGCCCCTCCCCGCCGGACAACGACCGGCCGCCGCCCGCGCGCTTCGCCTTCGACCGGTGGACGTGGAAGGAGATCGCGTATCTCCTGGCCAATCTGCCGATGGCGATCGCCGGGTTCGTCTACACCGTGTTCCTGGTCGGTGTGGGCGCCGGGCTCTCCGTCACCGTGATCGGGCTGCCGCTGCTCGCGCTGGGGCTGCAGGGCGCACGGGGGCTCGGACGGGCCGAGCGCGGCCGGGCGCGGAAGATGCTCGGGGTGCGGATCGAGGAGCCGAGCCCGATGGCGCTGACCCGTCGGGGCCAGGGTTTCTTCACCTGGCTGTGGTCGGGGCTGAAGGACCCGGTGGGCTGGCGGACGTTGCTGTACTCCTTCATCCGGCTGCCTTGGGGCGTGGCGACGTTCGCGGTGACGCTGGTGAGCCTGTTCGTCCTCTGGCCGGTGCTCCCGTACATCGCGCGCGGCCTGACGAACGCGGACCGCGCGATGGTGCGGGGCCTGCTCTCGCCCTCCGACGAACTGGAGCGCAGGATCGCCGAGCTGGAGTCGGACCGGGGTGTCGTCGTGGACACGGCCGCCGCCGACCTGCGCCGCATCGAACGCGACCTCCACGACGGCGCACAGGCCCGCCTCGTCGCCCTCGCCATGGGCCTGGGGCTGGCGAAGGAGAAGCTCACCGACGACCCCGAAGCAGCCGCCCGCATGGTCGACGAGGCACACGGCGAGGTCAAGGTCGCCCTCCAGGAACTCCGCGACCTCGCCCGAGGCATCCACCCCGCCGTCCTCACCGACCGAGGACTCGACGCCGCACTCTCCGCCATCGCCTCACGCTGCACCGTCCCCGTCACGGTGACCGTGAAGCTGCCGGGGCGGCCGGCGGCGGCCATCGAGGGCATCGCCTACTTCACGGTGTCCGAGCTGCTCCAGAACGTCAGCAAGCACAGCCGCGCCCAGGCGGCGTCGGTCGACGTGTGGCGGTCCGGGGACCGGCTGATGCTCCAGGTCAGGGACGACGGGGCGGGCGGCGCCCGGCTCGACGGCGGTACGGGCATGGCGGGGCTGGCCGAGCGGCTGGGAGCCGTCGACGGGCTGTTCGTCCTGGACTCCCCGGAGGGCGGCCCCACCACGGTCACCGCGGAGCTGCCCTGGCGCGACCGCGCGGAGACCGAGGCCGAGCGGGTCGGTGCGGGGTGACCCCGTCACCGGGCCCCGGCCTCCCCACAGCCGCCACCCCACCGCCGGGCGCCGGCGCCCTCCGCGTGCGCCGCGTGATCGTGCCCCGGTCTCCGGGCGAGGCCTCCCCATGGTGGGGAAAACCCCCTGCCGGATACGGAGACCCTCCTCATGGTGAGGAGGGCGCCGGCACAGCAGTCTTGAGACATCAGCCGTTGTACAGGCCCGCGGGGAGCCCCCGCTCAGAAGAAACGGACGGACGCCACTGATGGCCACGGCATACGGACCGGACACGCGGGACCACCGGAGGCCCGGCACCGGACCGGGGATCCGCCCCCCGGCGAAGCACTTCTTCCCCGCGGCGCTGCGAGCGCCCGTCGAGGCACGCGCGTGGCGCGAGCTGGGCTATGTGCTCCTGAGCCTGCCCATCAGCGTGGTGCTGTTCAGCTTCGCCGTCACCATGGTGTCGCTGGGCCTCGGCATGCTGATCACCTTCCTCGGCATTCCGATACTCGCCGCTGCCCTGGTCATGTGCCGTGGTTTCGGTGCCGTGGAGCGGGGCCGCGCCCGCGGGCTGCTGAAGCTGGATGTCGCGGATCCCGCGCCGGTGCGCGGGAAGGGCGGGCTGATGTCCTGGGTCGGCGCCGTGCTCAAGAGCGGGGTGTCCTGGCGGCACCTCCTCTACGCGGTGCTGCACATGCCGTGGGCGGTGTTCGCGTTCACCGTCGCGGTGACGTTCTGGACGTACGGGTGGGCAGCGTTCACCTATCCGCTGTGGCGCTGGGCCTTCCCGGCGTACGCGGGGATCGACGGCATCCAGCTGTACGGCGACAGCACGCACCAGGTCTACCTCGACTCGCCCTTCGAGATGGCGGTCACCAGCGCGCTCGGCCTGGCTCTCGTCCTGGTCACGCCGTGGATCGTCCGCGGTCTCGTGTCCGTGGACCGGGTGATGGTCCTGGGACTGCTCGGCCCTTCCCGGCTGGCCACCAGGGTCTCGGAGCTGGAGTCGGACCGGGGTGTCGTCGTGGACACGGCCGCCGCCGACCTGCGCCGCATCGAACGCGACCTCCACGACGGCGCGCAGGCCCGCCTCGTCGCCCTCGCCATGGATCTCGGGCTGGCGAAGGAGAAGCTCACCGACGACCCCGAAGCAGCCGCCCGCATGGTCGACGAGGCACACGGCGAGGTCAAGGTCGCCCTCCAGGAACTCCGCGACCTCGCCCGAGGCATCCACCCCGCCGTCCTCACCGACCGAGGACTCGACGCCGCACTCTCCGCCATCGCCTCACGCTGCACCGTCCCCGTCACGGTCGTGGTGGACCTGGAGTCTCGGCCCGCGCAGGCCATCGAGGGCATCGCCTACTTCACGGTCTCCGAGCTGCTCCAGAACGTCAGCAAGCACGCCAGGGCCACCCGTGCCTCGGTCGACGTGTGGCGGACGGCGGACCGGCTGATGCTCCAGGTCAGGGACGACGGGCGGGGCGGAGCCGGTGTTTCGACGGGGAGCGGTCTGGCCGGCCTGACGGAACGTCTGGACGCCGTGGACGGCATCCTCGTCGTCGACTCCCCGCCCGGCGGTCCGACGACGGTCACGGCCGAACTGCCCTGGCGGGGCTGAGGCTCCGGCCCCGCCACAGGAAGCCGGAGTCGCAGTGCCCCGGCCGCCAGCACGGCGGCCGGGGCACTGCGGTGCGTCCGGCGGCACCGGAACCACTGGTGCGGGGCCCATCCTGGCGCCGATGCTGGAATGCTGGACACACAGGGCGGCGCGCACATCGGGCGTACGCGTGGAACACCGACAGTGGGGGACACAAGGTCGTGGAGGAAAGAGTGCGGGTCGTCATCGCCGAGGATTCGGTGCTGCTCCGGGAAGGGCTCACCCGGCTGCTGACCGACCTCGGGCACGACGTCGTCGCGGGGGTCGGGGACGCCGAGGCGCTGATCAAGACGGTGGACGACCTGGCGGGGGAGGACGCGCTGCCGGACGTGGTGGTCGCCGACGTACGGATGCCGCCGACCCACACCGACGAGGGAGTGCGGGCGGCGGTGCGACTGCGCAAGGAGTACCCGGCCATCGGGGTGCTGGTGCTCTCGCAGTACGTCGAGGAGCAGTACGCCACCGAACTGCTGGCCGGCAGCAGTCGCGGCGTGGGCTATCTCCTGAAGGACCGGGTCGCCGAGGTCAGGGAGTTCGTGGACGCGGTGGTGCGGGTGGCGCGGGGCGGGACCGCTCTGGACCCCGAGGTCGTGGCACAGCTCCTGGGCCGCAGCCGCAAGCAGGACGTGCTGGCGGGGCTCACGCCGCGCGAGCGGGAGGTCCTCGGTCTGATGGCGGAGGGGCGTACGAATTCGGCAGTCGCCAGGCAGCTGGTGGTCAGCGACGGAGCCGTGGAGAAGCACGTCAGCAACATCTTCCAGAAACTCGGCCTGTCACCCAGTGACGGGGATCACCGTCGCGTTCTCGCCGTTCTCACTTATCTGAAGTCGTGACAACGCGATGATCTGATCGCGATGATCTGGATGATCCACCCGCTGTCAGCGAAACCCCAGGCCTACGACGAAAGGATGAGCACCTAAGGGGGTTCGTCCAGTGATCGAAGGGCCGGGAGAATATGGCGGAGCGTGACGCATTCATGTCCTGAAAACGCGTCCACCATATGACCGGTCCAAGGAAGGCGACCCTTACAGAAGTAGGGTGGGGCCTGGACCGCCGGCGGGCCGGCCGGTCCCGAGCCGCCGCCCCGAGGGAGGTCCAGTTCAGTGACCAGCCAGGTCAGTAGCCCAGCCGGAAAGTCCGATGAGGCCAGCGAGGCTGTCGTCGGGGAGCAGCGCGCTCCGCAGATCGATCGCACGGGTGCCGCAGAGAAGGAAATCCGCCGCCTGGACCGGGTGATCATCCGTTTCGCGGGTGATTCGGGTGACGGGATGCAGTTGACGGGTGACCGGTTCACGTCGGAGACGGCGTCGTTCGGGAACGATCTGTCGACGCTGCCGAACTTCCCGGCCGAGATCCGGGCGCCCGCCGGCACGCTGCCCGGCGTGTCGTCGTTCCAGCTGCATTTCGCGGACCACGACATCCTGACACCGGGTGACGCCCCGAATGTGCTGGTCGCGATGAATCCCGCCGCGCTGAAGGCGAACATCGCGGATGTGCCCCGCGGGGCCGACATCATCGTGAACACCGACGAATTCACCAAACGCCCGATGGCGAAAGTCGGTTATACACAATCCCCCCTGGAAGACGGATCACTCGAGGCGTACAACGTGCATCCGGTGCCGTTGACGACGTTGACGATCGAGGCGCTGAAGGAGTTCGGTCTTTCCCGTAAGGAGGCCGAGCGGTCGAAGAATATGTTCGCGCTCGGGCTGTTGTCGTGGATGTACAACCGTCCGACGGAGGGGACGGAGGCATTCCTCCGGTCGAAGTTCGCGAAGAAACCGGTCATCGCCGAGGCGAACGTGGCGGCGTTCCGCGCGGGCTGGAATTTCGGTGAGACGACGGAGGACTTCGCGGTCTCCTACGAGGTCGCTCCGGCGTCGCAGGCTTTCCCGACGGGCACGTACCGCAATATCTCGGGGAATCTGGCGTTGTCGTACGGGCTGATCGCGGCGGGCCGGCAGGCGGATCTGCCGGTGTATCTGGGTTCGTATCCGATCACTCCGGCGTCCGACATCCTGCACGAGCTGAGCAGGCACAAGAACTTCGGTGTGCGGACGTTCCAGGCGGAGGACGAGATCGCCGGGATCGGTGCGGCGCTCGGCGCGGCGTTCGGCGGGTCACTGGGTGTGACGACGACGTCGGGTCCGGGTGTGGCGCTGAAGTCGGAGACGATCGGTCTGGCGGTGTCGCTGGAACTGCCGCTGCTGATCATCGACATCCAGCGCGGCGGCCCCTCCACCGGCCTGCCGACCAAGACGGAGCAGGCCGACCTGCTCCAGGCCATGTACGGGCGCAACGGTGAGGCACCCGTGCCGATCGTGGCGCCCAGGACCCCGGCGGACTGCTTCGACGCCGCTCTGGAGGCCGCCCGGATCGCCCTGACCTACCGCACCCCGGTCTTCCTCCTCTCCGACGGCTACCTCGCCAACGGCTCCGAACCGTGGCGGATCCCGGACACCGAAACCCTCCCCGACCTGCGGACACAGTTCGCGACCGGACCCAACCACCAACTCGACGACGGCACCGAGGTGTTCTGGCCCTACAAAAGGGACCCGCAGACCCTGGCCCGCCCCTGGGCGGTACCCGGCACCCCGGGCCTGGAACACCGGATCGGCGGGATCGAGAAACAGGACGGCACCGGGAACATCTCCTACGACCCGGCCAACCACGACTTCATGGTCCGCACCCGCCAGGCCAAGATCGACAACATCCAGGTCCCCGACCTCGAGGTCGACGACCCCGCCGGCGCGAGGACCCTCGTCCTGGGCTGGGGCTCGACCTACGGACCCGTCACCGCCGCGGTACGCCGCCTGCGCGCGGCCGGCGAGACCATCGCACAGGCCCACCTGCGCCACCTCAACCCCTTCCCCGCCAATCTCGGCGAAATCCTGGGCAGATACGACAAGGTCGTCGTCCCGGAGATGAACCTCGGCCAGCTCGCCCTCCTCCTCCGGGCGAAATACCTCGTGGACGCACAGAGCTACAACCAGGTCAACGGCATGCCCTTCAAGGCCGAGCAGCTCGCCACCGCCCTCAAGGAGGCCATCGATGCCTGACACCAACGAACTCCTCCACCTGGTCCCCAAGGCCGAGGGCACACAGTCCATGAAGGACTTCAAGTCCGACCAGGAAGTGCGCTGGTGCCCCGGCTGCGGCGACTACGCCGTCCTCGCCGCCGTACAGGGCTTCATGCCCGAACTCGGCCTGGCCAAGGAGAACATCACCTTCGTCTCCGGCATCGGCTGCTCCTCCCGCTTCCCCTACTACATGAACACCTACGGGATGCACTCCATCCACGGCCGCGCCCCCTCCATCGCCACCGGCCTGGCCACCTCCCGCCGCGACCTGTCCGTCTGGGTCGTCACCGGCGACGGCGACGCACTGTCCATCGGCGGGAACCACCTCATCCACGCCCTGCGCCGCAACGTCAACCTCAAGATCCTCCTCTTCAACAACCGCATCTACGGACTCACCAAGGGCCAGTACAGCCCCACCTCCGAAGTCGGCAAGATCACCAAGTCCACACCCATGGGCTCCCTCGACGCCCCCTTCAACCCGCTCTCCCTCGCCCTGGGCGCCGAAGCCACCTTCGTCGCCCGCACCGTCGACTCCGACCGCAAACACCTCACCGGTGTGCTGCGCGCGGCCGCCGACCACCCCGGCACCGCACTCGTGGAGATCTACCAGAACTGCAACATCTTCAACGACGGCGCCTTCGAGGTACTCAAGGACAGGGAACGCGCCCAGGAAGCGGTCATCCGCCTCGAACACGGCAAGCCCATCCGCTTCGGCACACAGGACTCCAAGGGCGTCGTCCGCGACCCCCTCACCGGCGACCTCACCGTCGTCACGGTCACCGAGGACAACCAGTCACAGATCCTCGTCCACGACGCCCACAACCCCAGCCCCACCACCGCCTTCGCCCTGACCCGGCTCGCCGACACCGACACCCTGCACCACACACCCATCGGCGTCCTGCGCAGCGTCGAACGCCCCGTCTACGACACCCTCATGTCCGACCAGCTCGACACCGCGATCGAACAACACGGCAAGGGCGACCTCGGCGCCCTGCTCGCAGGCAACGACATTTGGACCGTCATCGGCTGAACCACCATCAATCCTGTTCGACGAGGCCCGGAGCCGGCTGGCTCCGGGCCTCGTCGTACGTCTCGCGGGCGCTCTCCACCGCGTCCAGCCGGCGCTCCACCCACCGGGCGAGGCCCCAGACCTGATCCGCGGCCTCCCTGCCCAGGGGGGTGAGCGAGTAGTCCACCCTCGGCGGGATCACGGGCTTCGCGTCCCGGTGCACGAAGCCGTCCCGTTCCAGCGTCTGCAGGGTCTGGGCGAGCATCTTCTCGCTGACGCCGCCCACGGTGCGGCGCAGCTCGCTGAAGCGGTACGAGCGCTCCAGCAGGGCCGCCAGCACCAGCACCCCCCAGCGGCTGGTGACGTGCTCCAGCACCAGCCGGGACGGGCACATCGGCTGATTGACGCTCGGGGTCCTCATCGCACTCACGCTCATGCCAGTACCTTACTTCAAAGTGGGTACTTTCAATAAGAAAGTGCACGTCCTACAGTGAGTACCAAGAGAACCCCCCAAGGATCAGCGCACCAGGAGGAACCCCATGAGCATCGTTGTCACCGGAGCCACCGGCGAGCTCGGCCGTCTCGTCGTCGAGCGACTGCTCGCCACCGTCCCCGCGGAGTCCGTCGCCGCCGTCGTCCGCGACAAGGACAAGGCCGCCCCGCTCGCCGCCCGTGGTGTCGAGCTCCGCATCGCGGACTACGACCGCCCCGAGACCCTTGCCGGCGCCTTCCGGGCCGGCGACCGTGTGCTGCTGATCTCGGCCAACGAGGTCGGCAGGCGCGTACCGCAGCACACCGCCCTGATCGACGCGGCGAAGGCCGCGGGGGTCGCCCAGCTCGCGTACACCGGCGTACTGGGCGGTCCCGACGCGGACTTCCAGCTGGCCGCCGAGCACAAGGTGACCGAGCAGCTGATCCTGGACTCCGGACTCCCCCACACCTTCCTGCGCAACGGCTGGTACACCGAGAACTACACGGCGAACCTGGCACCCGTCCTGGAGCACGGCGCCGTCGTCGCGAACGCCGGTGACGGGCGCGTCGCCTCCGCCACGCGGGCCGACTACGCGGACGCGGCTGCCGCCGTGCTGACCGGCGAGGGGCACCTCGGCGCGGTGTACGAGCTGAGCGGCGACGTCGCCTGGTCGCTGGCCGAGTACGCCGCCGTGGTGACGGAGGCGACCGGCAAGGAGATCGCCTACAAGGAGGTCCCGGCCGCGGTGCACCAGGAGATCCTCGTCGGAGCCGGGGTGCCCGAGCCCTTCGCCGCGATCCTCGTCGACGTCGACGAGGCCATCGCGCGGGGCCTGCTCGCCGGGACGAACGGCGACCTGGCCCGCCTGATCGGCCGGCCGACCACTCCCCTGGCCGAGACGGTCGCCACCGCGGTCGCAACGGCCTGAACAGGCGTCCTCGGCACATGTCATGACCGTTTCCGTGAGACGGCAATGACAGCGGGCTCTTCCGGCGCTACCGTCGTGCAGTCGGCCGACCGTCGGCCCAGGAGTGCCGGGAGGGCCCGTGAAGGGGAAGAACGAACAGCGGGCAGGCCTGCTGTACGGAATCGGCGCGTACGGGATGTGGGGCCTCGTACCTCTCTTCTGGCCGCTGCTGGAACCGTCCGGAGCGGTGGAGATCCTCGCCCACCGAATGGTGTGGTCGCTGGGCGTCGTGGGCATCGCCCTGCTGTTCCTGCGCCGCTGGGCGTGGATCGGCGAGCTGATACGGCAGCCCCGGCGCGTGGGGCTGATCACCGTCGCCGCGACCGTGATCTCGGTCAACTGGGGCCTCTACATCTGGTCCGTCAACAACGGCCACGTCGTCGAGGCGTCGCTCGGCTACTTCATCAATCCGCTCGTCACGATCGCCATGGGCGTCCTGCTGCTCGGCGAGCGGCTGAGGCCGGCGCAGTGGACCGCGGTGGCGACCGGCTTCGCCGCGGTGCTCGTGCTGGCCATCGGCTACGGGCAGCCCCCGTGGATCTCACTGGTGCTGGCGTTCTCCTTCGCGACGTACGGCCTGGTGAAGAAGAAGGTCAACATGGGCGGGCTGGAGTCCCTGGCCGCCGAGACCGCCGTGCTGTTCGTGCCCGCTCTCGGCTTCCTGCTCTGGCTCGGGGTGCGCGGCGACACGACCTTCCTGGCCGGCGGCGCCGGGCACGGAGCCCTGCTCGCCGCGACGGGTCTGGTCACCGCGATCCCGCTCGTCTGCTTCGGCGCCGCGGCGATCCGGGTGCCGCTGTCCGTCCTGGGCCTGATGCAGTACCTGGCACCGGTGTTCCAGTTCGCGCTCGGCATCCTCTACTTCCACGAAGCGATGCCGGCCGAGCGGTGGGCCGGCTTCGCGCTGGTCTGGGTCGCCCTGATGCTGCTGACCTGGGACGCCCTGCGGACGGCACGGCGCACGAGGGCGGAGGCCCTCCGCCTGGCCGTACGGGCGGCGGAGGCCGCGGCGCCCTTGGGGACGGCCTCCGCTTCCATGCCGGACAAGGGCACACCGGCCATAAAATAGTTACCAGGTTGCTTTTTTTACTCGGTTGCGCTTTCCTGTCCGCCGGAACGCGAACCGAGGAGCGGGCATGGCCGACGTACTGATCGTGGGAGCGGGACCCACCGGACTGACACTCGCCTGCGATCTCGCCAGGCGAGGCGTCACCGTCCGGATCGTGGACAAGTCACCCGGGTACCCGCGCAGCTCGCGGGCCAAGGGCCCCAATCCCCGGTCCCTGGAGGTGATGGAGGACCTGGGTGTCCTCGATGCGGTGCTGGCGGCGAGCTCCGCGCCGCTCCCGATGCGCAAGTACCGCGACGGTGTCCCGGTCGCGGACGCGGACCCGTACGCAGATTCCTCGCCGACACCCGACGCGCCCTACGACCGGGGCAGGCTGATCGCCCAGTGGCGGCTGGAGGAGATCCTGCGGGACCGGCTCGCCGGCTACGGCGTGTCCGTGGAGACGGGCACCGAGGTCGTCGGCCTCACCGAGGACGGCACCTCGGTTACCGCCGCCCTCGCCGACGGCTCCACCGCCGGTGCGCGGTACGTGGTGGGCTGCGACGGCGCGCACAGCCGCGTACGGAAACTGCTCGGCATCCCGTTCCGCGGGGAGACGGACGAGGAGCAGGTGATGGTCTGCGGCGACGTCGAGATCACCCCGGGCGTCCTGGACAGGGGCATCTGGCACCAGTGGTTCGACGGCGGCGGTGGGGTCATGCTCTGCCCCGTCCCGGGCACCCGGGCGGGCTGGTGGTTCCAGTCGGGCCCGGAGCGGGACGGGGACGGGCGGCCACTCGCCCCGTCCCTGGAGGGCTTCAGGCGGCTCTTCGCCCGGCACACCAGGCTTCCCGCCGGTCACCTCACCGGGGCGACCCTGCTCTCGACGTACCGCGTCAACGTGCGCATGGCGGACCGCTACCGGGTCGGCAGGGTCCTGCTGGCCGGGGACGCCGCCCATGTGCACGCGATCGCGGGCGGGCTCGGCATGAACACCGGCATCCAGGACGCGTTCAACCTCGGCTGGAAGCTCGCCCAGGTACTGAAGAAGCGGGCGGGGACGGAACTGCTGGACACCTACGAGGAGGAGCGGCTGCCCCTCGCCGCCTGGACGCTGGACCTCACCTCGGAGCGGCTGAGAGCCACGCTGGAGGCGATCAGGGAGCCGGGCGGCGGGCTCGACACGGCGATCACCCCGTCGACGACGGGACTGGACCGGGGCTACCGGTGGAGCAGCCTCGCCCGCCCCGGGGGCGACGGCGACGTGCGGTCGGGGGACCGCGCCCCGGACGCCCCCTGCACCGAGGCGTCGACCGGTGCACCGACCCGCCTGTTCCGTGTGTTCGCCGGTCCGCACATCACGGTGCTGGGCTTCGGGGCCGGCACCGACCGGGCCCTGCGGGAGGCGGTCGCGGCCCACGGCGACGCGGTGCGTGCCCGGCGGGTGTACCACGCCGCCGCCCCGGAACCCGGGACGGCCGCCGTCGTCGCGGGGGCCCTGCACGACCGACAGGGGCTCGCCCACGCGGCGTACGGCATCGGCGGGGACACCGTCGTGGTGGTCCGGCCCGACAACCACGTGGGGCTGATCGCCGGCGCCGACGACCACGCCGCGGTGCGGCGGTACCTGGATGTGCTGGACGGGGTCCGGGAGCAGGATCCGATGAGTGGGGCAGGCATGGTGGACGGCACCCGGAAAGGCTGATTGAGTGCGCGGATGGGGACCATCCTGAAGGACATGAGGCATGTTCAGTGGCATGAGCTGCGCCATGCCCAGGGCTCCGCGTCCCAAGTCCCCGGGATGCTGTCACGGATCGCCTGGGGTGACAGCGAGTCCGCCGAGGACGCGCTGAGCGATCTGGGGCGGTGGATAGCCGCCATGGCCGTGTTCGACGCGACGGTCGCCACGGTCCCCTTCCTCTGGGAACTCGCCGCCATGGAGACCGTGAAGGGCCGCGCGGGGGTGCTCGGCCTGCTGAGGACGATCCTGGCCCACGGCCACGCGCACCACCCGGAGTGGACAAGGGACGCGCATCTGGCGGTCCTGGCCGGCCGGACGACGGCCGAGCGGCTGGCGGCGGACGGCGACCCGGCGGTGAGTGCGGCGGCCGGGGAGCTCCTGGCCGCGTGCGGCGCGCACGTCTGCGCGGCGTGCCAGGCCCGGTGAGACCCGGACACCGGTGAGCAGCGGGTCCGGGCAGAGGGCCCCGGGGGCGAGGCGGAATTCACGGCCCTGCGGCGTACGGAGAATCAGCCCGGGTTCCGGCGTGCCCGTTGCCGCGTCAACCACGTAACCAGTACAAACGGTTTCCATGACACTGCACTGGAAGGTCGTCATCGACGCCACCGACCCGCACGCCCAGGCCGACTTCTGGGCCGAGGCCCTCGGCTATCTCGTCGAGGACAACAGCGCCCTGATCGAGGAACTGCTCGGAGCCGGGGCGGTGCCCGAGGCCGCCACGGTCGAGCCGCACGGCCGCCGTGCCTGGCGTGATCTCGTCGCCGTACGGCATCCGGACGATCCGTACGAGGAGAAGAGCGGGACAGGGCTCGGACGCCGCCTCCTCTTCCAGCGCGTACCTGAGCCCAAGACGGTGAAGAACCGCCTCCACCTGGACGTCCACACGCCCCCCGGAGAGCGCGAGGCCCAGGCGGAACGACTGGTGGAGCTGGGCGCGAGCGTGCTGCGGGTCGTCGAGGAACCCGGCGGGTCCTGGCAGGTGCTCCTGGATCCCGAGGGCAACGAATTCTGCGTCCACTGACAGGGGTTACCGTCCGTGCAGGTCAGCGGCGTACGGCGGGAAGGCGATCTCTCTAGGCTGACCTCATGTTCACGCCCCCCGCCTCTTGCACCCTCGTCGCCACGGATCTGGACGGCACGCTGCTGCGTTCCGACGACACCGTGAGTCCGCGTTCCCGCGCCGCCCTGGCGCGTGCGGCCTCGGCCGGCGCGCAGCACCTGATCGTCACGGGCCGGGCGGTGCCCGGCATACGCGCCCTGCTCGCGGACCTCGGCTACACCGGTCTGGCGGTCTGCGGCCAGGGGGCGCAGGTGTACGACGCCGGGTCGGCGCGGATGCTGAACTCGGTGACGCTGGACCGGGAGCTGGCCGACACCGCGCTCGGCAAGATCGAGGCCGAGGTGGGGCAGGTCTTCGCCGCGGTGGACCAGGACGGGCCCGACGGCCGGACGCTGATCGAGCCGGGCTACCGCATGCCGCACCCTTTACTCCCCGCACAGCGGGCCGGGCGTCGCGCGGATCTGTGGCAGGCGCCGGTCATCAAGGTCCTGATACGGCACCCGGAGCTGACGGACGACGAGCTGGCCACGGCTGCACGCGGAGCCGTGGGCGATCTGGCGTCCGTCACCATGGCGGGCCCGGGCACGGTGGAACTGGCGCCGTACGGCGTGGACAAGGGCACGGGGACATCGCTGGCCGCCGGCCTGCTGGGCCGCGACCTCGCCTGTGCGGTGGCGTTCGGCGACATGCCCAACGACCTGCCGATGTTCCGCCTCACGGGCCACCGGGTGGCCATGGCCGGCGCCCATCCGGAGCTGCGGGCCGCCGCCGACGAGATCACCCTCTCGAACGACGACGACGGGGTCGCGGTGGTCCTCGAGCGGCTCTTCGCCTGAGAGCTCGCTGTCAGCCGATACCCCGCGACCGAAAAACACCTCCCCCCAACTTCATGCACATGCATATGATGCATACGCCGGTAAAAGTCGTACGCATACTAATGGGGGCACTCCATGGGCACGCGCAACTTCCTCTTCCTGCTCGGCAGCAGCCGCGCCGACGGCAACACCGAGACGCTGGCCCGGCTCGCGGCCGAGCAGCTCCCGGCCGGCACGGAGCAGCGGTGGCTGGACCTCCGGGACCTCCCACTGCCCGAATCGAGGACCGGCGGCACACGGACGGCCACTCGGTCCCCACCGGACACGCCGCGACCCTGCTGGAAGCGACGCTGGCCGCCACCGACGTCGTCGTCGCCTCGCCGTTGTACTGGTACGCGGTCTCCACCTCCACCAAGCGGTACCTGGACCACTGGTCGGGCTGGCTGGAGACGCCCGGCGTCGACTTCCAGCGGCGGATGGCCGGGAAGACCCTGTGGGGGGTCACCGCGCTGGCGGACGACGACC
Organism: Streptomyces pratensis; assembly: GCF_016804005.1. Taxonomy (GTDB): domain Bacteria; phylum Actinomycetota; class Actinomycetes; order Streptomycetales; family Streptomycetaceae; genus Streptomyces; species Streptomyces pratensis_A. The sequence goes on along the minus strand of NZ_CP051486.1, from coordinate 727,778 downwards.
GGGCGGTCGCAGAGCCCCTCGTGGGAACCCTGCGGAATTCGGCGCGATACCTCGAAATGCGGTGGGGCGGGGTGCTGCTGGGCAACGGCAGCAAGCCCGGAGACGTCCTGTCCGACACCGGTGCCACGGCCAGGGCGAAGGAGTTCTTCAGCTGACGCGCCCCTGGGCGGGCCCGCCACCCGGAACACCCTCGTCGCCGGAAACGCCGTCACCACGGGACGCTGGGACCTCACCGGGCGCCGGGGCCTCACCCGGACCACCGTCACCACGGGACGCGGGGACCCCACCGGGCTCCGGGGCCTCACCCGGAGCGATGGCGCCGCCCGCCGAACCCGCCGGAGCACCGCCGTGGCCCGCACCGAGGGATCGCAGGACGTGGGACACCAGCGCGGCGACCGTCGCCTCGTCCTGGGCCGGCTTCCGCAGCACATGGCGGTAGTAGACGGGGCCGTAGAGCATCTCCACCGCGAGCGGCAGGTCGGCTCCGGTCGGGATCTGGCCCTGTTCCTGCGCGCGCCGCAGGCGCCCGACCGCGGCCTCGAAGCGGGGCTGGACCAGCTGTTCGCGCACGGCCCGCGCGAGGTCGTCGTCGTGATGCAGCTCCGACAGGATCCCGGCGTAGGCCGGGCCGTAGGGCGACGTGGAGACCAGCTTCACCGCGCCGTTGATGTGCCTGCGCAGATCGGCCGCCACGTCGCCGGTGTCCACGAACGGCGTGGCGCCGACGAACACCTCGGCGAACGCCTCCAGCATCACCGCGCCCTTGGACGGCCACCACCGGTAGATCGTCTTCTTGCTCACACCGGCACGCGCGGCGATGGCCTCGACGGTGACCCGGCCGTACCCCTTCTCCGTACACAGCTCCAGGGCGGCGTCCAGCGTCGCCCGTCGTGACCTCTCGCTGCGGCGCAGGGAACTCGGCGATGTGATCATTCGGTGAGCATAGGGGGATTCCCCCCACCGCTTATTGACAGGTCGTCGCCAAAAGTCGAACAATGACCAGGCTGGAAACGGAACGTACCGTGTCGTTCCCTGCAGCACACCGTTCGTGCCGTTCGTGCCGCGACGAGCCGATCGGGGGACGGCTCGACCGGCCGACGGTACGGACGGCCTATGTCGGGGCCCCCCTCAGACACTGATGTCTTTCGTGGTGAAGCGCGCCCAGGCCGCAGAGCCGAACACCGCCGCGTACACCGCCTGCAGGCCCACGTTCCTGACCATCTCGTCCCAGTAGACCGGGTCGCGCAGCAGGTCCGTGAAGGACAGCCAGTAGTGCGGGAAGAGATACGGATGGATCCCGTCGAGCTGCGGCATCGTGTCCAGGATCTGCACGGTGATCAGCACCCCTACGGTGGCCGCCATCGCCGCGACGCCGCTGTTGGTGAGCGTGGAGACGAAGAGCCCCAGTGCCGCGAAGCCGACGAGGGACAGTGCCACGGCGACCGCGATCAGTCCGGCCCGGAGGAGCGCCTCGCCGAAGCCGATCCGGGTCCCGGAGATCGTCGTCACCTCCCCCACGGGGAAGAGCAGAGCTCCCACCGCGAGCGCCGAAGCCGCCACGACCAGGGTGGCGAGCAGACAGAACGCCAGCACGGACACGTACTTCGCGAGCAGCAGCCGGGTGCGGCCCGCCGGTGCGACGAGCAGATAGCGCAGGGTGCCGCCGCCGGCCTCGCCCGCGACCGAGTCCCCCGCGACGACGCCGACGGCCATCGGGAGGAACACGGGAAGGGTCGCGGAGAGGGCCGCGAAGACCAGGAACAGACCGTTGCCGGTGATCTGGGAGAGGAAGGCGGGGCCTCCCCCGCCGCCACCGGGCCCGCCTCGCGAGCCGTCGCCCGTCTCGATCCGGACGGCGATGCCGATCAGGACCGGCACGGCCGCCAGCACGCCGAGCAGGGCCAGGGTGCGCCACCGGCGGAGCGTGGTGGTCAGTTCGGAGCGGAGGATCCCCAGGGTCCACAGCCGGCGCGGTGTCCGGGCCGGGGCGGGGGGCGCCGTGAGTTCAGCCTGCGACATCGAATCCCTCTCCGGTGAGTGCGACGAAGGCGTCCTCCAGCGAGGCCCGTTCGACGCCGAAGGCGCGGACGCGGACTCCGGCACGCACCAGGGCGGCGTTGAGGTCCGCGAGTTCCACCTCGCCCGGCGGCGCGTCGGCGGTCACCCGGCCCCCGTCGGTCACCAGGCCCGTCGCCCCGTGTGCGACGAGGACGCGGGCCGCGTCACCGGGGTCGGGGGTGGTGACGGCGAGCCGGCCCCGGGCACCCGCGGCGAGCACGGCGACCGGGCCCTGGACGAGCAGCCGGCCGCGCGCCATCACCGCCGCGTGGGTGCAGACCTGTTCGATCTCGTCGAGCAGGTGGGAGGAGAGGAAGACGGTGGTGCCCTCGGCCGCGAGCTCCCGGACCAGGGAGCGGATCTCGCGCATGCCCTGCGGGTCGAGGCCGTTGGTCGGTTCGTCCAGCACGAGCAGCCTGCGCGGCTGGAGAAGAGCGGCGGCCAGCCCCAGGCGCTGCTTCATCCCGAGTGAGTACGCCTTGGCCTTCTTGCCGGCGGCGGGGGCGAGCCCGACCCGGTCCAGGGCGTTCCGCACCCGCGTCCGGCGGGTGCGCGGATCGGCCGTCGGGTCGGCGGAGTCGAAGCGTACGAGGTTGTCGCGGCCTGTCAGGAACCCGTACAGCGCGGGCCCTTCGATGAGCGCGCCCACCTGCGGGAGCACCGTGCGGGCGGCGGCCGGCATGGGGCGGCCGAGGACGTGTGCGGTGCCGGAGGTCGGGTCGATGAGCCCCATGAGCATCCGGATCGTGGTGGTCTTGCCGGATCCGTTGGGCCCGAGGAAGCCGAAGACGCTCCCGGCGGGGACGGCGAGGTCGAGCCCGTCGACGGCCGGCTGTCCGCCCCGGTAGCGCTTGGTGAGCCCGCGGGTCTCGATCACGGGGCCGGACCCCCGGCCGGTGTCCGATGCCGCCGCCTCGGCCGCTGTGTCGGTCATGCGCACTCCCCGGTCCTGTCCCACCGTGTCCGGCGCACGCGTCTGCGCCCTGTGCCCGCCGTGCCCGTCGCGGGGGCCGTCCCTCTGACGGATTCCCGTGGCGGAGCGGCCCTCCGCGAAGAGACGTCCTGTCGCACGGGCCGCCCCGCCGTACGGAGCGTACGACGGGGCGGGGCGTGCGGTGCGTCCTACTTGGCGGTGTCGGCCGCCTTCACCAGTGCGTCCTTCGTGACCGCGCCGACGTAGACCTTGCCGTCGTCCGTCAGCAGCGCGTTGACCAGGCGCGTCTCGAAGACCGTGCCGGAGCCGAAGTCGCCGGTGACCTTGTCGCCGAGCGCGTCCAGGAACTGCTGCGCCTGCGCGGGTACGTCGCCGGAGCCCTGGGCGGGCAGCCCCGCCCCGCCCGGGACCTCTATCTCGGCGACGGTGTTCCAGCCCTCTCCGATCACATCGAGGCCCTTGAAGTCCTCCAGCGCGGTCAGGTCCTTCTCGGCCTTGTCCGCCGCGCCGTCCTTCTCCGCCTCGGCCTTCAGTTCGTCGGCCTCGGTCACTTTCGCGCCCTTGGGCGGGGTGAAGGAGAAGGAGGAGGCGTCGGGCTTCGCGAAGTCGACGTCGGTGAAGCCGGCGTCGACCACGGCCTTGCCGCCACTGCTCGGGGCCAGGGTGAACTTCAGCGGTACGCCGGTCGAGGCGTCGACCGCGACCGTGACGGAGCCGATCGTCGAACCGGACTGCTTCGGCTTGATCACGAGCTTGTAGGCGTCGCGGCCCGCCACCTGCGCCGTGCCGCCGACGGTGACCGAGGTGGTGTCGCCGGCAGCGGCGAGCGCCTTCTCGGCGAGCTCCTTCGGGGTGCCCGGCACGCCCTCGGGCGCCTTGTCGGCCTTGCCGCCCGCGCGCTCGTTCCCGTCGGACTCCGCGTGGTAGACCTCGTTGCTCTCGCTGTCGTACCCCCAGATGTCGTCCCCGTTGTGGACGAGGCTGTACTCGGAGCCCTCGCCGAGGATCGACAGGCGCTGCTTGTCGGGGCCGTCGACCGCGACCCGGAGCGTGTGCGTCCCGGAGGCGAGCTCCATCAGCTTCGCGTCGGGGGACGCGCTCGACCCGCCCGCTCCCGCTCCGGCGTCCGGGGCGAAGCTGCCCGCGAGCCCGCCGAGCGAGGGGATGCCGAGGTCGGTGCTGACCTTCACCGTGCCGGAGAGCTGCTCCTCGTCCGACGCGGCGATCTTCTCGACGAGTTCCTGGGCGGTGATGTCCGGCAGCTGCGGGTCGCCGGAGTCCGCGAGTGCCGGGACGAGTCCGATCGTCGCCGCCGCCACGCCCGCCACCGCGAACGGGACGATGTAGCGCGCCGCCTTCCGACGGCCCACGACAGTGCCCGTGGCCTCACCGTTGGTCTCTGCGCTGTCGTTCGGTGCCATGTGTGCTCTACCTCCGTGGTCGGCGGCTGCCATCCCGTTGCACGTGTCCACTCCCCGCCGCCATTCTCACCCGATGTGGTCAGGAGTGGTTGTCATCCATCTGACCAAATCGGGCGGGAACAAGCGTCAGCCCTCGGGAGCAACTGGGCGTACCTCTCCGGGATGACCCGGACGACATGTGGTCCGGCGAGCCCTTAGGGGTCCCACCGGGTCCCCCGTCCGGCCGCACGGTCAGCCGGCGCGGTGCACCACGGCGTCGCACAGTTCTTCGAGCGCGGCCTTCGCGTAGCACTCGGGGAGCGGGGCCAGCGTCGCCCGGGCCTCCTGGGCGAAGCGGACGGTGTCGCGCCGCGCCTGCTCGAGTGCCGGGTGGGCGCGCAGCCTGCGCAGCGCCTCCGCGAGCCGGGCGTCGTCCCCGAGGTCGCCGTCCAGCAGCTCCACGAGCTCCTTGTCCTCCGGACGGCCCTCGGCCGCCGCACGCGCGCGCAGGTGGAGGACCGGAAGGGTGGGAATTCCCTCGCGCAGGTCGGTGCCGGGTGTCTTGCCCGACTCGTGGGAGTCGGAGGCGATGTCCAGGACGTCGTCGGCGAGCTGGAAGGCGATGCCGAGGCGTTCCCCGTACTGGGTGAGGATGTCGACGACCGACTCGTCGGCCCCCGCCATCAGGGCGCCGAACCTGCCGGAGACGGCGACGAGCGAGCCGGTCTTGCCCCCCAGCACGTCCATGTAGTGGTCGACGGGGTCGCGCCCGTCGCGCGGGCCGGCGGTCTCCAGGATCTGACCGGTGACCAGGCGTTCGAACGCCTCCGCCTGGATACGGACGGCCTGCGGCCCGAGGTCGGCCAGGATGTGCGAGGCGCGGGCGAAGAGGAAGTCGCCCGTCAGGACGGCGACGGAGTTGCCCCAGCGGGTGTTGGCGCTCTCCACCCCGCGGCGTACGTCCGCCTCGTCCATCACGTCGTCGTGGTACAGCGTCGCCAGGTGCGTCAGCTCGACGACCACGGCGGACGGGACCACGCCCGGCGCGTCGGGGTCACCGAACTGGGACGCGAGCATCACGAGCAGCGGCCGGAAGCGCTTGCCGCCCGCGCTGACGAGGTGCTGCGCGGCCTCCGTGATGAACGGGACCTCGCTCTTGGTGGCGTCCAGCAGCCCCGCCTCGACAGCGGCCAAACCTGCCTGGACATCGGCCTCAAGAGCCTTGTCCCGCACGCTCAGTCCGAACGGCCCGACGACGGTCACGAGGGGATCTCCTGTCTGCTGACGATCACACGGATTGTCGATGTGTCGCTGTCCTCACTCAAGTCAGCGTATCCGGTCCCCTTTGGATCACCGTGGGCGCCTTCCCGCCACCGCCGGTATGTTCGGCATCAGCTCATACGATCAGGAGTTGCCGCTTTGTCCCACGCCCCCACCGGTACCGAACCGGCTCAGCCACCGCCCGGAGACGATCACGCCTTCTTCGGCCAGCCACGGGGTCTGATGACCTTGTCAGGACTGGAGGTCTGGGAGCGTTTCTCGTTCCTCGGGATGCAGGCCATCCTGGTCCTCTTCTTCGCCGACAAGGTCTCCGACGGCGGCATGGGCATGGACCCGGGCACCGCCGCCTCCGTGTCGGCCGCCTACGGCACCCTCGTCTATCTCGTGTCCGTCGCGGGCGGCTGGCTGGCCGACCGGATCCTCGGTTCGTACCGCGCCGTCCTGTACGGCGGCATCCTCATCGCCTGCGGCCACTACGCCATGGCCGTGCCCACCGCCACGATGACCTGGGTGGGGCTCGGCCTGATCAGCGCGGGGACGGGCCTGCTCAAGCCCAATGTCGCCTCGATGGTCGGCAAGCTCTACAGGACCGAGGACCAGCGCCGTGACGCCGGCTTCGCGCTCTACTACATGGGCATCAACATCGGCGCCTTCGCCGGGCCCCTGGTCACCGGATGGCTCGGCGAGCACGCGAGCTGGCACTGGGGATTCTCGGCCGCCGCGGTCGGCATGACGTTCGGCCTGATCCAGTACGTCGCGGGCCGGCGTCACCTGGCCGGGCGAAAGCACGCGGCGGAGTACGCCCTCGCGCCGGGGCCGATGCGCCGGGCCGTGCTGACGATCGTGGCCGGCGTCGTCGCGGCCGCCCTGGTCGCGACGGCGCTGGCACTGGCCGGATGGCTCACGATGGACCGGTTCGTCGACGTCCTGACCCTCGTGTCGGTGATCGCACCGGTCGTGTACTTCGTGGTGATGTTCAGGAGCCCCCGGGTCACCCCGGAGGAGCGCGGCAGGCTCCGGCCGTACGTCGTGCTGTTCCTGGCCTCCGTCGTCTTCAACTTCATCCTCTTCCAGGCGTACTCGACGATGATGCTGCTCGCCTCGACCAACGCCCGTACGGAGATCTTCGGCTTCCACTTCCCGGCGAGCTGGTACGCCTCCGCGCTGGGCGCCTTCGAGGTCGCGCTGGCGCCCGTCGTGGCCGCCGTCTGGGCCCGGATGGGACCGCGTCAGCCGCACGCCTCGAACAAGATCGCGATCGGGGTGATCCTCGGCGGGCTGTCCTTCCTCCTCATGGTCATCCCGACCTCGGGCCATGCCGACGACACGTACAAGATGGCCGCCTGGTGGATCGTCGGCTCCTATCTGCTGCTCGGCCTCGGCGACATCCTGCTCGAGACCTCCGGCATGTCCGCCACCACCAAGCTCGCGCCCAAGGCGTTCGCCAGCCAGACGATGGCGCTGTGGTTCCTGTCGCTGGCCCTGGCCAACGGCATCCAGGCACAGATCGTGAAGCTCTACGGCGAGGTCTCCAACCCCGCCTACTTCGGTGTCAATGGCGCCATCGCGGTGGTGGCCGGTGTGGCCGTCATCGCCGCCGCTCCCTGGCTGAAGCGCACCATGCACCCCGTCCACTGAGGTACCGCCATGCACATCCGCACCGATTTCCCGTACGAGACCACCCACGAGGACCTCTACATCCCCCTCGCGGACGGCACCCAGCTGTACGCCAGGATCTGGCGGCCGGTCACCGACGAACCGGTGCCCGCGCTGCTGGAGTACCTGCCCTACCGGCTCAGCGACTGGACGGCGCCGCGCGACTGGCAGCGCCACCCCTGGTACGCGGGCCACGGCTACGCCTCCGTACGCGTCGATGTGCGCGGGCACGGCAACAGTGAGGGCATGCCCGGCGACGAGTACGACGCGACGGAGCTCGCCGACGGGGTCGCCGTGGTGCACTGGCTGGCCCAGCAGGAGTGGTGCTCCGGGCGGGTCGGCATGTTCGGCATCTCCTGGGGCGGCTTCAACTCCCTCCAGATCGCGGCGCTCGCACCGGAGCCCCTGAAGGCCGTCGTCACCGTCTGTTCGGCGGACGACCGCTACGACAACGACGTCCACTACATGGGCGGCTCGGTCCTCGGTGTGGACATGCACGCCTGGGCCTCCACCATGCTGGCCTTCGTCTCCCGCCCCCCGGACCCGGCGGACGTCGGCGACGACTGGCGGGACATGTGGACGCGCCGGCTCGAGAAGGTGGAGCCGTTCATCCATACGTGGCTGTCCCACCAGACCCGCGACGACTACTGGAAGCACGGCAGCGTCTGCGAGGACTACGGCGCCGTCAAGGCGAAGGTGCTGGCCGTGGGCGGCTGGCACGACCCGTACCGCGACACCGTCCTGAGGCTCGTCGAGCACCTGGACCCCGGGCAGGTACGTGGGCTGATCGGCCCCTGGTCGCACCAGTACCCGGACCGGGGCCTCCCTCCGGGGCCGGCGATCGGCTTCCTCCAGGAGACGCTGCGCTGGTGGGACCAGCACCTCAAGGACGAGGACACCGGGGTGATGAACGAGCCTCTGCTGCGGTCCTGGATCAGCGGCTCCCACCGCCCGGCCACGGTCTACGAGACGCTGCCCGGCCGCTGGGTCGGTGACGCGAGCTGGCCGTCCGAGAACGTCGCCCCCGTGACGTACGCCCTGGAGGGCGGGGCGCAGACCGTCCGCTCACCGCAGCAGACCGGGCTGGACGCGGGCCGCTTCTTCCCGTTCGGGAACGACGCCGACCTGCCGCCTGACCAGCGGGACGAGGACGCCAAGTCGGTGTGCTTCGAGTTCCCCGTCGAGGACGCCCCCATCGAGATCCTCGGCCGTCCACGGGTGACGCTCCTGGTCCGGATGGACGTACCGCGCGGCCAGGTGATCGCCCGGCTCTGCGACGTGGCCCCGGACGGGTCCTCCACCCTGGTGACCCGCGGGGCCCTCAACCTGGCCGCCCGTCACGGGCGCGACCACGCGGAGGACTGGCCCGTCGGGGAGACCGAGTACGTGACGTTCGAGCTGAACGGCATCGGGCACACCTTCCCGCGCGGCCACCGGATCAGGGTCGCCCTCTCGTCCTCGTACTGGCCGTGGATCTGGCCCCAGGCCGGTTCGGCGGGCTTCACGCTCGAGGCGGAGGGCAGCCTCGTCGAACTCCCGGTGCGCCGGCACACCGAGGACCCGGCGATCACCTTCGGCGAACCGGAGCAGGCGGAGCCGCTCGGCGTCGTCTTCCCGGCCACGCTCGACGAGCAGCGTCCGGAGCGCCTCGTGATCCGTGACGTCGCCAAGGGCGAATGGCGCCTGGAGGTCGATCCGCGCTACGGGGGCACGCGTGTCTACCCCGACGGTCTGGAGTTCACCGAGGACGCGCTGGAGACCTACACGATCCAGCAGGACGACCCGCTGTCGGCCAGAGCCCGTTCGGACTGGACGATCCGGCTGCACCGGCCCGAGATGTCCTGGGACGTACGGGTCGAGACGCGTTCGGAGCTGAGCGCGGACGCGGACGACTTCATCACGTCCAACGAGGTCGTGTGCAGGGACGGCGACGAGATCGTCTTCCACCGGACCTGGGAGAAGCGCATCCCGCGCACGGCGGGCTGACCTCCCCGCACGGGTGGGTCGAGCAGGGTTATCACATAACTTTCCGGGCATTACGCCTACTTGAGGCACTGCCGCCGACCGGCGACGCCGACGTACCGTGTTCCTCAAGCGACTGGAAAGGGGCAGCGACAGATGCCCGAGCAGAGCAGCCCGCTCGACCTGGCCGAGGGCGATCCCTTCGGTCCGCACAACCTTCCGTACGGCGTGTTCTCCACCCCCGGGCACCCCGAGGACCGAAAGGTCGGAGTCCGCATCGGCGGACATGTACTGGACGCCGGAGCGGCGGCGCACGCGCTCGGTTCGCCCTACGCCAGACTGCTGGCGCAGCCGAGCCTGATGCCGCTGCTGGCGGCGGGACGCACCGCGTGGAGGGACGTGCGGCGGGCGCTGACGGCGTGGGTGACGGTCCCGTCCCACCGCCCGGACCTGGAACCGCTGCTGTACCCGGTCGACTCGGTGACCCTCCACCTGCCGTACGAGGTCGCGGACTACGTCGACTTCTACGCCAGCGAGCACCACGCCACGAACGTGGGCAGGATCTTCCGCCCCGACGGGGCGGCCCTCACCCCCAACTGGAAGCACCTGCCGATCGGTTACCACGGGCGGGCCGGCACGGTCGTCGTCTCGGGCACCGACGTGGTGCGCCCCTCCGGCCAGCGCAAGGCACCGGCCGATCCCGCGCCCGTCTTCGGTCCCTCGGTGAAGCTGGACATCGAGGCCGAGGTCGGCTTCGTCGTGGGTGTCCCGTCGGCACAGGGCTCTCCCGTGGCGCTCGGCGACTTCCGCGAGCACGTCTTCGGGCTGTCCCTGCTCAACGACTGGTCGGCGCGGGACATCCAGGCCTGGGAGTACGTGCCGCTGGGTCCCTTCCTCGGCAAGTCCTTCGCCACCTCCGTGTCGGCGTGGGTCACTCCGCTGGAGGCCCTGGACGCGGCCCGCACGGCACCGCCCGCACGGGACTTCGGGCTGCTCCCCTATCTGGAGGACGCGGACGACGAGGAGCCGGGCGGCTTCGACATCCGGATCTCGGTGGAGATCAACGGGCAGACCGTCTCCGAGCCGCCGTTCTCCTCGATGTACTGGACGGCGGCCCAGCAGCTGGCGCAGATGACGGTGAACGGCGCCTCGCTGCGCACGGGTGACCTGTACGGCTCCGGCACCGTCAGCGGTGCGGAGCCCGGACAGCGCGGGTCCCTGCTCGAACTCACCTGGAACGGCCGCGATCCGCTGGAGCTGGCCGAGGGCAAGCGGACGTTCCTGGAGGACGGTGACACCGTGACGCTGACCGCGTGGGCACCCGGGCCGCACGGCACCCGGGTCGGACTCGGCGAGGTCACCGGACGGATCACGGCCTCGCCGTGAACCACGCCGGGCCCACGCTCCCCGAGGAACTGCTGCTGCTCGCCCTGGATCCCGTACGCGGCAAGCCGTACTGCCGGGGCCGGTTCCTGGAGTACGGCGTCGCCGGGGCCGCCCTGGCGGAGCTGGAGCTCCAGGGGCGGATCGCCGTGGAGCGCGGGCGGGTGGTGGTCGTGAATCCGCTGGACCCGCCGGACCCGCTGCTCGCGGTGTTCCTGCGGAGCCTCCCGCCGCCCGGCAAGAGCCGGTTCGGCTCCGGGGTGTCCGCGAGGGGCTGGGTGCGGAAGGCCGGACGGCGGGCCGGAGGGCTCTATCTGGACGCCCTGGTGGAACGCGGTGTCCTGCGCAGGGAGACCCGCCGCTTCCTCGGGCTGCTCCCCTACCACCGCCATCCGGCGGGCTCCGCCTCCCCGGCGGAGCAGGTGCGGCAGCGCTTCGAGGAGTCCCGTGCGGCGGGCTTCCCCGACCGCCGGAGCCGGCTGCTCGCGGGCCTGGCAGCGGCGGTGGAGCTGCCTTCGGTGGTGAGGCGGGGCGACCGCCGTACGCGCGCGGCGGCGCGGGCCCTGGTCCGGGAGGAGTGGCCGGCGCAGGCCGTGCACCGCAACGTGCGCCAGGACAAGGCCGCCGCGGCCGGCGGCGGTGACGGCGGGGGCGGGGGCGGAGGCGGCGGGGACTGACTCCGCCGGGTGTCCGAAGGGTGGTCACCGTGGTGGCAGATCTTCCCCGGCCCGGCGAAGAGCCGCTGGTCACAGCGGTGCGCCCCGCGTCCCCAGGTGGCGCAACACTGCGGCAACACCATCGCCCGGACCCCGTCGGTATGGTCCAGCGCATGCCAGCCGAACGTACCCGTGAGCACACCGTGCCCGTCGCCGCCGCCCGCCGGCGCCGGCTGCGCGCGGACCATGCCCGGCTGCTGGCCGGCCTGCTGCGCCATCAGGTCCGTACCGGCGGCTTCCCGGGTGGTGTGCTGCCCTTCGAGGACGCGATCGGCAGCGACTACCGCGTCTCGCGCAACACCGTGCGCCAGGCCCTGGGGCTGCTGCGCGCCGAGGGCCTGGTGGAACGGCAGCCCGGAGTGGGCACCGTCGTCGCCGGCGAGAGGTACCCGCACCGCCTCGACCGGCTCCAGGGCCTGGCCGAGACGCTCCGCGAGCACGGCCGGGTCACCAACGAGGTCCGCACCGTCGGCCCCGTGCCCGCGCCGGCTCCCGTAGCGCGGCGGCTCAAGGTCGCGGAGCACACCGACGTGCTCTACATCGAGCGGCGCCGGCTGCTGAACGGACTGCCGCTCTCCCTCGATCTCACCTACGTACCCATGGACATCGGGGCCGGGCTCCTCGGCTGCGACCTGGAGAACACCGACGTCTTCCGGCTGCTGGAGACCCTCACGGGGCAGCCGCTCGGCACCGCCGAGATCACGATGGAGGCCGTCAACGCCGACGCGCACTCCGCCGCCGTGCTGGAGACCCCGCACGGCTCCGCCGTCCTGATGCTGGAACGGCTCACCCACCTCGGTGACGGCCGGCCCGTGGACCTGGAGTTCATCCGCTTCCGTGGCGATCGCATCAGCATGAGCGGCCTGCTGCACAGGTCCGGCTGAGCACCCCTCCGCCCCGGCTCCCCCTCTTTCCTGGAGACCGCCATGCCTCTGGCGCCCCAGCGGGCCGACGTGCCCGTGACCATCGACGAGTCGAAGTGCATCGACGGCTGCACCCTCTGCGTCGACATGTGCCCGCTCGACTCCCTGGCCATCCACCCGGACAGCGGCAAGGCCTTCATGCATGTCGACGAGTGCTGGTACTGCGGTCCGTGCGCCGCCCGGTGTCCCACCGACGCGGTCACGGTCAACATGCCCTGCCTCCTACGGTGAAAGGCCCTTCCTCCCATGCGACGCACGGCAATCCGCGCCCTGGTCTCGGCGGACGCGACGGGGCTGCTGGCCGGGGCCGTGACGGACCCGTCCCGGGAGGTCCGGGTGGCGGTCGCGAAGGGCCTGGCGGCCACGCGTTCCCCCGGCCCTGAGCCGCTGGCCCGGCTGCTGGAGGACGGGGACCTGCTGGTGCGGGCGGCTGCCCTGGGCGCGCTCGCGGCCACGGGGTGCCCTGAGCCGTACGCCTCGGCAGCGGTCACGGCCCTCTCCGATCCGGCCTGGCAGGTCCGGGCGGGGGCCGCCACGGCGCTCTCCTCGGCGGCCCCGGCTTCCGCTGTGGACCCGCTGGCCGGAGCGCTCGCCGACCCGAACGCCGACGTACGCAAGGCGGCGGTCCTGGCTCTGCTCCACCACACGTCCCACGCAGCGGCCCGGGAGGCGCTTTCAGGCGTGCTCACCGAGCCGGACGCGGACGTGCGCGCGTACGCGGCGAGGGGGGCGGTGGTCAACGACGCGTAAGTCGCTCACACGTCTGGGCGGCCCCGGTCTGTTCTCGCCGGATACGCTGAACAGACCCGCGAGACTCCGTCCCATGGGAGCACTGATGAGCATCGAACCCGAGGCCCCCGAGCCGCGGTGGGCGGTCCCGCCCGTGGGCGGCTGGACCGCCGATGACCTGGACACACTCCCGAATCTGCCTCCGCATACGGAGCTGATCGACGGGAGTCTGGTTTTCGTGGGTCCGCAGACCGTTTTCCACGAGCGCGCGATCGACTACCTGAAGTGGCAGTTGCAGTCACTCGCACCGCTCGACCTCGAGGTCTTTCGCGAATTCACCATCGACGTCGACTTCCAGAACCGGCCCGAACCGGATGTCGTCGTGGTGCGCGCGGACGCGGTCGAGAGCCTGCGGCAGACACGGTTCCCCGCGAGCAGTGTGCTGCTCGCGATCGAGGTCGTGTCCGACGAGTCCGTCACCCGTGACCGGGAGACCAAGCCCGTGAAGTACGCGCGGGCGAAGATCCCGCACTACTGGCGGGTGGAGAACCAGGACGGCCGGGCGGTGGTGTACGTCTTCGAGCTGGAGCCCGCGACCGGTGCGTACACGTCCACGGGGATCTTCCATGACCGGATGAAGGTCTCCGCTCCCTTCTCCGTGGACCTGGATCTGACCGCGATCGTCTCGCGCCGCCGGGCGGCGAAGCCGGAGTAGACCGGGCCCCGGCTCACTCGAACTCGGGCGGCTCCTCTTCCCAGCCGAACTCCGGGTCCGCGTCCTGAGCGGCGGGGCGGGCCGCCTGCTCCGGCGTCCGGTCAGGTGCGGGTGCCGCTTTCGCTTCCGCTGCCGGAGCAGCCGACGGGCCCGCTTCTCCCAGTCCCGCCAGCACCTCCAGCACTCCCTCGCCGTACGTCGCCAGCTTCTTCTCGCCGAGTCCGCTGACCCCGCCCAGCTCCGCCAGGGAGCCGGGGCGCAGCGCTGCGATCTCCCGCAGGGTCGCGTCGTGGAAGATCACGTACGCCGGGAGGCCCAGCTCCTTGGCCTGGGCTCCGCGCCAGGCGCGCAGCGCCTCGAAGACCGGGACGGCCTCGGCCGGCAGGTCGGCCACCGCGGCGGCGGACTTGGCCTTGCGCTCGCCACCGGACGACGACCGGGTCGTGGGCCGCTTCGGCTCCTTGCGGAGCAGCACCTCGCGCTCCCGGCCGAGCACCGAGCCGGACTCCTCCGTCAGCACCAGCGTGCCGTACTCCCCCTCGACGGCGAGCAGCCCCTGGGCCAGCAGCTGGCGCGCCACGCCCCGCCACTCCGCCTCCGCGAGCTCCTCTCCGATACCGAAGACCGAGAGCTGGTCGTGGTCGAACTGGATCGTCTTCGCCGTCTTGCGGCCCAGCAGGATGTCGATGATCTGACCGGCGCCGAACTTCTGGTTCCGCTCCCGCTTCAGCCGGACGACGGTGGACAGCAGCTTCTGGGCCACCACCGTGCCGTCCCAGGTCTCGGGCGGGGTGAGGCAGGTGTCGCAGTTGCCGCAGGCCTGCTCTCCGGGCTCCTGCCCGAAGTACGTCAGGAGCTGGGCCCGGCGGCACCGGACGGTCTCGCAGAGCGCCAGCATCGAGTCGAGGTGCGAGGCCGCGCGGCGCCGGAACGCCTCGTCGCCCTCTCCGCCCTGGATCAGCTTGCGCTGCTGGACGACGTCCTGGAGCCCGTATGCCATCCAGGCGGTGGACGGCGCCCCGTCACGCCCCGCGCGGCCGGTCTCCTGGTAGTAGCCCTCGACCGACTTCGGCAGGTCGAGGTGGGCGACGAACCGCACATCGGGCTTGTCGATGCCCATGCCGAAGGCGATGGTCGCGACGACGACCAGGCCCTCCTCACGGAGGAAACGGGACTGGTGGGCGGCGCGCGTCCCGGCGTCCAGACCCGCGTGGTACGGCACGGCCTCGATGCCGTTGCGGCAGAGGTACTCGGCGGTCTTCTCCGTCGAATTGCGTGAGAGGCAGTAGACGATGCCCGCGTCTCCCGCGTGCTCCTCCTTGAGGAAGGTGAGCAGCTGCTTCTTCGGGTCGGCCTTCGGCACGATGCGGTACTGGATGTTGGGCCGGTCGAAGCTGGCCACGAAGTGCCTGGCCTCGGGCATGCCAAGCCGCTGGGTGATCTCCCGGTGCGTGGCGTCGGTCGCCGTGGCCGTCAGCGCGATACGGGGCACGCCGGGCCAGCGCTCGCCGAGGACGGACAGAGCCAGGTAGTCGGGGCGGAAGTCGTGGCCCCACTGGGCGACGCAGTGCGCCTCGTCGATGGCGAAGACGGAGATCTCGCCGCGGGCCAGCAGCGACAGCGTCGAATCGAGGCGCAGCCGCTCCGGGGCCAGGTACAGCACGTCGAGCTCACCGGCGACGTACTGGGCCTCCATCGAGCGGCGCTCGTCGAAGTCCTGCGTGGAGTTCATGAAGCCCGCGCGGACACCGAGGGCGCGCAGGGCGTCCACCTGGTCCTGCATGAGCGCGATCAGCGGGGAGATCACGATGCCGGTGCCGGGCCTGACCAGCGCGGGGATCTGGTAGCAGAGGGACTTGCCGCCGCCGGTGGGCATCAGCACGACCGCGTCGCCGCCCCCGACGACATGCTCGATCACCGCGCCCTGCTCGCCGCGGAACGCCTCGTACCCGAACACCCGGTGCAGCGTCTGCTGCGCCGCGCTCTCGGTCGTCACACTCATCGTTCCGCCCGTCCCGTCCAGTCCTTCACTCATCCACAGCAACCATAGGCGCCGCGTACGACAACGCCGGACGGGCTTGACTTCACGGCCCGTCCGGCGTCGTCGTCATGCTGCTCCGCGTTACCGCACGAACACTCCCGCCTGGCCCGCCAGGTCGAGGAAGTACTGCGGGGCCAGGCCGAGCACCAGGGTCACGGCCACTCCGACCGCGATCGTGGTCATCGTCAGCGGGGACGGGACCGCGACCGTCGGGCCGTCCGCCTTCGGCTCGCTGAAGAACATCAGGACGATGACCCGGATGTAGAAGAACGCGGCGATGGCCGACGAGATCACACCGACCACGACGAGGCCCCCCGCTCCCCCGTCCGCCGCCGCCTTGAAGACGGCGAACTTTCCGGAGAAGCCCGAGGTGAGCGGGATCCCCGCGAAGGACAGCAGGAACACCGCGAAGACCGCCGCGGTCAGCGGCGAGCGCCTGCCGAGACCGGCCCACTTCGACAGGTGGGTCGCCTCTCCCCCGGCGTCCCGCACCAGTGTCACGACGGCGAAGGCACCGACGGTCACGAAGGAGTACACCCCGAGGTAGAAGAGGACCGAGGAGACCCCTTCCGGACTGGCCGCGATGACACCGGCGAGGATGAAGCCCGCGTGTGCGATCGAGGAGTAGGCCAGGAGCCGCTTGATGTCGGTCTGGGTGATCGCGACGATCGCCCCGCCGAGCATCGTGACGATCGCGACGCCCCACATGACGGGGCGCAGGTCCCAGGTGAGACCGGGCAGCACCACGTACAGCAGGCGCAGCAGCGCGCCGAACGCGGCGACCTTCGTGGCCGCGGCCATGAAGCCGGTGACCGGGGTCGGGGCGCCCTGGTAGACGTCAGGGGTCCACATGTGGAAGGGAACCGCGCCGACCTTGAAGAGCAGACCCATGAGGATCATCGCCCCGCCGATCAGCAGCAGCACGTCGTTGCCCATGGTGCCGGCGAGCGCCGGGTCGATCTGCTGGACGCTGCCGTCGACGACGCTCGCGATGCCCGCGTACGAGACGGTGCCCGCGTATCCGTAGAGCAGGGCGATCCCGAAGAGCAGGAAAGCCGAGGAGAAGGCGCCGAGCAGGAAGTACTTCACGGCGGCTTCCTGCGACATCAGCCGCTTGCGGCGGGCGAGGGCGCAGAGGAGGTAGAGCGGGAGGGAGAAGACCTCGAGCGCGACGAACAGCGTCAGCAGGTCGTTGGCCGCGGGGAAGACCAGCATTCCCGCCACGGAGAAGAGTGCCAGCGGGAAGACCTCGGTCGTGGTGAATCCTGCCTTCACCGCCGCCTTCTCCCCGTCGCTGCCGGGCACCGAACCGGCCTGGGCGGCGAAGGAGTCCACGCGGTTGCCGTGCGAGGCCGGGTCGAGGCGCCGCTCCGCGAACGTGAAGACCGAGACCATGGAGACCAGGAGGATGGTGCCCTGGAGGAACAGGGCTGGACCGTCGACGGCGACGGCTCCCATCGCGGCGACCTGCGCGTTCTTCGTCGCGTACCCGTCGGCGGCGAGCCCCACCACCGCGGCGAACGCGGCGGCGATCGCGACCACCGTCAGGAACACCTGGGTGGTGTAGCGGGCCCGCCGCGGGACGAAGGCCTCCACCAGGATCCCGAGGACGGCGGCACCGACCACGATCAGGACGGGCGCCAGTTGGGCGTACTCGATGGTCGGCGCGGTGAATTTGTCACCCGGGGCGGCCCATGTCACCCCGCCCGCCGTGGTCCACAGGCTGTGGACAGCTGTTGCGCTCACTTGGCGGCCTCCACCTCGGGCTGGGGGTCTTTCTTCTGTACGTCGTGCATGGTGTGCTGCACCGCCGGGTTGACGACATCGGTGACCGGCTTCGGGAAGACACCCAGGAAGATCAGGAGGGCGATCAGCGGAAGCGCCACCGCCAGCTCACGGACCTTGAGGTCGGGCATGCCCCCGATCCCCTCCCTGACGGGGCCGGTCATCGTCCGCTGGTAGAGGACGAGGACGTAGAGAGCGGCGAGCACGATACCGACGGTGGCGATGATGCCGGCCACCGGATACGCGCTGAACACACCAACGAGGACCAGGAACTCACTCACGAACGGGGCGAGTCCGGGCAGCGAGAGGGTGGCCAGGCCTCCGATGAGGAAGGTTCCCGCCAGCACTGGAGCCACCTTCTGCACCCCGCCGTAGTCGGCGATGAGCCGGGAGCCCCGCCTGGTGATGAGGAAGCCGGCGACCAGCATCAGGGCGGCCGTCGAGAGACCGTGGTTCACCATGTAGAGCGTGGCACCCGACTGCCCCTGACTCGTCATCGCGAAGATGCCGAGCACGATGAAGCCGAAGTGCGAGATCGACGCGTAGGCGATGAGCCGCTTGATGTCGCGCTGCCCGACGGCGAGCAGGGCGCCGTAGACGATGGAGATCAGCGCCAGGACGATGATCACCGGCGTCGCCCACTTGCTGGCCTCCGGGAACAGCTGGAGGCAGAAGCGGAGCATCGCGAAGGTGCCGACCTTGTCCACGACCGCGGTGATCAGGACGGCCACCGGGGTGGTCGCCTCCCCCATCGCGTTGGGCAGCCAGGTGTGCAGCGGCCAGAGCGGGGCCTTCACCGCGAAGGCGAAGAAGAACCCGAGGAACAGCCACCGCTCCGTGGAGGTCGCCATGTCCAGCGAGCCGTTGGCCCGGGCCTCGGCGATCTCGGAGAGCGAGAAGCTCCCCGCGACGACGTAGAGCCCGATGACGGCGGCCAGCATGATGAGCCCGCCGGCCAGGTTGTAGAGGAGGAACTTCACTGCTGCGTAGCTGCGTTGTGCCGCGGCGTTCTCGTCGCTGCCGGCGTGCGCCCGGTCCCCGAAGCCGCCGATGAGGAAGTACATCGGGATGAGCATGGCTTCGAAGAGGATGTAGAAGAGGAAGACGTCGGTGGCGACGAAGGACAGGATCACCATCGCTTCGACCATCAGGATCAGGGCGAAGAATCCCTGGGTCGGCCGCCAGCGGCTGGAGTTGGTCTCCAGGGGATCGGCGTCGTGCCAGCCGGCCAGGATGACGAAGGGGATCAGCAGCGCGGTGAGCGCGAGCAGCGCCACCCCGATGCCGTCGACGCCCAGTTCGTAGCGGACACCGAAGTCCTTGATCCACGCGTGCGATTCGGTGAGCTGATAGCGGTCGCCGCCCGGTTCGAAGCGGGCGAACACGATGCCGGCCAGGACGAGCGTCGCCAGCGAGACGGCCAGGGCGAGCCATTTGGCCGCCGTACGCCGGGCGGCCGGGACGGCGGCGGTGGCGATCGCGCCGATCGCCGGGAGCGCGGCCGTCGCTGTCAGGAGGGGAAAGGACATGGGATCAGACCGCCCTCATCAGCAGGGTCGCGGCGATGAGTACCGCCGCACCGCCGAACATCGAGACCGCGTAGGAGCGGGCATAGCCGTTCTGCAGCTTGCGCAGCCGGCCGGAGAGCCCGCCCATCGAGGCGGCCGTGCCGTTGACGACCCCGTCGACCAGGGTGTGGTCGACGTAGACCAGCGAGCGGGTGAGGTGTTCGCCGCCGCGGACCAGGACCACGTGGTTGAAGTCGTCCTGGAGGAGGTCCCGGCGGGCCGCCCTGGTGAGCAGGGAGCCGCGCGGGGCGACGGCGGGCACCGGCCTGCGTCCGTACATCGCCCAGGCGATCGCGACACCGATGACGAGCACCACCATGGTGGCGGCGGTGACGGTGGCCGCGCTGACCGGGGCGTGTCCGTGGTCGTGCCCGGTGACGGGCTCCAGCCAGTGCATGAAGCGGTCTCCGATGGAGAAGAAGCCGCCGGCGAAGACCGACCCGAAGGCCAGCACGATCATCGGGATCGTCATGGACTTCGGCGACTCGTGCGGATGCGGCTCGTGGCCCTCGGCGTCCGGCTGCCAGCGCTTCTCGCCGAAGAACGTCAGCAGCATCACGCGCGTCATGTAGAACGCGGTGATCGCGGCGCCGAGCAGGGTGACGGAGCCGAGGATCCAGCCCTCCGTGCCGCCCTTGGCGAAGGCCGCCTCGATGATCATGTCCTTGGAGAAGAAGCCTGACAGGCCCGGGAAGCCGATGATCGCGAGATAGCCGAGGCCGAAGGTCACGAAGGTGACCGGCATGAACTTCCGCAGGCCGCCGTACTTCCGCATGTCGACCTCGTCGTTCATGCCGTGCATGACCGAACCCGCGCCGAGGAAGAGTCCGGCCTTGAAGAAGCCGTGCGTGACCAGGTGCATGATCGCGAAGACGTAGCCGATGGGGCCGAGGCCGGCGGCAAGGATCATGTAGCCGATCTGCGACATCGTCGAACCTGCGAGGGCCTTCTTGATGTCGTCCTTGGCGCAACCGACGATCGCACCGAAGAGAAGTGTGACGGCTCCGACGACCACGACGACCAGCTGGGCGTCCGGCGCCCCGTTGAAGATCGCTCCGGAACGGACGATGAGGTAGACGCCCGCGGTCACCATGGTGGCGGCGTGGATCAGGGCCGAGACCGGGGTCGGGCCCTCCATCGCGTCACCGAGCCAGGACTGCAGCGGCACCTGTGCCGACTTGCCGCAGGCGGCGAGCAGCAGCATCAGTCCGATCGCGGTGAGCTTGCCCTCGCTCGTGTCCCCCGTCGCTTCGAGCACCGGCCCGAAGGCGAACGTACCGAAGGTGGTGAACATCAGCATGATCGCGATGGACAGGCCCATGTCGCCGACCCGGTTGACCAGGAAGGCCTTCTTGGCGGCGGTGGCCGCGCTGGGCTTGTGCTGCCAGAAACCGATGAGCAGGTACGACGCCAGCCCGACGCCCTCCCACCCGACGTACAGAAGCAGGTAGTTGTCAGCGATGACCAGGATGAGCATCGCGGCGAGGAACAGGTTCAGATAGCCGAAGAAGCGGCGGCGCCGCTCGTCGTGCTCCATGTAGCCGATGGAGTAGATGTGGATCAGCGTGCCCACACCCGTGATCAGCAGGACGAAGGTCATCGACAACTGGTCGAGCTGGAAGGCCACGTCGGCCTGGAACCCCTCGACGGGGATCCAGCTGTACAGATGCTGGTGCAGGGCGCGGTCCTCGGCGCCCCTGCCCAGCATGTCGGTGAACAGCACGACACCGATGACGAACGACGCGGCGGCGAGCGCCGTGCCGATCCAGTGTCCGGCCCGGTCGAGCCGGCGGCCGCCGCAGAGCAGGACCGCAGCTCCGAGCAGGGGCGCCGCGACCAGCAGCGCAATCAGGTTTTCCACGATTCCGACCCCTTACAGCTTCATCAGGCTGGCGTCGTCGACCGAGGCCGAGTGGCGGGAGCGGAACAGCGACACGATGATCGCGAGCCCGATGACGACCTCCGCGGCGGCGACGACCATCGTGAAGAACGCGATGATCTGGCCGTCGAGGTTGCCGTGCATCCGGGAGAACGCGACGAGCGCGAGGTTGCAGGCGTTGAGCATCAGCTCGATGCACATGAACACCACGATCGCGTTCCGCCTGATCAGCACGCCGGAGGCGCCGATCGTGAACAAAAGGGCCGCGAGGTAGAGGTAGTTGACCGGATTCACTTGGCGACCTCCTCCTCTTCTCCCGCGTGGTCACGGGCTGGTCCGCCGTTGCGGCCGAGCCGCTCCCCGGAGCGCTGTTCCAGCGCCTTGAGGTCGGCGAGCGACTCGCTGGACACGTCACGGATCTGGCCGCGCCGGCGCAGCGTCTGCATGACGGTGAGCTCGGACGGGGTGCCGTCCGGGAGCAGGCCCGCGATGTCCACGGCGTTGTGCCTGGCGTAGACACCCGGAGCCGGCAGCGGAGGCAGATGGCTGCTGCGCACCCGCTCCTCGGAGAGCTCGCGCTGTGTCTTGGCGCGTTCGGTGCGCTCGCGGTGCGTGAGCAGCATCGCGCCGACCGTCGCGGTGATCAGCAGGGCGCCGGTGATCTCGAACGCGAACACGTACTTGGTGAAGATGAGGTTGGCGAGGCCCTCGACGTTTCCGCCGTGCCGGGCGTTCGCCGCTCCCAGTCCGTTGAAGGTCTGCAGGGACGCCTGCCCGATGCCGGCGATCAGCAGGATGCCGAAGCCGAGACCGCAGGCGGCCGCCAGCCAGCGCTGGCCCTTGAGCGTCTCCTTCAGAGAGTCCGCCGCCGTGACGCCGACGAGCATGACCACGAAGAGGAACAGCATCATGATCGCGCCGGTGTAGACGACGACCTGGACGATGCCCAGGAAGTAGGCGCCGTTGGCGAGGTAGAAGACCGCCAGCACGATCATCGTGCCGGCGAGCGACAGTGCGCTGTGCACCGCTTTCTTCATGAGGACGGTGGCGAGCGCGCCGACGACGGCGACGGTGCCGAGGATCCAGAACTGGACCGCCTCGCCCGTCGAGGTGGCGGTGGCCGCTGCGGCCAGGGCGGCGGTCATACGTCCACCTCCTTGTCCGCTTCTCCCTTGGAGACGGCTGCCTGACGCTCCGTGCCGGGAGCCGCCTCGGTCACCAGCCCCCGGTAGTAGTCCTGTTCGTCCATGCCGGGGTAGATCGCGTGCGGGCTGTCGACCATGCCGTCCTCGAGCCCCGCGAGCAGCTCGTCCTTGGTGTAGATGAGGCTCTCTCGGGTGGTGTTGGCGAGCTCGAACTGGTTGGTCATGGTCAGTGCCCGGGTGGGGCACGCCTCGATGCAGAGCCCGCAGAGAATGCAGCGCGCGTAGTTGATCTGGTAGACGCGGCCGTAGCGCTCGCCCGGGGAGTAGCGCTCCTCGTCCGTGTTGTCCGCGCCCTCGACGTAGATGGCGTCCGCCGGACACGCCCAGGCGCAGAGCTCGCAGCCGACGCACTTCTCCAGCCCGTCCGGGTGGCGGTTGAGCTGGTGCCGGCCGTGGAAGCGCGGCGCCGTCACCTTCTTCGTCTCCGGGTACTGCTCGGTCAGCCGCTTCTTGAACATGGCCTTGAAGGTCACGCCGAAGCCGGCCACAGGATTCTGGAACTTCTCCCCTGAGGGTTCTGATGACTCAGACACCGTCGGCCTCCCTTCCGTCACTCGAACTTCCGGAACCCACCTGATCGTCACTCCGAGTATCCGGCCCGCCACTGACAACGAGCTCCCGCTCGCGTCGCGGTGTGCGACGCGGGACCGGTGGCAGGGCCTGGCCGGGCAGCGGCGGCACGGGGAATCCGCCCGCCATCGGGTCGAACGCCGGCTCCGGTCCGGCCGCCTCCTCGGCGGCCTTGGCCTTCCGGTCCCGGAAGACGTCGGCGACGAAGGAGATCAGCAGGACCGCGATCACGGCTCCGGCGACGTACAGCAGGATCTTGGAGTAGTCGTAGCCCTCGTTGTTCAGCGCCCTGACGGTGGCGACCAGCATCAGCCAGACCACCGAGACCGGGATCAGGACCTTCCAGCCGAGCTTCATCAGCTGGTCGTAGCGGACACGGGGCAGCGTGCCGCGCAGCCAGATGAAGAAGAAGAGGAGCAGCTGCACCTTGATGACGAACCAGAGCATCGGCCACCAGCCCTGGTTCGCGCCCTCCCAGAAGGTGCTGATCGGGTACGGAGCCCGCCAGCCGCCCAGGAACAGGGTCACGGAGACCGCGGAGACGGTGACCATGTTGACGTACTCGGCGAGCATGAACATCGCGAACTTGATCGACGAGTACTCGGTGTTGAAGCCGCCGACCAGGTCACCCTCGGACTCGGGCATGTCGAACGGGGCGCGGTTGGTCTCACCGACCATCGTGATCACGTAGATGATGAACGAGACCGGGAGCAGGAGGATGAACCAGCGGTCCTGCTGCGCCGCCACGATCTCCGAGGTCGACATCGAACCGGAGTAGAGGAACACCGAGGCGAACGCGGCGCCCATCGCGATCTCGTAGCTGATCATCTGGGCGCAGGAACGCAGACCGCCGAGCAGGGGGTACGTCGACCCCGAGGACCAGCCGGCGAGCACGATGCCGTAGATGCCGACGGAGGCCACCGCGAGGATGTACAGCATCGCGATCGGCAGGTCCGTCAGCTGCATCGTCGTGGGGTGGCCGAAGATCGAGACCTTGTTGTCGGACGGGCCGAACGGGATCACGGCGATCGCCATGAACGCGGGTGCGGCGGCCACGATCGGGGCCAGGATGTAGACGACCTTGTCGGCCCGCTTGACGACGACGTCTTCCTTCAGCATCAGCTTGATGCCGTCGGCGAGCGACTGGAGCATGCCCCAGGGGCCGTGCCGGTTGGGGCCGATGCGCAGTTGCATCCAGGCGACGACCTTGCGCTCCCACACGATGGAGAACAGCACGGTCACCATCAGGAACGCGAAGCAGAACACCGCTTTGACGACGACGAGCCACCAGGGGTCCGTGCCGAACATCGAGAGGTCCTCGGCTGCGAGGACGGTGCCGTGCGGTGCCGCGGCGAGCCGATCGAGGCCGGTCACTCTCCTACCTCCGTTGTCACGACGTGCGAGCCCGGGGCGGCCGGGCCGATCCGGACCAGTCCGCCCGGCCGGGCGCCGGTGTCGGCGGGGACACCCCGGCCGACGGAGTTGAGCGGCACCCACACCACCCGGTCCGGCATCTCCGTCACCGCCAGCGGGAGTTCGGTGGTCCCGGCGGGCCCGGTGACGGCCAGCAGATCGCCGTCCTTCACCCCGGACTCGGCGGCGGTGACCGGGGAGAGCCGGGCGACGGCCGCGTGCCTCGTACCCGCCAGCGCCTCGTCGCCCTCCTGGAGCCGGCCCCGGTCGAGCAGCATCCGGTGGCCCGCGAGGACCGCCTCGCCGTCACCGGGCCTGGGCACCGGGCGTGACGTCGCCCGAGGATCGTCGGCGTGACCGCCCTGCCAGCCGCCGAGGCGGTCCAGCTCGCGGCGGGCCGCCTTCAGGTCGGGCAGTGCGAGGCGTACGTCGAGGGCGTCGGCCAGCATGTGCAGCACCCGCGCGTCGGTCGGGCAGAGCGTCCTCGGCAGCTGCTCGGGCTTCAGCGCCGCCTCGAACATCCGGGCCCTGCCCTCCCAGTTGAGGAAGGTTCCGGGCTTCTCCGCGACGGCCGCGACGGGAAGGACCACGTCCGCGCGTTCGGTGACCGCGCCGGGCCGCAGCTCCAGCGAGACCAGGAAGCCGACCTCGTCCAGTGCGCGCAGCGCTCCGGCCGGGTCGGGCAGGTCCTCGGGATCGACCCCGGCCACCAGCAGCGCGCCCAGCTCTCCGGTGGCGGCGGCCTCGACGATCTGCCCGGTGTCACGGCCGAAGCGGGCCGGGAGTTCGGCGACGCCCCAGACGGACGCCACCTCCTCCCGGGCCCGGGGGTCCGTCGCGGGACGGCCGCCGGGCAGCAGCGACGGGAGCGCGCCCGCCTCCAGCGCGCCGCGTTCGCCGGCCCGGCGCGGGATCCACACCAGTGCGGCGCCGGTCGCCGCGGCGGTGCGCACGGCGGCGGTCAGCCCGCCGGGCACCGCGGCGAGCCGCTCGCCCACCACGATCACGGCGCCCTCGCCGCGCAGTGCCTCGGCCGCGGCGGCGCCTTCGGCCTCCAGGCCGACCCCGCCCGCGAGGGCGTCCAGCCATTCGGTCTCGGTGCCGGGCGCGGCGGGAAGCAGCGTGCCGCCCGCCTTCTCCAGGCCCCGGCTGGCGTGCGAGGCGAGTGCGAACGTCCGCTGCCCGTGCTTGCGATGGGCCTTGCGCAGCCGCAGGAAGACGCCGGGCGCCTCCTCCTCGGACTCGAAGCCGGCCAGCAGGACGGCCGGGGCCTTCTCCAGAGCGGTGTACGTGACTCCGCTGCCGTCCAGGTCCCGTCCCCGCCCGGCCACGCGGGCGGCCAGGAAGTCGGCCTCCTCACCGCTGTGGACCCGGGCCCGGAAGTCGATGTCGTTGGTGTCGAGGGCGACCCGCGCGAACTTGCTGTAGGCGTAGGCGTCCTCGACGGTCAGCCGGCCTCCGGTGAGCACCCCGGTCCGACCGCGGGAAGCCGAGAGTCCGGCCGCCGCAGCCTCCAGCGCCTCGGGCCAGCTCGCCGGTTCCAGCACGCCGTCCGCGTTGCGCACGAGCGGGGTGGTGAGCCGGTCGCGCTGCTGTGCGTAGCGGAAGCCGAAGCGGCCCTTGTCGCAGAGCCATTCCTCGTTGACCTCGGGGTCGTTGGCGGCGAGCCGCCGCATGACCTTGCCGCGCCGGTGGTCGGTCCGGGTCGCGCAGCCGCCGGCGCAGTGTTCGCACACGGAGGGCGTCGACACCAGGTCGAAGGGCCTGGAGCGGAAGCGGTACGCCGCCGAGGTCAGGGCCCCGACCGGGCAGATCTGGATGGTGTTGCCGGAGAAGTACGACTCGAAGGGGTCGCCCTCGCCGGTACCGACCTGCTGGAGCGCACCGCGCTCGATCAGCTCGATCATGGGGTCGCCCGCCACCTGGTTGGAGAACCGGGTGCAGCGTGCGCAGAGCACGCACCGCTCGCGGTCCAGCAGCACCTGGGTGGAGATGGGGACGGGCTTCTCGAAGGTGCGCTTCTTCCCGTCGAACCGGGAGTCGGCCCCTCCGTGTGACATCGCCTGGTTCTGCAGGGGGCACTCGCCGCCCTTGTCGCAGACCGGGCAGTCCAGCGGGTGGTTGATGAGCAGGAGCTCCATCACCCCCTTCTGGGCCTTCTCCGCGACGGGCGAGGTGATCTGCGACTTCACGACCATGCCGTCGGTGCACGTGATGGTGCAGGAGGCCATCGGCTTGCGCTGGCCCTCGACCTCGACGATGCACTGGCGGCAGGCGCCGGCCGGGTCGAGGAGCGGGTGGTCGCAGAAGCGCGGGATCTCGATGCCGAGGAGTTCGGCGGCACGGATGACGAGGGTGCCCTTGGGCACGCTGATCTCGATGCCGTCGATCGTGAGCGTGACGAGGTCCTCGGGCGGAACGGCCGCCTCGCCGCCCCCGGAGGGCGCACTCGTGGTGACTGTCATGCGTTCACCCCCCGGTGAGCGTTCTTGTCGTCTTTGTCGTCGGCCCAGAGGGTCGACCTGGCCGGATCGAAGGGGCAGCCCCTGCCGGTGATGTGCTGCTCGTACTCCTCGCGGAAGTACTTCAGTGAGGAGAAGATCGGCGAGGCGGCGCCGTCGCCGAGGGCGCAGAACGACTTGCCGTTGATGTTGTCGGCGATGTCGTTGAGCTTGTCGAGGTCGGCCATCTGCCCCTTGCCGGCCTCGATGTCCCGGAGCAGCTGGACGAGCCAGTAGGTGCCCTCGCGGCACGGCGTGCACTTGCCGCAGGACTCATGGGCGTAGAACTCGGTCCAGCGGGTGACGGCCCGCACCACGCAGGTGGTCTCGTCGAAGCACTGCAGCGCCTTGGTGCCCAGCATGGATCCGGCGGCGCCCACCCCCTCGTAGTCCAGGGGGACGTCGAGGTGCTCCTCGGTGAACATCGGGGTGGAGGAGCCGCCCGGGGTCCAGAACTTCAGGCGGTGCCCTTCCCTGATGCCGCCGCTCATGTCGAGCAGCTGGCGCAGGGTGATGCCGAGCGGGGCCTCGTACTGGCCGGGGCTGGTGACGTGTCCGCTGAGCGAGTACAGCGTGAAGCCCGGGGACTTCTCGCTGCCCATCGACTTGAACCAGTCCTTGCCCTTGTTCAGGATCGCGGGAACCGAGGCGATGGACTCGACGTTGTTCACGACGGTGGGGCAGGCGTACAGACCGGCGACGGCGGGGAAGGGGGGACGCAGCCGGGGCTGGCCGCGCCGTCCTTCGAGCGAGTCGAGGAGTGCGGTCTCCTCTCCGCAGATGTAGGCGCCCGCGCCCGCGTGGACGGTGAGCTCCAGGTCGAGCCCCGAGCCGAGGACGTTCGTCCCCAGGTAGCCCGCCTCGTAGGCCTCGCGCACCGCCTCGTGCAGCCGCCGCAGCACGGGGACGACCTCGCCGCGCAGATAGATGAAGGCGTGCGAGGAGCGGATCGCGTAGCAGGCGATCACGATTCCTTCGATGAGGCTGTGCGGATTCGCGAAGAGGAGCGGGATGTCCTTGCAGGTCCCGGGCTCCGACTCGTCGGCGTTGACCACGAGGTAGTGCGGCTTGCCGTCGCCCTGCGGGATGAACTGCCACTTCATCCCGGTGGGGAAGCCCGCGCCTCCGCGCCCGCGCAGACCGGAGTCCTTGACGTACGCGATGAGGTCGTCGGGCGACATGGCCAGGGCCTTGCGCAGCCCCTCGTATCCGTCGTGGCGGTGGTAGGTGTCCAGCGTCCAGGACTCCGGCTCGTCCCAGAAGGAGGAGAGGACCGGTGCCAGGAGCTTCTCCGGGCTCGTTCCGTTCTGGTCGATCTCGGCTGCCAAGGTCATCACTCCCCCTCCTCGGCGGCGGGCCCTGCCGGGTGCTCCGGGTCGGAGGCCGACGTCTTCTGCGGTGCGTCGTGCGAGCTGAGGTGCTCGGCGCCCTTCTGCGGCTGCGCGTCCTGTGGGGTCTCGCCCCTCGGTGCGACCACGCGCGCGTGCGGCCCGGCCTCGCCCTTGGCCAGCTTCAGGCCGACCAGGGACGCGGCGCCCGCGCCGCCGCTCGCCTCGACGGCGCCCGGGCGCCGGTCGGGGAAGCCGGCCAGGATCCGGGCCGTGTCCTTGTACGTGCACAGAGGCGCGCCCCGGGTGGGCTCCACGGTCCGGCCTGCGATCAGGTCGTCGACGAGCTGCGTGGCGCTCTCGGGCGTCTGGTTGTCGAAGAACTCCCAGTTGACCATCACGACGGGCGCGAAGTCGCAGGCCGCGTTGCACTCGATGTGTTCGAGGGTGACCTTGCCGTCCTCGGTCGTCTCGTCGTTGCCGACGCCCAGGTGGTCCTTGAGCCGGTCGAAGATGGCGTCGCCGCCCATGACCGCGCACAGGGTGTTGGTACAGACCCCGACCTGGTAGTCACCGCTCGGCCGGCGCCGGTACATCGTGTAGAAGGTGGCGACCGCGGTGACCTCGGCGGTGGTGAGGCCGAGCTGGTCGGCGCAGAACGCCATGCCCGTACGGGAGACGTACCCCTCCTCGGACTGCACCAGGTGCAGCAGCGGCAGCAGCGCGGAGCGGCTGCCGGGGTAGCGGGCGATCACCTCCTTCGCGTCCGCTTCGAGCCGGGTGAGCACCTCGGCCGGGTAGGCGGGGGCGGGGAGCTGCGGCATCCCCAGACTGACTTCTTGATTGGATGCGGTCACCGGTCGACGCCTCCCATCACGGGGTCGATGGACGCGACGGCGACGATGACGTCGGCGACCTGGCCGCCCTCGCACATCGCCGCCATGGCCTGGAGATTGGTGAAGGACGGGTCACGGAAGTGGACCCGGAAGGGGCGCGTGCCGCCGTCCGAGACGACGTGCACGCCGAGTTCGCCCTTGGGCGACTCCAGGGCGGTGTACGCCTGCCCGGCCGGGACCCGGAAGCCCTCGGTCACCAGCTTGAAGTGGTGGATCAGGGCCTCCATGGAGGTGCCCATGATCTTCTTGATGTGGTCGAGCGAGTTGCCGAGTCCGTCGGGTCCCAGCGCGAGCTGCGCGGGCCAGGCGATCTTCTTGTCGGCGACCATGACCGGGCCCGGCTCCAGCCGCTCCAGGCACTGCTCGACGATCCTGAGCGACTGGCGCATCTCCTCGAGACGGATGAGGAAGCGCCCGTACGCGTCGCAGGTGTCCGCGGTGGGGACGTCGAAGTCGTAGGTCTCGTAGCCGCAGTAGGGATCGGTCTTGCGCAGGTCGTGCGGGAGTCCCGCGGACCTGAGGACCGGGCCGGTGGCGCCGAGCGCCATGCAACCGGTCAGGTCGAGGTATCCGACGTCCTGCATGCGGGCCTTGAAGATGGGGTTGCCGGTCGCGAGCTTGTCGTACTCCGGCAGGTTCTTCTTCATGGTCCTGACGAACTCGCGGAGCTGGTCGATCGCGCCCATGGGCAGGTCCTGGGCGAGACCGCCGGGCCGGATGAACGCGTGGTTCATCCGCAGGCCGGTGATCAGCTCGAAGAGATCGAGAACGAGTTCACGATCGCGGAAGCCGTAGATCATGATCGTCGTGGCGCCGAGCTCCATGCCGCCGGTGGCGATGCAGACCAGGTGCGAGGAGATCCGGTTGAGCTCCATGAGGAGCACCCGCAGGACGGTGGCCCGGTCGGGGACCTGGTCCTCGATGCCGAGGAGCTTCTCGACCCCGAGGCAGTACGCCGCCTCGTTGAAGAACGGGGTCAGGTAATCCATGCGCGTGACGAAGGTGGTGCCCTGGGTCCAGTTCCGGAATTCGAGGTTCTTCTCGATGCCGGTGTGGAGGTAGCCGATGCCGCAGCGGGCCTCGGTGACGGTCTCGCCGTCGATCTCCAGGATCAGACGCAGCACGCCGTGAGTGGAAGGGTGCTGGGGACCCATGTTGACGATGATGCGTTCGTCGTCCGACTTGGCGGCGGACTCGACGACCTCGTCCCAGTCGCCGCCGGTGACTGTATATACGGTCCCCTCGGTCGTGGCCCTGGCATCGGAGAGGTGGGTCGCGGAGGGACCCGACGAGGTGTGGGAGTGGGAAGTGGTCATCAGCTGTACGACCTCCGCTGGTCCGGAGCCGGGATCTGGGCGCCCTTGTACTCGACGGCGATGCCGCCGAGCGGGTAGTCCTTGCGCTGCGGGAAGCCCTGCCAGTCGTCCGGCATCATGATCCGGGTCAGGGCGGGGTGCCCGTCGAAGATCAGTCCGAAGAAGTCGTAGGTCTCGCGCTCGTGCCAGTCGTTGGTCGGATAGACCTCGACGAGGGACGGGACGTGCGGATCACTGTCGGGGGCGGACACCTCGATGCGGATCAGCCGTCCGTGGGTGAGCGAGCGCAGGTGGTGGACCGCGTGCAGCTCGCGTCCCTTGTCCCCCGGATAGTGGACTCCGCTGACGCCCGTACAGAGCTCGAAGCGCAGGGCCGGGTCGTCGCGCAGGGTGCGGGCGACCTGGACCAGGTGCTCGCGGGCGATGTGGAAGGTGAGTTCGTTCCGGTCGACGACCGTCTTCTCGATGGCGTTGTCGGGGAGCAGGCCCTGTTCCTCCAGGGCCCCCTCCAGCTCGTCCGCCACCTCGTCGAACCAGCCGCCGTAAGGCCGGGACGAGGCGCCCGGCATGGCCACGGTGCGGACGAGTCCGCCGTAGCCGGAGGTGTCACCGCCGTTGTCGGCACCGAACATGCCCTTGCGTACGCCGATGATCTCGCCGGAGTCGTCCCGCGGGGTGGGCACCTGGCCGCTGTTCGTGTTCTGTTCGTCGCTCACCGCAGCAGCCCCTTCATCTCGATCAGGGGGAGTGCCTTGAGGGCCGCCTCCTCCGCCTCGCGGGCGGCCTCCTCCGCGTTGACCCCGAGCTTGGAGCCCTGGATCTTCTGGTGGAGCTTGAGGATGGCGTCGATCAGCATCTCGGGACGCGGCGGGCATCCCGGCAGATAGATGTCGACCGGGACAATATGATCAACACCCTGAACAATGGCGTAATTGTTGAACATTCCACCCGATGACGCGCAAACCCCCATGGAGATGACCCACTTGGGGCTCGGCATCTGGTCGTAGACCTGCCGCAGGACGGGCGCCATCTTCTGGCTCACCCGCCCTGCGACGATCATCAGATCCGCCTGCCGCGGCGATCCGCGGAAGACCTCCATCCCGAAACGGGCCAGGTCGTACCGCCCCGCGCCTGTCGTCATCATCTCGATGGCGCAGCAGGCGAGGCCGAAGGTGGCGGGGAAGACGGACGACTTCCGTACCCAGCCGGCGGCCTGCTCGACAGTGGTCAGTACGAAGCCGCTCGGCAGCTTCTCTTCGAGTCCCATGGTGTGCCCCTCAGCCCCTCAGTCCCATTCCAGGCCGCCCCGGCGCCACACATACGCGTAGGCGACGAAGACGGTGAGCACGAAGAGCAGCATCTCCACGAGCCCGAAGATCCCCAGGGCGTCGAAGGAGACCGCCCAGGGATAGAGGAAGACGATCTCGATGTCGAAGACGATGAACAGCATCGCCGTCAGGTAGTACTTGATGGGGAAACGGCCGCCTCCGGCAGGAGTGGGGGTGGGTTCGATACCGCACTCGTACGCTTCGAGCTTTGCTCGGTTGTACCGCTTCGGGCCGATAAGCGTGGCCATGACCACGGAGAAGATCGCAAACCCTGCCCCGAGGGCGCCGAGCACGAGGATGGGCGCGTAGGCATTCACGCTCCTCGCTCCTTCCAGTCGTCCTTGACCGTTGGACCGCATCGGGCGACCGGCTCGCCACCTCACCAAGATCGTGCACATGTGAGGCAGTTCACAAGCCCGACTGCCCCGCATCCTATGCCTGCCGTCCTGTGATCTGCGACACGGGGTACGTCACCGTCTTTGTGATCTCCACCACCTCCCGAACGATCATGAAGTCGGATGAGCGGTGATCTACGTACGCGAAGCGGCCGAGCGGTTACGAGACGTGACATTTGGCTGCGTTATTGCTGGTCAAAGCTGTGGATCACTATCAATGGTAGGCACCTACAAGCAAATTGGCGATGGACGTCGATGGGGTGATATAGGCGCCGGTCACAGTTCACCCCCACCCGGAAGGGGGGCGGCCCGGATACAGGTGGACGGTGGCCATGCGCATTCGTTCACTAACTCTCCGCGCGCGATGCCGGAACGGAAGGGGGAGGAGACGTATGCGCACGCCCCCGGGGCGGACGGGGCGCCGGCAGGAGTCGGGCGGCACCCCCCTCCCCCCGCGCCGCGCCCCGGCCCACAGCCGAAGCCCGCCGGGGAGATGGAGAGATCGGGAGCAAGGGGGTCGGAGTCGCGACCGGAGACCGACCGTCGCCACCGGACCGTCATCACGACCGGACGACCGGACAGGACCGGAACGGACAGAACGGAGCGGAAGGTGGCGGAACGTAGCGGAACGCGACGGACGGAACAGAACGGAAGGAACCGGCTCCACGCGGAACAGGCGCCGACCCCCGGGCCGACTCGCGACCGCCCGGCGTCACGAACCGGCCTCCGCCACGGCCGGCGGACACCGAACCGGAACCGGCGCCGAAGCGGCTCCTGCGCCGGAGCCGAACCGGCGCTGCGGCCGAACCCGTATCGCGACCGCGCCGGGCGGATGATCGGACGAGGCACCCGGGAGCCCGAAGGCTGGCCGTCACCGAGATCCAACCCTCGGCAGTCCACCGAAAGAGCCCGACTCAAACCGGACATGACTCACCAATAGGTCGCACCGCAGCGAAGATCGAGTAACCCCCGGACCCGAATCCGGGCGCGGGCGCACGGTTGCCGCTCATAGGAGACTCATACTGTGACCTGCATCACTCCACGAGCACGCCAAGAAAAGCGGGCTTGGCCAACCGTGTGAACGGATGGTAAGCGACGGGCAATTCGGGCGTATTGAAAGAACGCCGTGATCACAGCGGTGCGATCACGTGACCGTTTTGCCCGTTAGGGCGTCAATAGGGGCCCCGAATAAGCGGATTCACGGATTCCGAACGTAACTGTGTCGCAACACACGTTTCTTGATGGGACCCCTACAGCCCTGATAGCGCTAGTACCCATGTCCCACACCGCTCACATACCCAGCCACCGGAAGCCCCGCCAGAGCGCCTCGAAGACGGCGCTGCGGGCAGGAGTTGCCGGTGGCGTCCTCAGCACCATCGCGGTCGCCGGTGCCGCCGGACCGGCTCAGGCCGAGCCGGTCACCCAGACCATCGAGATGCCCACCATCACGGCAGGGCTCTCCACCTCCGTCGCTGCGTCCGCGCAGGCGACCCAGGCGGTCGCTCTCGACCTCGAGACGCAGGCGCATGAGGACGCGGCGGCCGAAACCGCGGCCAAGACCGCCAAGAAGGCCAAGGCCGAGGCCGTCCGCAAGGCAGAGGCCAAGAAGAAGGCCGAAGCAGCCGCCAAGGCGAAGGCGGAGGCCGCCGAGCGTGCTTCCCGCACCGCCGAGCGCACGACGCTCAGCGCGTCCTCCGGTTCCTCCAGTTCCTCCGGCTCCTCCTCGTCCTCCCCCTCCTCGTCGTCGAGCGCCACCGGGTCCGCCGCGGCCGTCATCGCGTTCGCGCAGTCCCAGGTCGGCGACGCGTACGTCTCCGGCGGCACCGGCCCGAACTCGTGGGACTGCTCGGGTCTGGTCCAGGCCGCCTTCGGCTCGGTGGGCGTCGACCTGCCGCGCGTCTCGCAGAGCCAGTCGACCGCCGGGACCCAGGTCTCGCTCGACAACCTCCAGCCCGGCGACATCCTGTACTGGGGCGGTGCGGGCAGCGCCTACCACGTCGGGATCTACGTGGGCGGCGGTCAGTTCGTCGGTGCGCAGAACTCCAGCACCGGCGTCGTGCAGAAGTCCCTGGACTACGACCCGCCGTCGGGCGCCGTCCGCGTTCTCTGATTCACAAGCTCCGCACGCCTGAGCACGATCGCGGGCCGTCACTCCCTCGTCCGGGAGCGACGGCCCGTCATCGTGCTGTCGGCGCGTCCGCTCCCAGCGGGGCGTCCGCCGGCCGGCGCTGGCCCGGCACGCTTCCCCGT
Organism: Streptomyces pratensis; assembly: GCF_016804005.1. Classification (GTDB taxonomy): domain Bacteria; phylum Actinomycetota; class Actinomycetes; order Streptomycetales; family Streptomycetaceae; genus Streptomyces; species Streptomyces pratensis_A. The sequence continues at coordinate 693,546 of NZ_CP051486.1, read as the reverse complement.
TCGCGCTCTGCCCTGTCACGGCGCAGGAGCACGACGCCCGCCGCGCACGCGAGGGCGGCCAGCACGAATCCGTAGGGCGGAGTCGAGCCCGAGGGCTGTGTCTCGTATACGAGCGAGGCCGACAGCACGGTGACCGCGCCCAGGGCCCGGCCGCCGTTCGCGGTGGCGGCGAGCACCGCCGTCGCCCACAGCAGGTACCACGGCTGCACCATCGGCGAGAGCGCGACCAGGACCAGCAGCGCGACGCCCAGGGCGTGAACGGGTTCCGTACGCCCCGTCGTCGCGTGCCACGCCAGGCGGGCGATCAGCACCAGGGCGACCAGGAGCCCCAGGTTCTGCACGGCGGACTTGACGGGATCGGGGTCGGTCCCGGCCAGCAGCCGCAGGAGTTCGCCCAGGCCCAGGCCGAGGTCGCTGCTGATCGACAGCGCGGTGTGGATGCGGCCCGCGACGCCCTGGGTCCCGAGCCAGCCGAAGCCGGTGCCGCCGAGGAACGTCACGCCGACGACGACCGCCCCGGCGACCAGCCCGGGCGCCAGCAGCCCCTTCGCCACCCGCCGGACGACCGGCCCGCTCGCGGCCCGGCCCACCACGACGCCGACGAACAGCAGCGCGACCGCCGCGGGCGACTTCACCATCATGGCGAGCCCGATGGCCGCCGACCCGGTGATCCACCTCCCCCGGAGTGCGAGGAGCACGCCGGCGAGCATGAGCCCGGTCATCAGTCCGTCGTTGTGGACGCCGCCGACGACATGGATGAGCAGCAGCGGATTCAGCGCCCCGAGCCACAGCGCGGCGCTCTCGCTGCGGCCGTGCTCCCGCGCGAGACCGCGCAGGGCCCACACGATCAGCACCAGTGCGGCCAGGGCGATGAGGCGCATGCCCAGCACGGCGGGCACGATCGTGCCGCCGGTCGCCCAGGCCACGCCGCGCGCGAGAACGAGGAAGAACGGTCCGTACGGGGCCGGGGTGTCGGTCCAGTGCCCGCCGACGCTGGCCGCGGCGTCGCCGCCCGGCCCGCCGGGGTCGAGGACGGACGGCCCCACGCTGTAGACGTCGTGTCCTTCGAGGACCATCGCGCCCTGCGCGATGTAGCTGTAGACGTCGGCGCTGTAGAGCGGGGGTGCGAGGACGAGCGGGGCCGTCCACCACGCGAGGGTGACGAGGGTGTCGCGTACGGAGGCTCCTGTCCTCCCGTACAGCCACCAGGCGACGACGAGGACCGTAAGCCCGCCGTACGCCAGTCCGTAGCCCGCTGCGGTCACCGCGGTCCCGTGGGGGACCCACAGTCCCCACGGGTCGTGGGCGGGGAGCGTGCCGACCGCCCAGCCTCCCAGTGCGACCGCCACCGATCCGGCCGCGCCGAGTCGTCGGCAGCCGCCGGTGGTCCATGCCCCTGTTGCCCCCATGGCCCGAACCTATCGCAGTGCGGACCACCGGGGCGGAGGGCCCGGGTCACCCCGGGCCCGTCGGCTCAGGCCTTCGGGGCGACCTTCGAGAGGCCGTTGATGATGCGGTCCATCGCGTCGCCGCCCGTCGGGTCGGTGAGGTTCGCGAGCATCTTCAGCGTGAACTTCATCAGCACCGGGTGGGTCAGGCCGCGCTGCGTGGCGATCTTCATGACCTTCGGGTTCCCGATCATCTTCACGAAGGCGCGGCCCAGCGTGTAGTAGCCGCCGTAGGTGTCCTTGAGGATCTTCGGGTAGTGGTGCAGGGCCAGTTCCCGCTGGGCCGGGGTGGAGCGGGCGTGCGCCTGGACGATGACGTCCGCGGCGATCTGGCCCGACTCCATGGCGTACGCGATGCCTTCGCCGTTGAACGGGTTGACGAGCCCGCCCGCGTCACCGACGAGCAGCAGGCCCTTGGTGTAGTGCGGCTGGCGGTTGAAGGCCATCGGGAGCGCGGCGCCACGGATCGGCATCGTCATGTTCTCGGGGGTGTAACCCCAGTCCTCCGGCATGGATGCGCACCAGGCCTTGAGCACCTCACGCCAGTCGAGCTCCTTGAAGGCCGACGAGGAGTTCAGGATGCCGAGGCCGACGTTGGACGTGCCGTCGCCCATGCCGAAGATCCAGCCGTAGCCGGGCAGCAGACGGTCCTCGGCACCACGGCGGTCCCACAGCTCCAGCCAGGACTCCAGGTAGTCGTCGTCGTGGCGGGGCGAGGTGAAGTACGTACGGACCGCGACGCCCATCGGGCGGTCCTCGCGGCGGTGGAGGCCCATGTTGAGGGAGAGCCGGGTGGAGTTGCCGTCGGCGGCGACGACGAGCGGGGCGTGGAAGGTGACCGGGGTCTTCTCCTCGCCGAGCTTCGCGTGGACGCCGGTGATGCGGCCGGTGCGTTCGTCCTTGACCGGCTCACCGACGTTGCAGCGCTCGTACAGCCGCGCGCCGGCCTTCTGCGCCTGCCGGGCCAGCTGCTCGTCGAAGTCGTCGCGCTTGCGGACCAGTCCGTAGTCCGGGTACGAGGCCAGGTCCGGCCAGTCGAGCTGGAGGCGGACGCCGCCGCCGATGATGCGGAGGCCCTTGTTGCGCAGCCAGCCGGCCTCTTCGGAGATGTCGATGCCCATGGAGACGAGCTGCTTGGTGGCGCGCGGGGTGAGACCGTCGCCGCAGACCTTCTCACGCGGGAAGGCCGTCTTCTCCAGGAGGAGGACGTCGAGTCCGGCCTTCGCGAGGTAGTACGCGGTCGTGGAGCCGGCTGGGCCCGCTCCCACGACGATCACGTCCGCGCTGTGTTCGGAGAGGGGCTCGGTCACGGTCGGATCTCCCGAAGACTCGAATTCGCGTGCCGCGCGGCACATGTCGCGTGCAGTCTATGGGTGCCTGCTGATCAACCTTCCGAAGGGCTCCCCGATGCCGCACGTGCCTGACTCGACTCCGTCCGTACATCTGCGCGTCCCCACCGACGAGGACGCCCTGGCCTGGCACCGGGTGTTCGCCGATCCGGAGGTGATGGAGTTCCACGGCGGCCGCCCGGCGGAGTACTCCGTGTACGAGGAGCTGACCGCCCGCCAGCGCCGCCACGACGCCGAGCTCGGCCACTGCCTGTGGACGGTGCTGGACGACGCCGGCGCGGTGCTCGGCTTCACCGGCGCCCAGCCGTGGCCGCACGAGTCGTTCGGCCCGGTGGGCGAGGTCGAGATCGGCTGGCGGCTCGGCCGGGCGGCGTGGGGACACGGCTACGCGACCGCGGCCGCCCGGACCACGCTTGAGCGGGTGAGGGCTCTCGGGGTGCGGGAGGTCGTGGCGATGATCAACACGCGGAACGCCCGCTCCGTGGCGGTGGCCGTACGTCTCGGCATGCGTCAGGCCGAGACGTACGTCAGCCCGGTGTCGAAGCAGGAGGCGTTCTGTTTCCGGCTGGAGCTCTGAGCCTCCGCGGGGTCAGTCGCGCACGCCCCGGTGGAGTGCCACGACTCCACCGGTGAGGTTGCGCCAGGCCACGTTCGACCAGCCGGCCTTCTGCAGCAGCGTCGCGAGGCCGGCCTGGTCGGGCCAGGCGCGGATCGACTCGGCGAGGTAGACGTACGCGTCCGGGTTGGAAGACACCGCACGCGCCACGGGCGGCAGGGCGCGCATCAGGTACTCGGTGTAGACGGTCCGGAAGGGCGTCCACGTCGGCTGGGAGAATTCGCAGATCACCACGCGCCCGCCGGGCTTGGTGACCCGGTACAGCTCGCTCAGCGCGGCGCCGGTGTCCTGGATGTTGCGCAGCCCGAAGGAGATCGTGACCGCGTCGAAGGTCTCGTCCTTGAAGGGGAGCCTGGTGCCGTCACCCGCGGTGAAGGGCATCCACGGGTGGCGCTGCTTGCCGACCCGGAGCATCCCGATCGAGAAGTCGCACGGCACCACGTAGGCGCCGGCCCGGGCGAACGGCTGCGAGGAGGTGGCCGTGCCCGCTGCCAGGTCGAGGATCTTCTGGGCCGGCCGGGCGTCGACGGCCCGGGCGACCTCCCTGCGCCAGAGCCGCGCCTGCCCGAGGGACAGCACGTCGTTGGTGAGGTCGTAGTTCGCCGCCACGTCGTCGAACATCGAGGCGACTTCGTGCGGCTGCTTGTCCAGGGATGCTCGGGTCACCCTCCCATTCAAGCAGCCCCGCCCCCGGTCTCTCGCGGCGGCGTGGAACGGCTTCAACCTTTCGGCGCCGGCAGCACTCATAGAAGGGTGTGACCGACCGGAACAGGGAGAGGGGGGCGGATGTCCGTCCTGCGTGGCCGGCACTCCACCGGCCCGAGCGATGTCGAGATGAGTTTCGAGGACTTCGCCCGGGCGAGCCAGCACCGCCTCTACCGCACGGCGTATCTGCTCTGCGGTGACCAGGAGAGCGCCCGTGACCTGACCCAGACCGCCCTCGCGAAGATCTTCCAGCACTGGCGGCGGGTGAGCGCGGCCGACCACCCCGAGGCGTATGCGCGCACGGTGCTCACGCGTACGTATCTCGCGGAGCGCAGGCGGCGGCTGCGCGATCTTCTGGCGCACACCCCGATCGCCGTGCCCAGGGCCGCCGTCGGTCCCGACCTGACGGTGACGCTGCTGGCAGCCCTTGCCGAACTCCCGCCCCGGGCACGGGCGATGGTGGTCCTCCGCTACTGGGAGGACCTCAGCGTGGAGTCGGTCGCCGAGCAGCTCAGGTGCAGCGAGTCCACCGTCAAGAGCCAGTGTTCACGGTCCCTGGCCCGACTGCGGGAGCGGCTGGGACCTGCCCATGTCTACACCACACCGAACTGAGGAGCTTGAGTGATGGACGAGGACTCGTCGCTGGTCAGGGACGTCATGGTGCGTACGACGGACGGGCTGGGCCCGCTCCCCGACCTGGTGCCCGGCGCTGTGACCCGGGGCAGGCGGCGCCGGGCGAGGGCCCGGCTGGTGGTCACGGCGGGCGCCTTCGGGGCGGTCACGCTGGTGACGCTCGGTACGGCGGCCCTCGCGGGCCTCGGCCCCGGCTCGGACACCGTGCGGTTCGATACGGGCGTGGCGGCGGCGCCGTACCGTACGCCCGTCCATGTGGCGCCCACCGGCGGGCCGGAGGAGGAGGGCAGCCTGACCGGCCTGCCGGCGGACGAGCGGCGGCGGCTGGAGGACTTCCAGCAGCGCGCGGCCGTGGCACTCGACGAGGCGCTGCCGGACGAGGTCGGGATGATCCGGCCGCTCGACTCCTCCGTGGCGCTCTACCAGGGCGAGCGGGACGGAAACGTCTTCCTGGTGAACTTCACGGTCCGCCCGCTCGACGGCCAGGCCGCCAGAGCCTGCCGGAGCATCCCCGCGAAACGGTTGACCTGCGAGAAGCGGCAGCTCACCGAGACGGTCGAGGCGAGCCTCCGGGTCGCCGCCGTCAACTCCCCGGACACCACGTCCACTTCGATCTCCTTCGATTTCGGGAACAGCACCGCCCTGATCGACGTCTCACCGGACGAGGGGAAAGGGGTTTCCGCGCCCGTGACCGCCCGGCAGCTCCTGGACGGAGTACGCGAGAGCGGACTGCTGGACGTCGTGCGGTACGCGGACGAGCACCCGGTGCTCGAGAAGCAGGTCAGCGTCCGGGGCGGATGATCCATCCGCCCCGGACGGCCATGACGAGACGATGGACACACCAGAGCATGCACACGGACGAGAACGATCGGGCACGGAGCGCCGCCGGCCGCCGCAGGGGGGCCGGGGCGCCGGCGCCGGGAGCACGGCCCTCTCGCGCACAGGCCCGGAAGCGCTCCATGGCCCGCCGAAGACGGGTGCGGCGAAGGCGTACCGTCTTCGCCGGCGCGGTGGTCGCGGCGGTGGCCGCCGCCGCGTTCCTCTACGTCGCCCCGCCGTGGCAGGACGACGGCGCCGCGGTCGCGGCCGACCGGGAGGAGACCCGGGCCACCCCGTCGTCCGCCCCGGCCTCTCCGAAGGCGTCGGCGCCGCCGGAGCGGTCTGCGAGCCCCAAGGCGTCGAAGCCCCCCGCGGCCTCACCGGGCGCCGAGGAGTCCGTGGACGAGGAACCCGTGGATCCGGACTCCGTACCGGAATCCGGTTCCGGCACCTTCACGGTCGCGCGCCAGGACTCCGGGGCCGAAGGCGGCGGCAGCCGCTACCGGGTCGAGGTGGAGGAGGGAATCGGCGTGGACCCGGAGAGCGCCGCCGAGGACATCGCCGGGATACTCGCCGACCCACGGGGCTGGAGCAGGAACGGAAGCCGCACCTTCCGCCAGGTCGACGACGGATCGGCCGGGCTGGTGATCCGGATAGGGACGCCGAAGACCACCGACCGCCTCTGCGGGCAGTACGGACTCGACACCAGGGGCGAGGTGAACTGCCGGGGCGGGATGAACGTGATGGTCAATCTCGCCCGCTGGCAGCTGGGTTCACCGACCTTCGACGGCCCGGCGTCCGAATACCGCGCCCTGATCATCAATCACGAGGTGGGCCACTGGCTGGGCCACGGCCACGAGACCTGCCCCGGCCCCGGAAAACCGGCCCCGGCCATGATGCAGCAGATCAAGGGGCTGAAGGGCTGCAAGTCCAACGCCTGGCCGTACGACGAGAACGGCCGCTACCTGGGCGGCCCGTCGGTGCCGTGAGGCCTCGTGGCCGCGGGCGCCCGCCCCGGACGTGACCGGGGGGGTGCCCCGGGGCCGTGGTCTCCACCCCAGGGCACGACCGGACGCTCCCCCGAGGCCGCAGCCGCACCCCAGGACACGACCGGGACGGTCCTCACCGCCGCCGGTACACCAGCCGTCCGCCGAGGACCGTGGCCACGCATGCCGCCGCGCCCGTCGCGCACAGCGCCGCTTCGTCCGGCAGGTCGAAGACGGCGAGGTCCGCGCGGCCGCCCACGCCGAGCGGGCCGTGCGCGGATCCCGCCAGGTCACGCCCCCTGGTGAAGGGGTCCAGGCCCGGTTCGCCGGCCGGGGCCCCGGCGGGCGGGACCACCGTCAGGCCCGCGCGGCCCACGGCGGTGCGCACCGCCGGATCGGCGAACCCGCCGGCGACGTGGGTGGTGCCGTGTCGCAGCATGCGCTGCAGCCCTCGGCGTACGCTGCCCGCCCGGCGGGGCTCGTCCATCCGTGCGGCCAGCCGCTCGAAATCCGCCCCGGTCAGGGGCTGTTCGCCGAGCTCGTCCGCCTCGCGCGGGTCGGGGTGGTACCAGCGGGTCAGCAGCGGGACCCCGTCCCACTGGCGCAGCCCGGGGGTGAGGACGCCCGGCCACTGCCGGACCCGGGCCGTCGGGTGCGCGGCCGTCACCTCGTCGTACGGGCCGAGAGCGACGACCCGGTCGCCGTCGACGGCGACGGCGCCCCCCTCGATGCCTGCCGCACCGACCGGAAGGACCAGCGGCGCGGCGTGAACGGTCAGCACGGGCGGCTCAGTTGGCGTTGAGGAGCTTCAGCTCGGGGTGCGCGGTGCCGCCCGCGATCGCCGTCGAGGAGATGTGCGAGACGACGCGCTCGTCGACGGGGTCGTTCGCCGGGTCGTCGTGGACGACGAGGTGCTCGTAGGTCGTGGCGCGCTGGGCGGGGACACGGCCCGCCTTGCGGATCAGGTCGATGATCTCGAGCCGGTTCGAGCGGTGCTTGGCGCCGGCCGAGGAGACGACGTTCTCCTCCAGCATGATCGAGCCGAGGTCGTCCGCGCCGTAGTGCAGGGACAGCTGGCCGACCTCCTTGCCGGTGGTCAGCCAGGAGCCCTGGATGTGGGCGACGTTGTCGAGGAAGAGCCGGGCGATGGCGATCATCCGCAGGTACTCGAAGAGCGTGGCCTGCGTCCGCCCCTTCAGCTTGTTGTTCTCCGGCTGGTAGGTGTAGGGGATGAAGGCGCGGAAGCCGCCCGTACGGTCCTGGACGTCGCGGATCATCCGCAGGTGCTCGATGCGTTCGGCGTTGGTCTCGCCGGTGCCCATCAGCATGGTGGAGGTGGACTCGACGCCGAGGCCGTGCGCGATCTCCATGATCTCCAGCCAGCGCTCGCCGGACTCCTTGAGCGGGGCGATCGCCGTACGCGGCCGGGCGGGCAGCAGTTCGGCGCCGGCGCCGGCGAAGGAGTCGAGACCGGCGGCGTGGATGCGTTCGATCGCCTCCTTCGCGGAGACGCCCGAGATGCGGGCCATGTGCTCGATCTCGGAGGCACCGAGCGAGTGGATGACCAGCTGCGGGAACGCCTTCTTGATCGCGGAGAAGTGCTCCTCGTAGTACTCGACGCCGTAGTCCGGGTGGTGGCCGCCCTGGAACATGATCTGGGTGCCGCCGAGCTCGACGGTCTCCGCGCAGCGGCGCAGGATGTCGTCGATGTCGCGGGTCCAGCCCTTGCCGGTGTCCTTGGGCGGGGCGTAGAACGCGCAGAACTTGCAGGCGGTGACGCAGACGTTGGTGTAGTTGATGTTGCGCTCGATGATGTACGTCGCGATGTGCTCCGTACCGGCGTAACGGCGGCGGCGCACGGCGTCGGCCGCGGCCCCCAGCGCGTGCAGCGGTGCCGACCTGTAGAGGTCGAGCGCCTCCTCCGGGGAGATCCGCCCGCCTTCGGCGGCGCGGTCGAGGACGGGCTGAAGGTCGGCCTTCTCGGTCACCGGGCTGTCACCTTTCGGCGGTTCTTCTGCGGTTCCACGGACCGATCCAGCCTACGCCAGCCCCTTCCGGGGTCAGCCGTCGGACCGGGCGAGCGTGCCCTTGGGCGTGCCCGCGGCCTCCTCGTGGGACTCGTAGAGCATGGTGCCGTCGGAGGCGAGGGTGAAGACCAGGTCGGCCTCGCCGCCGGTGCACAAGGCGCCGGTGCGGGCGTCGGGGTCGGCGCGCTCCCGGACCTTCAGCGCTGTGGCCGTGCCGGAGACGAGTGTGCCGACGCCCTTGCAGACGACGGTCGTCCCGAGCGCGTCGAACCGGTACGACAGCCGGACCACCTCCTCCCCCTTCTTCCCCTCGACGAACACGGCGGTGACCGTGCCGTGCGGCGCGCCGCTGCGTTCGGTCGCGGAGCCCTTCCAGGTGCCGGCGAACGCCTTGGGCAGCGAGCTCACCGGTGTGGAGGCCGAGGCCGGAGGGGAGGTCTGCGCGGTGTCCGACGGGGTCTGCGTGCGGCCGGACGCCAGGGGCTGCGCGGCGTCGTTGCCGTGGCCGTTGCCGCCGCTGCCCGTGAAGAGGTCGCCCAGGGACGCGACACCGACGGTGACCACTGCGAGCGCGCCGGCCACGGCCAGCGCGACGGTGCAGCTGACGCGGCGCCCGCGGCGCGGACCGGACCGTGGGCCGCCGGTGTCCATGGTGACGGCGACACGGGCGCCGGCTCCCCCCTGCCCCGACGTGTCCGCGGACGGCGGCTCCGCGGGCGGGGGCGGCAGCGGCGGACCGAAGGCGCCGAGCGCCGCGCTTCCCAGCGACGCGTTGCTGAACGGCACCGGCCCGGACTGCACCGGCGCGTCCTGCGGCTCCAGGTCCAGCAGGGCCACCGCCGACCGGCTGACCTCGCGCACCAGCGGGCCCGGCAGCCAGCCGGGCGCCACCAGCGCGGCGGCACCGCCCGGCGCGAGCCTGCGGGCGAGTTCGGCGGGGGTGGGCCGGTCGGTGGGCTCCTTGGCGAGGCAGGCTGCGACCAGCTCCCGCAGTTCGCCCTCCAGGTCCCCGAGTTCGGGTTCCTCGTGCACCACCTTGTAGAGGAGTACGGCGGAGGAGTCACCGGGAAATGGCGCGGTGCCGGTCGCCGCGTAGGCGAGTACCGCACCGAGGGAGAAGACGTCGGCCGCGCCGGAGATGTCCAGGCCCCGGATCTGTTCCGGCGCCATGTAGCCGGGCGAGCCGACGGAGACACCGGTGGAGGTGAGGGAGACCGTGGCGCCGAGGGCCCGGGCGATGCCGAAGTCGATCAGCCGGGGGCCGTCGAGGGCGAGCAGGACGTTGGACGGCTTGACGTCCCGGTGGATCAGGCCGTGCGCGTGCACGGCGTCGAGGGCCTCGCCGAGCCCGGCACCGAGGGTCCGCACCCCGTACTCGGGCAGCGGGCCGTGGCGGGTGACGGCGTCGGAGAGCGGCGGGCCGGCCACGTAGCCGGTGGCCACCCACGGCACGGCCGCGTCGGGGTCGGCGTCGAGGACCGGGGCCGTCCACTGCGCACCGAGGCGCCGCGCGGCGTCCACCTCACGACGGAATCGCGCGCGGAACTGCTCGTCGAGGGCGAAGTGCGGGTGGACCACCTTGACCGCGACCGTCCGCCCGCCCGCGCTGCGGCCCAGGTAGACCCGGCCCATCCCGCCGGCACCGAGCCTGCCGAGCAGCCGGTAGGCGCCGATGGTGTGCGGTTCGCCGGCTTCCAGCGGCTGCATACGGTCTCCCCCTGTGGTCCCCGGGACTCGGACGGCAGCCTAGGCGGCGCGGGTCGCACGGTCACACAAGCCCCTTACGCCGATTTCGCCCCTATAGGCACGAAGCAGGGATTTCGCCACCCGGAAAGGCGCGAATACGCCGTTCCGCCTCCGAGAGGACCCACCGTAGGGAAACGTGAAGGCGTCCCGGGAGACACCGGCAATTCACCGCGCGGCCGCGAAGAGAGGCCCCTCGGCGGAACTCCGGACACGCGATCCCTTTCGAGGGGGCGGAATGTCTGGGCCTCGCGCCGGAAAGAAAGGGCTTCCCGGGGAAGGAGGCCCCGGGAAGGTACGGGATTCACCTTTCCCGCACCATTCCCGTACAGGGCTTCAGCCTCCGAGCAGTTCGATGTTCACGTCCGCCGGGTAGCCCGTCGTCGGGCCGGTCCGCCGGGCGAACTCGCGCACGCCGGCGAGCTGGTCCGGGCCGAAGCGGAAGTCCAGGGTGGTGAAGTAGCGTTCCAGCACCTCGGCGTCGAAGGCCTCCCAGCGCGCCGCCTGCTCGGCCACCTTGGTGACCTCCTCCAGCGAGAGGTCACGGGAAGCCAGGAACGCCTCGTGCACCTTCTCCACGTATTCGGGGTGCGTGGCCAGGTAGTCCTTGCGTGCCGCCCAGACCGCGAAGACGAACGGGAGCCCCGTCCACTCCTTCCACATCTGACCCAGGTCGTGGACCTGCAGCCCGAGCCTGGGGGCGTCGTGCAGGTTCGCGCGGAGGGCGGCGTCGCCGATCAGGACGGCCGCGTCGGCCTCCTGCATCATCAGGCCGAGGTCCGGCGGGCAGGTGTAGTAGTCGGGTGCGACGCCGTAGCGCTCGGCGAGCAGCAGCTGGGCCAGCCGCACGGAGGTGCGTGAGGTCGAGCCGAGGGCCACCCGGGCCCCGTCCAGCTGCTCCAGGGGGAGCTGCGACACGATCACGCACGACATGACGGGGCCGTCGCAGCCGACGGCGATGTCGGGGAGGGCGACCAGCTCGTCGGCGTTGCGCAGGTACTCGACCAGGGTGACGGGACCGATGTCCAGGTCCCCCCTGACCAGCTGCTCACTGAGTCTTTCCGGGGTGTCCTTCGAGAGCTCCAGGTCGAGCAGGGTTCCGGTCCGTGCCAGGCCCCAGTAGAGGGGGAGGCAGTTCAGGAACTGGATGTGGCCGACGCGCGGCCTGCTGCGACGGTCGTCGCCTTCTACGGGAGAGACGGTTGAATTGTCCACATCGCGAGGCTAGACCTGCCCTTGCCGGCCGGCATCATCGGGGCCGCGTGCCGGCCTCGCCGGGGTGCTCCGACCGGCCCGTGGGGCTTTGTCCGTCAGCTCTCCGGAGGCCCGACCAAACATCCGGGTGAAGTGATCTTTCCCTCTACCGCTCCCCACAGACTGCGTGCTAGGCTCGCCGCAAGTTGCAGTTTGGTTTCCCTTGCAGTACAGAGCCTGCGGAGCATGTAACCCGCAGGCTTTTGTAGTTTTCAGACTTGTTTGCAGGTTCTGGAGCAGGGCAACCCTTTGGCCCAAGGAGGGCTTATGGCTACCGGAACCGTCAAGTGGTTCAACGCTGAAAAGGGCTTCGGCTTCATCGCCCAGGACGGCGGCGGCCCGGATGTCTTCGTCCACTACTCCGCGATCAACGCGTCCGGGTTCCGCTCCCTCGAGGAGAACCAGGTCGTGAACTTCGACGTCACTCAGGGACCCAAGGGTCCGCAGGCTGAGAACGTCACCCCGGCCTAGTTGCCCGGGTCGGCCGATCGCGGCCGAGTGAGCAGTACCCAAGGAGCCCCGCTCCCCCGCTTCGGCGGAGGAACGGGGCTCCTGCCTCTTCACCCACGACTGCGGCACCAGGACGGCGGCACCCCCACGGCTACGGAAGTCCGGTGGCGGCCACGACTGCCTCCCCCCCTCCGGCGCCCCACCCGGCACATCGCCGCGCGTCCTGCCCGTGCCCTCGCCCCCGATCATTGTCGAGGGCCTGTGCAGAGCATCACCCGATGCTGACGAGTCCGCCCATTACAAGGCAGACTGTTGACCGCGATACCAGCGGTACGGAACAGAGCGGGATCAGCGGCACCGGCGGGGCGAGCAGGACTGGGGGCATCATGGACCGCGACAACGGACCTGGCGTGCGCGTTCCGGAGCAACGCGCTCCGCGGGAACGGGCGGCCGGCGCCGAACTGCGCTTCACCGTGCTCGGTCCGGTACGCGCCTGGCGCGGCAGCGAGCTCCTGCCGTCCGGGTCCCCGCAGCAACGGGCCCTGCTGGCGGCGCTGCTCCTGCGCTACGGCCGCACGGCCACCGCCGCCGAACTCATCGACGCACTCTGGGGAGACGACCCCCCGTCCCAGGCGCTGGCCACGGTCCGGACGTACGCGTCCCGGCTCCGCAAGATCCTCGGCCAGGACACCCTGGTCAGCGAGTCCGGAGGCTACGCCGTCCGGATCTCCCGCGAGGCACTCGACCTGACGCTCGCTCAGGACCTGGCCTCCGAGGCGGAGAAGGCCCGCGGCGGTGGGGACCGCTGCCAGGCCCGAACGCTGATCAACAAGCTGCTCGGACTCTGGGACGGCGAGGCACTGGCCTCACTGCCCGGACCGTACGCGGAGAACCAGCGCACCAGTCTGGAGGAGTGGCGCCTCCAGCTCACCGAGACCCGGCTGGACCTGGACCTGGAGGTCGGCTGCCACGCGGAGGCGGTCTCCGAACTGACCGCGCTCACCGCGGCGCACCCCTTGCGTGAGCGGCTGCGCGAGCTGCTGATGATCGCCCTCTACCGCAGCGGCCGGCAGGCCGAGGCCCTCGCGGTGTACGCCGACACCCGTCGCCTGCTCGCGGAGGAACTGGGCGTCGATCCGCGTCCCGAGCTCGCCCAGCTCCAGCAGCGGATCCTCCAGGCCGACGAGGAGCTGGCCCGCCCGGGCGACGAGCCGGCGCCGGCTTCCGCCCCGGTCCGCCCGGCCCAGCTCCCGGCCACCGTCCCGGACTTCACGGGCCGCGCCTCGTTCGTGCGCGAACTGGGCAACCGGCTCTCCACCTCCGAGGGCTCCGTGATGGCCGTCTCCGCGCTCGCCGGTATCGGCGGCGTCGGGAAGACGACCCTCGCCGTGCACGTCGCCCACCAGGCGCGCCCGCACTTCCCGGACGGCCAGCTGTACGTCGACCTCCAGGGCGCGGGCGCCAGGGCCGCCGAACCCGAGACGGTCCTCGGCGCGTTCCTCCGCGCGCTGGGTACCGCCGACTCCGCGATCCCCGACTCCCTGGACGAGCGGGCCGCCCTCTACCGCTCCACCCTCGACGGCCGACGCATCCTGGTCCTGCTGGACAACGCCCATGACGCGGCACAGATCCGTCCCCTGCTCCCCGGCACCGAGGGCTGCGCCGCGCTGGTCACCAGCCGCGTCCGCATGGTCGACCTGGCCGGCGCGCACCTGGTGGACCTGGACGTGATGTCCCCCGAGGAGGCGCTGCAGCTCTTCACCCGCATCGTCGGCGACGAACGCGTCCGCTCGGAGCGCGAGGCGGCCCTGGACGTGGTGGCCGCGTGCGGCTTCCTGCCGCTGGCCATCCGCATCGCGGCCTCCCGGCTGGCCGCCCGTCGCACCTGGACGGTGTCGGTGCTGGCCGCGAAGCTGGCCGACGAACGCCGCCGCCTCGACGAACTCCAGGCGGGCGACCTCGCGGTGAAGGCCACCTTCGAGCTCGGCTACGGCCAGCTGGAGCCGGCCCAGGCCCGCGCCTTCCGCCTCCTCGGCCTGGCGGACGGACCGGACATCTCCCTCGCCGCGGCGGCCGCCCTCCTGAACCTGGACCCCCACACGGCGGAGGACCTCCTGGAGTCACTGGTCGACACCAGCCTCCTGGAATCGGCGGCCCCGGGCCGCTACCGCTACCACGACCTGGTCCGCCTCTACGCGCGTGCGTGCGCCGAACGCGACGAACAGCCGTCGGCCCAGAGGGAGCTGGCGCTGTCACGGCTGCTGGACTTCTACCTGGCGACGGCGGCGGGGGTGTACGCGCTGGAGCGGCCGGGGGACCGGACGGTCGAGCACCTGGATGCCGCCGAACACCCCGGCCTCGACTTCGCCGAGCACAGGACGGCGCTGGACTGGCTCTACACCGAGGCGAGTTCGATACTCGCGTGCGCTCAGCAGGCCGCCGCCTCAGGACAGGTCCGCCGCAGCGTCGATCTCATGCTGGCCGCCAAGGATCTCGCGGAGTCGGGTGCCAACTCCCGCCAGTTCGAGTCGGCGGCCACCGCGGTGCGGGACGCCGCCGTGGCCGCCCGTGACCCGCGCTCCGAAGCCCGCGCACGCACGACGCTCGCCCAGGTGCACAGCATGGCCGGCCGTTTCCGGCAGGCCGAGGACGAAGCACGACGCGCCATGCTGCTGGCACCGGCGGTCGACGACGTCTGGACGAACTGCAACGCCCCGAACGAACTCGGGATCATCGCTGGTTACCAGAACCGGCCCGCCGAGGCGGAGCCACTCCTTCAGCAGACCATCGCGGCGTTCCGGGCCGACGGGAACCAGCCCGGCGAGGCGAGCGCCCTGTGCAACCTCTCGCGTATCCACCTCGCCATCGGCCGCACCGACAGCGCGGTGCGGCTCGCCGGCCAAGGGGTCGCGCTCTACAACCGCTTGGGGCTCACCCTGCGCCTGGCCAACGGCCGGTACGCACTCGGACTCGCGCTGGCACGCGCGGGCCGTCAGGACGAAGCCCAGCAGAGGCTGCAGGAGGCGCTCGACGTCTTCCGGGAAAGCCGTCAGCGGTTGTGGGAGGGCATGACGCTCTTCCGGCTGGCCGAAGTCCATCTCGACGCCCGGCGCCCCGGGGAGGCCGCCGCTCTGTCCGAGCAGGCCCTGGCGGTCCTCCTGCACATAGGCGGTGAGTGGCGTCGCGCCAACGTCCTGACCGTGCTGGGCAAGGCCCTTGAGCGGATCGGGCAGGTGGACCGGGCGAAGGTGTGCTGGCACGAGGCCCTGTCCACCCTCGAACAGCTGAAAGCACCCGAGGCCGACGCCGTCCGTCTCCTGCTGTCGCCGGCCTCCACGCCCAACGGCCGCTGACAGCACGTTCATCGTTCGTTTATCGCAGCCCTGCATTGTGATTGCTGTCGGAGCGTCGCGTCGGGGGGCAGACGATTCGGCCGTCGGACCGCGCACTAAGGTGAACGGCTCTGAACAGCCCGTCCGGCAGTCCACGGGGGAACAGCCGGACGGGCTTTGCCGCCTGTCCATGCACCGGGAGATGGAGTTCACGACATGAGCGACGCCAAGAAGATCGAGGTCCCCAAGGCGGGCACCGCTGGGGACGTCAAGCCGACTGACAGCCACATGACCGGCGAGCCCGTGGCCAAGCCCGCGGACAGCCACATGACCGGCGAGCCCGAGATCGCGACGCTGGACAGCCACATGACCGGTGGCGACCCGCGCTAGTCCTACAGAAGACGGGGGGAGCGGCCGCGGCGGCGCGGAGGGGGAGCCGTCGCGGCCGCTGCACGTCCGCGTCCGGCACACCTGATCGCGGGTGACACCCCGGTCACCACGCGGGCACCGCGCCCACGTCAGTAGCGCGCCTCCGCCGCGACCTGGCAGCGCTTCACACGGGAGACCAGCCGGGGGCTGTCCATGGGGACGGAGATGACCTTGGACTCGCCGGCGCCGAGCTCGACCTCCAGCTCACCCGTGTCGACCGTCAGACCCTTGGCGTCGACGAACGTCACGTCCACTTCGTACAGATGCGTGGTCGTCGCGGTCGAGCGGATCTCGATCGACGAGGAGGTCCACGCCTTGCGCTTGCCCTTCTTGGGCTGGGCGCATCGGATGACGCGCAGACCGGGGGCGTCCGACGCGGTCGCCTCGGGGGTGGCCGACTCGTAGGTGGAGCCGCCGGACGAGCTCGACGAGCTGTCGTAGTCGTCGTCGTGGTCACGGTAGCCGCTGTTGCTCTTCTTGGAGTTGGAGCAGCCACCTCCCCCGGACCCACCGCTGCTCTTCCCGCTCCTGCCGCCGTGGCTGGACGTGGAGAATCCGGTGAGCGCGAGCACCACCACGACCAGTACCGCCGCGAACCTGACCTGTCGCCGCATCATCGATGCAGCCCCCCTAGCTGTTGTCGGCATCCTCGGCCGCCGCACGACCGCGCGACACCGTAACGCACAGCATTCCGGGCGCTGCCCCATGGTCGCGTCATGACCCTGTCACGATCTCGTACTGGTCTCCGATGGCAGGGGGGATCGGCCCGGCGTAGCGTCGTTGCGGGGAGCGGTGCGCACAGCCGTGCGCCAAGGCCCGGGAGGCTGTCGATGATCCGCAATGTCCTCGGCTCCGTCGTCGCCCTCGTGGGAGCGGCGGCGGCCGTGCAGAGCCCCTTCCACAGCTGGTACGACGACCGCCTGGGGCGGGACTACCGCATCCAGGACCTGTTCGACGGCATCAGCCAGGTCTCGTCGTCCGTGATGGGGTCGATCCTGCTGCCGTTCCTCTTCGCCGCGCTGGTGACCCTCGTGGGCATCGTGTTCCGCTCGCGCTGGGTGGTGGCCCTCGCGGGGCTGATCGTGATCGGCTTCACCGTGCTGTGGATGGTCAGGCAGGGGCAGGCAGCGAACGGCCTGACGGTCGACGGCGGCGGCTCCGGGCTCCGCTGGGGCGTGGCGCAGGCGCTGGCGGGCGGCGTCCTGCTCCTGCTGGGCGCGCTGCTGATGTCGGGGCGGCAGCGGGCGGCGCGGACGAGGCGCACCGCCGAGCCCTTTCCCGTGCCGCCGGACGACCGTCCGGACACCTGGCCGCCCACGCAGGAACCGGGTCCGGCCGCGCAGACGTCCCCCGGGCCGGAGCCCGAGGCCGATCCGTACACCGGGCCGGGCCGGCACCGGGCGTCCCCGGCCCAGGACGAGAACACCCGCGGGTACCCGGCCCAGGACGAGGACACCGCCCCGTACCCGGTCCAGGACGGGGACGGCCACCCCGCGCCGGGGCAGCAGCACGACCGGGACCGGTACCACCCGCCCCACCCCTGAGGGCTCAGGTCAAAACCCGCCCCACCCCTTGAGGGCTCAGGTCCTGGCCCTGTTCCCCGTCCCCGTGCCCTTCAGCGCGTCCAGGGCGTACACGCAGCGGTCCTTGCTGCACGCGTACACGACGCCCGCCTGCGCCACCGGGGAGCCCGTGATCTCGCCGCCCGTGGCCAGCTTCCAGCGGAGCTGCCCGCCTGCCGCGTCCAGGGTGTAGAGAACGTGGTCCGCCGACCCGAAGTGGACCCGGCCGTCCGCGACCACCGGCGCGCCGACCACCTCGCCGCCCGCGGCGAAGCGCCACTTCGGCGTACCGGTCACCGCGTCCAGGGTGTACAGGGCGCTGCCGCTGCCGACGTGCACGTTGCCCGACGCGACCAGCACGGGCTCGATGGACTGCCTGGCCTCCGTCGCGATCCGCCAGCGGTCCTTGCCCGTGGAGGCGTCCAGGGCGTACACGGTGCCCAGGTAGTCGGCGAGGTAGACCCCGCCGCCGGTGACCGCGGGCCCCGGCGCGAAGGCGGGCGGGGAGAGGAAGACCGCCGGTGACTCGAAGTGCCAGCGCACCCGGCCCGTGGCGGTGTCCACGGCAAGCACCCGGGTCCCCGCCGAGACGTACACGGAGCCGTCGGCGGCGGGGGTCACCCGGACCGGCACCCCGCCGCAGGAGGCGGCGTCGCCGATGGGGTACGACCACCGCTCCGTGCCGGTGCGCGCGTCGACGGCCCGCAGCCGGGCGTCCTGCCACAGGAAGACCGTGCCGTCGTGGATGACGGGGCCGGCCTCCGGGGTCTCGAAGTCCGTCTGGACTCCCCCGGTCTCCCACAGCTTCTCACCGCCGGCCGCCTCCCACGCCTGTACGCCGCCGCCTCGCGTCCCGGTCAGGACGGTGCCCCGGTCGGCCTTGAGCGAGTACACCCAGGCATCGGTCCGGTGCCGCCACCGCTCGGCGCCCGTCGCCGCGTCCAGCGCGTAGAGGGACGGACCGTCCGAGGCGTGGATCCGGCCGCCGTCGACAGCCATCGACCAGGCCACGTCGCGCGTCTTGAACTGCCGGCGCCCGTTGCCCACGTCCAGGGCGTGGACCTCGAAGGACGTCACGTACAGCAGATCGCCGACCACGACGGGCGTGCCCCACACGTCGTTCGACATGCGGAAACGCCACGGTCGCCAGCGTTCCGGCGCGGCGGGCGCCGCGTCCGGGGCCTGAGCGGGCGCGGGTACCGGCGCGGTCGGAACCGCCGCGGTCTGCCCGCCGGGCGCGCGCACCCAGCCGGTGGCCGGGTCGGCATGGGCGGCGGCGGGGCCGCGTACGTCCACGGGACGCGGCCCCGGGCCGATCGGCACCTTGGCGTTGGGCAGCCGCACGGGACCGCCGTCAGGGGCGGACGCGGACACCGGCGCGGGGGCGGGGGCGGGCGCGGTCCGCAGGTCACCGCCGCCGCGCCACGCCCCGTCCGGGCCGGCGGCCGGCGGCGGCTGCGACGGGGGCGGAGGCACGGCCACGGGGGCCGGTGCGACGGCGAAGGTACGGCCGCCGCCGCGGCGCTGCTCGATCATCGCCGTGGCGACGGTCGGCAGCCAGGCCGACGCCGTGCCGCTGTCGTCGCTGCCGGAGGCGAACAGGTGCGGGGCCAGCTGGGACTGCAGGTCCGCCGGGCTGGGCCGCCGGGTCGGGTCCATCTGCATGCAGGACTCGATGAGCGGGCGGAGGTCGTCGGGCAGCCCCTCCGTGTCGGGGCCCTCCCGCAACAGCATGAACACGGTCTCGACCGGATTCGCCCCGTGGAAGGGCGCGTGCCCCGTCGCCGCGAAGACCAGCGTCGAGCCGAGCGAGAAGATGTCGCTGGCGCCCGTCACGCTGCGCGAGTCGCGCGCCTGCTCCGGGGACATGTAGGCGGGCGTGCCCACCGCGACGTTGGTCATGGTCAGCCGGGTGTTGGACACGCCGGACGCGATACCGAAGTCGATCACCCGGGGCCCGTCCTCGACGACCAGGACGTTGGACGGTTTCATGTCGCGGTGGACGAGGCCCGCACCGTGGATCGACTGCAGTGCCTCGGCGATCCCGGCGGCAAGCCACCGCACGGCCTGCGTCGGCATCGGCCCGCACTCACTCACTATCTCCTCGAGGGAGGGAGCGGGGACGTAGGCGGTTGCCAGCCAGGGCACGGCCGCCCTCGGGTCGGCGTCGACCACGGCGGCGGTGTAGAAACCGCTGACCGCGCGAGCGGCCTCCACCTCACGCGTGAAACGGACCCGGAACAGCTGGTCCTCGGCCAGTTCCGTGCGGACCGTCTTGATCGCCACCCGTCGGCCCGACGCCGACCTCGCCAGATAGACCAGCCCCATGCCGCCGGCCCCGAGCCGTCCCAGCACCTCGAACGGGCCGATCCGCCTCGGGTCATGCTGCGTCAGCTGCTCCACTTGCCTGCCACCTCCCCGTACGGACCTCAAGAACAGAAGCCCGCGAATTCCCGCCCTGTGCAGCGTCTCACCACTGGGCACCACTTGGCGGTGCGCACCCTGATTCTTCCTGTCCCGGGCCCTGGTTGCGAACCCGGGGGCGAGTCGGGGTGTTGTGTGGCACTCCATCCCTTTCAGGACACCTGCGGGACGGCTACGGCAACAGCTCGGTCGGCTGGAGTACGGCGAAAGCCGCACCCTGGTCGTCCTGGAGGACCGCCGTCCGCCCGTACGGGATGTCCTGGGACGGGGACTTGATCCGGCCACCGAGGTGTACGGCGGTCTCCACGGCGCGGTCGCAGTCGGCGACGGCGAAGTAGTTCAGGAAGTAGCTGGGCAGCATCGCGGGGATCGCCTCCTCGATGACCGCGCGCCCGCCGACCGCGGTGTCCTCGCCCGGCTCGGTCCCGGCGGGGGACCACATGCGGAAGGGCTCAGCCGTGCCGTCGTCGCCCGGCAGCTCGATGTCGGTCCCCTGGAATCCGAGGACCGCCTCGTAGAAGGCGTCCACACGCTCGGGCTGCCGGGTGTGGACCTCGGTCCAGCAGAAGGCACCGGGCGCGTTCCGCTTCTCGAAGCCGGCGCGCTCACCGGCCTGCCACAGGCCGAAGACAGCACCGCCGGGGTCGGCGGCCTGCGCGAGGACCCCGGCCCCGCCCGCGCGTACCGGATCGGTGATCACCTGCCCGCCCGCCTTCCTGATCAGGGCGACGGTGGCGAGGATGTCGTCGGTCGAGAAGTAGACGCCCCAGGTCGTGGGCATGCGGCCGTCCTGCTTGGCGGCCAGCGCGGCAACCAGTTCGCCGTCGCTGTACGCATCGGCGAAGGGCATGCCGTCACCCGCGTGGAAGGTCCAGCCGAGGAGCCCTCCGTAGAAGCGCTTGCCCGCCTCGAGGTCGGAGAGCTGCACATCCACCCAGCACGGCGCGGACTGCGCGAATGCGGCCATGGCCCGGTCCTTCCGTCGCTGTGAGGTCGCGGAGGCCGGGCAGGCGCCTCGACGATGCCGCGGCGGTGGCACCGTGGATCACTGTGGACCGCGACCGGGGCAGCCGTGACGCCCGTCACATCCAACGTAACGTCAGGGGCCCCATGGCGCGCCCCGAGGGCCCGAATAGAACCTTTGCCCGAATCGTGAAGGTCCAGCGACCCGCGTGGACGCGGGTTGTCCACCGAAGTTATCCACAGGCTGTTGATAACAACATCGCACCAGGAGGCCTCATGTGCGGGGAGAAGAGCAATTCCATAAACGCCTTCGCCCCGTGGAAAAGCGGATCAGCACCACCGGGAATTGCGCCGTACACCCCGCCCGCACTGAGGCGTTCCCCATTTGCAGTCGGCCAGATAGCGCCCGGATCACCCCTCGGTAAGCTGACGGCATGACAGGACAAGTACGCACCGTCGACGGCCGCGTGGCTGGTCGGCGAGGTCAGGCGACGCGGCAGAAGCTGCTCGACTGCCTCAGCGAGATGCTCAGCTCCTCGCCGTACCGGGACGTCAAAGTCATCGACGTGGCCCGGAAGGCGGGGACTTCACCCGCGACTTTCTACCAGTATTTCCCCGATGTCGAGGGCGCGGTTCTCGAACTCGCGGAAGAAATGGCCAAGGAAGGTACCGGACTGACCGAACTGGTCGGCGGCCGCTCCTGGGTCGGCAAGGCAGGCTGGCAGTCCTCCGAGGAACTCGTCGAGGGATTCCTCGACTTCTGGCGGCGTCACGACGCGATCCTGCGTGTCGTCGATCTCGGCGCGGCCGAGGGTGACAAGCGGTTCTACAAGATCCGTATGAAGGTCCTGAACTCGGTCACCAGCTCCCTGACGGACGCGGTCAAGGAACTCCAGTCCAAGGGCAAGGTCGACAAGGACGTCAGCCCCGCCGCGGTGGCCGGCTCCCTGGTGGTCATGCTGGCGGGGGTCGCCTCCCACCAGAAGGGCTTCACCACCTGGGGCGTGAAGCAAGCCGAACTCCGCCCGAACTTGGCCCTGTTGGTCCACCTCGGCATCACCGGCAAGAAGCCGTCCAGGTAGGCGCCGACCGCGCTCCCCCGCACGCGCCGGGCGCCGCACCCTCCGTCGCTCCCCACGTCCTGTCTCACCGGCGGCGGACCACCCCCGTGGTCCGCCCTCGGCGTTTCCGCACCTGCGCGGAACGCTGTGGAATGGACCCATGAGCGATGCACAGAAGGACTTCCGCGACCTGCTCCACGCGCAGCGCGTCTGGGACGTACCCCTCCCCGTCTTCGACCCGTCCGCAGCACCCGCCGCTCCCCTCCCCCTCTTCCACACCTGGTTCGCCGAGGCGGTGGCCGCCGGGCAGACGGAACCGCACACCATGACCCTGGCGACCGCGGACGCCGACGGCCGGCCCGACGTGCGCACGCTGATGCTGCACGACGCCGACGAGCGCGGCTGGCACTTCGCCACCCACGCCACCAGTGCGAAGGGCCGCCAGCTCGCCGCCCGGCCGTACGCCGCGCTCGGCTTCTACTGGCCCGCCCAGGGCCGCCAGGTGCGCGTACGGGGTACCGCGGTCCCCGCGAGCCGCGAGGAGAGCCGGGCCGATCTGCGGGCCAGGTCCACCGGCGCGCTGGCCGCCGCACTGACCGGGTCGCAGAGCGAGGTGCTGCCCGCACACGCGGACCTCGTACGGGCCTCCGAGGCGGCCTGGGAGCGCGCGCGGGCGGAGCCCGACACCGAGGCGGAGACCTGGACGCGCTACGTGGTCGAGCCGCGGGAGGTGGAGTTCTTCCAGGGGGACGGCCGGCGGCGGCACGTGCGGCTCCGCTACCGCCGGGACGGTGCGGGCTGGACCCGCGAGCTCCTCTGGCCCTGAACCCCCTTTCACACTGTTTCCGCCGGAAAGGAGCACTATGGGAGTCAGGTGAGCTGCTGGAGGCACCCATGGCACGAACCCGTTCCCGTTACGCCCCGGACCGCGGCCTGACCACCCGCATGGTGAGCACGATGTTCTTCATCGGGCTGCTGTACGTGGTCCTGGTGGGTGTGCTGCTGGCCGTCCTGCGCGGGGCCTGGCCCATCATCCTGGTGGTCACGGGCGGGATGTTCATCGCCCAGTTCTGGTTCAGCGACCGCATCGCGGCGTACGGCATGGGCGCACGGGAGGTCACCCCGCAGGAGGCACCGGAGCTGCACGGGGCGATCGACCGGATCTGCGCCCTCGCCGACATGTCAAAGCCCCGGGTGGCCGTCGCGCAGAGCGACGTGCCGAACGCCTTCGCGACCGGCCGCAGCGAGAAGACCGCCCTGGTGTGCGCCACGACCGGGCTGCTGCGCAGACTGGAGCCCGAGGAACTCGAAGGCGTCCTGGCCCACGAGATGTCGCACGTCGCGCACCGCGATGTGGCCGTGATGACGATCGCGTCGTTCCTCGGGGTCCTCGCCGGCATCGTCACCCGGGTGGCCCTGTGGGGCGGCTTCGCCCGCAACAGCCGGGGCAACGACCCCGCAGGCGTCATCGTCATGCTCATCCCGCTGATCAGCGCGGTCGTGTACGCCCTGAGCTTCCTGCTGACCCGGCTGCTCTCCCGCTACCGCGAGCTGTCCGCCGACCGTACGGCCGCACTCCTCACCGGCCGCCCGTCCGCGCTCGCCTCCGCCCTGACCAAGGTCAGCGGCCAGATGGCCAGGATCCCGACGGAGGACCTGCGGAAGGCGGAGCCGTACAACGCGTTCTACTTCGTGCCCGCCTTCGCCGCCAAGGAGAGCCTGGGCCGGCTGCTCTCCTCGCACCCGACCCTCGAACAGCGCCTGGACCAGCTGGCGCGCATCTCCGCCGGCCTGTCCCGCCCGTAAGGAGCTTCCGTGGGCCTGCTCGACAGCATCCTGGGGCGCAGGAAACCGGTCCGCCCCGACCTCGACCAGCTCTTCGCCGTGCCGTCCGCCGCGCTGACGCTCCAGGCGGGCACCGGTTTCACGCCGACGGGACTCGGTTCGGTGTGCTTCGCGGGGGTGGAGGGCGGCACGTTCGCCCGCATCCGGCAGGACGTACGCGAGTTGCTCGACGCGGACACGGAACGGGGCGGCATCCCGGTCGAGTTCGGCCGGGACACCTACGGGTACACGTGGCTGCTCGCCCGACAGGAACCCGGCGACACGGCCGCCCTGGTCAACGACCTGCACGCGGTCAACACCCTGCTCCAGGACGGCGGCTTCGGCCCGCATCTGCTGTGCTCGATGATCGGGTTCCGGAATCCGGAGGGGCGCCCGCTGGCGCTGGTCTACCTCTACAAGCGGGGCACCTTCTATCCGTTCGCCCCCGCTCCGGGCGGCGGCGAGAAGCGGGACAACCAGCTGGAGCTACAGGTGAGGGCCGTGCTCGGCGACGACCTCCGGGTGGAGGGCGACCTCTCACGCTGGTTCCCGGTGTGGGGCGCGCCCGGCCTCTGAGGCGACGGGGGCTCCGGCCGGGGGTCGTCACGCGGCCCGTGATCATTTCGCAACCGATTCCCACCCGAACCGGGACCCATCATGTCCATGTCCCATTACGCTCCGAACCATGCCCGAAAGCACCCCCGTTCCCGGTGAAGCCCTTCCCGCCTCCGTCGACCGCACCGACGGCCGGCCGGTCTATGTGATCGGTGGCGGCCCGGGCGGCCTCGCCACCGCCGCGGCCCTGCGGGAACAGGGCGTACGGGCGGTGGTGCTGGAGAAGTCCGACCGCGTGGGGTCTTCCTGGCGGCGCCACTACGACCGGCTGCACCTCCACACGACCCGCCGCTGGTCCGCCCTGCCCGGGCTGGCGATGCCCCGCGGGTTCGGGCGCTGGGTGTCGCGTGACGACATGGTGCGCTACCTGGACAAGTACGCCGAGCACCACGAGCTGGAGGTGGTGACGGGCGTCGAGGTCTCCCGGATCGACCGGACCGGCGACGGGGGATGGCAGCTGAGCGCGACGGGCGGCCGGGTGCTGACCGGGCGGGCGGTGGTGGTGGCCACCGGCTTCAACCACACCCCGAGGATCCCCGTGTGGCCCGGCCGCGAGGGCTTCACCGGCGAACTGGTCCACGCGGCGGATTACCGCAGCCCGGCCCCGTACGCCGGCAGGGACGTCCTCGTCGCCGGCATCGGCAACACCGGCGCGGAGATAGCCGTGGACCTGATCGAGGGCGGCGCTTCCCGGGTGCGGATCGCGGTCCGCACGACCCCGCACATCGTGCGCCGCTCGACGGCGGGCTGGCCGGCCCAGGCGACCGCCGTCATGGTCCGCAGGCTGCCGGTCCGTCTCGTCGACGCGGCAGGCCGTCTGATGTGCCGCGTCTCCGTCCCCGACCTCGCGGCACAGGGGCTCCCCCGCCCGGACACCGGCCTGTACTCCCGGGTCAGGGAGGGCTCGATCCCCGTCCAGGACGTCGGGCTGATCAGCGCGGTGAAGAGCGGCCGGGTGGTGCCCGTGGCAGCGGTCGAGTCCTTCGACGCGGACGCCGTGGTGCTTGCCGACGGAACGCGGATCACCCCGGACGCGGTCGTCGCGGCGACCGGCTACGAACGCGCCCTGGAGGGCCTGGCCGGCCACCTCGGCGTACTGGACCACAGGGGCCGCCCCGTGGTGCACGGCGCCCGGACCCCGGACGGGGCGCCAGGCCTCTACTTCACCGGCTTCACCAACCCGATCAGCGGCATGCTCCGCGAAATCGCCCTGGACGCACGGAAGATAGCCGCCCGTCTCGCGAAGGCGGGCTGACGGGCGGGACCACGGGCCTCATCCGGCCGCCTGCTTGACGAGGATCCGGACGTCCCCGGCGTCCGGATCGCCGAACAGGGCGTACAGCTCCAGCCGTTCGTCGGTGCCGCCCACCGTCCACGTCCCGAGCGGGCAGTCCTCTCCGACGACATCGAATTCGACCGTCCCTCCGGTGGCGCCGTCCGTGGGAACGTAACGCCACGTCCCCGTGCCGTCGCAACTGCCCTCCTGTTCCCAGCCTTCGTACGGAACCCCCGAGAACACAGCCCCGCCGCCCTCCTGGAGGCGGACCTCGGCCCCTCCCTCCTCGCTCGTCCAGACACCGGGCATGGCCTCCTGCGCGGGGTGCGGGGCCTCGTAGGCGCCGACGGCTCCGGTGGCGAGCGCGACCCCGCAGGCCACCACGGCGGTCACGGCGAGCAGGAACCCGGCGGGCAGCACCCGGAACCACACATCGCCCCTGCTGTACGGCCTCCCCCGCCGCCGCTCACCCCTGTGGAACCACGCGACGCCCAGCAGCGGCAGGACGACACTCGCCGATACCGAGGCCCAGGAGTACAGGTACGGGGCACCGGCCGCGGCGAGCGCTGCCGCGTACACCGCGCCGAGCGCGAGGACGCATCCGCACTGCCACTGCCACAGCGCCCCGTTCGCACGGCGGGCGGCCGCCCGCGCCAGGAGGTCGGCCGGCATCGTCATGACGAAGGTGTGCACCGCCCCGAGGAACAGCAGGAGAGGTGGAGCGAACACGAGGAGGCACAGGAGCCCGAGCGGCGCCCCGGGCGGTC
Organism: Streptomyces pratensis; assembly: GCF_016804005.1. Taxonomy (GTDB): domain Bacteria; phylum Actinomycetota; class Actinomycetes; order Streptomycetales; family Streptomycetaceae; genus Streptomyces; species Streptomyces pratensis_A. Next base: position 667,263 of record NZ_CP051486.1, on the reverse strand, counting down.
TCCCGTACTCGTCGGTCCGGCCGAACTGCACGACCATGAAACCGGCGAGCAGGGCCCCCGTCTGCGCGGCACACACCAGCATGCCCGCGGTGCCGTCGGACCCTGTCCCCTCGGGGGACCCCGTTTTCCGCATACGCCCCACCCCGTCCGCCGAAGAAGGGCACCGTAGCGGCCTGTCCAGGGCGTCGGTCAGGCGGGGCCGGACAAGGTCTTCGGCCGGTCCGTCTGTCCGCGGCGGATCACCAGGGCCATCAGGGCAGCCGTCGCGCACAGGGCGCCCGAGGCGTACCAGACCACGTCGTACGACCCGGTCACGTCCCGGGCCACCCCGCCGAGGAACGCCACCAGGGCGGCCCCCACCTGGTGCGAGGCCAGGACCCATCCGAAGACGATCGCGCTGTCCTCGCCGTACTGCTCCCGGCACAGGGCGAGGGTCGGCGGAACCGTGGCGACCCAGTCCAGTCCGTAGAAGACGATGAAGAAGACCATCGACGGCTGCACCGTCGGGGCCATCAGCATCGGCAGGAACAACAGCGAGACCCCGCGCAGCGCGTAGTAGACGGCGAGCAGTCTGCGGGCGTCGAAGCGGTCCGTGAGCCAGCCGCTGAAGATCGTGCCGATGATGTCGAAGACACCGATGACGGCCAGCAGTGACGCCGCCGCCGTGATCTCCATGCCGTGGTCATGGGCCGAGGGCACGAAGTGGGTGCGGATCAGGCCGTTCGTGGAGGCGCCACAGATCGCGAACGAGCCTGCCAGCAGCCAGAACGGGCCCGTGCGGGCCGCGTCGAACAGGACGCGCACCGTGCGGCTCGCGGCGCCCGTCACCGGTGCCGGCTTCTCCACGTACGCGCCGCCGTACGGGGCGAGGCCCACGTCGGCCGGGTGGTCCCGCATCAGGAGCCAGACGAACGGGACGACGACGAGCGCCGCCAGCGCGACCGTCACCGTGGCCGGCCGCCAGCCGTGCTCGTCGACGATCCAGGCACACAGCGGCAGGAAGACCAGCTGCCCGGACGCCCCGGCCGCCGTCAGGATCCCGGTGACCAGGCCGCGGCGGGCGACGAACCAGCGGTTGGTGACGGTCGCCGAGAACGCCATGGCCATCGAGCCGGTGCCCAGGCCGACGAGGAGGCCCCAGTAGAGCATCAGCTGCCAGACCTCGGTCATCCAGTAGCTCGCCAGCGCCCCGGCCGCGACCGCGCTGAGCGCGACGACCACGACCCGGCGGATCCCGAACCGGTCCATCAGCGCCGCGGCGAAGGGCGCGGTCAGGCCGTACAGCGCCATGTCGAGGGAGACCGCGAGACCGATCTCGCCGTACGTCCAGCCGAATTTCGCGTTGAGGGGCTCGATGAGGAGGCCGGGCAGGGAGTTGAAGGCCGCGCCGCCGATGATCGTCACGAAGGTGACGGCGGCGACGATCCACGCACGGTGTATCCGCGGACGGGAGCGGCGGCGGGGAGCGCTCTCGATCGTCGCGCTGTCGGTTGTCTGGGTCACGCCGATCAGCATCCGTCCGGCGGCAGCCCCCGGACGAGTGGCTGGACAGACACCCTTCGCAGGAATCGGGCCACCGGATCAGGCCGGTGCGAGGGAGCGCCCGGACGGCAGCCGGCTGTGGACGGCCCAGGCCAGGGCCGCGCCCACCACGTACCAGAAGAGGTCCGGGGCGTTGAACGTCGAGCCCAGCACCAGCCGTGCCACCGCACTCTGCCGCGCCAGCTCGGCCGGGACGCCCGTGAGCTGGGCCAGTTCCACGGCCCAGCTCAGGGCCAGCGCGGCGCCCGCGGCGCTCGACGGCCGGACCCTGGGCAGGAGGAGGACCACGAGGGCGTGGATCAGCACGGTGTAGAGGGCGTCACCCGCGTACTTCGCGACGTCCCCCTCGGCCGCCGAGCGGACACCGAGGCCCGACGCCACGGTCACGAGCGCCGCCGCGGCGGCCGTCGCGCGAACGGCGACGTCCCGGGGAATGGATGCGCCGCCCGTCTGCTTTCTCTTCATGGCCGGTACGTCTATCAGGCGGCGCCGGGTAGCGCCCAATCCGTGGCAGAGCAGGAGTCGAGATGCGCCACCGTGTCGTCGTGCTCGCCCTTGACGGAGTGATCCCATTCGAACTGGGCATCCCGCAGCGCATCTTCGGCCGCGCGCAGAGAGCGGAGGCCCCCGGCACGGGCGAGAAGCTCTACGCCGTCGTGACCTGCTCCGTCCGCCCGCCTGGCCCGGTCCGCACCGACGCCGACTTCAGCATCATGGTCGAGCACGGCCCCGACGCACTCGCCACCGCCGACACGGTCGTCGTGCCCGCCTCCTACGAACTCGGCCCCGTGTACGAGGAGGGCAGACTGACGGGAGAGCTGGCCGCCGCGTTCGCGTACATCAGGCCGGGGACCCGGCTGGTCTCCATCTGCACGGGCGGCTACGTCCTCGCCGCCGCCGGGCGCCTGGACGGGCGCCCCGCCACCACCCACTGGTCCTCGGCCGACCATTTCCAGCGGCTCTTCCCGGAGATCCGCGTCGACCCGGACGTCCTGTTCATCGACGACGGGGACGTCCTGACCTCGGCCGGTGTGGCCGCGGGGATCGATCTGTGCCTGCACATCGTGCGGCGCGACCACGGCACCGCCGTCGCCAACGACGTCGCCCGCCGTACCGTCGTCCCTCCCCACCGCGACGGCGGTCAGGCCCAGTTCATCCGTCGTCCGATGCCCGAGGCGGGGCTCGCCACGACGACGGCGGCGCGGACCTGGGCGCTGGGGCGGCTGGAAGAGCCCATCCTGCTGAGCGACATGGCACGGCAGGAGTCGATGAGCGTGCGCACCTTCACCCGCCGCTTCCGCGAGGAGGTCGGCATCAGCCCGGGTCAGTGGCTGGCCCGGCAGAGGGTGGAGCGGGCGCGGCAACTGCTGGAGTCCACGGACCTGTCGGTCGACCAGGTGGCACGGGACGCCGGCTTCGGCACGGCCACCTCCCTGCGGCAGCACGTACAGGCCGCACTGGGCGTGTCGCCCACCGTCTACCGGCGGACGTTCCGGTCGTCGGCGGCCGCGAAACGCTGAGCGTCCCCTCAGAGCCGGGCACGGTCGCCGGGCTGCTCCTGGATCACCGGGAGCATCACCGGGCCGCTCCGGTCGATCTCGCACCAGATCCGCTTGCCGGCGCCCTCCGGCTGCCAGCCCCAGCGGTCCGCCAGGCCGTCCACCAGCTCCAGGCCACGTCCGCCGGTGTCCTCACCCTCCGCGTGACGCGGCTGGGGCGGACGGCAGCTGGTGTCGGCGACCTCGACCCGCACCGTCCCCGCCGAACCGGTCGGATTCGCCGGGCCGAACAGCATCCGCAGCACCGCCGGACAGCCCGTGTGGACCACCGCGTTGGTGACGAGCTCCGAGATCAGCAGGATGAGCGTTTCCGCGAGCGGCTCGTCGTCCTCCATCCCGGACCCGATCAGCCGGGACCGCGCCCATCTGCGGGCCCGCCCCACCTCTGCGGGATCCGGCCCGACCTCCAGCTGAACCTGAAGCACCTGCACCGCTCACACCATCCGAACCGGCGGACACATCGCCTCGCGCCTCCTCAGGGTCACGGAACGTGACTCCCGTGCGAGACAGCATGGTTGACGTACAGTCACCGCAACAAGCGCTTCGGGCATATTCCAGCGCGAAGGAGTACGCGTGGTCCATACTGTGCGACGCGTGCTGCGAGGAGTCGAACAGAAGCGCGCCACCACCCCGGGGACCGTGCCCCCGGGGAGCCCGTCGCAGCTCCGTGGGCCGCGAGCAGGACACCGCGCACCGCCCGGGGCGGCCACAGGGGCCACATCCGGATCCTCCGGTTCCAGTGCCACTCGCATCCAACGGAGCGTACCCGAGCGCGGGCCGATGACTCCGCCCGGTCACGGGCCGCCCCCGGGGCACACCCTCAATCCGGATGCGCTGCGTCACCCGCGAAACGCCGTCCGCACACCTCCGGTCAGCCACGACTGCCCGGGCCCCGGCACCGGGTCCCGGCCCGGACGCACTCCGGACGGGACCGAGGGAGGGCACGAACTGCTCATCGCGTCCGGCGTGTTGACGCGCGTCCCACCGTCGGCGCCGACCCCTGGGGTGCGTTCCGGGGCCGGACGGGGGGCTTCCTCTGCGGCCCGGCGACAACGTCTTCGGGCACATGGCGTTTCCGGGCCGGCCGCTTCTCCCGCCCGGTCGCTACTCCGGCGCGGTCGCTACTCCGGCGCGGTCACGTCCCCGGCCGGTAAGTCCCCTGCCCGGTCACGTCCCCGGCCCGAGGCCGGTCCCCGGCCCGGCCCACGGGCACTACGCGTCGGGCTCGATCACGGTGAAGTACGCGGAGAAGGCGGCGACCGCCTCCGCCTCGGCGATCCGGCCGTCCTGGTCCGTGTCCAGGCTCCTGGCCGCGACGCTCGCGATGTCGTCCGCCGCGCCCAGCACCCGCAGGGCCCGCTCCACCGCTGCGACCGGGGCGGTCACGGTGCCCTCGGGGTCCGCGCCGGCGGCGACGGCGATCGCCGCGCGCAGGAAGGGCCGTGCGATCTCCGCGAAGCGATCCGGGTTGTCACGTAGCCGTTTGACGGCCCCGCCGACGAACTCCTCGCGGGTGACGCGCTGGTCCCCGTCCACGTCGGCGATGCCCGCCATGCCCTGCCAGAAGGCCTCGGCACCCGTGTAGAGCGACTGGCCCCGGTCGCAGCGGGCCGTCGTGCCGAACTCGGTGAGCAGACGGGCCGCGGCGGCGTTGAAATCGGCGCGATCGATGTAGCCGTTGCCGTCCTGGTCGAAGGCGGCGAAGCGGTGTGCGATCTTGCGCTCGTACTCTGCGCTGTCCATGCGGGGAGCGTACGACGCCGAGAGGGGTCACGTGTCACCAACTCCCATCAGTGGTGTGACAACCTCGCGCCGGACCGGCGTGTCACGCGGTGAGCGGCCGGGATTCGTCGTCGGTGGCGGCGTCAGCGTCGGGGTAGACGTCGAAGAGCCGGCGTACGCCCAGGGCGCCCAGCACCTTGTTGACGTGTGAGCCGTCGACCGCGCCGCGGGCCGGGAGGATCAGCCTCAGCCGGCCGCCGCAGGACTTCATGAGGCGACGGCTGGCGATCAGGACGCCCACGCCGCTGGAGTCGCAGAAGAGGACGCCGGAGAGGTCCAGGACCACGTCGTGCTGTCCCGCGGCCACCGCCCCGTGGACGGACTGGCGCACGACGGGTGAGCTCACGAGGTCGAGCTCGCCGTGGATCCGCAGCACGGTCCACGCGTCCTGCTCGGTCTCGTACACCTTCAGCGTCACGCGACTCGGCCTCTCGTCCCGGGGGCTCCGGAGGATCCGGAAGTTTCCGTTCCCCCTCGCGGCTGCCCGCATCGCCCGCCGGTGAAACGCTCTTCCACCCACCGGCCTGGCTCAGGGTCCGTCCAGAAATGATCACTTCAGGATCGTTTACGCGATCAGGAAAGGGCAAGGGGTGAAGCATTCATTATCATCCGGCGCCACTCAAGGGACGTACTTGCCGGAAAGGTACGTGCCCCGGCCATGCCGCCGACTACATTCGACGTGACGAGAGGCACAGGGCTGGGGGCTCGATGGCGAAGGACGCACCACCGCGCTGGGACCGCCGGATGCAGCAGCGGCTGACGCGTGGCGAGGCGGCGGCCCTCGGCGAGCTCTACGACCGGTTCGCGGCCCTCGTGCACAGCCAGGCCCACCGCATGCTCGACGACGAGGACGCCGCGGACCAGGTGACGCGCGAGGTCTTCGGCTACGTCTGGGAGAACCCCGGCGCGTACGACCCCAAGCACGGCTCCATGCGCTCCTGGGTGGCACGGCTCACCCACCGCCAGTCCGTACAGCGGCTCCGCGGCACGCACGGCGGCGCCGGGTCCGCGGAGGCGGACGAGGGGGCCGAGGAGCTGGAGCACCGGGTGCTCAAGGCGACCGCCGCGGCTCGCGCCGACTACATCGTCGCCTCCATGCCCGCGTCGCTGCGTGCCGCGCTGGAGCTCGCGTACGTCCAGCGGCGGGACTACCGGCAGACCGCCGCCGACCTCGGCGTCACCGGGGACGAGGCCCGGCGCAGGCTGCGCCTCGGCCTTCAGCTGCTCTCCACCGCGAACATCCGGCCGTCGGCGGACTCGGCGCCACCCGGATACGGGCCGACACCGTGAACGGGGGACATGGCGGCGGCCGCGACGGGGACCAGCCGGTCGAGCGGCGCATACCGGGACCGCGGGCGGCCGCGGACGACCAGGAGCAGCTGCCTCCGGTCAGGCCCGGGGGTTCGGAGCCCCCGGAACCTCCCGAACCGCCGAAGCCTCCCGAACCACCGGATCCGCCTGAACCGCCTGCTCCGCCGCTCCCTCACAAGGTGCTGAAGTCCCTCCTCGGTGCCTGGGCGCTGGCCGCCTGCTCCGCCGATGAGACCGTTGCGGTGGAGGAGCACCTCACCTCCTGTGCGCGGTGCGCCGACGAGGCGCTGCGGCTGCGCGACGCCGTGGGCCTGCTGCACACCGACGGCACCCTCGACCTGGACCCGATGCTCCGGTCCCGGGTGCTGGAGGGATGTCTGGGCCGGCGCCCCGCGCGCATCCCCGTCCCTTCGTGGGCCGAGCCGTACGACGCGGAGACCGCGCGGCTCGACGCCCTGCTGCGGGACATCGGCGACTCGGAGTGGCACGCGCCGGTACGGCTGAAGTGGTTCGAGGACGACCGCCAGGTGAACCGCAGGACGACGGTCGCCGGGGTGATCGGGCATCTGACGGCCGTCGACGGCCTGGTGTCCAAGGTGCTCGGTCTGGACGACCCGCTCGGGAAGGGCGCCGACTCCCCGCCGACACCGACCGCGCGCACGGAGACGTACTGGTCGGCAGCCTTCCGGCCGCTCACCCGGACCGTGCGGGAGCCGTGGCGTGACCAGAGCCACTCCCTCGTCCGCACGGTGTCGTTCGCGGGCCGCGGTGTCGCGGAGCTCTCCGTGCCGTACGGCGACTTCGCCCTCCCGCTGCAGGACTCGCTCCTGGAGCGGGCCTTCGAGTGCTGGGTGCACGGCGGTGACATCGCGGACGCGGTGGACTACCCGTACGAGCCGCCCGCCGCCGCGCATCTCCACCGGATGATCGACCTGGCGGCCCGGCTGCTGCCCGCCACCCTGGCCGGGCGCCGCCGCGCGGGACTGGCCGCACCGGCCCGGCATCTGGTCACCGCCGGGTCCCCGGGCCGCTCCCTCCACCTGGAGGTCGAGGGCCGCGGCGGCGGCGACTGGTACATCGCGCTGGACTCACCGGCCGCCCTCGGCTCCCCCGCCCACACGGTCGCGCAGGTGGCGCTCGACGGGGTGGAGTTCTGCCGGCTGGTCGCCGGGCACGTGCCGCCCGTCGAAGCAGCGGCCGGTCAGGAGGGTGACCGCGAGGCGATCCGCGACGTGCTGTTCGCCGCGGCCTCCCTCAGCCGGCTGTAGGCCGGGTCCTACGGGAAGACGACCGTGCGGCGGCCGTTGAGCAGGATGCGCCGCTCCGCGTGCCACTTGACGGCGCGGGCCAGCGCCTGACACTCGACGTCGCGTCCGACGGCGACGAGCTGGTCCGGCGTGACGCCGTGCCCCACGCGCTCGACCTCCTGCTCGATGATCGGTCCCTCGTCGAGGTCGGCGGTCACGTAGTGCGCCGTCGCACCGATCAGCTTCACACCACGCGCATGGGCCTGGTGGTAGGGCTTCGCGCCCTTGAAGCTCGGCAGGAAGGAGTGGTGGATGTTGATGATCCGGCCGCTCAGCTGCTTGCAGAGGTCGTCCGAGAGCACCTGCATGTAGCGGGCCAGGACGACGAGTTCGACGTTCTCCCCGCGGACCAGCTCCAGCAGCTGCGCCTCGGCCTCCGGCTTGTTCTCCCTGTTCACAGGGATGTGCCGGAAGGGGACGCCGTAGGAGGCGACGAGCTCGGCGAAGTCGGTGTGGTTGGAGACGACCGCCACGATCTCGACCGGCAGGGCACCGGTGCGGGAGCGGAACAGCAGGTCGTTGAGGCAGTGCCCGAACTTGCTGACCATCAGCACGATCCGCATCCGGTCGCTCACCCGGTGGATCTGCCACTCCATCCGGAAGGAGTCCCCGATCGCGGCGAAGCTGGCGCGCAGCTTGTCCACGGTGACGGTGGCGTCCGCCGAGAAGTGGACGCGCATGAAGAAGAGACCGGTGTCGTGGTCGCCGAACTGCTGGCTGTCCTCGATGTTGCAGCCGGTCATGAAGAGATAGCTCGACACGGCGTGCACGATGCCCTGCTTGTCGGGGCAGGAGAGCGTGAGGACGTACTGCTCGGAGGCGGGGTCCGAGGCAGCGGATACGGATTCGGCGGGCTGCGGCGCGGTCATCCCGTCAGGGTGCCACACCGCCCGGCGCTCACGCCGATCTGGTCATGATGCGGAGCACGTCCAGGGAGCGGGGCGGGGTGTCGGGGTCCTCCGCGTCGTTTGTGGCGAGCATCACATGGGCCTCGCGGGCGGCCACGACCGCCTCCTGCCAGCCCGGGTGCTCCAGGTAGGCGGAGACCGGGGCGTCGGCGCCTATCTGGTGCATGATGCGCAGCACCCGCAGGGCGGCGACGTCCACGAGGGCGGCCTCGGCGGAGTCCCGGAAGATCGTCCCCACGTATTTCTCGGCGGACCAGTTGTCCAGCCAGGTGTCCTCGACCAGGCGGTACACGGCGTCGGTGATGTCGCCGTACCCCTCCCGGCCGGCCAGCCAGCACTCTTGGTGGAAGACGGGGTCGGAGAGCATGTGCAGCGCCGAGCGCACGTTGCTGCGCCAGCGCCACCAGGGCATGTCGTTGAGCGGCATGCCGCCCATGGTGGAGGAGCGACGGCCGCGACGGGAAGTGTTCTCCGAACCTTGCTGCACGGTTGCCGATCGTACGTTCCCTCCCGGCGGCCGTGCGCGGCCCCCCGCAATTCACCTCCACGTCACTGTCCGTTGACGACAGCACACTGTGGCGTTACCCGTGAACCGCAACAGTTCATGACCATGACCGGATGGCGACGCCTCACCTCCCCCCGCCCCTGCAAGCTCTTCACATCGGTGGCGGCCGGGGCGCTGCTGATATCCGGCTGCGGTGCACTCCCTGGAGTCTCGGGGGGCTCCAGGGAGGCCGTCACCGTGATGACCTGGGCTCCCGACACCACCGGGGCCGACACCGTGAACATGGCGGGCATGCCGGCCATGGCGCGGACCTACGCCCGCTGGATCAACGAGAAGGGCGGGATCGACGGCCACGAGCTCCGGGTCCTCACCTGCAACGAACAGGACGACGCGGCCGGGGCGTCGAAGTGCGCCCGGCGGGCGGCCGACGAGAACGTGGCAGCGGTCGTGGGCTCGTACAGCCGGCACGGACGGGCCTTCCTGGCTCCACTGGAGTCCGCCGGCATCCCGTACATCGGTGGGTACGGCGCCTCCGCCGACGAGTTCACCAGCTATCTCTCCTACCCGGTCAACGGCGGCCAGCCTGCGCTGGTGGCGGGCAACGGCGAGCAGCTGGCCGCCAGTTGCGAGCGGGTCACACTCGTACGCCCCAACACCCTGGTCGGCGACTCCATGCCCGGCCTCCTCGACACGAGCCTCAGCCGGAGCGACCGCCCGGCGTCCTACGACATCAGCGCGTCCGAGGCGGCCACGTCGTACGACGCCGAGGCCGCCAAGGCCCTCGACAGGACCGGTGACGGCTGTGTGACCGCGGTGCTCGGCCAGGGCACGGAGACGTTCTTCGACTCCTTCCGCCGGCTCGAACCCGAGGACAGCGGAGTGCGGATCTCGTCCGTGCTCGGCAGCGTGGGCCAGGGACTCATCGACCGGACGGGCGGGCCGAACAGCCCCTTCGAGGGCGCTCTCGTCACCGGCTGGTACCCGGAATCCGGTGACGCCCGCTGGAACGAGATGCGTGAGGTGATCCGGAAGTACGCCTTCGGGGACAACCGGATCGACCCGGCGGACACGGGCGTGCAGACGACCTGGATCGCGTACACCGTGCTCAAGGCGGTCATCGAGGCGATGGACCGGCAGGACATCACGGCGGGCGGGATCTCCGTCAGCCTCAACCGGGGCACCGAGGTGGACACCGGCGGCCTCACCCCGGCCCTGCGCTGGCGCTTCCAGGACCTGGTCGGCACGGCGGCCTACGGGCGCGTCGTCAATGGGCGGGTGACCTTCCAGGTGGTCCGCGACGGGCGTCTCACCGCCGAACGGAAGGGTTTCGTGGATGTCACAGAGACTCTGTTGAACGCCCGCTCGACCGGCTGATCCCGCACGGACGCCTGCTCGGCGGGGGCGCGGGCCGCATCGGTGTGGAGACCATCGGACCCGGCACCTGGAAGTGTCCCGGCGCCTTTCGACGGGTGACCGCACCGGGTGCCCCGCTAACGCGGACCGGCAGGCACCTCCTCGGAGGGCGACTGCACCCCATGGACGGGGCGGCTCCGGCCCGCGTCCGCCGGCCTCCCGGTGGCACCGGGAGCCGGAGGCCACAGCGTCAGAGCTGCGTGGGAGCGTGCTCGGTCAGCCCGTACTTCCGCGCGATCTCGTTCCAGAGTCCAGATGCCTTGCGCTTCTGGATGGTGGCGTCACTGCTCGACGCGCCGGCCTGCGCGGTCGCTTCGGTCGAGCGGGCCTTGCCGCCCTTGCAGACCTTCTTGTCGTTCTTGGCCTGGCCGGCCCACGTGGCGTAGTGGTCGTCGGCCTCCGCCGACGCCTGCCACGCCTTGGTGAGGGAGTCCTTGAGCTCGGCGTTTCCGGGGAGCTGGTCGACACTCAGCGCCTCGAGCCGGGTCACCAGGTCCCGCCGCTGCGCGGCGGCGCCCGTCAGATCGGTGGCCGCCTGGTCGAGCGCCCGGCAGCCCTTGATCTTCTCGACCGCGCTGATCACCGCCGAGCGGCTGTTGTTGCTGTCCGCGAGCAGCTTGTCGAGCTCCTCGGCCTGCGGCTTCGCGGGGTCGGCCGCCTGGGCCGACGCCTCACCGGACGGTGAACTGCCGGACGCCACCGGCTGCTTGTCGTCCGACGGACTGTCGTCGCCACCGCTCATCAGGGCGCCGGCCCCGAGCCCGATGACGGCGCAGCCGATGACCACGGCGGCGATGAGCGGTACGGCCGCGGACCGTCTGCGGGGCTCGCCGGCGTCCTGGTCCGTGTCCCGCCCCGCGTAGCCGTCCTGGAGGCCCGACCCGTAGGGCTGGGCGCCCTGCTGCTGGGGCGGCCGGCCGCCCTGTGCGTTCCGGTGGGGCTGCTGCGGCTGCTGGGGCCGCTGCTGCTGGGGTGCGGCGAAGTGCGGCATCTGCTGCGTGGCGCCCGCGGGCTCCTCGCTCCGGAAGAGGCTGTCGAACTCCGCGGGCGGCTGCCGGTCGCCCGGGGCACCGGGCCGGATTCCGTACGGGGCGCCGCCGGGTACCGGGGGTATGTACTGGGTCGCGTCGGCGTCGGACGGCTGCCCGGGTTCGGCGGACCGGCCCAGGTACTGGGTGGACTCCGCCGGGCGCTCGGGCGGCAGCCCTCCGGGGAGGGCTCCGCCGGGGACGGGCGCGATGTACTGCGTGGCGTCCGCGTCCCCGCCCTGCCCCATGCCCTGTCCGGTGGGAGCCGCCTCGGGCGGCAGTGGCTGGGCGTACGGCTGCTGCTGGTACGGGTCCTGCTGGGGCGCGTACTGCTGCTGCGGGGGCTGCTGGTACTGCCCGTGCTGCTGCGGGGGCTGCTGGTACTGCCCGTGCTGCTGCGGGGGCTGCTGGTACTGCCCGTGCTGCTGCTGCGAGGGCTCCTGGTACTGCCCGTGCTGCTGGTAGGCGCCCTGCTGGTGCTGCTCCGGTGGCAGCTGCCCCGGTGGCGGGCCGTCCTGGTGCGCGGCCTGCGGCCCCCAGGGCCCGCCCCACGGCTGCCCGCCGGCGGGGGCGGCCTGGTCCGGCTGCCCGCCCGCCGGCCCCCCCGCGTTCCAGGGGGCACCACCCTCCGCGGGCAGCACGACACCTTCGTGCGCGGGCCGTACAGCAGGAAGCTGCCGCTCGTCACCCTGTCCGCTCTGCGTCACCGGGACTCCTACGTGTGAACCTATGGAATCGTCGGCTCACGCTACCGGGTGCCCGGAGCCCGGCGCCAAGCACCCGATGGCGCTCACCACCCCTTCACACAGCGGGTAACACCTGCGGCGGCCACGGCGCTGTTCATGGTCAACTCGCCGGAGCCGCCGGTCAGGCGGCCTGGAGTTCCAGCCTGGCACCGAACTCCCTGACCGCGGGCTCGTCCGCGTAAGGCTCGAACCGCTGCTGGAGGTCGTCGAGATATTCGGCACCCCGGCTGGAACGCACCGTGCTCAGCAGCTCCATCGCCCGCAGCCCCGTGTGACAGGCCTGCTCCACCTCACGCTGCTGCACCTGCGCCGCGGCCAGCAGCACCAGTCCGATGCCCCGGCGCCGGGTCCTGGACTCCGGCAGGGCCGCCAGGGCCTCCTTCGCCCGGCGGGCCGCGGGCTCGGCCTGCCCGAGGTCCCGGTGGCAGTGGGCCAGTTCGTCGGCGAGGTATCCCGCGTCGAAGTGGGTGATCCAGTCGGGGTCGTCCCCCTTCTCCGGATCGGCCTGCTCCAGCGCCGCCAGCGCCCGGCCCGCCGCGATCTGGCAGGTGCGCGCGTCGCCCATCAGCGCGTGGCCCCGGGCCTCCGCCGCGTGGAACATCGACTCCGCCCGCGGAGTCACCCGTCCCCTCGCTCCCTCCTGCGCGGCCCGTGCCAGCTGGGCGATCTCGCGCGGGTTGCCCAGCTGCGCCGCGAGATGGCTCATCGACGCGGCCAGCACATAGCCCCCGTACGCCCGATCGCCGGCGGCCTGGGCCAGGCGCAACGCCTGGATGTAGTACCGCTGGGCAAGCCCCGGCTGGCCGGTGTCGACGGCCATGTACCCGGCGAGCTCGGTGAGTCTGGCGACGGCGCCGAAGAGCTCGCGGCCGACCGATTCGCGGTACGAGCCCGAAAGGAGCCCGGACACCACGCTGTTGAGGTAATGCACCAGAACGGGCCGCACATGCCCGCTTCCGAAGCGGTGGTCCAGGTCGATGAGCGCGGCCGTCATCGCCCGCACCGCCGCCACGTCCGGCATGCCGACCCGGCTGCCGGCCGTCCGCGCCACCTGCGGGTCGGCGCCCGTGATCAGCCAGTCGCGGCTGGGCTCGACCAGCGCGGAGGCGGCCACCGTCGATCCGGACAGCAGGTCGCGGCGCCCCACGTCGCTGCGCCACAGCTCGCAGGCCTGCTCGATGGCGCCGAGCACGGTGGGCGCGAACTGGAGACCGACTCCGGATGCCAGGCTCTTGCCGTTGGCCATGCCGATCTCGTCGATCGTGACCGTGCGGCCGAGTTTGCGCCCGATCGCCTCGGCGATGATTCCCGGCGCCCTGCCGCGTGGTTGCTGTCCCCGCAGCCAGCGGGCCACGGAGGTCTTGTCGTACCGGAGATCGAGCCCCCGCTCCGCCCCCACCATGTTGACCCGGCGTGCGAGGCCGGCGTTGGAACACGCCGCCTCCTGGATGAGCGTCTGGAGCCGTTCGTTCGGCTGGCGGGCGACGAGAGGCCTGGCTGCCATATTTCCCCCTGGGACCGCAGTGATTCGGTGAACGCATCACTGCCCGGCACGGCACAGGAAATGCGCATATTCATCTGTATCGGGTATGAGCGCCGGTGAGTTGGCACAGTCCTGCAAGGGGTTACCCGCACATCGACGCGCGTCCTCCCGCGCGCCCCCGGCCGTGCATCCGTGCGCCCCGCATGCAGGATCGATCCGCCGTGAAGGGCTCGTGTGCGCCCGTAACCCCAGGTGGCGCCGGTAGTTGAGTGGGGCGTGGAAGAGCCCATCGGAGTGACGGAAGCCGCGCAGGTCCCCCAACAGCGAAGTGCACAACTGCTCGAGGCCGCTGCCTGGTACGCCCAGGAGCGGCACTGGGACGTGTTCCCGGGCACCTGGCTGGAGGCCGTCGGGGGGACGGAGCGCTGCTCGTGCGGTGACGCCGCCTGCGCCGCCCCCGGAGCCCACCCGGCCCGGCCGGACTGGGCGGGCCAGGCGACGGGCAGCGCCGCCGCGGCCCGTCGGATGTGGTCGAGGCAGCCCGGGTCCTCGGTCCTCATGCCGGCCGGCCGGACCTTCGACGCCCTGGACGTGCCGGAGTCAGCCGGATTCCTGGCGCTGGCCAGGATGGAGCGGATGGGTCTCACGCTCGGCCCGGTGACCCGCACCCCGGACCGCCGGATGCTGTTCTTCGCCCTGCCGGGCGCCGCGGCCAAGGCCCCCGAGCTCGTACGGCAACTGGGCTGGGACTCCAGGGCGATCGGCCTGGTGGGACGCGGCGAGGGCGATTACGTGGCCGGGCCGCCCACCCGGGTGGCCGGGCGCGGCGCGGTTCAGTGGGCCCGCCGCCCCTCCAGGGCCAACCTGTGGCTGCCCGACGCGGACGAGCTGATCAGTCCGCTCGCCTATGCCTGCGCCCGGGAGGCCGCAGACTCCCGGGCCCGCCTTTCGTAGGGTGGTCCCCACACGTGGGGATATCGAAAGGCAGTGCCATGCCGGACCAGGCGGACAGTGCGGGCGGGACGGAGATGACGGGTGTGGCTCCGGCGCCACCGCCCGCGGTGCGGGTGGAGGGGCTGTGGAAGCGGTTCGGGGAACAGGTCGCGGTCGCCGGGATCGACCTGGAGCTTCCCGCGGGCAAGTTCGTCGGCCTGGTGGGACCGAACGGCGCGGGGAAGACCACGACCCTCTCGATGGTGACCGGGCTGCTCAGGCCCGACATGGGCCGGATCGAGGTCGCGGGCCACGACGTGTGGCGGGACCCGGTCGAGGTGAAGTCCCGGATCGGGGTGCTCCCGGAGGGCCTTCGGCTCTTCGAACGGCTGTCGGGGCGTGAACTCCTCGGATACACCGGGCGGTTGCGAGGGCTCCCGGGCGCCGAGGTGGACAAGCGTGCCACCCAGCTGCTCGACGTCCTGGATCTCGCGGGGTCACAGCACAAGCTGGTCGTGGACTACTCGACCGGGATGCGCAAGAAGATCGGGCTGGCGTCGGCCCTGCTGCACAACCCCGAAGTCCTTTTCCTCGACGAGCCGTTCGAGGGGGTCGACCCGGTGTCGGCGCAGACCATCCGAGGGGTGCTCGAGCGCTACACGCGCTCCGGCGCGACCGTGGTCTTCTCCAGCCATGTGATGGAGCTCGTAGAGTCCCTCTGCGACTGGGTGGCCGTCATGGCGGCGGGGCGGATCCGGGCCCAGGGCACGCTGACGGAAGTACGCGGCGAGGCCGCTTCCCTGCAAAGCGCCTTCCTCGAACTGGTCGGCGCCGGCGCCCGGGACACCGGGGAGTCCCTGGACTGGCTGGGCGGTGCCCGATGACGGTGCTGGACGCCCCGGCGGGTTCCGCCGTCCCGCCAGTCCCCGGCCAGGGCCTCGTTCCCGTCTTCGTACGGCTCAAGCTGACGCTGCTGCGCAACGGACTGCGCCAGTCGTCCGGGCGGCGGGCGGCCTACGTGGCGTCCCTCGTGGTGACCGTGCTGCTCGCGGCGGGCCAGGTGATCGGCCTGGTCGCGCTCCGCGGGCACGCGCAGGCGGGCACGGTGGCGGTGCTGCTGACCGCGGTGGTGGCCCTTGGCTGGGCGGTCATGCCGCTCTACTTCCCGAGCGGCGACGAGACCCTGGACCCGAGCCGGCTGGTGATGCTGCCGCTGCGGCCCCGTCCGCTGATCCGGGCTCTGCTGGTGGCGTCACTGATCGGCATCGGGCCGCTCTTCACCGTCACCCTGGCCCTGGGTTCGGTGATCGCGGTGGCGCACGGCGCGGCCGCGGTGGCGTTCGGGGTGATCGCGGTGCCGCTGACGCTGCTGGTCTGCGCGGCGCTGGCGCGGTCCGTCGTCACGGCCAACATCCGGCTGCTGACCTCGCGCAAGGGCCGCGACCTCGCGGTGCTCAGCGGGCTGGTGATCGCGGTGGGCATCCAGTTCGTCAACTTCGGCGCGCAGCACCTGGGACGGGCGGGCGGGCTGTCGGTGCTCGAACCGGTAGCGGACGTGGTGCGCTGGCTGCCGCCGGCCTCGGCCCTGGGGGCGGTCGGGTCCGCCTCCGACGGTGCGTACGTGGCGGCGTTCGGGCAGCTGCTGATCTCGGCGCTCGCGCTGGCCGGACTGATGCGGCTGTGGCAGCGGAGCCTGGTGAAGCTGATGACTTCGCCGGACGGCTCCACGATCGCCGCCGCCGAACCGTCGGCCGGCCGGTCGGGCACGGACCGCTCCGGGCTCTTCTCGCTGCTCCCGGAGGGGCGGACGGGCACGGTGATGGAGCGGAGTCTGCGGTACGTCGTGCGGGATCCGAAGACCAAGGCGTCCTGGGTGACGGCGCTGGCGATCGGCTTGATCGTGCCGGTGCTCAACGCGGCGCAGGGATCCGGGTCGGTCTACTTCGCGTGCTTCGCGGCCGGAATGCTCGGCATGCAGATGTACAACCAGTTCGGTCAGGACACCTCCGCCTTCTGGATGGTGGCGCTTTCGGTCTCCTCGGCCCGCGACGCCTACGTCGAACTACGGGCGCGGGCCCTTGCCCTGCTGCTGATCACCCTGCCGTACACGGTCCTGGTGACGGTGGTGACGGCGGCGGTGCTCGGGGACTGGGTGGCCCTGCCGGGCGTCATGGGGCTGTCGTTCGCCCTTCTCGGCGCGATGCTGGCGACCGGCGCGCTGGCCTCGGCGATGTTCCCGTACTCGATTCCCCAGGACGGGGCGTTCAAGAACGTCGTGCCGGGGCAGGCCGGGCTCGCCTGGATCTCCATCCTCGGTGGCATGGTCGCGGCCGCGGTGATCAGCGGCCCCGTGATCGGGCTGACGGTCTGGCTGCACGTGGCGGGTCATCAGGATCTGCTGTGGCTGGTCCTGCCGGTGGGCGCGGTGTACGGGGCCTTCGTCGGGTGGCTCGGCGTACGGCTGGCGGCACCGCGTACGGCGGACCGGCTGCCGGAGATCCTGGCCGCGGTCAGCAAGGGCTGAGGGGCCTCACACGTCAGCTGGAGCTGAGGGGCCCGCACTCGGCCACCGGGCCGCGAGGCCTGCACACGGGGACGGGGCCGAGGGGCTGCGAGTGCGTGCGGGCTTACGGCGCCCGAGGGCTTGCACGATGCGCGGCTGCACGGCGTGCGAGCTGGGCGAGGACGCTCCGCATCAGGGGCCGATGGGCTCACTGGGCGGGGCGTCCTGCGTCGGGGCCGACGGGGCCGGCGGGGCCGGCGGGGCAGGGCATCGGGGAGCAAGAGCCGACAGGCCCGGGGCCGGGCGTCCAGCGCCAGAACTGGCGGGCCCACAGGGCATCGGGGATCAGAGACCGAAGGCCCCGGGCCGAGCATCCGGCGTCCGCGCCGAGGGGCCCACGGGGCGATGCATCGGAGATCAGGGACCGACAGGCTCCCGGCCGGGCGTCCAGCGCCAGAACCGACGGGCCCACAAGGCATCGGGGCGTCGGGGACCGAAGACCCCCGGGCCGAGCATCCGGCGTCATGGCCGGGCCCACAGCGCGGGGCATCAGGGAGCGCAGGGACCGACAGGCTCCCGGGCGGGCGTCCAGCGCCAGAACCGACGGGCCCACGGGGCATCGGGGATCAGAGACCGAAGGCCCCGGGCCGAGCATCCGGCGTCATGGCCGACGGGGCCACGGGCGTGGCGTCCTGGGTCAGGGGCTCACGGGCTCCCGGTCGCCACGGAATCCCTCGGCCAGTTGCTCCAGGAAGGGCTCCACGGCCCTGCGCCAGCCCTCCGGCCGGTCGTAGTGGACGAGATGGCCGGCGTCCTCCACCTCCGCGTACTGCCCGCGCGGCAGGACGCGGACCATCTCCTGGGCCTCGGCCCTGCCCAGCTCCCCTTCGATCCCGCGCAGGACCAGGGTGGGGCACCACACCTGGGCCAGCTCCTCCCAGTGTGCGTCGTAGACCCAGGTGGCCCGGGACGTCAGCATCTGTTCCTGCGAGAAGACGGGCCGCCAGCCGTCGGAGCTCTCGGCCATCACCTCCGCGAAGAACTCACCGCGGGAGGGGTTGGGCCGCTCGACCCAGGGGTCGTCCTCGCCGAACCACTTCCGCACCTCCGCGAGCGTCGCGAAGGGGACCGGCCAGGAATTGAACCAGTCCTCCCATTCGCGCTGCGAGGCCGCGCCGAGTGCGGAGGCCCGCATGTCGCAGATGATCAGCGCCTTGACGAGATCGGGGCGCTTCGCGGCGAGCTGCCAGGCGGTGAGCGCGCCCATCGAGTGGCCGATGAGGGTGACGGGGCCGAGGTCGAGCTGTTCGATCGCGGCCTCGGCGTCCGCGACGTAGGCGTCGCGGGTGTAGGGGCCTTCGGCCGGCTTCGCGCTCCGCCCGTGCCCTCGCTGGTCGAGGCCGACCGGGCGGTGGCGTTCGGAGAGCCAGCGGGCGGTGGAGGCCCAGTGCGCGGCCCGTCCCATCAGGCCGTGGAGCATTAAGATCCCGGGCGCCTGGCCCGCCTCCGCGCTCCCTTTGGGCGGATCCGCGAACTCCCAGGCCGCGAGGCGTACGCCGTCCGACCCGGTCACATCGATGCGCCGCACCATAGGTTCTGGCACCCCCTTCTGGTCCTCGATCACCGTGTGTTCGTGCGCGCCAGACTATCGAACCTTTATTCGAAAACTCGCTTCCGGCTCGCAACTTCCCACGTTCGAGTGACAGCGGTTCAGGATTGGTGACGGCCCCTCAGGGGAGACCTTCTCCGGGAAGCGGACCACTCGGGGACAGGGGTCCGCGGGGACTGACCTCGAGAGCTCGGGGCTCCAGGTCAGCGAAGGGGAGGACCGGCCCCGGCACCTTCGGGCGCCGGGGCGTTCCCCCGTTCCGGAACACATGGGTCCGCGCTCGCGGCGGACCACGGAAATGGTTCTGCCGACCATCGGCGGGACGTTGCGAGCGCTGTCGACCACCGACGGGACGTTGCGAGCGCTGTCGACCACTGACGGGGCGCTGCGCGCACCCGTCGAGACCGCCGGACGGCCGTCCGGGGCCGGTCCCGGGGCCGGTGGGGCCGCTCGCCGGGCCGCCGGGGCGGGGCCGGGGTCCGCCGGGGCCGCTCGTCGGCTCACCCGGGCGGCTCGGAGGCACGCCGGAGCGGATCGAACGCCTGGCCCGCCCGCGGAGAGGGCCGAAGGCGCGAGGGCGCCGGAAAGCCGGGCAGTCACCTCACGGTGCACGTGCCGGTGCGACGGGCGCATTCCCTGCTCCCTCCCCGAACCGCCCGGCAGGCTCTGCCGGCGCCCTCAGGTCATATGCCTGGCCACAGCCTGGCACGCGTTTCGCCCGGGCGCTGCGATTCCGGGCGGAAAACAGAAAGCGGGCTTACCGGTTCACATCTGCACGTGCATCCGCACCGGATCCTGCACTTGCGGTCCGGTGCCGGTGCACGCGCAGGTGCTGCTCAGCGCTTCGCGACGAACACGTGCGAGGCGACGTCCGAGTCCAGTTCGGCCGCCTCACCACTGGAGCCGACCAGCACCCCGCCGGCCGACTCGGTCACGCTGACGACTGACCCGGGCTGCACGCCGGCACGCCGAAGCGTGTACATCAGCTGCGCGTCGGTCTGGATCGGCTCACCGATCCGGCGCACCACCACGGTCTTGCCGTCCGCGCCCGGGTCGAGCTCGGCCAGGCTCACCATGCCCTCGTCCAGGAACGGATCGGCCTCACCGGTCTCACCCAGCTCCTCCAGACCCGGGATCGGGTTGCCGTACGGAGACTCCGTCGGGTGCCGCAGCAGCTCCAGCACGCGGTGCTCCACGGCCTCGCTCATCACGTGTTCCCAGCGACACGCCTCGGCGTGGACCTGCTCCCACTCCAGGCCGATGACGTCGACCAGAAGGCACTCGGCGAGCCGGTGCTTGCGCATGACGCGCGTCGCCAGGCGGCGCCCCTCCTCGGTCAGCTCCAGATGACGGTCACCCGCGACCTGGACCAGCCCGTCCCGCTCCATGCGCGCCACCGTCTGGCTGACCGTCGGACCACTCTGGTCCAGCCGTTCGGCGATCCGGGCGCGCATGGGGACGACGCCTTCCTCTTCGAGCTCGAAGATGGTGCGGAGATACATCTCCGTGGTGTCGATCAGTCCGGACATACGTGCCCCTCGATGCTGTGACAGAAGTCGTCGTGCGATGGCCCTGCACCAATTCTGACGCATACCACCGACAACCGTGTCCCGCCGTCGGAAGTCTGTCCGGCAGCCGGTCCGGAGCGCTATTGACAGGCCACTGGTCCAGACCGCAACGTGATCCGCGACACGGGCACCGCACGGGTCCCCTATTCCCGCAGGAAAGGCCTCCTCGATGAGCGACAGCAAGCTCGCCGGTCAGTTCTTCGACGCAGCGATCGGCCTGCTGGAGCGGGTGCGCGACGAGGAGTCCGGAGCGATCGCCGCCGCGGGGGCCGCGATCGCCGACACCGTCGCCGCGGGCGGCCGGCTCTTCGCCTTCGGCGCCGGGCACTCCTCGCTCGCCGCGCAGGACGTCGTCTACCGGGCAGGCGGCCTCGCCCTGATGAACCTGCTCGCGGTGCCCGGCACCGTCGGCGTCGACGTCATGCCGGCGACGCTCGGCTCGGCGCTGGAGCGGGTGGACGGTCTCGCGAGTGCCGTGCTCGACTCCAGCCCGGCCCGTTCCGGCGACCTCCTCGTGATCATCTCCCTGTCCGGGCGCAACGCTCTGCCGGTGGAAATGGCTCAGAACGCGCGGGCGCTCGGCCTGACGGTCGTCGGGGTCACCTCGGTCGCGTACACGAAGGGCACCAAGTCCCGGCACGTCTCGGGCGGATTCCTCCGGGACCACTGCGACATCGTGCTCGACAGCAAGATCGCGATCGGCGACGCGGAGCTGAGGGCGGAGGGTGTCGACGCGCCGTTCGCACCCGCGTCGACCGTCGTCACCAGCGCGCTGATGCAGGCGATGATGGCCACCGCGGCGGAGGAGCTCGTCGCCAGGGGGACCGAACCGCCGCTGCTGCGCTCGGGCAACGTCGACGGCGGGCACGAATGGAACGGGCGCGTGATGCGGGAGTACGGCGACCGCATCTTCTACCGGCACTGAACCCGGCGCTGGAACGGCAGCCGGAACCCGGCACCGGGTCCGGCACCGAACCAGGCACCGAACCAGGCGCCGGAGCGGGCATCGGATCCGGCACGGGACCCGGGGCCGGGATCCGTCGGCGGCCCCCTGCGGCACCTCGGTCCCGTCAGGCGCCCGGCTCGGCCGTCAGACGGGCCAGGTCGACGGCCGCGGCGACCCGGACCGCCACACTTTCCGCGTACATCACGTCGGGGCGCTCGAACGCCCTGCGGTTCGCCGCCCGCAGGAAGGTCACCACACCCAGCGTCCGCCCCCGGCTCCGCAGCACCGCGCACAGGGCGTGCACCGAGTCACCCGGCCACTGGTGCTCCACAGCCCACACCTCGCCCGCACCCGCCGGCGCGGCGGCACGGACGGAACCCGTACGCTCCAGTGCCTGGAGGGCCGGGTGCCCCGGCGCGTACCGGACCGGGAGAGGTCCACCGGAGACCGGGAGGCATGGCCCAGGCGCCTCGGCCGGTGTGGCCGCCGCCCGCACGAGCCGCTCCCCCGCCGCCAGATCCGCGAGCAGGTCGACGACCACGTGGTCGGCGAAGCCGGCCAGGGCGTAGTCCAGCGACGTGGTGGCCGCCTCCATCGGGTCCTCGCACTCCGCCGCCTGACGGGCGGCCCTGTGCAGCTGGTTGGCCCGGAATCGCACCCGGTCCGCTTCCTGCTCCGCGAGCTTCGCCGCGGTGACGTCCCGGAACAGCCAGCCGACCCCGAGCGGCACCGGTTCCTGCGCCAGCGGCGAGGCCAGCCTCAGGAAACCGCTGCGCCAGCAGCGCCGCCGGTCGCCCTCGGCGGTCCGCAGGGTCACCCACAGCTCCGCCGGGGCGGGCGGCGCGCCCTCGGCGAGTACGTGCTGAAGCGCGCCCTCCAGATCCTCCACGCCCTGCACGATCAGCTCACCCAGCGGGCGTCCCAGCAGCGTCGTGCGACCGCCTCCCAGCGCCCGGGCCGCGTACGCGTTGACCACCGTCGGGCGCAGGTCGACGTCGACCGCGACCACACCCCACGACGCGTCCTCGAACAGGGCCTCGCTGAGCGCGATGGACCGTTCCAGGTCGATATGCGCGTGCACCTCGCTGAACGCGCAGTACACCCCGGCGGGCTTGCCGTCCTCGCCGCGCACCCCCGACGACTGGGTCCGTACGAGGACGCGCCCGCCGTCCTTGCGCAGCAGCGCGAACTCGTTGACCTGGCGGCCCGGTGCGTCCATGGCTGCCAGCAGCCGCCCCTGCACGTCCCCCGCGTCCGCGCTCCGCACGGCCCACCCCGCGAAGCCGCGCCGGCCGACTGCCTCGGCGGCCGTCCAGCCGAGGATCCGTTCGGCCTCGCGGTTCCAGTGGGTGATGGTGCCGTGCGCGTCGAACGCGCAGAGCGCGGCGTCCATCCCGTCGAGCAGCGCGGCGAGCAGCTCCGCACCCTCGGGCCCGGCCGGATCGCCGGGGACAGTGGTCCCGCTGCTGCTGGAAGGACTCATCTCCCGTACCCCCGCACGTCTTCGCACGTCAGGCCCCCATTCAACTCGAACCTGGCGGAGAGCACAGCACGTTCGGGAAAATCGCTGCCGCAGTCGGCCGGAGTGCTCCACAGGGCGGGCGCGGAGGGGCTCCTGCCCGTCGTCACTCCGGTCGCTCCCGGTGCCGCCGACGGGCGGACGGCACCGGGCACCCGGCGGAGCCGGGGCGGGGTTCCCTCACCGGGGAACCCCGGGCCGGTTCCTTCGCCGGGAATACGGAACGCATCCTCCGCATCCGCCGTCGGGCCGAGCTCCGCATTCCCGGGCGGCACCGGCGACCTGCGCATTTCCTTCTTCAGCGACGAGTCCCCGGTACGCCGGAGACTTCCGGAGGCCCTTTTCCCCGCTGTTCCCCGTGGCGCCGTTCTTCGTCCCACGAATAAATCGCTTGTCCCGTGCCGGAAGGGTTCCTATGGTGGAACCACACGCGAAAGGAGGTGTTCCGGAAGTGATTTCTTTTCGGACTCGTGAGGTGACTGCGGGCTGACGCCCGTCGTCGCGCTCTTTGCAGTGCAGGCCGGTCGCCGGCCAATCCCAAGCAGTCACCGACCCGCAGGCTCGCCGGTAAGTCCGGCCGGCTCCTCCGCAAGGAGGGACCAGAGCCTGCGGGTTTCTGCGTGCCGGGGCCGGGAGCCCCGCCGCCGTCAGTACTGCTCGGACTGACCGCCGTCGATCGGGATGACCGTGGCGTTGATGAAGCCGGATTCCTCGGACAGCAGGAACGCGACGAGGTGGCCTACCTCTTCCGGCCTGCCGAAGCGCCGCATCGGGTTGACGCTGACGAAGGCCTCGCCGGCCTTCTCCCAGTTGTCCGCGTCGATCTGCTTGAGCGACGCCTCGACCATCGGGGTCATGATGGCGCCGGGGGCGATCGCCTTGACGGAGACGCCGAACCGGCCGTATTCCACACCGGAGTTCCGGGTGAGGCCGACGACGCCGTGCTTGGCCGCCGCGTAGCCGGACTGGTTGCCCACGCCTCGTATGCCGCCGACGGAAGCCGTGTTCACGACGGAGCCGGAGCCCTGGCCCTTCATGACCGGGAGCACGTACTTGAGGCCGAGGAAGACGCCACGGAGGTTCACCGAGACGACGCGGTCGAACTCGTCGGCGCCGAAGTCCTGGGTGAGGTTCTGCTTGCCCTCGATGCCGGCGTTGTTGAAGAAGGCGTCGATACGCCCGTAGGCCTCGACCGTGGCGGAGACGTACCTCTGCGCGTCGGCCTCGGAGCTGACGTCGGCGGTGATCCGCAGGACCTCCGCACCGGGGGCGGCCTTCTCCACCTCGGCCGCCGTGTCCGCGAGGCCCTGCTCGCTGACGTCCACGAGCGCCAGCCTGGCGCCTTCGGAGGCGACCCGTACGGCCGCCGAACGGCCGAGACCCGAGCCGCCGCCGGTGATGAGGACGACCTTGCCGCTGAACCGGTCTTCCATGACTGAACCTCCACGCTGAGATGTACTGACTCCGCCAGACTAGACAGTACGTACAGTCTAAATATTCCGCCGTGCCCGTATCCTGCGGCCCAGGAGGATCCATGGACGACGACCGCCCCGCCGCCTCGCGCCCCCGCCGCGGCCCCCACCGCGACCCGGAGGCCCATGAGGCCGTCCTGGCGGCCACACGTGAGCTGGTGGCCGAGCTCGGCTACAAGGGCGTCACGATGGACCGCATCGCCTCGCGGGCCGGGGTGGCCCGGATGACGGTCTACCGCTGGTGGCCGAACAAGGCGGCGGTGATCACGGAGGCGGTCGCGGACCGGCTCGCCCCGGGCCCCGCCCCCGACACGGGCGACGTACGCGAGGACGCGCTGCTCTGGCTGCGGGGCCTGGTGCGGACCCTGACCCTGCTCGGCGACCCCAGTGTCGTGACGGGTGCGCTGACCGAGCGCGGCGAGCCCGGGCGGGCCGAGCTGCGGGACCTGCTCAAGGCCCACGCGGAACCCGCCGCGCTGCTGATGCGGAACGGCGTGGCCCGGGGCGGGCTGCCCGAGGGCCTGCCACTCGACGCGATCGTGGACAGCTGGATCGGTTACGTCGTGTACCGGACGGTGTTCCTCGGCCAGGAGATCACCGAGGCCGACCTCCTCGGTCTCGTACGCCTCCTGCCGCCGCCTCCCGGGCCGTCCGGCGGGGAGGCGGGCTGACGGGTCACGGGCAGAGCCGCTCCACGCGCCAGGCGTCGGCCGGGCTCTCCCGGACGTACCTCAGCCGGTCGTGCAGCCGGTTCTCCCGGCCCTGCCAGAATTCGATCGCGTCCGGCACGACGCGGAAGCCGCCCCACTGCGGCGGCGCGGGGACCTTCTCGCCCTCCGGGTAGCGGGCGGCGAGCTCCTCGTAGCGGGTGGTCAGCTCCTCACGGGAGCCGACCACCGTCGACTGGTCGCTCGCCCAGGCACCCAGCTGGGAGCCGTGGGGGCGGGTGCGGAAGTACGCGACCGTCTCCTCGCGTCCGACACGGGCCGCGGTGCCGGTGACGATGACCTGGCGGGCGAGCGGGTGCCAGGGGAAGAGCAGCGAGACGTACGGGTTCGACGCCAGCTCCCGGCCCTTGCGGGAGCCGTAGTTGGTGAAGAAGACGAAACCGCGGTCGTCGTAGTGCTTCAGCAGCACCGTCCGGGAGGACGGCCGTCCCCTGGGGTCGGCGGTGGAGACCACCATCGCGTTCGGCTCGTGGAGCGCGCCGCCCCCGGCGACCTGGCGGAACCAGTGGGCGAACTGGTCCATGGGGTCGGCGGCGAGATCCTTCTCGGTGAAGTCCTCGGAGCGGTACTGCTCGCGCATCGCGGCCGGATCGGTGGTCCAATCGGATGACGGGGCGCGAGAGGAGGCGGAAGCGGAAGACGGAGTGGCATCAGCTGTGGGCACGGGGCCATCCTGCCGCAGCGGACCGGGCTCCTCGCGGGAAGGGGCGCGACCGCCGGTCCGCGAGCCGGGAGGCTGTGCCGGACGTCACCCTTCCCCGCGTCGTGGTAACCCGCCAGTATTCGTGGACAGGCCTTCGTGGCCGTCATACAGCCGCCGAGTCGAGGGAGCCGCCCGATGTCCGACTTCGTACCCGGACTTGAAGGAGTCGTCGCGTTCGAGACGGAGATCGCCGAGCCCGACAAGGAAGGCGGCTCGCTCCGTTACCGCGGCGTCGACATCGAGGACCTCGTCGGCCATGTGTCGTTCGGCAACGTCTGGGGTCTGCTGGTGGACGGGGCGTTCAATCCCGGTCTGCCGCCCGCCGAGCCCTTCCCGATCCCCGTGCACTCAGGCGACATCCGCGTCGACGTGCAGTCCGCGCTCGCCATGCTCGCGCCGGTGTGGGGCCTGAAACCGCTGCTCGACATCGATGCCGAGCAGGCGCGCGACGACCTCGCGCGCGCGGCCGTGATGGCCCTGTCGTACGTGGCCCAGTCGGCCCGCGGCCAGGGGCTGCCGATGGTCCCGCAGAGCGAGATCGACAAGGCCGGGTCCGTCGTCGAGCGGTTCATGATCCGCTGGCGCGGTGAGCCCGACCCGAAGCACGTCAAGGCCGTCGACGCCTACTGGACTTCGGCCGCCGAACACGGGATGAACGCCTCGACGTTCACCGCCCGCGTCATCGCGTCGACGGGCGCGGACGTCTCGGCGGCACTGTCCGGGGCGGTGGGCGCGATGTCCGGCCCCCTGCACGGCGGGGCGCCGTCCCGGGTGCTCGGCATGATCGAGGAGATCGAGCGGACCGGCGACGCCCGGGCGTACGTGAAGCAGGCGCTGGACAAGGGCGAGCGCCTGATGGGATTCGGCCACCGCGTCTACCGCGCCGAGGACCCCCGGGCCCGCGTCCTGCGCCGCACGGCCCGCGAGCTGGCCGCCCCGCGCTTCGAGGTGGCGGAGGCACTGGAGAAGGCGGCGCTGGAGGAGCTCCACGCCCGCCGTCCGGACCGTGTCCTGGCCACGAACGTCGAGTTCTGGGCGGCGATCGTGCTGGACTTCGCCGAGGTCCCGGCACACATGTTCACGTCCATGTTCAGCTGCGCCCGCACGGCGGGCTGGTCGGCACACATCCTGGAGCAGAAGCGGACGGGCCGCCTGGTGCGCCCCTCCGCGACCTACATCGGCCCGGGCACGCGCGACCCACGCTCGATCGACGGGTTCGACCAGCTCGCGGACCTCAACAACTGACCTGGGGCCGCCCGGGCGCCGGACCGGGCACGCACCTCAGGTCGCGTCCCGCTCCGCCGCCTCGGCCGTGCGCCTGAGGCGGTCGAGGCGCCGGTCCCACTCGCCGGCGAGCACGGTCATCCACCGCGCCGTGGCGTCCAGCGCGGCGGGCCGCACCGCGTACCGCACCTCGCGTCCCGCCCTCCGGCCGGAGACGAGTCCGGCGGCGTCCAGGACGGTGAGGTGTTTGACCACCGCCTGACGCGAGACGGGCAGCGCTCCGGCGAGTGTCGTCGCGGTGGCCTCCCCCCGCGCCGCGAGCAGGTCGAGTATCCGGCGCCGCATCGGGTCGGCCAGCGCGCCGAGGACGCCGTCGACGTCCTCGGCGGGCTCGTGGTGCCCGTCCGTCACACCCGCTCCCCTTCGGCGCGCGTCCTGAGCGCTTCGAGCACCTGCGGCCAGCCGCCGGTGTTGTCCTCCACCGCCTTGGTGCGGAGTTCGTCGGACCCCGCCAGGGCCGCGAAACCGCTCTCCACGACGCGCAGGCGCGTCGACCCGCCCTCCGGCACCAGGGTGAACTCCACGAGAGTGCTGTTGCCCTCGCCCAGCCCCTCGCCGGGGAAGGCGCTGGCCCAGCGGTACGCCACGTACGTCAGCGGCTCGACCTTCTCCACGCGCACGGGGAAGTCGCCGTACTCGGCGTTCGTGATCACCGTCGTCTCGCCCTCCTCGGCCACGTGGCCGAGCGGGGTCGTCTCTTCGGCGACCCAGAATCCGGGCTGGGTCACCAGGGACCAGACCCGCTCCTGGGAAGCCGCGATCAGGGTTTCGCGTTCGATCCGGTCCTCGTTCACGGGAAGGCTCCTTCGCTCACGCCGATGAATTCAGTGCAACCCCAGGGTTGCACGGACACCGGCGAGGAGCAACCCACAGGTTGCGCTTTGTCAGCCCAGTGCCTCGTCCACGAGGGCCGCCCACTGCGCGACGACCCTCTCCCGCCGTGCCGTGTCATCGGTGAGGACGTTGGCGAGACCCAGGCCGCGGGCCATGTCGAGGAGGCCCTGGACCGTTTCGCGGACTCCGGGACGGTTCTCGTCGGCGCCGAGGAGTTCCACGGCGATCCGGTGGCTCTCACGGCCGACCCGGGCTTCGAGTTCGGTGACCCGGGGCCTCAGTTGGGCTTCGTTCGAGGCGGCGACCCAGAGCTGGAGGGCCGCGCGGAAGAGCGGTCCCGTGTAGAGGTCGACCAGGGCCGCGACGACCGCCGTACGGTCCTGGACGGGCAGGGCGCGCAGGGCGGCCGAGCGTTCCTCCGCGACGTACTCGACGGCGCCGGTGAACAGGTCCTCCCTGGTGGGGAAGTGGTGCTGGGCGGCGCCCCGCGAGACCCCGGCGTGTTCGGCGACGACGGAGACGGTGGAGCCTGCCCAGCCTCGTTCGGCGAGGCAGGCGACCGCCGACGCCAGGAGCCGCTGCCGGGTGGCGCGGCTCCTGTCCTGCTTCGGGGGCGTCACAGCACCCATGCGGGATCCCGTCGTTCCAGGAAGGCCGTCATCCCCTCCCGTGCCGCGTCGGAGGCGAAGAGCGCCGCGGAGCGGGCGATGAGGTCTTCGGCGTGACTGTCGAAACTCCGCAGCACAGTAGCCGTGACCAGCTCCTTCGATGCCGCCAGCCCCTGTGGTGACGCTCTGCGCAGTCCGTCCAGTACCGGTTCGAGCGCCTTGTCCGCATCATCGCCGGCGACGCTCACCAGACCGATGCGGACCGCTTCCGCCGCGTCGAAGCGTTCCCCGGTGAGGTAGTAACGGGCCGCGGCGCGCGGGTCCAGGCGGGGCAGCAGGGGCAGCGAGATCACGGCGGGGGCGAGGCCCAGGCGGGACTCGGTGAGGGCGTACGAGGACCCGGGGCCCGCCACGGAGATGTCGCACGCTCCGAGCAGCCCGAGGCCGCCGGCCCTGACGTGCCCGGTGACCCGGGCGACGACGGGCTTGGGCAGGGCGACGATCGTCCGCATCAGGGCGACGAACGCGGCCGGTTCGGGTGGGGCGGTCAGGTCGGCGCCGGCACAGAAGGTGCTGCCTGTGTGGGTGAGGACGACGGCCCGCACGGAGTCGTCGGCCGCGCATCCCGCCAGGGCCCCGGACAGCTCGCCGACCAGGCGCGCGGAGAGCGCGTTGCGGTTGGCGGGCGAGTCGAGGGTGAGCGTGGTGATGCCACGGTCGTGCGCGGGGGGTGCCAGGGTCATCGCTGCTTCTCCCGGTCGCGCAGCTCGCGCCGCAGGATCTTGCCGGACACCGCGCGCGGTACGGCGTCGATGAACTCGGCCTGTCTGACCTTCTTGTACGGGGAGACGCGCTCGGCGACGTAGGCGATGACGTCGTCCTCCGTGAGGTCCCCGGCGCCGGGCCCGCGGACCAGGTAGGCCTTGGGGACCTCGTTGCCGTCGGTGTCGTACACCCCGATGACCGCGGCGTCGGCGATCGAGGGGTGGGTCAGGAGGAGGGCCTCCAGGTCGGCGGGGGCGACCTGGTAGCCCTTGTACTTGATGAGTTCCTTGACCCGGTCGACGACGTACAGCCAGCCTTCGGTGTCCACGCGTCCGACGTCCCCGGTGTGCAGCCAGCCGTCGGGGTCGATCATCGCGTCGGTGGCGTCGGGGCGGCCGAGGTAGCCCTTCATCACCTGGGGGCCGCGGATGAGGATCTCGCCGTCCGTGCCGGTGCCGACGTCGATGCCGGGGTCGGTGAGCGAGACGATCCGCATCTCCGTGGCGGGCAGCAGCTTTCCGACGGTGCCCGGCGGCGGGTTCTCGGCGTCGAGGGGCACGACGTGGGTGCCGGGCGAGAGCTCCGTCATCCCGTAGGCCTGCCGTACGGCGGGCACGCCGAGACGGGCGGAGCAGGCTGCCGCGAGTCCGGCGTCCAGGGGAGCGGCGGCGCTGACGACGTACTCCAGCGACGAGAGGTCGTAGTCGCCGACGAGCGGGTGCTTGGCGAGGGCCAGGACGATGGGCGGGGCGACGTACAGGCCGGTGATGCGGTGGTCCTGGATAGTCCGGAGGAACTGTGCGAGGTCGAAACGTGGCAGCACCACGACCGTGGCGCCGTAGCGCAGCGGCCCGTTCATGAGGGCGGTCAGCCCGTAGATGTGGAAGAAGGGCAGCACCGCCAGGATCCGGTCGCGCTCGCCGAGAGGGACGAAGGGCCGCAGCTGCTCCAGGTTGGTGGCGATGGAGCGATGGGTGAGCATGACGCCCTTGGGGGTGCCGGTGGTACCGGAGGAGTACGGGAGTACGGCGATGTCCTCCGCCGGGTCGAACGCGACGTCGGGTTCCGGGGCGGTCGAGCCGAGCATGTCGAGTACGGAGGTGTGGCCCTCGGCCTGGTCGCAGACGTAGATCTCCTCGATGCCGCCGGCCAGTTCGGCCGCCCTGCGGGCGACGTCGAGGAGCGGGGACACCGTGACGATCCAGCGGGCGTCGGAGTCCTTGAGCTGTTTGGCGAACTCCTCCGGGGTGGCGAGCGGGTGGATGGTGGTGACGGTGGCGCCGGCCCGGGTCGCCCCGTAGAAGACGGCCGGGTAGGCGATGGTGTTGGGGCTGTGCAGGGCGAGGACGTCACCCTTGCGCAGACCCGCCGCGGCGAGGTGGGCGGCGACGCGGCGGTGGAAGGAGTCGAGCTGGCCGTAGGTGACGGTCATCCCGTTGGTGCCGTCGATCAGCGCGGGTGTGTCACCGAAGTCCGCGGCGTTGCCGAGGACCGCTTCGTGGATGGGTGTTTCGAGGGGCTGGACGTCTGCGTACTCGCTGTGGAACACCATGGCGGTCCCCTTCGACGCGGGTGGAGAGCCAGAATCGCCCCTGCCGGGGCGGATGGGGAGACCTGTGACGTCGCCGAGGCGTCAGTACGACTTCGGGAGGCCCAGGGTCTGGTGGGAGACGTAGTTCAGGATCATTTCCCGGCTGACGGGCGCGATACGGGAGACACGCGCGGCCGTGATCAGTGAGGCGAGCCCGTACTCGCGGGTCAGCCCGTTCCCGCCGAGGGTGTGGACCGCCTGGTCGACGGCCCTGACGCAGGCTTCGGCGGCGGCGTACTTCGCCATGTTGGCGGCCTCTCCCGCGCCGATGTCGTCGCCGTCGTCGTAGAGCTTCGCGGCCTTCTGCATCATCAGCCGGGAGAGTTCCAGCTCGATGTGCGCCTGGGCGAGCGGATGGGCGATGGCCTGGTGGGCGCCGATGGCCGCGCCCTTCCAGACGGTGCGGGTCCTCGCGTAGTCCACGGCCCGTTCGAGGGCGTATCGGCCCATGCCGATGGAGAAGGCGGCGCCCATGATGCGCTCCGGGTTCAGTCCGGCGAAGAGCTGGAGCAGTCCGGTGTCCGCCTCCTCACCGACGAGCGCGTCCGCAGGCAGCCGTACGTCGTCGAGGACCAGCTCGAACTGCTTCTCGGCGGCCTGCAGTTCCATTTCGATGTGACTGCGTGTGAAGCCGGGGGTCTCGCGCGGGACGATGAAGAGGCAGGGCTTGAGGCTGCCGGACCTGGCGTCCTCGGTGCGGCCGACGATCAGTGTGGCGTCGGAGATGTCGACGCCGGAGATGAAGACCTTGCGGCCGCTGAGGATCCAGCCTCCCTCACCGTCGCGGCGTGCCGTGGTGGTGATGCGGTGCGAGTTGGAACCGGCGTCGGGCTCGGTGATGCCGAACGACATGGTCAGGGAACCGTCGGAGAGGCCGGGGAGCCAGGCCCGCTTCTGGGCCTCGGTGCCGAAGCGGGCGATGACGGTGCCGCAGATCGCCGGGGAGACGACCATCATGAGGAGCGGGCTGCCGGCGGCTCCCAGCTCCTCCAGGACGATGGAGAGCTCGGCCATGCCGCCTCCCCCGCCGCCGTACTCCTCGGGGAGGTTGACGCCGAGGTAGCCGAGCTTGCCCGCCTCCGACCACAGTTCGCGGGGGTGCTCCCCCTTACGGGCCAGGCCGGTGCTGTAGTCCCGGCCGAAGCGCTTCCCGAGGGCGGCGACGGCGGCGCGGAGGGCCTTCTGCTCTTCGGTTTCGAGGACGGTGCTCATGAGGTCGTCTCCTCCTGGTGCGCGGGTGCGGATGCGTGCGCCGGTGCGGCAGCCGGCGCCGCGGCGGATGCGTGCGCCGCGGCGGATGCGTGCGCCGGTGCGGCAACGGGCGCCGCGGCGGATGCGTCCTGTACGACGGCGAGCAGAGCGCCGACCTCGACCTGGAGTCCGGGGGCGGCGTGGAGCGCGGTGAGGGTGCCGGAGGCGGGGGCGAGGATGCGGTGTTCCATCTTCATCGCCTCCAGCCAGATGAGCGGCTGCCCGGCCTCGACGGCCGCGCCCGGGGCGAGTCCGTCGGCGAGTCGGACGACGGTGCCGGGCATGGGGGCCAGCAGGGACCCGGGTTCGGTGCGTTCGGCGGGGTCGGTGAAGCGGGGCAGGGCGGTGAAGGTGTACGCGCCCGCGGCCGTGTCCACGTGGACCCGGTCGCCGTCGGCCGTGACGCCGAAGTG
Source organism: Streptomyces pratensis (assembly GCF_016804005.1). Taxonomy (GTDB): domain Bacteria; phylum Actinomycetota; class Actinomycetes; order Streptomycetales; family Streptomycetaceae; genus Streptomyces; species Streptomyces pratensis_A. The sequence continues at coordinate 634,952 of NZ_CP051486.1, read as the reverse complement.
CCGCGTGACACCTCCGGTTTCGAGGACGACCGCGCCGGGCCGGGCGGTGAGGACGCGCTCGCCGGTCTCGGGGGCGGGGGTGCCGTCGCGGCCCGTGCGGTAGGCGATCTCGTGCTCGGTGCCGCCGGGCTCGGCGCGGTAGCGCTTGATCTGCGGCTGCGAGGCGAGGTTGCGCCAGGCGCCGAAGCGGGCGGGGCCCGATCCGCTCACGGCCGGAGCGGCACCCGCGGCCGAGGCGGTGCCTGCGGCCGAGGCGAGCGCGGCGGCGGTCGCGGCGAGACGGCGGGCGGCGTCCTCGCCCGGGGTCCCGGTCGCCGTCAGGGCGGCCAGGTGCCGGTCGTAGAAGCCGGTGTCGACGGCTCCCGCCGTGAAGTCCGGGTGGCGCAGGGAGCGTACGAGGAGCTCGCGGTTGGTGACCGGGCCGTGGATGCGGGCGCGTTCGAGGGCGCGGGCGAGGAGCCGGACGGCTTCTGTACGGGTGGGGGCGTGGGCGATGACCTTGGCGAGCATCGGGTCGTAGTGCACGCCGATGGTGTCGCCGCCGGTGTATCCGGTGTCGAGACGGACGCCGGGTTCGTCGGGCACATCGAGCGTGAGCAGTGCTCCGGTCTGCGGCTGCCAGTCACGCGCCGGGTCCTCGGCGTACAGCCGGGCCTCGACGGCGTGTCCGGACGGCTCCGGGGGCACGGCGGCGGGCAGGGGCCCGCCCTCCGCGATCCGCAGCTGGAGAGCGACGAGGTCGAGGCCGAACACCGCCTCCGTGACGGGGTGTTCGACCTGGAGCCGGGTGTTCATCTCCAGGAAGTACGGGCGCCCTTCGACAGACACGAGGAACTCGACGGTCCCCGCTCCCCGGTAGCCCACCGCCTGCGACGCGGCGACCGCCGCGTCGTGGAGCCGCCCGCGCAGCGCCTCGTCGAGGCCCGGCGCGGGGGCCTCCTCGATGACCTTCTGGTGGCGCCGCTGGAGGGAGCAGTCGCGGGTGCCGAGCGCCCAGACCGTGCCGTGGCCGTCCGCCATGATCTGGACCTCGACGTGCCGGCCCCGCTCGACGTACGGCTCGGCGAAGACCTCGCCGTCCCCGAAGGCGCTCGCCGCCTCGGCGGACGCGGCGGTCAGCTCCTGGGGCAGCGCGGCCAGGTCCCGCACGATCCGCATCCCGCGTCCGCCGCCGCCCGCCGCCGCCTTCAGCAGCAGGGGCAGGTCGGAGACGGTGGCGCTCCCCGGTTCGACGGGGGCCAGGAGCGGCACGCCCGCGGCGGCCATCAGTTCCTTGGCCCTGGTCTTGGACGCCATCAGCTCGACGGCCTTGACCGGCGGTCCGACCCAGACGAGGCCCGCGTCCTGCACGGCGCGGGCGAACCCGGCGTTCTCCGAGAGGAAGCCGTACCCGGGGTGCACGGCGTCGGCGCCGGCCGCGAGCGCGGCGGCGACGACGAGGTCGCCGCGCAGATACGTCTCGGCCGGCGCGGCACCCGGCAGGCGCACGGCGGTGTCGGCCTCCCGTACGTGCAGGGCGCCGGCGTCCGCGTCGGAGTACACGGCGACGGTGGAGATGCCCAGCTCACGGCAGGTGCGGAAGATCCGGCAGGCGATCTCGCCCCGGTTGGCGACAAGTAGTGCGGTGATCATCCGATTCCTCACATCCGGAAGACGCCGAAGCCGCGCGCGCCTTCGACCGGGGCCGTATGGATCGCGGACAGGCACATCCCGAGGACGGTCCTGGTGTCGCGCGGGTCGATGACCCCGTCGTCGTACAGCCGCCCCGAGAGGAACATCGGGAGCGACTCGGACTCGATCTGCTGCTCCACCATGGCGCGCAGACCGGCGTCGGCCTCGTCGTCGTAGGGCAGCCCCTTCGCGGCGGAGGAGGCGCGGGCGACGATCGAGAGGACGCCCGCGAGCTGCTGGGGACCCATGACCGCGGACTTGCTGCTGGGCCAGGCGAAGAGGAAGCGGGGGTCGTAGGCCCGGCCGCACATGCCGTAGTGGCCGGCTCCGTAGGAGGCGCCCATCAGCACGGACAGGTGCGGGACCCGGCTGTTCGACACCGCGTTGATCATCATCGCGCCGTGCTTGATGATGCCGCCCTGTTCGTACTCCTTGCCGACCATGTATCCGGTGGTGTTGTGCAGGAAGAGGAGCGGGATGTCGCGCTGGTTGGCGAGCTGGATGAACTGCGCGGCCTTCTGCGACTCCTCGCTGAACAGCACGCCCTGGGCGTTGGCGAGGATGCCGACGGGGTAGCCGTGCAGGCGCGCCCAGCCAGTGACGAGGCTCGTCCCGTAGAGCGGCTTGAAGGTGTCGAAGTCCGAGCCGTCGACGAGGCGGGCGATGACCTCGCGCGGGTCGAAGGGGATCTTGAGGTCGCCGGGGACGATCCCGATCAGCTCGTCCTCGTCGTACTTCGGCGGCTCGGCGGGCCCGGGATCGGGGTGTGCCTTGCGCCAGTTGAGCCGGGCGACGATCCTGCGGGCCTGGCGCAGCGCGTCGTGCTCGTCGACGGCGTAGTGGTCGGCGAGGCCGGAGGTCCGTGCGTGCATCTCGGCGCCGCCGAGCGACTCGTCGTCGCTCTCCTCGCCGGTGGCCATCTTCACGAGGGGCGGGCCGCCGAGGAAGACCTTGGACCGCTCCTTGATCATGACGGTGTGGTCGGACATGCCGGGGACGTACGCTCCGCCGGCCGTGGAGTTGCCGAACACCACGGCGACGGTGGGGATCCCGGCGGCGGACAGCCTGGTGAGGTCGCGGAACAGGGCTCCGCCGGGGATGAAGATCTCCTTCTGCGAGGGCAGGTCCGCGCCTCCGGACTCCACCAGGGAGACGCAGGGCAGCCGGTTGGCGAAGGCGATCTCGTTGGCGCGCAGGGCCTTCTTCAGGGTCCAGGGGTTGGAGGCACCGCCGCGCACGGTCGGATCGTTGGCCGTGATCAGGCACTCCACACCGGACACGATCCCGATCCCCGTGACGAGCGAGGCTCCGACGGCGTAGTCGCTGCCCCAGGCGGCGAGCGGGGAGAGCTCCAGGAAGGGGGTGTCCGGGTCGACGAGCAGCTCGATCCGTTCGCGGGCGAGGAGCTTGCCGCGCCCACGGTGGCGGGCAACGTACTTCTCGCCGCCGCCCGCCAGGGCCTTGGCGTGCTCGGTCTCCAGCTCGGCGAGCTTCGCGAGCATGGCCTCGCGGTGGGCGGCGTATTCGGGCCCCGCGGTGTCGAGCGCTGTGGGCAGGACGGTCATGCGTTCACCTCCGGTTCGTCGAGCAGCTGCACGGGGACGGCGACGTGCCGGGACCGCAGCCACTCCCCCACCGCCTTGGCCTGCGGATCGAAGCGGGCCTGCGCGGCGACGCCCTCGCCGAGCAGGCCGTGGACGACGAAGTTGAGGGCGCGCAGCCGGGGCAGGACATGGCGTACGACGGTGAGCCCGGCCGTCTCCGGGAGCAGCTCCTGGAAGCGGGCCACGGTCAGTTCGTGGGCCAGCCAGCGCCAGGCGTCCTCCGTGCGGACCCACACCCCGACATTGGCGTCCCCGCCCTTGTCACCGCTGCGGGCTCCGGCCACGTGCCCGAGGGGTACGGTGCGGGTGGGCCCGGCGGGCAGCGGTTCCGGCAGGCCTGGTTCCGCCACCTCGCGGATCTCCCGGTACGGACCGGCCGTCGGGACGCTCTCCCTGGTCCCGTCGGGCAGCACGGCGACGTGCTCGACCTCGCCCACCGGTACGTAGGCGGCTTCGAACACCCCGTACGGCGCGCCCTTCCCGGGCGGGGCCGTCACATGGAAGCCCGGGTAGCTGCCGAGCGCCAGCTCGACGGCCGCCCCGGACACGGCACGGCCGACGGCCTCCGGGTCCGGATCGCGGACGACGAGCCGGAGCAGGGCGCTCGCGGTCTCCTCGGTGCCGGCGTCGGCCCGGTCGGTGCGGGCGAGCTCCCACCGCACCTCGGCGGGCTTCGAGCCGGCACGGTCGAGGGCATCCTCGAACTGGGCCCGTACGAGACGGGACTTGGCGTCGATGTCGAGTCCGGTCAGTACGAAGACGACCTCGTTGCGCCACCCGCCGAGCCGGTTGAGCCCGACCTTCAGCGTGGGGGGCGGCGCCTCGCCGCGTACGCCGCTGATCCGTACCCGGTCCCGGCCCTCCTGTGTCAGCCGGACGGTGTCGAGCCGGGCCGTGACGTCGGGTCCGGCGTAACGGGCGCCACCCGTCTCGTACAGCAGTTGGGCGGTGACGGTGCCGATGTCGACGACGCCACCCGTGCCGTCGTGCTTGGTGATGACGCTGCTTCCGTCCTCGTGGATCTCCGCGAGGGGGAAGCCGGGCCGGCGGACGTCGTGCTCGCCGAAGAAGGCGTAGTTCCCGCCGGTGGCCTGGGTCCCGCACTCCAGGACGTGCCCGGCGACGACTGCCCCGGCGAGGGCGTCGTGGGCGTCCGGGCCCCAGCCGAAGTGTGCGGCGGCGGGCCCGGTGACGAGGGCGGCGTCGGTGACCCGACCGGTGACGACGATGTCGGCCCCGGCGCGCAGACAGGCGGCGATGCCCCCGCCGCCGAGATAGGTGTTGGCGGTGAGGCAGCCGTCGGGCAAGGGCCGGCCGTCGCCCTCGACGTGCGCGACGCGCACGGGTACGCCGGTCCGGTCCGCCAGCTCCCGCACGGCGTCGGCGAGTCCGGCCGGATTCAGCCCGCCCGCGTTGGCGACGATCTTCACGCCCCGCTCGTGGGCGAGCCCGAGGTTCTCCTCCAGCTGCCGGAGGAAGGTCGAGGCGTATCCGCGCTTCGGGTCCTTGAGGCGGCTGCGGCCCAGGATCAGCATGGTGAGTTCGGCGAGGTAGTCCCCGGTGAGGACGTCCAGCGGGCCCTCGGTGAGCATGTCGCGTACGGCGTCGAAGCGGTCGCCGTAGAAGCCGGACGCGTTGCCGACGCGCAGCGGCCCGTTCACCGGCTGTCCTTCCGGGGGCGCCCCGGTCCGGCGGGTCCGGCGAAGGCCTGCGCGATGTCCAGCCACTGCCCGGCGTCGGCTCCCACCGCCTCGACGGCGAGGTCGTCCCGGTGGGCTCGCTGGGTGACGAGCAGGCAGAAGTCGAGGAGAGGCCCGGTGACCCGCTGGGCCGCGTCCTCGGGGCCGTACTCGGCCGTTCCGCCGTCCTCGGTGCGCAGTTCGACCCTGAACTGCTCGGCGGGCGGCTTCAGGCCGCGCGCGAAGTAGGCGTAGTCCCTGGCCCGTACGCCGATCCTGGCGACGTGCCGCAGCCGGGCGGTCGGCTTCCTGGTCACGCCGAGCGCGTCGGCGATGTCCTGGCCGTGTGCCCAGGTCTCCATGAGCCGCGCGGTCGCCATCGAGGCGACGCTCATGGGCGGGCCGTACCAGGGCAGTTTCGTCCCGGCCGGAGCCGCGCGGAGTGCCGCCCGGAGCCGGGCCCGGCCCTCCCGCCACTCCACGAGCAGCGCTTCGGGCGTCAGGGCGGTGACGGCTGCTTCGGCCGCCTCGTCGACGAAGGTCCCGGGGGCGGCCAGCGCCTTCTCGACCTCGGCGGAGAAGGCGTCCGGCTCGGTGGCGGCCACCAGTGCCACCTCGTCGGTCCAGTTGAGATGGGCGATCTGATGGGCGACGGTCCACCCCTCGGCGGGAGTCGGCGCGGCCCACTCATTCGCGTTCAACCCCGCTACGAGCAGGTCGAGTTCGTCGCCCTCCTCACGCATGTCGTCGAGCACGGCGGCGGTCACGGCCGATGCGTCGGGCACGGTGCGCTCCCCTCGGGGCGTGGCGGTGTGCCCCGGAGCATGCCAGCGCCCCACAAAACAAGCAAGCACGCTTGCATGATTTTCTAACGGGTGGCGGAACGGCTGGCTCGCGCGGATTCGGACGCCGCGCGACGCTGAGGGCGAAGTTCCACGACTCGGCCGAAGTCCTCCGCTGGACGTCGCCGGGCGGCTACAGCGAGGACCCGCTGCGGACTGGCGATGGGTGTACTACCTCAGGCCCTGCTGATGACCGGCCCGTGTGGCCCGTCCGCTCGACGGGCCACGGGGGCCGCCGCGCGGACGGCCCCGCCTCGCACGGCGCCGCCGGACCTGGGCGGGGAGGCGGGGGCGGGGCGGCATCCGGACGCGGGGGCGGGGACGTGCCGGCGAGGACGGCCCCGGCCGTTCCGCCGGGACGTTTCCGGCCGCCGGGCCGATGCCCTGGAGGCACGGGTCAGCCGCCGGAAAACGCCCTCTGGAAGACCCGGGACGCGGAGCCGTGGCACGGTCAGGGGTTCGGCATCCTCCTCGGAGCATCGAGCGTGTCCGGCACCTGGACCCGGCCGATGGACCCGCAGGGCATCTGGCGTGCGGGGCGGACACCCGGCGGGTGCCTGCCCTTCGACGGCTGAGCCGCTACTCCGCGCGGTCCCCCTCGGCCTGCGAGGGTTCGGTCCGGGGGACGTCGGGGTGGGTCTCGGGGGCCTGGCCGCGCACGGCCGGCTCGTCGCGCTCGCCCTCGGCCTGGGAGGGGGTGTGGGAGTACAGCCCGGCGTACTCGTCGGTCTCCTTGGGGGCTCCCATGCGCGGGCCTCCTTCCTTCGCTCCCCTCCATCGTGCTCCTCGCGCCCGCTCCCGGCACGGTGACACCGCGCCGGGAGTTCCCGCATCCGCGCAGTAGCCTCGTCACTACCCCTTCGACGCCGCCTCGGCCATCCTCGCCGTGGTGCTGGCGCCGTCCAGCGCCTCGCGGACGATGTCGGCGTGGCCGCTGTGGTGGGCGATCTCCCGGAAGATGTGCCACAGGACGCGGCGGACGGTCCAGACGACCGGCTCCGGGGGCGACCAGGGGTACGAGGGCAGCGTCACCTCGCGGTCGAGGTCGGCCTCTTCTCGCACCGTACGGTCGAAGTCGGCCGCCGCCGCGTGGAAGGCCTCCAGCAGTCCGGCCACCGTCTCGGCGTCGGTCATCCGGTTGCCGTCGGGGTCGAGGTCCGCCCATCCGACCTCGGCGGGGGCGGTGCCCTCGACGACGTCGAGCCAGCTGCGCTGCACGAGTCCCAGGTGCTTGAGAAGTCCGCCGAGGGTCAGCTCGCTGACCGTCGTCCGGGCACGGGCCCCGGCGTCGTCGAGTTCCGCGACGGTGTAGAGGAAGTTGGTGCGCTGATCGGTCACGAGCGCGAGCAGATCGTCGCGTTCCGGCATGTGGTCCTCCAGGTCGGCCATCGCGACCACCCTAGGATCGGACGCCCCGCCGCGCAGCCGGAACGGACCGCTCCCCCCGACGCAACGCCTCAACGTTTCCGGGAGCCCCGCGTCTGGCTGCGCACCGCGCCCATGCTCGCCCCGATGACCAGGGCGATGGCCAGGGCGTCCGTCGTGGAGAGCGCCTGGTCGAGGATGAGGAAGCCCGCCGTGGCCGCGATGGCCGGTTCGAGGCTCATCAGGACCGCGAAGGTGGGCGCGGGCAGCCGGCGCAGGGCCATGAGTTCGAGGGTGTACGGAAGGACCGAGCTCAGCAGCGCCACCGCGATGCCCAGGCCCAGCGTGGAGGGGACCAGTAGTTTCGAGCCCGCTTCCATGATGCCCAGCGGCAGCGAGAGAACCGCCGCCACCACCATGGCCAGGGCCAGGCCGTCCGCCTGCGGGAAGCGCCGGCCGGTACGGGCGCTGAAGACGATGTACGCCGCCCACATGGCACCGGCGCCCAGGGCGTACGCCGCCCCGACCGGGTCGAGACGGTCGAAGCCCCCACCGCTGAGCAGGACCAGGCCGCCGAGCGCCAGTACCGCCCAGACGAGGTTGACCAGACGGCGGGACGCCACGACCGACAGGACCAGCGGGCCCAGCACCTCGAGCGTGACCGCGGCGCCCAGCGGGATGCGGTCGGCGGCCTGGTAGAAGAGCGTGTTCATGCCGCCCATGGCGATACCGAAGGCCACCACGGTGCCCCAATCCGCGCGCGAGTGGCCCCGCAGTTTCGGGCGGCAGATGACCAGCAGGACGAGCGCGGCGGCGGCGAGACGCAGTGTGACGACGCCGAACGCACCTGCACGCGGCATCAGCAGGACGGCGACCGCCGCGCCGAACTGGACGGAGAGCCCGCCCGCGACCACCAGCGCGACCGGGCCGAGCGCGGTTCGGCGGCCACCGGGGCCGCCCGGCCGGCCGGACTCGTCGAGCGCGGACACCGCCTCGGGTACGGCAACGGCAGCGGCCGGCTCGGCGGCAGCACGCGGGTCGTTCACCGGAGACCTCTCGTTCAGTCCATTGGAATGCACTAGGGAGTCTACGATACGGCACCGACCGAGGGCCGCTCCCCTGCTCACCGTAGAGACCTGCGCGTCTCCCGTGAAATGCCGATTGCGCTCCCGTTATGCTCCAGACGCATGAGCACTGGACAGGGCACAGGCAACGGCGGACGCGGTATCGAGGTCCGGCATCTGCGAGCCTTCCTCGCCATCGCGGACGAGGGCGGCGTGACCCGCGCCGCCACCCGGCTCGGCGTCACACAGCCCGTCGTCTCCCGTACGCTCGCCGCCCTCGAAAGGCACCTGGGTGTCCGGCTCGTCGACCGGTCCACCCACCACCTCGCCCTCACCGCCGAGGGCCTCGCCTTCCGCGACAAGGCCGCCACGGCGGTCGGCGCCTTCGACGAGGCCATCGATCCCGGCAGACTGCGCCACTGGCCGCTGCGGCTCGGGCACGCCTGGTCGGCGTTCGGCCCGTACACCACGCCGCTGCTGCGGACCTGGCAGCGGCGCCACCCCGAGACCCCACTGGAACTGCTGCGGATCGACGACCGTACGGCCGGCCTCACCCGTGGCGAGGTGGACGCGGCGCTGCTCCGCGGGCCCGTGGACACTCCGGGGCTCGTCACCGAGGTCCTGTTCACCGAGGAACGGGTGGCGGCCGTGGCCGCCGACGGCCCGCTCGCCGCCCGCACCTCGCTGTCCCTGGCCGACCTGACCGGAGGCGCGGTCGTCCTCAACACCGTCTCGGGTGCCACCACCCTCGGCCTGTGGCCCCTGGACGCACGCCCCGCCGCCACACTCACCGTCGCCAACACCGACGACTGGCTCACCGCCATCGCGGCAGGACGGGGCAGCGGGGTATCGGGCGCCTCCACCGCCCAGATGCATCCGCACGCCGGGGTCACCTACGTGCCGCTGGACGACGCCCCGCCGCTGCCGGTCCTGCTGGCCCGCCGGGACGGCCCAGGCCATCCCGCGTTCCCCCGACTGGCGGCGCTCGCACGGGAGATCGTGGCGCGCGAACAGCGCGAACCCCCCGGAAATTTCACCGGTTAGCGTGGAATGCGGCTGCACCGCAAGGGAGTTGGAGACTGTGTCGATCGGGTCGATGATCTCCAGGGGGCATCTCATGACGGACACCGGCGAAAGCACCATCACCGTGCACGGCACGGTCGCGGCGGGCTTCGAGAACGTGCGGGAGGAGTTCGCCGCCGTACTGGCCGCGGACCACACCGAACCGGGCGGGCAGCTCGCCGTGTACCACCACGGCCGGCCGGTGGTGGACCTGTGGGCCGGGGAGGGCATGGCCGGGGACTCGCTGCCCGCCGTGTACTCCTCGACCAAGGGCGCCGCCCATCTCGTCGTCGCCCTGCTCGTCCAGGACGGCGTCATCGATCCGGACCGTACCGTCGCGTCGTACTGGCCGGAGTTCGCCGCCGAGGGCAAGGGCGGACTGACGGCCCGTGAACTGATCTCGCACCGCGCCGGACTGATCTGGGCGGACGGCGGATTCACCGTCGAGGAGCTGGCCGACGACCGGGTCGTCGCCGGGCGGCTGGCGGGGCAGCGGCCCTACTGGACGCCCGGTACGGAGTACGGCTACCACGCGCTGGTGATCGGCGCCCTGACCGGCGAGGTGGTCCGGCGGGTCACCGGGCGGTCCATCCAGGAGATCTTCGAGGAGCGGGTGCGCGCCCCGTACGGACTCGACTTCCATCTGGGCCTGCCCGAGGAGCTCGAACCCCGCTACGTGCCCATCCGCCCCGGCGTCGCCACACCCGAGCAGGCCGCCGAGTCCGCGGCGAACCCGATCGACCTGGACAGCCTGATGGCGGTCGCGTTCGGCTTCGCGTCCGACCCGCCCCTCGACATGGTGGCTCTCGCCAACACCCGCGCGGTGCGCGCGCTCGGCCCGGCCTCCGTCGGCGGGGTGGGCTCGGCACGCGGGCTCGCGGGGATGTACGCGGCGGCGATCTCCGAGGTGGACGGCCGGGCACCCCTGCTCCAGCCGGGGACACTGGCCGAGATCGGCCGGGTGCGGTGGACGGGGACCGATGTGGTGACCGCCGAGGTCGACGCCTTCGCCTTCGGCTTCGAGGCTTCCCGGGCGCACTACCCGGCCCTGGGCGAGGGCGCCTTCGGTCACTCGGGAGCGGCCGGTTCACAGGCGTACGCCGACCCCGCCAACGGCGTGGCCTACGGCTACACCCGGCGCCGCTTCGCCCTGCCCGGCGGTGCGGCTCCGGAGAACGAGCGGCTGTCGGCGGCGGTCGGTGAGGCCGTCGCGAAGCTCTGAGGCGCCGTCCTCCTACGTGTCCAGCCCCTCCGCCAGCACCTCGGCGAGGTGCCGGGCGCGGCGGCCCGTCAGCTGGTCCAGCTGGGTGCGGCAGGAGAAGCCGTCGGCCAGGAGTTCCGTACCGGGCGCCGCCGCCCGCACGGCGGGCAGGAGCTGGTCCTCGGCGCAGGCCACCGATACGTCCCGGTGGCCCTTCTCGAAACCGAAGTTGCCGGCCAGCCCGCAGCAGCCTCCGCTCAGCTCGCCGGTCAGGCCAGCCCGTTCGCGGAGCCTGCGCTCGGCGGCGTCGCCGAACACCGCGTGCTGATGGCAGTGGGTCTGGCCGGCGACGCGCCGGTCCAGCCGGGGCGGTGTCCAGTCGGGGGCGTACTCCTCCAGGTACCGGGCCAGGGTGCGCACGGAGGCGGCGAGCGCCGCGGCGCGCGGGTCGCCGGGTAGGAGCTCCGGCAGGTCCGTGCGGAGGGTGGCGGCGCAACTCGGCTCCAGGACGACGACCGGGGCGCCGGGCGCCGCGCCCATCCGGTCCAGGGTGCGGCGCATGACCGCGCGGGCCGCGTCGAGCCGGCCCGTCGACACATAGGTGAGGCCGCAGCACACGCCGCGACCGGGCAGCACCGGCGTCCGGCCGGCCGCCTCCAGGACCCGGACCGCCGCACGGCCGGCCTCCGGGGAGAGGTGGTCGGTGAAGGTGTCCGGCCAGAGGACGACGACCGGTCCGGCCCCTGCCGTCCGGCGGTCGCGCGCCCAGGCCCGGAACGTCTGCCGCGCCAGGACCGGGAGCGTGCGGTGCGGGTCGATACCTCCGAGCCGTTTGACGAGGGCGGCGAGCGGTCCGATCCGCGCCAGGGCGTTCAGCGCGCCCGCGAAGGGGGCCGCCGCCCGCAGCCACCTGGGCAGGCCGCCCATGGCGTAGTGCGCGGCCGGGCGCAGTCTGCCCTTGTAGTGGTGGTGGAGGAACTCCGCCTTGTACGTGGCCATGTCGACGCCCGCCGGGCAATCGGTGCGGCACCCCTTGCAGGACAGGCACAGGTCGAGGGCGTCCAGCACCTCCGTGGACCGCCAGCCGTCCGTGACGACCTCACCGGCGAGCATCTCGTGGAGCAGCCGGGCGCGGCCACGGGTGGAGTGGGCCTCCTCGCCGGTCGCCCGGAACGAGGGGCACATCACGTCCGGACCGGCCTTCTCCGTACGGCACTTGGCGACGCCGACGCAGCGGCGTACGGCGGCCGAGAAGTCGCCGCCGTCGTGCGGGTAGCCGAAGGCGACGTCCACGGGGCGTCCGGGGAGCACGGCGAAGCGGAGGTTCTCGTCGAGCCGTGCGGGGCGGGCGAGGATGCCGGGGTTCAGGCCGCCGTCGGGGTCCCAGAGGTCCTTGAAGCGCGTGAACAGACGCACCATGTCGTCGCCGTACATCCGGGGCAGCAGCTCGGCCCTGGCCTGTCCGTCGCCGTGCTCGCCGCTCAGCGATCCGCCGTGCGCGACGACGAGGCCGGCCTGTTCCTCGGAGAAGCGGCGGAAGCGGGCGACGCCTTGTTCGGTCAGCAGGTCGAAGTCGATACGCACATGGATGCAGCCGTCGCCGAAGTGCCCGTACGGCGTTCCGCGCAGGCCGTGTTCGGTGAGCAGGGCCCGGAAGTCACGCAGATACGGTCCCAGGCGGGCGGGCGGTACGGCGCAGTCCTCCCAGCCCGGCCACGCCTCCGTGCCGTCGGGCATCCGGGTCGCCGTGCCGGCGGCGTCCTCGCGGATGCGCCACAGGGCCCGCATGGCGGCGGGGTCGGTGACGACGGTGCCGTCCAGGGCGTCGGCGGCGCGCAGGATCCGTTTCGCGTGTGCGCCGGCCTCGGCGGGGGTGGCGCCGCCCGTCTCCACGAACAGCCAGGCCGCGCCGCGTGGCAGTCCCGCCGGTTCGCGTACGAGGTCGGCGGCCATGCCCTCGACGGTGAGCGGGCCGTGGGGCAGGAGGCCGGGGGCGGCTTCGGCGGCGGCCGACTCGTCGGCGTAGCCGAGGACGGCGAGCGCGCGGGCGACCGGCACCTCGACGAGGCGGACGGTCGCCTCGGTGACCACGGCGAGTGTCCCCTCGCTGCCGCACAGGGCACGGGCGGGGTCGGGGCCGTGCTCGGGGAGCAGCGCGTCGAGGGCGTATCCGGAGATCCGGCGCGGGAGCTCGGGGAAGCCGGTGCGCAGGAGGGCGAGGTGGCCCGCGGCGAATTCATGGAGGCCCGGAGGCGCGTCGGGCAGGCCCCGGCCGATGTGCATGGCCTCGCCTCCGCCGTAGCGGATGACCCGGAGACTCCGGAGGTTGTCGGCGGTGGTGCCCCAGGCCACGGAGTGCGAGCCGCAGGAGTTGTTGCCGATCATGCCGCCGAGCGTGCAGCGGCTGTGGGTGGACGGGTCGGGGCCGAACGTCAGCCCGTGCGGGGCCGCCGCGGCGCGGAGGTCGTCCAGGACGACGCCGGGCTGGACGACGGCGGTGCGGGAGGCGGGGTCCAGCTCGAGGACGCGCCGCATGTGGCGGGTGAAGTCCAGGACGACTCCGGTGCCGGTGGCCTGGCCGGCGATGGAGGTGCCGCCGCCGCGGGGCACGACCGGGGTGGCGTGTTCCCGGCAGACGCGGAGCGTTTCCGCGACGTCCGCGGCGTCGCGGGGTGCCACGACGGCTTGGGGGACGCGGCGGTAGTTGGAGGCGTCCATGGTCGTGAGGGCGCGGGCGGTCGCGTCGGACTCCACGTCGCCGTGAACGGCCTGGGCCAGGTCTCGTACGAGGTCGGTGGCGGGCATGGGACCAGCATGCCGGTCCCGGGCCCGGGACCGGCCGACGGGCACGGGGCGCCCCGGTGTCGTTCGCGCGGACCGGATCCGCGCGACGGGCGGGGCCGGGCACGGATACCCGGGACGGGACCCGCGCGCGGATACCCGGGACGGAGACCGGAGCGGCCCTGGCACGGGTGCCCGAGCCGAAACCGACACGCGCGGGCACCAGTGGCGCCCGACGCACAGGAACGGACAGGAGAGGACAGGGGCCGGCGCGGAGGCCGGAGGGAGCGCCCGGTGCGTTGGCCCGGACTTGCACCCGGCGCGCGGGGCCAAGGCCTTGTACGCGGGGCGACGGGACCCGGCGCTCGGGTCGGGTGGCGCCGTGTGGCCCGCCGACGGCCGGCCCCGCGGTGGGATGCGGGGCCGGGGCTCGGGCTACTTGGCGCAGACCGCCTTGTCCGCCTCGACGCGCTGGATGTCGTCCGGCGCCTTCTTCGGGGCCGAGAGCGGGCTGCCCGCGGTCTTGAAGTCCGGTCCCAGCGTCAGCTTCATCGGATCCATCTCGCCCGCGTCCGTCGTCGTCGGCTTGAGGGCCGAGGCCGACAGGCCCATCATGTCGGCCAGCCGGCGTGCCTGGTCCGCCTGGTTGGGGGCGTAGACGAGCTGGGTCTTCTTCACGTCCTCCGGCGCGTTCGCCTGGTTCGTGGACTTCAGCACGCCCTGTTCGTTCTGCAGCCAGTCCAGCGCGTTCTGCGCGGAGCCCGCGGGTGCGCCGCCGTTGTAGACGTCGACCCGCACGTCCGCCGCGTCGGCCATCGTGCCCTTCAGCTTGGCGTCCGCCTCGGCCTTCGCCGCCGCCTTCTCCTGCTTCTCCACCGCGGTGAAGGAGACGTCCTCGCGCATCATCGAGAAGACCTGCGGGGCCTTGGACTCGTCGAGGATCACGGTGGCCTTGTCGTTCGGGTTGTCCAGCACCGGGACCGTGGTGAACGTGATGTTCTTGGGGTCGACCGACGCCAGCTCCATGCCCAGCTTGCGGAGCTGGTTTATGTCGGCGATCTTGTCGTCGACGGTGAGCGCGTTGGTGGCCGCCTCGGCGAGCGACCACATCTTCGTGGGGCTGGTCAGGGTGTCGTTGGACTTCAGCTTGCGCATCAGCGAGCCCAGGAACTGCTGCTGGATCTCGATGCGGCTCAAGTCGCTGCCGAAGCCGACGGAGTGCCGGGTACGCAGGAAGGCCAGGGCCTGTTCGCCCTGGAGGGTGTGCTCTCCCCTGGCCAGCTTGAGGTGCGAGTCCTTGTCGTCGATGTCCTTGGCCAGGCAGACGTCAACGCCTCCGACAGCGGTCGTCAGCGACTTGACCGCGTTGAAGTCGGCCACCATGAAGTGGTCGACCTCGATGCCGGTGAGCTCGGTGACGGTGCGCATGGTGCAGCTGGGGGTGCGCTCGGACTGTCCGAGGCTGGTGTTGAAGCGTCCGCCGGGTGTGGCGGGGATGTCCTTCTCCTCCCCGTTCTCCAGCTTTGTCGGGCAGACGGGGATGTCGGCTATCAGGTCACGCGGGATGCTGAGCGCGGTCGCGTTCGTGCGGTCCTTGGAGACGTGGAAGAGGATGTTGGTGTCGGCGTGGCCGACGCTCCCCGCGTCCCCGTAGCCCTCGTTGCCCTCACCGGTCCGCTTGTCGGTGCCGATCACCAGGACGTTGATCGCCCGGTCCTTGCTGAAGCCACCGGTGCCGGCCCCGTCGGTGGAGACGGCGGTGATGTTGCCGTTGAAGTGCTGGTACACGAGGTAGCCCGTGGTGCCGACGCCCACCATCAGGAAGGCGAGCACGCCGCCGGTCCAGACCAGGGCCTTCTTCTTGCCTGACTTCTTCGGCTTCGCCTTGCGGCGCCCGGCGACCGGTGCTGCCGCCCGGCCCCCAGGCTTCCGCGCCTCGTCCCGGTCCCCGCGTCCGCCGCCCGCGCCCCGGCGCCCGCCGCGCTGGCCGGGCACGGAGGCCCGGTCCCCCGGCTCCGCCGCTTCCGACTTCGGCTTCGTCCCGCGGCGCGGTCCGGGCGTTCTCACGCCCGACGTACCCGTCGGCGCGGATGATCGCCCTGAGGAGGGGGTCAGTCGCAGTTCGTAATCACCGGTGTCGGGGTTGAGTACCCATTGGTCTGCGGGGTCGATTCCCTCGTCCCGCCCACGGCCTTGCGCGTCCACGGTTGTCTGCGTCCTCCGTCGGGGCCACGCGGCGCCTCCCCCTTCAAGGCGCGCGGTGTGTCTTACGCCGGTGCCGACCTGGAAAGTCGACTGCACCGGAGCGCTCACCCTAGCTGGCCACCGGCCCACGGGCGACGATCGTGATAAATCAAGCATCACAGAGGGGTCATAACGTCACATTCACCGCTACTTGCCCACCCGACCCGCGACTTGCGGCGCGGGATGCCGGCCTCAGGACCCAGTCAGAGTCAGTTCAAGCCAGATTTGATACAGAAGTGGCCACAAGGAATCCCCAAACAAGTCGCCAATTCTCCTATAGTTGCCGTGACTTGATCAGGAACAATCAGCTCCAGTTGTGGTCCTTTCATCGTCACCACACCGGTACACCCCGATTGTCCCTTCCGTCACACCTGTCCTTTCCTCCGCACCGTCCGCCCCGAGGACTCCGATTGCGCCCTTCACTCCGGCCGACCGCACTCGCCCTGCTGATATCGGCAGCCGTTACCGGTGCTCTGTGCCTGTGGGCGGTCGCCGCCGCTCCCGCCTCGGTACGGACGCCGCTCGCATGGGGGGCGGGCGCCGCCGCCGTGCTGCTCTGCGTCGCGGTGGCCGTCACCGTCCACACGCTCGCCACCGCCCGCAATCTGCGCGCCCTGCGGGCCGCCGACTCCGAACGCTTCACCGCCGAGACCTCCCGGCTCGTCTCGACCTCCGCCGCCGAGGCACAGCGCTTCACAGCTGAGACCGCCAGGTTCAGAGCGGCGGCCTCGGCCGAGGCCGCCCGGGTCACCGCCGAGGCGGACGACCGGGTCGCGCGGGTCAGCACCGAGGCCACCGAGCAGCACGAGCGGCTCACCGCCGAGGCCGCCCGGCTAACCGCCCGTGCCCGGCGCGCCGAGAACGAGCGCTCCGCGGCGATCTCCGCCTGTGCCAACGCCGCCGGCCGCATGCAGGCCCTGGCCACGAGCATGCTGGCCGACCTCCGGGAGATGGAGCACCGGCACACCGCCGAGGACGTGCTCGGCGATCTGCTGCACCTGGACCACCGCACGGCCCAGGCGGGCCGTCTCGCGGACTCCATCGCCGTGCTGACCGGGGCGCGCTCCGGGCGCCGCTGGGCCAAGCCGATCGTGATGGAGTCGATCCTGCGCGGCGCCATGGGCCGTATCGGCAGCTACCAGCGCATCCGCCTGCACTCGACCAGCGATGTCGCGATCGCGGGCCACGCGGCCGAGGGCGTCATGCACGCCCTCGCCGAGCTGCTCGACAACGCCGCCAACTTCTCGCCGCCCACCGCAGAGGTGCATGTGTACGTCGAGGAGGTCCCGGCGGGCATCGTTGTCACCGTCGAGGACAGCGGCCTGGTGATGAGCGATGTGCAGCTGCGCCGCGCCGAGCGGGCCGTGTCCGCCGACAACCAGGACCTCACGGGCATCTCCGGCACCCGCCTCGGACTCGCCGTCGTCGGCCGGCTGGCCAGGAAGCACGGCCTCACCGTCTCCTTCCGGCCCTCGGCACGCGGAGGCACCGGCGCGCTGATGATGCTGCCGCAGGAGCTCATCTCCCGTACGACCGTTCCCGCACCGGAGCCCGCCCGGCGCCCCGAGCCCGAGCCGGACCACGCGACGCCGGACACCGACGGCCGGCCCCCGGCCGCCGCTGCGGCAGCCTCCCCCGAGTCCGCGCCCCGCACGGACGCCGCACCCGGGAAGCCCGAGTCCGCTTCCGAATCCACCGGTGCCGTCCCCCAGTTCGGCGACAGCGGTCTGCCCAAGCGCCGACGTGGCCGCACCCTGGCCGCCGCCGAAGCCCGTACCGGCAATGTCACCCCCGGCGGAGCCGAATCCCCCAGGCCCCGTGCCACCGACCCGAAGGTGCAGGCTGCCCGCTTCAGCACCTTCAGCCAGGCGGTACGAGCCAACTCACCGCACCCGGAAGGCAACACCCGATGAGCGCGACCACCGATGAGAAGCTCAACTGGCTGCTGGAGGGGCTGCTCGACCGCACGCCCGGCGCCCGGCACGCTCTCGTCCTGTCACGGGACGGCCTGAAGCTGTGCCGCACCCCCGAACTCTCCGTCGACCAGGCCGACCAGCTGGCCGCGATCTCCGCCGGCATCCAGAGCCTGTCGCACGGCGCGTCCATCGAGTTCGGTGACGGCTCCGGCGGCGTACGGTCCGCGATGACCGAGTTCTACGGCGGCGTGCTGTTCATCGTCGAGGCGGGCGCGGGCGCCCACCTGGCGGTCGTGGCGGCTGAGGACAGCGACGTCGGCCTCGTCGGTCACAACATGAGCGAACTCGTCGAGCAGCTCGGCGAATACCTAGTCGCGCCGCCGCGCGACTCCGCGGGCGGGACGGCGGCCACGGTCGCGGAAACCGCGGACGTATGACGTCCGTCCCGCGCCCCCGCCCCGGACGCGACGACGACCCGGACCGGCTGTACACCCTCACGGGTGGCCGCAGCCGGTCCGACTCGGCGGCGTTCGACCTGGTGACACTCGTCGTCGCCGAGTGCGACCCGAGCCCCGGGATGCAGTCGGAGCACGTCGCGATCCTGCGGATGTGCAACAGCCCCACCGCGGTCGTGGAGATCTCGGCCACCCTGAAACTGCCGGTCAGCATCGTCCGCATCATGCTGTGCGATCTGCTCGACACCGGCCGGATCAGCGCCCGCCACCCCCGTACTGCCCGTGTCGAGGACCGGCTCCCCGACACCGACACCCTGGAACAGGTGCTCGTTGGACTCCGCAACCTCTGACCGTGCCGCCCTGCAGGCGACGGCCGACAACGGACTGAAGATCGTCGTTGTCGGCGGCTTCGGGGTCGGCAAGACCACCATGGTCCGATCCGTGAGCGAGATCCGTCCGCTCAACACGGAAGAGACCATGACCCGCGCGGGCGAGGCCGTCGACGACCTCGACGGTGTGCACTCCAAGACGTCCACCACGGTCGCCTTCGACTTCGGCCGCATCACGCTCGACGCGCGTTCGGTCCTCTATCTCTTCGGCGCGCCCGGACAGGAACGCTTCTGGTTCCTGTGGGACCGCCTCTTCTCCGGCACCCTGGGCGCCGTCGTCCTCGTCGACACCCGGCGGCTCGCCGACTCCTGGTACGCGATCGACCGGCTGGAGCACCACGGCACGCCGTTCATCGTCGCGTGCAACGACTTCGGCGGCTCGTTCCACACCGAGCAGCAGATCCGCGAGGCCCTCGACCTCTCCCCCGACGTCCCGCTCGTCGAGTGCGACGCCCGGGACCGCTCGTCCAGCAAGTACGTCCTGATCACGCTGGTCGAGCACCTCTACGCACTTTCCGTCGCCCGTGCGAAGGCTTCCGGCCCGGCCCCGGCCATGACCCCGGAGCCCACATCGTGAACCAGTGCCCCGTGTCCCACGGTCCCGTACCCCTGTCAGGACCACGGTTCCAGACCGACCCCGTGCGGCTGTACCGGGAGATGCGCCGGGACCACGGTGCCGTGGCCCCGGTCGTGCTCCCCGGCGAGATACCCGCCTGGCTGATCCTCGGCTACCGGGAGCTGCACCAGGTCACGGGCGACCCGGTGCTCTTCACCAGGGACTCGGACCTGTGGAACCAGTGGGACAACATCCCGGACGGCTGGCCACTGCTGCCGATGATCGGCCGCAAGCAGCCGTCGATCCTCTACACGGTCGGTGAGCGGCACACGGTCCGTGCGGCGATGATCAGCAACGCCCTGGAGGCCGTCGACCCGTTCGCGCTCAAGCGCTACGCGGAGGAGTTCGCGGACGACCTCATCGACCGCTTCTGCTCCACCGGCCGCACCGACATCATCGCCGAGTACGCGATGCTGCTCCCGGCCCGCGTCCTCGCGAAGCTCTACGGCTTCAGCGACGAGGTCGGCGGGCCCCTGGTGGGCGCGCTCAACGACATGATCGACGGCCGGGAGAGGGCCCTGGCCGGGCAGCAGCACCTCGGCGCGGCCATGTTCCAGCTCCTCGCCGACAAGCACGCCGAGCCGGGCGACGACGTCGTGACCCGGATGCTCCAGGACCCGGGCGGCTTCACCGACGAGGAGGTCGCGCAGGACCTCATGGTGATGATGGCCGCGGGCCACCAGCCGACCGCCGACTGGATGGGCAACTCGCTGCGGCTGATGCTCACCGACGACCGCTTCGCCGCGTCGCTGTCCGGCGGCCGCCACAGCGTCGGCGAGGCCATGAACGAGGTGCTCTGGGAAGAGACCCCCACCCAGAACGTGGCCGGCCGCTGGGCCTCCCGCGACACCCACCTCGGCGGGCGCCACATCCGCGCCGGTGACATGCTGCTGCTCGGTATCGCCGCCGCCAACGTCGACCCGCAGATCCGCACCGACGGCTCCGCGCTGACCGGCGGCAACAACGCGTTCCTCTCCTTCGGCCACGGTGAGCACCGCTGCCCGTTCCCGGCCCAGGAGACCGCGGAGGTCATCGCCCGTACGGGGATCGAGGTGCTCCTGGACCGGCTCCCGGACGTGGACCTCGGCATCCCCGCGGACCAGCTGACCCGGCGACCGTCCCCCTGGCTGCACGGGCTGACGGAGCTGCCGGTGCACTTCACGCCCACCCCCGCTCTTGGAGGCCCGAAATGACCCGGATCGCCCTCGATCCCCTCGTCGCCGACCTCGACGCCGAAAGCGCCGCGCTGCGCGCCGCCGGGCCGCTGGCCGAGGTGGAGCTCCCCGGCGGGGTGCACTGCTACGCGGTGACGCATCACGCCGAGGCACGTCAGCTGCTCACCGACAGCCGCGTGGTCAAGGACATCAACGTCTGGAACGCCTGGCAGCGCGGCGAGATCCCGATGGACTGGGCGCTGATCGGCCTCGTCAATCCGGGCCGCTCCATGCTGACGGTGGACGGCGCCGAGCACCGCAGGCTGCGCGGCATGGTCGCGCAGGCACTGACGGTGAAGCGGGTGGAGCGGCTGCGGGCCGGCATCGAGGCGCTGACGAACGCCTCCCTCGACCGGCTGGCGGCGCTGTCCGAGGAGGGGACGGTCGATCTGAAGGCGGAGTTCGCCTACCCGCTGCCGATGAACGTCATCAGCGAGCTGATGGGCGTGAACGCGACCGACCACCCCCGGCTCAAGGAGCTCTTCGAGAAGTTCTTCTCGACGCAGACCCCGCCGGAGGAGGTCCCGCAGATGATGGCGGACCTCGGCGCCCTCTTCACGAAGATCGTCGACGACAAGCGGGCGAACCCGGGCGACGACCTCACCAGTGCCCTGATCGCGGCCTCCGAGGACGGCGACCACCTCACCAACGAGGAGATCGTCAACACGCTCCAGCTGATCATCGCGGCGGGGCACGAGACCACGATCAGCCTCGTCGTGAATGTCGTCGAGGCGCTCCAGACCCACCCCGAGCAGCGCAAGCGCGTGCTGAGCGGGGAGGTGCCGTGGGAGAACGTGATCGAGGAGACCCTGCGCTGGAACACCCCGACCTCGCACGTCCTGATCCGCTTCGCGACCGAGGACATAGCGGTGGGCGACAAGGTCCTGCCGAAGGGCGAGGCGCTGATCGTCTCCTTCGGCGCCCTGGGACGCGACGAGCAGCAGTACGGTCCGACCGCCGGTGAGTTCGACATCACCCGGTCCCCCAACCGCCACATCGCTTTCGGCCATGGTCCGCACGTCTGCCCGGGCGCCGCGCTGTCCCGGCTGGAGGCGGGGGTCGCGCTGCCCGCGCTGTACGAGCGCTTCCCGGACCTGGACCTCGCGGTACCGGCCTCCGACCTGCGGAACAAGCCGATCGTGACCCAGAACGACCTGTACGAGCTCCCGGTCGATCTGGGCTGATCGCCTGCCCTTCGCACTGCCGATTTCGCGCCCGCGCCGGTCATCCACGATCCGGAGCGCGTGTCTCATCCGACGGACACGGTCCTCGACCGCATCCGGGAGGGACTACGCTCCGGACCGTGGCTGACATCCAGATTCCCGCAGACCTCAAGCCCGCCGACGGACGTTTCGGCGCCGGGCCCTCCAAGGTGCGGACGGAGGCGGTCGACGCACTGGCCGCGACCGGCACCTCTCTTCTCGGCACCTCCCACCGCCAGGCCCCGGTCAAGAACCTGGTCGGCGAGGTGCGTGACGGCGTGCGCAGCCTCTTCTCCCTCCCCGAGGGATACGAGGTCATCCTGGGCAACGGCGGCTCCACCGCCTTCTGGGACGTCGCGACGCACGGTCTGATCGAGTCGAAGTCCCAGCACCTGAACTTCGGCGAGTTCTCGTCGAAGTTCGCGAAGGCCGCCAAGCTCGCCCCGTGGCTGGCCGACCCGACCGTCATCGCCTCGGACCCGGGCACCCACCCGGACCCGCGGGCCGAGGCGGGCGTCGACGTCTACGCGTTCACCCACAACGAGACCTCGACGGGTGTCGCCGCCCCGGTCAAGCGGGTCGCGGGTGCCGACGAGGGCTCGCTCGTCCTGGTGGACGCCACCTCCGGTGCGGGCGGCCTGCCGGTCGACATCGCCGAGACGGACGTCTACTACTTCGCCCCGCAGAAGTCCTTCGCCTCCGACGGCGGGCTGTGGATCGGCGTGTTCTCCCCGGCCGCACTGGACCGCGCCGCGCGCGTCCACGCCTCGGGCAGGCACATCCCGGAGTTCTTCTCGCTGCCCACTGCGATCGACAACTCCCTGAAGAACCAGACGTACAACACCCCGGCGCTGGCCACCCTCTTCCTGCTGAACGAGCAGCTGAAGTGGATGAACACCCAGGGCGGTCTGGACTTCACGACCGGCCGGACGGCCGCGTCCTCGCAGGCCCTGTACGGCTGGGCCGAGGAGTCCAAGTACGCCACCCCGTTCGTCACCGACCCGGCGAAGCGCTCGCAGGTCATCGGCACGATCGACTTCGAGGACGGCATCGACGCGGCGGCGGTCGCCAAGGTGCTCCGCGCCAACGGCATCGTCGACACCGAGCCGTACCGCAAGCTGGGCCGCAACCAGCTGCGCGTGGCGATGTTCCCGGCGATCGACCCGGCGGACGTCCAGGCGCTCACGGCCTGCATCGACTACGTGATCGACAAGCTCTGACGGTCACACGTCCGGACCGGCCCTGCACACCCTCGGTGTGCAGGGCCGTTTCTGCTTCACTCAGCCAGGTGATGAACCGCCTACGGGACGAATTCGGGCGCCCCGTCCTACGATGATGTCCTCGACACCAGCCATTCCAGGAGGGCCCGCAATGTCTGCAGCAGCAGTCGAGCACCCCTGTGACGATGAGCCGGAACCGATGCTCGTGACGGCGAACCGTCTCATGGAGCAGCTTCCGGGTTATCGCGTCGAGATCATCGGAGGCGTCATCACCGTGGCCCCACCCCCGGACGGCCCGCACGCCCGTGCTCTGACCAAGCTCATGCGGCCCTTCATCACGGCCGGACTCGACGACGGGGAGTCCGCGGTCCTACAGGCGATCGGCCTGTGGCTGCCAGGAGGGCCGGAGGACTACGCCATCCCGGACCTCGCCGTCGTCGACGCGGACTTCGACGGGCATCTGATCGAGAACAACTGCTACGACCCGGCCGTCTTCCGCCTGGTGCTGGAGGTGACCTCCGGAAACTACAAGAGCGACCTGCGCAACAAGGTCTCCGCGTACGCCGAGGCCAAGATCCCGGTGTACGTGATCCTGGACCGCCGCCACGGCCGCCTCCACGTCCTGACGGAGCCCACCGGCTGCACGTACGACAGCCACGAGGTCTACGCCCCCGGCCAGTCGGCCGTGCTTCCCGCGTCGATCGGTGCCGACATGACCCTCGACGTCGCCGAGCTGGTCAAGGCGGGCCGCCCCCGCGCGTAGGGCGCCCCGGCGGATTCACGCCGCCCCGGCGACCGGTCGGCGGCTGTCCACTCGCTCACTCCGCCCCGGCCAACGTCGCGCGGAGCTCCCGGACGCCCGCGCTCCACTTCTCGTCCTCCCCCGCGTCCGCCCACAGCTCCAGCAGCTCGGACTCCGCCGCCAGCACCCGGTCCAGCGCCCGCAGGGCGGGCTCGCGAAGCTCGGTGGGGAGCGCGGGCAGGGGTTCGTCGGGCCCGTAGACGGGATCCACCGGTGTGCCGCCCGGATGCTGGGCGGCGAGAAGCGCGGCGGCCGCTATCGCCATCACCGCGTCGTCGGCGTCGAGGTACTCCTCCGGTCCTGTCCGCGCCGCGAAGTCCAGCGCCTCCCGGATCATCTCCTCGCGTCTGCCGGGTGGCGCGTCGTCGAGACTCCCGGCGAAGTCCGCGGCGGCGTCGCTGTCGAAATGGCCCATCCCCCAGGTCCCCACGGGACCCCCCTCCCAGATCGGTCTCCCCCATCCTCCCTCCCGCCACCGACAATCGGCTCCCGGTCACTCCTCCCCCTCCGTGACGCGGACGACTAGCACGGCCACGTCGTCGCGCTGAGAGGCGTCCGCCAGCCCGTGGGAGAGCGTCTCCAGGAGCAGCGGCAGGGGCTGGTGGCCGTACTCCGCGAGGGTGGACGCCGCTTCCCGGATGCTCGCGTCGATGTCGGTGTCACGGCGCTCGACCAGCCCGTCGGTGTACAGCAGGAGCACGCTTCCCCGGGGGAGTCCGTGCGTGTGGTCGTGGCGGGGGAGGCAGCTGGGGGCGCCGAGGAGCAGTAGGTCGTGCTCGTCCAGCACGGAGACACGGCCGTCGGGCGTACGCAGCAGGGGCGGCGGGTGCCCGGCGTTCGACCAGGTCAGACGCCATCGGCCGCCGTCCGGGTCGAGACGGGCGTGCACCGCGGTGGCGCCGGGGCCGAGGGGCAGGGCGTCGAAGGAGCTGTCGACCGCGTCCAGCGCGGCAGCGGGTGAGTGCTCGGGATGGCCGAGGGTGGCCTGGCGGAGCATGCTGCGGACCTGGCCCATCACGACGGCGGCCTGGACGTCGTGCCCGATGATGTCGCCGATGGACAGCATGAGGGCACGCTGCGGGGCGGCCGGGAGCCGCGGCAGCAGGTAGGCGTCGTACCAGTCGCCGCCCACCATGTCCTGGTAGGTGGCCGGCAGGTACAGGGCGGAGATGTCCAGGCCGGGCACGTCGGGCAGGTCCGTCAGCATCGCGGCCTGCAGTTGTTCCGCGGTGCTGAGCCGGCTCTCGACGAAGAGGGTGCGTTCCACCGCCTGGCTCACGTACCCGGCCACAGCGGTGAGGGCGGCCCTCTCCGTGACCGTCAGGACGTGGGAGTCGGGCCAGCACCACATCAGGACGCCCAGCCCGGCCGGCAGCGGCACGCACAGCACGGAGCGGAGGCCCAGCGAGTCGTACCCGGCCACCGCCTCGGGGCTGAAGCCGGCGAGGAGGGAGTCGTGGTCCGGCACGAAGACGGTGCGCTGTTCCCGCATGGCCCGGGTACTGGGGAAACCGGCTCCCAGGTCCAGGCGGTCGATGACGGTCTCCACCGGCAGCACGTCGTCCGGGTCGACCACGCGGCGCAGCCCCTGGCCGTCCGACAGCAGCAGGCCCACGAACGCCGGATCGTCAGGGCCGTCGAACAGGCCGCGCAGGCGACGGATGAGGTCGGTCAGTTCGCGGGAGTGGCCGAGCTCCACGGAGGCGCGCAGCAGCAGGTCGGCGTGGTCCCGGTCCTGCCGGATGTGTTCGGTGGCGATCCGCAGGCGCAGTTCCACCGAGCAGGCCGCGGTCAGGTCCGCGAGGTCCTGCATCTCGTCGTCGGTCCACTTCCGGGGCACGTGGTCGATGGCGCAGAGCGATCCGAGGACGTGCCCGTCGGCGTCGGTCAGAGGCATTCCGGCGTACCCGATCGCCTGGAGGTCGGGAATGGCCATGCTGGCGCAGGTGCGCGGATGCACCCGCGTGTCCTCGAGGATCAGCGGCCGGCCGTCGACGACGACGTGCTGGCAGAAGGAGTGGCTCAGGGGGGTCTCCCGCCGCCCCGCCCAGGGTTCGGCGAGTCCGACCATGCCGGGGAAGACCTGCCGGTCGGCCTCCAGCAACGAGACCAGCGAGACCGGGACGCGGAGGAACCGGGTGACGAGTCTCGCGAACCGGTCCATGCCGGGATCGGCCGCCGCAGTCAGCCCCGCGAGCCGCAGGGCTTGCAGCCTCCTGAGTTCGCCCACCCCAGGGCCTCCGTCGGTAGCTCGGCCGGAGCAGCGGCGTCCACACGCCGCGCACTACGAAGGTATAAGACAATTCACCCCATGTCGTGATCAGGGGCCTCGACCGGTGTCGTGATCAGAGCCCCGGCCGGGCCCCGCCACCCTGCCCGGCGCCGTCTCCCGGGAGGCGTCCCGCCGCCACCGCACCTCCCCGTCCTCCCGTTCGTCCGTCGGCAGGAGCCCCGCGGCGGCCGCCACGGCGGCGGAGGCAGCGTGGTCCGGGTGGATGTGGGCGACGACGGTACGGACGGATCCCTGGTCCAGCAGGTGCCTGACCAGGCCGGCGGCCCCCTCCTTGGCGTAGCCCTTCCCCTGCCACCGGGTCCCGACCACCCAGGCCGCCTCCGCCCGCGCCCCGCGCACCGTCGCCTGCACATAGCCGGCCAGGCACCCGTCCGCACGCACCCGGAGCACCCAGTTCCACCAGAGTTCGGCGGGGTCGGGCGAGCCGGCGTTCTGGCGCTCGTAGCGGGCGCGCAGGGTGCCGACGTCCTCCGGGGCGCCTCCCGTGTAGACGTGCAGGGCCGGGTCGAAGAGGACCGCGGCCATTTCCTCCGCGTGAGCGACGTCGAGCGGGAGCGCGTCGAGGCGGGAGGTGGAGAAGGGCTCGGGGGCCCTGTCGGCCTGCATGGCCCGGAGCTTACGCCGGGAGCGCGGGAGAAGGGATCCGTCAGTGGCGCAGCGCCGCCGCCTCCGGTGGCAGGTCCTCCGGCAGCAGCAGGCGCAGGTCGTCCAGGCCCGGCGCGGACATCGCACCGATGCGGCCCGCGTGGCGGGTCATCATCCCCTCGAGGATCTGGCGGGCCGTACGCGCGTTGCCGAAGGCGTGGTCACGCGGCAGTGCGTCCATGTAGCCGCGCAGCGCGGTCATCGCCGCCGGGGAGCAGTCGTAGCCGTAGCCGGTGGCCTGCGTGACCAGGATCTCCAGCAGGTCGTCCGTCGAGTAGTTCTCGAACTCCACGGTCCGCGAGAACCGCGAGGCCAGGCCCGGGTTGGAGTCGAGGAAGCGGCGCATCTCGCGTGTGTAGCCGGCGGCGATCACGACGACCTCGTCGCGGTGGTCCTCCATCAGCTTCAGCAGCGTGTCGACGGCCTCCCGGCCGAAGTCAGAGGTCGCGCCCTCCGGGGTGAGCGTGTACGCCTCGTCGACGAACAGCACACCGCCCATGGCGCGCTCGAACGCCTCCTTGGTGAGCTGTGCCGTGTGGCCCACGTAGCGGCCCACCAGATCGGCGCGGGCGACCTCGACCAGCTGGCCCTTGGGCAGGACACCGAGGGAGCGCAGCAGGTCCGCGTACAGGCGCGCGATCGTCGTCTTACCCGTTCCGGGGGGCCCGGAGAAGATGAGGTGGTTGCTGATCCTCGGGGTGGGCAGCCCGGCGGCCTTGCGTTGTTTCGCAGCGGTGAGCAGGTTGACCAGGGCGGTCACCTCGTTCTTGACCGCGGTGAGGCCGGTCATGGCGTGCAGCTCGGCGAGCAGTTCCTCGGAGCCCGGGCCGTCGTTCGCCGCAGCGCCGGTGTCCGTCGCCACGTCCTCCGGCAGCAGGAGGGTGAGGTCGCTCTCCGCAGGGTTCGTCATGGACGCCAGACGGGACGCCTGCCGGTCCACCATCTCCTCGAAGACCCGGCGTGCGGCACGGCCGTTGCCGAACGAGGCGTCCCTCGGCATGCGTTCGTAGTGCAGGGCGAGGGCGTCCCTGGCCGTGGGGTCGAGCGCGTAGCGGTGTCCCGCGCACATGTTCTCGGTGATCGTCACCAGCTCGTCGACCGAGTAGTTGGCGAATTCGATGGTGCGGGTGAAGCGGGAGGCCAGGCCCGGGTTGGAGGTGAGGAAGGTGTCCATCTCGCCGGTGTAGCCGGCGGCGATGACGGCCACGTCGTCGCGGTGGTCCTCCATCAGCTTCAGCAGCGTGTCGACGGCCTCCCGGCCGAAGTCGGCGCCCGAACCCTTGCTGTCGGACAGCAGCGTGTAGGCCTCGTCGATGAACAGCACCCCACCGAGGGCCTCGTTGAACGCCTCGGTCGTCTTGATCGCCGTACCACCGATGACCTGCGCGACCAGGTCGGCCCGGGACACCTCCACCAGGTGCCCGGAGCGCAGGACGCCCAGATTCGCCAGGATGCCGCCGTACAGCCGGGCCACCGTGGTCTTACCTGTGCCGGGCGGGCCGGAGAAGACCAGGTGACGGCTCAACTGGGGTACGGGCATGCCCAACTGGGCGCGGCGCTGGTTGAGCTGGTTCAGGTTGACGAGGGTCCGCACCTGGCTCTTGACGTCGGTCAGGCCGACCAGCGACTCCAGCTCCTCCAGCGGGCCCTCGGGCTCCTTGGCCGAGTCCCCGGCCCCGCCGTTCGCGGCGTCCAGGGGCAGGGTGTCGCCCCACGCGTCCGGGGCCACGTTGCCGGCGCTGTTCAGCCCCTCCACCGTGAGCCGTTCGCTCACCCTCGTCTGCTTGAGGCCCGCGCCGCGGTTGTCGCGGACGGCGCAGTCGGTGACGGTCACGGGTTCGGCGCTGTCGATCCGGATGCCGTCGCCGACGCTGCCGGTGACCTGGGAGGACGTGAGGATGGCGCGGGCGCCGTTCGCGAGCAGGACACCGTGGGCGCCGCAGTCGGTGATGTGGACGCGCATGGCGGAGAGTTCGCCGCCGTTGTCCACCGTGATGCCGCCGGCCGTGGCGGCCTCGACGCGGCAGTCCCGGAGCGTGATCCTCCCCTCCGCGCCGACGGAGACGGTGGTGTCGCTCGCCGCCCGCATCACCGTGTCGGACACATCGGGGTTGCCGCCCGAGGCGATCCGTACCGCGGCACCGCCCGCCCGGTCGATCTCGCAGTGCTCCAGCCGCCCGCGCCCGTCCTCGGCCACCTCGACGCCGTTGCCCCCCGGCGAGGTGATCCGCGCGCGGCGCAGCAGCGGGTTGGCACCGGTGCGTATGCGTATGCCGGTTCCGGCGGCGTCGGCGATCAGCAGGTCGTCGAACTCCGCCGACGACTCCTCCTCCAGCAGCACGGCGCCGTTCGCGTCCGCGCAGTCGCGCACCGCGCAGCCGGTCAGGAAGGGCGCGCTGAAATTGATCACCCGGATCGCGGACGCGGCGGCGGTGTCGAACTCGCAGTTCTCGAAGGTGCCTCTGGAGCGCTCCGTGACGGCGAGGCCACTGCCCTTGGTGCGTGAGGTACGGCAGTTCAGGAACTCGGGGTCGGCGCTCGCCGCGAGCATGATGCCGGGGCCCGAGGTGTCGCTGACCGTGACGTTCTCCAGGACCGGGCGGCCGGAACTGGTGATGTAGACGCCGACGGACGTGTCGTGCACCGACGTACGCACCACCCTGGTGCCGCTGCGGCCCTCCAGGGCGATGGACGGCTTCTCCGTGCTGGAGATGTCGCAGTCCTCCACCAGGCCCTGCGCCTCGTCGGAGGTCAGCACGCCGTTGGCGCGGGCATCGCGGATCCGGCAGTCCCGCACGGTCGTCCGGGCCTCCGCGCCGATGACGACGCCGGAGGTACCGAGGTTCTCGATGAGACAACCGGCGACGACGCTGCCCGTGGGCGCGGAGTCCACGACCCCGGCGCCCTTCGGGTTGCTGACCCGGCAGTCGCGCATGGCCACCGAGCCCGACTCGCGGGCCAGGACGGCCGCCCAGCCGGAGCCGATGACGGTACAGCCGTCCATCGCGACCTGGCCTCGCGGCGCGTCGACCACCGGCAGGTCCTCGTTACCGCCTCGCAGGGTGAGGTCGGTGAGCATGACGGCGTCGGCGACGAGGATGACCGCGGTGCCCTTGCGCGGGCAGATCTCGACGCTGCCCGGCTCGCCGTCCGCGACGATGGTGACCCGTGTCCTGACCGTGAGATTCTCCGGGTAGCGGCCGGGGTGAACCCGGATCACCGCACCCGTGCGTGCCTTGTCCAGGGCATCGCTGATCGTCCGGAAGCTGTCCGGTTGTCCCGACCCGACCCTGAGCAACTGCCGTGACACGCTCGATCCTCCTCCTTGTGGTGCCGCCGCCACGTGCCTCTCCCACCCAGGGGGCCGACAGGGGACTGTTCCACGTCCGGGTACGTACGGCTGTGCGCACGCGATGAAGGCTACGGGACCTGTGCGGCGATGTTCCAGGAGGGACCGGCGAGTTCGGACAGGATCAGGTGAGTTCTGACGAGTGCACGATGAGTCCGCAGAGGCGGCGGGCCGTCGCGGTGGCGCGCCGGACGGTGTGCCGAGCGCCACTGTACGGCACGTCACATCGCGCAGGACCTACGGTCGGCGCGCCCCGAGCGTGGACCCGTGGCCGGTCGTCGTGAGGGCCGTGCGTGCATCTCGCCGCGTCCGTCCTACGTGCACGGCCCGTCCCGCTCGACGCCCCGTCACATACGGCGCCTATCATGCGCGCCATGCCCCGTGCACGAGTTCGCTCCCGCCGCCGCCCCCGGGCCTCGGCCGTGGCCACCACCCTGCTGATGACCGTGACCGCCACCGCGGCGGGTGCCCTCTCGGCCGTGCCCGCCACGGCCGACTCCGTGAGCCTGCCGGTCGTGCGCTCCGTCCTCGCGGAGGACGAGAACTGCGCCTCGGTCTCGAGCGAGAAGGCCAGGGCCGAGCCCTGGACGCTGAGGGCTCTGGGCGTGACCCGCGCGAGGTCGCTCTCCCAGGGCGAAGGGACGACGGTGGCGGTCGTGGACACGGGAGTCGCCGAGGGTGCGCCCGCGCTGTCGGGACGGGTGACGGCGCTCGGGCAGGCCGGCGAGGACTGCGTCGGGCACGGTACGTTCGCGGCCGGGCTGATCGCGGCGACGCCCGGCGACGACGGAGGCCCTGCGGGGCTGGCGCCACGGACACGGATTCTGGCCGTACGGGGCACGGGCGAGCGCGGCGAGACCACGGTGGGCCAGGTCGCCGACGGAATACGCCAGGCGGCGGACGAGGGCGCCTCCGTCATCTACGTCGCCGCGGCCCTGGACAGCGGCAAGTCACAGCTGACGGACGCGGTCGCGTACGCGAGCGGCAAGGACGCGCTGGTGGTGGCCCCGGTGGCACCGGACGCGCTGCCGAGGAACACGGAGCCCGCGCCCTGGTACTGGCCCGCGTCGGCGCCGGGCGTGCTCGCCGTGATGGACTACGGCCCGGACGGAGGACGGCCCACCGACGCACCCCTGGTGAGCGGAGCGGACCTGGCCGCGCCCGGCGACGCGGTGGTGAGCATCGGCCCGAAGGGCGCGGGCCACTTCATCGGCTCGGGCTCCTCGTTCGCCGCCGCACACGTCGCGGGGGCGGCGGCGCTGGTGCGGGCGCGCTACCCGGACCTGACGGCCGCCGAGGTGTCGCGTCGGCTGACGAAGGCGGCGTACCCGGCGGCACCGCCACGGCTCGACCCGTACGCCGCCCTGACGACCGTACTGACGGGCGCCAAGGGCCGTACGCCCCAGCCGGAACGAGCGGTTGTCCCGCCCCCGCCGGCGACGGAGCCGCGCACCCGCGCCCTGGTGGTGGCGGCCCTGGGCGGCGGGCTGGTGCTGCTGGTGGCGGCGGGCGCGGTGGTGATCCCGCGCGGACGTGCACGGAACTGGCGCCCGGCGGGCAGCTGACGGCTCACTTCGGCCCTCAGGCGGGCAGCTGACGGCTCGCAGCGACCCGGCGGCCCCGCCACGGTCCGGTTCCCCCCGACGGGCGGCCACGCAGGCGGCCGGCCCGTCGTGCAGGCCACGCACGCCGGGCGCTGAAGGGTGAGCTGCGGGGGCCCGGCCGTCTGCCGGTCAGGCCGGTCGAGCACGGACCTGCACCGTCCAGAGGGCCCCTGATCAGGCGCTCCCCCGGCCGGTCCGGGCGTTCCGTGGCGCCCGGAGCCGGCCTCTCGTCCCGCCGCCCCTCTACGACTCCGCGTCCTCCAGCACCGCCGTCTGCATCTGGATCTGCTTTCGGCGTGTGACTCGCGTACCCCTGCCCGGAGGCAGGTTGCGTCCCTTGATGCTGCCCAGGATGAAGCCTTCCGACGGCGGGCACGACAGCAGGAGCGTCGGGGTGTTGACCTCCTGCATGCGGCGCAGCATGGGGTCACCCAGGCCTCGTCCCGCGCCTGCGGCGGAACGGGAGACGACCACGTGCAGGCCGACCTCGTAACCGAGGGCGAGGTGGTTGAGCAGCGGATCGAACGGAGCGTTCATCGCGCTGGTGCCCAGCATGTCGTAGTCGTCCACGAGGATGAACAGCCGTGGTCCGTCCCACCAGTCGCACTTGCGCATCCGGGCCGGCGTGATGTCCGGTCCCGGTACGCGGGCCGCGACCGCCCGGGCGGCGCCCCCGATCATGTCCTTCAGGGCGTCCATCGCCACCGCGTGGCCGAGGCGGTACTCGTCCGGGATCGCCTCCACCAGCGCGCGACGGTAGTCCACCACCATGATCCGCGCCTCGGCCGGGGTGTACCGGTCCATGATGGCCTTGGCGGTCAGCCGCAGCATGTTGGTCTTGCCGCTCTCCGTGTCCCCGACCACGATCATGTGGGGGGTCTCGGAGAAGTCGTGCCACACGGTGGAGAGGCGCTCCTCCTCCAGGCCGATGGGCATCTTGAAGTCGCCCTTCGGAGCCGGCAGGTCGGACAGCGGAAGCCGGGTCGGCAGCATCCGGACCGGAGGGGCCGGCGGGCCCTGCCAGCTCTCCCGGACCGCCGCGACCAGACCCGCCACGCCCTCGGACAGGTCGTCCGCGGACTCCACGCCGTCGATCCGCGGGAGCGCGGTGAGGTAGTGCAGCTTGGCGTCGCGTGTCAGACCACGGCCGGGCAGCCGCGGCACGGTCGCGGCACGCCTCATGTCGATCTCGGAGTCCATGGCGTCTCCCATCCGCAGCTCCAGGTGGGTCGCGGCCTGGTCCCGGATGGAGGAGGTCAGTTCCACCCAGCGGGCGGTGGTGACGATCAGGTGGATGCCGTAGTTGAGGCCGCGGGCGGCGATCGAGCCGAAGGTCTGGATGTACCGGTCGAAGTCCTGGCGCACCGTCGACCAGCCGTCGACCACCAGGAACACGTCGCCGTGCCGGTGCTCGGGGAACTCCCCGGCGGCCAGGCGCCGCCGGAAGGTCGCCATGGAGTCGATGCCGTTGTCCAGGAAGAACCGCTCGCGCTCCGCCAGCAGCGTGGTGACCTCGGACACCGTACGGCCGACCCGCTCGGTGTCCAGGCGTGCGGCGACCCCGCTGACGTGCGGCAGGCCGGAGAGCCCGGAGAGCGTGCCACCGCCGAAGTCGAGACAGTAGAACTGCACCTCGCGGGGGGTGTGGGTGAGCGCCAGTGCCGTCATGATCGTGCGCACCATGGTGCTCTTGCCGCTCTGCGGGCCGCCCGCGATGGCGATGTGCCCGCCTGCGCCGGAGAGATCGACGGTCAGCAGGTCGCGGAGCTGGTCGAAGGGGCGGTCGATGATGCCGATGGGGATGGAGAGCCGCCCCCGGTTCGACGAATCGACGGTCGTCAGACCGAGTTCGGGGTCCGGGGTGAGCGGAGGCAGCACCTGGTCGAGGGTGGCGGGGAGGTCCAACGGCGGCAACCACACCTGGTGAGCCGGCGGCCCGGCGGTCAGCAGCCGCTCCACGGCCACCGAGAGCAGGGTGTCGCCGGTCTCCTCCTGCTCGGGGGCGGGCTCGGGGTCCGGGCTCTCCGGGAGCTGGCGCGGCACGACGTACGTGTTGGTCCACGGGACGGTCTGGCTGGCGACGCGCGCCTGGTTGGCGCTGCCCCGCCGCTGCCGGTACGGGCCGGAGACGTACGCGGCGCGGAAACGGGTCAGCGCCTCCACGCCCGACTTCAGGAAGCCGCTGCCCGGCGCCGACGGCAGCTGGTACGCGTCCGGGACACCGAGGACGCCACGGCTCTCCATGGCGGAGAACGTGCGCAGGCCTATCCGGTACGACAGATGGCTCTCCAGCTGGTGCATCCGGCCCTCGTCCAGACGCTGGGAGGCGAGCAGGAGATGCACCCCGAGGGATCGGCCGAGGCGGCCGATCATCACGAACAGCTCCATGAACTCACGGTGCGCTGCGAGAAGTTCGCTGAACTCGTCGACGACGACGAACAGACTGGGCAGCGGTTCGAGCGGCACGCCCGCAGCGCGGGCCTTCTCGTAGTCCAGCGCGGAGCTGTAGTTGCCCGCCGACCGCAGCAGTTCCTGGCGGCGCATCAGTTCGCCGTGCAGGGCGTCCTGCATGCGGGAGACGAGCGCGGCCTCCCCGGCCAGGTTGGTGATGACGGCCGAGGTGTGCGGAAGTTCGTCCAGTCCCAGGAAGGTGGCACCGCCCTTGAAGTCCACGAGGACGAAGTTGAGCGTTTCCGAGGAGTTCGTCAGGGCGAGGGCCAGGACGAGCGTGCGCAGCAGCTCACTCTTGCCGGAGCCGGTGGCGCCGATCAGCATGCCGTGCGGTCCGGTGCCGCCCTGGGCGGACTCCTTGATGTCCAGCTCGACCGGCTCGCCGTCCGCACCGACCGCGATCGGCACCTTGAGCCGGGTGGGCCCGGTGTGCTGCTGCCACAGCGTTTCCGGGTCGTGGCCGTGCAGGTCGGCGATGCCCAGCAGCGCCGTCAGTTCGACGTTCGCGGAGAGCGGCTCCGCCGAGTCCGACGCGGTGCCCAGGCCCATGCGGTACGGCGCGAGTCGCCGCGCGAGCGACGCGGCGCCCGTCGGTCCGAGCCTGTCGGGCCTGCCGAGCCGGGTGGTCTGCTCCTTGCGCTCGCGGTCGGTACGCACCAGTCCGAGTTCGTCCTCACCGATCTCGAAGCGCAGCGTGATCCGTCCGGGCCGCCAGGAGAGCGCGCCGCTCAGGTCCAGTACGACCGTGTTGCGGAATCCGGGGCCGTCCAGGCGGTGGCCGGCCGGGACGGTGCCCCCGTCCACCACGATGACGGTGAACGGCTCCTCGCGCCCGGGAACGGCGTCCGGGTCGAACTGCGGCCGCTCCATGAACTCGGCGCCGAGCAGATTCTCCAGCTCACCCATGGTGGAGACGGTCATCCGGGTCGGGCCCGCACCGTCCGTGTCGTGCGGGTGGAGACTGTGCGGGAGCCACTTCGCCCACTCCCAGTCCGCGCGCCGCTCGTCGGAGACGCACAGGGCGATCCACACGTCGTCCGGCGAGTGGAAGGTGGCCAGTTGGGCGATCAGCGCACGGGTCACGGACCGTATCCGCTCCTCGTCCCCCCTGAACAGCACACGGGCCCAGGCCCGCAGGTAGATCGCGATGGGCTGCTCGGGCACCGTCGAGTAGGCGCGGATGAAGCTGCGCAGGGCGTGCGCGCTGAGCGGTTCCAGGTCCTCGACGGGGTTGGTGGAGTTCGAGATGAGCTTCAGGCTCAGCTTCTGCTCGCCGACCGCCATCCGGACCTCGCCGAAGTCCTCGTCACGCGGACGGCGTTCCCAGAGACGGGTGGTGCCCGTCATCGACCACAGGGCGGCGGGCTCCGGGTGACGCCAGGCCAGGGCCAGCTGCTGGTCCACGACGGCGCCGCGCACCTTGCGCCGGATCTGGGTGAGGTAGCGCAGGTAGTCCCGGCGTTCGCCCTTCAGCTTCTGCTTGCGTTCGGCGGCCTTGCGCATGAACTGGCCGATGAACATCGCGGCGGCGCCGAGCACCATCAGGCCCAGTGCGATGTAGATGAATCCGCCTGTGCCCCTGGTCATGCCGGGCCGCATGAACATGAACATCATGGAGACCGACATCAGTGCCATGGGGAGGTAGGTCCACACGGCGGAGGTGTCGGGCACCGTCTCGGGAAGGATCGGCGGTTCCTGGAGATTCAGCTCCCCGTCGGGCATCTCCGGGCCCCGGCGTCGGGCCGGGCGGCGGAACAGGACCACACTCAAGGAACCGTCTCCTTACGGGGCAAAGGGGGAGAGCAGGCGGAACGACGTCGCCGGGGGCGACGCCCACCGCCGGTGCGGTGCCGGGACGCCGGGCGGGACCCTGCTGTCGCACGGCACCCTACGTGGCGCGCACATCGACGACGAGCCCTCGCCGGAGCGTCGATGAGAGGCGGCCGGTCCGCCGTCTCGCCGTGTCACATCCTGCCGCGCCGCCGATCCGCGCTTTCGCCGCGGGGCGGGCATCGGCACGCAGGGGCGAGCGTCCGCGGCACCATCCGTACCACGACGCCTTCCGCGCGACATCACGTCGTGCGTCAACGGTCATGTCGCATTCAGTGCCACGGGCCACGTCGTCCACACTAGGCAGCTGATACTACGATCAATACGCCGACCGCCAACAACCGTCCGCGCACCGAGCCTTGGCAGGTGATGGGCGCAATGTGATGTTCGGCGGCGCGTCGGCCCGCGTTCACCCAACCGTTCTCAGCAGTAACCGGAGAAGCGTGAGCCATCCCGATGACTGACAATCAGGTGGCGGAGCTGTGCCGTCTGACGGTACGAGTCCCGGCCAAGAGCATCGACCTCGCCGTGCCCGCCGACGTCCCCGTGGCGGACCTGCTGCCGGCGGTGCTCAGATACGCCGGCGACAACCTCGAGGAAGCCGGCATCGACCACGGCGGCTGGGTACTCCAGCGGCTCGGTGGCGAACCACTGGACGAGGAACGCACCCTCGACTCCTACGGCCTGCGCGACGGCGACATCCTCTACCTCAGACCGCGCACCGAAGCCCTGCCCGAGGTGCACCTCGACGACCTGGTCGACGGCATCTCCACCACGATGCGGGACCACCCCTTCGGCTGGACTCCCAAGGTCAGCCGCTGGGTCCTGCTCGGCATCGCGACCGCCCTGCTCATCGGCGGCATCGTGGTGATCGCGTGGCCGGGAGGCTCCGCGCTGCCCCGGGCCGTCTTCGCCGCCGCGGTCGGCCTGCTCCTGCTCGCGGGCGCGGGCTCGGCGAGCCGGGCCGTCGG
Organism: Streptomyces pratensis; assembly: GCF_016804005.1. Classification (GTDB taxonomy): domain Bacteria; phylum Actinomycetota; class Actinomycetes; order Streptomycetales; family Streptomycetaceae; genus Streptomyces; species Streptomyces pratensis_A. Next base: position 598,482 of record NZ_CP051486.1, on the reverse strand, counting down.
GGACGCGGGCGCCGGAGCCGCGCTGGGCTTCATGGTGACGCCCTACCTGGCACTGGCCGGCTGGCTGCTGCCGGGCGGCGCGCTCAGCGGGCCGCACATGTACGAGACGCTCGGCGCGCGCATGCTCGCCGCCGGGGCCGCCGCGGCAGGCGGGGCGGTGCTCGCGCTCGCCGTCGTGGCCGCCTTCGCCGCGCTCTTCCTGGGCGTCGCCGTCATCTCGGTGTTCGCGTCCCTCGCCGCCGTCCTGCTCATCACGACCGACCTGGCGCCCGTGGACACGGCCGGGATCATCGCGGTCCTGGCGGTGATCCTGGGCGCCTTCGTCCCCTCGCTCGCGTTCCGTATGTCCGGGATGCGCATGCCGCCGCTGCCGACCAACGCCCAGCAGTTGCAGGAGGGCATCGAGCCGCACGCCACCTCCGTGGTGTCGGCCCGCGCCGTCCTCGCCGACGGCTGGATGACCTCGCTGTACGGGGCGGTGGGCGTGGTCTCCGCCGGATGCCTCGCCGCGCTGGGCCGGGAGCGTGAGCTGGCCGAGATCATCATGACGGTGGCGCTGTCCCTGCTGCTCATCCTGCACGCGCGGGGACTGGGCAACATCTGGCAGCGCATGTCGCTGGTGGTCCCGGGTGTGGCGGGGCTGATCCTGCTCGTGCTCGTCGCCGCCCCCGGCTCCTCGCCGGGCTACCGGCTGGTGACCGCCGCGGGCCTGCTCGCGGCCACGGCGGCGATCGCGATCGCCGCCTGGACCGTCCCGGGGCGCCGCCTGGTGCCGTACTGGGGCCGCGCCGGTGAACTGCTGCACTCGGCCCTGGCGATGAGCATGCTGCCGCTCGCGCTGTGGGTGCTCGGCGTGTACAGCGCCCTGCGGTCCATCAACGCCTGACCAGAAGGGAGACACGCTGCCATGCAGTCCAAACGCGATCAGGTCCAGGCCCACATGTTCATCATGGGCCGGCTGACCTCGGGCATGCTGCGCGCGGATCCGGACGCTCCGGAGAGCCCTCAGGGCAGGACCAACCGTGGTGTGGTGATCGGCATCGTCTTCGCCGTCCTGCTGTCGGCCGGGGCCTTCGTCCTCGGACTGCTCAAGCCCGGTACGACGGACTCCTGGAAGACGGCCGGGACCCTCGTCGTGAACAAGGACACCGGTTCCCGCTACCTCTACCTGGACGGGCGGCTGCGGCCCGTGCGCAACTACGCCTCGGCGCGGTTGCTCGCCGGCGCCGACCTGAAGGCGGTGTCGGTCGGCTCCGGCTCCTTGAGCGGTACGCCGCACGGTTCCCCCATCGGCATCAGCGGCGCCCCGGACGCGCTGCCCGGCAGCGGAGACCTGGACACCGGTCCGTGGCAGATCTGTTCCGGCAGCGAGACGGGCTCGACCGGCACGATCGTCGCGGTGGGCCGGGCCGCCGGCGCCGACGGCCTGCCGACCGACCAGGGCATGCTGGTGACGGGTCCGGACAAGGCCGGCTACCTGGTGTGGCGGGGCAGCAAGCTCCGGCTCGACGAGGAGAGCCGCGCCCGCGAGGCCCTCGGCTACGGGTCCACCCCCCGGCTCCCCGTCTCCGCGGCCTTCCTGAACGCCCTGCCATCGGGGCCCGACCTGCGCTCTCCTGACGTGCCGGGCAAGGGGCAGGAGGGGCCGTCGCTCGGCGGCCGGGAGTCCCGGATCGGCGAGGTGTTCCGGGTCACCGTGCCGGGCTCCGACGAGCGCTACTACCTGCTGCGCAAGGAGGGCCTGGCGCCTCTCACCGCGACCGGCGCCGCCCTGGTGCTGGGTGACCCGCAGACGCGCGACAAGGTGTACGGAGGCGGCGCGGCCGACGTGAGCGCCCTGGGCGCGGACGTGCTGGGCAGCCATCTGGCCCCGGGCGCCGGCGAGACGGCCGAGGACCCGGACCTGCCCTCGGCGCCGCCGGAGGCGGTGGCCCTCGGCGAGGGCCACACCGTCTGCGTACGGGTCGAGCCCGGCGCGCGAGGCCCGCAGATCAGTGTGGCCCTGACCGGGAGGGGGGACCTGGGTCCCGCGTCCCAGGCGCCGCCCGAGGGACTCACCCCGGCCTGCATGCCGGTCGGCACGATCGCCGTACGACCCGGCGGCGGGTCCCTGGTGCGCGTGCTCGGGGCGGGCGGGAGCAAGGTCGGCACCACCGTCTACCTGGTGACGGACACCGGGATGAAGTACCGGGTGGGGACGGCCGACGCACTCGCGGCGCTGGGTTACTCGGAGGGCCAGACGCGCGGCCTGCCGGCACCGCTCCTCGCGATGCTGCCGACGGGACCGGACCTGACGAAGGAGGCCGCCGCCCTGAGCCGGAGCGCGAGCACGACCGCACGCTGCGACCGGAAATGACGGTCCGAATGCGCCGCTCGGTGACTACGGAACAACACGCCGCTACGGCGGTGAAGATGAACATCGTGTAACACGCAGACACATGAAGGTGTCAGCGCAACGAGACGTGACCGCCAAGCGTCCTGCAACAGGAAAGCACCGGGACGTAACTGACCGTCAGGTTAAATCTCGGCGCGATTCGACTGAAATACCCGGTCGGATCCGAAAAGGTGACTCAGGCCATTGAATCGTCAACTCCTCTTTCTTTAGGCTCTGTTTGCCCAGATCATCCGGACGTCGGCCCTCCGGCCGCGTCCGGTCACACAGTGCGCCCCGGGCCCGACGACCGGCGGCGTGACACTCCAGGAGGCACAGGAAAATGGCAGGCACAGGCGCACAGCAGTCACTGGCATCGGCGACACAGAACGGTGTCACTGCTCTGGAGATGGCCTTCACCGGCGTCCAGACCAGCCGCCAGGACGTGGAGAACATGAAGCACAACCTGTCCTCCGGCTACGCCGGTAGTGACGGTGGCGCGTTCCAGAAGCTGCTCGACCGGTGGGACGCGCAGGCGGAGATCATCTCCGGCAACCTCCGCGACATGATCACGACGCTGGAGGAGACGATGCGCGCACAGGGCATCCAGCAGGCCTCGGCCGGCGACTCCATCCAGCAGGCGTACAACCGCTCCGAGGAGATCTTCAACGCGCTGGCGGGCTCCACCGCCGGTCGCTGACGACCCGATCCGCCTCGGGAGTCCTGACCGGCACCCAGGCACGGCACGACACCCTTCCCTCCTGAAGTAACCGCCGCGAGAAGAGGACGACCATGACCCCCCCGCTTGACTTCACCGACGGCCAGATCTACGTCGACTACTCCCACATGCAGAACGCCGCCGACGACATGGTCCAGCAGACCAAGGCGATCGACAGCATCCTCACCAACCTGGAAGCGGAGCTCCAGGAGCTCCAGAAGACCTGGGAAGGTGACGACAAGGCGGTCTACACCGAGAAGCAGGCCTCCTGGAACAACGCCGTCGAGGAGATGAAGCGCATCCTCGCCGAGAACTCGGCCCTGCTGACCGACGTCTCCGACAGCTACCAGTACAGCGAGAAGTCCCTGACGTCGCTGTGGGAGAGCGTGCGCATCGGCGGCTGACCGGGGGCGACACGCCTTGGTTTTCCTCGGGCGGCCGTCCGCGTGTGCCTCACGCGAGCGGTCGCCCGCTGTTGTGAGGGCGGCATGCCGCCGCCCGCCTCACGCGTGGATCGTCAGCACCGCGCGCTCGCAGAACGCTTGAAGTCGTCGGAACAGTGGAGACAGGAGAAGTAGGGCATGGCAGAGAATTCCCCGCCGGTCAATATCAACAAGGCCTGGCTGCAGAGCTTTCTCGAAAATGACGTCGTCCCGTTCCTCGCCGCGGTCAAGAAGATCAGGGAGAACGGGGACTCACCGGACGGGATTCTCGTACCCGGGATGCCCACGCTGCAGGGCGGGGAGGACGGTGCGCAGACCGCCCCCGGCTTCCTCGACGGCCAGAAGGTGCCGCTGGCGATCGGGGCGATGGCGGGTGACAAGGAAGGCCGGACCAACGGCGGCTACCTGGTCAAGAGCCTGAACGGGATGGTCGATCAGCTCGACGAGATCCTCAAGCTCCAGGTCGAGCTCTTCGAGGAGATCGAGGACGACCTCGAGGACACCATCGAGAAGATGTTCAAGACCCAGGAGGACAACCTGGGCAAGATCGACGGCAAGGAGCTCATCGACTTCTTCGAGGGCGTGGACGACGTGCTCTCCGAGAGCGGCGGCTCGAACGACGACGACGACGAGGACTGAGCCGGCACCGCTGCCGGTTCGCCCCGGCCACCGCCCTCCGCCTGTCCACACAACTCCGTGAAGCGCACCGCTGCCCGCCCGCTTCCCCCCATCCGCCCTGACCGAAAAGGCATCCTGGCATGGCGCTCGACTCCAGCAAGATCACCGATGACCTCAGTGGGACCAACGACAAATGGTCCGAGGCGGTCAGCTTCTTCACGGGATACAAGGCGCCGAACAGGGCCGACCTGTTCGACGCCCTCGTCGGCAACGAGGGAATTCCGCTGATGAAGGTGGAGATCTCCGACGTGGGCTACGTCGACTACGTCGACACCGAGGACTTGAACTGGCTCTACGAGAACGCCGGTTCCGAGATCCAGAACACCGACTTCGTCATCCCCTTCTACCACTCGAAAGGCACCACAGCGGGCTCCGACGTGTCGATGCACAAGGCACGCATCACGCTGCTCGGAAGCAAGGGCGACGGCAGGATACCGAGCCAGGGTTATCAGGAGGGCGGGCAGTTCTCCAGCGGCATCGACGGCCACCTGGGGATGGACGGCAAGCCCACCTGGGACACCACCCCGACCACTCGGTACGCCTACGGCACCGGGCTGGCCCTGGAGGAGTTGCTCAACAACGAGGCGGAGGGCACCCACGGGTTCAGCTGGAACGGGCTGCCCGTGGCCGACGGCGACTCCGTCACCCTCGCCAACTTCGACGTGGTGGCCGGCTCCTTCGACCGGGTCGCCCAGTTCTTCAGCACCCAGCAGAAGCTGGTGGAGGAGTGGCAGACCAGGGTCGGCACGGAGAAGAACGAAGCCTGGCGCGGCAAGGCCGCAGGCGTCTTCTGGGATCTGGTCAACAAGATCAACCAGCAGTACACGGACTACGCGGAGGACATGACCTCGGCCACGGGCTTCTCGAAGCAGGGCAACGAGATCCGGCAGGCGAAGAAGGACTTCAGAGCCGCGGTGAACGATCTCCACACCGTCTGGGCGAAGTGGCAGTGGGACTACGGGAACCCGCTCACCGTGCTGCACAAGCTGCTGTCCGAGGTGATGAAGCACACGTGGGACAACAACATCACGAAGATCACGTACGAGATCGATACCTACGCGACGGGCGACGGCGGGTACGGCACTACCACGAACTACATCACGGAGGACCACTTCAGCAACTCGGCGGCAATCTCCAAGATCTCGGGCACGGGTGACACGGATCTGAAGGCCGACGCCCAGGACTTCGGCGATCTGAAGGATCTGACCACCTGGGCGGCAATCGGCAACAAGGCGCTGCTGATGTGGCAGCAGACCATCGTGGACCAGCTGGACGCGGCGGCGATCACGGCCATGACGAAGGTGAGGGACAGCTGGAGCAATAGCACCTTCGACCTCGGATCGGTGAAGTCCCGGGGCACCAGCGGCACCCTCGAGTCGGACTACAAGGAGGAGAAGGCCGAACTCGCTGAGGAGGAGGCCGAGAAGAAGGAGGAGGAGGCGGCCGCAGCTGCTGCGGCGGCAGCCAAGAAGCAGGAAGAGTTCATCCAGTGGCAGAAGGACCAGGCTGCCAAGGCGGAGGCAGAGGCGGCGGCAGCCAAGGCTGAACAGGAGGCCAAGGAGAAGGCCGCCAAGGAGGAGCAGGAGCGTAAGGAGAGGGAGGCCAAGGAGGAGCAGGAGCGTAAGGAGGCGGAGGCCGAGGCGAAGGCGGCGGCGAAGGAGGCCGAGGCGGAGGCCAAGGCCGAGGAGGCGAAGAAGGAGCAGGAGGCCAAGGAGGCGGCGGCCAAGGCCGAGCAGGAAGCCAAGGAGCAGGAAGCCAAGGCCGAGCAGGAAGCCAAGGAGAAGGAGGCCGAGGCCAAGCAGGCGGAGGCGGAGGCCAAGCAGGAGGCGAAGGAAGCCGAACAGGAAGCCAAGCAGGAACAGAAGGAGAAGGAAGCCGAGGCCAAACAGGCCGAACAGGAAGCCAAGCAGGAGCAGCTGCGGGCCGAGCAGGAGGCCAAGCAGGAAGAGATCCGCAAGGAGCAGGAGGCCAAGCAGGCAGAGGCCCAGGCTCGTGCTGAGAACATGCAGATGATGCAGATGAACCAGGCCAGGACACAGCAGGAGGAGGCGAAGAAGGAGCAGGAGGCCAAGGAGGCGGAGGCCAAGGCCGAGCAGGAGGCCAAGGAGAAGGAGGCCGAGGCCAAACAGGCCGAGCAGGAAGCCGAGCAGGAAGCGAAGGAAGCCGAACAAGAGGCCAAGCAGGAACAGAAGGAGAAGGAAGCCGAGGCCAAACAGGCCGAACAGGAAGCCAAGCAGGACCGCATCCGCACCGAGCAGGAACAGCGCCAGGAGGAGCTGAGGGAAGAGCAGGAGCAGAAGCAGGCGGAGCAGGAGGCCAAGCAGGAGGCCAAGGAAGCCGAACAAGAGGCCAAGCAGGAACAGAAGGAGAAGGAAGCCGAGGCCAAACAGGCCGAACAGGAAGCCAAGCAGGAGCAGAGGCAGGCGGAGGCTGAGGCCAAGCAGGACCAGATCCGCCAGGAGCAGGAACAGAAGCAGGCCGAGGCTGAGGCCAAGCAGGAAGAGATCCGGCAGGAGCAGGAGAAGAAGCAGGCCGAAGCGGAGGCCCGGTTCGACAGCTCCCGTGAAAGCCTCTTCGGCAACGGCAACGGCGACCTTCCCGACCTGTCGCCCACCCACATCTCCGGCCCCGTCAACGACGGTGCCCTGGACCTCCCCGGCGGCGGTGAGTCGCGCCTCGACTCCAGCGGCCGGGTGATCACCGACTACCCGGACGGCTCCACCGTCACGATCGACCCGGAGACCCACTCCTCGACCGTGACCCGGCCCGACGGCTCGACCATCTCCGGTCCGCTCAACACCGGTGACCTGCTGTCCAACCCCGACGGCAGCGTCACGCACCTGGACTCCGGCGGCAACCTGGTCACGGAGTACCCGGACGGCTCCACCCAGACGATCAACCCGGACACCGGAACCACCACCGTCACACGTCCGGACGGCTCGACCGTCTCCGGCTACCTGGACGACTCCGGTCCGTCCACCATCGGCTCCGGCCAACTCAACAACGGCTCGCTCTACACACCTCCTTCGTACGACTTCCCGTCCTACGAGGAGGAGTTGTTCGACGACCAGCCTTACGAGTCGCCCCTGGCGGGCGTCGGTTCGTCCGGCGAGTCGAACACCCCCGCTCACAACCGCCCCTTCCTGAACAGCGGACCGTTCCCCGGCCCCGGCGGAGGGGCCATGGGCGACATGAGCGGCGGCGCGGGCGCAGGTGCCGGCGCCGGTACGCCGATGGGCGGCGGCATGGGCGGCGGCATGGGCGGCGGCATGGGCGGCGGCATGGGCGGCGGCATGGGCGGCGGTCAGGGCGGCCAGTCGGACTCCGGTGAGCGCGTCCGTAACGTCATCGACGGCGAGGTGGTCAAGAACCGTCGTCCCCGGGCCGGCGCGGGCGCCCCCGTCAGGAACGGCCAGTACGCGGACGACGAGGTGCGCGTTGCCACCGGCGGTTCCACCGCGGGCAGTTCGCCGTTCCTCCCGCCGATGGCCGGTGGCCCCGGCGGTGGGGCGCCCGGCCAGACCCAGACCCAGAGCGGCGACCGCGCCCGGGACTCGTGGGTGCCGGAGGACGACGACGTATGGGGCACGGACGAGGGCGGCGCGCCGGCGGTGATCGGCCGCTGACCTGTACGTCGGCGGTTGTCGCGGTGCTCCAAGCACGGCGAGGACACCGGGATTTCGCCTGACGCACATCTGTGCGGCAGACTTCCGTACGAGCACGTGGAGGGGTGAACCGTTGAGCGAGTCGATGGAGAAGAAGCTGGCCGACGCCATGGCCGAGCTGACAGCTGTTCAGGAGGCCGTCGCGCGTGCCGAGAGCGAGCTCAGCCAGGCCTCTGCCACGTCCCGGTCACGGGACCGGGCGGTGGAGGCGACCGTGGGCCCGCAGGGCGAGCTGACGGCGCTGAAGTTCCCGGACAACAAGTACCGGAACATGACGGGGCCTCAACTGGCGGCGTCCGTGATGGAGGCGGTGCAGGAGGGACGCGCCGAGATGGCTCGTAGAGTGATGGATGTCTTCGAGCCGTTGACGCAGACCAGCGGCCGCCCGACGGGCCTCAGGGGCATAGACATCGACTGGGACCGGGCTTTCGGCTCGGCACTGGACGGCCCTGACGGCGGGAGAAGGCGCTCAGCGGCCCGACTGCACGACGAGATCCACGAGGACTGACGTTCCGACAGCAGGCGACAAGGGAGGTAACCATGGGCAAGTACATCGCGGATCCCGGACGTGTGCGCCGCGGCGGCGAGATGATGGAGGCGCTGCCGGAGAGGACCAACAAGATCGCTGACGACTTCATCTCCGACATACAGACCTACCGGGGCTGGGCTGGTTACGACGACGACTTCGCCCTTGAGGTCCTGCCGAAGTACGACGCGACCAACCAGCAGTGCCTTGACCTGATCAGAGCCGTGGGGTCCGCGTTCTCGGAGCTCCGGCAGGCGGTCTGGGCCAACGGGCAGAACATCGAGGGCGTATCCGCCTACGCGCAGGAGCAGATCGGCCGGCAGACGTCGAACCTCGACGGCCTGGACGGGGACTCCAGCGGGGGTGGCAAGCACTAAGTGGAGGAGATCGACTTTCCCCCGGAGGTCAGGACGATGCTCTGGATCCTGCTGGGCGAGATGCCCTTGCAGGCCAGGGAGAATCTGGCGTGGGAAAGTCGTGAGCTCTACCTGGCTCTCCAGAAGGGGCTGATCGATCTCCGTGCCGCCTCGCGGGAGACGATCCAGATGGTGGAGTCGGCGTTGCCGCCGGAGGTGGCCAAGCCGTACATCGACAGTGTGCGGATGCTCACCGACCTGCCCAACGGCGCCGACCCCGTCCAGCAGCTGCTGTTCCAGCTGGACCAGCTGGCCAACGGGCAGGTCGAGCACTCCCAGAACATCCAGGGCTCCAAATGGGAGATCATCGCCGAGATCATCATGCTGCTCGCCGAGCTGGCGCTGCTGGCGGCGCTGATCGCGTTCACCGGTGGTGCGTCGATCTCGCAGATGTTCCTGGCCAGGGCCCGGAGCAAGCTCGCGATCCTGATCATCATCGACCGGCTGCTGCGGATGACGCACCTCGCGCCGACTCTCGGGCAGGCGGTCCAGGAGGCCATCCAGACGCTCGCGGTCCGGCTGGCGCAGATCGGTCTGAACACCGGTGGCCGCAAGCCCGGCGGTGTCGACTGGAAGGCCGTCGGGGTGGCGGGTGCGTTCGGCGCGCTCACCGCCGGCTTCATGGAGATCTTCGACAAGTTCCTGAAGCCGCTGGAGAACTACTTCAAGGATCTCCTCGGGGACATCTTCAGCAAGTTCAAGATCGACCCTGACGGCTGGGTGTTCAAGGGGATCGTGAACGGTCCGCCGGTCGTCGTCACCACCTTCGTGGTCGGGGCGACCGCCGAGAGCACCGCCGAAGTCATCATCAACGGGGCCTTCTACGACAAGTGGGAGTTCAAGTGGGAGACGTTCGTCGGCTCCGGCACCAGCACCGTGTTCGACATGGGCGCGGGGCTGGCCGTCGGCGCCGGGGCCTTCTCCATCTACAACAACTACTTCAACAACGACCGGTTCACCGACGTCAACGAGCTGCCCGGGCCTGAGAGCGTTCTGGGCGGCGGGCGTTCGGGTTCCTCGGGCTCCGGGAACGCGGACGTGAACGGCCCGGACGTCAAGGTCCCCTCGTCGGTGAACAGCACCCTGTTCACCCCGGGTCCGGCGGTCCCTTTCCCGAACACCGTCTCGACCGCGCTCCCGGACGGGCTGGGCAGCGGTATCAGCATCCCGCCGCCGCCCCCGTACACGCCTCCACCGCCGTACACGTCCCCGTCCGCACTGAACACCCTGCCCACCGGCGACCGCGACGCACTGTCGGGACCCTTCGACCTCACCACACGGACACCCGAGAACTCCGGCACCACCAACAACCTCAGCACCACCAACAACCTCAGCGGCACGAGCGGCTCACCGGTCCCGAATCTGCCGCCGGCCACATCGTCGGTCTTCACCCCGTCCCCGCTGCCCTCCGCCTCGCAGCCCGACAGCACACCGCTGCCGGCCGGGCGCACCACCGGGAACCCGGCGGCCTCGAACACCGACCTCACGACACCGGATCTCACTCCCGGCCTCTCCCCCGACGCCTCTTCGGACATCCCGGGATCACCGAGTGACCTCCCCCAGGGACTCACCGCGCCGAAGGGCTCCACCACCGCACCGGACCTGAGCACCACGGACGCCGTGAACGGTATGAACGTGGACGGCGGGCTGGACGAGGTCGAGGCCGGCCAGGACAGGACACGGGACGTCCAGGACGAGACCACCGGACAGGACCTGCCCGGGCAGGGACAGCCCGCCCGGAACACCGGCGCACAGCCGGACACGGAACACGGCACAAACCAGCAGACGCACAACGCCCCACCCGTCGAGGACGAGACCGGCACCGTCGCACCGCCCACACCCGTGACCACGTCCACCGGCCCGAACACGACAGCCCCCGCACCCGGAACCCAGAACACACAACCGGGAGCACCGGGCAGCCAGACACAGCAGTCCTCCCGGACCGACCCGACAGCCCTGACAGACCGCACAGACCGCACAGAACTGACGGACGACGAAGTGACCGGCCTGCCGGACCAGCAGACCGACCAGGACGGTCAGGAAGACCTGTCCGACAGTACGGACCGGTCCCTCACCCCGCAGCCCCGTGACACGAACACCAACACCAACACCAACACCAACACGAACACGAACACGAACACGACCGTGCCCGAAGGCGACCCCGCGCCCCCGACAGGGCTGCGCACGTCCTCCGACGCACCGCAACCGGACGCGACACCCCTGACCGGTGAGCAGGCCACGGTCGGCAGCGACATCCCGACCGGTGAAGCCACCGCCGATCACACCGATGTGGACGCCGAAACAGGCACGGACGCGCTCACCGGGCCGACGCCGGAACCCGCCGTGCCCGTCGCCGATCCGGTGCGGCCCGAGCAGTGGCGGGCCGGGCGCCACGACGCGCCGGCGGTGCCCGTGCGGACCGAACAGCCCGACCCGGCCCTGGGGACCGGCCCGCCCGGCGGCCGCGAAACCCTCGTACGCGCGTGGGCGCAGCGGATCCAGGCCGACGACGGCCGTTGGATGAGCAGCGTGTCCTTGCACCTGCCGGTCCGGACCGGTGAGGGCTTCGCCGAAGACGATCTCGTCACGTTCCAGAACCGGATTCAAACGCTCCTGGACGCCCGCCTGAACAACGGCCTCCTGCTGCCGCAATCGGGTGACCAGCTTCATGTAGACCTCACGCTCACGCCATCACCCGGCCACTCCGAGGCCGTCGAACTGAGCAGGACGTCCACGCCGGACGACTCCGACCAGTTGAACTGGCGTCTCCACGACGTCGATCCGGCTGCCTCCCCGGAGGAGACGGCGGCGCGGCAGGTACGGGACGACGCTGCGGTGCTCCTCGCACTGCTGAACTTCGCGGGCGTGCCGGACCGAGGCCCGGCAGCCGAGGCGCTGTTCCGCCGTCTGGTGCAGCAGGGCGACGCGGCCGCCTCGGCCGGCTCCGACCAGTTGCCAGATCCGGCGCCCGCCGTGCCGCTGCACTACCTGGGGACCATCGAGGACGTCATCGGCACCGGTGCCGTAGTCGACCACCCGCTCTCCGCACGGGGCACCCGGCCTCCCAGCGGCATCGACGACCCGGCCCGCGCACCGCGGATGCTGGCTCCCGACCGGGCTGACCGCACCGGGCCGATCGCGCCTGCCGTCCCTGTGCGGACCACCTCGGCCCCGGCAGCCCCGGCCCCGGTGACCTCGTCCGTGACAGGCACTGAAGAGGAGCAGCCGGCCACGGACCCGCCGCCGGCCGTGCCCTCCGTCGCCACTGCGTCGGCTCCCGACCCGACCACACCCGCTCCCGCCGACGGCCCCGCAGAGGAACAGGGCTGGGGGCCGGGCAAGGGCAAGGGCAAGGAACGGAGCGCGGACCACTACGGCACGGCCCCGCTCGGCGACCCGATCACGGTCGACCTCACCGACGCCTCCGCGGTCGACCTCGCCATCGACGAGGCGCGCCGGGAGCACGGCGACGCCCTCCTCGCCTTCAACCAGGCCGTCCGGGCCGTGGGCCTGCTCGACGAGCGGGTGGAGAGCGGCCGGGGAGGAACCGACGACGCCGCGCGGCTCCGCGACGCCTGGCAGGACGTCGAACGGACGCAGCAGCGGCTCGACGAGGCCGTGGACCGCCTGCGCGACCTCGGCGCGGACGCCGCACTCGACGCAGCGGTGACGTCGATCGTCCCGCGTGTCCGTCGTACGGACGCCGAACGGCAGCTCACCGCAGCCCTGATCACCGCCGATGACCTGCCCGGCGATCCGCCGCGACCGGCGCCCGACGACCTGGTCACCACGGACGATCTGGCCACCGCCGGCATCACGCTCGCCGAAGGCCCCGCGCTCCAGGCCGCCCTGAACGGCTCCGTGTCCGTCCGGGACAGCGGGCTCACGCCCGTCGACCAGGTCCGGCTGCTGATGGTCCGGTCCGGGCCCTGGACCGAGGCGCTGGACGGCATCGCGGCGCGCGCCGCCCGCCGTAGCTGGCGGTCCTCCTACGAGGACTACGCACTCTCGACGTTCCAGGCCTCCGGAGTGCCGGCCGGCACGGACCCGGCCGTGGCCTGGCAGCGGGCGACGTCGCTGGTGCTGCCGCTGGAGCTGCACCCCGTACTCGCCGACTCGCGCCATGCGCGCGGGGACTTCCGCGATGCCGTGCGCCAGGTGGCGGAACACCTCGCCGTCCATGGTGCGGACGCCGTCTCGGGCAGGGAGCTGGCGGGCCGGCTACGGCGTGAGCTGGGTCTGCCCCCGCGTCTGCCGGGTGGAGCTCCCGCTGTGCCCCTGGCCGTGGACTTCGATCCGGGTTCGTCCTCGGTGGGCCCGGACGGGCGTCGTGAGTTGAAGGCGCTGGCGGGCCGGGTGGCGGCCGCAGGTGTGCTGAATCTGCGGGCTGGGCTGGCTGCGCCCGAGGTGGTCCTGACGGGCTTCGGCCGGAGCGGCGGTTCGGCGCGGGACCGCGTGCTCGCGGCTGCCGAGCTGTTCCCGGATTACCTGACACAGGCGTTGGAGGATCTGGGCGCGGGTGATCTGGCGGATTCGTTCGAGATCACCGCGCGTACGGGCAAGGGTGGTTCGGGCCGTGTGACGGCCGAGGTGGTCTCGCCGCCGCACTCGGGGGCTGTCGCCGAGCTGGAGCGGCTGAGGCTCCTGGAGGACCCCGACGGTACTTTCGATGTGGAAGCCCTGACGCGGCGCATTCTGCATGTGCCCGGGGATGTCGAGGTGTCCGCGGCCCTCCGGGACGAGCTGTTCACGTCGGTGGAGAACGCGATGGCCGCCGGCTGGTCGACGAGTCTCGCGTCGTCGGGTGCCTATCACCTGGCAGCCGGGGGCGTGTTGAACCATGAGCGCCATGTCGTGTCGGTGGACGGTTCGTATCAGGGTCTGAATCTCACCGGGCAGCCGGTGGGGGCGGTGGACACGTCGCAGGTGTGGCAGCGGCGTGACGGACAGTTCCAGGGACCGCTGGACCCGATGTGGAACGCGGACACGGGTGCGTACGTGGTGGTGGCCGAGGGTGGTCACGATCATGTGCTGCTTCCCTGGGGCCAGGGCGAGTTGCGGGTTCCGTGGCAGGAGTTCGTGGAGCTGGTGGTCCGTGATCCCGGGGTGGCGGGGCTCCCGTCGGGTGCGCCGGTCGTCCTGGTGCTGAACCACGGCGGTGACCAGGGTCTGGTCATGCCACGTACGTTGGCGTTCAGGACCGGCCGGGACGGCGTCTGGGCGCACAGCGGCCAGGTGGGCCTGGCCTTCGACCCGGCGTCCGGCGTGAGCAGGATCGTCGTCGAGAACCAGCGGTCACAGGGGCTTCCCCTCGGCGGCTGGTTCGGCAGCGACGCGGACGACCTGGGTCCGAGCGGTGTACCGGACGAGGGCTTCGTGACCGCGCTTGACGGGACGGTGATCCCGGACAGTGCGGTCAGGACGCGGACGATCGCCGACGAGGGCCGGTCGTTCGGCCGTGTCACGATGTCGGACCCCGATCTCGTGGCGAACGAGCCGGTGTTCGAGGCTCTGGGTGACATCACCGAGTTCTCGCAGTTCGATCCGGTGACGGAGCGGGCGCTCGGCGACCCGGTCCCGCTTCTCGAGGAGGGGCGGCCGGTCTATCACTTCTCCCAGCACGGGATGCCGATGCGCGGAGTGATGGAGGTGACGGACGGCCGCCCACCGGTTCAGGTGGGCGGTGTGGAGACCGGCCGGTTCATCAGCCGCCGGCCGAGCATGAGGAAGCTCGGCAGCCATGCAGTGATCGATCTGGGTTCGTGCTGGGCGGACACGCCGGCGGAGGACCTGCCGTACGTGACGGATGCGGGAACGCCGCCGTACGTGTTCGACGTGCTGGGCGTGACGTCCTACGCGCAGGGTGTGGCGAACGGCAGTGACGCCGGTGTCCTGGCGGTCGACCGTGTCCATGTGCTGATGCGTGGCGCGGCCCCGAAGGCAGGTGTACTGGCGAGCCCGTCGGGCGAGCAGGGCGAGCGCCGCCTGCTGCTGCCCGAGCCCGGGGCGGCCGAGCTGACACGCATGGCGCGGTGGGCCGGGCTGCACGCCGGATCGGACCCGGTCCCGTCGGACGTCCTGGACACGACCTCGCGGCTGGTGCGGGCCCTGCGCCGGTCGTTCGGCGCCGATGTGCAGTCGGATCCCGCGTTCCGGACGCTGCTGCAAGGTATCGGCGCGCTGGAGAACATGCGCCGGGCGGACCGGCATCTGCGCGTGGCGGGTCCGTTCACCCTGCACCACCTGCACCTGGCCGTCCACGCACGGCATCAGCGCACCAGCAATGACGCGCCGTCCCAGGACGACATCCGCCGGGTGCTGCTCGACGCGGCGGGCAGGGCGGACGAGGCCACTGCCGGACAGCTGACGCTTCACGGATACACGCGGTTGCCTTCGATGGACTGGGCGCTGAAGCGCCTGGCCGGCCAGGACCTGTCCGCGCTGGCCACCGATGTGCTGCGGCTCCCGCAGACGCAGGCGGTGACACGGGCGGACCTGAGCAGGCTGGTGTGGGGCACGGTCAAGGGTGCCGAATACCTGCGGAACGTGTCCGACCCGGTGGCGTTGGCGAAGAAGGTGCTGCATCTCCCCTCGTCGGCCGACCTGTCGGCCGACGAGGCCGGCGACCGGCTGCTGTGGTCGATGGCGGGCGCGGCGGTGTCCGGGTTCGACCCGTCGGACCCGGCGGATCTCGCGGCGTGGGACCTCGTGCGTCAGGGGGCCCTGGACGACAGCACCCTCCTGACGGCCCGTGGTGTGGCGACGGGCCGCAACTGGACGCCCCGGCAGATCACCGGTGACATCGCGACGCAGGGCTACGTCGTCTCGCCGGACGGCACGGTGGGCAGCGGTACGCCCTACGGCCCGGGGTGGCCCGGGGCTCCGTCGGGTTCGGCAGCGAGTGCGTACGTGCTCCACGCGGACAGTACGAACGGCCATGTGTCGATGCCGTGGCCCGACGGCTCCAGCAGGTGGATACCTGGCAGCGAGATCGCCGCGCTGCTGCGTCACGACCGGGTACACCAGCGGATCGCCCTGGGTGCCCCGCTCCTCATGGTCGGCACCCACACGAACCCCTCCGGGCTCGCGCAGCATGTCGCGGGCCGCTCGGGGACGGCGCGGACGACGGTGCTGTCGGAGTTCCCCAGCGCCCCGGTCTTCGACGCGTCGCGCAACGAGAGCGTGATCGTGCTCGCCGGGGACCCCGCGCAGCAGACGGCTCACTGGCAGACCCGGCAGCCGGCGGTCCTGCCCGGCACCTCCGCCGAGCAGGGCAGCCTCCACACCTTCCCGGGCCAGGAATCCACCGCCACGCCGCCCGTCCCCCCTGCCTCCGACGACGCGAAGCTTTCCGTGGGCCGCCGGTTCAGCGCGCTCATGGAGGACCTCGGCCACCCCGTGGTCCTCACGGGCGGAGTCCGGGGCAGGGTGCTGTTCGACAACCCGCGCCCGCTCGGACGTCTGGAATTCGCTCTCCCCACCGACGTCGCCGGGCATGCCGATGCCATCAACGAGGCCCTCGCCCAGCAGTTCCCCGGAGTGCGCCGGCACGCCCTCCGCCTGAGCGAGGACGGGCGCACGCTGTCCGGTGTGGTGCAGGGCGCGGAGATCGTCGTCAGCACCGCACCCGACGTCTCCACCGACCCCGCCCGCACCACCGGGATCGACGGCTTCCTGCTGCCCGAGGTCACCGAGTCGCTGGCGGACATCGCGTACACGCTGGCCCTGGCCACCGACGAGGAGCAGCGCGCGCGGGACCTCTTCGACCTGCTGTGGGCGCTGTCGTACGCACCGTCCGACGACGCTCTCCCGGCTGCCGGGCTGGAGGGTCTGCGGGGCGACGCCTACCGTGCCGTGCGTCCGCCCGGGTCCGCCCCGGACCTGACCGTCCGGCTCAGCGAACTGCTGGACGGGGTGGTGCTGAGCCCCGAGGCCCTGTCGGCGGTCGAGCGGAAGTGGCTCTCGCTCGGCGCGGTACCGGACGACGTGAGGTGGCTCAACGACGAACTCGCCACCTTCGCCGACGCCCTGCGGTCCACCGGCCCGGTGGCCTCCGATCCGGTCCGCCTGCTGGCGTCACGTCTGGCGGACATGCCGAAGGACGTGCGGGAGCGGGAACTGGCCGTACTGGCACCGGGTGAACGCGAGCGGCTGGCCTCGGACCCCGTCCTGGTCAAGGCGTTGCGGAACACCCTGGCCGCCGGTGACTTCGCGGAGACCGCCGCCCAGCTGATGGTGCAGGTCCCGGCCGGGGTGGAGCAGCCCGTGTCGGCACGGCAGGAGGTGCGCAGGCAGATCGCGCGGATGCTGGTCGACCCGGACGTCACGGCGAAGCTGCTCGGCAACGGCTCGCGCGTGGTGGTGGTCCCCAGGAGCGAGGCGCTGACCTCGCTGGATCCGTTCCGTCACCTGCGGGGGCGGACCACACAGGACGGCCGGACGTGGGAGGGGGTCCGTGGCGTCGGTGGGCGCACGGCGGGCGTCACGGAGGAGAACCTCCTCGGCGAGGTCACCTCCGTCCCGGATGCCCAGCCCTACGCGGACGGGTACTCCTCGACCCTCCACGAGTTCGCCCACACCATCCACGAGTACGGGCTGAACGAGGAGCAGCAGCAGCTCGTCCACGACGTGTTCCAGGAGACCAGTGACGAGTACGGGGCGCTGTGGCCCGACGGATGGCTGCACGGCACGGACGGCGAGGGGCGCCGTACGAGGGCCAACTACTCGAGCCTGAACGAGTTCGAGTTCTTCGCCCAGCTCACCAACGTCTACTTCCGGGCCAACCGGGGAACGGACGTGCACACCGGGCAGACGCGCCACAACGGAGGCCCTGACTGGGTCCGCAGGCACTACCCGGCGCTGTACCCGCTGATGGGGCAGCTGTACGGCGTCCCGGACCAGATGCCGGTCAACCCGGTGGAGGCCACGCAGGAGCAGAACGAGATCTACGAGGGCTTCCGGGCGCTGTGGGACCAGGCCGAGGGCGTTCATGTGCCGCAGCCCCACGCCCCGGCCCCGGCGCCCGCGCCTCCGGTGCTTCCGGTCGACGCGGTCCGGCCGCCCGACGGGAGCACGGACGCTCCCGCGCCGCCGCCGGACACGGGCGGTATGACGTCCACGCAGTGGTACGCGCTGTCGACCGCTCTCATCCAGGTGTTCGGTCCGGATGCCGCCGCGAATCCCGCCTTCACACAGACGGTGAACTCGCTCGCGGTCCTGGACGCGGCACGCAGGGGTGACCGGCACTTCGGCACGGGACCGGTCGACGTGGCGGGCCTCACGCGGCGCGTTCTCCACCTGAGCCCTTCGGTTCCGGTGACCGGTGACCTCGTGTACCAGGCCCTGTCGATCGCGGGCAGCGCGGCACGTCGTCACCGGGCCCGGACCCTGGCGGCGGTGGCCGCCTACCAGTTGGAGCGGTCGGGAGCATTGGCGGCACCCACGACGCTGACCGGCCCCGACGGCAGCGCCCAGGGACGCAACCTGACAGGACGCCAGGGGCTGCACCTGCTGTTGGACAGGACGGGGGTCCAGGACGAGCAGGGTGTGATCGGCCCCGGCCCCCTGCCCTGGGGAGGCCAGGCCCACGCGGTGGTGGCGGAGCGGTCCGCCTCGGGCCGGATCGTCGTGGACAACGGCCGTGGAACCCCCGTGGAGGTGGACGAGCAGGAGTTCATCGAGCTGGTGGCGCACGACCCCGGCCGGCCCGCCGGTGTCCCGGTGGTGCTGCTGGTGGAGGAGGCCGACGAGTCCTTGTCACGTCGGCTGGCGGACCGGATCGGCGGGCGCGTCTGGTACACCGACGGCAGCTTCCGCCTGCAGCCGGCGTCCCAGGGCAGCAGCTGGCGGTACGCCACCCTCGAGAACCCCGACCCGGGGAAGGTGCCCGTGGGGACGTGGCTCCCCGCAGATCCCGGTCTGGTGCCGGACGATCCCGGCGTCCTCGTGACACTGGCCAACGGGACGCAGGTGCGCGAGGACGACCTGGTGTCGTACGCCCTGACGACCGCCGACGGACAGGAACTGACCGGACGGGTCTTCCTGGACCCGGTGGACATGGCTATGCGGGAGCAGAGCCTGCGCCCGATCTCGGCCGTGCAGTACTACACGGACCTGTACGAGGGGCTCCCGGGAGTCGACACCGACCGGGAGAGCGGACTGCGGCCACTGCCCAGGGCGCTGGCGGACTCCTACATCTTCGTGGGGCACGGCCGCACCGGGATGAAGACCGTTCCGGTGCGGAGCACGGGCCGGGGCCACCTGCTGGGCGACAGCGAGTTCGGCAGGCTCCTCTCCCGGCGCAAGAGCCTGCAGCAGATGCGGCCGGACAAGCCGGTCTGGGCGCTGTGGTGTGAACTCGGCCAGGTACGGACGGGGAAGGACCGGCTGGAGTCCCCGCCTCCGGCGCAGTCGGCCTCGACCATGGCCGGCCGCACGGTGTTCACGGCGGAAGCGACGCAGGGGTGGAGTGCCGCGGAGGGCAACTGGCCACCACGGCTGATCAAATTCGACGATCCCGACCGGCCCGTGTTCCGGTACCGGGAGTTCCGGCCCGAGCCCGGCGCCGCCGTCCTCACCACGCTCGCCGACATGGCGGGACTGCCCGCGCACGCGGAGCGCAGGACGACCCGTGCGCTGCGGTGGGTCCGGGCGCTGCGGGAGACCCACGGTGTGGACATCGACACCGCACCGGGCCGGGTCGCGGAGTTCCACAACCTGATCCGCGGCTTCGGCGCGCTGGAGCGGCTGCGGACGGACACCCCTCAGAACCCGGACACCGGGCCGCTGACCTGGCGGTCGCTGGAGCAGATCGTCGGCGCCTATGCCCAGACGCAGGGCTGGGACCGCTCGCTGACGGCGAACGCGCTGGAGCACGTGCTGTACCAGGCGCAGGTGGGCGGCCTGTCGCAGCAGGCCGTGACCGTCGCCGCCCCCGCGGCTCCGGCGGCTCCGCCGGCCGGGGTGACCGCGCCCGGCGAGCTGTCGGCGTACGTGCGCAGCCACGGCGCCCGGCACGACGGGCACATCGGTCTCGTCATCCACGAGCCGACCCCGCCCTCGGTCCTGGAGGGCCTGTACGGGCAGATAATCGGCGCTCTCGGTGTCACCCCGGGCAGCCCGGAGGGCCAGGCACTGCGGACCCGGCTCCGTGATGTGCTGAGCGCGGAGGAGGTCGAGCTGAACCGGCCGTACCTGCGCAGCCGGCAGGGCTACCGGATCACCCTCCCCCAGGGTGGCCGCGACCGGTCGGTGGACGTACGGCTCGCCTACGCCGATACCGCGAAGTCCGACAAGTACGGCCGGAACGACGGCCTGCGTCCTCCGACACTGCCCGACATGCAGGTGGAGCTCCGGTCGGGTGGCGGGCAGTCGTCCTCGCACGCGGAGGGTTCGGGCAACTTCCGCACCGGGTCGGTGCCGTGGTCCGCGATCTTCCCGGACAACGATCCGGGTGCGGTGCGCTGGGGGGACGGCAACGTCAGTCTGTCCGCGACGCACAACCAGCTCACCCAGTCCATCACCGTCGGCGAGACGTTCCTGGTCACGAGCAAGCAGCAGGCCGAGGAACCCGCGCATCCGATGGACGTGGACGGGCGGTGGCAGGTCCAGGTGGACACCGCCCGTGAGGACCCGGCCGGCAACTGGCTGCCGGAGCAGTCGCACGGCGCCCTCACGATCTGGTTCCACGAACACCTCGCCTTCGACGGGGCCGACTCCACCGACCTGCCGGAGCCGGGAGACGTGGACGACCTGCCCCTGTGGGGCGGCGACAGCGTCGCAGAACCGCGACGGCTGCTGACCGAGATCCTCCAGAACGCGGACTTCGCCTCTCTGAACGGCCTCGACGAGGAGTCGGAGAAGGCGCTGGAGAACTTCCTGTCGCAGCGGATGCTGCAGGGCACTCCGCATCTCCAGCAGAACGGCGGGGTGTTCTCGCCGACCTTGCTCGACGAGGACGGCAACGCGGTCGGCGTGCTCGAACTCACCGCGGTGATCGAGCCGGGGCGGCCGATGCGGAAGAGCGCGGACGGCAAGTCCACGCTGGAGACGTGGTTCTCGCACGCGTCCAGCGTGGACCGGTCGGCGAAGGTGACCAGCGGTCTGGGGGTCGAGGGCTCGGGCGGGGCGTCGTTCACCACCGACCACGCCGAGGGCCACCCGAGTGCTTCGACGTCGTTCGGCGGCAACGTCATGGGCAAGGCCGGCGTCAACTGGCAGACGAACGACCAGCTGAACAGCGTCAGCAGCGCGACGCTGATGCACGGCATCCGGACCAAGACCAGCCATCTGCTCACCGCCGGCCGGGTCGCCTACACCGCGACGCTGCACCGGGCGGGCGGCGGCCGGGCAGTGGGCACGTTCGGGCCGTGGGAGGACGGTCTGCGGCTGCGGATCGCCCAACGGTCGACGATGGCGGGACACCGGCCCGGCCCGGAGGAGGTGCGGGAGCTTCCCGAGCACCTGGAGAACCTGGAGAACATCGGCTACACCGAGACGCCCCTCAAGATCGACGGAGCGGATCCGCTGTTCACCAGGGCGGAGGCGTGGCTCCGCGAGGAGGGGTTCCTGCCGCCCGCCACGCCCCGGCGGCGGTCGTTGCCGTTCCGGCTGGACGAACCGCTGGTCGTGGCCCAGCTGGAGAATCTGCGGCGGCTGCGGCAGATGCGGTCGAAGTTCGGCCTGGCCGCGTCGGCGGCGGACGCCGTGGACGGCGGGGAGCCGGTCTGGTTCGAGCGGCCGAACGCCGTCGCGGGCACCCGCCGGGTGCAGCTGCGGTTCTCCGTCACCCGGGACACGGCACGGCCTTCGGACCATACGCGTCGGCTGCCCGACGTCCTCCAGGTCGGCTTCAGCTCGTACGAGACCAGCGGCGGGCGGCTTCGGGGCAACGCGCTGAGCGGCTCCGCCGGAGGCGGCGGCGGCTTCAACGCCCCCCTCGTGGACGGCGCCTGGGGACTGAACGTGGCTCCGGACTACCTGGCCACCAGGCAGCTCACCGACGCCGGGACCGTCGGCGACTCGGTCGGTTACGACCAGTTCGTCATGACGACCAAGAACGGCAGCGAGCTGTTCGAGGTGCCCGCGAGGCTCGGCCTGGACCTGTACGAAGGCTCCGGTGAGGACCCGCAGATCCGCTTCGCCGACGGTGCGGGAACGGACGACGACGGTGGCACGGACACCGCGGACGGGACAGCGCTGCGCGCCCCGGGCGCCACACCGCACACCGTGCCCGGCAGCGTCTCGCTGCTGGTACCGCACTACCGGACCCACGCGCCCGCCGGGAGCCTCGTGCCCGCCGGACCCCGGCCCGGACACGTGATCCGGGAACCGGTCACCGACGGCGGGCCGACGGACGACCAGCTGCGCCTGAACATGGTCGACGCCCAAGGCCGCCCGCTGCCGGGGCTGACCAGGCTGCCCGAAGGCGCGATCGTGGACACCTTCCGCGGCACCGCCGCGCTGATGGAGGCACTGGGGCAGATCGTCGCGGGGACCCATCCGGGTCACCCGGAGCAGGGGCCGGTGGGCCGGGCGGTGCGTCGCGCCTCCGCGACGCTGACCGGGCTGGCCACGGAGACGGCCAGGCGCGGATCCGCCGTGAAGGAGTCGCTGCCGGACAGCCTGAGCGGCGCGGTCAACCGGGTCGGCTCGGCCGTCAGCTGGGCCGCCACGCCGGTGACCTGGGCCAGCAGGACGTCCGCCGACGGAGTGGCGGCGACCTACAAGTGGACGTCGGTCGCGGTGGCGGGTGCGTCACTGAACGACAAGGGGACCCTCGCGACCGAGGCCCGGCACGACGCGCTCCGGCCGTCCCAGCTCATCTCCCGCGCCCCGCAGATCCTGGGCGGGGTGTACGTGGTGGAGGGCCTGACACTGCCGGGCATGGCAGCGGACCAGGTCATGATGCTGGAGGTCACCGGCTACCTGACCAATCCCCGCAATCTGGGCTCCGAGTCGCTCTACTCGGAGCAGGACGTCGGGGCCGGCGACACCGCGGGCCGGCAGCGCGGCGTCGGTGTCACCCACCAGGGCAACCTGCAGCTCACGGCGTTGCAGTCGGCCCCGACCCCGCCCGACTTCCTGACCCATCAGGCCAACCCGGGCGGCCGCTACTCCCAGTCCCGCCGCACCGACGCCGTCAACACGGTGAACTCCGCCACGAAGACCACGCACGCCACGGAGGACTCGGGCGACAAGCTGTGGATCGGCAACGACCTGACGCTGCTGGTGACCGTCCGGTGGGGTGTGCGCAACGTGGCCGGGAACACCGTCGGCCTGGGCGCCTTCGCACCGGTCACGGTCGCCGTCGACCTGCCCCGCGCGGTGACGTACCTGGCTCCCGCTCAGGCCATGGCGCGCCTGGCGGCATGGTTCCGGGGGATGCCGGGGATACCCGTCCTGGCGCAGCCCCGGCCCGGTGTCCCCCTGCCCGGCCGGTTCGTCCGGACCCGTCAGCTCGGCAAGGCGAACGTCCTGTCGGTCACCCAGCTCGACGACACGACGAACCGCAGGGAACGCCGGGACCGGATGCGCCAGGAGCTCACCACCCTGGTGGAGAACGAGGCGCCGGGCATCACCAGACCGGGACACGCCTCCTACGTGTCCGGGGTGGCCACCGAGATCGCCCGCGCCACCGAGCCCGCGGCGCTGCGCGCCCTGCCCCGGCGCGGCCCCGGCGGTCATGCGCGCTTCTACTTCCTCCACGTCGCGTACGGCGGTGCGCGACTGGTCGAGGTGTCCCTGCGCGCCGAGCCGGTGATGCAGACGCCCGCGCTGCGCGGCGTACGCGGCCGTCCTGCCGACGAGGGGAGCGGCCTGGAGCAGGTCGACACCCACATCCCGCAGGGGAAGGTGACGTCCTCCGCCGTCACCACGACGCGCCAGCTGACGGCCAACGCCATCTCCCGCTATCCGCGTACCGGTGGCCTCGGGCCCGTGGACCGCGAGGGACCGTCCGTCGGTCTGACCGACGTCCGGTCACGCACCGCGCGCTCCGAGGTGACGACCGAGGACCGCAATTGGACCCGCTCGGGGAACGCCGCCGACTTCGACGTCGACTACCGCTACACCGCGTCGGTGCGCTCCCAGGTCGTGTGGCAGTGGCCGCCGAACATCCCCGGCGCGATCTTCCAGAACGGACTGCTGAACCTGTCCGGCCTCGAAGGGGACGTGGCGCGGCAAGCGCTCACGTGGATCAGCCGTGTCCTGCGGGGCCGGCCGGTCAGCCGGGTCTCCGTACCGGCCGCGACGGCACTGAGGTTCATCGGCTCCGAGGCCGCCCAGCCCCGGCAGCACGCGGGGCCCCGGCCGCCCGCGCTGCTCACGGTCGACCCGTACGCGCTGTCACCGCGCGACGCCGCGACCCACGGCACGCTGCCCTTCCCGGACGACGCGCGCCTGGAGCCGACCGGCCCGACGACGGTGTACGACTCCAACGCCGCTCCGCAGATCGTGCAGGCACTGCACGACGTCGATCCGCGCATGGCCGCTTCCTGGGGACTTCCCGCGAACGCGTCGGCGGAAGCCGTGGCCATCCGTCTCGGCGAGCTGATCCAGGCCGGTGAGATCAGCCTCGACCCGTCCCGCACGGCGGCCGGCCTGACCACCACGATGCCCGGGAGCTGGCCGGTCCAGCGCCCCGACCCCGCGCCGTCGCTGAAGATCTCCCTGCACCGCCCACGGCCGGTCACGGACTCGGGGGACGTCGCGGTGGACCGGGTCCGCAGGCAGAACCGGACCACCTCGACGACGTCGTCGGCCGGAAGGTCATTCGTCCTGAACCAGCAGGGCGCGTACAGCCTCGTGGACGGCAACCTCCAGATGCTGGGCGTGACCTTCCCCCTGGCGGCGCAGCAGCCGCACACCATCTCGTCCGGTGGCAACGTGTCGGCCTCCGCGTTCAGCCGTCTGCGGATCGGCAACACCAGCGAGCCCCAGGACCGGCGCGGCATGCGCAGCTACGAGACCCTGGTCGACACCGTCATCGAGGTGAACGGCCCCGACGGCGTCCGGTACGTCACCGGTAGCTCCACCACGCGGCTGTGGGAACGCGATGTGCTCGGCTTCGGTGTCACCCCGCCGCGCCCGGGCCCCCGGATCTACGATCTGCCCGCGATGCTCGCCGACCTGGACTCGGACGATCTGCGGGACTGGGCTCAGCATCCGGTCACCGACCTGCCGGACGTGCTGGCGGAAGGCATCGACGAGCAGGACGCGTCGGCGGAGATGTGGCTCGCGCTGGGGCCCGATCCGGACGGCACACGCCTGGCCCGGGCCCTGTTCGTCGCCTCCCGCACGGCCGAGCTCGTCGGGAAGCCGGTCGAACTGGTCGTGCGTACCGGGCAGGGGCTGCGCAACTGGCCGTTCGCCGCCGACGGCTCCCTCGCCGACACGACCGTGGCCACCCGTGACGCCTGGCAAGGCGTACGGGACACCATCGGCGTGTTCCTCCAGGCGGTGCGGGCCGAGGCGGCGGCGCGCCACCGGGAGGAAGTGCTGGTCCGGCGGCAGCCCGGTGCGCTGGAGGCCCTGGGGTCCGCCGGCCGTGCCGTGGACACCGCCACCACCACGCACCAGGAGTCCGAGTCGGCCCGCGCGGCCGCCGTCCGGACCGCCGGGACCGTACGGGCGGAACTCGGCGCGGTCCGGGGCCGGATCGGGGAGGCGCGGGCGGAGATCGCGCGGCTGGACGGAACCGCGCGTGAAGCACAGACCCGCTACGACGCGGCTCCGGAGCAGGAACGGCTCCTGCGGGAACAGGGCCAGGAGGCGCGGGCCGAGGTGGAACGCCTCACCGAGCTCGTCGCCGCCACCCCGGACGACGACCCGTCCGCCGCCGGACTGCGGACTGCGCTGGCCTCCGCCGAGGCGCACGCCGACGACGTCCGGGAGCAGGAGCTGGCCGTCGGCCGGCAGCGCGGGCTGGACTTCGACGCGATGACCACCGCCCGTGAGGCGGCCGCCGGGCTCAGGGCCCGCCTCGAAGAGCTCAGCACGCGGGAGACCACCCTCACCGGGGACCTCACGGACGCGCAGAAGGCCGTGGACCGCGCGGAGCGTGCCGTACGGCAGGCGGACGCCGACCTGCGGCGCGAGACCAGGACCCGCGACGCGATCCGGGCCCAGGCCCGCGAGATCGAGCGGGACCTGACCGGGGTCCGGCAGGAACTGGCCGAACAGGCCCGCCGCCACAGCCAGGCGTGGGAGGGACTTCCGGGCACCACGGGCGCCCTGGAGGCCGGGCGCCGCACGGAGGGCACCGGTGACGGACCGTCCCTGCGCGGCTCCGTCTCCTCGGTACCCGCCCGTCCGACGCGTTCCGGCCGGTTCGGCGGGCAGCCCCTGCCCGCGCCGCCGCCCCAGGAACAGGCGGCGGCCGAGGCCTCCGCCGCCACGGTGCCGTCCCCCGCTCCGCGCCGCGTGCTGCCGTCCGCCGAACGGGCGGACCTGGCCGCGCGTCTGCCCGGGATGACCGCGGAGGAACGGACCTCGCGGCTGCTTCCCCTGTCCTCGCAGGACCGCGAATCCCTGGCCTCGGACCGGACACTGACGGCGGCGCTGCGCCAGACCCTGTCCGCCGAGGAGTTCGCCCGTACCGCCGCCCTGCTGATGGTGGACGTCCCGGCCGGTGTGGATCTGCCCGTCTCGTCGGGCATCGAGGCGCGGGCACAGGTGGCACGGATGCTGCGCTCCCCCGCCGTGGCGGAGAAGATGCTGGCCGAGGGCGCGCGGATGATCGTGGTCCCGAAGGACGTCGCGCTGACGTCGCTGGACGAGTTCGGCGCCCTCCAGGGCGAATCGTCCGAGGGTGCGCGCCCCTTCGAGGTCCTGCGCGGTGTCGAGGCCGGCGGGCTGGTCGCCGTCGGCGAGGAGAATCTGCTGGGAGCCGCCACCGGCGTGCCCGGCTCGGGGCTGTACGCCGACGGCTACTCCGCCGCGACGCACGAGTTCGCGCACGCCGTCCACCGCTACGGGCTGACCGACGACCAGCGGGGGCTCATCACGGAGGCGTTCCACGACAAGGTGCTGGCGGGCGGTTTCGCGGAGTGGCCCGACGGGCCGCTGTACGACCCCTCCGGCACGCACCGGAACTACTCCGCCCGCGACGAGTTCGAGTTCTTCGCCCAGCTGACGAACGCCTATCTCGGCACGAACACCGGGACCGACCCGTACACCGGCAAGCCCCGTAACAACGGGGCGAAGTGGGTCAGGCGCCACGTACCGACGCTGCTGCCGCTGCTCCAGGAGCTGTACGGCACCGACCCGGGGGCTGCCCACCCCCACGGGTCCAACCCCAGGGCGGAGGACGACGTCTGGGCGGCCTTCCGCGCGCTGTGGGAGGAGACGGAGAACGCCTACCAGCCGCAGCCCCACGCGCCCGTTCCCACGGTCGCTCCGGTGCCTGTCTCCGCCATCAGCCGTGCGGAGCTGACGGCGGCGGTGCGCCGGGCGGCGGGTCGCGGGTGGGTGACGGGCATGCCCGTCGAGCGGTGTCTGGTGCTGTTGGGGGCGTTGCGGGACGAGTTGTACCCCCGGGGTGTGCGTCCGGCGGTGACGGTGGACGACTCGGTGGCGGGCAGGACGTCGGCGTCGTCTTCGCTGGTGACGGGCCCGGGGTGGCGTGGGGTCCGGTCGTGGGAGTCGGTGGCCGGGGCGGTCGCCGCCCAGGGGCCGGGTGCGGCGGCGTTCGTCCTGGCGCGGCGTCAGGGTGAGGCCCTGGGACACGCGTGGGCGGCGTACAACCTGGGCGGCAGTGACGGTGTGGTCTGGGTGGACGTGTCGGCCGGTGCCGGCCGCCAGGTCTCGTCGCTCCCGCCTGCGGTCGCGGCGTCCGACGCGCAGGCGGTGGTGATCGGTCGCACCGGGCGGGCCCTGGAGCGTGCGCTGCCGGAGTTCGCACAGTCGTCGTCCACGGCGCACGCCGAGCTGGACGCGGCGACCGGACGCCGGTACGGCGCGCTCGGCCTGGAGGTCGAGAAGCGCCAGACGTTCGTGATCACCGGCCTCGCCGACCTTCCGGCCAAGCAGCTGCTGGCCGAGGCACCCGGCTTCAAGATCGTCACTGATCACGCCGGGTTCTGGCGGAGCGCCGACGGACGGACGCACCTCACCTACCCCAAGCCGGCCCCGGGGGAGCCGCAGCCCAGACAGGCCTCCTACCTCATCGGCGAGATCGTCATCGAGCCGATGGCGGTGCTTCCGGGCGAGCGGAGGCAGTCCCAGGAGGAGACGCTGGCACGGCTCGGGAGGTTGGA
Organism: Streptomyces pratensis; assembly: GCF_016804005.1. Lineage (GTDB taxonomy): Bacteria > Actinomycetota > Actinomycetes > Streptomycetales > Streptomycetaceae > Streptomyces > Streptomyces pratensis_A. The sequence goes on along the minus strand of NZ_CP051486.1, from coordinate 570,409 downwards.
GCGGGTGCTGGCGGCCAGGGACGAGCCGCACGCCGCTCCGCAGATCGCTCTCGCCGAGCTTCTGCCCGCCCAGGACGGCTGGAGGACCACCGACCTGGGTGACAAGATCCTCGTCGGTCCGACCCCGGTCAGGACGAACCGCGCCTACGTGCAGCCCACCACCGGCTTCCCCGCCCTCGGCCTGAGCGTGCTCCAGGACGAGGCGGCGGACCGGGTGCCGCGGGGCGCCATCGAGGCCGTGGAGTCGACGAGCAGGATGTTCGGGATGGCGGCCACCGCGGACTTCGTGCGCGCCGTCACCCGCCGGAGCGATCTGCCCGACGTGGTCGTTCCCTTCCTCGCGGCCGTCCCGGACGTCGACGAGGTGTGGGGGTATCTGCGGTTCGTCTACGCCCACATCGTCGCCAGGCCGATCGGCGTCATCCTCAACCAGGGCCCGAGCCCGTTCATGGCCAAGCACGGTCTGCCGGTGGCGTCCCGGCCCGCGTTCGACCGCGTCCTGCGGGCTCTGCGGCCCCGCACCCGGGGCTTCCTCGACACGCACCACGACGGCGTCAGCGGCCACCTCACCGTCACGCTCGGGAAGCTGCTGGAGTTCTACCGGAAGGCCGTCACGCCGGACAGGCCGCCCTTCCCGGGGTTCTTCGACGCCACGATCGGCGATGTGCCGTCGCCCCGCGAGCACACGACCTCCGTGCTGACGGGCCGCACCTCCCAGGGCAAGGTCGTCACCCAGAAGCAGATGGTCGACATGGACGACGACCAGTACCCGACCCTGGACACCGACGACGGCCGGCTGGAGATCCCGCTGGTCCTCACGGAACTGCGGCACTTCGCGTACGACGACGAGCTGTTGATGACGCCGGAGGAGATCCGGCGGGCCGTCGCCGAGCTCTCGAAGCTCAGCCGGGAGGCCTACCGGCGGGCGCTCACCCATCGGGCTCCGCTGCCCGAGGACGTCCTCCTCGCATCCGTCGCGCGGGTCGTGAACAACCCGGTGGTACGGGGCATCGCCAACTTCGTGCACATGGTCCTGATGGCGGGCATGCCGCAGCCCGGCGGCACCCGGAAGCTGATGTCCGTGGGCGAGAGCCAGCGGGTCGCCCGTGCGCTGGGCGCATACGCCCTGGGCACCCCGCTGCCCGTCGACGACCCCGTGCACCAGGCCCTGCGAAAGGCCTTCGGCGAGGCGTCCGGTGCTCTCGGCACCGCTCCCCCGCAGCACAGGGAGCAGCTCCGGACGGTGCTCGATGCGGCGCGGGGCGCTCTCGACATCCTGGCCGACCCGGAGCGGACGCCGCCGGCGCTGGTGTGGGACTCGGAGCTGGTGGCGGTCGACGGGTCCCGGGTCCTGCTGGACCGGGTGCTGGTGGTCCAGCACCGGGATGCGGAGAACAGGCCGGTTTCGGTGTCCTCGCGTCCTGTGGAGGACTGGCAGGATTCCCGTCGGCACGCCTACGGCATGTTGCCGGAGGTGGGTGAGTTCACCTTCGTACGGTCGTGGCCGGTGCCGATGGAGGGCCCGGCGCAGCCGTTGCCGTTCACCAAGGCCTACATGGTCGGACTTCGCGGTGATGCCGGGAGCGCCTGGCTGGCACTGTCCGACGGCACCGACGGGGTGTTCGACTACACGCGGGTCGTGGACTTCCTGTTCGCGGTGGACGGACATCTCACGGCGCTGGCGCCGGAGCGTCCGGTGCTGGTGGCCGGAGCGGACCTGGCGGGCCCGCCGGTGGCCGACCCGTTGGAGTCCCCCCTGGCCGGCCAGGTACTGGCCAACGGCCTGGACCGGTGGGTGTGGGCGACCGGCAGCGGTATCGAGCCGGTGCTGGTTCCGGGGGACGAGAACCAGGGGCCGCGCTGGCAGTTGGCGGAGGGTGACTGGTGGGCCGGTTTCCGTCCCGAGCCGTCGACGGCCGAACTGGGCCGGTGGGCCCAGCAGGTGACCGGTGAGCGGGGCCGCGCCCCGGACGTGCTGCGCTGGGTCCGGGCGATCCGGCTCGTCTACGGGCCGATGCAGGAGAACGACACGGCGGCGTTCGAGACGCTGCTGCGGGGCTTCTGGGCCCTGGAGCAGACCCGGGCGGCCAACGGCTACCGGACCTCCCTGACCTGGAGCGACCTGCGGTTCGCGATCGGTTCGTACTTCGCTGCCAACGGACAGCCGGAGCCTCCGCTGCCGGTGGCCCTTCAGTTCCTCCTGGTCTCGGTCGCCGGCTCGGTGGGCGTGGACCTGGAACTGTCCGGGTTCCAGATCACGCCGGTCCACCACAGCATGCGGGCGTGGGACGCGGCTGCCGTCGGAGAGCCGGCCGGCGACGGGACCGCGCGGGACGAGGAGATGTCGCTCTTCGCGCCGCCTCCGGGCGGCGACGCGCTGCCGTCCGTGTCGTCCTCCGCGGTGAGCCCTCCCGCGCCTCCCGCGGTGCCGGGAGGCTTCACCGGGCCGAACGACGTCATGCTGTCGCCGGATTCCCTGGTCACGGAGGCGTCGGGGCGCCCGCAGGGCCGCAACTGGACCGGGAAGGACGTGCGGCGGGTCCTGCCGCAGACGGTGCGGGTCATCGAGACGCGGCCGGGCGTCACACCGAGGATCGTGTCGAGCGGGCCGGCGCCATGGCCGGACACCTCGTATGTGGTGGCGGCACAGGGTGAGCACGGGCTGGTGCGGCTGCCGGACGGCCGGGTCCTGGACGGCGAGGGGATCGCCGCCGCGCTGGCCGCCGACCCGGAACTGGCCAAGCTGCCGAAGGACGTCCCCGTCGTACTGGCCGTACCGTTCACGGGTCAGCAGTACCAGGAGGTGCTGCAACTGGTCGCCGACCGGCTCGGCCGCACCGTCTGGGGCCCCAGCGGTATGGGGCGTCTGGTCCCCGACGGGTCCGGCGGACACGTCCTGGCGCTCGTGGATTCCGTCCCGGACGCGTCGATCGGCTCGTGGGTGCCCGCCCCACCCTCGACCACGACGGGCCCGTACCCGGACCGTCAGTGGACGTCACTGGACGGCACCACTTTCCGCGACAGCGACGTGTTCACCCAGCCGCTGGTGGACGAGAGCCATGAGCGGTACGGCCGGATGGCCGTCTCGGGACGGGACGAACTGCGACAGCGGGAACGGCGTTTCCGGACGTTCCGTCGGATGCGGCAGCTGGCGCACCGGCTGCCCGCCGGCGCCGGGTACCAGGAGGGTGGCTCCGAGCCGGTCTCCATGGACTCGGCGGTGTACGTGTACGCCGCCCACGGGTCGCCGGGACGGATGGTGCTTCCGCTTCGCGACGGCCGGACGGTGCGGCTGGGCAAGCAGGACGCCGCCGCCTACATCGCCGGGCTGCGTGAGGTGCGGGAGCTGCCGCCGGGGCACCGGATGCATCTGGAGGTCTGCTGGAGCGAGTCCGACGGCGATCCCCGGAAGCAGCAGCCCACGTACGGTCCGGCACCCCATGTCGACGACCCGCTGGGCGATGTTCCACTCGCCCAGCACCTGGCCAACCTGACCCGGCGTGAGACGGACGGGGCCACCCGTCAGACCGGTCTCAACAACTACGAGCGTGTGACGGTCGACGGGACGAACGGTGAGCGGGGCCGCCGGGTCGTGCGCCGTCCCGAGCCGCTGGACCCCGAGCTGGACCAGCTGGCGCGGGACGCGGGCCTGCACCGCGCTCCGGGTGCGGTGTCACCCGGGACCAGGGCGACGACGCTGCGGCTGGTGCGTGCCCTGCGGACGGTGTTCGGCAACGAGATCGAGGACGACCGCGGGGTGCCCGGCGGCCGCTACGAGCGCGCGCTCAAGGGCATCGGCGCACTGGAACGGATGCGGGCCAACGACCCGGCGATCAGCCAGTTCACCCCCTTCCGCATGGACATGCTGGACTTCTACGTCCTGGAGCACACGGACCGCGCCCCCGACACGGCCGGGTACCTCGACCTGCTCGACTTCGCCGCGGCCCGCGTGGCGGCCGACCCCGACGCCCAGCTGACCGCAGCGGTACCGGTGCCGGCGCTCGTGGTCACGTTCAAGCAGCTGGCGGCCAACGGCGAGCAGATGACCCGTCATGTGCAGTCGCTGCCCGCCTCGGCGGGGTTCACCCCGGGGCATGTGGCGTCCACGCTGTGGGCCACCGCCCGTGCCGCCCAGGTCTTCGGCCGGATGACGCTCGCGGACCGGGAGACCATGGGCCGCGAGGTCCTGCACCTCGACCCGTCCACGGTGTGGGACCGGTCGCAGCAGGAGGCCCTGTGGGCGCTGCTGTCGAAGGCGATCGCGGAGGGCGTGGACGTCTCCGACCACGTCCTGATGGCCGCGTATCACCTGAAGGAGGCCGGTGCCTTCGGTCCGGCGGCCCTCCTGATGCGGGGACCCGACGTCCAGGGCGTCAACTGGTCCGGCACCCCCGCACCCGCCGGGATCAACTGGGGCGCTGTTCACAAGGTGTCGTCCGGGCCCGACGGGGTCACCACGCAGCCGGTCCAGCCGGACTGGACCGGCCCGGGCAAGCCCATGCCCATGCTGCACGTGGTCGAGGCCGGCCAGGCGGGCGCCATCGTCGTCCACCTCCCCGGCCGCGCCCCGGTCACGGTCCCGGAGGACGAGTACCTGGCCCTGCTGGGCCTCGATCCGGCGCTGCGCACCATCCCCCTGGGTACGCCGGTGCTCTTCCTGACCACCGGCCCCGGGGCACTGAGCCCGCAGCTGGTGCAGCGGTTCTCCCAGAACACCGGACGCCCGGCCCACGGCTACAGCGCGCCGATGTTGCTCGCCCCCACCGCCCCCACCGCCCTCACCGCTCCTGCCGCCCCCGCCGCCCCGCTCAACATCCTCACCCTGCCGGACCCGGCCACCAAGACCCCGGGCCGCTGGACCTCCGCCACCCGGCAGCAGACCACCGGCCAGGCCACGTCCTTCTTCCAGGACGACCTGTCCGGGTTCTCGATCCCGCCGGTCCACCCCGCGCAGGACGAGGAGGCGTCGCTCTTCGCGCCGCCGCCGGGATCACCCGCGCCGGCGTCTCCCACCCTGCCGTCCGCGGTGACCGTCCCCGCGCCTCCTGTCGTGCCGGGGACCTTCACCGGCCCGAGCGACCCGGTCCTGTCGCCGAGGACCCGGATCACCGGGCCGTCGGGGCGTTCGCAGGGCCGCAACTGGACGGACAAGCCGGTGCGCCGGGTCCTGCCGGGGAGGGGTGTCATCGAGACCCGGCAGGGCGTGGAACCCAAGGTGGTCTCGCACGAGCCGGCACCGTGGCCGGACTCCGCCTACGTCGTGGCGGCCGACGGTGAGAACGGGCGGGTGCGGCTGCCGGACGGCCGGTCGCTGGACGCCGAGCAGACCGCCGCCGCGCTGGCCGCCGACCCGGATCTGGCCGAGCTGCCGAAGGACGTCCCCGTCGTACTGGCCGTACCGTACGCCGGCCGACAGTACCAGGAAGTACTGCAACTGGTCGCCGACCGGCTGGGCCGCACCGTGTGGGGCACGAGCGGTGTCGGCCACCTGTTCCCCGACGAGACCGGGGACACACATCTCCTCGCCCTGGTCGACAACGATCCGAACGTGCCGGTCGGCGTGTGGGTGTCGGCCTCTCCGTCGGCCACGACCGGACCGTTTGTGGATCGTCTGTGGAAGGCGCTGGACGGGACGACGTTCCGCGACAGCGACGTGGTCACCCGCCCGATGGTGGATGAGAACCACGAACGGTTCGGCCGGATGGCGATCGGGCAGAAGGACGCGCTGCGGAAGCGCGAGCAGCGGTTCCGGAAGTTCCGTCGGATGACGCGGCTGATGCACTGGGCGCCCGCCGGTTCGAGTCACCAGGACACCGAGGCCGAGCCGGTCTCCATGGACTCGGCGGTGTACGTCTACGCCGCCCACGGGTCGCCCGGACGGATGGCGTTCCCGCTCAGCGACGGACGGACGGTGCGGCTGGGCAAGCAGGACGCCGCCGCGTACATCGCGGGGCTGCCCGAGGTCCGGGCGCTGCCGCCGGGGCACCGGATGCACCTGGAGGTCTGCTGGAGCGAGTCCGACGGCGACCCCCGGAAGCAGCAGGCATCGCACGCCCCGGCACCCCATGTCGACGACCCGCTGGACGACGTCCCACTCGCCCAGCACGTGGCCAACCTGACCCGTCGGGAGACGGACGGAGCCACCAGGCCCACCGGCCTGAACGACCACCATCGTGGGCTTCTGAGCTCGGCGAGCGGTGAGCGCGGGCGGCGGGTCCTGCGCCGCCCCGAGCCCCTGGACCACGAGCTGGACCAGCTGGCGCGGGAAGCGGGCCTGCACCAGGGTCCCGGTGCGGTGTCACCCGAGACCCGGGCGACCGTGCTGCGGCTGGTCCGTGCCCTGCGGACGGTGTTCGGCAACATCATCGAGGACCACCGCGGCATACCCGGCGGCCGGTACGAGCGCGTGCTCAAGGGCATCGGCGCGCTGGAGCGGATGCGCGCGAACGACCCGACGGTCAGCCAGTTCACCCCGTTCCGGATGGACATGCTGGACTTCTTCGTCCAGGAGCACACCGGCAGGCCCGCGGACCCCAGGGGCTACGTGGCCCTGCTCGACTTCGCGGCGGCCCGGGTGGCGGCCGATCCCGGTGCCCGGCTCACGGACGCCGTGCCCTCACCGTCGCTCCAGGTGACCCTCGGTCAGTTGGCGGACAAGGGTGAGCAGGTGATCCGTCATGTGCAGTCGGTGCCGGCTACCACGGCGTTCACCCCGCGCCAGGTGGCGTCGACCCTGTGGGCCACCGCACGGGCCGCCCGCGTCTTCCGCCCGATGACAGCCGCGGCCCGGGAGGCCATGGGCCGCAAGGTCCTCCACCTCGACAGCTCCACCGTCTGGGACCGGTCGCAGCAGGAAACGCTGTGGGCGGTCACGGCCAAGGCCGTCGCCCAGGGCATGGACGTCTCGGACCACGACCTGCTGGCCGCCTACCACCTCTCGGAGAGCGGCGCCTACGGCCCCGGCGCGCTGCTCAAGCAGGGCCCCGACGTCCAGGGCGTCAACTGGTCCGGCACCCCCGCACCCGCCGGAATCAACTGGGGCAACGTACGCCGGATGACGCACGGGCCCAACGGAACCACCACCCAGCCGGTCCAGCCGGACTGGACCGGCCCGGGCAAGCCCATGCCCCTGCTGAACGTCGTCGAGGCCGGCCAGGCGGGCACCATCGTCCTCCACCTCCCCGGCCGCTCCCCCTTCCCCGTCCCCGAGAACGAGTTCCTCGCGCTGATGGGCCTCGATCCGGCACTCCGCACGACCGCCCTGGACACTCCGGTGCTGTTCCTGACCACCGGGCCGGGGGCCCTGAGCCCTCAGCTGGTCAAGCGGTTCTCCCAGAACACCGGACGCCCCGCCTTCGCCTACAGCGCGCCGATGATGCTCAGCACCGGCGACCCCACCACCCCGCTCGGCATCCTCGCCCTGCCCGACCCGGCCACCAAGGCCCCGGGCAGCTGGACCGCCGCCACCCGGCAGCAGGGCGGCCGGACCGCGTCGGCCGAGGACGACCTGATCATCTTCAGCCCGAAGGACCGTGCCGCACCGACTCAGCTGCCGGACATCGGGTCGCTGGGCATCGGTGAGGGGGGCGAGCCCTCGGCCGGCTCGCTGCTGGCGCCGGAGACGCTGATGACTAACGCGTCGGGTGCGCCGCGCGGCCGGAATCTGACGGGCGAGAAGGTGCGCCAGCTGCGGATAGGGCGGGTGCGCGTCTTCGAGGAGCCGCAGCCCGGTGCGCCGTTGAAGGAGGTGCCCGGCGCGGACGCCGCCGCGCCGTGGGGTGACGCGGCGTACGTCGTGTGGGGCGAGAGCCACCCGGACGGTGTGCGTTTCCCCGACGGACGGACCCTGGACGCCGAGAAGCTGGCGGCGGAACTGGCGGCGGACCCCGAGCTGGCGAAGCTGCCGAAGGACGTCCCCGTCGTCCTGCTGGTGCCGGACCTGGCGAACGAGCGGTATCTGGAGTACCTGCGGGCGGTCGCCAACCTGCTGGAACGGCCCGTGTGGGCGCCCAGCGGCGACGGCCGTCTGGTGCGCAACAAGAAGCGCGAGCACGTCCCGGCGCTGATCGACCACGGCCCGGACCAGCCGGTCGGCTCATGGGTTCCGTTCCGGCCGACGAAGGCGGTGGCACCGCTCCCGGACCGTACGTGGACGGCGGTGGACGGCACGACGTTCCGCGACAGCGACGTCGCGTCCCGGCCCCTGGTCTCCGACCGCAACGAGCGGTTCGGCCGGATGTCGCACGCGGACGACGTACGGGACCGTGAGCGGCTGATGCGGTCCTACCTCCGCGCGAAGAAGCTGGTGCACCTGATGGCGTCCGGCAGCCGGACCGCCCTGATCAGCGAGGAGACGCAGACCCCGGATCCGGCGGTGTACGTGTACGTCGCCCACGGACTTCCGGGCGGCCTGCAACTGGCCCTGCGCGACGGCCGGACGGTGTGGCTGGGAGCCGAGGACGGCGGGCGGTACCTCGGCGGCCTGCCCGAGGTGGCGGAGCTGCCGGAGGGCCACCGGATGAAGCTGGAGGTGTGCTGGAGCGACTCGGCGGGGAACCCGACGGCGCCGCAGCTGGACAACCGGCCGGCACCCCGGGTCCAGGACCCGCTGGCGGAGGTGTCCCTGGCCCAGCACACGGCGAACGCGAGCCGCCGGGTGACCGACGGGTCGCTGATGAGCAGCGGCTTCCACACCGACGCGCACATCCTGCACGACGCCCCCGGCGGTGTCGCCGGACGCCGCAGGGACGTGCATCCCGAGCCCCTGCCGCACGAGCTGGACGGGATGGCACGGACGGCGGGACTGCACACCGGTGAGGGCGAGTCGTCGCCCGAGGTGCGCGAGACCACCCTCCGGCTGGTGCGTGCCCTGCGGATCGTGTTCGGTCCCGAGGCCGAGGCGGACAGCGGCCTGCACGAACGGCTCCTCAAGGGCATCGGCGCCATGGAGAGCCTGCGGGCCAACGACGCGGCGCTGGGCCGGTTCACACCGTTCCGCATGGAGCTGTGGACCTTCATCGCACAGCGGGTGGGGGGCAGGACGCCGAGCCCCGACGACTACCGCAAGGTGCTGGACCTCGCCGCTCAGCTGCTGGCGCAGAAGCCGACGGCCCCGTTGAGCGAGGCCATCGGGGACCCGGCGATCCTGCACGCGATGCGGCAGATCACGCAGTCCGGCGCGGCCCTCGTGCGTAACGTGCTGAGGCAGCCCGAGAGCGTTCCGGTGACGAAGCGCGCCGTGACGCAGGCCTTCTGGGCGCTGGCGGGCGCCGCCCAGCAGATGGCCGGCCGGGACGACGCGTTCACGGAGAAGCTGGGCCGCAGGGCGCTCCACATGTTCCCCGGCGAACAGTGGGCCCCGGCGCGGAAGCAGCAGCTGTGGATGCTGACGGCCCAGGCGATCTCCGCCGGCCTCGACCCGGCTGACTTCTTCACGCTTGCCGCCTTCCACCTCGCCGCCAAGGGGGCCTTCGGCCCGGCTCACCACCTCAGGGACGGCGAGAAGTTCCAGGGCTACAACTGGAGCGGCAGCCCCGCCCCCGGCGGTGTCGACCTGCGGGGCGTCGGCAGGCAGGACAAGGAGGGCGACGGGACCTCCCTCAAGCACTTCCGCGCGCCCTGGACGGCCGAGGGGGAGCCCGAGGACGTCATGGTGGTGTGGACGGACACCGACGCCGAGGGTTTCGTGGTCCTCCACCTGCCGGGTACGCCGCCGTTCCGGGTGACGGACAGGGAGTTCCTGGCGCTGCTGGACCTGGCCCCGCCGCTGCGCATGACAGCGCTCGGGGTCCCGGTGCTGTTCGTGCTGTCCGGCACGGGCAGCGGCACGGGGCGTGCGATGGCACTGTCGGAGGCGTTCTCCAACGGCACCGCCCGCAACGGCTGGGCCTACAGCGGTCAGCTGACGGTGGCCCCCACCACCCCGGCCCCGGGCAGCACGTCCACCCCGCTGCGTCTCATCGGCCGGCCCGAGACGGGCACCGGGAAGCAGGGGGTGTGGCGCAAGGCCTGGCTGCAGGGCCTCAACTCCAGCGTCCTGGCGCCGGCTCCGTACGGCGACGCCCTGTTCTCCTCGCCGCCGCAGCCGTCGGCGATGCCCTCCGTCATGCCGGTGTCGGCCGCGCCGCGCAGCCTGACCGGTGCCGAGGTCACCGTGCCGGCGCCGCTCAGCCGCGCGGAGCTGACGGCGGTGGCGCAGCGGGTGGCGGGCCGTACGCCGGCGCGTGACATGTCCGTCGAGCGGTGTCTGGTGCTGCTGGGGGCGTTGCGGAGTGCGTTGTACGGACGCCGGGTGCGTCCGGCGGTCGCGGTGGACGACTCGGTGGTCGTCGGGATGTCGGCGTCGTCGTCGCTGGTGGTGGGTCCCGGATGGCGTGGGGTGCGGTCGTGGGAGTCGGTGGCCGGGGCGGTCGCCGCCCAGGGGCCGGGTGCGGCGGCGTTCGTCCTGGCGCGGCGTCAGGGTGAGGCCCTGGGGCACGCGTGGGCGGTCTATCGCCTGGACGGCGCCGACGGTGTGGTGTGGGTGGACGTGTCGGCCGGTGCCGGCCGCCAGGTCTCCACGCTCCCTCCGGCGGTCGCGGCCTCGGACGCACTGGTGATCGTCATCGATCCCGCCGGACGCGTCGTGGAGCGTGCGCTGCCGGAGTTCTCACAGTCGTCGTCCACACCGCACTCCGTGCTCGAGGCGGCGACCGGGCGTCGGTACGGTGCCCTCGGCCTTGAGGTCGAGGAGGCCCGGGACCTCTTCGTCCAGGTGACGGGCCGCCTCAGCAGGACGCTGGAACTGGCCCACGGCCCCGGGATCAAGCTCGTCACGGACGGGCGGACCTTCTGGGAGACGGCCGACGGCCTGCTCCACGTGCACCGGCCGCAGGTGGCGCCGGGAGCGCCGCAGCCCGTCGGCAAGAAGTACGTCATCGGCGAGTTCGTCGTCGAACCGATGGCCGTTATCCCGGGAGAGCGGAGGCAGTCCCAGGAGGAGGCTCTGACCCACCTGCAGCGGGCGCGGTCCGCGGCGAGGATCGCCGACGAGCGGCAGGCCGCCGTGTCGCTCACCGAGATGCTGGGGTCCCTCGGCGGCTGGACCCTGACCGAGGCGGGTGAGGGAGCGTACGTCAATCCCGCACCCGTGGGCTTCGACTGGACCGCCTATGCCCAGCTCACCGTGGGGTACCCCGCGGTCGGCCTCCGGCAGCTCCAGGACATCGCCTTCGAGCGGTTGCGCATCCCGGCCTACACGCAGCTGATGGCCGGGGGGCGGACCTTCGGGCTGCTGGCCGCCACGAAGTTCGCGAACCACGTCCTCCGTGACGGCGCCGTGGAGGGCCATCTCGTGCCGTTCCTCGCGGCCATTCCGGACGTCGACGAGGTGTGGGGCTACGGGTGGCTGGGATACCAGAACGTCGCGGCCTCGCCCATCGGAACCATCTTCGACGGCACCAAGCCCGCGGGTGCGGATCCGGACATCATCAAGAACTACCTGCCCGTGGCCTCGCGGCACGCGCTGGACCGCGTCCTGCGGGCGCTGCGCCCCCGCACCCGGGCGTTCCTCGACGAGCGTCACGACGAGCTCACGCGGGACGTCGTCCAGCACCTCTCCCGGCTGATGGGGACCTACCGGCGGATGCTGTCGCCGGACAAGCCCTTCGACGCCGGATTCTTCGACGCCGAGGGCTCGGACGTGCCGACTCCTCGCGAGCACTGGACGTCCGTCCTCACCGGCCGTACTTCCCGGGGCGCCGCCATCAGCCAGCGGTACGCGGTCGGTATGGACGACGGCGACTACCCGACCCTGGACACCGATGACGGACGGCTGGCGATCGGGCTGGTCCTGACGGAACTGCGGCACTTCGGCTACACGGGGCAGTTCATGACGCCCGAGGAGATCCGCCGTGCCGTCACCGAGATGTCCGGCCTCAGCCGGAACGCGTACGAACGCGCGCTGCTGCTGCGGGCCCCGCTGCCCGAGGACGTCCTCCAGGAGTCCATCCTGCGGATCGTGAACAACCCGGTGGTGCAGGGCGTCACCGGATTCCTCGCGGTGGCCGCGCTGATGGGCGTACCGCAGGTCGGTGGTACCACCAAGATGCTGATGAGCCAGTGGGACAGCCGGACCATCTCGCTCGCGCTGGGCGATTACGCCCTGGGCAGTGCGGTGCACGTCGACAACCCCGCCTACCAGCGTCTGCGGTCGGCAGTCGAGGAGGCGTACGAGCTGCTGCCCCGGATCCCGTCGGGAGGACAGGAGAAGGCGCGGACCATCTTCGGGGCGGCGCGGGACGCCCTCGCCGTACTGGCTGACCCGGAACGGACGCCGCCGGTGATGCTGTGGTTCTCGGAGCTGGTCGCGGTCGACGGTTCCCGGGTCCTGCTGGACCGGGTGCTGGTGGCCAGGCACCAGGACGCGGAGGACAGGCCGGTGGGGGTGTCCTCACGTCCGGCCCTGGACTGGCAGGGCGCCCAACGGCAGAGCTACGGATTGTTGCCGGAGGTGCGCGGGTTCACCTTCGTGCGGTCGGGGCCGGTTCCGCTGGAGAGTCCGGTCCAGTCGCTGCCGTTCGAGGAGGCGTATCTGGTCGGGCTCCGTGGCGGGCCGGGGGCCGCGGCGCTCGCGCTGACGGACGGCACCGACGGGGTGTTCGACTACACACGGATCGTGGACTTCCTGTTCGCGGTGGACGGCCACCTGACCGCTCTGCCGCCGGAGAGCCCGGTACTGGTCGCCGGAGCGGACCTCGCGGGCCCGTGGGTCACCGACCCGCTGGAGTCCCCCCTGGCCGGCCAGGTGCTGGCGAACGGCCTGGACCGGTGGGTGTGGACGACCGGCAGCGGTCTGGAACCCGTGCTGGCCCCGGCGGACGGACACCTTGGAACGCGCTGGCAGTTGGCGGAAGGGGACTGGTGGGCCGGATTCCGCCCCGAGCCCTCGACGGCCGAACTGGGCCGGTGGGCCGAGCAGGTGACCGGTGAGCGGGGCCGCGCCCCGGACGTGCTGCGCTGGATCAGGGCGATCCGGCTCGTCTACGGGCCGATGCAGGAGAACGACACGGCCGCCTTCGAGACGCTGCTGCGCGGCTTCTGGGCCCTGGAGCAGACCCGGGCGGCCAACGGCTACCGGACCTCCCTGACCTGGACCGATCTGCGGTCCGCGATCGGCTCGTACTTCGCGGCCAACGGACAGCCGGAGCCTCCCCTTCCGGTGGCCCTTCAGTTCCTGCTCATCTCCGTCGCCGGCTCGGTGGGCATGGACCTGGAACTGTCCAGGTTCTCGATCACACCCGGACACCACAGCGTCCGCGCCTGGGAGAGTGCCGCCGCCACGGGTGCGACCGGCGACACGATGGCACCGGCGGACGGGATGTCCTTCTTCGCACCGTCCTCCGCGACGCAGGCCACGGCGAGTCCTTCCGCGCCCGCGGCGGTGACAGGGGCCTTCACCGGACCGAACGATCCGATGCTGTCACCGGACTCCCGGGTCACCGGGCCGTCGGGGCGCCCGCAGGGCCGCAACTGGACCGGGAAGGACGTGCGCCGGGTCCTGCCGGAGACGGTGCGGGTCATCGAGACCCGGCCGGGCGTGCCGGCGAAGGTGGTTTCGACCAAGCCCGCACCGTGGCCGGACACCGCCTACGTCGTGGCGGCCGACGGCGAGAACGGGCGGGTGTTCCTGCCGGACGGCCGGGTGCTGGACGGCGAGGGGATCGCCGCCGCGCTGGCCGCCGACCCGGAGCTCGCCAGGCTGCCGAAGGACGTCCCCGTCGTACTGGCCGTACCGGACACGGCGGACGGCCACCAGGAAGTACTGCAGCTGGTGGCCGACCGGCTCGGCCGCACGGTGTGGGGCCCGAGCGGTGCGGCGCGTCTTGTCCCCGACGGGTCCGCACACGTCCTGGTGCTGAGGGACCACGATCCGGATGTGCCGGTCGGCGCGTGGGTGCCCGTTCCTCCGGCGGTCGTGACCGGGCCGCATGCGGACCGTGAGTGGACCGCGCTGGACGGGACGAAGTTCCGCGACAGCGACGTGGTCACCCGCCCGCTGACCGATGAGAACCACGAGCGCTTCGGCCGCCTGGCGGTTGCCCAGGATGACGGGCTGCGGCGGCGGGAGCAGCATTTCCGTGCGTTCCGTCGGATGCGGCGGCTGGTCCACTGGTCGCCGGCCGGTGGGAAGTACCAGGAGTCCGGTTCCGAGCCGGTCTCCATGGACTCGGCGGTGTACGTCTACGCGGGGCACGGTGAGCCGGGGCGGATGGCGTTCCCGCTGCGCAACGGACGGACGGTGTGGCTGGGCAAGCAGGACGCCGCCGCGTACATCGCCGGGCTGCGCGAGGTCCGGGAGCTGCCGCCGGGGCACCGGATGCATCTGGAGGTCTGCTACAGCGAGTCGGACGGTGACCCACGGTTGCAGTTGTCCTCGTTCGCTCCCGTACCCCATGTCGATGATCCGCTGGGCGATGTTCCGCTCAACCAGCACGTGGCCAACCTGACCCGTCGGGAGACGGACGGGGCCACCAGGATGACCGGCTTGAACGACATCCAGCGTGGGTCGCTGAGCGCCGCGAACGGTGAGCGCGGACGGCGGGTCCTGCGCCGCCCCGAGCCCCTGGACCACGAGCTGGACCAGCTGGCGCGGGAAGCGGGCCTGCACCACGGCCCCGGCGCGGTGTCACCCGGGACCAGGACCACGACGCTGCGGCTGGTGCGTGCCCTGCGGACGGCGTTCGGCAACGGGATCGAGGACGACCGCGGCGTACCCGGCGGCCGGTACGAACGCGTGCTCAGGGGCATCGGCGCGCTGGAACGGATGCGGGCCAACGACCCGACGATCAGCCAGTTCACCCCGCTCCGCATGGACATGCTGGACTTCTTCGTCCAGGAACACACCGGCAGGCCCGCGGACCCGGCCGGATATCTCGCTCTGCTCGACTTCGCCGCAGGGAGGATCGCGGCCGACCCCGGTGCCCGGCTCACGGCCACGGTGCCGGCACCGTCGCTCCAGGTCACCCTCGATCAGTTGGCGGACAAGGGTGAGCAGGTGATCCGACATGTGCAGTCGGTGCCGGCTCCCAAGGCGTTCACCCCACGCCAGGTGGCCTCCACCCTGTGGGCCGCTGCCCGAGCCGCACAGTCCTTCCGCCCGATGACCCCCGTGGACCGGGAGACCCTGGGCCGCAAGGTCCTCCACCTCGACAGCTCCACCGTCTGGGACCGGTCGCAGCAGGAAGCCCTGTGGGCGGTCATGGCCAAGGCCGTCGCCCAGGGCATGGACGTCGCGGACCACGACCTGCTGGCCGCCTACCACCTCTCGGAGAGCGGCGCCTTCGGCCCCGCGTCCTGGCTGAGTCAGGGCACCGCCGTCCAGGGCGTCAACTGGTCCGGAACCCCCGCCCCCGCAGGAATCAACTGGGGCAACGTACGCCGGATGTCCATCGGCCCCGACGGGACCACCACGCAGCCGGTCCAGCCGGACTGGACGGGCCCGGGCAAGCCCATGCCCATGTTGAACGTGGTCGAGGTCGACCAGGCAGGCACCATCGTCCTCCATCTGCCCGGCAGCTCCCCCGTCCCGGTCCCCGAGAACGAGTTCGTTGCCCTGCTGGACATGGCCCCGGCACTGCGCACGGTCGCTCTGAGCATTCCGGTGCTGTTCCTGACCACCGGGCCGGGGGCCCTGAGCCCTCAGCTGCTGCAGCGGTTCTCCCAGACCACCGGACGCCCCGCCTTCGGCTACAGCGCGCCGATGGTGCTCACCACCGGCGACCCCACCACCCCGCTCGGCATCCTCGCCCTGCCCGACCCGGCCACCAAGGCCCCGGGCAACTGGACCGCCGCGGCCCGGCGACAGGCCACCGCCGGGACCACCACCCAGGACAGTCTGATCGTCTTCGGACCGGAGGACCCGGCCACACAGACGACGGACCCGTTCTCGAACCCGAAGACCTTGATGCGGGACGGCTCCGGCAAGGTGCGCGGGCGCGCCCTGACGGGGGCGTGGACCGGCCGGGTGCGGATCGACCGGGTGCGGGTGATCACGGGCGGGCTGGGCGAGCCGGAGGTACGGGGTCCGGACGAGCCCGCGCCCTGGGGCGACGACGCGTACGTGGTCGGGGACCGGTCCTACGACGCGCAGCAGCTGAGTCACGAGGCGTTCGCGGAGAGGCTGGCGAACGATCCGGAACTGGCGAAGCTGCCCCCGCACGTGCCGGTGGTGCTGGCGATTCCGCATACGGGTTCGCAGTACCTGGAGCTGATGCGCGCGGTCGCCCTCAGGCTGGGACGGCGGGTGTGGGCGCCCAGCGGCGACGGGCGGCTGCGGTACGACGGCGGCCTGAAGGCCTACATGCCGACGCTGACGGTCCAGAACACCGAGGACTGGCACGGCGACTGGGTGCCGTTCGACCCGCCCGCGGCGCCGGCGCCGTTCGAGGACCGTGAGTGGACGTCGGTCGAGGGCAGGAGGTTCCGCGACAGCGACGTGGCAACCCGGCCCCTGGTCTCCGACCGGAACGAGCGGTTCGGCCGCACATCGGTGAACGACGACATAGCCAACCGCCAGAGGCTGATGCGCACCTACTTCGCCAAGCGGCAGCTGGATCACTACGTGGCCACCGGCGAGGGGGACAAGGTTGTCAGCACCGAGTCGGTCGTCCCTGACCGCGCGGTCTACAAGTACTACGGTCACGGGCTCCCGGGCGCACTGGCACTCGTCCTGCACGACGGCGGGACGGTGTTGCTGAACGCGGCCGACGGCGGACTGTACGTCGGCGGGCTGCGCGAGGTCGGCGAGCTGCCCGCCGGACACCGGATGGGACTCGAGGTCTGCTACGGCGCGTCGGCGGGCAGCCCTGGGCGCCTTCAGCAGGAAGGCCGCCCGGTTCCTCGCGTGGAGGACCCCCTGGAGGACCTGTCCCTCGCGGAGCACACGGCCGACGTCAGCCGGCGGGAGGTCGACGCGACGTCCTCGGTCAAGGGACTGGACGACGGCGTCCACCTGGTGGAGGACACCCCCGGCGGTGTCATCGGACGGATGACCCGTGTGCGGCCGAAGCCGTCGGACGCCGAGCTGGACCAGCTGGCGCGGGACGCGGGCCTGCACCATGACCCGGGCGCCGTGCCGCCGGAGACCCGGGCGACCACACTGCGGCTGGTCCGTGCGCTGCGCCTGGTGTTCGGTCATGACGTCGAGGACGACCGTGGAGTGCCCGGGGGCCGGTACGAGCGGGTGCTGAAGGGCATCGGCGCCCTGGAGACCCTGCGCGCCAACGACCCGGGTCTGCGGCTGTTCACGCCGTTCCGGATGGACCTGTGGACGTTCATCGCGCGACGGGCCGGCGGGAACACCCCGGACCCGGCCGCCTACCTCGCCGTCCTGGACGCTGCCCGGAGCCAGGTGGCCCTGCGGCCGGACATGACTCTCGGCGAGATGCTCCCGGACACGGCCCTGACGTACGCCGTCGACGAGTTCTCGGGGAGCAGCGGGCAGGATCTCGTCCGGGACATGCTGGACCTGCCCGGCTCCATGACGCCGCGCCCGAAGGACACCGCACGGGCCTTCTGGGCGACCGTGGCCGCCGCCGACCTGGTCCTGTTCCGGATGACACCGGTGGAACAGGAGAGCCTGGGCCGCGGCGCTCTCCACATGACGGTCACCGACCCGTGGGCCGACGACCGGATCATGGAGCTGACGCTCCTGGCCACGCGCGCCCACACCCGGGGCGTGGACATCACCGACCCGCGTCTGCTGGCCGCCTTCCACCTCGGCGAACTGGGCGCCTTCAAGCAGATCCTCACGGACGGGACGGAGCCGGCCGGCTACAACTGGAGCGGCCGTCCCGCCCCGAACGGCGTGGACACGGACCACTGGTACGCGCGGGTGAAGAGCGGCAACGACACCCTCACCATTCCTCACCCCGCCCAGTGGAAGTCCAAGGAGCCGCCAGGGAAGTCCCTCGCGATCTGGACCGGGACCGACCAGGGCGGAGTCGTCATACACCTGCCCGGGCACGCTCCGCTGCCCGTGCCCGACGAGGAGCTCTGGGCACTGCTGGACCTCGCCCCGCTGGTGACCGAGGCCGGCGTCGACGTCCCCGTCGTCTTCCCGATGTCCGGTTTCACCGCCGGAGGGACGAACCGGCTTCAGCCGTTCTCCGACCGCACCGGCCGGAACGCTTACGGCTACACCGGACCGCTCGACGTCCTCGAGGAGGACATCTTCGGCCCGCTGCGCATCACCGCCATCCGCGAGAAGAAGCTGGGGCGGTGGACCAAGGCCGTCTGGAAGGCCCGGCCGGTTCAGACGTCCTCCTCCGGGATGGTCATCACGGCCCCCACGGCCGGTCCCGGGACCCCCGGCGGGGAGACCCCGCCCTGGCCGACGCCGCCGGCCGGGCAGGACTCCGGCATCGGGACGTTCCACTTCGCGCCCGTGACTCCTCGGCGGAACCCCGGTCCCGCCGAGGACGAGTGGTCCGGGATCGCCTATCCGTCCGCCGTCCGCATCAACGCCGCTCCGGTGTCGCCGGCTCCCGGCCTGGAGGACGTCACGCAGGAGGACACCGCCGGGACACCTTCCGAGGGCGGCCCGGCCTGGGCCGTACGGTCCTGGCGCCCTGCCGGATCGCCCGGCACCGCACGGTTCGCGCCCATGTACCGGGACCGTGAGTGGCGGCTCCGCAGTGTGGACCTGGAGCTCGCGTTCGCCGGCCACACGGGCCGTACCGCCGGGCTCACCGAGACCGCCCGCGACGCCGTGTCCCGTATGTACGAGGAGCTCACCGCGCGCCACGGCGAGGACGCGGCCCGGAGGGCCTTCTTCGCCCCGGACACGGTCCCCGGCGACCCGGCCGCGGCGCTGGAGCGGCTGCTCGACGCACCGCCGGGGCCGCTCGCCCTCGACGCGCTGATGACCGCGTTCACATACGCGTCGTACGCCGGCCCCGGCCTGCCGCACGGGACGGCCGAGGCACTGTCGCGTCCGGCCGGCCGCCGTGGGCGGTACGCGCCGGGCAGTGCCTACCGCAGCGTGCACGACAGCCGGGGCATGCGCCGCGTGGGCGGTGAACACGGTCCCGCGCTGCGGCTGTTGCAGACGTACGCCGCGCTCGGTGCGTCGGCCGACAGCCTGCTCTCGTTGCGGGACACGCTCATCGCCTGGGCGATCCCGGCCGACCTCCAGTCGCTCCACGAGATCCTGCGCGCCTCCCACCGGATGGGTCTGGGAACCGACGAGGAGCGCGGCCTCGCCCTGCGTGACGGTGCCGGGCTCCACACCTGGGCGGCGGACTCGGCCGGCCGGTCCGGCGCGGGTGAGCCCTCCCCCGTGCGGCTGGTCCCGCCGCACCGCGCGCTGTACGCCGAGCGCATGACGTTCGGCCGGGACATCACGCGCAGCAAGCTGGATCTTCCGGGCGGCCTCGTGGCCCTGGTCGACGCCGCGCTCGCCGGTGACCTGCCGTCCGACACGGACCGGAACCGGGCGTTCCATGCGTGGCTGAGCCGGTACGGCGACGTGGGCAGGGCGGCCCTGGAACGGCTGTCCCCCGCCCATCTGACCGCGATTCACCTCTACAGCGGTGCCGACTACCGGCTGATGAAGGCGTTCCTCAACGGCGAGCGGTTCGGCGCGGGCATGGGACGGCGCCTGGTGCGCCTCAACGCCTGGACGATGACCCGGAAGATGGCCGAGGTGGGCGCCGCGGACCTCCTCCCGACGACGCTCCGTAAGCAGCCGGGCTTCACCGCCCTGTTCGACGCGATGTGGGACGTGGACGACCTCCAGGAGCAGACCGCCGAGGTGGCCCGTCTGAAGCGCCGCCTGGACGCGATGGCCGACGCGGTGTACGACGAGCTGTCGCTGCACGTCGACATGACGGTCGAGGCGCTGGAGATCCTGCCGCCGCTGAACGGTGACGTCTGGTGGGGCGACCGCGGGATGCCGGGCGCGCTGGGCGAGCCGCCGGCGGACGGGCCGGTGTACGGCCGGGACGGCATCACCATGCCGTTCTTCCGCAGCACGGCACTGGTACGGGACGAAGCACTGGGCTTCATGCACCGGAGCAAGGGCGCGCCCGGCGACGCGCACCGCGGACTGGTGCACGTGGCGCACTCGACGGCGCGGGAGGTCAACCCGTTCGCGGCGCTGCCGTTGGAGACGGAGGCCCTGTATCCGCCGGGCGCCTCCTTCGACGTATCGGCCCGGACGGTCGTCCCGGGCAACTCACTGACGGGGCCGTACGAGTCGATCGAGGTCCGCGAGGCCCCACCGCGTCGCGGGACACCCGCCACCGCCGGGCGGATCACTGAACTCGACTCCACGGACGACCTGTTCGGCATCGGCTCCTCGGGTGGTACCGCCGGGGCCGGATCGCGGCCCGCGCCCGTGACGCGGCCCGTCCACGGGGATGACGGCGAACTGATCGGTGTGGCGTCGTTCGACGACACGGACTGGGCCGAGCGGCGGGAGCAGTACGGCCGGCTGGACCGTGCGACGGGCTTCGTGGCGTGGCAGCGCGACGGCGAGGGCCGGCCGGTCGCGACGCATCAGGCGCTGCCGGGTGGCGGAACGGCCGGCGGGACGTTCTTCTTCGCTTCGCACGGCGGCGCCGACGGGCTTTCCCTGGTCACCGAGGACGGGGGCCTGCGGCGGGACGACGGTTCGTATGCGGGGCGGCTGCTGCGCTCGGCGCGGGGGCGTGGCTTCCGCAGCGTGACGGTGCTCGCGTGCGGCCCCGGCGACGTGCCGCGGAACGAGGAGGAGGCCCGGGCGCGGGCGGAGCGGATCGCGAACGGGTCGGGGCTGCCCGCCCATGTGCCGACGGGGCGCACGGCGGTGTCCGACGGGCTGCCGCACCTGCTGGAGGACGCCGACGGGCGGCCGACGCAGTGGGTGACGGCGTATCCGGACGGCTGGAAGGGCCCCCGCGTGCCGGCCCCCGGCGCGGTGGCCGACGGGCGTTCCGCGTTCGGTTATCCGGCCCCGGGACAGCTCAACGTCACGGGCCGTGTGCGGGATGCCGCCCCCGAGCAGCTGGAAGCCATGGACACGGACGACGGGGCGCCCTGGTCGGTGTCGTCCTGGCGGCCGGCCGGGGCCCCTGGGACGCCGCGGTTCACGGGCCTCTACCGGGAACGTGTGTGGCGGCAGTTGAGCGTCGACTGGGAGGACACCCTTTCCGAGGCGCTGAGCAGCGTCCCCGAGCTCGCCGACGTGACCGGGCTGGCCGTGCGCGGAATGTACGCGGAGCTCGCCGGCCGCCACGGGGACGAGCGGGCGGCCCGCGCGTTCTTCCCCCCGGACGAGGCACCGGAGGACCCGGTCGCCGAGCTGGAACGGCTGCTCGACGAGCCGGCGGGTCCGGACGCGCTGGACGGGCTGATGAGGGCCCTCGTGTACGCGGCCTACGCCGGCCCGGGGCTGCCCCGCCAGGTGGAGGAGGCCCTTGCCGAGGGCGGCGGGCGCTTCGGTGCGGACAGCGCCTACCGTGCCGTGCACGACAGCCGTGGTCTCCGCCGTGTCGGCGGTGAGCGCGGTCCCGCGCTGCGCCTGCTGCGGATGTTCGCCGCGCTCGGCCTGCCGCCCGGCCGGCTGCCGGCCTTCCGCGCCGCCGTGGTCGCCTGGACGATCCCGTACGAGCTGCAGTCGCTGCACGAGGTGCTGCGCGCCTCGCACCTGGTCGGCATGGGTGACGCGGGCGAGCGCGCCGCAGTCACCAGGGACGGGGCCGCGCTGCACACCTGGGCGGTGCGCCGGTTCACGGAGGACGGGCTGCTTCCGAGCGACGACGACGGCACGCTCGCCGCCCTGACCCCACCGCATCAGGTCCTGTACCAGGACCGCATGTCGTTCCCGTTCGCGCTGACGGGGACGATGGACGTGCCGGACGCTCTCGTCACGATGGCCGACGCGGCACTCGCCGGCGCTCTGCCGCCCCTCCCGAACCGCAGGGTGAGGGTCATGGCCGAGTGGCTGGAGCGGTACGGCGACCGGGGTGCAGAGGCGCTCAGGCGGCTCACCCCGGCCCACATCACGGCTCTGTACGTCTACAGCTCGTACGACTACCGGCTGATGAAGACGCTGCTCAACGGCGAGCGGCTGGGCCGGGATGTCAGCCGCCACCTGGTGCGTTTCCACAGCTGGCAGTACATCCTCGAGTCGGCGCGCGAGGAGGAGCTGGAGATGCCGCCGCTGACCCTGATCAGCCGGCCGGAGTTCGCCGACGTGTACGGAGAGCTGACCGAGCTCCCGGACCTCGACACGCCGAGCCCGGAGCTGGCCAGGCTGCGGCGCCGCGCGGACATGATGGCCGACCGGCTCCACGACGATCTGAAGCTGCACATCGACATGGCCGTCGAGGCCCTGGAGATCCTGCCGTCCGTCGGACGGACCGCCTGGTGGGGCGAGCGGGGCGCGCCCGGGCCCATCGGCCGGCCCGCCGTGGACGGCCCCATGTACGGCGCCGGGAACATCGAGGTGGCCTTCTTCCGCAGCACCTCGCTGAAGGTCGAGGAGGCGGCCGAGTTCGCGCTGGGCGACAAGCCGGTTCCCGCCCGTTCGCACCGCAGGCTGATCGAGGTCAGGAACTCGACGGCGCGCGACGCCACTCCCTTCCTCAAGCACCTGTCGGAGGGCGAGGCGCTGTACCCGCCGGGCATGAGGTTCGACGTCGTCGACCGGCAGCTCGTCGAGACCCACCGGCGGCCCCCGATGCTGCACGAGGTGGCCGAGGAGGCGAACCCGCTGCCCGACGGTCTCCCCGAGGCGTCGCGGACCGACTCGCGGCCCTACGCCCCGGCCGAGTTCGAGGACTCGGTGGACGAGCTGTTCGATCTGGGCCCCTCGGACTCCGACATGTCCGACGCCGGTCTGTCGGACATCAGCGGCTACTCCGACGCCGGCTCCGAGCTCGACGACGACGGCCTCCGTGACCGCCGCCCCGCCGAGGACGGCCCGCTCGGCGCACCGGCCCGCGCCTATCCGCCGCGTGACTACTGGAACGCCCCCTGGGCGGGTCACGGGACCGCTCCCTCCCCGGACGGGATCGTCGTCCAGGAGATCCGCGAGAACGGCCGGACGGTCGGCAAGGCCTCCTTCACGCAGCACGACTGGGCGCTGCGCGAGCCCTTCTACGGCCGTCTGCCCAAGGCCACGCACTACACCGAGTGGAGCCGCGGCCCCGCACAGGAACGTGTGGCCCAGCGGCGTCCGCTCCCCGCCACGGGACGGTCCGGCACGTTCTTCTGGACGTCCCACGGCGGGTCGGACGGTTATGCCGTCGTCGGCGGGAACGGCATGCCCGTCGGTGCCGACGGCACGATGGTGGGGCGCCTGCTCGGCCAGGACCTGGCCGCGGCGGGCTTCACCACCGTCACCGTTCTCGCGTGCGACATCGCCACCGGCACCGGCACACCAGACGGCCCCGCGCTCCGGGGCGACAGCCTGCGGCGTGCCGTCCGGCGGGCCGAGGGGATCGCCGACCTCACCGGTCTGGACGTGTACCTCAACACCGGCCGTGCGGCGATCACCCCCGGTCAGGACGAGGACGGGGAGCCGACGGCAGACATCCACCTCCTGGAGGCCGCCGACGGCAGCCCCACGACCATGCTGCGCGTCCCCCCGAGGTCCAGGGCCGGTGCGGACCACGGGCTCCCCGCCCCCGCCGTGGACACGGTCACACCGGCCGGCAACCCCTGGTCGGTGCCCGGGTGGCGGGTCGCCGGAGCGCCCGACACCGTGCGCTTCGCCACGCTCTACCGGCAGCGGGAATGGCGGAACTTCAGCTTCCAGTTCGAGCTGGTCCTGGCGCGGAAACTGGCCGTCGACCCCGAGGCCGTCCAGGGCGCCACACACGCGCTCACCCGCCTCCACCACGTCCTGGCACAGCGGCACGGCGCGCTCGCGGCGGACGGTGCCTTCTTCCAGGGCCCGGCCGCCCAGCAGTGGCTCGGGGCACCGGACGCGGTGCGCCGGTTCCTGGAGACCGGACCGTCCGTGCCCCACCTGATCCAGGCGTTCGGCAGCGCGGCGTACGGCGACGCGGGGCCCGTCACCCTGCTGCACACCCTGCCCGGCTGGCTCAGGTCACCGTGGGCTCCCCGGCCGCACGGGCCCCGGCAGGGGGCGTACCGGACGGCGCACGACCAGCGCGGATTCCGTTACGTCGGCGGGGTGGTCGGCCCCGCCCTGTGGCTGCTCCAGGCCTACCGGGCGATCGGGGCGAGCGGACCCGAGCTGATGGCCTTCCGCAAGGCACTGCTGTCGTGGTCGATCCTGACCGACACCCAGTCCCTGCACGAGGTGCTGCGCGCCTCGCACATGGCCGGCGTGGGCACCGCGGCGGAAGGCGTCGCCCTCACCCGCGACGGCGCCCGGCTGCACCAGGTGGCCGGACAGGCCTTCGGCATCGGTCCGTCCCTGCCGCACCACCACGTCTACGACGC
The DNA here is from genome assembly GCF_016804005.1 of Streptomyces pratensis. Taxonomy (GTDB): domain Bacteria; phylum Actinomycetota; class Actinomycetes; order Streptomycetales; family Streptomycetaceae; genus Streptomyces; species Streptomyces pratensis_A. The sequence goes on along the minus strand of NZ_CP051486.1, from coordinate 545,974 downwards.
CAGGACGCGCTTCGTCTCCCGGTACGACGTCGCCGTCCCCGGGGACATCGCGCAGGCTCTGAACGCGGCGCTGGCCGGGGGCTCGGTGCCGGAGGACCAGGCGGACCGGCTCGACGTGGCCACCCGGTGGCTGGAGCGGTTCGGGGAGCGGGGCCGGGTGGCCCTGCGCGCCTTGACTCCCGGCCACCTGACCGCGTTGTTCCTCTACACCAGCCAGGACCACGAGCTCTTCAAGACCTATGTGAGCGCGGGCCGCTTCGGCGAGGCCGTCAGCCGCTGGAGGCTCAGGCGTCGGGTGTGGCAGTACGCGCTGGAGGACTCCGCGGGCCTGCCGGAACTGCTGGCCTCCGACGACGACCTGCATGACGCGATATCCGAACTGGAGGATCTGGGCCCGGACGCCGCCGGGCCGGACCTCCACGACGTCCGCCTCCGGGTGAACCGGATCGCCGACCGGCTCCACGACGCGATGGCCATGCACGTCGACATGGCCGTCGAAGCGCTGGAGATCCTGCCGCCACTGAACGAAGAGGTGTGGTGGGGCGGCTGGTTCTCCGGACCCCTGGACGAGCTCCCGCAGGACCATCCGCTCCTCACCGCGACCACGTTGTACATGCCGCGTTTCCGCAGCACCACGGAGAGCGCGGAGACCGCGGTCAACTACACACGCGGCGACATCAGGGACATGGGGGACGCCCAGGACCGGCACGCGATGCGGGGATACGTGGCGGAATCCAGCGCCCGCGTGGTGGCGCCCTTCTCCGCGTGGCTCGAGGAGGACGAGGTGCTCTACCCGCCGGGCCTGGCGTTGAGCATCGTCAGCCGCGACGTCCTGACCGAACCCGTCACCGGGGGGAGGTTCGCCGACTACGAGTTCCGGGAGACGCCCGCCTACCCGGACCCGGCTTTCCACAACGCCGAGGGCGAGCCGTCGCCGCGGATCGTGGAACTCACCGACGAGGAGGCCGCCGCCCTGGAGGCCGGGGCCTCCGTTCCCCCCGACGGCTACCGCCGCACCGGGCCGTACGCCGCCGAGCTCGACGGCACGGTCTTCGTCCTCCACGAGTCGCCGGGGAAGGACGGCCGGGCCGTCCCCACCCTGCTGTTCGCCCTCCGCCACGTGGCGGCCGACGCCCTCCGGGAGGCGGGCATCGAGACGTCCGAGGACTTCCGCGTCTGGCTGGCCGGCGCCCTCACCGACGACGACGTGTCCGAGCCGGAGGTGCCGTCGCTCGACGCGGACCGGAGCCTTCCGCTGAGCCTCCTGGACAAGGCCGGGGTACCTCTCGACCTCGGCCTGCGCACCGAGGGCATGCTCCTCGGCGACAGGCTCCCGGCCTCGCGGATCGTGCTGAGTCCCGCCCAGCGTCTCCGGGTGCTCCTCACCGACTCCTCCTACGGGGCCGAGGGCACGGACGTGCCGATGGGGCCGCTCGTGGCGGCGGCGGTCCGCGGGCTCGGGGTGACGGTGGCCGTGGCGGACCCGGACGGCGAGGTGACGTTCCACGGCGAGCGCACCGGCAGCACGGCGCCCGCCCTGCTGGTCCGCGACGGGGACGGGGACGGCCATCTCGCCGGGCTCCCGGACGGCCCGGGCGACACCACCGCCGGGAGCGAGGAACGGCTGAACCGGGTGGCGGACGCCCTGTACTCCGCGCCGGTGTCCGTGCTGCGCCCGGCGGCGGACCGGCAGGCCCCGGAGTGGGTCATGGCCCGCATCCGCTACATGACGGAGGCGGTGCGCTTCGAGCAGCGCCTGGGCCGGTATCTCGGCGGTCACGAAGCGGCCAACGCACAGCTCGGCGTGATGACCCGCGAGCTCTGGACCCGGGCGGTGGCGGCGGGCCGCTGGTCGGAGCTGGGCTCGGACGACCCCTCGGTCGACGGCGCGGTGGGCACCGGCCGGGACCAGCTCCTGGCGGTGGTGGAGTCGGGCAATCTGCGCGAGCGCATGGGCATGCTGTGGATCGGCTCCCAGGCTCCGGACGGGCAGGGGGGAGTCATCTCCGGCCTGCTCGGCAGCCCCGACCCGAACCCCGAGGTGATCACCGCGGAGTACAGGTCGTCGAGGCCGCCCTCCCGGACGATGACGGACTATCAGGAGCTGGGCGGGCTGGCGGACAGGACGCCCGAGGAGCAGGCGCTGATGGACAGCGCCGAGCGCGCGCTGCGGACGCCGCTGCGCCCCGAGGACCTGTCGCCGCCGCTGAGTGACGCCGAGCGGGCCCTGATGTCGGGCGACGGCATGCCGTGGATCCCGGGGATGAACCGGTACGGCATCGCCATGGACAGCGCTCCGCAGTCCGAGGCGGAGGGGAGCGGCGCACTGGTCCGCGCCGGTACCTCCGGTTCGGCCCACCGGCTGCTGGCGCAGGCGGTCAAGATGCGCGACGTGTGGGGCGTGGACGTCGATCTCGGCCTGGTACGGCTCGCGTTGATGGCCGAGATGCTGCAGGCGGCGCACCACACCCTGGACGAGATCATGCGGGGCAGCCAGCTGGTCCTCGACCGCCTCCGGCAGAACGGCACCCCTGAACCGGCCGACCTCGACTACGTGAACAACTGGGGCCGTTACTGGCGTATCACCCCCCTGACCGAAGCGGAACTGCGTGAGCACGTGGCCGTCGACGGCAGGTTCCCCGACGAGCACGCGCTCGACACGGCGGACCTGCCGGACGGCGACGGGGGGACCGGCCCGGCCGACCCGGCCGACCCGGCCGCCGCCGAGTGGGCCCGGGAGCACCGCGACGTACTCGAGGACGCCCTGCGCGTCCTGGCAGCACTCGGGCCCGACACCCTGCCCGGCCCCGACGGCGGTGTGCTGACGGCCGGACGGCTGGAGCAGCTGGTCCACGCCTGGTTCCGGGCACGGGACCTGGTCCCGCCCGCCTCCCTGGCCGACGCACTCCGCCGCATACTGAACGACGACCGTGCCTGACGTCCCAGCGAGGAGCTCATGAACGACAACACCGCCGTGGGGGAGCCCGTCCCCGGGGCAGCCGACGACACCCTGCCGCCGGTCCCCGACGACATCAGGGAAGCCGCCCGGCTCGCTCCCGACCACTGGCTCGGCATGGTCGACCCCGCGTGGTCGGGCGAGGGCGAGCCGCCCGACTGGGCGGTGGTGGGCCGGTGGAGGTCCGGCCTGGGCGGCGAGATCGAGGAGTGGCAGGCCAACGAGGAGTACCGCCCCTCGCCCCAGGCACTCGGCTGGCCCGCGCCGACCGACCCGGTGGACGAGGCGGTCCAGCTCGCCGCCACCGGTTACGGCCCTGGGGAAGCGGTCCCGCGCGCGCTGGCCGTGACCGAGGTCGCGGTCCTGCTCGGCCCCGGTGGTGTCCCGCTGTCGGCGACCTCGCCCGACGGAGCGGCGGTGGTGCCCGTCTTCACCTCCCCCACCTACCTGCAGGCGGCCGGGCGCTTCGGTTACGAACTGACGCCGGTGGACGAGGTGGTCGACCGGATACCGGAAGGCCATGTGCTCTACCTCAACCCCTCCGGACCGGTCGGCATGACCGTGGAGACCGACGCCCTGCGTCAGGCGGTCGAAGCGGCGGCCGGACGCGAGGCGGAGACGGGTGACGGGGAGGAGCCCGGAGGGCCGTCGGACCCCGCGCGCTCCTCCGAGGCCGGCGCGGACCTGCCGGAGCATCCGGTGTCCGCGCCCCCTGCCGGCACCCGGGACGGAGAGGGTGCCGGTCCGGATCCGGCCCCCGGCCCCGTCAACTGACCTCGTCACACCGCCCATCGCACACCTATGGAGTTGCCCCCCATGACGAGCGCCTCCGGTCCTCCGGACCACGAGCCCCAGACCACCGCCGAGGCGGACACCGCCGGCGGGCCCGCCGGCGAAGGCCCGGGACCTTCCGGTACGCAGGGCGGCCCGTCCGCCGTACTGAAGGGCCAACCGGGTTTCCGGGAGCCGCCCGAGGACTACATCAGGGCCGCCAAGGTGGCCTCCGACCACTGGCTGTCCGTGATCGACCGGCACTGGAGCGGTGACGAGGGCGAGCCACCGCCCTCCTGGGCGAGCCTCGGTCGCTGGCGCAGCGACGAGAACGGGGAGATCGTCGAGTGGGAGCCGAACGCCGAGTACCGCCCCTCACCCGACGCCCACGGCTGGGCCACGCCGGTCAGCCCCGTGGACGCAGCCGCGCAACTGGTCGCCACCGGATACGCCTCGGAGGACCTGTTCGCCCTGATGCTCGCCGACGCCGAGGTCGCCGTGTGCGTCGACGGTGAGGGCGGTCTGGCGGTGACCGACGCGGAGGACGGCACGGAGGCCGTGCCCGTCTTCTCGGCCTCACCGGAACTGGAGCAGGACAGACTGCCGCCGCACGAGGTGATGTTCGTGCCGGATCTCCTGGACCGGCTGCCGGAAGGGAAGGAGGTGCTGTTCCTCAGCTCCTCCGCCCCGGTGGGACAGCTCGTCACGGCGAGCGCGCTGCGGGCGGGCAAGGCCGAGCTGGAGATGTACGCGGCCGAGGGGGACCTCGACGAGTGGCCGCCCGAGCCCGCACCCGCCGATGGCGCGTCCGGCCCCTTCACGGCTCTCCCGGCCGACGGACAGGCCGCGAACTGGCCGGACTTCATGACCGCCGGGCAGCTGCCGACGTCCGGGACGGTGGGGGAGGAATCCCGTACCGACGCGCAGGACGCCGAGGAGCCACGGCGTCCCGGGCGCGGGGCGGCGGAAGAGGACTGACACCGGCCACGGCCCCGGTGGTCGGTGCCGGGGCCATGGCCGGGTGACGGATCGACGAGTCGGCGCGATCACGAAACCCGGTGCGGATGTATACGGTTGACCCTTGAACGGTACGCACGAACCATGGGTGATGACGGCCTCCACGTCCGTGGCGGTCGTCGCGTCCGTCCGTGGCGGTCTCCAGGTCCGTGGGGTACGCCGGTCCCGTGCGGCCGGGATTCCGTTTCGCCGACGGCACGGTGGAACGCGGAGGCGGCGTACGACGTCTCTCTCCGAGTGGGCAGCACCCCTCGTGGCGTGGACACCCTCGGACGGGAGCGCGTTCATGCCGTGTTCACACGGCGTCAACTTCCGCACTCCGGAACGTGATTAAAAGGGAACCCCGGCTGAGAAGTCGGTACCGGCAGGCTGTTAACTGATGAGGGTATGTTCGAAAGGATGGACTGTGTCCTCTGCTTCTGGAGTGCCTGCCGGTGAGTGAGTACGACGACAGGCCCATCCCCCGGACGCCTCCCGCATCCCGGCCTGAGCCCTCCCCTGCCGCCGAGGACATCGCGGCCGGATCCGCCGCCGGGCCGCCGGCTGTGGACGACGACGGTGCGAAGGACCCGGACGGTTCGCTGCCCGAACCGCCCCCGGAAGTGGTCGAGGCCGCCCGGGGCCTGCCCGGCCGGTGGCTGAGCGTTCCCGACGCCGCGTGGTCGGGTGAGGGCGAACCACCGGACTGGTCGGTCCCCGGCCGATGGCGTACGGACTCCACGGGCACGATCGTGGCGTGGGAGGACAACCCTCGGTACAACCCCTCTCCGGAGGCTCTCGGCTGGCCCAGGGCCACCGACCCGGTCGAGTCCGCCATCCAGCGCGCCGTCACCGGCTACGGTCCCGCCGGGGAAGTCCTCCGTTCGCTGGCCGCGGCGAAGGTCGCGGTCCTCATCGGTCCCGACGGCGAGCCGGCGGCCCTGCGGTCGGCACAGGGCGAACCTGTGGTCCCCGTCTTCACCAGCCCCGCGTACTACCGCGTCGTCGGGACACTCGCCGCCCGGCTGGTCCCGGTGGCCGACGTCGTCGACGGGCTGCCCGAGGGCCACTCCCTCTACGTCAACCCGACCGGACCCGCCGGGATGGTCATGGAGACCGAGGCGCTGGCCGAGGAGATCGCGGCCCAGGAACGCGGCGAGTCCCGGCCGGTGAGCGGTGACGGGACGGAGGGGGCGAGGACTCCGCGCATCCACGCGGTACGCGTGGGAGACCCGGCGGACCGGTCGTCGGACGCGGCCGGTGCCTCCGCCTCCGTGGAAGCCGCCGTGCCTCCCGTCGGCGGGGGGCCCCAGGCGTGACACGCTGGGTCGGTCCCTTCGCACGGCGCCGCGCCGGCCGGTCCCAGGCCGGGGCCGAGGCCGGGCGTCGGCCTGACGAGGTCCTGCCCACCGCCGACGATCCGGACGACGGAGCGGCGGAAGGGCTTCTGGTCGAGGACCACGACGGCCTGCTGTTGCTCCGGACTCCTTCGGACGACACGCTCACCCCGACCGACGTCGCCGATCTGGCGCGCAGCCTGCACACGGACGACGGGACCGTGACCGTCATCGCGGGCGCCTCGGGGATGGAGACCACCGCCTTCTGGCCGAAGCTGAGTGAGCTGCTGGACTCACTGAGCGAGTCGGGAGCGGACACCGTACGGCTGGTCATGACCGGTGCCGGACAGGACCACGAGGACCGTCCCGCCACCGCGCGCCGGATCGCCGACGCCTGGGGAATCGAGGTCAAGGCCCCGGACGGGCCGCCCCTCGTCGTACCCGGCGGCTCACTCTTCGTCCCTCCCGCCCCTGCCGCCGACGGGGAACCTCCTGCGGGCGGCTGGTGGCGGTTCGCCCCCGGCGCGAATCCGGAACCGTTGGGCCCGCGCAGCCCCGAGCCGTCCTGGCAGCCCGCGCTGCGCGCCGTGCCGTCGGGCACGGCCGGCGGGAGCGTCGTGGAACAGATTCCGGCCGGGCTGCTCGTGCGCCCCGCCGGTGCCGCGCCTGCCCAGCCCGGCGACCTCTACCACGCCGTGCCCGTCGACCCCCGGCGCCCGGCCGTGGTGATCGGGGTGCCCTACGGCGAGGACGTCTCGGCCGAGGAGGTCGCCGAGATACTCACCGCCCTGCCGGAGGAGGTCAGGTCCGGCGTACGGCTCGCGCCCGGCGGGCGGAAAGACGTACTGCCTCTGGCCCAGTCGGTGTCCGACCGGCTGGGCACCGACGTGGAGGTGATGTCCGGGCTGCCGCTCGTCGCGGCGGCCGGTCCGCTGGGGGCGTACTCCGTGCGGTCGGTCCTGTCCGCGCCGGACGGTACGCCGAAGTGGATGCCGTTCGTGGACGCCGTCCTGTGCCGGCCGCCGGACGAGGAAGGCCGCGCCCGGCCCCCCAGGCTGCTGCGCTGGTCTCCGCCGCTGCCGGGGCCCGCGCGCCCGGAGGAGGGCGTGATCGGCCTGACCGACCGCTGGCAGGTCACGGTCACCCGGGCAGGCCTGTGGGTCGGTCCGGCCGGCGGCCCACGGTTGTCCCCCACGGCACGTCAGGTGGACGCGGGCGGGCCGGTGATCGAGCTGGGCATGCCGGGCGAGACCTTGGACGCGTCGCTGTGGCCGGCCCTGTCGGATCTGCTCAGGGCCCTGACCCCGGCCCTGCGCGAGCGCGCGACGCTCCATGTGCACGGCGTGTCCCGGGACGGCGGACGTGAACTGCGGCGACTGGCGGCCCAGCACGGTCTGCGCACCCTCCGCCACGCCGCCCCGGCTCCGGCCCGGCCCAGACCGACGGCCCAGGCCCGGGTCCGGCCGGCACAGTCGGCCTCGGCCCAGCCCTCGCCAGGACCGGTGTCGGCGTCGGCGTCGACGGTACGGCCCGGCGGGCCGGCGTCCGTGTCCGTACCGGTACCGACCGAGGCGAGCCCTTGGTCACCGGTGCCCGTACGAGGCCCGGGGCGGCCGCAGCAGGCCGGAACGGCGGGAGCCGGCGCCGCCGCGTCGGCGGCCGCGTCGGCCGGTGGGCCGGAGCAGGGGCAGCGGCCCCGATCGAGGCCGTCTCGGCCGGAACAGCCGTCGGGACGGCCCGGACAGCCGTCGGGACGGCCGGAACAGTCACCGGAACGGCCTGGACTTCCGTTGCGGCCGTTGCAGCCGGGGCGAACCGCCGGATCCGAGCCGCCGGCGGAAGGCGCTGGACGGGCCGCGCGGGTCGAGCGTGCCCGGCAGCTGAGGGAAGCCATGGCCGCGGGCAGGGTGGCGTTGGAGACGAACGCGCCGACGCGTGCCGGTACGCCCGGACGGGCCGCCGACCCGGGCACGGCCGGACGCCCCGACGGCGCTCAGGCGCTCGGAGCGCCCGGGAAGCGCGCGGCGGCGGCCCCGGAACCGGACGGATGGGCCACGGACTTCGGCAGGTCGGACGACCCCGTTCCGACGGGTTCGCCAGGACGCGGCAGGAGGCCGGGAGCGGCCGGCGGACCGGCGTACGGCGCCGGCGCGACCGTTCCGGCACCGGCGGAGCGGCGGGAATCCGCCGAGCGGCCCGGAACGCCGGAGCGTGACGACGCGAGTGCCCTCGGGACAGCGGCTCGGGCCGCCGCCCCGGGGGAAGACCCCGTACGTACCGCGCGGCCGGATTCCGGGGTGGACACCGGAGCAGAGGCCGGGGCCCCGGCGCGAAACGCCGACGCCCCCGACGCGGTCGATCCCGTGGCGGGCTCTGCGCCCGTCGACGACACGAAGACGGGCGAGAACACCGGAACGGACCACCACACAGCGATACCCGACGACCCCGACGCGGTCGACGGCCCCGTGGCCGCAGAAGGCCCTGCTCCTGCCGCCGCCGCGGAAACGGGCGACAACACCGGAACGGACCACCGCACAGCGGGACGCGTTGCCCCCCACACGGTCGACGGCCCCGGGCGCGTGGATGCCGTCGTGCCGGGCGTCGGTTCCGATGCGGCCGGTGACCCCTCGCAGGCCGCCGATCCGGTGCGGGCCGAAGAGCGCGCGGATGCGTCAAGCTCCGAGGCGGATGTGAAGGTGCCGGCCGAAGCGCCGGAGCCGGATGGCGTGGCGCCCCGGATGTCGCCCCCCGAGGCGGACGCGGGAGCCGAGAAGGCCGGTGGGTCCTCACGGTCCGGTTCCGACGAGCCGCGAGGAGACGAACGCGACGAAGAGGTTCGGACCGGTCTCTCCGGGACGACGTCCGGCCCTCGTGTCGGCGCCCACGGCGCCCCAGGCCATACGGCGGAAGGAAACCCGCCGTCGGAGGACGGTTCGGAACCGTCCTCCGCGCGAGGTCCGGCCGAAACCGAGGTGCCCGGCCGGCCCGACGACGTGCCCAGCCGGCCCGACGACGTGCCCGACCGGCCCGACGACGTGCACTCACCGCAGCCGGTGCGCACGGAGGCCGGGGCGCCGGCCGATCCGGCGCCCCCCACTCCCCTGGGGTCCTTGGCATCCCGGGACATGCCGTCCGAGGAGCCGGCCGGCCCTCCGGGCGGCTCTTCCACAGAGAATCCGATGTCCGCGCCGGACGGCCCGGGCCCCGGTCACGCACCCATACCTCCGGGCCTCCCCGATGCGCCGGTCGTGCCGGCGACACCGGGCAGTACGGGCACGACAAGCGGCACAGAGGGCGAGCAGGCGGCAACTCCGGCCTCCACCAAGGCTCCTGACGTACCGGCGACTGCTGGCGCACCCACGGGCCGGGGCGCATCCGAGACCCCGGACGACGTCGGTGACACCTCCGACAACGATGCCGGGCTCCCGCAGGACCCGCTGCCTCCGGTCCCGTTGGACCCGGGACACCGCAGCTCCGAGGTGCAACGGACCGCCTTCCGCGCGCTCGCGGGCGGTATGTGGGACCGGCACGGCGCTGCCGTCGCCCGCTCCCTCGCACGGATGCCCGCGCTGCGCGGCAAGGAACAGGAGGCGGCGCGCGCCGACCTGATCGCGCTGCGGATGTACCTGCACATTCCCGAAGGCCCGTTGAGCCATGGCGCGGTGACCCGGGCCCTGCGCGAGTACGAGCCCGACATGCTGCCGTACGGCGCCTGTGTGGCCTCGGCGCTGAACCGGCTGCCGTCCTACCGGGGCGCGGTGCTGCGCGGCACGGGCGGTGACCCCGCCACCGAGGGCTCCGGCGCGCTGCCCCGCCCAGGGACGCTGCTGCGCGATGCGGCTCTGCTGAGCACCACACCACTCGATCCGGCCGGCATGGCGACGATGCCGGGCGGGAGCTATGCCATCTGGTCGGTGGCCGGCCGTCGCGTACGGCAGTTCTCCGACCACAGCCGTGGGCCCGACGAGGTGATCTTCGCCCCGGGGACCCTCTTCCGGGTCCTGGACGTCCGCCGCGAAGGCCAGGCCCTACAGCTTTTTCTGCGTGAACTGACCGGTCCTGCCGCGGCGGCCACGCCCGATCCCGATGCGGATCGAGCGATACTCGCCCGGCTGGACGATGTCGTGCGCGGGCGCTCGACGACACCTACGGGCACCGGCCACTGGCCGGAGCGCTGCGTCGGTGCCGTGGGCGCCGGGCCGTGACGCGACACCGAACCCAGACATGAGTAAGGAAATTGCATGGAACGTGAGCATGATCCTTCCAACCGGATACCGCCACGGTCGGGCACATCCGCCGGAGCAGGTTCCTCCGAGAGTTCACCGGTGGCGGTCCGCCGGGCGGTGACGATGCGGGGAGCGGCCGGCGATCCCGGTGACGCCCTGACGCCGGGCGGCGGACAGCGTGGCCGTACGAACGCGTCATCCCCCGCCGTCACCCCCGACACTGCTGCCCGTCCGGACAGTCCGGCGGCCGGCCAGGTCCCGGCGGCCGGCGCCCCCACGGGTGACGGGCCGGAGAGCACGGCCCCCGGGACGGGACGTGCGCCCGCCGGCGAGGCCACCGGTCCCGCCAGGGGCATCGGCGCCCCGGCGTCGTCCGCCGAAGGGGAGACCGAACCGGCCGCGTCCGCGTCCGGCTCCTCGGCCACCTCGGCGGCTGCCGTGTCGGCGGCGTCCGCCGCGCCTGCGACCGTGAGCACCGAGGGCTCTTCACCCGACGCCGCAACGGCGGCGGCAGCGCCGGGCAGCGGTGGCTCGGGGGCCGGTTCGCACGCGGACGGCGACCCGCCCGGCAGCCGCCCCAAGAAGCCGATGCTGGCGGCGGCGGGCATCGTGGGCGCGCTCCTGATCGCGGTCCCGCTCCTCCTGGCCGGGCAGGACGACCGCGAGCCCGACCGGCCCCGGACGGAGAACGCGGCCGGTACGGTCCTGGACACGGAGCGCTCCTCCGTTCCGGACACCTACACCAGCAAGTCGCCGGTTCCCTCCACCGAACCGAGCAAGCAGCAGGAGAAGAAGAAGGAGAAGGAGAAGGAGCGGGAGGAGGAACCCCCCGCACCGGTCGTCCGCAAGCAGACGGTCGCACCGACACCGAGCGCGTCCAAGAGCCCCAAGGCCACGAAGAAGGCCGTGGTCAAGGAACTGACCGCGGCCGAGAAGCTCCGTCAGTGGGCCAACGGCCGCTCCGGTGTGCAGAACACCGTGCTCAAGAACGCGGTGACCGGCCAGTGCGTGGACATCGGGGGTTACGGCAAGGGCGCGATCAACGCCCCCGTCAACCAGTACCCGTGCAACGCCACGACCGGTGACAACCAGCTGTGGAACCTGGACATCGTGGACAAGGACGGCGGGCCTCAGAACGCCCCGCTCTTCCTGATCCGCAACAGCAAGGACGGGCTGTGCCTGGACCTGGGCTACTACAAGGCCAGGTCGGCGGGCACGAAGGTCGGCGAGTTCCACTGCAGCGCGACCGGGGACAACCAGCTCTGGTGGCTCGACCCCCGAGGCGACGGGACGAACTGGATCCGCAACGCCGTCAGCAACGACCTGTGCCTGCGCCCGACCGGAGGCGCGAGCGCGGGCAACGACGCCCGGCTCGTGATCGAGGTCTGCGGTTACGGTGACCGCTGGGTCGTCTGAGGGCCCGGCCCGGGAACCCCGCGTCCCCGTCTCCACGGTGTGCTCGGCCGCACCGTGGAGACGGGGACGTTCTCATTCCTGACGCTCCTGCCGCGCCACCGTTCTGCCCGCTTTTCAGGCACCATGGAATACATGGAGACGATCCATGAGCTAGAGCCTTTCGTGAAGCAGTACACCGTCCTGCTCAGCAGCCGCAGGCCGGACGGATCGGCCGCCCGTACCCCGGTCAGCATCGCCGTCGAGGGCGACCACGCCTACATCCGCACGTTCTCCTCGGCCTGGAAGGTCGACCGGATGCGTAACCACCCGATGGTGGAGATCGCCCCGTGCACCGTGCGGGGCGCGCCGACGGGACCGCCCGTGAAGGCCTGGGCGCGGCTCCTGCAGCAGGACACGAAGGAGAACACCCACGCGGCCCGGACCCTCTCCCGGAAGTACCCGGCGCTCCAGGGTGTGGCTGTCCCGCTCGCCCACCGGCTGAAGCGTGACCGCACGCTGCACTACGAGCTGCGTCCCGTCACCGACGACATCTGAGCGGGCCGCACACCCGGACGACCGCGCAGCGGCTGCCCGGCCGGAGTGGCTGCCCGGCCGCAGTGGTTGCCCGGCCGCAGTGGCTGCCCGACCGGTCGGCGTCCGGGGCCCGCGAGCCCGAGTCGGCCGTCCCCGCGAAGGGCTCGCGGGGTGACCCGGACGGCACGCCCTACCCGCGGCGGCGCCGGGCCGCGATCAGGGCCAGCACGATGACGACGACCGCCACGGTGCCCCCGGTCGCGGTGCCCTTGTGCGAGCCGCCGTCCTCCCCGTCGCCCGCCCCGTCGCCGGGCGACGTCCCGCCGCCCCCGCCGTTCGGGGAGGGTGCCCTGTTGCCGCCGCCCTTCACCTCCACCCGCACCACCTCGCTTCGCTCCCCCTCGGAGCCGAACATCATCGCCGAGCCGTCCGCCGTGTACGTCACCGACTCGGACTGCCCCTGGAGCGGCACGCTCACCGCCTGGTCGGCACCCAGCCGGCCGTTCTCGAAGGCATAGCCCCGGGCGCTGAAGTACGAGCGCAGCACCAGTTCCTTCCCGTCCGGCGAGAAGGCCCCGTCCGTCACCCACGGCACTTCGCCCACGCGGCGGAAGACGTTGGCCCCGCCGGCCGTCAGCTTCTGCGGCCCCTCGTAGAGACCGCCGCCGTCCTCGTTCTTCGAGGCGATGTACACACGCCCCGTGGTGGGGTGGACCATCAGCGCCTCGGCGTTGCGCGCCCCGTCCGCGTACGTCACGTCGAACTGTGTCGCCCGCACGGTGGCGTCCGCGAGCCGCTTCGGCTCGGGGAAGCGGTAGATCCAGACGTGGTCCCAGGAGCCGTCGAGATTGTCACCGATGTCACCGACGTACAGATTCCCGTCGGGCCCGAGCGAGATCGCCTCCACGTCGCGGGGCTCCCCCACGCCCTTCATGGTGATCGTCGCGACGGTCTTCCCGGTCCGGGAGTCGACGGCGTAGACGTACGGCCCGTCCTCGCTGTCGTTGTGCGTCCAGTAGACGCCCGGGTGGATCCGGCTGGCGGCGAGGCCACTGGACTCGGTGATCCGGGAGTCCTCGATCGTGAAGGTCCGGTCCGCCCCGTCCCCCTCGTCCGCGACGGCTGGTGCCGTCCCCGTGAGCAACAGGAGGACGGCGGCGGCGGAGACGGTCAGCAGCGATCTCATGGCACAAGTGTCCACCGTCACGTCGCAGGCCGGAGCGGTGATCGGCCATGATGTCGCCATGCGTTTTCTCTTCGTCGGCGACAGCATGACCGTGGGCAAGACCGGCGACTTCACCTGGCGCTACCGCATGTGGCAGCACCTCGAAGCGACGCTCGGCGACGGCGGTTACGCCATCACCGGCCCACGGACCGAGCTGTACGACACCGAGGCGAACGCCGCGCTCTCCCACGTCTACGGCGACGCGGCCTTCCCCGCGTCCGCACGCCGGCACCTCGCAGGCTGGGGCGAGGGCTGGCTCCACATGGCCCCGGTCATCGCGGAGACGGTCGCGGAGACCCGCGCCGACGTCCTGCTGGTCTCGCTCGGCCTGATAGACCTCGGCTTCTACACGGACAGCACGCAGACGGCCGCGAACGCACGGGCGTTCATCACCGCGGCACGCACCGCGAACCCCCGCGTCAAGATGCTGCTCCTCCCCGTCATACCGAACATCAGGGCGGAGTCCGACGCCCCCTTCGCCGCCGAGTGCGACCGCTTCAACACACTGCTCGCGAAGGTGGTCGCCGACCTGGACACCCCCTCGTCCCCGGTCCTGCTGGTCTCGCACCCCACGGGCTACGACATCCACACGGACACCTACGACGGCACCCACCCCGGCCCCACCGGCGAACACAGGCTGGCCGGAGCCTTCGCCGACGCGATGCACCAGGCCTGGGGCGTGGGCGGCCCGTACGCGGGTGCGCTGGCGGCGGCCTGATCCCCCGGCCGGGCCTCGTGGTCGAGAGATGGGCGAACCGCGTCATCGCGTGCGTGTCCGGCAGCACGCCGCCGACGAGCGCCCGCCGCGTCGCTCGTCGGCGTGATCTGCCGAGGGATCGGCTCTCCCGTACCGCGATGCCCGTCCCCGTCGTGCCGCAGCCTCAAAGCCCTTCGCCCGTAGCGGCCTTGCCGATGACATCCACCGTGAGGACGGCCACCGGCATCAGGGGCTGCCCCCGGCGACGGAACCGGAGCACGGTCCGCCGCGTTCCCCTGTCGTGCGGGGCCTCGCGGGGACGCCCCGAGGGGAGCATGAGCGAGTGACGAAGAAGCGGGACGCGCCGAAGCGGGCCTGGAACCGGAAGCCGGAAATGCCCAGGCGGGCCTGGAACCGGAAGCCGGAGGCACCGGAGCGGGCCGGAAGCCGGAAGCCGGAGGCACCGGAGCGGGCCGGAAGCCGGAAGCCGGAGGCACCGGAGCGGGCCGGAAGCCGGAGGCCGGAAGTGCCCAAGCGGGCCTGGAGCCTGCAGCGGGGCCGGGCGGCCGCCCTGCTCTGTCTCCTGGTGGCCGCCCTCCTCGTCTTTCCCGGCCTGGTCCCCAACACCCCCGGCCGCCTGGGCAGTCTGCTGGAGACCTTCCTCCCCTGGCTCGGCCTGGCCGTCCCCGTGCTGCTGGTCACGGCGCTGCTGCGCCGCTCGCTCCTGGCGTCGGCCGCGCTCCTGCTGCCCGTGGCCGCCTGGTTGGCGGTCTTCGGGGGCATGCTGTCCGCCGGTGGCCAGGCGGCGGACGGCTCCTTCACGGTGGTCCAGCACAACGTCAGCGACGTGAACCCCGACCCGGCCGCCACCGCACGCGCGTTGGCCGCGACGGACGCGGGCCTCATAGCCCTGGAGGAGCTGACGGCCCCTGCCCTGCCGGCCTTCGAAGCGGCCCTGTCCTCGGACTACCCGCACCACGCGACGAGGGGCACGGTCGGACTCTGGTCGAAGTACCCCCTCACCGGTGTGCGGCTCGTGGACATCAGGCCGAAGGGCGTCGGGGAGGGCTGGGACCGCGGCCTGCGCGCGAGCGCCCGCACCCCACGGGGCGAGGTCGCCGTGTACGTCGCCCATCTGCCCTCGGTACGGATCGGTCCGACGACCGGGCTCACGTCCGGACGGCGGGACGAGAGCGCCGCTCTCCTGAGTGAGGCCGTCGCAGCCGAGCCCCTGGACCGGGTGATCCTCCTCGGCGACCTCAACAGCACGCTGGACGACCGCGGACTGGATCCGGTCAGCTCCCTGATGGAACCGCCCGGACCGGGCTTCGCGTTCAGCTGGCCCGCGAAGTTCCCGGTGGCCAGGATCGACCAGATCCTCACCCGGTCGGCGACGGTCACCCGCGTGCGGTCGCTGCCGGCCACCGGAAGCGACCACCTGCCGATAGCGGCGGACATCAGGCTGTGACGGTGCCCGGGGTGTCCGGCGCCCCGCTCAGTCCGCCTTCTCGACCCCGAGCATCGCGAGCCCCAGCTTGGTCAGCTCCTCCGTGACCTCGTCGGGCCTGGCCCGGCGCGGCCGGCGTGCGTGGTGGGCCATGAGTTCGTGGACCGTGCCGACCATCACCATCACCACGACCCGGTGGTCCCGCTCCTCCACCTCTCCGCGCACCGCCGCTCGCTCGGCCTCACCGGTCAGGAAGTCGGTCCACAGGTCACGCCACCGCTTGCAGTGCGCGTCCACCGCCGGGCTCACGCCCAGCACCTCGACGAACGTCACCCGGGCCTCGCGCAGGTCCCTGGTCACCGCCGACACGTACGCGTCGAAGAGCCGGCGGAAGCGTTGCTCCACCGGACACTCGTCCATCCCCTCGGAGAGCAGGGCGACTTCCGCGGCCCGCAGTCCGCTGGTGGTGATCTGGTTGTGCAGGGCCGTCAACAGGCCTTCCCGGGAACCGAATTCCTCCCAGAGCACCTCCTCCGGCACCCCGGCCGTCTCGCACAGGTCCTGCTCCGACGTCTGCGCGTAGCCGTACACCCCGAACAGCTCCAGGCCGGCGTCGAGGAGCTGCCCACGGGCCCGCGTACGCGCACCGTCGACCGCACCGGTCAGTTGGTCCACCGGGACATCCACCACGGCTCCTCCTTGATCTGCCCCATGTCCGGTGCGCACGACCACGGTCGAGCGGGTCGCGAGGGCCGTAAGGGCTCGGGCGCCTCTGGATGGCGCGTGCGCCATTGTCCTGGCGGTTCACGCCGTACGTGTCCCGCGCCGCGCCGCCTGCCGCACAGTCCCCCAGGACCGGTGACTGCTCGCACAGGTGTGCATGAGCTGCCGGACGGCGGCGAGACGCTTCGCACCGTGCCGACACCGTGTGCGGGGAGCAGGCGGGTCCGGCGAGCAGGCGGCGGACCGCCCGCCCGGTCTCTTCGCAGATCGGTGGCGAGCGGCCGGGTCAGCGGACCAGCAGGTCGACCACACCCGTCAGGTCCTCCTCGCCACTGCCCTCGGCCAGGCGGCGGCGCATCAACTCGAAGTAAGGGCTGAGCAGTTCCGTGCTGACGCCCTGCTGTTCGGCCGTGCTCAGGAAGGTCGGCGTGCCGGCCACCTGCATCGCGAGACTGGAGACGACGCCCTTGGTGTAGTCGCCGCTCCGCAGCTGTTCCGCGGTCAGACGGGCCGAGGGGGCCATCGCGACGACGTAGTCGGTGAGCAGCGGCGCGAGCGTCGCGGGGTCGATGTCCTCCTTGCGGATCAGGGCGAAGGCGTGTGCGGTCCCGGCGAACATCCCGTACATGGCGCTGAGCAGTGCCACGTCGTACAGGGCCGCGTAGCCCGCGTCCTCGCCGACGTAAGTGGTGCCGAGCGGGACGGCCAGCGTTTCCCGGTACTGCTCGAACAGCTCACGCGGGCCGCTGTAGAAGACGTATCCGCCCGCCTCCGGGACACCGATCATCGGCGGGACGGCCATCATTCCGCCGTCCAGGTAGCGCGCGCCACGCGCCCGGGCCCACTCGGCGCGGGCGCGGGCCTGGGCAGGGGTGCTGGTGATCAGGTTGACCAGGTCCTTGCCGGTCAGGTCGGCGCCGCCCAGCGCCTGGTCGACCGAGGCGTCGTCCAGGAGGCAGACGACGACCAGGGTGTTCGCCTCGACCGCCGCGGCGGCGCTGTCCGCGACCTGCGCGCCCTCGGCCGCGAGCGCCTCGGCGCGGGCCGGGCTGCGGTTCCAGACGGTGAGCGGGTGGCCGGCGGCGAGCCAGGTGCGGGCCAGTGCGGTACCCATCGCACCCAGGCCAAGCAGGGTGACGGGGGTCATCTCGACAACATTCTTCCCAACGGTGTTTTGGGCATCGGTGTTCGGCTCAACGGCGTTCTGTGTCATGTCGATCAGCCTCGTCGTGGCCCCCGGGGCGTTCAAGTACGCACTTCGGAGTGGGTGGTTACCCTGTGGTGAGCGAGCACGTCAGAAGGGTGGGGGAATGGCGACACAGAACCGGCCCGGCACACCGGCCGCGCACTCCTGCGGGATCGACAGCGCGATGGAGGTCATCGGCGGCAAGTGGAAGGTGCTGATCCTCTGGGCGCTCCACGAGCATCCCTGCCGCCGTTTCGGAGAGCTGCGCCGACTGGTTCCAGGGATAACGGAGAAGGTGCTGGCTTCCCACCTGCGTGAGATGGAGGCGGACGGCGTCGTGCGCCGTGTCGCCTACGACGAGGTACCGCCCCGTGTCGAGTACTGCCTGACCGAGGACGGCTCCCGCCTCAACGAAGCCCTTGAGCCGCTGGCGGCCTGGGGACGCGCTCGGCCCGGGGCCGTACCGGCGCCCGCCGCTCCGTCGCCCACCTGAACCGGCCCTCAGGCCGGCCGTTCCGGGCGGAGGACGACCTCGCTCCCCAACGGTTCGAAGCCGGCGGCGAGGAATGCCCGGAGGGAGCGTGCGTTCCCCGGGGAGACGGCGGCGAAGACCGGCTCGCCCTCGGGGACGAGGGTGAGCGCGTCCCGCAGGAGCGACCGGCCGCGTCCTGTGCCGGCGCCGTAGGCGTCGTAGAGCTCGATGCTCAGTTCCCGGCGGCCCGCGAGTCCGTCGGCAAGGGTGACCAGCCCACGTCCGTCCCCATGGACGCGGACGCCGGTGCGCAGGGTCCGGGCGTAGCGGACGCGCGGGTGGTCGTCGACGTCCAGCCTCTCGGCCAGCCGGGGCGGGGCCGCGACACCGCGTGCGACGAGCACGGCGTCCACGGTCCAGATGTCCCCTTCGCTCCCCGCGAGGTGACGCAGGAAGTCGGGCGCGAGGGAGCCTCCGTATCCGTCGGGCCCTGCGGCGTGGACGTCGGAGGGGGACAGCGCGGTGGCGACGACGGCATGTGCGGTGAAGGCGACCGAGCACTCCAGCCCGCGCGGCAGCGGTGGGAGGACGGTCACCCGGCCGTCCGTGGGCGGGAAGCGTCCGTCGGCGGCGTCCAGGAAATAGGTGAGCAGGGGGTGGGGCTCGTCCATGGGACGCAATCATGCACCGTCGGAACCGGAGCCCACGGGCCGGGGCGCGGCCGCCGGACCCCGCGCCGGGCACGGCACCGGAGCGCCCTATCGGAGCCGATCCAGTACGGCTCGTTTGGCGGTGGCGAACTCCTCGTCCGTCAGGATGCCCGCCTCGTACAGCTCGCCCAGCTCCCGCAGCCGGCGCAGCAGGACGTCGTGGTCGTCGGCCGCCGGTGCGGGGGCAGGCCCTGCCGCCGGTGCGTTCGCGGCCGGGGTGGCGGGTCCGCCGGACACGGGCATCCGCGCGAGCACGGCGGCGGCGACCAGGACTGCGGTGTACTCCCGCTTCGACAGCCCCCACAGATCGAGGGAGTACGGGTCGTACTTGGGGGTCGTGGCCGCGACGGCACCCCGGTCGAAGCGCAGGGAGCCGTTCTCCAGCCCGATGGCCGGTATCCAGCGCACCCCCGTCACTTCCGACAGCGGAAGGCTGACCGTGCCGCCCGTGGTCTTCGACTCCTCCGCCTTCCAGTTCCAGGTGAGGCGGACCGTCTCCCCGTCGAAGGACGCCGTGCCGTCCCCACCGCCGCCCGACACCGGCACCGACGGCCCCGGCAGCAGGAAGCGGTCCACCGGCCCGTCGGGTACCTGCTCGATCAGCAGGGCGTTGCGGATCTCGTCGACGAGGTACTCCGCCACGCCCGTGCGGTCCTTCTCCACCACGAGCTGGTACGGGTCGGCGGAATCCTTCAGCCGCCCGTCCGCGGCCCGCAGAACCGGGCAGGCACCGGTGCGCAGGCGCAGTCGCAGGCGGCCGCCCTTCCGGTCCGGCTCGAACGAGACGCCCGCCACCGCGTGCAGCGGGACGCTCAGTTCACCCAGGTCCTGCCGCACCGGGTGCACCTTGCTGCCGGGGACGATACGCACCGTCTCCCCGTCGAAGCTCCATGTGCCGTCGCGCGAGATGATGTCCGCCATACGTCGGATTCTGCCAGGCGCACCCGTGTTCGTGACGGGCCGAAGCCTTCGCCGGGGTCACGCACCGCCCCGGCCACCCGGCCCGGAACCCGGCGCCTCGCGCCCGCGCCCGGTCATCAGCCGCCTTTGGGCACCCAAGGCCCCTGTGAGGGGCCGGGGCCCTCCAGTGCATGGCGGACCTTCTCCTTGAAAGTCTTCGGCGGGGCCTTCACCTCCACCTGCGTGTGCATGAGACGGGCGACGGTCACACGTATGTGGCATTCACGTTCGTGTTGTTCGAGCCGGACCACCCACGCGCCGTCGGACGTGAGGAACGCACTGCGGGCCGGGATGTCGCCCGGTCGGGCATGGCGGGCCAGAACTGCCGGTGTGTGGTGCAGGGCCGCATCCTCGGCAGCCGCGAGGGCCTGCGCCTCCGTGCCGCTGACGGGATGCCTGGCCACCAGTGACCAGCGGTGCAGCTTCAGGTCGACGCCGTCAGCCCGTCGCGTCACACGGGTGTCCTCCTCGATGAGGACGTACCACTGAGCAGTCATGGCAGGAGCGTAGTTGGCCTGTGCTCCAGCGGTGCGCCCCTCGTTCGGGCCTGCCCCGTTCGCCGGAGGACCCTCGCGGACAGAGACGACAGAGGCGACAGAGGTCCAACTCGTGGTGCCCGTTCACTCCTCGGAGCCGGACACGCCGATCCTCGCGAAGCGTTCCCGCCACGGCAGGGGATCGGGCTCGGCCTCCGTCAGCGCCCTTTGCCTCTCCCAGAGTTCCCACGCGGCCTGCCGACGGCAGGGCCCGCACTCGGTCTCGTCGGCGACCGGCCGGAAGACGTGCCGTTCCTCCTCCGCTCCGGAGGCCGTGCACGTGATCAGCTCCCGGACGCCGGGACGCGTCTCGGCGGGCGGCGGGGCAGCCTCCACGGGCAGCTCCGGCGGCATCTTGTGCATCAGCCGGTACCTCAGGAACCCGACCGCCGACCGCACGCCGTCGCACGGTAGTTCGCTGGTCAGCACGCGCCGCA
This sequence comes from Streptomyces pratensis, assembly GCF_016804005.1. GTDB lineage: Bacteria > Actinomycetota > Actinomycetes > Streptomycetales > Streptomycetaceae > Streptomyces > Streptomyces pratensis_A. The sequence goes on along the minus strand of NZ_CP051486.1, from coordinate 525,366 downwards.
ACTCCCCGGCCGACACCCCACGCAGCAGCCAGCGGGCGGCGAGCTCCGCGAGCCCCCTGGCCTCCTTCACCCCGAGGTAGAGCTCCCGCCGCACATGACGCAGCGACAGCAGCACGCGCTCCCCTTCCGCAGCTTCCGGGCTGAGGCCCGCTTCGGGACCGAGCCCCGCTTCGGGCGCGGGCTCGGCTCCGCCGCCGACCACCGCCTCGGCCTCGGCTTCGGCCTCGGCTTCGGCCTCGGCTTCGGCCTCGGCTTCGGAGGGTGGGTGGGGATAGTTCTTCTCTTGTTCTTCATCCACCGGTAGTTGATGACCGGCCACCCGGGCGGCCGGTGCACCGACCGTCGGTTTCGGGACACTCGGAGGCTCCTCGGACCGGCCCTGGCGCAGGACGGCCGCCGCCTCCGGCGTGAGGGGGACGTTGGACAACAGCTGCTCCGTCACCCAGCGCCCGCGCTCCCCCTGCTCGCGCCACTCATGGACGTAACCATGCGCGACCAGCAGTTCCTTGGACTTCTGATACGCCCGTCCGGTGATGCCGAGCTTCCGCGCGTGCTCGCTGAGCGGCTGGGAGGCGCACTCTTCGGGAAGCCCCTGTACGGCCAGGAGCAGGATCTTCGCGTCGCTGGTCAGCCGCGCATGGCGGACGACGTCGTGCGAAGCCTTCGTGAAGCGCCGGGAGGGCGCGATAGCATGCCGAAGCATCTCGGTGGACTTCCGATCCACTCGTGGGTGAAGGCCCTCGGACCGGTGTTGGTAGCACCGCCGGGGGCCGCCCGCGCATACCGCTCATGCACGGAACGTGATGACGCGATTACGGTACCGCACCGCGCGGGGTGCGGTTCCGCATATGCCACGACGTCCGCGATCATGCACCAACTCGGCCTGTCAGCACGGCCACTGCCGCCTCGTACAGCAGTTTCGCGTCCACGAACGGCACCTCCCGTGTGGGCCGCGAGTACCAGTCCAGCGGCCACGTCCTGCCCTCCAGCGCCGGAATCCCGACGTACGTGTCGCGGGGCAGGTCCCGCCCTATCAGCCGCGCCCCGGCCGGCCAGCGGTGCGCGGCCGCACTCTGCGGCGGTAACAGGAAGTACGTGCTCCGATCGCCGACCCCCGACCTCACGATCGGACCCGCCTGAGGGCCGGTCGACTGCAACAGCTCATACGTCACCCGCTCGCCGGCCGCCCCGGCGACGCGCACGGCGTCGAAGTGGACGCCGACATGCCGGAGCGCATGCCCGCTCGCGGGGACCCAGCAGGGTGCCGGGTCCGGTGAACTCCTCTGATCCATACGCCAAGCGTGGCTGCGATCAGGCGGCGTGACCAGCGTCACAGCAGGACTGCGCACTGTTGTGTACTGGTGAGGCGGAGTTGTGCCCTCCGGTGAACCGGCAAGTGGTAAGGCGGCGACGCCCGGCACGCATCACCGCCGGACACCGGGCCCGGCCCGTTCCGCAGTACGTTCACCTTCACCCCCGAGGGGCGGCGCAGACGGCCCGCGCCCGATCACGTCTGCGGGTGACTGCCCGCAGCGGCACGGGCGCGGGTGGCGGCGGCCTTAGGCGTCACGCGGCCACGGTGACGGCGTCGATGGCCGGCGTACGGAGCGCCCTTCGCGCGGTCCCGAGACTCGTGCCGAGGGTGACCACGGTGGCGATGGCGATGACGGTCAGCCAGATGCCGGGCCTCTGGTCCGGCAGGACCTGGTCGGTGCGGACCATCGTGAAGGGGATGATCCCCGCGATCCCCGCGACGGTGCCCAGCACCAGACCGGTCAGGGTCAGGATCACCGCCTCCCGGCCGACCACGCCCAGGACCTGGCCGGGTGTCGCCCCGGCGAGGCGCTGCCGTCCGAACTCGCGGCTGCGGTAGGAGGTGGTCGCGTAGAGGCTGTTGACGAGCATGATGCAGGAGAAGACGACGATGATGCCGACGACCACCAGGTTGAGGGTCTCCAGGTTCTTGTCGTCGACGGTCTTGTCCAGGCCGGACCTGGCCACCCAGTCGCTCTCGACGGCCTGCATGTAAAGGGTCGCGGTCGCCACGCCGGTGAAGATGATCATCGGCATGAGCACTCCGGCCAACTCTGCGCCGCGCCGGCGCAGATTCCGGGTGCTGAGGTAACCGCCCGCGCCGCCCGTCACGTCGAGCGGGCCTCGCAGCAGTCCCAGGAGTCCGCCCAGCAGGGACGGGGCGAGTACGGCGAAGCCGACGGAGAGCAGGATGGCCCCGTAGGCGGGGAAGGCCATCAGCATCTCCTCGGTGCTGTCGACGGCGTACGTGGTCAGGACTCCCCCGGCCCCGGCCACCAGAGCGGCGCAGCCGGCCAGGGTGCGGCCCCGGCGCCGGGACGGGCCCCGCGCTCCGACGGCGGTTGCGGTGGCGCGGCGTACGGCGAGGAACGCCGCTCCGACGGAGGCGAGGACCGCGACGCCGAAGCCCGACCCGAGCGCCATGGCGCCGAAGGCGGGGCCGACGTTCGCGGCGACCTGGCCGCTGTCCTTGAACAGGTCGAGCAGCAGCCGGCCGCCGAGCACGGCGGGCCCGACGGCGAGTGCCGCGCCGGCCAGTCCCACCACGGCGGACTCCCCGACGACCATGCGCGTGATCTGGGCAGGAGTGGCTCCGCTGCAACGCAGCAGATGGATCTCCTCGGAGCGCTGACGGACGGCGACGGTGAGGGTGGAGGCGATGGCGAAGAAGACGAGCAGGGAGCCGTATCCGCCGACGACGCTCGCGGAGACGGTCATGGACTCCGAGCTGACCTCGTCGACCCCGGGAGCCGCCGCCGTGTCGTGCAGGGAACCGAACGTCATGATGATCACGGCACCGAGGAACGCCGAGAGCAGCGTGGCGAGGAAGCGCCCGGGGCGCTTACGGACCGATCGCATGGCCAGGAACAGCATCGCTCACACCCCCATCAGGGGGCCGTTGTCCGCCCGCCGCCCGGCCGCCTCGTCCCCGAGGTGGGTCATGCGCTCTGCGACGGCCTCGGCGGTGGGCGCGGAGAGCCGTCCAGCCAGGCGTCCGTCGGCGAGGAAGAGCACCGAGTCGGCGTACGAGGCGGCCACCGGGTCGTGGGTGACGAGCACGACGGTGCTGCCGTGCACTCGGACCGTCTCCCTCAGCAGGCTCAGCACATCGCGTGCGCTGCGCGTGTCCAGGGCTCCGGTCGGCTCGTCGGCGAAGATCACGGCCGGCCGGGTGACCAGGGCGCGCGCGATCGCGACACGCTGGCGCTGGCCGCCGGACAGCTCGTCGGGAAGATGGCCGAGGCGCTCGCCGAGCCCCACCTGCGTGAGGACCGCGCGGATGCTCTCCCGGTCGGCCTTCCGGCCGGCCAGCCGCAGCGGCAGCGAGGCGTTCTCCTCGACGGTCAGGGTGGGCAGCAGGTTGTACTGCTGGAAGACGAAGCCGATCCGGTCCCGCCGGAACTTCGTGAGTTCCGCCTCGCTGCCGCCTTTCATCTCCTCGCCGTCGACGAGGATCTGCCCCCGGTCGGGGCGGTCCAGGCCCGCGGCGCACTGGAGGAGCGTGGACTTCCCCGATCCCGAGGGCCCCATGACCGCCGTGAAGCTCCCCGTCGGCAGACTCAGGGTCACCCCGTCCAGAGCGGTCACCGCGCCGTCCCCGGTTCCGTACACCTTGCTCACCGAGACCAGCCGCAGAGCCTCGGCCGTCCGGCTCGTGCGCCGCCGTGCGCGATCGAACATGGTCATCACCCTCTGCTCGTCGGGCGCTCTCTGCGCCACGTAGACGACGCTACGGACGGCGGAGGGCGTGCACATTGGGCGTACACCCCGGAGTCGCGGGTGGGGCTGGGTACACCCCGCACAGGGGGAGGCACCCCGGTACCGTACCCCTGGGGGTATGAGTCACCGGTATCCGCGACGGGCGCGCCCGGCCGGGTACGTGCCGAACGCGGGAGGAACCATGCAGCTCGACATGGCGGCCGACGAACTGAAGTCCGTCCTCAACCGGTTGCGCAGGGCCCAGGGGCAGATCGCCGGGGTCATCAGGATGATCGAGGAGGGCAGGGACTGCGAGGACGTGGTGACGCAACTGGCCGCCGCGTCCCGGGCCCTGGACCGGGCGGGATTCTCCATCATCGCCACGGGGCTCGAACAGTGCCTGGCCGACGAGGGGCAGACACCCGGCGACAAGGACCGGATGCGCGCCCGCCTGGAGAAGCTCTTCCTCTCCCTGGCCTGAGCGCCGCACCGGCCTGAGCGCCACGCCTGAGAGCCGCACCGGCCTGAGCCCCACGCCGCCCTGCGAGCCGCACCGGCGCACCGCCCTGCGAGCCGCGCCTCCGTCAGCGCTCCGGGAACGGCTCTCCGCATGCGCTGCAGTACTTCGGCACCCGGTCCGCCGACAGCCGCCCGCATTCCGGGCACACCAGGTCGAGCATGCAAGGGGCCTCGCCGCCCTCGTGAGCGGGAGTGCGCACGGCGGGCTTGATCGTGAGTCCCGGACGCCGACGGTGCACCGTGAGGTACGTCAGCCCGTCCGGGCCCGCCTCCAGGGACCGGCGCGAGGTCCGGGGCAGCCAGGTGACCGTCGTCGGGGCGAGGTCCAGTGTGCCGCCCTCGCCCGTACGCAGGCTGCCGCCGCCCGCGAGGACGACGAGGAGCACGTCCAGGACGTCCTCCTGGTGCTCGCCCACTCCGGTGCCCGGCGGAAGACGGACGATGTTGGCGTCCAACTCCCGCCCTTGCTCGGCGAGATGCCAGAGGGCGCCGCGCTCACCGGGGGCGGCGGAGGCGAGGAGGTCCTCCAGCACCGCCAGCACCTGCGGGGTGGCGTCCATGCGGCGGCCTCCTCCTCGTATTCGCTCGCGGGCCTCGTGGACCCGGCCCGGAGCGGGCCCGCCGACCAGTTTGTCACGGCGGCCGGGAGGCCACCCGGGCCGCGTCCGGGCTCCGCGCCCGGGCCGCTGAACCAGCAGGTCAGAGGGGTCGGGCGGACGGGAGGCCTCCGTAAGTGGAGGTCTTCCCGGTCCTGCCCGAAACCGCCGGACCGGGCCGCTGATCGCAGTACTCTCGCCGGATGATCCAGTCGACGCCCCCGGCCACGGACGCCGAATGCGTCGCGCTCACCCGGACCCTGCGCCGCCGGGGCACCGTCGTGCTCTCGGTGTTCGCCCTCGTCTGGACCTTCGCCGGGGCGTCCGGACTGGCGTCCTCGGGCGCGGCCCTCGCCGTCCAGATCATCGCGGTACCGATCACCGCGGTGGCGGTCTTCCTCGCCTACCGCAAGGGCGCCGCCCCCTCCCCCCGCATGGTCAGTCCCCCCGCGAACTGGGCGCGTTCGGTCGGCGTCGTCAACGCGGCCGAGCTCGTGGCGATCTTCGCGGTGATCGCGGCGGCCAACGCCTCAGGCCGTCCCGGGCTGATCCCGCCGGCCATCGCACTGGTGGTCGGCCTGCACTTCGTCCCGCTCGCGCGCCTCTACGACCAGTGGCAGTACAAGGGCACGGCCGCGCTGCTGAGCGCCACCGCGGTCCTCGGCTTCGCCCTGGTCGCAGCCGGCCTCTCGGACGACAGCGTGCGCGCCGTGGTGGGACTGGCCTCCGCGGTGACGCTGTGGGCGTCCGCGTACCACGTGGCCGTCAAGGGCTGACGGCGTCCGGGCCGTCCTGCGCATCCTGAAGCCGCTGCCGGCACAGGGCCTGTGCGGCTGCTGCCCCGGCTGCGACGGCGCACCCGTCAGGCGTCGAGCGGCCCCTCGATAGGGTGGGCGCGACAGACCGTCGTGAACCGGACCGAGGAGCAGACGTGAGCGAGCCGGCGAACATCGCCCTGCAGCAGGAGATCGCCCGGGAGCTGGAGGTCGCGGAGACCTTCGACGCGGGGCAGGAGATCGAGCGCCGGGTGGCCTTCCTCGCCGAGCGGCTGACCTCCACGGGTCTGCGCTCCCTGGTGCTCGGCATCAGCGGCGGTGTGGACTCCACAACTGCGGGCAGGCTGTGCCAGCTCGCCGTCGAGCGCGCCCGGGCCGCGGGTCACGAGGCGCGTTTCTACGCGATGCGCCTCCCCTACGGGGTCCAGGCCGACGAGCACGACGCCCAGCTCGCGCTGTCCTTCATCCAGGCCGACCAGGTGCTGACCGTGGACATCAAGCCCGCGGCCGACGCCATGCAGGCGTCCCTGCTCACCGGCGACGTGACCTTCCGCGACCCCCACCACCAGGACTTCGTGCTCGGCAACGTCAAGGCCCGGCAGCGCATGATCGCCCAGTACGCGGTGGCCGGAGCGCATCACGGCCTCGTCGTCGGGACCGACCACGCGGCCGAGGCGGTCTCCGGCTTCTTCACCAAGTTCGGGGACGGCGCCGCCGACCTGGTGCCGCTGACCGGACTCACCAAGCGCCGGGTGCGCGCCGTCGCGCAGTCGCTGGGCGCGCCCGCCGAGCTGGTCGGGAAGGTGCCGACGGCCGACCTGGAGACGCTCGACCCGGGCAAGGCGGACGAGCACGCGCTCGGCGTCACCTACGACACCATCGACGACTTCCTGGAGGGCAAGCCGGTGGACGAGCAGGCCTTCGACACGATCGTCGGCCGCTACCGCCTCACCGACCACAAGCGCCGGCTGCCCATCGCCCCGTGAAGCGCGGGTGTGCGCGGTGGCGGTCGGTCAACTCAAGTCAGTACAGGGATAATTGAGCAGCGCACGTCATGTCACGGTCGGTATCCTGAGCGGATCCACCGATCTTGACGAGCCCGCAGGGGGATCCACGCGTGTCCAGCCCCGCACCGCCCCCGCCATCCGATCCCCCCGCACCGCCCCGGCCCTCCGGTCCCCCGCCACCGCCCTCCGGTTCCCCGGTACCGCCGCCGCCCCCGCATCCTCCGGCCCGGCAGGGCGGAAGCCACCGGATGCCGGTCGTCGCCGCCGTGATCACGGCGGTGGCGACGATCGCCGCCGCAGTCATCGCCGCTGTGGCGTCGGGCGGCGATTCCCCCTCGGACAGCCTGCGGGACGGACCCGCGACGGCATCCGTGACGGCACCTGACCCGGCCACGGAGTCCGGTCCCTCCGCCGCCCCGTCGGGCCCCCCGGTGCAGACCATGCCGGCGACCGGTCCCCCGTCCCCGGACTCCGGGCCGCCGCGCGTGGCCGTGACGCCCTACACGGCTGCCGAGGGGGACAAGGTGACGGTCGAGGCCGGCGGCTTCGGACCGGGAGAGCAGATCCGTATCAGCTTCCGGGACAGCGGGTCCGTGGAGGTCGATCTGCGTGACGTCACCACGGATTCCGACGGCAGGTTCGCCGCCGAGGTGAAGGTGCCCGCAGAAGTGGGTTCGGGGCATGACACCCCCGTGTTCCGTGTGTGGAGCCTGGACGACGTGGACTCGAACAACACGGCGGACACTCCGTTCACCTACGTCGATTAGCACCACTGCGTCGAAGCAGCACCACCGATCGAGGGGAATTGCCGCGATGGACAGGAAGCCCGACGAGAAGTACCCCCTGATCGAGCCGTACGACCAGGGGATGCTGGACGTCGGCGACGGCAACCTCGTCCACTGGGAGGTCTGCGGCAACCCCGCCGGGAAACCCGCCCTCGTCGTCCACGGCGGGCCGGGCTCGGGGTGCGGCACCCGGCCCCGGCAGTACTTCGACCCGGACCTCTACCGCGTCGTGCTCTTCGACCAGCGCAACTGCGGCCGCTCCACCCCGCACGCGAGCGACCCCGCCGCGGACATGCGGCACAACACGACGGCGCACCTGCTCGCCGACATGGAGCTCCTGCGCGAGCACCTCGGTATCGGGAAGTGGCTGCTGTACGGGGGCTCGTGGGGCTCCACGCTGATCCTCGCGTACGCGGAACAGCACCCCGAGCGGGTGTCGGAGATCGTGATCCCGGCGGTGACGACGACCCGGCGCAGCGAGATCGACTGGCTGTACCGGGGTGCCGGGCAGATCTTCCCCGAGGCCTGGGACCTGTTCCGGGCGGGCGTCCCGGAGGCCGAGGGCCCCGGGGACCTCGTCGCCGCGTACGCGCGCCGGACGGAGAGCCCCGACCCGGAGGTGCGGGCGAAGGCCACGGCCGACTGGTGCGCCTGGGAGGAGGCGGTGCTGTCCATGGAGTCGTACACCGGCCCGCCCCCGTACAGCGGGCGGCCCGGACGCGACCGGCTGGCGCTCGTACGGATCTGCGCGCACTACTTCTCGCACGCCGCCTGGCTGGAGGAGGGGCAGCTGATCCGTGACGCCGGCCGCCTGGCGGGCATCCCCGGCGCCCTCGTGCACGGCCGCTTCGACCTCGGCGGCCCGCTGACCACGGCCTGGGAGCTGGCCAAGGCCTGGCCGGACGCCGAACTGACGGTGATCGACGGCGCGGGCCACCTGGGCGGACCGGCGACGTCCCGCGCGGTGCTGGCCGCGCTCGACCGCTTCGCGCGGCGCGCCTGAGCCCGCCCTTGCTTAGAGCGCGCTCGAAGGAGTTGGCTTGGGGCCCATGAAGTACACGCAGCTCGGACGCACAGGACTCAAGGTCAGCCGCCTCGTACTGGGGACGATGAACTTCGGCCCCCAGACCAACGAGAGCGACAGCCACGCGCTCATGGACGCCGCCCTGGACGCGGGCGTCAACTTCTTCGACACGGCGAACGTCTACGGCTGGGGCGAGAACAAGGGCCGCACCGAGGAGATCCTCGGCACCTGGTTCGCGCAGGGCGGTGACCGCCGCGACAAGGTCGTCCTCGCCACCAAGGTCTACGGCAACATGGGCGCCGACGGCGAGGCGTGGCCCAACCACGACAAGCTGTCCGCCCTCAACATCCGCCGCGCGGTCGACGCCAGCCTCAAGCGGCTCCAGACGGACCACATCGACCTGTACCAGTTTCACCACGTCGACCGGGACACCCCGATCGACGAGATCTGGCAGGCCATCGACGTACTGATCCAGCAGGGCAAGATCCTCTACGCCGGCTCGTCGAACTTCTCGGGCTACAAGATCGCCCAGGCCAACGAGCGTGCCGCCCGGCGCGGCAGCTACGGGCTGGTCAGCGAGCAGTGCATCTACAACCTGATGGAGCGCGGCGCCGAGATGGAGGTCATCCCGGCGGCCCAGGAGTACGGCCTCGGGGTCATCCCGTGGTCGCCGCTGCACGGCGGGCTGCTCGGCGGCGCGATCCGCAAGGAGCGCGACGGCGGAGGTGCCCGGTCCACCTCCGGCCGTTCCGGCGACGCGCTGGCCGACCCGAAGGTGCGGGCACGGATCCAGGCGTACGAGGACCTGCTGGAGAAGCACGGTCTGGAGCCCGGCGAGGCCGGCCTGGCCTGGCTGCTGACCCGGCCCGGCGTCACGGGCCCGATCTCCGGCCCGCGCACGCGGGAGCAGCTCGACTCGGCGCTGCGCGCGGTGGAGCTGGAGCTGTCGGACGAGGTGCTGTCGGCCCTGGACGAGATCTTCCCCGGCCCGGGCCCGTCGCCGGAGAACTTCGCCTGGTAGGAGAGCGGCGCGCGTGCGGCCTTCGCCCCGGGGCTCAGCCCCCGAGGGCGGAGGCCGCCGCCACGACGATGAACATCAGCACGAGCACGGCCGCCATGATGCGGTTTCTGGTCTTGGGATCCACCCGACGAGCGTAACCGCCCCGCTCACCGTCCCAGCGGCCAGGCCTGCACCACCTCGTACCGCGGCTGCTCCCCCGGCACCCCGTCGACCGGGAGGTTGCTGCGTACGAGACCGATCTCACCGACCTCCCAGCTCATGCCGTCGAAGCCCTCCAGCGCCGCCGTGTACGGGGTCAGGTCCGTCGGGACGCGGCTGCGGGCGAGGGTGAGGTGCGGGGTGTAGTGGCGGTGCTCCTCCATCGGGACCCCTGCCTTGCGCGCGGCGGCGTGCGCGCGGCGCGCCAGCAGCCTCAGCGTGTCGAGGCCGCCCTCGGCACCGGCCCAGAAGGCCCGTCCGTCGAACCGGCCGCCGCCGTGGATCCGGAGCGGAAAGGGCTCGGTCCGGTGCGCGGCCCGTTCCAGCCGGGCGTACAGCTCGGGCAGCAGCTCCTCGTCGACGTTCCCGAGGAAGGCCAGTGTGTAGTGCCAGCCGGCGCGGGCGGTCCAGCGGAGGTTCACGGCCCCGGGCAGCCCGTGCAGCGGGGCGACGGCACCGGCCAGCTCGTGGACGGCGGGACCGGGCGGCAGGACGGCGGCGAAGAGTCTCTGGCTGCTCATGCGGCGAGTGTCCCAGCGTCCCGGCGTGTCCGGGGGGGCCGGGCCTATCGTTGTACTACGCGGCTGCCCGCGCCCGTGCGGCAGCGGGGAGGAGCGGCACGATGACCGTCGTCGACGACAGGATCGAGATGGCCGACACCAGCGACGAGCGCACCTTGGACATGATGTTCGAGTGGCTTGAGCCCACCCCCGAGGGATTCAAGGTCGAGATCGTCGAGGGGAACATCTACATGTCGCCGCAACGGGGCACTCACTGGCAGATCATTCTCGATCTTGTGGAGCAGTTGCGCGCCGGCTACCCGCGCCGACGGTTGATGTCGGACGTGCGCATCGACTTCCCGGGCCGCCTCAACGGCTTCGCGTCGGATGTGGTGGCCCTCGCCGACGGTGCCACCACGGACGCCAAGGGGCACTGGCGCTACCAGGACATCGAGTTCGTCGCCGAGGTCATCTCCAAGGACACCGCCGCCAACGACTACGGCTCCAAGAAGGCCACCTACGCCACCGCGGGTGTGCCGGTCTATCTCATCGCCGACCCTTACACCGGTACATGGCACCTGCACACGCTCCCCAAGGACGACGAGTACCGCAGCCTGCTGAGCCTCGACTTCGGCGCTGCGGTCGACCTCACCGGGACGGTCGTGGGCCTCACGCTGGAGACGGGCGACTTCCCCCGGGACTGAAAAGCGGACGCCGCCCTCTCCGAGGAGGAGAGAGCAGCGTCCGGAGGACTGCTCAGGCAGCCGTCGCCAGCTGCTCGCGCGGGACGAACCGCACGTGCGGGCGGCCCGGGCGCAGGTCGACCTTGAGGCGCAGTCCGCCGACGCGGGTCAGCATGAAGCCGACCCCGAGCGCGGCCACCATCGAGATCGCCCCGCCGGCCGCCATACCGGTCCGGGCGCCGTACACGTCGCTTATCCAGCCGACGATCGGGGCGCCCACCGGAGTGCCCCCGGCGAAGACCATCATGTAGAGGCTCATCACCCGGCCCCGCATCTCGGGGTCCGCGGCCATCTGGACGCTCGTGTTCGCGCTGATGTTGGTCGTCAGTCCGATCATGCCGATCGGGACGAGCAGCAGCGAGAAGAGCCAGACGGACGGCGACAGCGACGCGACGATCTCCAGGACACCGAACAGGGTGCCCGCGGCCACCAGCATCCGGAGCCGCGAGGAGCGGCGGCGGGCGGCGAGCAGCGCTCCGGCCAGGGAGCCGGCCGCCATGAGGATGTTGAAGAACGAGTACATCCCGGCGCCGCCGTGGAAGATCTCGTCCGCGAAGGCCGTCAGGAAGATCGGGAAGTTGAAGCCGAAGGTTCCGACGAAGCCGACCAGGACGATCGGCCAGATCAGTTCGGGTCTGCCCGAGACGTAGCGCAGTCCTTCGCGCAGCTGGCCCTTGGCGCGCTTCACGGTCACGGACGCGTGGAGCTCGCTCGTACGCATCATCATCAGGCCGATGAGCGGCGCGATGAAGGACAGCCCGTTGAACATGAAGGCCCAGCCGCTGCCGACCGTGGTGATCAGGACACCCGCCACGGCGGGCCCGATGAGCCGGGCGGACTGGAAGTTCGCCGAGTTCAGGCTGACCGCGTTGCGCAGCTGGGCGGGGCCGACCATCTCGGAGACGAAGGACTGACGCGCCGGGTTGTCGACGACGGTCACCATGCCGAGCAGGAAGGCGATCAGATAGACATGCCAGACCTCGACGACGCCGGAGAGGGTCAGGACGGCGAGTGCGATGCCGCACAGGCCGAGCGCTGCCTGGCTGATGATGAGAAGACGCCGCTTCGGGAGCCGGTCGGCGATGACGCCGCCGTACAGGCCGAAGAGCAGCATCGGGAGGAACTGGAGGGCCGTGGTGATACCGACGGCGGCGGCGGACCCGGTGAGGCTCAGGACGAGCCAGTCCTGCGTGATGCGGGACATCCAGGTACCGGTGTTGGAGATCACGGCGCCCGTGGCGAACAGGCGGTAGTTACGGATCTTCAGCGACGAGAAGGTCCCGCCGGTCTTGCTCTCGTGGGTGGAAGTCGGTGCGGGGGCGGAGTCTGCTCCGGATCCCGTACTCAAAAGAGTTCGCCTCCTCGGGCGTATACGACGTACGGACTGACGAGGACGTGACGGCGGGGCGCCGCGGGCTCCGGACTGCGGGCCCGCGCGCCCCGTCGGGTCAGAGGTGGGCGAGCTTCTCCAGCACGGGCGCGGCGGCCCGCAGCTTCTCCCACTCGTCCTCGTCCAGGCCCTCGGCGAGGTTGGCCAGCCAGGCGTTCCGCTTGGAGCGGGACTCGGCGAGCATGGCTTCCGCCTGCTCGGTCCGGCTGACCATCTTCTGCCGACGGTCATCGGGGTGCGGTTCCAGTCTGACCAGCCCCTTGGCTTCCAGCAGCGCGACGATGCGGGTCATCGACGGGGGCTGCACGTGCTCCTTGCGGGCCAGCTCACCGGGAGTGGCGGAACCGCAACGGGCGAGTGTGCCGAGCACCGACATCTCGGTGGGGCTCAGCGACTCGTCGACGCGCTGGTGCTTCAGGCGCCGGCCCAGCAGCATCACGGCGGAGCGGAGGGAGCTCACGGCGGCGGCACTGTCACCGTCGTGGATCAGGTCAGGCATGTTCCTTAGCGTAACTCATTAGCTGTGCTAAATACCAGCCGGTGGTACACGCGCGAGAAACTGATCACCCGAACGAGTGAGTATGGGGCGGAAAGACCCGCGAAAAGGCCGCGTGTGCCGCGACCCTGCTTGGCATGGGATCGACAGTGCTCAGCCTGCGCATAGACGGTGAGCTGCTCGACCGGCTCCGCCGGCACGCCGCCAGACGCGGCATGACCGTCCAGGACTACGTGGTCCGGACGCTCGTCCGCGACGACTTCGACGAGCGCTTCCACGCGGCCGTCGACGAGACGGAGAAGTTCTACGGGGCGGAGCCCCGTCACGCGGACCCGGCCGACCGGGTCACATGACGGAGATCCGCCCCGTAGGGGTGGAGACGAACGGGACGTCGCGGCAGGACGCCCCGGCAGGCGCTTACGTGAGGCCGAGCGCCGGCATCGCGTAGTAGAAGACGAAGACCGCGGACACCACGTACATGGCCGCAGGGACCTCCCGGCCCCGACCCGCCGCCAGGCGCATCACGCTGAACGCGATGCAGCCGATGCCGATGCCGTTGGTGATCGAGTACGTGAGCGGCATCATCAGCATGGCCATGAAGGCCGGGATGGCGAGCGTGTAGTCGCTCCAGTCGACGTCCCGCACGTTGCCCGCGAGGATCAGGAACCCGACCGCGATCAGCGCCGGGGTGGCCGCCTGCGAGGGGACCATCGTCGCCAGCGGCGTCAGGAACAGCGCCACAGTGAAGAGCAGGCCGCTCACCACGCTCGCGAGGCCGGTGCGCGCGCCCTCACCGACGCCCGCCGTGGACTCCACGAAGCAGGTCGACGCGGAGGAGGAGCTGAGGCCGCCCGCGGCGACGGCGACACCGTCGACCAGGAGGACCTTGTTGATGCCCGGGAAGTTGCCGTCCTTGTCCATCAGCTTGGCCTCGTCACCGACGCCGAGGATGGTGCCCATCGCGTCGAAGAAGCAGGACAGCAGCACGGTGAAGACGAAGAGGACGCCGGTCAGGAGGCCGACCTTCCCGAAGCCGCCGAACAGGCTGACCTGACCGATCAGCCCGAAGTCCGGCGAGGCCACCGGATTGCCGGGCCATTCCGGGACCGTCAGGCCCCAGGCACCGGCCGGCAGGTCGGCGACGGCGTCGATGACCAGCGCGACGACCGTCATGACGACGATGGAGAGCAGGATCGCGCCCGGCACCTTCCGCACGATCAGCGCGAGGGTCAGGAGCGTGCCGAGGACGAAGACCAGGACCGGCCAGCCGTTGAGGTGGCCGTCGTTGCCGAGCTGCAGCGGAACCGTGGTGTGCGCGGCGTCCGGGATGCGGGAGACGAAGCCGGAGTCGACCAGGCCGACCAGGAGCACGAACAGGCCGATGCCCATCGCGATGCCCTTGCGGAGCGAGCGCGGCACGGCGTTCATCACGCGCTCACGCAGTCCGGTCGCGACCAGCAGCATCACGACGATGCCCGCGAGGACGACCATGCCCATGGCGTCCGCCCAGCTCATCCGGGGGGCGAGCTGGAGGGCGACGACGGTGTTGACGCCGAGGCCGGCGGCGAGCGCGATCGGCACGTTGCCGATGACGCCCATCAGGAGGGTGGAGAACGCGGCCGTCAGGACGGTGGCCGTGACGAGCTGGCCCCCGTCGAGCTGGTGCCCGTACATGTCCTTCGCGCTGCCGAGGATGATCGGGTTGAGCACGATGATGTACGCCATCGCGAAGAACGTGGCGAAACCGCCACGGACCTCGCGCGCGACCGTCGACCCCCGCTCGGAGATCTTGAAGTAACGATCAAGGACGCCATGAGGCTGCTGCGGCGCCGGAGGCTGATCGACCGGAGCGGTGGCCGAGGAGGACATGTGTGACCTTCAGTCGTACATCGAGGGGATGAAACCAGTCAGATTTGGATGTTCACACGAATAAATCGAGTCATCCATAAGCAGATTCAGTATGAATACATAAGTCAAAGATCGCTATCTCCGCGCGTAGATCCTTGGGCCGTCTGGCTCGCAGCGCCCCCGGCTAGACTGATCGCATGGAGAAGTGGACACCCAAGCACGAGGCACCCGAGCCCCTGGAGGGGCCGGTCGTCGCCACCGTCACCGGCGGCACGATCCTCTGGTTCGTCCTCTTCCTCGTACAGGTCCCCTTCTACGGCTGGTTCGACGACCGCGGCCACGCCTGGTGGATCTGGGTCTGCCTGGCCGGCGCGGGGCTGGGCCTCATCGGCATCTGGTACGTCCGGGGGCGTGACGCCGCGCTGAAGCGTGCCGCCGCGCGGGCCGCCGCCGAGGAGACCTCGCCCGACGGCGCGCACCACTGACCAAGGGCCTGCCTCCACGGCTCCGGCCCTGACGTACGACCGTGGGACCGTTCCGGTCCTCCCCCGGTCGGATCTTCCGGCGCCCGGCGGGTGAACCACTCCTTCCGCCCGTACGGTCGGTGTCATGACGCAGCGGGCACTCGACTCCTTCGGCGAGCAGCCGGACACCGTACGCACCTCGCCCACGCCGCCGGGCGGGCTGACCACCACCGAGGTCGCCGAACGGGTCGCGAGGGGCGAGGTCAACGACGTACCGGTCCGCTCGTCCCGCTCCGTCACCGAGATCGTCCGCGCGAACGTCCTCACCCGGTTCAACCTGATCATCGGCGTGCTCTGGGTGATCATGCTCTTCGTCGCGCCGATCCAGGACAGCCTCTTCGGCTTCGTGATCATCGCGAACACCGGGATCGGCATCGTCCAGGAATGGCGGGCCAAAAAAACCCTCGACAGCCTCGCGGTGATCGGCGAGGCGAAACCGACCGTACGGCGCGACGGGACCTCCGCCGAGGTCTCCGTCTCCGAGATCGTCCTCGGCGACCTGGTGGAGCTGGGCCCCGGGGACAAGGCCGTCGTCGACGGGACGGTCGTCGAGGCCGACAGCCTGGAGATCGACGAGTCGCTGCTGACCGGCGAGGCCGACCCCGTGGTCAAGCGGCCGGGCGACCCGGTGATGTCCGGCAGTTTCGTCGTCGCGGGCGGCGGAGCGTTCACCGCCACCAAGGTCGGCCGCGAGGCCTACGCCGCGCAGCTCGCCGAGGAGGCCTCCCGCTTCACCCTGGTCCAGTCCGAGCTGCGCAGCGGGATCAGCACGATCCTGAAGTACGTGACCTGGATGATGGTCCCGACGGCGATCGGCCTGATCATCAGCCAGCTGGTCGTCAAGGACAACAACTTCAAGGACTCGGTCGCCCGCACGGTCGGCGGCATCGTCCCGATGATCCCCGAGGGGCTGGTCCTGCTCACCTCGGTCGCCTTCGCGATCGGCGTCATCCGGCTCGGCCGCAAGCAGTGCCTCGTGCAGGAGCTGCCCGCCATCGAGGGCCTGGCCCGGGTCGACGTCGTCTGCCTGGACAAGACCGGCACCCTCACCGAGGGCGGCATGGACGTCACCGAGGTCCGCCCGCTGAACGGCTCCGACGAGGACTACGTCCGCCGTGTCCTCGGCGCCCTCGGAGCCTCCGACCCGCGTCCCAACGCCAGCCTCCAGGCCATCATCGACGCCCACCCGGACCGCGAGGGCTGGGGCGTCACACAGGCCATGCCGTTCTCCTCGGCCCGCAAGTACAGCGGCGCCGCCTTCACCGAGGGGAACGGCGACGCGTCCGCCTGGCTGCTCGGCGCCCCCGACGTGCTGCTGCCCGCCGACGACCCCGCCCTCGCGGAGACCGGCCACCTCAACGAGCAGGGGCTGCGGGTCCTGCTCCTCGCCCGGGTGCGGGGCGAGCTGGACGCCCCCGGTGCCGCATCGGGGGCCGTGCCCACCGCGCTCGTCGTCCTGGAACAGCGGCTGCGGCCCGACGCCGGGGAGACACTGGCCTACTTCGAGGACCAGAACGTCGCCGCGAAGGTCATCTCCGGCGACAACGCCGTCTCCGTCGGCGCGGTGGCCCAGAAGCTGGGGATGCCGGGTGCCGAACACACCCTGGACGCCCGACGGCTTCCCGAGGCCCGCGACGACATGGCGACGGAGATCGAGCGGAACGCGGTCTTCGGCCGGGTCACCCCTCAGCAGAAGCGGGACATGGTCGCCGCCCTCCAGTCACGCGGGCACACCGTGGCCATGACCGGCGACGGCGTCAACGACGTGCTGGCGCTGAAGGACGCCGACATCGGGGTCTCGATGGGCTCGGGCTCGGAGGCGACGCGCGCGGTGGCCCAGATCGTGCTGCTCAACAACAGCTTCGCGACGCTGCCTTCGGTCGTGGCCGAGGGCCGCCGGGTCATCGGCAACATCACCCGGGTCGCCACCCTGTTCCTGACGAAGACCGTCTACTCGGTGCTGCTGGCGATCCTGGTGGTGTGCTTCCAGGTGGAGTACCCGTTCCTGCCGCGCCATCTCACACTGCTGTCCACGCTGACGATCGGTGTCCCGGCGTTCTTCCTGGCACTCGCCCCGAACAAGGAGCGGGCCCAGCCGCACTTCGTGCGCCGTGTCATGCGGTACGCGATCCCCTCCGGGGTGATCGCGGCGGCTGCCACCTTCACGACGTATCTGGTGGCCCGGCACCACTACGCCGGTACGGGCGCACTGGACGCGGAGACGAGCGCGGCGACCCTCACGCTGTTCCTCGTCTCCATGTGGGTCCTGGCGATCATCGCCCGCCCGTACACGTGGTGGCGTGTCGCCCTGGTGGCGACGATGGGGCTGTGCTTCGTCGTCGTGCTCGCGGTGCCCTGGCTCCAGGACTTCTTCGCGCTGCAACTGGTGGGGACGACGATGCCGTGGGCCGCGGTGGGGATCGCGGCGGTCGCGGCGGCCGTCCTGGAATTCGCCTGGCGAATGGTCGGCCGCCGCTTCCGCTCCTAGCTGCTCACTTCGGAGCTGCTCACTTCGAAGCTGACTACTTCGGAGCTGACTACTTCACGTCGACGAAGTCACCCGCGGCCGTGACGGTCGGGGTGGTGGACGTACCGGCGAAGCTGTAGCGCCAGTAGCCGTCCACGGACGCCTTGACGGTGGTCTTCAGCGCACCGGTGCTGCTCGACTTGATGGTCTTGACGGTGGTGTAGGTGCTGCTGTTCTTCTTGCGGAACTGCAGCTTGACGGCCTGGGTGGCGTAGCCCTTGTACGTGCCGGTCTCCCAGTTGGCACGCGAGAGCTTGCCGGTGACCGTGATGGTCTTGCCCTTCTTGACGGGCTCCGGGGCGGCGTTGACGGTCACCTTGGAGAGGCGCTGGACCCGGACCTTGGAGTGGTAGTCGTTCCACGCGATCGAGGCCTGGTCACCGGACAGCGCACCGGCGGTGACGTGCCAGGTGCCGGCCAGCGCGTTCTTGTACAGGTCCTCGCCGGGGATGATCGTGATCGTCATCTTGCAGGTGGCGGTGGTGGCGCTGGAGTTGGTGCAGGTCGCCGCGTCCTCGTTCGGCATCACCCATCCGTCGACGTCCGTCTCGACGTCGGAGCCGTGCCACAGGTCGACGTATCCGTCGGCTATGCCGGACGGGTGCGAGGCGGTGATGGAGACGGTGATCTTCTTCGAGGCCGTGGTACCGAGGACGATGTCCTTGCCGCCGTTGACGACGACCTTCGAGATCACGGGCTCGGTCACGGCGGCACGGGCCGCCGCGCGGGGGGCCTTGGCCCCGAGGCCGAACACCTCGGCCGCGGTGGGCTTGTCCAGGCTCGGAACCGCCTGGTCGCCCGCCTGCGCCGCCGGAACGGCGAGAGCGGACAGAGCCAGGGCGCCGGAAACAGCGGCGACAGTGGCACGAATACGCATGTGTTCCCCAAGTGGAGAAAGGGGGGCCGTGGCAGGTCCCTCGTCCGACGGTCCCCATGTGGTCTGTGAGTCTGCTGACTCCACAGACCAGACGGTTCACGTGCGTGAAAGGTTGTGTTCTTCCGGCGACTTTCCTGTGAAGATCACATCGGCCGACGGCTCCCCGGCTGCGATGAGCCGGCAGGGCGTCGAAGGGCCCCTTCGCGACCGGTATCGCGGGAGCGGCGACGGCGTTCGCCGCCGACCGGACCCTCCGCAGACGGAAGCGCGCCTTCCGGGGCCGGTACGGCGCCTACGGGGGATTCCGGGGCAGGCGGACCAGGCAGAGGTCCGCACCGTCCGCGACACGCGGGGAGACGTGGCGGCGGTCAGGGCCGTCCGTGACCGCCACCCGCTCGTCCCGCTCGCCGACGCGAACCCTTGGGTCAAGGAGCTGTGAGCCCCCGGGGCAGACCCGCTCAGTCGAACCAGCGGTCCCTGGCCAGCTCCTCGGTGCGGGACGGGTCCTCCAGCAGGGCCGCCACCTCGAAGCGGCGCGGCCACTGGCCGGCCGCCCAGGCGAGACCCGCCGCCACGCCCTCCACCGTGGACGCGTGGACGGCACCGTCCGGGGTGCGGCGCCAGTCCAGCTCCACGCCTCCGGCGCGCAGTTCACTGTGCTCGATGTAGGTGTCGGGGGTCCCGGCGCCGAGCAGGATCCGCACGGAGTCCGGCACCTGGTGCTCCTCGCCCTCCGTCGTCACCACGGCCTCGACGCTCTCGCCGAGCCGCCGCACCTGGAGCAGGTCCGCCAGCTCGGCCGCCCGTGCCGGTGCCACCGGCAGCAGGGGGAGGCCGCCGGTCAGCGGCAGCAGGTCGGGGGCGTCGGCGATCACGACGTCCGCCGCGTCGGCGACCCGTACCTCGTCGTCCACGACCGCCCTCAACTCGTCCGGCAGCGTGACCTGTTCGGGATCCAGCTCGGCGAGCGCCGTGTAGAGCGAATGCAGCTGTACGGGACCGACGGGACGCTCCTCGTCGGCGAGCCGGCCCAGCAGCTCGGCCGCCCCGCCCGGCTCGTCCAGGAGCGCGGCCACCGAGGTCCGTACGCCGAGTGCGCGCAGCACCTGCGCGTCGTCGAAGCCCGTCGCGTCGGCGGAGTCGTACAGGCCCGCCAGCCGCGGGTCACCGCCCTCGGCGCGCAGACCGGCCGGACGGCGGCCGTCGAGCACCGGGTGATCACGCAGCCACCACGCGGTGTACGGCCGCACCGACTGCGTCGTGCCGTCCGGGAGCAGCACCCGCACCGGCTGGGTCAGCGCGTCGCGGAGCGGTGGCCGGGCGAGCATCGCCAGGGCCTGCGGCCAGGCGTCGTCGTCGACGAGGTCCAGGTCGCGTACGGCGACGAGCTCGGTGACGACCGGCGGCACCGGGGTGTCCGGGAGCTGGTCCAGGACGTCCTCGCACCACACGTCGACGGCGTCGAGCAGGCCGGCGTCGTCGGGCTCGGCGAAGTCGGTGTCGCGGGGCTCGAGTTCGTCCGGATCCAGGACGACGTCGGTGGCCCGTACGAGAGCGAAGGTGGCCAGCACCCCGCAGGCGGTCAGGGGCTGTTCGCCCCAGCGCTCGGCCAGCTCGGCGTCGCACAGAGCGAGTTCGCCCTCACGCATCACCTGGGCGAACGGGCTGTCCGACAGCACGAGTTCACCGGCGGGCGCCGGTTCGCCGTCCTCGTCGGGCAGGGCGAGCGCGCCGAGCCACGGCTCGTCGCCGGGGGCGAGGTCCGCGTCGCGCACGAGAGTGAGGACGGTGTCGGCGAGCTCGTCCCCGTCCAGCGCGTCCTCGTCCCAGATCTCGCCCGCGTCCAGCGAACCGGCGACGGCGGCCCTGACCTGCGGGGTCGTCAGCACGGCGCGGGGGGTGGCGGGCAGGGCGCCCAGCTTCTCCAGCAAGGGGTGGGCGGCGTCCGGGTGGGCCACCTTCAGCCCGAGCCGGGCCAGCCGGGCGAGGACCGGAGCGGTCAGGGCGTCGGGCAGCGGCAGGAGGACCTGGCGGGGGCCGATGGTGGTGCGGGGCGCGTCCGTGGAGCCCGCGAGGGGAACGGGCAGTCCGGAGAGCCGGTCGGGATCGACCCCGGCCAGACTGTCGTACAGCCGCCGCCACCAGTCCGGGCCACGCTCCAGGCCCGCCAGCCGGTCGATGGCCTCGGTCAGCGGGACCCTGGCGACACCGAGCGTGCGCAGCTCGGTGCGGCGCTCCAGGCCGGCGGGCAGCAGACAGGGCAGGACCTCGGCGAGGACCCGTACGGTCTCCGCGCCCACGCCCTCGACCACCTCGGCCTCGACCGGGCGCAGCGCGGCCGTCTCCCGGCCCGGGGCCCCGGCACCGTCCCAGTCGTCCCACTGGCCCGCCGCCTCGGCCGGGTCGCGGGGCGCCGCGGGCTCCAGGAACGCGACCCGGGGCAGCCGCTCCAGGATCGCGGCCCGCAGGGCGCCGTCCAGCTGCCCCTTGCCGAGCAGCCCCGGCACCAGGGCGATCGTGGCGACGGACACGGGCTCCCACCCGGCGAGCAGCTCCGCGTAGGCGTCGGCCGCCCGCTCCACGAGGAAGTCGGTCAGCGGGCCCTGCGCGGGGTGCCGGCGGGTGGTGTCGAGCGGCAGCGAGGCGATCAGCAGCGCGGGGACGCCGAGGGGCTCGTCGGTGGGCGTGGGCGCGTGCACGACGGGCGCCGTACGGGGGTGCTGGGGCGCCCCGTCCTCTCCGACGGGAACGGCCCACGTCACCGACCAGTGCGGGCGCAGCCGCTCCTCGACGGGCCGGTCGGCCAGCAGCGCGGGCTCCACCGCGCCGTGGCCGTTGACGGTCCGCCAGCGGTGCAGGCCGCGCGCGGAGTCGTCGATGTGCGTGTACGGGCCGTGCTGGGAGCGGCGCAGCGTCCTGACGCCGTCGGGGGTCTCGATCACGACCTCGTCGAGGCCGGACAGGGTGAGGAGCAGGGCGTCGTCGACGCCGTCGAGCAGCCTGCCCACCAGGTCCTCTGCTACGCCGTCGCGGAGCGGCAGGACGACGACGGTGTCGTAACCGTCGGGCGCGGTGCCCTCGGCGGGCAGCGGGAGCCGGAGCAGCGGCACGTGCCCGTCGCGGCGGCGCAGTTCGTCGCCGAGGCCGGGGCTTCCGACGGCCGCCTGCCGGGCGAGGTCGCGTGCCTCGGCGAGGGACCAGCGGACGCCGCCGTGGCGCCCGATGACGGCGGGCTCGTCGCTGACGGCCAGCACGGCGGCGAACCCGACGCCGAAGCGGCCCACCGACGACTCGTGGCCCTCACGCTTGGCGGACGCCCGCAGCGTGCTCAGCGACTCGACACCGGTCGCGTCGAGGGGAGCGCCGGTGTTGGCGGCGGCGAGGACGGCGGGGCCGTCGGCGCCCGCCGCGTGCAGGGTGAGGCGGAGCCGGCCCGGGACACCGGCGCGGGCGGCTGCGTCGGCGGCGTTCTGGGCCAGCTCGACGACCATGCGGTCGCGGTAGCCGCCCAGGGCGAGGTCCTCCTCGGCGTTGGCGTCCTCGCGGAAGCGGGCGGGACCCGCGCCCCAGGCGTCGAGCACGCCGCGCCGCAGTCGCGCCGTCCCGAACGGATCGGCCCCCTCGGTCGCATTCATGCCCACGCTCGTACTCCGCTCTTCCGGTGACCCGTGACGCCCAGTGTGCGCCCGAAGGTACCGCGACCGGGAACCCCCGCAGCGCCCCGTCCACGAGCCGGGCTCCGCCCTCGGAGCCGCCCCTGGGACGGGCCGGGTGACCTCAGCGGGCCCGGGGACGCGGGATCGCCGCACGTGCGGCCCGCATCGCCCGCCGCGGTCACCACGTGGGATGTCCCCCGGAGGAAGTCCTGGGAAGTGCGTGGACCGGGCCCCGGCATCACGGGGCCCGGGGCCCGGCACGGCGCCGGACCCCGCAGCGGGCAGGAGCGTCAGGAGTGGCCCAGATCCTCTGTCGCGCCGTCCGGCTGGGCCGGGACCGAGCCGGAGTCGTCGGCCGGGCGCAGCGGGTAGTCGTCCACCTGCAAGGTGTCCAGGGCGTGCGGCGTCGGCTTCGGCGGCTTCGGCATGACCGCCGCCTCGGAGTGCCCCCCACAGCCGTACGACAGGGAGACCACGCGGCCGTCCGCCGGGGCGAACTCGTTCGCGCAGACCCCGAAGGCCTGCTTCAGCGAGCCCGCCATCGGCACCAGGAAGGCACATGTGACACACGACGCCGGCGCCGCCTGCGCCATGGGCGTCCGCGCGCCGAACTCCTCGTCCCAGCGGTCGGCCGCCAGCCGGAGCCCGTAGCGGGACAGCACCCGCGCACGCCGCGTGCCGAGCTCGTCCGCGACCGCGGCGATCGAACCGCGGCTCGTCGCGGGCAGCGTCGTCAGCTCCGCGTCCTCGGAGTCGGCGAGGGCGGCCAGCTCCTGCGACACCTCGGAGACGGCGGAGTTCGGCAGGGGCTCGTCCTCGCCCGTCCAGCCGGGTTCCAGGCGCGGGTCCTCCGCCTCTGTGGGCAGGAGGTCGCCGGGGCCCATGTCGCCCGGCCGCAGCCGTTCGCTCCAGGGCACCCACTCGGGGGCGAGGAGGGCGTCGGAGCCGGGCAGCAGCACCGTTTCGTCAAGGGTGACGTTCTTGGCGCGGGAGGCCCTGGCGACCGTCACCGCCCAGCGCCAGCCCCGGTAGCCGGGCTCCTTGGACTCGAAGTAGTGCGTGACGACCCGGTCCCCTTCGGAGACCAGCGCCACGTGCTCACCCACCACTCCGGGCGCGGCGGCTTCTTCCGCCGCCGCGCGTGCGAGGTCTACCGCCTCGGCGCACAGACGGTCAGGGGCGGGGGTACGGGCCGTACGGCTTCGCGTCGTCGCAGCACTCACAGGTCTCGCTTCTCTCCATACGCCGTCTCACGAGCGCGCCAGCAGCTCCATCGATGTCCGATTTCGGCCATGACAGTTGTGAGCGGAGCGGACCTGGGGGCCGCGTCGACGTCCACACCCGTTGTGCCTGCCTCGGGCGCGCCTTCTGCCACCCATTCTGCGGGATCGCGGAGAGGCGCGCGGCCAAGAACAACCGCCGGTGGCGCGTGAGTGCACGCTACCCTCTCCGCCGCCCCGCGCCCACCTGCCCGTCCCAAACAGGACCGGAACCGTTCCGGATCGGTATCCGGTCCGCCACCGTGGCGAAGCCGATTCGCCCCGGCACGGCCGGTCTGTGCCCGCCGTTTCCCGGCCTTTTTCCGGCCGGTCCCCCACCGGGGACGATTCCCCCGACGGGGCGGACGCCGCCACGCCCCGGCCCGATCATGGGTTCGTGACGGCGGGGGGTGGGGCACTATGACCACGTGGCTGCCGCCAGGTCGTCCGACGGGTCCGGTCCGCTCCGCAGGGCGGCCCGGGCGATGGGCCGTGCCCTGCGCGCCCCCTTCACGGGCACCGCACGGGGCATCAGGAAGGCGACGCACGCCCACGGGGCGGGTGAGTCCGGCCTCGGCAAGCTGATCGAGCTGCACGCGGTCAACGGCGCCGGTGACGTCATGATCACGGTGGCACTGGCATCCACGGTCTTCTTCTCCGTACCGACGGACGAGGCGCGCGGGCGCGTGGCCCTCTACCTGGCCGTGACGATGGCCCCCTTCACCCTGCTGGCCCCGGTGATCGGCCCCCTCCTGGACCGTCTGCCGCACGGCCGCCGCGCCGCCATGGCCGGCGCGATGTTCGCCCGGGCGGTACTCGCGATCACGATGTCGGGCGCGGTGGCCACGGGCGGTCTGGAGCTCTACCCGGCGGCCCTGGGCGTCCTGGTCTCCTCCAAGGCGTACGGGGTCGTGCGCAGTGCCGTCGTACCCCGGCTCCTGCCACCCCGCTTCTCCCTGGTGAAAGCCAATTCGCGGGTCACCCTGGCCGGACTGCTGGCGACGGGGATCGCGGCGCCGATCGGAGCGGGACTCCAGAGCATCGGGTCCCCCTGGCCGCTCTACGGGGCCTGCGCGATCTTCCTCGGCGGGACCGTCCTCGCCTTCACGCTGCCCCACAAGGTCGACTCCGCGAAGGGCGAGCGCAAGGCCCGTCTCGCGGTGCCGCACGAAGAGACGGCCCGCCCGGCAGCCCCCGAGGGGAGGACCAAGGGCGGCAAGGGAGCCAGGAGCGGCAGCACGAGGATCGGGGGAAGGAAGGGGCGGGAGAAACCACCGGGGCTGCGGTCGGTCGGGCCGTCCGTCCTGCACGGCCTCCAGGCCAACGCCGCGCACCGCGCGCTCTCCGGTTTCCTCATCTTCTTCCTGGCGTTCCTGCTGCGCGAGCATCCCCTGGCAGGTCAGAGCGCCGCGGTCTCCCTCGGCATCGTCGGCGTCGCGGCCGGCACCGGCAACGCCTGCGGCACGGCGGTGGGCTCGTGGCTCAGGGCACGCGGCCCCGAGGTGATCGTCGCGACGGTGCTGGGGCTCGCCCTGGGGGCCGCCGTGCTCGCCGCCGTGTTCTTCAGCACGGTGATGGTCGCCGCCCTCGCCGCGGTCGCCGGTTTCACCCAGGCCTTGTCCAAGCTGTCGCTGGACGCGATGATCCAGCGCGACGTGCCGGAGGAGGTGCGCACCTCGGCCTTCGCCCGGTCGGAGACGCTGCTCCAGATGTCCTGGGTCGTCGGCGGCGCGATCGGCATCGCGCTCCCCCTCAACGGAGTACTCGGCATGTCCGTCGCCGCCGGGCTCCTCGCCCTCGGAGCCGCCGCCTCCGTACGGGGGCTCCTGGGGGCCGCACGGCGCGGCTCACCGCACCCCCGCGTGGCATGAGCGGCGCCGACCGATAACCTTCGGCGCATGACCGTTGCGTTCTTCTCCGGTAAGGGCCGTCGAATCGGCGTCGCTCTTGGTGCCGTGTCCGCGGGACTCCTTGTCCTGTCCGCCTGCGACAAGCCGACGCCGCTCGCCACCGTGACGGTCGGCGACAACTCGGTGCACACCGAGGCGTCCTGCTACAACGACGGCAACGCCCTCAAGGAGTCCGAGATCCAGGGCTGCCTGAACAAGAAGGCGGAGAAGTCCGTCAAGGTCGCGATGGACGACAAGGTCCGCTTCGGTGTCGACCCCGAGGTCGCGGACAACGGCTGGACCCTCTTCATCAACGGCCAGCAGGCCGAGCAGGAGCCGTACAAGAAGACCTACCGGTCGATCCCCGGCAGCGCCTTCTTCACCAGCCAGACGGGCGAGACCGCGGCGGACAAGACGCAGATCAGCATCGTCGAGACCAAGGGTCAGAAGCTCACGGGCATCTGGCACTTCCAGCTCACGAAGACGTCCTGACCCCCTGAACCCGAGGACCACCGCCGTGCGGGTGCTTGTCGTGACCGCCGTCCCGGCCGAACGGGACGCGGTCACGCGTGCGTTCGGGGGTGAGCCGCCCGTACGCGAGGTACCCGGCGCCGAGCTGCACCCGGCCGGCCCGTTCGACGTCCTCGCCGGCGGCGCGGGTCCGGCCGCCGCGGCGGCCGCCACCGCTTTCGCCCTCGCCGCCGCGCCCGCCTCCCGGCCGTACGCGGCCGTCGTCTCGGCCGGGATCGGCGGCGGCTTCGCACCCGCCGCGCCCGTCGGCTCCCTCGTCGTGGCGACCGGCATCGTCGCTGCGGACCTGGGCGCCGAGACCCCTGACGGCTTCGTGCCGGTCACCGGTCTCGGCTTCGGCAGGGACACCTTCCTGCCGCCCGGAGCCCTCGTGCGGGACGTCGCGGAGGCCACCGGCGCCGTGCCGGGGCTCGTCCTCACCGTCTCCACCGTGACCGGCAGCGCGGCTCGCACCGCCGAGCTGCTGGCCGCGCATCCCGGAGCCGTCGCCGAGGCCATGGAGGGCTTCGGCGTCGCGGAGGCCGCAGCGCGCTTCGGCGTGCCTGCGCTCGAGCTCCGGGCCGTCTCGAACACCGTCGGGCCGCGTGACCGCGCGGCCTGGCGCATCGGCGACGCCCTGGCGGCGCTCACCGAGGCGTTCGGGAAGACCGCACCCGTAGTGGAAAGTTGGACCCAGCATGACCGACTCGACCGGCACCGTGACTGACACCGCGACCGAATCCGCGGGGGCACCGCTCCCCGCGCTGCGGATCGCCTTCTCGCCGTGCCCGAACGACACCTTCGTCTTCGACGCCTGGGCGCACGGAAGGGTCCCCGGCGCGCCCGCCCTCGATGTCACCTTCGCCGACATCGACCTCACCAACGGCATGGCCGAGCGCGGCGAGCTCGACGTGCTGAAGGTGTCGTACGCCGTCCTGCCGTGGGTGCTCGACGAATACGCGCTGCTGCCGTGCGGCGGCGCCCTGGGGCGTGGCTGCGGGCCGCTCGTCCTCACGAAGGAGCCCGGAGCGGACCTGACGGGGAAGACCGTCGCCGTGCCGAGCGAGCGCTCCACCGCCTACCTGCTGTTCCGGCTGTGGGCGGCCGAGGTCGTGCCGGGCGGCGTGGGCGGAATCGTCGTCATGCCGTTCGACGAGATCATGCCCGCGGTACGTGACGGCCGGGTGGACGCCGGGCTCGTGATCCACGAGGCCCGTTTCACCTATCGGAACTACGGCCTCCACAGCCTCGCCGACATGGGCGAGCACTGGGAGTCCACCACCGGTCTGCCGATCCCGCTCGGCGCGATCATCGCCAAGCGCTCGCTGGGCGAGGAGACGCTGGCCCGGCTGGCGGAATCGATCCGTACGTCGGTGCGGATGGCCTGGGACGACCCGGAGCGCTCGCGCCCGTACGTCCTGGAGCACGCCCAGGAGATGGACCCGGCCGTGGCCGACCAGCACATCGGGCTCTACGTGAACGAATTCACCGCCGACCTCGGCGAGAACGGTTACGCGGCGGTCCGCGGCCTGCTGACCCGGGCCGCGGCCGAGGGCCTCGTACCGGCGCTGGCCCCGGACGCGTTCTCCGTCACCGCACGCTGACCCGCGAGGGCCGGCGTGCTCGCCTCCGGCGTGGGAGACCGGGACCTCCCACGCCGTCGGGGGTGTGCGTCAGACGTCGAGCTGGTCGGCGACCGCCCTCAGCAGGCCGGCGATCTTCGCACCCGAGGCCTTGTCGGGGTAGCGGCCCCGCTCCAGCATCGGCGTGATGTTCTCCAGCACCGTCGTCAGGTCCTGCACGATGGAGGCCAGCTCGTCCGGCTTCCTCCGCTGCGCGGCGGCCACGGAGGGCGTGGGGTCGAGAATCACCACGGAAAGGGCCTGGTCACCGCGCTGGCCCGCGACCACCCCGAACTCGACGCGCTGACCGGGCTTGAGCGCCTCGACGCCGGCCGGGAGTACTGAGGAGTGGACGAAGACGTCGGCGCCGTCGTCGCGCGAAAGAAAGCCGAAGCCCTTTTCCGAATTGAACCATTTGACCTTACCCGTGGGCACGTCTGTCCTCGTCCTCGTACTCGTCGGTGTGCGGGAGAGCCGCGAAACGGCTCCGGATAGCAGTACAGCGGGTCTTCGACCCGCCGTGCCCCAGGCTAATGGCCCGGGGGCCGGACACAAGGCGTCGCCGAATGGTTCCGCCGAGCTGGGAACTACCCTGACCGGGTGAGTACTACTCCTTCCGGCGCAGGCGACCGGCTCGTACAGGTCGGCGCGATCGTCTTCTTCATCGGCGCACTGGCCACACTGGTCACTGTGGCCCCGCTGTTCCTGGGTACCGAGCCGTTCCCGCCCGTCGCCTACGCGGTGTGCATGCTGATGGGACTTGGCTTCATGATCGCGGCGGCGGGGGTGGTGCGGTCGGTGTGGATGAACTCCCCGAAGCGCGCCGCCGCGAGGTAGCGGCACAGCGGCCGGCGCGCGTCCCCCCGGGCCGCGGGGGACGGCCCGGGGCCCCGGTGTGCGTCATGCCCCCGTGAAGGTCCGCAGCCAGGCGGGGAACGCGGTGAGGTCCGGCAGGATCACGTCGGCTCCGGCCGCCCGGAGCTCGTCCTCGTCGCACGGGCCGGTGGTGACACCGACGGACAGGGCGTTCGCCGCGTGTGCGCCCCGGACGTCCCCGGTGTGGTCGCCGACGTAGATCCGCGCCCCGTGCTCCAGGAGCGCCTCCGCCTTGCCCTCGGCCCAGAGGCCGCCGATCAGTACGTCGGTGGCTATGCCGAGGTGCGCGAGGTGGAGCTTGGCGTTCGGTTCGTACTTGGCGGTGACGACCATCGCCCGCCCGCCGAGCGCCTGGACGGCCTCGACGGACTCCCGGGCGCCGGGGAGCGCGGTCGTGGGCGTGATCGCCGTGTCCGGGTAGAGCGCGCGGTACCGGTCGCAGGCCCCGGCGATCGCGTCGGCCGGGAACCAGTTGGCCATCTCGTCCTCGAGCGGCGGCCCCAGCCGGCTGACGACCAGGCCGGTGTCGATGTACACACCCGTCTCGGCGGCCAGCCTCTCGTAGGCCTCCTTGATGCCGGGCCGGGAGTCGATGAGCGTCATGTCGAGGTCGAATCCGACCGTCAGGGTGTGTGTGGGCATGGCACCCATTGTGCCTACCGGCCCGGACCTGGTCACCGGCCCGTCGGCCGGGGGCCTGGCGGCCCCGGGCCGGCGGGGTACCCGGGCGCCCGACCCGGGTTCATAGGGCACACATAGACTTAGCCAAGCCTTACCTCCTAATGTCCTGATCCTTGCAGTTACCGGCCCTCGCTCCCGATTGGTCCCGATGGCAGCCGCCGCTCCACGCCTGTCCAGACGCGCGCTCGCGACCGCCGCCGCCGCCGTCGCCCTGCTGCTCGCCGTCCTGCTCAGCCTCGCCGTGGGGGCGCGGACCATCGCGCCGTCCGCCGTCCTGGACGCGCTGCTGCACGGCGGGCACTCGGACGCCGCCGAGGTGATCCGGCAGATGCGGGTACCGCGCACCGTGATCGGGCTCATGGTCGGCGCTGCGCTGGCCCTCGCGGGCACGGTGCTCCAGGGCATCACCCGTAACCCCATCGCCGACCCGGGCATCCTCGGGGTCAGCCAGGGCGCATCGGTGGCCGTCGTCCTGGCCATCGCGTACGCCGGGATCCACACCCTCACCGGTTACGTGTGGTTCGCGTTCGGCGGTGCCGCCGTCGCGTCCGTCGCCGTGTACGCCATCGCCTCCCGGGGCCGGGGCGGTGCCACGCCCGTGAAGCTCGCTCTGGGCGGAGCCGCGATCAACGCCCTGCTGGTGTCGGTGACCATGGCGGTGCTCACGACCAAGGCGTCGGCGCTCGACGAGTTCCGCTTCTGGCAGGTCGGCTCGATCGCCGGCCGTGAGGCCGAGGTCGCGCGGCAGATCTGGCCGTTCCTGCTGATCGGCGCCGTCCTCGTGGTGTCGGTGGCGCGCGGACTCGACGCACTGGCGCTGGGCGAGGACGTCGCCAAGGGCCTGGGACAGAACGTGGCCGCCGTCCGCGTCGTCGGAGGCATCGGGGCCACCTTGCTGACCGGCGCGGGCGTCGCGGCGGCCGGACCGATCGCCTTCGTCGGCCTCGCTGTCCCGCACATCGCCCGGGCGGTCGTGGGCAGCGACCACCGCTGGGTGCTGCCGATGGCCGCCCTCATCGGTCCGGTGATGCTCCTCGTCTCCGATGTCGTCGGCCGGGTCCTCTTCCCGCCCGGCGAGGTCCCGGCAGGCGTGATGACGGCCCTGATCGGCGTGCCGTTCCTGGTCACCCTCGTACGCCGGAAGGCGGTGCCCGCATGAGCGCGGACACGGCAGTGCCCGTACGGACCCCGGTCCGGCCCGCCGGCTACCGGGTCGTGCGGATCGGGAAGCGGGGCCGCTTCCTGCTGCACGGGCGGGCCGGGGTCGTCGCGGTCACCCTCCTCGTCCTGCTGGCGGCGGTCTGTGTCGCGTACCTCTGCGTCGGCGAGAGCTTCGTGGCACCCGCCGAGGTCGTGAAGGTCGTCCTCGGGCAGCCGTCCCCCGACGAACTGGTCGTGGGCACGCTGCGGCTGCCCCGCTTGGTGGTCGGGCTGCTCGTCGGCGCGGCGTTCGGGATAGCCGGGGCACTGATCCAGACCGTCGCCCGCAATCCGCTGGCCAGCCCCGACATCATCGGCATCAGCCAGGGCGCGAGCGCGCTCACGGTCGGCGCGATGACCTTCGGCCTCACCTCGTACACCGTCCTGCCGTACCTCTCCGTCGCCGGCGGCATCGCCGCCGCCGCGCTGGTGTACGTCTTCGCGTGGCGCGGGGGGCTCCACGCGACGCGCTTCGTCCTCATCGGGATCGGCTTCGCGATCGCCCTGCGGTCGGTGACGACCCTGTTCCTGACGAAGGGCGACTACCTGGTCGCACAGCAGGCGCAGATCTGGATGACGGGTTCGCTCAACGGCCGCGGCTGGGACGAGGCCGCGCCGATCGGCTGGACGCTCCTCGTGCTGCTGCCCGCCGTCCTGTGGGCGGCTCGGGCGCAGCGCACCGTCGCGATGGACGACGACACCGCGACGGCGCTCGGCGTGCGCCTCGGACGCGTGCGGCTGGGGCTCGTCGCCCTCGGGGTGGTCCTGGCGTCCGTGGCGACGGGGACGGCCGGACCGGTCGACTTCGTGGCGCTGCTGGCACCGCAGATCGCCCGCCGGATGACGCGCACGGCGCAGATCCCGCTGCTGTGCTCGGCACTGCTCGGCGCGGTGATCGTGGTGTTCGCGGATCTGCTGGCCCGCAGGCTCTTCTCCCCCACCGAGCTCCCGGTGGGTGTGCTGACGGCGGCGGTCGGCGCCCCGTATCTGATCTGGCTGATCATCCGTGGCCATGGCGGCCGCAGGGGAGGCAACGCATGACGACGACCCGCTCCACGGACACGGGAACGGACACGTCAAGGCTCACGGCGCGGGCCCTGACACTCGCCTACGACGACCGCACGGTCGTGCACGAGCTGGACCTGGCCGTTCCCGACGGGAAGGTCACCGTGATCGTCGGCCCGAACGCCTGCGGCAAGTCGACGACCCTGCGCGCCCTCGGCCGGCTCCTGAAGCCGGCCGGCGGGTCGGTGCTCCTGGACGGCACGGAGCTCTCCCGCATACCCACGCGCACGATCGCCCAGGCGGTCGGGCTGCTCCCGCAGACACCCGTGGCACCCGAGGCGATCACCGTCTCCGACCTGGTCGCCCGGGGCCGCCAGCCGCACCAGCGGTGGTGGCAGCAGTGGTCGGACGCGGACGAGCGCGCGGTGACGGAGGCCATGGAGCGCACGGACATCACCGCGCTCGGCGACCGGCCCGTGGACGAGCTCTCGGGGGGCCAGCGACAGCGGGTGTGGATCGCGATGGCGCTCGCGCAGGACACCGATCTGCTGCTGCTCGACGAACCGACCACGTACCTCGACATCGCGCACCAGGTCGAGGTCCTGGACCTGGTGCGCCGGCTCGCCGCTCCGGCGGCGGACGGCACCCGGGGACGGACCGTCGTCACCGTCCTGCACGACCTCAACCAGGCCGCCCGGTACGCCGACCACCTCGTCGCCATGAAGGCGGGCCGCATCGTCGCCGAGGGGCAGCCCGGTGACGTCGTCACCGCAGAACTCGTACGCGAGGTCTTCGGCCTGGAAGCCGTCGTCGTGCCGGACCCGGTCACGGGTTCGCCGCTCGTCGTACCCGGCGCGCCCTGGACCCCCGGCCCGTCAGGCCCGTCCGCCCCGTCCGGTCCGTCCGCCCCGTCCTCCTCCGGAAAGGCTCTCTGACATGCCCTCCTCGTCACGTCTGCTCGTCGTCGGCTCGCTGGCCGTGACCGCCGCGCTGACCCTCACCTCGTGCGGCTCGTCCGACTCCGGCTCCGGGTCCGGCTCCGACGGCTCCGCGTCGTCCTCCGGCGGGACCCACATGGTCGGCACGGCCATGGGCAACATCAAGGTCCCCGTGGCGCCGGAGCGGGTCGTCGTCCTGGACACCGCCGAGCTGGACTCCGCGCTGACCCTCGGCGTGAAGCCGGTCGGTGCCACGCACACCGGCACCGAGTCGGGCTTCCTGAGCTACCTGCCGAAGGAGGAGGTCGCGGACATCGAGGACGTCGGCGAGATGATGACGCCGAATCTGGAGGCCGTCGCGGCACTGAAGCCGGACCTGATCCTCACCAGCAAGATCCGCCACGGCGACAAGTACGACGAGCTCACGAAGATCGCGCCGACGGTCATGACGGAGAACACGGGCTACCCCTGGAAGGAGAACTTCCAGGTCCACGCCAACGCGCTCGGCAGGGTCCCGGCGGCCGAGAAGGTCATCGCCGACTACGACACGCACGTCGCCGAGGTCACCGAGGCGCTCGGCGGCAAGGAGAAGGCGGCGGCCACCGAGGTCAACATGGTGCGGTTCGTCGAGGGCGCGGACATCCGTGTCTACGGCCGCCAGAACTACATCGCGACGATCCTCGCCGACGTCGGCCTCGGCCGGCCCGCGATCGTGGACAAGGCGAAGGACGGATTCTCGTACGACGTCAGTCCGGAGAAGATCGACCAGGCTGACGCGGACGTCGTCTTCCACTCGACGTACGGGGACGCTGAGAAGTCCAAGGAGACCAGGACCGTGGGCAGCGGCCTGTGGAAGAACATGGCCGCGGTGAAGGACGGCAAGGTGTTCCCGGTCGAGGACGAGCTGTGGATCCAGGGCATCGGCTACACGGCGGCGGAGAAGATCCTGGACGAACTCCGGACGGACCTCACGAAGTAGCCGCCCCCGAGCACCGGGCCACCGCCCGGCACCCGGGCGGGTGGGTCCCGGTGCCGGGCGCCGGGCCTGTACCGTCCGGTGCCGGTCCGGTGCCGGGTGCGGGGCGGAGGCCCCCACCAGGGTGCGGTGCGGGGCCGGGAGCGGGTGCGGTGCCAGGCACGGGGTGCGGGGCGGTGCGGTGCGGGGCGGGGCGGTGCGGGGCCCGGCCCGGCGCGGTGCGGTGCCAGGCACGGGGTGCGGTGCCCGGGAGTGCCGGGCGGAGGGCCCACCGGGCCATGGTGCGGGACCTGGCGCGAGGTGCGGGGTGTGGGGCCCAGGCCCGGCGCCTGAGAGTGCCGGGGAGTGCCGGGCGGAGGCCCCACCGGGCCACGGTGCGGGACCTGGCGCGAGGTGCGGGGGGGCCGGCTACCGGGCACGGGGTGCGGTGCCGGCCGGTGACGGCAGAGGCCCCCGCCTGGGCGCGATGCGGAATCGGGCGCGGGCCGGGCAGGGGCCGGCTACCGGACGGGGTCAGGTGCGGGTCAGCGGTAGTGGGTGGCGTCGGCGAGCTTGCCCGGATCCTGGACCTCGGTGATGTACCGCCAGGCGTCCGGCCGGCTGCCGTCGACGTCGGTGAACCCGTATTCCTGTGCGAGCCCGCCGCTGGACAGCGACTGTCCGTTCCACCGGCTCACCCCGGGGTCGGCGGCGAGCGCGGCAACGGCCCGCCCGGTGTACGAGGGCGTCTCGGAGATGCAGAAGTGCGGCACACGCCCGAGCGCGTCCCGCCAGGTCTCCTCGGTCACGCCGAACTCGTCGAGCATGATCTCCGAACGCATCCACCCCGGTGTCAGCGCCACCGCCGTGGCCCCGCGGGGGCCCAGCTCATGGCCCAGCGCGAAGGCCATGCGCAGGACGGAGGACTTGGCGACGTCGTAGAAGAACGAGACCCGGTACGTGTCCCGGTTGTACTCCGCGGTGCCGTCGGTGACCTCGACCACCAGCCCGCCCCGGTGGCGCAGCAGGAGGGGGAGTGCGTGGTGGCTGGTGATCGCGTGGGTCTCCACGGCGAGCCGCAGCAGCCGTAGTCCCTTCTCCAGATCGTGCTCCCACACGGGTGCGTCCCAGGCGAAGAGGTGCTCGCCGCCCCAGATGTCGTTGACCAGCACGTCCAGCCGTCCCTGTTCGGCCTCGATCCGGTCCACCAGGGCTTTGACCTGCGCAGGGACCAGATGGTCGGTGGGAACGGCGATGCCGTGGCCTCCCGCCGCGGTCACCAGGTCCGCCGTGTCCTCGATGGTCTCGGGACGGTCGTACTCCGAACGCTTCGCCCGGGTACTGCGAGCGGTGACGTAGACGACGGCTCCCGCCGCGCCGAGCTCGACCGCGATGCCTCTGCCGGCTCCCCGCGTCGCCCCTGCGACGAGAGCGACCTTGCCTTCCAGTGCCCCTGACATGTGTGTCCTCCAGGATCCGCGTGCTGCCCCGGCGCCCGTGCGGACGGCGGTGGCACCATGCTTCCCCGGAAACCGGACATCTTCTGTCGTCTTTCGTCCGCTTGCCGCGTCGGCCGCCGCAGGCGGGCTGAGGCCTGTGGGGCGCGGTGTCAGGTCCGCGCCCCACAGGCGGTTCAGGGGATGCGCGTAGGCCGGCACTCCGGCCCACGCGCCGGCCGGCGCTCCGGCCTACGCGCCGGACGTCATCCGCAGCACCGCAAGCCGCGTCAGCTCGCGGCTCTGCGGTTCGGTGTCGAGGGACCGGTGCAGGGCCAGCCCTTCGATCAGCGCGTCCAGGGTGCGGGCGGTGCCCGGGTCGAAGTGCTGCTCCAGCAGACGGCGGCTGCGGTTCATCCACGCGTGGGTGAGCTCGCGGTACTCGTCCCGCCGGGCGGCCAGCGTGTAGAGCTCCTGGGTGAGCACGAGCTCCCGGCGGGGCCCCTCCGAGAGCAGGTGGATGAGGTCGGTGACGGCCTCACGGGCCTCCTCGGGCGTGCCGGCCCGCCCCAGGTGCAGCTCGAAGACGGCCACGATCTGGTCGGCGAAGCGGGTGAAGGCCTGTCGCAGCAGGTCGTCGATGCCGTCGAAGTGGTACGTCATCGACCCGAGCGGCACATCGGCACGGACGGCGATCTTGCGGTGTGACACGCCGACCACCCCCTCCTCGGCGATGTGGTCGAGCGTGGCGGCGAGGATGCGCTCGCGCCGTTGCGGGTCCGTGCGCCCGGTTGCCATGGGACGGGCGGCTCAGACGCTGCGGACGACGCGGGCGGGATTGCCCACGGCGACGACGTCGGCGGGGATGTCCTTCGTGACGACGGCACCCGCGCCGATCACGGAGTTGTCGCCGATGGTCACCCCCGGGCACACGATGACTCCGCCGCCGAGCCAGACGTTGTCACCGATGGTGATGGGGAGGGCCGCCTCCAGCTTGTCCCGGCGGGGCTCCGGCTTCACGGGGTGGGTGGGGGTGAGGAGCTGGACGTTGGGGCCGATCTGGCAGTCCTCACCGATGGTGATGCGCGCGACGTCCAGCGCGGTGAGGTGGTAGTTGACGAAGGTACGGGCACCGATGGAGATGTTGCTGCCGTAGTCGACGTACAGCGGCGGTCGCAGGTCGACGCCTTCGCCGACGGAGTCCAGCAGCTCGGCCAGGGTCGCCCTGGCCGCCTCGGCGTCCTCGGTGTAGGCGGCCTGAAAACGGGCCGCGAGGCGCATCGCGCGCTGCTGCCGCCGCGCGATCTCGGGATCGTCGGCGATGTAGAGGTCGCCCGCGAGCATGCGCTCGAGGTTGGTGCGCGGATCGTTGGCGAAGTAGTCCGTCGGCATGCGTACGATCGTACACCCCGGAGGTGTACGAACGTACATTCGGCCCCTCGTGCGCCTGTCGCCCCGGGCTACTGCCCGCACCGGTCGCCTGTCGCCCCGGGCTCCCACCCCGCCGGCCCGCCGCCCGTCACTCAGCCGGCCGCCGGATCCGCGCCGCACTCACCCCGTCAGCCGCCGGGCCCGCCACACGAGATAGACCGCCGACGCCACCGCCGCCACCCGCACCACCACGGGCCAGAGGTCCGTCATCGCGTCCCCGATCGCGCCGCTCGCGAGGGGTTCGCCCCAGCGGCCCTCCATGCGCCCCCACAGCCAGACGAAGGCCCCGGCGACGACCGCACCCGGCAGTCCCATCGCGACCCACTTCGCCTCCGCGCGCGAGAACTTGCGCGAGCTGTACGCGAGCAGCCAGCCACCCGCGAGCGCCAGCCACTGGCCTGACACGGCACCGGCGACGAGCAGCGCGGCGGCCAGCAGGAGCAACGGGTTCGAGAGGCGCGGCCGCACGGCCGCCCCGTCGTCCGCGACGGCCTTCTCGCGGCGGCGCAGCCGCAGCCGCCTCCGGGGCCGGGGCACCGGAGGCGGCGCGGCCTCCTTCTCCCCCGCTGCCGGCTCCGTCTCCGGCTCCGCCGGCGCGCGCGGCCCCGGGGCCTTCGGAACGCTCGGCATCCCGAACAGCTCCGGGCTCTCCAGCCCGCCGACGAACCCGGGCACAGCCGTGCCCGGCCCCATCGCGCCCGGTGCGGCCTGCGCGCCTTCGCCGAAGGGCCCCGGCTCGACGCGCCACCACTCGGGCTCGCTCCCGGGCGGGGCCTGGCCGAGGCCCGTCATGTGCGGCGCGGACGCCGACGGCCAGTCCGGGACCGGATCCACTGACATCGGGCCGCCCGGCACCGGCGCCCCCGGCACCGGTCCCTCGGGTCCGGGTGCCGCGCCTCCGGGCTTCCCGGCCTCCGGCGACGCGCCCTTGCGCGACGCGTCTTTCCGGAGCACGCCCCGCCGCGCCCGTGGCACAGCGCGCGGACCCGTGGCACCCGTGGCCGCACCGGTCCGGGGAGACGGCAGCGATACCGCTCCGTCTCCCGACTCGGCCGCCGCGGCCACGAGTTCACCCGGTGCGCCGAGCCGGCCGAGGATGCGCCGGACCACCGCAGGCGAGTCCGCGCCGTCCGTCCCGCGCTGACGGTCGATCTCGCCGCGCAGCGTCGCGACGAGTCTCATCCGGGCACCCGAGGACAGCTGTTGCTGCTGCGCCAGGTCACCGACCCGGCTGAGATAGTCGTAGACGAGCCGGTCGCTCTCGATGCCCACGCGATGGTCCTCCCTCACCCGCCTTGCCCCGACGGTAGCGCTCCAGGGGCTACCGTGGGACGGATGGGGACGACCACACCACCGCGCACGCTCGCCGAAGCCCTGCGCGCCCGGAGCGACGAATCGCTGGCAGGGCTGCTGCGCGCCCGCCCCGACCTGCTCAGCCCCGTACCGAACGACATCACCCAGCTGGCGACGCGAGCCGGTACGCGCGCCTCCGTCGTCCGCGCGCTGGAGCACCTCGACCGCTTCGCCCTGCAGACGGCGGAGGCGCTGGCCGTCGCACCGGACCCGGCTCCGTACGACACGCTGCTCGCGCTCCTCACAGGTGACGGGCAGGGCGACGGCGACGGACGCGACGACGCGGGCGCGGCGATCACCGCCGCGCTGCCCGCCGCCCTCACGACCCTGCGCGAACAGGCCCTGGTCTGGGGCGAGGACACCCGGCTGCACCTCGTGCGCACCGCGCGGGAACTGCTCGCCCCGTCGCCGCAGCACCCCTCCCCCACGGGTCTCGGCCCGACCGTCGCGGAGGCCACGGCAGGGATGTCGCCCGGCAGGCTGCAGGAGATCCTGACGGCCGCCGGACTGCCGGCCACCCATGACCCGGTGTCCGCCGTCGCCGCGCTGGCCGGACTCTTCACGGACCGCACCAGGATGGCGGAACTGCTGGACACCGCCCCGGTCGAGGCGCTGTCCGTGCTCGACCGGCTGGTCTGGGGCCCGCCCTACGGCGAGGTCACCCCGAATCCCGCACCGCCCGTGCAATGGCTGCGCGACCGCGGGCTGTTGCTGCCCGTGTCGACGCGTACCGTCGTGCTCCCCCGCGAGGCGGCGCTGCATCTGCGGGCCGGCCGCGCCCATCGTGTGCCCGAGCCCGTGCCGCCGGCGCTCGCGGCCGCGGCCGAACGCGATCCCCAGGCTGTGGACAGAGCGGCGGCGGGCCAGGGCTTCACGGCGCTGTCCACCGTCGAGGAGCTGCTGAAACTCTGGAACGACGGCGGCCCGGCCATCCTGCGCGCGGGCGGCCTGAGCGTGCGCGAGCTGAAGCGTGCCGCCGGCGCGCTGGACGTCTCCGAGCCCGTCGCCGCCTTCTGGATCGAACTCGCCTACGCCGCAGGTCTGCTGGCCTCCGACGGCGAGACCGACGAGCGGTACGCGCCGACGCCCGCCTCCGACGAGTGGCTGGACCTCCCCGCCCAGGACCGCTGGACCCACCTGGCCACCGCCTGGCTCGCCGCCACCCGCACCGCCGGCCTCATCGGGGGCCAGGACGCGAAGGGCAGGGCCCTCTCGGCGCTCGGCCCCGATCTGGACCGCTCGGCCGCACCCGAGGTACGCCGCCGGGTCCTGGCCCTGTTCGCCTCGCTCCCGCCGGGCACCGCACCCGACCCGCAGACCGTGCTCGCCCGGCTCCGCTGGGAACGGCCCCTGCGCACCTCGGCGCCGGGCGGGCAGACGGCCCCCGGCGACGCGTCCGACCTCCGCTCCCGGATCGCCCTGTGGACGGTAAACGAGGCCGAGGCGCTCGGGATCACCGGCCGCGGAGCCCTCTCCTCCCAGGCCCGTGCGCTGCTCGACGAGGGCACCGACGCGGCCGCCGCCCGCCTCGCCCCGCTGATCCCGGAGCCCCTGGACCACGTGCTGCTCCAGGCCGACCTGACGGCGGTCGCCCCCGGCCCCCTGGAACGTCCCCTCGCCGACATGCTCTCGGTGCTCGCCGACGTCGAGTCCAAGGGCGGCGCGACGGTCTACCGCTTCACCCCCGGCTCCGTACGCCGCGCGCTCGACGCCGGGCAGGCCGCGACCGACCTGCACGCTTTCCTGGCCACCCACAGCCGTACGCCGGTGCCGCAGCCGCTGAGCTACCTCATCGACGACGTGGCGCGCCGCCACGGCCACCTGCGGATCGGCGCCGCCTCCGCGTACGTGCGCTGCGACGACGAAGCCGTGCTCAACGAGATCCTGGCCGACAAGCGTTCGGCAGCACTGCGGCTGCGCCGCCTCGCGCCGACCGTCCTGGCCGCGCAGGCCGATCCGGGGTCGCTCCTCGAAGGCCTGCGCGAGATGGGGTACGCCCCTGCCGCCGAGTCCGCCGAGGGCGATGTCCTGATCACCCGTGCCGGCGCACGGCGCACCCCGCCCCGCACACCGCCCACCCCCGTCCCCGAGGGCCCGCCGGTCCCGGACACCACCTTGCTGACCGCCGCGGTCCGGGCCGTCCGGGCAGGTGACACGGCCGCCAGAGCCGTCCACAAGGACGACCAGGACACGGCCACGCCCGGTTCCCTCCCCCGCACGACCCCCGCCGAGACGCTGGCCACGGTGCAGGCGGCGGCGATGACCGGCTCGGCGGTCTGGATCGGCTACGTCAACGTGGACGGCGCGGCCAGCCAGCGTGTGATCGCCCCGGTCAAGGTCGAGGGCGGATTCGTGACGGCGTACGACCACACGGCCGACGAGGTCCGGACGTATCCGCTGCACCGGATCACGGGCGTCGCGGAGCTCGCCGACGAGCAGCCGGCCTGACGGCTCACGGAACCGGGAGCCCGCCGAGCACGGCGGCCTTCCGGAGCACGTCGACGAGCATGGGCATGGTGAGCCGGCCCGTGGACGTGTTGCGTCGGCTCGGGTGGTAACTGCCCAGCAGGTGCAGCTCCCGCCTGTGTTCCGTGGCGGGCAGCACGACGTGCGCGCCGTGGCCGAAGACCGGGCGCGGGCTCGGCATCCGCCGGCCCGCCTCGGCCAGCACCGGCAGCAGCGCCTGCCAGCCGAACCCGCCGAGAACCACCACCGCACGCAGCCCCGGGCCCAGCAGGTCCAGTTCGGCGGCCAGCCACGGACGGCAGGCGTCGCGTTCCGCCGGGGTCGGCTTGTTCGCCGGCGGCGCGCAGTGCACGGGAGAGGTCAGCCGGACACCGCGCAGCCTGAGCCCGTCGTCCGCGTGCGCCGAGACCGGCTGTGACGCCATGCCCACGGCGTGCAGTGCGGCGAAGAGGAAGTCACCCGCCGCGTCGCCGGTGAACATCCGGCCGGTCCTGTTGCCCCCGTGCGCGGCGGGCGCGAGCCCGACCACCGCCACCGCGGCGTCCGGCGGCCCCAGGCCGGGCACCGGCCGCGCCCAGTAGTCCCAGTCCTGGAAGGCGGCGCGCTTGACCCGGGCGGCCTCCTCCCGCCAGGCCACCAGCCGGGGACAGGCGCGGCACCGGGTGACGAGCGCGTCCAGCTCGCCGAGCCCGGCACACCGCCGCGCGTGACGGGCGGGGAAGTCCCGGGCGTCGGGGCCGTGCTCCGGGTCACCGCTCTCTGCTGCGTCCATCCCTCCACGCTACGGGCGTCCACCCGCCTCACCCGGTCTGTGCCAGCGCCTCGCCGGGAGCCGCCGCCCGGGGGCGCGGCGTGCCGGTGGAGGTCAGGCCGATACCGAGCAGAACCATCCGCAGCGCACGCTCCGAGGCGTCGGCGAGGAACTCCCCGCCCCGGCTGAGCGCCTCCGCCAGTCCGACGGGTGCGGGCAGGATGCCGCTGTAGGCGTCCACGCCCGATTCCCGTACCTGCTGGGCCCCGTCGCCGATCGTCCCCGCCAGCGCCAGCACCGGGCGGCCGTGGAGCTTGGCGCGGCGTGCCACCTCGGCCGGCACCTTGCCGCGCGGGGTCTGCTTGTCCAGGGCGCCCTCGGCGGTGATCACGAGATCTGCGCGGGCTAGCCGCGCGTCCAGGTCGAGGTGGTCCAGCAGCACCTCGAAGCGGGGCAGCAGGCGGGCGCCGAGTGCGGCGAGCCCCGCACCGAGCCCGCCCGAGGCACCGGTGCCGGGGCCGTCGCGCAGACTGTGCGCCGGTGCCGCCCCCGGCGCACCGCACAGGCGCGGGCGTACGTCACGGGCGAGCACTCCCGCCCAGTGGTCGAGCGCCATGGACAGCTCCTCCACCTGGTCAGGGGTCGCGCCCTTCTGCGGGCCGAACACCCTGGCCACGCCCTGGGGACCGCACAGCACGTTGTACGGATTGCACGCGACGAGCATCTCCGCCTCGGACAGCCGGGGGTCGAGACCCGAGGTGTCGATGCGGGCGAGGCGGCGCAGTTCACCTCCGCCACGGGCGAGTTCGCGGCCTTCGGCGTCGAGCAGCCTCGCTCCCAGGGCCTGGAGCGCTCCCGCGCCGCCGTCCGAGGTCCCCGAGTCCCCGCAGCCGACGAGGATCCGGTGCGCCCCGGCGTCCAGCGCGCCGCGGATGAGCTGGCCGACCCCGTACGTCGTGGTGGCCACCGGGTCGCGCCGGTCCGTCGGGACCAGGCCCAGACCGGCGACCGCGGCCATTTCCACCACCGCGGTGCGCGGGCCGTACGCCGGCCCGCCGAGCAGCGCGAAGTGCGTGGCCACGGGCTCGCCGACGGGCCCCGTCGCCGTACGGTGCACCAGTCGTCCACCCGTGGCGGCGGCCAGCGCGCGTGCGGTGCCCTCGCCCCCGTCGACGAGCGGGATCAGATCGGTCTCGGCGTCGGGGACCACACGCAGCAGCCCCTCCGCGATGGCCTGTGCGGCGTCCTGCGCGGACAGGGACTCCTTGAAACCGCTGGGGGCGATGACGAAACGGTACGTGGCGGACATGAGTGCTCCTGATAAGCGGGCGAGGGATGACGGGAGGGGTACGGCGGGAAGGGAAGGCGGTCAGGGCGCCACGCCCAGCAACGGCCAGACCCCGAGGGCGAAGAGCAGCACGACCGCCGCGGTCAGCGGTGCCAGCACGGCCGAGAGCCGCAGCAGGTCACGCGGGCCGTACGTCGGGATGCCCGGGACATCGGCGAAGAGCGCCACGGGCTTGGCCGACGCCGGCAGGGTGTGGCAGAAGCCGGCGGCGGCGGTGGAGGCCAGCGCGGCGGCCACCGGGTTGACGCCGAGCCCCACGGCCGCCGCCACCACCAGCGGCACGAGCACGCTGGAGCGGGCGGAACGCGACTGGAGCACCAGGTGCGCCGCGGTGCTGAGGGCGACGACGACGGCCAGGAAGACCCACGTGGGCACCCCGGTGCCGGTGGGCAGCCCCGAGACGAGCCACTCGGCGGCGCCCGACTCCGTGAGCGCCGCGCCCATCGCCATCGTCGCGGCCATGAACAGCAGCAGCGACCACGGCACCGTCGTCAGGGCGTCCTTCAGACGGACCGTGCCCAGTGCCGGGGACGCGGCGACCACAGCGCCGATCAGTGCGACGAGGGCGGGTGTCACGCCGTGCAGCGGTTCGCTGCACCACAGCACCACAACCGTGCCGAGCAGCATCGCGCACCGCGCCTCACCCGGCTCCAGCGGACCGCTCACCGGTTTGTCGCTGTGCTCCTGGATCTCCTCCACCGCGATATGGACCGGCCCGCTCCGGTCAGCCCGCCGCGTGGTGGTGAGCAGCACCAGCTCCGCCGCGAGGTGGGAGGAGACGACGGCCAGCGGCAGTCCCAGCAGAAGCCACTGGGTGAAGCCGATGCGCTGTCCGGTGGCCTCCCACAGCACGGACACCGTGATCAGGTGCGCGCCCGCCCCGATGAGGGTGGCCACCGCCGACAGGAGGATGACCGT
Organism: Streptomyces pratensis; assembly: GCF_016804005.1. GTDB lineage: Bacteria > Actinomycetota > Actinomycetes > Streptomycetales > Streptomycetaceae > Streptomyces > Streptomyces pratensis_A. The sequence goes on along the minus strand of NZ_CP051486.1, from coordinate 482,509 downwards.
GGGGAAGAGCAGCGCCAGCATGACCACGAGCCGCTTGCGGTCGGCCAGCACCTTGGCCAGGGCCAGGAAGACCGGCAGTGCGAGCGCCGCCCGGCCCGAGGTCGCCGGCACCGCGAACGCGGTCAGGACGAGCGCAGTGGTCGTCAGATGCACGAGCTGCCGCACGGTGCGGGCCCCGCCGACCAGGAACGCCGCCGCCCTGCCCGCGAGTCCGCTGCGGGACACCGCGGCGGCGATCACGAAGGCACAGATCAGAAGCCAGACGGTGGAGTCGCCGAGGGTCGCGAAGAGGGTGTCGCTGCTGATCACTCCCGCCGCCGCGAGCACGAGCCCGGCGCCCAGCGCTATGTACGTGTCGTCGACGGAGGTCCCGATCCACGCACACGTCGCGACGGCGAACACCACCAGCGTGATCCGGGCGTCCGTGCCGAGGCCGTGGGCGACCCCGGGGACGAGCAGAACCGCGCACACGCTCAGCGCTACGCATGCGGACACGGCCTGACGGACGGTCAGGGTCACCTTGGCTCCTCCACGGGGCGGGACCGGGCCGGTCCCGGCCCGTCCCCGACAGTCTCCGAAGCCGCGGTGAGCCCCTGATGAGCCGTCCATGAAGGAAAGTTCATGCGCCGCGCGGAAATGCTCAGCGCATGCGGTAACCCATGCCGCGAACGGTCTCCAGCCGTTCGGCGCCGAGCTTCTTGCGGAGCGCCCGCACGTAGACGTCCACGATGTTGGACCCCGGGTCGAAGTCGTATCCCCACACGTGGGACAGGATCTGCTCGCGCGAAAGCACCTGGTCGGGGTGGCGCAGGAAGAGTTCGAGCAGGACGAACTCCCGCGCCGTCAGGTCCACGGTCCGCTCCGCGGCCCGGGCCCGCCGGGTGCGCAGGTCCAGCGTCAGGTCCGCGCTGCGCAGCACGGTCACCTCGGGCACCCGTGCGGCGGTGCGCAGCCGGAGCCGTACCCGGGCCAGCAGTTCCTCGAAGCGGAAGGGTTTGGTCATCCAGTCGTCCGCGCCGCCCTCCAGGCCGGCCACCGTGTCCCGGACGGAATCCCGCGCCGTCAGCACGATCACCGGGGACGTCACCTGGGCTTCCCGGATCTCCCGGAGCACCGAGAACCCGTCGAGGTCCGGCAGCCCGATGTCCAGGACGATCAGGTCGAAGCCGCCCGTGCACGCGTAGTCGACAGCGGTACGCCCGTCACCGGCGACCGTCGTGGTGAAGCCGTTGGCCCGGAGGCCCTTCTCCACGAAGGCGGCGATCCGCTCCTCGTCCTCGACGATGAGAATCCGGCTCACAGTCCTACAGCCTCCACATCAGGTTCCGCGACGGGCACACAGGGCAGCAGCAGGGCGAAGGTCGCCCCGCCGCCGGGGGTGGGGCGCAGTTCGACGCGCCCGCGATGGCCTTCCGCGATGGCCTTGACGATCGACAGCCCCAACCCCGCGCCGCTGCCCCGCGAGCCTCGCCGGGCCGCACCGCGGCGGAACCGCTGGAAGATCACCTCGGCGTCCTGGGGCCGCACGCCGGAGCCGCTGTCCGCGACGTACAGCTCCACCTCGCCGGCGTCCGTGAACCGCGAACCGATCCGGACGGTCGCACCGGGAGCCGTGTGCTGGACGGCGTTCTGCGCGAGCTGGACCATCGCCTGGGTGATCCGCTGCGGGTCGAGCAGCGCCCAGCCGTCGGCTCCGCCGTCCAGGTGCCAGTCCCGCCGTCCCAGCGCCCGTACCTTCACGTAGACGTCCGCGGTCAGCTCCGTGAGCTGGACCGGCTCCGGGGACGTGAAGTCGGAGCGCTCGGCCTTGGCGAGCAGCAGCAGGTCCTCGACGATCCTGCTCATCCGGTCGAGTTCGTCGGTGACCAGCCGTACCGTCTCGTCGCGTTCGGAGGGGTCGTCGCCCATCAGCTCGAGATGGCCGCGCACGATGGTGATCGGAGTGCGCAGTTCATGGCCGGCGTCGTCGATGAACTGCCGCTGGGTCCCGAACGCGCGCTCCAGCCGGTCCAGCATCGCGTTGAAGGTCTCGGCGAGCGCCGAGATGTCGTCACGCCCATGGACGGGGATACGACGGGTGAGGTCCTGCTCGGTGAGCTGCGCGGCGGTCTGCCGCACCAGCCGGACGGGCGCCAGTATGCGCCCCGCGACGCCCCAGGCGATGCCTGTGGTCGTCAGCAGGGCGACTCCCGAGATCGCGAGCAGGACCTGGAAGACGTCGTTCACCACGGCTTGTTCGCCGTCCGCGTGGAAGGCGACGACGAAGGTCCCCTGCGGGGTCGTGCCGGCACTGCCCACGTCGACCTTCGCCCAGCGGATCTCGCCCCGGGGCCGTTGCAGGGTCCCCGTGCTCTCCGACGACCCGGTGATCGTCCGCAGCGACGCCCGGTCCCTGTGAAGGGGCAGGCCGGTGGAGATCTCCCGGTTCTGCCGGAGTGTCGAGGAGCCGGACGGGCCGGTGACGACGGCGAGCAGCTCCTCTCCGGTGTCCGCGTACTGCCGCTGGAGATGTACTTCCAGCAGCCTCTGCGGCCCGGCGAAGGGCGTGCCCGTGTCGGGGTCCCTGCCGTGTTCGACGAAGTTCGCGAACTCTCGGGTCTCCTGGGCGAGCAGCGTGTTGATCCGGTGGTCCAGGTCGCCGAGCAGGATGGACCGGGTGGTGGTGGCGACCGCGGCGAGTGCCACGGTCATCACCACCAGCAGCCAGAGCAGGATGCGGACCCGGGCGGATATCCGGTTGCCCGCCGGGGGCGGCTCAGCCGTCGTCGTTGCCGTCGTCGGTCCCGGAGGTGCTGTCGTCGTCGGTGTCGTCATCGTCGTCGTTACTGTCGGTGGCGGGCGGCTGCGGGACGACCACGTCGCTCGGCGGTGCCGTCGGCGAGGTGCCGTCGGGCACGGCCGTGACGCCGCTCGGCTCGGTCGTGACGTCGGGGCCGCCCGTGCCGCCGGGGCTCGGGCTGCCCGGACCCGGACTGCCCGAGGGTGAGCCGCTGTCCAGCTCGACCCGGCCGGGCACTTCGGGCCGCGCCGGGCTGTCGGCCAGCGCGTAGCTGGTGGCGGCAATGCCCAACGGGATCGCGACGACGGCTGCCAGGGTGGCGATACGGTGCGAGAAGGCCATGTACGGAGCCTGCCCGCCGGACCCGTGGGCCAGGATGAAGCCAAGATGAGGAAACCTTCATGTGGGCTCCCCGCGGTCGGTCCTGGCTCATGCCCTCAACGTAGCCGCCCGGTCACGGCCCCGATGCGGCACACTGGACGTTTGGCCGTTCGCACCCGGGCGGCCACCCCCCGCAGGAAAGGGCCGACGCGCGTGACCGGACCCCTCATCGTCCAGAGCGACAAGACGCTGCTCCTCGAAGTCGACCACGACCAGGCCGAGGCCTGCCGTCGTGTCATCGCGCCCTTCGCCGAGCTGGAGCGTGCCCCCGAGCACATCCACACCTACCGGGTGACCCCCCTCGGCCTGTGGAACGCCCGCGCCGCCGGGCACGACGCCGAGCAGGTCGTCGACGCGCTCGTGGAGTACTCGCGCTACCCCGTGCCGCACGCGCTCCTCGTCGACATCGCCGAGACGATGGCGCGGTACGGCCGCCTCACCCTGTCCAAGCACCCGGTCCACGGGCTGGTGCTGACGTCCAACGACCGGCCGGTGCTGGAGGAGATCCTCCGTTCGAAGAAGGTCCAGCCGCTGGTCGGGGCGCGCCTGGACCCGGACACCGTGGCCGTGCACCCCTCCGAGCGCGGCCAGATCAAGCAGACGCTGCTGAAGCTGGGCTGGCCGGCCGAGGACCTCGCCGGGTACGTCGACGGCGAGGCGCACCCGATCGAGCTCGACCAGGACGGCTGGGCGCTGCGCCCGTACCAGAAGCAGGCCGTCGAGGGGTTCTGGCACGGCGGCTCGGGTGTCGTCGTGCTGCCCTGCGGCGCGGGCAAGACACTCGTCGGGGCCGGTGCGATGGCCGAGGCCAAGGCGACCACGCTGATCCTGGTCACCAACACCGTGTCCGCCCGGCAGTGGAAGCACGAGCTGGTGAAGCGGACATCGCTGACCGAGGACGAGATCGGCGAGTACAGCGGGACGCGCAAGGAGATCCGGCCGGTCACCATCGCCACGTACCAGGTGCTGACCACCCGCCGTAAGGGGATCTACCCGCACCTGGAGCTCTTCGACTCCCGCGACTGGGGCCTCGTGATCTACGACGAGGTGCACCTGCTGCCCGCACCCGTCTTCAAGTTCACCGCCGATCTCCAGGCGCGCCGGCGTCTCGGGCTCACCGCGACGCTGGTGCGTGAGGACGGGCGCGAGTCGGACGTCTTCTCGCTCATCGGGCCCAAGCGCTTCGACGCCCCGTGGAAGGAGATCGAGGCGCAGGGCTACATCGCGCCGGCCGACTGCGTCGAGGTCCGCGTGAACCTCACGGACTCGGAGCGCCTCGCCTACGCGACGGCCGAGGCCGAGGAGAAGTACCGGTTCTGCGCGACGACCGCGACGAAGCGGAAGGTCACCGAGGCTCTCGTGCGCAGGCACCAGGGTGAGCAGACCCTCGTCATCGGGCAGTACATCGACCAGCTCGACGAGCTCGGTGAGCACCTGGACGCCCCGGTGATCAAGGGTGAGACGAGCAACGCCCAGCGCGAGAAGCTGTTCGAGGCGTTCCGTCAGGGCGAGATCAGCGTGCTGGTCGTGTCGAAGGTCGCGAACTTCTCCATCGACCTGCCGGAGGCGACGGTCGCCATCCAGGTGTCGGGGACGTTCGGCTCCCGCCAGGAGGAGGCGCAGCGGCTCGGACGGGTGCTGCGGCCGAAGGCCGACGGGCACGAGGCACGGTTCTACTCGGTGGTCGCCCGCGACACGATCGACCAGGACTTCGCGGCGCACCGCCAGCGGTTCCTGGCCGAGCAGGGCTACGCGTACCGGATCGTCGACGCGGACGAGCTGCTCACGGAGAGCTGACAGACAGCGGGGCCGGGCCCGGCGGGGCTCAGCGGTGGCGGCGGACGACGCCCGCCTCCTCCGCGTACTCGCCGAGGACGGCCACACCGAACGCGGCGCGCGCGAAGACCGAGACGGCGCGCACCGCGTCTCCCACGCGGTGGCTGTGCGGGTGACCGGTGGCCGCGGTCGCGCCGTGCGCGGGCCCGGTCCTGCGGGGGTTCAGGTAAAGGGTGCTCATGCCTTCCATGGTGCTCCGCCCGCCCGTGCCCCGGCATCGGCCGATCGGCCGAGGAATGCGCGGGGCCGGTCGGCCGATGGACGGACCCGTCCCCTACGGGGCGGACACGGCCTGATCCTTTATTCGTTCGCCCGCGGGGGCCGCGGTCGATATAATCGCCGGTCTGCCCGCCTCCCGCACCGTGGTACCGGCCAGCCCTCCGAGCGGCCGGCAGCCGGGGGAGCGCCGCCGACCGGACGGAAACCGGCCGACAACAGCCGCACGCGACCACCGGCGTGCGCATCTGCGTGTGATCGTCCCCGAGCGGACACGGCTGCCGGCCCTGTCCGCCGTCCTGCGTCGAAAAGCCGGAGGCAACAGCGTGCCCGCGCACGAAGAATCAAGCAATCCACTGGTCAGGGAGCAGGCGCACCTCGCCGCGTCCCGTGCCGCGCTGCGTGCCATGCGCGAGGACGTGCAGGCGCTCGACATCCGCGACGTCACCGCGAACTGGGTCAACGCGGCGGTCCTGCAGTCGCAGATCGACGACCGCATCAAGGCGCTCGCCGATCTCTCCCACACCCCGCTGTTCTTCGGGCGCCTCGACTACCTGCACGTGGTCGGCGCCGAGAAGGCGGAGGGCGCATCGGAAGGGGCGGCGCGCAGCGCCTCGGCCAAGGGTGGTGGCGGGCGACGGGAGGGCGAACGGTTCTACATCGGGCGCCGCCACGTGCACGACGCCCACGGCGACCCCATGGTCATCGACTGGCGCGCGCCGGTCTCCCAGCCGTTCTACCAGGCTTCCAGGAACAACCCGCTGGACGTCGACCACCGCCGCCGCTTCGGGTACACCGGCGGCGAGCTCACCGCGTACGAGGACGAGCACCTGGCCGACCCCACGGAGACCGAGCAGACCAGCAAGCTCCTCCAGGCGGAGATCGAGCGGCCCCGTGTGGGCCCGATGCGCGACATCGTGGCGACGATCCAGCCCGAGCAGGACGAGATCGTCCGTAGCGATCTCGGCGGAACGGTCTGTGTCCAGGGAGGCCCGGGCACCGGGAAGACAGCCGTCGGCCTGCACCGTGTCGCCTACCTCCTGTACGCGCACCGCGAGCGCCTCGCCCGCACCGGCACCCTCGTCGTCGGTCCGAACCGGTCGTTCCTCCACTACATCGAGCAGGTCCTGCCCGCGCTGGGCGAGCTGGAGGTGCAGCAGGCCACCGTCGAGGACCTGGTGGCGGCACGCGTCGAGGTGCGCGGCACGGACGAACCCGCCGCCGCGGTGATCAAGGGTGACGCGCGGATGGCCGAGGTCCTGCGGCGGGCGATCCGCTCGCACGTGACTCCCCCGTCGGAGTCGGTCGTGGTGGTGCGCGGTTCACGCCGCTGGCGGATCCCGGCCTACGAGGTCGAGGAGATGGTCGGTGAGTTGCTGGCCAGGGACATGCGGTACGGGGCGGCCCATGAGGCGCTTCCGCAGCGCATCGCGCACGCCGTCCTCGTACGGATGGAGGAGGCGGGCGAGGCCCCGGACGACCGGGTGCAGAACGCCGTGGCGCGCAATCCGGCGGTGAAGGCGGCCGTCAAGGCGATCTGGCCGGCGGTGGACCCGGCGAAGCTCGTGCTGCGGATCCTGACGGACGCCGAATTCCTGGCCGCGCACGCGGAGGGGCTCCTCACCGACGACGAACAGAAGCACGTCCTGATGACCCGGCCCGCCCGCAGCGTGAAGTCGGTGAGGTGGACGGCGGCGGACGCGGTCCTGGTCGACGAGGCCGCCGACCTGGTGGCACGGACGCACTCGCTGGGCCACGTCGTCATCGACGAGGCCCAGGACCTCTCCCCGATGCAGTACCGCGCGGTGGGCCGCCGCTGCTCGACCGGCTCGGCGACGGTGCTCGGCGACCTGGCGCAGGGGACGACACCGTGGTCGACGGGGAGCTGGGAGCAGGCGCTGTTCCATCTGGGCAAGACGGAAGCGGTGGTGGAGGAGCTGACTGCCGGCTTCCGCGTGCCGCGCGAGGTTATCGCGTACGCCTCCCGGCTGCTCCCCGCGATCTCGCCGGGCCTCGCCCCGGTGGAGTCGGTGCGTGAGGCACCCGGCTCCCTCGCGGTGCGTGAGGTGGGCGCGGCGGATCTGGACGCCGCGGTGGTGGCGGCGTGCGAGGAGTCGCTGCGCCAGGAGGGCTCGATCGGCCTGATCGCCGCCGACGCCCGCATCCCGGCACTGTCGGCGGCCCTGGCGGCGGCCGGCCACAGCTTCCTCTCCCCCGGCCAGGAGACGACGGCCGAGTCCCGGCTGACCCTGGTCCCGGCCTCGCTGGCGAAGGGCCTGGAGTACGACTACGTCGTACTGGACGATCCGGCGGCCGTGGTCGACGGCGAACCCGACGAACGCACCGGCCTGCGTCGCCTGTACGTGGCCCTGACCCGAGCGGTGTCGGGCCTCATCGTGCTGCACGCGGCGGCACTGCCGGAGCAACTGGCCTAGTTCCGCGAGCCGGTGACGGGTCGGGCACGGCGGCGCGCTCAGTGCCCGGTCCCGTCACCGACCGTGACTCCTGTGCGTGCGAGAGAAGTTACGGCAGTCGCTGCACGGGGCGTTTACAGACCACTCCGTGCGCGCTACGTTTTTGGGAGCGCTCCCATGGGCCCCTCTCCCCCCACCCGCACGAGTCGACGACAGGTCGACCAGGGGGCCCGGACAGGGCCGACGCGAAACCGGTCCACGGGCCGCGCACGCTGCCCAGGCACGTCTTCGGCCCGGCTGTACCGGCACGTCTCGCTCCGGCGCTCGGCGCTCCCTGCGCGTGGGGGCCACCAGGGTCATCTGCCCCGACAGAGAATCCCGAAGGAGACCAACTCATGGCCAAGCGAAACACCGTCCGGAGAAGCGCCCGGTCGCGCGCACCCCGCGCGCTGAGCTTCCTGGGGGCCGGCCTCCTGGCCCTCACCCTGGCCGGACTGCCCACCCCCGCGTCCGCCCACGGCGTCGCCATGGAGCCGGGCTCACGCAGCTACCTCTGCTACAAGGACATGATCGCGAGCGGCAACCAGATGCCGTCGAACCCGGCCTGTGCCGCCGCCGTCACGCAGACCGGCACCACGCCGCTCTACAACTGGTTCGGCGTCCTGGACTCCAACGGCGGCGGGCGGACCAAGGGGTACATCCCCGACGGCGAGCTCTGCAGCGGCGGCCACAACGGCCCGTACAACTTCTCCTCGTACAACGCGGCCCGCAGCGACTGGCCGACGACACACCTCACGGCAGGCTCCACAACGCAGGTGAAGTACAGCAACTGGGCTGCCCACCCGGGCAGGTTCGACGTCTACATCACCAAGAACGGCTGGACGCCGAACCAGCCCCTGGCATGGGACGACCTGACGCTCACCCAGACCGTGAACAACCCGCCGCAGGCGGGCGGCGCGGGATCCGACGGGGGCAACTACTACTGGAATCTCCAGCTCCCACAGGGCAAGACCGGCAAGCACATGCTCTTCATCCACTGGATCCGCTCGGACAGCCAGGAGAACTTCTACTCCTGCTCCGACGTCGTCTTCGACGGCGGCAGCGGCGAGGTCACCGGCATGAAGGGCAGCCGGATGTCGGCGGACGAACTGGCGGAGGCCGCGGAGAAGGCCGGGACACCGCCCGTGCCGGCCCACGCGGAGCACGCCGGGCACGCGGCCCCGGTCGGCGGGGCAGCCCTGGTGGCCTCCAGCGACGACTCGTCGGCCGGATACCTGCCCGCCGCGACGGCGGTCTCGCTGACGGGAGCCGCCCTGATCTTCGCGGCGGGAGCGGTGGCCCAGAGCCGTCGCCGCCGTCGGCAGTCGGGGCGGAGCCACTGACCGGGAGGAGCCGTTCGTGACCCCGGGCCGGTGATCACCGGCCCGGGGTCACCCCCGCGCCTTCGCGTCCCCCGGAGGAGACGTGTGCCCGGTCCCGCGCCCGCTGCGGGCTCGGGGCCGGGCTCCGTGGCGGCCTCCACCTCGGCGATCGGCCGGGAGGGCCTGCCGCCGCAGGGCCTCCCCGACCGGGGCGCCGACGCCGTGCCCCTGCCGAAGGCCGAGGCGGCGCGGAAGGCCCCGGGCGCCGTCAGCCGTCGAGCGCCTCGCGCCACTCCCGTACCGCTGCCGCGTCCACCGGGCCGCTCCAGCCGCCCGGGCGCGCCGCCCCTCCGATGTGGAACGCCTCGATGCCCGCGGTGCGCAGGCACGGCAGGTGGTCCAGGCGCAGGCCGCCGCCGACCATGATCTGCGGTTCGTAGCCGGGCAGGTCCGAGCGCCCCGCCTCGGCGAGCAGCGTCTCCATACCCGCGTCGACACCGCTCGGTGAGCCCGCCGTGAGGTAGGTGTCGAGACCCGGCAGGTCTGCGAGGTGCTTGCGCAGTACGTCTCGGTCCGCCGCGCGGTCGATGGCGCGGTGGAAGGTCCACGGGCAGCCGTTCAGCTCGGCGACGAGCCGCTCGACGGCCACGAGGTCGACGTGGCCGTCCTGGTCGAGGAAGCCCAGGACGAATTCCTCCGCCCCCTCGGCGCGCATCTCGTGGGTCCTCTCCACGAGGACACCGATGTCCCCGGCGGCGAACCCGTCCGCGAGCCTGAGCATGACCCGCAGCGGGATGCCGACGGCGGCCCTGATCTCCGCGAAGGTCTTCACCGACGGGGTCAGGCCGTCGGCCGCCATGTCGGTGACCAGTTCGAGGCGGTCCGCACCGCCCGCCTGCGCCGCGACCGCGTCCTCCGCGTCGAGAGCGATCACCTCCAGGACTGCACGGTTGCTCATGGTGTTCCATTCCTTCGGAGCGACTGTCGACTACAGGTCTAGTCCAATAACCAGACTACGGGTCAGCCACCCGGCGCGCAGCTCCCCATGCGCAAGCGTGCGTGGAAATACGCGAGGCCGCGGCGGCGTCCGCGGAACGGACGCCGCCGCGGCCTCGCGGGCACGGGGTGGGTACGTCAGGGCTGGAGGGGCATCGACCAGCAGTTGGACGCCATCTTCCTGCCCGAGAGGCGGTCGGTCATCCAGGAGATGGCACTGCCCTGGTCGGCGAGGTAGGGCGCCAGGTGGTTGGTGAGGATCTTGTCCCCGAGGTTGGGCAGCAGGACCGCCTCGTACGTCACGTTCGCACCCTTGCGGCACCAGTCCACCGCGAGCTGCCTCGCCTGCTCGTGCCCGACGATGTCGTCGTGGACACCGGTCGCCAGGCGCACCGGGGCGGCCGGCCTCAGATTGCCGATGCGCTGCTGGGCGAGGACCGCCCGCAGCTTCGGCTCGGCCGCGATGATGTCGGCGAGAGGCTTGCCGTTCGCGGTCCACTTCTTGCTGTTCGTGAAGCCGTGGCCGAGGATCGCGTCACCCACGCACATCGTCGAGGTGTCCTTCAGCGCGGCCTTGCCGACGGCGTTCGTGTTGGCGTCGACCACCGCCCTCAGGGACGGGTCGGACTGGGCGAAGCCGTTGATCGACCAGCCCAGCGCACCGGCCAGTGCGCTTCCGTCGATTCCCTTCATGACCTCGGTGAGGTCTGCGGGCGGGGCTCCGGCGTAGGTGCCCGCCAGATTGACGTCGGGGGCGTACGAGGGCTGCAGTTCGGCGGCGGAGGCGCTGGCGCCACCACCCTGGCTGTACCCGTAGAGGCCGACCCGCGATTCGGGGGTGAGAGACGTGCCCGCGACGGAACGCGCCGCACGGGCCGCGTCCAGGAGTGCGTGGCCCTCGTCGACCCGGTCGACGTAGGTGTGGAGCCGGTCGGTGGCGCCGAGGCCCACGTAGTCGGTGACGACGACGGCCGCACCGGCGGCGAGGAAGCGGTAGACGGCGAGGTTGTCGTAGCCGATGGACACCGTGCCCTCGCCGATGGTCAGCGGGTGCTGGAGCGACAGCGAGGGGGCGCACTGGTCGCCCTGGCCCATCGTTCCCGAGGCCAGTGCCACCAGGGGGCGGGGGCCGGCGCCCTTCCACGCGGCGGACGGTTCGATGTAGGCGCCGGTGACGGCGACGGGCCCGCCGCCCGCGTCGGTGGACTTGTACATCAGCCGAGTCGCGGTGCCGGGCAGCCGGCGGCCGTCCAGACCGGGGAGACTGATGCCGAGGGGCAGCGGCTCCGTACGGACGAGGGACCCGTCGGCGGCGGGCAGCTCCGCCGGCGGATCGTAGAAGGCGGGGATGGTCACGCCCCGGGAGACCACCGGCTCCGATCCTGCGGATCCGGTGGCGGAGGCGGGCACGGCCGTCGCCCCCAGACAGGCGGCGACGGCCACCGACGCGGCGAGCAGGCGCCCCGCACGGCGTCCCGGTCGACGGGGGTCCAGGAGGTGGGGGGTGCTCGCGGCCGAGCTCGAACGGGTGGTCCTGCGCGTACTCACGGCTCACTCCTCGCTCTGCTCCGATGAAGGTGAGCGCAAGCTAGCACCCAGGCGTTACCTTAGGTAACTCGCCGGTAAGTTACGCTTCGGTAACGTACCGGGGCCGCCCCGCCCTGCACTGGGGGTGACCCTCGGCCGCCCGGTCCTGAGCCGGACGAGGGGTCCTGGCGGGACCGTTTCGAACAGCGCGGCGAGAGCCCTCGGGCTCCTCCGGGGAACGCCGGACGGCCGAGGCGTCGGGCCCGCCGCGCTCCTCCGCATCCGGGCCGTCGGCGTACTGCCGTGTTCCGAGGCCCGGCAGGGCGGTCGCCGACCGGCTTCTGCGCTCATGGGCGCCCCCAGGGGGAGGCGGGTCCGGTCATCTACCGCCGGCCGACGCCCTCGACTCCTTCGCGCCGATGCCCTCGACTCCTGCCGGCCGATGCCCGCGACCGGGTTCCGTCACGCCCTTACGAACCGCACCGGCGTCCCGGGGACCGCCTGCGCCGCCCCCGCCAGCGCGGCCTCGGCGACCACACCCACGACCGGGTAACCCCCCGTCGTCGGATGGTCGTTGAGGAACACCACCGGCATCCCGTCCGGCGGCACCTGGACGGCTCCCAGCACCATGCCCTCGCTGGGCAGTTCGCTCTCCCGTGCGCGCCGCAGGGCGGGGCCCTCCGTGCGCAGCCCGATGCGGTTGCTCCGCTCGGAGACCCGGTACACCGCGGTGGTGAGCGTGCGCAGGGCCGCGTCCGTGAACCAGTCGTCGCGCGGGCCCGCGTGCAGGGGCATCACCAGTTCGGCGGGAGCGCCCGGCCACGGCACGGTGTCGGTGCACGGTGCGCCGCCCGGCCGGCCCAGCGGCAGGACGTCGCCCTCGCGCAGGACCGGCGGGCCGAGCCCCGAGAGCAGGTCGGCGGATCTGCTGCCGAGCACCGGCTCGGGCACCAGGCCGCCCGCGAACGCCAGGTAGCCGCGCACCCCGTGCACCGCGGGCCCGGCCTCCAGCACCGCGCCCACGGGAACACGGACGGGCGCGCCCCATGCGACCGGGCGGCCGTCGACGGTGACCCGGCACCCGGCTCCGCCGACGACGGCGAGCACCGGCCGGGCGCCGGTCACCCGGACGGCGCACCCGGTGAGCGTGGTCTCCAGCACCGCCGCGTCCGGGGCGTTGCCGACGAGCCGGTTCGCCAGCCGCCGGGCGGGCCCGTCCAGCGCCCCGGCCCTGGGCACACCGAGGTGTGCCCAGCCGGAACGGCCCTCGTCCTGCACCGTGGTCAGGGCACCCGCCCTGACGACTTCGAGCCCCCCGCTCATCCGCCCGCCCCCGCCGCCACGAAGCGCACGCGCGCCCCGGGGCCGAGCAGCGCCGCCGGTTCGCGATCCGGGTCCCAGAGCGCCTCCGGCTCCGGCATCCGGCCGATGAGCTGCCAGCCGCCGGGCGAGGGGCGCGGGTAGACCCCGGTGTAGGGGCCGGCGAGGGCCAGCGCCCCGGCCGGCACCCGGGTCCGGGGTGTGGCCCGGCGCGGAACGCTCAGGTGCCCCGGAAGGCCCGTGAGGTAGCCGAAGCCGGGCGCGAAACCGCAGAAGGCGACCCGGAATTCCGTACGGGCGTGGATACGGGGCACCTCGTCGACGGCGACGCCCCACGCCTCGGCCACATCGGCGAGGTCCGGGCCGTCGTAGACGACGGGTATCTCGACGGCCTCGCCCGCTCCCCGGCTCAGCGGCGGCACGGTCCAGGTCCGCAACCGCCCGGCGAGCGTGCGGTCCTCCACGCCGTCCAGCAGGACCGTCCGGGCGCCGGGGACGATCTCGCGTACGCCGGGGAGCTCACCGGCGGCGCGGCGGCGGAGCAGCTCCGCGTGGAAGGCCTCCGTGTCGACGCCTGAGGCCAGCTCCACGAGGAGGGCGCGGGGTCCGGCCTCCAGGACCCGGATGCCGCTCACGCGAACGCCCGCACCCGGACGCCGGCTTCCTCCAGCGCCGTCCGGACGCGCAGGGCGAGCGCCGCGGCGCCCGGAGTGTCGCCGTGGACGCAGAGCGAGCGGGCGGCGACGGCTATCCGGCTCCCGTCCACCCCGGTCACGGCGCCGTCCACCGCCATGCCGACGCTTCGGCGCACGACCTCGTCCGCGTCGTGCACCACCGCTCCCGGCTCGCCCCGGGGCACGAGCGTGCCCTGCGGGGTGTAGGCGCGGTCGGCGAAGGCCTCCTCGACGGCGGTCAGGCCCGCCGCCTCCGCGTACGCGAGCAGCCGCGAACCGGGCAGCCCGAGGACCGCAGGACGGCCACCGGCCAGCAGCACGCCCTCGACGACGGCGGCGGCCTGCTCCTCGTCGCGGACGACGCGGTTGTAGAGGGCGCCGTGCGGCTTCACGTACGAGACCGTGGAGCCGGCCGCCTCCGCGAAGACCCGCAGGGCACCGATCTGGTAGGCGATCTCGGCGGTCAGCTCGGCCGACGGCACGTCCATGGCGCGCCGCCCGAATCCCGCGAGGTCGCGGTAGGAGACCTGCGCCCCGATGCGTACGCCCCGCTCCGCCGCCGTTTCGCAGACCCGCCGCATCACGGAGGCGTCACCCGCGTGGAAGCCGCAGGCCACATTGGCGCTGGTGACACAGGTCAGCAGGGCCTCGTCCTCGGTGAGGGTCCAGCGCCCGAACCCTTCGCCCAGGTCCGCGTTGAGGTCCATCGGCCGCGTCGCACTCGTCAGATCCGTCACGAGCGCACGCTAGCGATCGTTCAACAATCTGACAAGAGCCCGCCCGCCGCCTGAGACACTCGTACGGTTCACTGAGCACTGCGCACCGCGCACAGCTGACGGGATGCCAGGCACACCCTGACCTCCGGGGCGGCAGTCGCGGCGGGCGCGGCAGGCACGACCGTACGACAGGCGCCACACGCGCGACAGGCAGGGGACGGGGCATGGCGGGGACGACGAACGGCGGAAGGGCCGGCGGCACGCCGGATCTCTCGGAACTGGCGGCGCACAGCACCTCCCTGGAGCGGTCCGGCACGGCCGAGCGGGTCGCCGCCGTCCTGCGGGACCGGATCACCGAGGGCTACTTCCCGCCGGGCAGCCGCCTGTCCGAGGAGAGCATCAGCGGCGCCCTGGCCGTGTCCCGCAACACCCTGCGGGAGGCGTTCCGCCTGCTGTCGCACGAGCGCCTCCTGGAGCACCGCCTCAACCGGGGCGTCTTCGTCCGCATCCTGGCCGTGGACGACCTGGTCGACATCTACCGGGTGCGGCTCCTCGTCGAGTGCGCGGCCCTGCGCACCCTGGGAGAGCCCCCGTTCGACCTGACGGCCGTCGAAGCCGCGGTGTCGACGGGCGAGCAAGCCGCACTCCACGACGACTGGCCCGCCTGCTCCACCGCCAACATCCGTTTCCACCAGGCGCTGGCCGGCCTGGCGGACAGCCCCCGCACCGACGAACTGATGCGCAACGTCCTCGCCGAACTGCGTCTGGCCTTCCACGTGATGGCCGACCCCCGCCGCTTCCACGAGCCCTATCTCACCCGCAACCGCGAGATCACGGACAAACTGGCCAAGGGGGACGCGGCCGGCGCCGAGCGGATGCTCGCCTTCTACCTGGAGGACTCCCGGCGCCAGCTGGCGGAGGCCTACGCGCAACGACTCACCGAGCGGTGACCGGGCTCGTTCCACGATGCACACCCGCCTCCCTCACCCTCGAAGCACACGCATTCCGCATCCGACGCGGACATACAAGAACAGGACGCAGCCCCTCACCCTGACGCTCCGTCGATTCCGATCGATGCAGCTCACACTCTTATGGAATTGTTGAACAAGACCCTGCGGTCTCGCGTACCAACCCCCGTCCGACCAGGACCGCGCACCGTCACGTGCCTGCGCGGAAGAAGGCCGACGCGTGATCGTTCTCCTCGGCGTGCTCGTGGTGATCCTCGGATGCCGTGCGCGCGGGGCGCACGTCCTACCCTCGGCGTATGAGCGACAGCGCCCCCGGCACATCCGACAGCGCCACCTCCGGAAGCGGCACCTCCGAGAGCCCGCACACAGGCGGCGCACTCCACGGCCGCTGGCGCGAGACCCTGCTCGCCGCACGCGGCGGGCCCGGCCCCGACCCGGACCCGTACGCCGACGCCCTCCTCGCGCGCTGGGCCGAACCCCAGCGGCGCTACCACACCACCGCACACCTGGCCCAGGTCCTGGCCCGCGTCGACATCCTGGCCGGTCACGCCTCGGACCCGGACCTGGTGCGCCTCGCCGCCTGGTTCCACGACGCGGTCTACCGCCCGGACCGCTCGGAGAACGAGGAGCGCAGCGCCGCCCTCGCCGAACGCGCCCTCCCCGAGGCCGGTGTCCCCGGCGCGGCCACAGCCGAGGTCGCCCGGCTGGTCCGGCTCACCGTCACACACGACCCGGCGGACGGCGACACCAACGGAGAGGTGCTCTGCGACGCGGATCTCGCGATCCTGGCGGCGGCACCCAAGGAGTACGCGGAGTACGCGGCACAGGTGCGCGAGGAGTACGGCTTCGTACCGGACGAGGCGTTCCGCGAGGGGCGGGCCGCCGTCCTGCGGCAGCTGCTGGAGCTGCCCCGGCTGTTCCGCACGCCTCACGGGGTGGAGGAGTGGGAACCGAGGGCCCGGCAGAACCTGACGACGGAGCTGGAGCTGCTCACCCGCTGAGCCGCTCACCTCCGCGGCGGCCCACCCCTTGAGACAGGGGAATGACAGGGACGAAAGCATGGTTGGCCACTGTCATGCCCGACTCTGTTTCCAGCCGTCCCCGTATGCCCATGGCCGTCTACATCCTCGGCCTCTCGGTCTTCGCCCTCGGTACCAGTGAGTTCATGCTGTCCGGGCTGTTGCCGCCCATCGCCGAAGACATGGACGTGTCGATCCCGCAGGCCGGACTCCTCATATCCGCCTTCGCGATCGGCATGGTGGTGGGCGCCCCGCTGCTCGCCGTCGCCACGCTGCGACTGCCCCGCCGCACGACTCTCATAGCGCTCATCACCGTCTTCGGGCTGGGCCAGATCGCGGGAGCGCTGGCACCGACGTACGAGGTGCTGTTCGTCTCCCGGGTGGTGAGCGCGCTGGCGTGCGCAGGCTTCTGGGCGGTGGGCGCCGCGGTGGCCATCGCGATGGTGCCGGTGAACTCGCGGGCCAGGGCGATGGCCGTGATGATCGGCGGGCTGTCGATCGCGAACGTGCTGGGTGTGCCCCTGGGCGCGTTCCTCGGCGAGAGCTTCGGCTGGCGTTCCGCGTTCTGGGCGGTGGGCGCTGCGTCCGCCGTGGCACTGGTCGGTGTCGTCACGCGCATCCCCCGCATTCCCGTGCCGGACGAGAAGCCGCAGCTCAGGCGGGAGGTCGCGATCTACCGGGACCGTCAGGTGTGGCTGTCCATCGTGATCACCGCCCTCGCGGCGGGCGGCGTGTTCTGCGCCTTCAGCTATCTCGCGCCGCTGCTGACGGACGTGGCGGGGCTGAGTTCGAGCTGGGTGCCCTGGGTGCTCGGGCTGTTCGGCGTCGGCGCGCTGATCGGTACGACCATCGGCGGCCGGGTCGCAGACGCGCACCTCTTCGGCGTACTGCTGAGCGGCATCAGTGCGTCGACGGTCTTCCTGGTTGCGCTGGCCCTGTTCGCGTCGAACCAGGTCGCCGTCGTCGTCCTGGCGTTCCTGCTGGGGCTGTCCGCGTTCTACACGGCCCCGGCGCTCAACGCCCGGATGTTCAACGTCGCGGGTGTGGCCCCGACCCTGGCGGGCGCGACGACCACGGCCGCGTTCAACCTGGGCAACACGAGTGGCCCGTGGCTGGGCGGCACGGTGATCGACGCGGACTTCGGCTTCCGGGCCACGGCCTGGGCGGGCGCCGCGATGCTGGTGCTCGGCCTGGTCGCCGTGACGGTCTCGATGCGGCTGCGCGGCGACGGCACGCCGTCCCGCCGGGTCGCGGGAGCACCGGCGCACGCCGCGGCGACCGGCCCGGCCGGGAAAGACCCCGAAGCGGTGGCGTCACCCCTCGACCCGGCCTGTACCCCCGAAAGGGCCTGAGCAGGACGCCACCGTGCGCGGGCTCGCGGCTCACATCCGCGGGCTCACACCTCCCGGCTCATCGCCCGCTTCTGCGGACAGCCGCGAACGGCTGGGGTTCTGAACCGAGGGCGGCCGACGTGCCGAGAACGGTGAGTCCGCTCCGGTCGCCGACCACGGTCCGCGCCGTGTTCTCCGAGAGTTCCGTTCCCGCGGGCTGCGGCAGCCCCAGCATCGTCCACCGGTCCCCGGCGGTACCGTTCACGCTCCCGGAGGCCGCCGGGTCCCGCTGCCAGGCGATCGCCTCGCGCCGCTCGCCCAGCGTCTGACCGACGACGACGATGCCGTGCCCCGGGACCGGGGCCACGCCGTAGAGCCGCGCGTTGACGTCCGGGACCGCCGCCCTGCGCCACTTCCTGCCGTCGTGGCGCGCCACGAGGGCCCGGGTCGTTCCGTCGGCCGGGGACCAGTCCTCGCCCACCAGCCAGACCCCGCCCCCCGGTGTGACGGAGAGTCCGTGCGCGTGTCCGGGCCGGTCCGTCACGCCGGGAGCGGTGGCCTTGCTCCAGGACGTGCCGTCGTAGTGCATGAGGAGCGGACCACCGCTTTCGCCGTCGTATCCGGCGGCCCAGACGTCTTCGGCGGACACCGCCTGCACGGCGTTCAGGTACCAGTAGTCGCCCGGCAGCTCGGGCAGCGGCATGTCACGCCACGCGGTCCCGTCGAAGTGCCTGGCGATCCCCGCGTGCCTCGACTCGGTGATCCAGCCGCCCTTCTCCTCGTTCCAGGTGCGCGACACCTCGATCTGCGCGAAGCCCACGGCCCAGGTGCCGTCGGACCCGGTGTCCACGTCCAGCAGCGACGCGGCTTCAGCCTTCTCCGGCGGGCCCGCCGGGATGACGTTCCACCGGGTGCCGTCGTAGTGCTGGGTGTAGATCCGTCCGTCGAGGACGGACGTGTCGTCCCCCACCAGCCACACGTCGCCGGGGCCTCCGGCGTCGATCGCGTTGACCCGGCTGTTCACGGTGGAGGCTGCTTCCGTGGCCGCCTCGACGGGGGTCCACTCCTCGCCGGCTCTTCCGCGCTCCGCGACCACCGGGGTGAAGCGGGTCGCCTTGCCCTCCTTGCGGACGGTGAATCCAGCGGCCCAGGTGCGCCCCTGCCCCACGCTCACGGCCCCGACGAGGTTGGCGTCGGTGAACGGCAGCTGCTGGGCCGACCAGGTGGGTGCGGTGCCGGGGCTTCCTCCCTGCGCCGTCGCGGGCAGGGGTGTGAGCAGGACGGCGGACATGGCCGCCAGGGCGGCGGTGGAGCGGAGAAGCGACCGGCGGGTGGGCTCGGGCATGCGGTGGTTCCTTCCGGGTTCTGGGTCTCACCCGGTAAGTGCGGCGGGTCACCCTCCACGTTGCACCGCTGCGCCCCTTTCTCCGGATCGCACCGACGGCCGTCAGCGTGGGGCGGGTCCCGGAGCAGGCCGGGGAGCAGACCCTGGAGCAGGCCGGGGAGCGGGCCGCCCCTTCGGGCGCCGCAGTCCCGCGTCGGTGAGCCGGCGCACGATCTCCTTCGAGCCGACCTCGCGCGCCCCGGCGCGCACCGCGTCCGCGTAGCGCGCCTCGGGGATGTCGTAGTGGTCGCGCTCGAAGGCGCGGGGCGGGCAGCCGATCGCGGCGGCGAAGGCGTGCAGTTCCGCGAACGACTCGTCGCTGACGAGGTGCGACCACATGCGGCCGTGCCCCGGCCAGGTCGGCGGGTCGATGTAGACGGTCACCGGCCGAGCACCTCGGCCAGCGATCCCACCGGTGCGACGGAAACGGTCGCCTTCGTGCAGACCCAGTGCGGATCGGGGCCGAGCTCCGGCTCGACGTCCAGTGCGTGCGGCCCCTCCTCCGTGCACACCGGGCACAGCGGCCAGCGCCCGTGCTGTTCCAGGAGAGCGTCCTGGACGTCCTGCGCCACGAGCCCCGTGACGAAGGACACGCCTTCGGGCCACTGCTCGACCCACCACCGCCGGTGGGCCACCGCGTCCTCGACCATCGAGACGATCCCGGCGTCCGCCACATCACCCGCGACGAGGTCGGCCATCACCAGTGCACGCGCGGTGTGCAGCTCCTGCTCCAGGCTGTTCAACTCCATGGCCCCATTGTCCCCCGTCACCCGGACGGGGGAGCTTGATCCTTCAGAGGTAGGGACCAAAGGGGGGTTGACGGGATTCACCCGTGAAAATATCTTTCAAATGTGACCAATGATGTGAAGGAAAGTTTCAACCCGGACTCCCCGCCCGCCCCCGCTGCTCTCGCGGCCAAGGTACGGACCCTCGCTCCGTCCATGACCCGCTCCATGCAGCGCGTCGCAGAGGCTGTCGCGGGGGACCCCGCCGGATGTGCCGCCCTCACCGTCACCGGTCTCGCCGAACTCACCGGCACCAGCGAGGCGACCGTCGTCCGCACGGCCCGCCTCCTCGGCTACCCGGGCTACCGCGACCTGCGCCTCGCGCTCGCCGGACTCGCCGCTCACCAGCAGTCCGGCCGGGCACCCGCCGTCACGGCCGACATCGCGGTCGACGACCCCATCGCGGACGTCGTGGCGAAGCTCGCCTACGACGAGCAGCAGACCCTCGCCGACACGGCCGCCGGACTGGACACCGTGCAGCTCGGGGCGGCCGTGTCCGCCGCCGCGACCGCGCGCCGCATCGACATCTACGGCGTCGGCGCGTCCTCCCTCGTCGGCCAGGACCTGGCGCAGAAGCTGCTCCGCATCGGTCTGATAGCCCACGCCCACATGGACCCGCACCTCGCCGTGACCAACGCGGTGCAGCTCCGCTCCGGCGACGTGGCCATCGCCATCACGCACTCGGGCTCCACCGGCGACGTCATCGAGCCGCTCCGGGTCGCCTTCGACCGCGGCGCGACGACGATCGCGATCACCGGCCGCCCTGACGGACCGGTCTCGCAGTACGCCGACCACGTCCTGACGACGTCCACAGCCCGGGAGAGCGAGCTGCGGCCCGCCGCCATGTCGAGCCGCACGAGCCAGCTCCTCGTCGTCGACTGCCTCTTCATAGGGGTCGCCCAGCGGACCTACGAAACGGCCGCACCCGCACTGGCCGCCTCCTACGAGGCGCTCGCCCACCGTCACACCCCCCGCAGCCGCTGACCCCGGCAGCCCCGCACCCGCACCCGCGAACCGTACGAGAAAGCAGAGCCCCGTCCATGACCTCCACCACCGACGCGAACGCCGACGCGACCGACTCCGGCGGCTACGGCGAACTGCGTGCCCAGCTCGACACCCTCACCACGGAGGCGTTCCGGCCGGAGCTCGCCGAGATCGACCAGCTGCCGACCCGGGAAATAGCCCGCATCATGAACGGCGAGGACACCACCGTGCCCGCCGCCGTGGCCGAGAAGCTGCCTCAGATCGCCGCAGCGATCGACGCCACCGCCGAGCGCATGGCGCGTGGCGGCCGGCTGATCTACGCGGGCGCCGGCACCGCCGGCCGTCTCGGGGTGCTCGACGCCAGCGAGTGCCCGCCCACCTTCAACACCGACCCGTCCGAGGTCATCGGCCTGATCGCGGGCGGCCCCTCCGCCATGGTGAAGGCCGTCGAGGGTGCCGAGGACAGCAAGGAGCTGGCCGCCGCCGACCTCGACGGCCTGGGCCTCACCGCCGACGACACGGTGGTCGGCATCTCCGCCTCCGGCCGCACCCCGTACGCCATCGGGGCCGTCGAACACGCCCGCGCCGAGGGCGCGCTCACCATCGGCCTCTCCTGCAACGCGGACTCCGCGCTCGCCGCGGCGGCCGAGCACGGCCTGGAGATCGTCGTCGGTCCCGAGCTGCTCACCGGCTCCACCCGTCTCAAGGCGGGCACGGCTCAGAAGCTCGTCCTGAACATGCTCTCGACGATCACGATGATCCGGCTGGGCAAGACGTACGGGAACCTCATGGTCGACGTACGCGCTTCCAACGAGAAGCTGCGCGCCCGCTCCCGCCGGATCGTCTCCCTCGCCACCGGCGCCTCCGACCAGGAGATCGAGGCGGCGCTGACCGCCACCGACGGCGAGGTGAAGAACGCCATCCTCACCATCCTCGGTGGGGTGGACGGCCCCACTGCCGCCACGCTCCTGGCCGATTCCGAAGGCCACCTCCGCGCCGCCCTCGCGGCCGTCCGAACCACCTGACGCACCACTCCCCGCACAGCAAGGCACCACGCACATGGCTACTGAAGACAAGAACCGCGCCACTGCCGCCGCGATCCTGCCGCTTGTCGGTGGCGCCGCGAACGTCAGCTCGATCGCCCACTGCATGACCCGGCTCCGGCTGGGCCTGCACGACCGCTCCCTCGTCGACGACGAGGCCCTGAAGGCGGTACCCGCCGTGATGGGCGTGGTCGAGGACGACACCTACCAGATCGTCCTCGGCCCCGGCACCGTCGCCCGGGTCACCCCCGAGTTCGAGCAGCTGGTCGAGGAGGGCCGGGCGTCCGGGACCCCCGGGCCCGTCCACACGGCCGAGGAGCTGGCCGACAAGGGTGCGGCCATCAAGGCGCAGCAGAAGACGAAGAACTCCACCCCGTTCAAGCTGTTCCTGCGCAAGATCGCGAACATCTTCGTCCCGCTGATCCCCGCCCTGATCGGCTGCGGCATCATCGCCGGCCTCAACGGCCTGCTGGTGAACCTCGGCTGGCTGACCTCGGTGACCCCCGCCCTCGCGGCGATGGCCTCCGGCTTCATGGCTCTGATCGCGGTCTTCGTCGGCTACAACACGGCGAAGGAGTTCGGCGGTACGCCGATCCTCGGCGGAGCCGTCGCGGCGATCATCGTCTTCCCCGGCGTCGCGAACATCGACGCCTTCGGCCAGACCCTCTCCCCCGGCCAGGGCGGCGTCCTCGGTGCGCTCGGTGCGGCGGTCCTCGCCGTGTACGTCGAGAAGTGGTGCCGCCGCTGGGTGCCCGAGGCGCTGGACGTCCTGGTCACCCCGACGCTCACGGTTCTGATCTCCGGCCTCGTCACGATCTTCGGCCTGATGTACGTGGCCGGCGAGGTCTCCTCGGCCATCGGTACGTTCGCCGACTGGCTGCTGTCCACCGGCGGCGCGGGCGCGGGCTTCCTGCTCGGCGGCTTCTTCCTGCCCCTGGTGATGCTCGGCCTGCACCAGGCCCTGATCCCGATCCACACGACGCTGATCGAGCAGCAGGGCTTCACGGTCCTCCTGCCGATCCTCGCGATGGCAGGAGCCGGCCAAGTCGGCGCGGCGGCCGCGGTCTACCTCCGCCTTCCCCGGAACGAGTCGATCCGCAAGACCATCAGGTCCGCCATGCCCGCAGGTCTGCTGGGCGTCGGCGAACCCCTGATCTACGGCGTCTCGCTCCCGCTGGGCCGTCCGTTCATCACCGCCTGTGTGGGCGGCGCGTTCGGCGGCGGCTTCGTGGGCCTGTTCAACCAGCTCGGTGACTCCGTGGGCTCCACGGCCATCGGCCCGTCCGGCTGGGCCCTGTTCCCGCTCCTGGACGGCAACCACGGCCTCGGCTCCACGATCGCGATCTACGCGGGCGGCCTGGTGGTCGGTTACGTCGCGGGATTCGTCGCCACGTACTTCTTCGGCTTCAGCAAGGCACTGCTGACGGAGTTCAACGTCTCCCAGGAACCCGCCCCCTCGACGGTCGCGGCCACCGGCCCGGCCGCCTCGTCGGGCGGCACCCCGGCGAAGGAACCAGCCGGAGTCTGACCGCCGGCTTCCGACGACGGCACCCCCGCACGCATCGTGCGGGGGTGCCGTCGTCGGCCGTGCGGGGCCATCGCGAAACGGTCACGGGACAGCCGCGAACTTTTCCTCACGAACACGTGTGTGTAGGCAATTGATTGCAGGGCACCAGATGTCTCGGAGGTTGATAACAATGGTTCCCCTGCTTCTCGTTCTTCTGCTCGCCCTGATCCTTTTCGGTGCCGGTTTCGCACTCAAGGCACTGTGGTGGATCGCGGTGATCGTACTCGTGGTCTGGCTCATCGGATTCTTCGTCCGTCCGGCGGCCGGTGGCGGCAAGCGCGGCCGGTGGTACCGCTGGTAGACGACCCCGACCAGCAAGAACGCGGGTGGCTCAGGACCTTCGGGTCCTGAGCCACCCGCGTTCTTGCTGCGCTCACAGAATTCTCCATGTGTGGACCGGAATAGCGTGGGCAGCCGATGAGTGAGCGGCAATCATCTTCATTGCGAGGATATTCGCCGTGCCGAATGAACCGTCGAGGAAGGAGCCATTCATGAGCGACAACCTGTGGGGTTACAAGCCCACGAGCGGTCACACCGCCGGCACCGACCTGACCGGATTCTCGGTCGAGGCGACGGACGGCAGCATCGGCAAGGTCGACAAGCACTCCGACGAGGTGGGCTCAGCCCACCTGGTCGTCGACACCGGGGTCTGGATCTTCGGGAAGGACGTCCTCATTCCGGCAGGCACGGTCAAGGGCATCGACATCGAGCACAGGACGATATTCGTCGACCTGACCAAGGACCAGATCAAGGGCTCCCCGGAGTTCGACAAGCACAAGCATGCGGGCGACCCCGGCTATCACGCCCAGGTCGGCGGCTACTACGACGGCTACCGCATCATGTGATCCGGACGCACCGCGCCCGGAGGCGGGGCCGGCTCCCCTCGTGGAGCCGGCCCCGCTGTCAGGTGTGCCCGGGCCCCGCCCGTGGCCGCCGTCCCTGGCGGTGCACGGCGGCCCCGTTGAGCGGCTGGGGCCTTCGTCGGACTGGAGCGGTACGGGCCCCGGCACACCGTTCCACACCATGGGTCCCGCCGCCGCGGGCGAGGCGGCCCGGATGCTCCGCGTCCCTCAGGGCGGGCAGGCCCCCGAGACGTGGTGGGCAGACAGCCTCGACCTGTTCGCCGAGGAGCGGCTGCGCCACTACCTGACCGTGCGGGTGGGCAGTTGGGGCGACGAGGTGGTGCTCACGGTCTTCAGCCGCGTGCAGATGCAGGGCGGGCTGCTGTTCCTGGAGTCGCGGGCCTTCCTGCTCCCGCCGATCGCACGCGCCTATCACCGCATCGACGACATACTTCCCCCGAGGGACCTCAGAGGCTGGGCCGAACTGGTCGGCCCGGCGTTCACCTCGGTGTTCTCCGCGGTCACCGACTCCCTGAGCGATCTCCTGGCACCCTCGCGCACGAAGGCACGGACCGCACGCTCCAGACACTGGTACGAACGCATGTGCGCGACCGACCGCCCGGTCGACCACGGCCCCGCGTACTCGATCCGCGAGCTGGCGGCGGAGCCTCGGTTCCAGCAGCTCTTCCAGGAGATGGACGTCAGCCGCTTCCTGACGAGCATCAGGACCAGGACTCTGACGGCGGTGCGCAACAGCCTGAGGGACGCGGGTTACCGCACGAGCGAGTACGACGCCCGCACCACGGTCCTCCTCGACCGCTCCGTGCACATCGGTGGAGCAGTCCACGGGAATGTCCAGACGGGCGACAACAGCACGGCCGAGTTCGTCGCCCACGCACCCGCGCGGGCCGAGGACGAGGAGCCGGAAGAGGTCGTGCGGCTGCGGGCGGCCGTCGAGGAACTCCGCGCCCGCATCCGCGCCCTGGACCCGGCCGAGCTGCCCGACACCGAGGGTTCGGCCGCCGAGTCGGCACTCGCCGAGGTGGAGGACTCCCTGCCCGGGGCCGACGAAGCCGGTTAGGGCCGTGTGCGGAACGCGTTCTTCACCGTGATCGGCGCGCTGGCGTCGGCCGCCTCGCTCTCGGAGTCCGTCAGGGCTCTGCGCGAAGCGGCCGCCCCCTGGTTCTGAACGCCCCTGGACGCCTGTCGGACCGGGAAGCCGTCGGATTGGGAAGTCGTCAGGCCCGGGAAGCCGTCGGACCGGGAAGTCGTCAGGCCCGGAAGCCGTCGGTCCGGGAAGCCGTCAGACGGGGAAGTCGTCCGTGGGCAGGGTGACGTCGAAGGGGTCCGCCAGCAGGAGCGGCTTACCGAAGGGCGCGAGGTCGGAACGTTTGTACGTTCCGTCCTCGTTCGGCTCGGTGAACAGCGTCGCCATCGCCCCACGGGTGTCGAACCTGTCGATCAGCAGGTACATCGGGACTCCCGCCCGCGCATAGGCGCGGTACTTCTTCGTCCTGTCGTCCCGGGCGTTCCCCTTGGAGGTGATCTCGACGATCAGCAACGCCTCCGAAGCGTCCATCGGGTCACTGGTCTCCGGGTCGGCGGCTGCGATCAACTCTGTCGGCATCACCACGAGGTCCGGGACGTACAGCTTGTCGAGAGGCGCGACGTGCACACCGAGCGTCTGGTAGATCTCCAGTTCCTCCGGCAGATTCACGTAGAGCCTTCGCTGCACCTTCGCGGCGATGCCGTTGTGGTGCGCATGAGGCGGCGGTACCAAGACGATCTGCCCTTCGTCGATCTCGGCGCGCCACCCCTCGGGCACGTCCAGTTCCTGCCAGGTGCGCAGCAGGTAGTCCCACGGGCGGCCTTCAGAGCCCTGATCGCTTTCGACCATCGCGGCGGTCATCGCAGGTCCCTCCTCCTGTGGCCGTACGTGGGAGCGTAGATCGACTTCCTCGCGGCGTACCGCCGCTCCCACCAGCGTCCCACGATCGTGTGACGCCCGCAGCGACCTCTCCGCAGGTGTCCCCGCGCTCATCGAGGAGCCGGCCGAGGAACCGGACGCCGGTCCTCCGGCATCCCACTCCCCAGACGCCGGTCTTTGATCACCAGAGCGTCCACGGACGGTGAGAGGCGGTAGACATGACGAGCGGCCAGGCGAGTGGCGACAGTGCACACGGATCGGCCGGGGACGAGGAGCGGTGGGCGGGTGGAGCGCCCGGTCCGCGACCCGGCGTCGCACGCACCGCACTTGCCGTCATGCGCCGCGACGGGGGCCGCCTGTACGGCCGGGCGGCACGAGTCGCGGGGCTGGCCGCACTGGGCGGACTGCTGGTGACCGTCGTGGGCTTCCTCGCCGCCTGGCCCGCGTTCGCCGAGATACGGCGGGGTGCGGTGCAGGCCCGTCTCGACGAGGACTCCTACGCCCCCGACGGCAGCCTCGTGAACACCATGTGGCTCATCCTGCTCGCCTGCCTGCCGGTCCTGATCCTGCTGCTGCAC
Source organism: Streptomyces pratensis (assembly GCF_016804005.1). Lineage (GTDB taxonomy): Bacteria > Actinomycetota > Actinomycetes > Streptomycetales > Streptomycetaceae > Streptomyces > Streptomyces pratensis_A. Next base: position 455,861 of record NZ_CP051486.1, on the reverse strand, counting down.
CTGGGATGCACCGCCCTACAGACGGCGTGCGCCCGAGCCGCGGCCGAACCGGGAGAGAGCGGCCCGCACGGCCGTTTCCGTACGGTCCTGGGCGTGTACGTGCTGCGCGGGGTGCTCGTGTGGGCCCCGTTGGTGACCGGCATCCTGGTGGAGGAGTACTTCACCACCACCACGTTCAGGGAGTACACCGCGATCGTCCCGAAATGGGAGCACCCCAACCTTTTCGTCCTGCTGCACTACGGCCCCCCGCTGCTGGGCCTGGCGTTGACGCTGCTCCTCCGGTTCGGCTGGGCCCTGGCCCCCGCCACGGCCGCGACGGAGGGCCTCGCGCCCCTGGCCGCGCTACGCCGCTCCTGGTCACTGACCTGGGACCGGGCCACTGCCTGGTTCCGCACGGTTGCCGTCGCCCTGCCCCTGGCCGGGCTCACCGTAGGCATGTACGTGCTGCTCCAGTTCCTCGCCCGGCCACTGCGCCCCGGCACGGTCTCCCTCTTCCGGGAATGGGGCCCGGACAACACCTACGCCGCCTACGTCGCCGGGAACCTCGCCCCGATCGCCGTCGCCCTGCTGCTCGCCGGCGCCCTGACCCTCCCGCCGGCGCACACCACCCTCGCGATACTCCAGCGGCGGCTCGCCCTGACCGGCGGGCGGCGGGCGGCGGTCACCAGGGCGTGACCGCCGTGAGGACCTCGCGACAGCTCAGGACGGCAACCGCCCCTCCCTGTTGATCTCCGTCACCCGCGCCCGCAGCACGACCCCCGGGGAGGCCGGACGGACGGCTTCCGGCGGGCAGTCCCACTCCGCGCCGCCGCCCGGCGGGCGCAGTTGTACGTACGGCCCGACGCGGCCCATCACCCGGCCGACCCTGCCGTCCCTGCCGTCCACCGCGAAGGTGCCGGGCTCCGGCATACACGGCTCCAGTCCTTCAACTGTCATGAGCGGCCTTCGCTTCGAGCTGTGCGCTCAGCCGCAGCGCGGTCTCGACCGAGCACCGGCCGAGGTCGACGAGCGGCGCCGGCTCGTCACCGGCGCACGACACCGGATCGATCCGCAGAGACGGCAGCTTCACACCGACCCCTGCGAGCCCGGCCCGCAGCCGGGCCACCGTGTCCTCCGCGGCCCGCACTCTGCCCGCTGCCTCTTTGCGCCGTTCCGTAGCCGTCATCATGATCTTCCCCATTTCCACGCTGAGTAGCGGTTATGCCTACACAGCGTGGCCAATTCGTCGCCGCTGTGGAAGACGCGCAGTTCCGGCACCCGCACGTGTGCCACGGGGAGTCGCCCTGCCCGGACCGAGGAAGCTCGACCCGTCGCCCTCGCCCCGGGCCCTTCTCGGCGCCGAACTCCGCCGGCGGAGGGAAGGATCGGGCCTTTCGCAGGAGGATCCCGGCACCCCACTGTTCGTCAGCGGCTCCTTCATCGGCAGTACGAACCGAGCCGGACGGCCGACGGCCTCCCCGGCACGCCGACACCTCGCCGCGCGCGCAACGACTTTCGTCGTCCCGCGCAGCGACCAATGGCTACAGCGGCGTCCTGCCGGGAGTCTCTACCGTGGGCGCGTGACTCGTGTGGATTCCATGGCCCCCGCAACCTCCGCTCCTCCGGCATCGACGGTGAGGACGCGTCTGGCGTCCTGGTCGGCCGTACCGGGGCGGGCCCTCCTCGCTCCCGGGATGTGGCCGACCCCGCGCATCGTGGGCGAATCGTTCCTGAGCCTGGCCCTCGCGCTTCTGGCGGTGGGCGCCGGTCTCGCGGACGACAAGAGCACGGCGCAGGCCGTCGGCATCGGGCTGGCGGCCGGGCTGTTGTCGCTCCTGCGCCGGGGCCTGCCCGCCTCCACGCTGCTGGCGACCGCGGCCGGCTCCGCGCCGTTCTTCGGTTTCGCGCCCCTGCTGCTCGTCGTCGCCTGGTCGGCGGGTCGGCGGATAGACGGTTTGGGCAAGGCGGGCGGGGTCTTCGGCCTCGCCTACGGTCTCTCCCTCGGCCTGTCCGTCGCCCTGGAACCGCACGTGTCGATCGAACTCCTGGCAATCGCCGGGATGTTCATGCTGGTCGCGATCCTCGTGCCGGGACTGGCGGGGCGCTACTGGTCGCAGCGCCGGACACTGACCGACACCCTCCACGAGTACAACGCCCAGCTCCTGCGCGAACGGGAGATGATCTCCGGCCAGGCCAGGATGCTGGAACGTCAGCGCATCGCACAGGACATGCACGACAGCCTCGGCCACCAACTCGCACTGATCGCGGTGCACACCGGTGCGCTGGAGGTGGACCGCGAGCTGACCGGGCAGCAGCGCGAGGCCGTCGGTGTGCTGCGTGAGGCGTCGGTGGCCGCGATGCACGAACTGCGCGACGTCGTGGGCGTGCTGCGGGACGGGGCCGACGCCCCCCGCCCGGCGCAGGGCGCCGGCGCGGGCGGCGAGGACCCGGGGCCCCCGTCCCGTGGGGTGGCCGGCATCGAGAACCTGGCCGATACGTCCCGGAAGGCGGGCGCCCACGTGGAGATCCGGTGCTCGGGCGAGGCGCGTACGCTCGCGCCGACCGCCGACCACGCGGCGTACCGAGTGGTCCAGGAGGGCCTGACCAACGCCCACAAGCACGCTCCGGGGGCCTCGATCACCATCGGCCTGCGCTACGAGCCGGACTCGCTGGTCGTGGAGGTCGCCAACGGCCCGGTGCCCACGCCGGCGAGCAGCGGTGTGGCGAGCGGATGCCAGGGGCTGGCCGGCCTTGAGGAGCGGGCCCGGCTCGTCGGCGGCATGGTGCACGCGGGCCCCACTGCGAACGGCGGGTTCCGGCTGGCGGGCGTGCTGCCGTACACGTCGTCGGGTGACGGCTTCCCGAGCCCGCCGCCCGGCGACGCGACGCCGACGTTCGTCGCGACGACGAACGACTTTCGGGCGCAGAACTCGGCGGGCCCCGCGGGTGACAGTGATCCGGTCATCGACTGGAACGGTCTCCCTAAGGAGTTGGCCAAGGCAGTGAACAGGACCAAGAGGAGCAACGGCATAGCCATCGGGTGCGGAGCGGTGGCTCTGGTCGCCGTCGTGCTGGTGATCGGAGTGGTCATCGCGGGAGTCTTCATCGTCCGTGAGGCGGACAAGGCGATGATCGACCCCGAGCAGTACGACGCGGTGACGATCGGTCAGTCCGAGAAGTCGGTGCGCGGGAAACTGCCGCAGGGGGACTCGTTCCTGAACACAGGCCCCGGCGACGGCGCTCCGCCGGTGCCCGCCGGGGCGACGTGCCTCACCCTGCTCTCCTCGGACTTCGGGAGCAGCTGGGACGCCGAGCCGGTGTTCCGGTTCTGCTTCAAGGACGGCGAGCTGATCGAGAAGAAGTCCTTCGAGACCACTTGAGGCGGCACGGGCCCGGAGGCGGGAATCCGGGGCCGGTCGGGGATGATGGCCTGGTGCCCGCAGAGATGACCGCTCAGGACCGTTCAGGAGAGTCGTGATCAGGGTTCTTGTGACGGACGACGAGCCGCTCATCCGGGCGGGCATCAGGATGATCCTGTCCTCGGCGGACGACATCGACGTGGTGGCGGAGGCGGCGAACGGCCGAGAGGCCGTCGAACTCGCCCGCGCCCAGCGGATCGACGTCGCGCTGCTGGACATCCAGATGCCGGTCATGGACGGGCTGACCGCCCTGGCCGAGCTGCGCCGGACAGCCCCTCAGGTGCGGGTGCTGATACTGACGACGTTCGGGGAGCGGCACAACGTGCTGCGGGCCCTGACCGAGGGCAGTGCCGGCTTCCTGCTGAAGGACTCGGCGCCCGCGGAGCTCATGCGGGCCGTGCGGGCGGCCGCCGGCGGGGAGGCGTATCTCTCGCCGGGCGCCACGCGGCACGTCGTGGACTCGCTGGCCTCCGGCGGGACCACGCGGCGCGCGGAGGACGCCCGCCGCCGGCTGGAGAAGCTGACGGCCCGTGAGCGTGAGGTCCTGGCCCTCCTGGGCGAGGGCTTGTCCAACGCGGACGCCGGCCAGCGGATCCACATGAGCGAGGCCACGGTGAAGGCTTACGTGAGCCGCATCCTCGCCAAGCTGGAGTGCGAGAACAGGGTGCAGGCCGCGCTGCTGGCGCGGGACGCCGGCCTGGGTGTGTGACGCGGGCCCGGCTGCGTGACACCGGCCCGGCTGCGGGACGCGGGCCCGGGTGCGTGACGCGGGCCCGGGTGCGTGACACCGACCCGGATGCGGGACGCGGGTCGTCTCAGACCACCTGGATCACGTGCTTCCCGCGTACGCCGCCCGCCTCCAGCGCCCGGTGTGCGGCGGCGATCCCGGAGAGCGGGTGGACGGTGTCCACCACGGGGCGGATCGCGCCGCTCTCCACGTAGGCGGCCAGCTTGGCGAAGAGGTCGTGCTTCGGATTGCCGCTGAAGAAGCGGACCCGGCGGGAACCGTGGACCGAGGAGGCCAGCAGATAGGAGAGGCTCGCGGCCGGGCGGTCGATGTCGAAGGCGATGGAGACCATGCGTCCGCCGGGAGCCAGCAGCTTCCGGAAGGCCCGGTGTTCGGTGCCGACGGTGTCCAGGACGACGTCGAAGGGCCGCAGGTCCTCAGGCCCCGTCGTCGTGTAGCTGTAGGCCTCGTCGGCCCCCAGTTCCCGTACGAAGTCGAGGTTCCTCCCGCCGGCCAGCGCGGTCACGTGCGCTCCGAAGGCCTTGCCGAGCTGGACGGCGACGCTGCCCACGCCGCCCGCGCCGCCCCGCACCAGCAGCCGCTCCCCCGGCTTCAGCCGAGCCTCGGTCTCCAGCGCGGTGACGGCGGTCGTCCCGGCGGGCAGCGACGCGGCCTCGACGAGGGAGATGTTCTCGGGGGCGTAGGAGAGCCGGCCCGGCCGGACCGCGACGTACTCGGCGGCACTGCCGAATCTGCGGCCCAGGAGTCCCCACACCCGGTCGCCCTCGTGCAGCCCCTTCACCGCGCCGTCCACCCGGGCGATCTCGCCCGCGAAGTCCATCCCCGTACGCAGGGGGAAGCGGCGGCCCGTCACGAGGCGGACGCGTCCGGCCCGGCCGTACAGCTCACCGCCGTTGACGCTCGCCGCGTGGACGCGGACCAGCACCTCGCCCCGCTGGAGCTCCGGCACGGGGACCCGGCCCTCGTACAGCACCTCGGGGGGCCCGTACCGGTCGTAGAGCGCTGCGCGCATATCGTCCATACGTCCCACGCTAAACGGGTAAGTGGATGACACCCTCCATTTGGACCGAAGTGAGAAACATGCCTGCTCAGCCTTCTCAGAAGCCCCCGGAGACCCTGCGCGCGGACGCCCGGGAGAACCGCGAGCGCATCCTCACCGCCGCTCGCGAGGCATACGCGCTCCACGGGATCGACGTGCCCATGGCGGCGATCGCCCGGCGGGCGAAGGTCGGGGTCGCCACGCTCTACCGGCGGTTCCCGACGCGTGCCGCGCTGGTGTCCGAGGCGTTCGCCGAACAACTCGCCCACTGTGTCGCGGTCCTCGACGAAGGGCTGGCGGATCCGGACCCGTGGCGCGGCTTCTGCTCGGTCGTCGAGAACGTCTGCATGATGCAGGCGACGGAGCGGGGCTTCACCGAGGCGTTCCTGTCCCAGTTCCCCGAGCACGCCGAATACGCCGAGGAGCGCGCCCGCGCCGAGGAAAGCCTGGCCCTGCTGATCCGGCGGGCCAAGGACAGCGGCCGGCTGCGGCCGGACTTCGACGTCCACGACATCACGCTGGTGATGCTGGCCAACTGCGGTGCCACCGCAGGGGCGGGCGACGACGCCCCCGCCGCGTCCAGGCGCCTGGTCGCCTACCTCCTCCAGTCCTTCCGCGCCGGGGCGACGGCCCCGCTGCCGCCTCCCGCGCCTCTGGGACTCGACCGGATCCCCGCGTAGGCGACCCCACGCGCCGCCTCCGCCACGTGGCGCAGGCCACATTTTCCCGTGTCACAGATCGACGGGGAGCTTGCGTCCCGTGGGCGTCGTCAAGAAGCGAGAGAAGGCGGAAGCGATGAGCGCACGCAAGACGAACCAGCGGGCCGGACCGCGTGATGGCCACGGTCACCTTCGACTTCGACGCCGATGGGCGGATCTCCGCCATCCACAACGTCGCCAACCCCGACAAACTGCGGGCTGTCGACAAGGACGGGCGGCACTCGATCCGGACGCGCTGAGCACCGGCGGACCGGCCACCGGCCCGAAGGGTGAACGACCCGGGCCCGCCGGACGATCCGCCGCAGGACGGGCCCCGGCACGCGGTGACGCACGGGGCTCGCGAGCGGTGCGGCAGACCCCGTGACGCGAGGTTCCCTGCCTGTTACGGGCGCTGGACCTTCCAGTCGGCCACGTCCTGCGCGCGGTTGGAGTAGGCGTTGGTGCAGACGTCGTACTTGCCGCCCGACGGGCCGCCGCCGTTGGTCTCCAGGAAGCCGCCGTTGTCGGCGTAGAGGTTCCACAGGTGGATGACGTCACCGGGGCGGATGTTCCCGTCGGCGGGCGTGGACCTGCGCGCGGTGATGCGCCAGCGGCCGGTGCCGGGTGCGCGGTCCTGGTCCTTCGACGTGGAGACGTTGTACTTGGCACCCGCGTTGCGCTGGTCCGCCGAGGCGTGGCCGTTGGTGTCGAGGTAACCGCCGTCCCCGCCGTAGAGGTTGCGCAGCTGGATCACGTCGCCGCTGACGACCGGGGTACCGGCGGCCTTACCGGTCGGCGAAAGGACCTCCCAGGTGCCGGTCCCCTCCCCGCGCGTGGGGGAATCGGCGGTCGAGACGGCGTACTTGCCGCCGGAGTCGCTGCTGTGGCCGTTGCTGTCCAGGTAGCCGCCCGCCCAGCTGTTGTAGCCGTTCTGCAGGTGGATCTTGTCGCCGTACTTCAGCTCGTTCGCCACGGTCACTCCTGTGAGGGTCGGTCGACGGCATGCGGGTGCCCCTGCCTCCGGACCTGCTGGTCAGGGCGCCGTCACCGGCCATCCTGGCGATCTCGCACCGCGCCACGCCCGGCCTCGCGGGGGACACCATCCGATCGGGGACGCGGGCCGCCCGCGTTGACCCCGGGGCTCAAGCCACGGACTCCGAGCGCTCTTTCCAGGGAATGGTTGGCGGGCCTCTTCCCACCCACCCACCCTCCCCACCTGCCCAGTTGACCGTTTGTGACCGACTTGCGACGGACCGTCGCGACGCTCTAGCGTGCGGACACAAGACGACCCCCGTCGGTGCGGGAACACCGGACAGGGGTCTGACCAACGAGATCGACTAGTGAAGGAAAGCGATCTGATGGCTGTCGACCAGCTTAGTGCCGCCCCCTCCTCCCCCCACGTGCTCCCGCACCCCATGGCGAACCCCGGTTACGGCAAGCGTTCCGCCCCGGACCAGCGCCCGCGCGGTGAGCGCGACTTCTCGCACCTGCCGCCCCGTGAGGCCGCCGTGGCCGCGTACATCGACCGGCTGCCGGACGGCTCCGACATCTCCGTGAAGACGCTGGCCAAGTGGCTCCCGTACGGGCAGTGCGCCCTGCGGACCGCGCTCAACAGGCTCCAGGCGGCCGGACACCTGCGCCGGGGCAGCGAGTGCCTCGCCACCGACGAGGTCATGCTCTGGGTGACCCGGACGTTCTTCTCCCGGACCGCGCGCGACGACGACTGGTGGGCCGCCTTCGTCCGGGGCGACGTCCCGCAGGAGACGCGCCGACAGCCCACCCGGTCCCGGGCCTTCGTCCTGCTCGCCGCCCTGGGGCGCACCGCGCCCGCGCTGAGCCTGTCGGCGGCGGAATGCGCGAGCCTGGAGCCGCAGGTCGGCGAGTGGTTCGAGCGTGGCGCCACGGAGGCGGAGCTGCTGCGCGCACTGACCGACGGGCTTCCCGTACCGGTCCATCACGCGGCCTCGCTGATCCGCAGGCGGCTGACCGACAAGCTGCCCCCGCACCGGCCGGCTCCGGAACGGCGGACGGCACTGCTCAGCCTGGAATGCGGCGAATGCCGTGCGCCGGGCAGTCCCGAGGCCCTGCGCGGCGGGCTCTGCGGACCGTGCAGGGGCGAGGCGGTGAACGCGCCCGCCTGCCCGCCCGGAGCCGTGCCCACCCAGGGCGTACGCGAGCGGGTGGCCGCGGTCCGGGCAGGACTCGTCCCCCGGCCGGAGCGGACCGGACACGCCCGGGGCGTACGGAACAGGCGCTGAGGCACACCTCGGAGCCGCGTACGGCTCGGACCCGGGCACGGCACCCCGCGAAGGACTGCCGCCCCGGGCCCGCTCAGGACGCGTACGCCTGAATCAGCCCGCCGCGCAGGCCCGGCCGTTCAGCTTGAAGGATCCCGGGTCCGGTGCCGGAGCCGCGGCCGAGGTGTTGAAGCCGAAGTCGACCGCAGCACCCGGTGCCAGGGTCCGGTTCCACGACAGCGGCCTGGCGCTGACCGTGCGGCCGTGCTGGTCGAACTGCGCGCTCCAGGTGTGACTCAGTCGCTGCTCGCCGGGCAGCAGCCAGGTCAGCGACCACGGGGAGACCGGCTCCGAGCCGGTGTTCTCCACGCGGACCGTCACCGTCGAGCCGCTGTTCCACGGGTGCGAGGAGTACGTGACCTCGCACGTGCGGGCCGGTGCGGCCTGCCCGCCCTCGCCCGCGTCGTCCAGGTAGGAGGCGATGAAGGCCAGCGGCGCGTTCCAGTTGATGGTGATCTCGTTGGTCGCCCACGAGCCGATGTCGTCGATGTAGCACATGGCGGGGGCGCAGCCGCTCAGCTTCTCCGCGGCCACCGGGTCTCCCGAGGCGATCGCGGTGAGGTTGGGCCCGCCCGCGATCGAACCGGGCGCCGGGTGCGGCAGGGTGGCGTCGTTCTGGTGCGCCCAGAAGCGGTGGTGCTGGTTCCGGGAGTCCCGCTCGCCGTAGCCGGTGACGTACGACTGGTTGAGGGGGTTGCGGCCGAGCAGGTAGTCGGCGCCCCGCAGCACGGCGTCCTGGTAGGCGGTCTCACCGGTCAGGTCGTGGGCCGTGGCCAGGACCACCATGTTGTTGAGCACCTGGCTGTTGGAACCCCAGACGTAGTCCTCGCCGCTCGGCGCGTACGGCAGCCCGTACGCCTGCTCACGGGACTGCGCGGCGTAGCGGTCGGCGCCCGTGGTCACCACGGCGCGCACCCCGGTCAGCTGCTCGGCGGTCAGGGCGTTGGGCACGGTGGCCAGGGTGAGCGCCCCGAGTCCGGCGGTCGAGCCCCAGGAGATGCCGCCGCCCGCCGGGAACACGGCGTCCGCGTCACCGTGCAGGCCGGAGGAGAGCACCGCCTGGCGGTAGGTGTCCTTGCCCGTCGTGGTGAACAGCTCCGCGGCGGCCCAGTAGAACTCGTCCGAGACGTCGTTGTCGCTGTACGCGCCGCCTCCGGTGCCGTCGTTCGGGTCGGCGAGCACGTCCGGGTGCTGCTTCGCCGCGCTCCACGCGGTCTCGGCGGCCCGCAGGCAGCGGTCCGAGAAGGCCTTGTCGAAGGGGGCGTAGAGCCGTGCGCACTGGGCGGCCGAAGCCGCGAGGTTCAGCGTGGCCGCCGTCGACGGCGGGTGCAGTTCGCGCTGCTGGGGATCGAGATGGGGCTTCATCGGCAGCCCGGTCCACTGGGCGTCGTGCATCTTGTGATGGGCCATCCCCGCCAGCGGCTCACCGGCCGGGACCTGCATCTTGATCAGGAAGTCCATCTCCCAGCGCGCCTCGTCCAGGATGTCGGGCACCCCGTTGTCGCGCTCGGGCACCCGCAGCTCACCGTCGCCGAGCTGTGCCGACTCCGCGTCCGGGGCGGTCAGGGTGCGCTCGTAGGTGGACATCAGCTGGGCCACCGAGATGCCGCCGTTGACGACGTACTTGCCGTGGTCGCCCGCGTCGTACCAGCCGCCCGACACGTCCAGCCGGTAGTCGCACACGCCCGGCTGGCAGGGGACGTCCGTATCGCCCTTGTTGGGCGCGACACCGATGTGACCGGCCGGGCGCGCGTACTCCTCACCCACCAGGTCCGCCTCGATCGGGGTGCCGCTGCGGTTGTGGTAGAAGTACGCCAGCGCGTCCGAGCGCAGCCCGTCGTACAGGTCACCACGGATCGAGAACGGCTCGCTCACCTCGCCGTCGACCTCCACGGTGTAGCCGTCACCCGCCTCGGTGAGACCGCCGAAGTCGAAGGTGTGGACCCGCTGGAGCGAACTGGGGTCCTCGCCCTGCGGAACGGTCTCACCGGTGGCGGCCGTCGAGCCGTCCCCGGCCTTCACCGTCCATGTCAGCGGCGCCTCGGCATCGGTGACCACGGTCCCGCTCTTGGGCCCACGGGGCAGGTAGCCGACCTGGTTGACCCGCACGGGAGACCCGGTGTCCGGTACGTACACGGGCGGTTCGGCGCCGCCCCGCAGCGACACGTCGTCCAGGCAGAAGGTCGTCGCCCGCTCACCGCCGCCGATCTGCAGCTGCAGCGACGCGGCCGGCTGGTCCACCGAGGCCGTGAACGTACGGGTCACCTGGGTGGCCTCCGTACCCACCGGGTCCGCGGTGGCGAGCACCGTCGTGTACGGCTCGGCCGGCTCCTGCACCCTGGTCTGGACGGTCAGGGGCAGGGTCGAACTGGCCGTGTAGGACAGCTCGTAGCTCTCGCCCGCCGCGATCGCGACGTCGTTCTGGCCCACGATGACGTCCCAGGCGTTGGCCGTACCGGCGGGCACCTCGGCGCACAGCCGGCCGTCCGACACGGCCGCCGGCGCGTTCGCCGTCCACCACCACGGGGCGGTGCCGGCGGCGAAGTCACCGTTGGTGATCTGCTCGGGGCCGGGTTCGGCGTCCTCGGCCAGGGCGGTGCCGGGTGCGGCCAGCGCCGCCGCGAACAGTAAGACGGCGGCTGACATCCCGAACGCGCGCCGCCCGTGCCGGGGGCGGACGCGCGCGGGCCGTGCGGAGGGTGGTGAGGCATTCACCGGGAAGGCCTTTCGTCGACAGAAGCGGTGGGGAGCGGGCGCTCCGGAACACGGGAGCCGGATGGGAGCGCTCCCATCCGCATTGTGGAGGTGGATCGCGCGATCCACCAGGGTCATGACAGAGAATCAGGGGGTTGTCGGACGGAACGCCGCCCGGCACCGGCACGCTCCTGCGGACATCGGCCCGGGAGCGCTCTCAGCCCTACGGACCCCGGCATTACGCTGTGGGCGACCAGGCGGTGCCTGTCTCCGCCCGCGCCGCCGCCCCGTGACGAGGAGCGCCCGCCTTGCCTGAGCAGCACCCCGGGTCCCGGCCCACCCTGGAAGCTGTCGCGGCGCTGGCGGGCGTGTCCCGCGCCACGGCGTCCCGGGTGGTCAACGGGGGTGACGGGGTCCGCAAGCCGCTGGTGGACAAGGTCCTCAAGGCGGTCGAGGAGCTCCGGTACGTCCCCAATCACGCCGCCCGGACGCTGGTGACCCGGCGGACCGGGGCGGTGGCCGTGGTCATCGCCGAGCCGGAGATCCGGATCTTCTCCGACCCGTTCTTCTCCCGGCAGCTCCGGGGCATCAGCAAGGAGCTGGCCGCCCACGACACCCAGTTGGTGCTGCTGATCGTGGAGGGGCCCGGGGACTTCGACCGGATCGCGCGCTACCTGTCCGGCGGCCATGTCGACGGGGCCCTCGCCTTCTCCCTGCACACCGACGACCCGCTTCCCGCGATCACCCGGCGGGCCGGGGTACCGACGGTCTACGGAGGCCGGCCGAGCTGGACGGCGGGCCCCGGCGACCGGGCCGTGCACTACGTGGACGCCGACAACCGGGGCGGGGCGCGGGCGGCCGTGCGGTATCTGCGGGACCTCGGGCGGGAACGGATCGCGTACATCGGGGGGCCGCCCGACCAGACCTCGGCCGTGGACCGGCTCGACGGCTACCGGGACATCCTGCTGGAGACGGATCCGACGCTCGTCGCCGAGGGCGCGTTCACCGTGGAGAGCGGGGCGCGGGCGATGGAGGAACTGCTGGAGCGGCGGCCCGACCTGGACGCGGTGTTCGCGGCCAGCGACCTGATGGCCTCGGGCGCCCTGCGAGTGCTGCGCGAGCGCGGGATCGCGGTGCCCGGGCAGGTCGCCATGGTCGGGTTCGACGACATGGACTCGGTGGCCGAGACCGCCGATCCGCCCCTGACCACCGTCCGGCAGGACATCGAGGGCCAGGGGCAGCTGATGGCCCGGCTGCTGCTGCGCGGTCTGGACAGGGCCCGCACGGGGGCCGACAGCCCCGGCTCCGTGATCACCCCGACCACGCTCGTGCGGCGGGCCTCGGCCTGAGAGACCGGGACCCGCCGCCCACCCGGGCCTCCCGTCCGGATCACACCGAGCTCGATCCGGACGGAAGACCCCTGGCTCCTAGCTGAACGGGATCTTCACGACCGCCGCGTCGGTGCCGGTCTGCACCTGGGACGTGCCGTTGCCCAGCGCGTTCCAGATCTCCAGGCGGACCGTGCCGCCCTTGAGGTTGCCCAGGCTTCCGGTCACCGACCCGGTACCCACGGCCTGGGTGTACTCCTCCCAGCCCGCGACCGGGTCGGTCGCGAAGTAGCGGAAGGTCTCGGCCCGGTCGAAGGTTCCGTCGCCGGTGAGGTCGTAACTGACCCTGACCTGCGGGGCGAGACCCACCTTCGTACCCGCGTCGACCCGCAGGCGGAAGGCGGTGGACGCACCCGCCGCGAGTGTTCCGTCGACCTTCTTGATCTCGTAGACGGTCGCCCTGTACGGCGTGCCGTCCCGGTTGACGCCGTCGGCCGAGGCCAGCGTGTCGGCTCCCGCCGCACCGTCCGTGGCGGTCGTGAGGGTGCCGCCGGACTTCAGCCGGAAGGTGTTGCCGGTGGACGGGCCGGGCTCCTCGGGGTCGGGTTCCCCGCCGCCGGTACCCGTGCCGGTGGCCGCGGAACGGGCCGGTACCGAGAGCTTCGCGCCGTCCGAGAAGGTGACGGTGCGGGCGGTGGAACCGTGGTTGTGGGCGCTGTACGTGCGGACGCCGTTCTTGGTGAAGACCGCCGACGTCGGGATGTCCCCGCTGACGGTCAGGTCGGGCGCGCCCACGCCGTCGAGCGTGGTGATCCAGTGGTACGTGTGCGCCTTGGACTCACCCTGCTCCGGGGTGTAGCCCGCGTTGCCCGCGTCCCACTTGGCCTTGGCCGCCGCCGGATCGGCCAGCGACTCGAACTCCCACAGGAGGTCCCGCCACTCGACGGCCGGACCGCCGTTCTCCCGCTCCATCTCGGCGATGTTCCGCTTGATGGCGGCCTTCTCGCGCGCCAGGTGCAGCGAACCACCGGTGACGGGGAGGACGTTGATGCCGTGGATCTCCTCCGGGTTCGCGGTCCACCAGGTGGAGTACGCACCGCCGCTGCCCCACACCATGCCGACCGTGTCGTGCCCGAAGGAGCCCGGGAAGACCTGCTGGTCGGCGTCGAACCAGTACTGCGTGATCGCCTCCGACTCGGTGGTCAGCAGGTAGCTGCCGAGGTCGCGCAGCCCGGTGTCACCCGTCGCCGCGCCCCACAGGACGAGCCCCGCACTGAGGTTGATCGACTCCGACGAGGACTCCTGGTTGTTGCCCGCCGCGAAGCCCTGGTGGCCGGAGGCCCAGCTGTGGCCCGCGTACACGTCGAAGCCCCGCAGGAACGGGTACGCGGCATCCGTGCGGCTGGGGTTGGCGGCGTCCCGCACCAGGGTCTTGACCATGGTGCCCCAGGCGGAGTCCGCGGCCCACGCCTGGTCGTACTGCGCGACGATCGCCGCCGCGTAGACGTAGTAGCTGTAGTGGAAGTGGTGGTCGTTCAGCTCGGTGTCGCTGCCGTACGAGGCCGGGTAGCCGGTGAGCGTCTTCCAGTTCTTGTCGTAGCTGAACTCCGCCGCGCCACCCGCCGTGAACCACTCCTGGAGGCGGCCCTTCATCAGCCCGAGCAGCTTGTCCCGGATGCCGGTCTGCCCTATCTGGTCGGCCACGGGCACCAGCTGGGCGAGGCGGCCGAGCGCCTTGCCGGTCCAGTAGGTGTCACTGGCCCCGGAGAACGGGTCGGAGGCGTTCGCCACCTCGTTCAGATAGCCCGTCAGCCGCGCCTTGTCGACCCCGCCGGACGCGGGCAGGGCGGGCAGCACGCCCTGGTTCTTCTGGCTGGTGGTGAAGGAAGCGGACTCCCGCACCTTCATGGTGCCGCGCGGTGAGACGTACGTGTACGGCGTGAGCGCGTCGGTGGTGTGCAGCCACTGGTGGCGGTACAGCGCCTGGATCGTGCCGCGTTCGGTGCCCTCCTTGGCCTCCGTGGTCAGGCTGTAGGTCGCCTTGACCGTGCCGCCGGCGGACTCCCAGGCCACCTTGGATCCGGTGACGAAGCTGAAGGCGTACTTGCGGTAGGTCGCCAGCGCGTCCGTGGACGGCAGCACGGCGAGCGAGAAGTAGTCCTTGCCGCCGAGACCGGCGGTGATCGTCGAACCGGACACGGCCCAGTCGCTGCCGGTCGGGGCGAAGAGGGCGTAGTGGTGGCCGGCGACCGTGATGCCGAGGACGTTGCCGTTGTCCGCGAAGACGGTGGGGCTGCCGGCGGTGGTGATGCGGGCGTCACCACCGGAGCCCTTGGCGTACACGAAGGGCATGCCGTGCCCGATGGTCGTACGCAGGGTGCGGGTGCCGTCCGACCAGTAGGGGGTGACCGTCCAGTCGGACCAGTCGTCGGCCTTGGTGTCAGGGGAGTTCAGACCGTTGAGGCCTACGGTGAGGTCCGCCTTGTGCGCGTACTCGTACTGGCGGCCCTCCCCGACGACCGCGGGCGTGGTCGGGTAGCCGACCTCCAGTCCGCCGGAGGTCGCCTGGTAGGTCAGCGGGTGCCCGTACATCGGGGTGGAGTACGGGTTGTCTCCGTAGCGCTGGTAGGCGAGGGAGGACCACCAGTCGTTCGTCGGGACCGGCTTGTCCTTGGCCGCCGCCGTGAGCTTGGGCGTGACCGGCGCGCCGGTGTTGGTGGTGGGACCGGAGGTACCGGCGGGGCGGCTGTCGGTATAGCTGCCGGAACCCGCGGGGATGGTGGCGGCTGCCGCCGGGGACGCGGCAGGACCCAGGCCCACAGCGGCCAGGGCGATGGCCAGGACCGTCGCCGCTGCTGGTCTGGAGAAGGAGGCTTGCATGGGCAGCACCTCGTCATGGGGGGCGGAGAGCTCTTGAGAGCGCTCTCAGGTGCCAAGGAACGTAAAACTTTTGAAACCCTGGGTCAATAGAGCTGACACAGACAGCAGTTGGGCGTAACGCATGGTCGCCATGCGTTCGAGTCTTGACGAGAAAGAAGCCCTGGAACGGGCTCCGGGCGCAGGTTGTGAGAGCACGGAACGGGTATGCCCGGACTCCCCTCCCGATGGCCTCCACCCGGACCCGACGGTGTGGGAGCGTCGCGCCGGCCGGAAGCCGGGCGGACGGAAGCCTCTTCGGCCCCCGAGCTCGGACCGCCGAGCGCGGGCCGGACCTGGGACCGGCGGCGCCCTGACGCCGTGCCACCGGAACGACGCCGGCCCCCGGGACGAATCCCGGGGGCCGGCGTCGTACAGGTACTGCGGGTGCAGCAGGAGCTGCGTGGAGCTTCCGATCCGAGGATCAGAAGTCCATGTCACCGCCCGGCATGCCGCCCGGAGCAGCCGCAGAGGCCTTCTCCGGCTTGTCGGCGATGACGGCCTCGGTGGTCAGGAAGAGCGCGGCGATGGACGCGGCGTTCTGCAGAGCGGAGCGCGTGACCTTCGCCGGGTCGAGAATGCCCTCGGCGATCATGTCGACGTACTCACCGGTCGCGGCGTTGAGGCCGTGACCGATCGGCAGGTTGCGCACCTTCTCGACGACGACTCCACCCTCGAGACCACCGTTGACGGCGATCTGCTTGAGCGGGGCCTCCAGCGCGAGCTTCACGGCGTTGGCGCCCGTGGCCTCGTCGCCCGTCAGGTCGAGCTTCTCGAAGACGGCCGAGGCCTGGAGCAGAGCCACGCCACCACCGGCGACGATGCCCTCCTCGACGGCGGCCTTGGCGTTGCGCACCGCGTCCTCGATGCGGTGCTTGCGCTCCTTGAGCTCCACCTCGGTGGCGGCGCCGGCCTTGATGACGGCCACGCCGCCGGCCAGCTTCGCGAGGCGCTCCTGGAGCTTCTCGCGGTCGTAGTCCGAGTCGGAGTTCTCGATCTCGGCACGGATCTGGTTGACGCGGCCCTGGACCTGGTCGCTGTCACCCGCTCCGTCGACGATCGTGGTCTCGTCCTTGGTGATGACGACCTTGCGGGCGCTGCCGAGCAGGTCCAGGCCGGCGTTCTCCAGCTTGAGACCGACCTCCTCGGAGATGACGGTGCCACCGGTGAGGATGGCGATGTCGCCGAGCATGGCCTTGCGGCGGTCACCGAAGCCCGGAGCCTTGACGGCGACGGACTTGAAGGTGCCACGGATCTTGTTGACGACCAGCGTCGACAGAGCCTCGCCCTCGACGTCCTCCGCGATGATCAGCAGGGGCTTGCCCGACTGCATGACCTTCTCGAGCAGCGGAAGGAGGTCCTTCACGTTGCTGATCTTGGAGTTGACGATCAGGATGTACGGGTCGTCGAACGACGTCTCCATACGCTCCATGTCGGTGGCGAAGTACGCCGAGATGTAGCCCTTGTCGAAGCGCATACCCTCGGTGAGCTCGAGCTCCAGACCGAAGGTCTGGGACTCCTCGACGGTGATGACGCCTTCCTTGCCGACCTTGTCCATCGCCTCGGCGATCTTGGCGCCGATCTCGGTGTCGGCAGCGGAGATGGAGGCCGTCGAAGCGATCTGCTCCTTGGTCTCCACGTCCTTCGCCTGCTCCAGCAGAGCGGCGGAGACGGCCTCGACGGCCTTCTCGATGCCACGCTTCAGAGCCATCGGGTTGGCACCCGCGGCGACGTTGCGCAGGCCCTCGCGGACGAGCGCCTGGGCGAGAACGGTGGCGGTGGTCGTACCGTCGCCGGCGACGTCGTCCGTCTTCTTGGCGACCTCCTTGACCAGCTCCGCACCGATCTTCTCGTACGGGTCCTCGAGCTCGATCTCCTTGGCGATGGAAACACCATCGTTGGTGATCGTGGGCGCGCCCCACTTCTTCTCGAGGACGACGTTACGGCCCTTGGGGCCGAGGGTGACCTTGACGGCGTCGGCGAGCTGGTTCATCCCGCGCTCGAGACCGCGCCGTGCCTCCTCGTCGAACGCGATGATCTTGGCCATGTGAAGTGGTCCTCCCGGACAGGGGTGGATTTCTCCGGACCGAGTGGCGCCCGCGACGGACGGCCTGCTTGCTCGGCGGTTCCTTGCCCCGCCAAGCCTGCGGGCCTCACCGGCCCGGTCCAAGTTTCTGTCACTCTCACCTGGAGAGTGCTAACGCCAATGATTAGCACTCGACCCCTGCGAGTGCAAGCGTCCTCTTCGGGATGTGGACAACCTCGGGGCGTCGCCGCAGGCCGCGACAGGGGGACGGAGACGCACGTGAGGCCCGTTCCCCCGATAGGAGGTACGGGCCTCACGTGCGTGAGTAGTGTCGTTGGCCGACCGCGCCGAGCTCAGCCGACGGCGAGCTTGACCATGTCCGCCTGCGGCCCCTTCTGGCCCTGCGAGATCTCGAATTCAACTCGCTGACCCTCTTCGAGGGTGCGGTACCCGTCCATCTGGATCGCGCTGTAGTGGACGAAAACATCCGCACCACCGTCGACCGCGATGAAGCCGTACCCCTTCTCCGCGTTGAACCACTTGACGGTGCCCTGAGCCATGCCTAACTCCCCTATTACTGGCCCTTGCACGAGCCCGCACTTCGCGGGCCCGGGTCAGAACTCACCCTCCGACAGGAGAGGGTGGCGTGCGCCGGAACGCGTCGACCGCGGCCGAATGTATCTGCCCAACTGCCCTCTGCAACAGGTCAATCGGACGAGAATTCTGGGCACAGGTGACCGCACGCAATGGGGGAATTCACAGGATTCCAGGGCAAGTCGGGCCTGACAAAGGCCACTTATGCCGCAAGGCGATCACGTACTTTGGCTGCTTCTTGTCGCGGCCGGGCGCATTCTCATATGCGGGCGGCGCGGGCAGCTGCGGGGACTTCCCCAACTCTACCGTGCTCAACCATGCAGAATGACCCCCTCCGTTTCTCTCGCGGAGGAGGCCATTCTGTTCACGCGGTGCATTCGGGCCGCCGACGGGTCAAGCGGCGCATTCGGCCGGCCGACAGGCCCGTGACCTTGCGGCGGTCAGCCTCCGGCGACGGCCGGGATGATCGAGACACCGGCGCCGTCCGGGGTCGCCGCGTCCAGTCCGCCCTCGAAGCGCACGTCGTCGTCGTTGACGTACACGTTGACGAAGCGGCGCAGCTTGCCCTGGTCGTCCAGGACGCGGGCGCCGATGCCCGGGTGGTTCGCCTCCAGGGACGCGATGACCTCGGAGAGGGTCGCCCCCTCGGCCGGGACCTCGGCCTGACCGCCCGTGTAGGTGCGGAGGATGGTGGGGATACGGACCTTGACGCTCATGTGGGTGCCTTCCTTCGGTCTCGGGTGGTCAGTTGGCGGCGGCGAGGCCGGCGTCGCGGAACGCGTCCAGGCTGGGCCGGATCGTCGCCGACAGGCCGGTCGTGGGGGCGACCGCGTCGAGCGTCTTCAGACCGTCGCCGGTGTTCAGGACGACGGTGGTCAGGGCCGGGTCGAGCAGGCCGGCGTCGATCAGCTTCTTCGTCACGCCGACGGTCACCCCGCCCGCGGTCTCCGCGAAGATGCCCTCGGTACGGGCCAGCAGCTTGATCGCGTCGACGACCTGCTCGTCGTTGACGTCCTCCACGGCACCGCCGGTGCGCCGGGCGATGTCCAGGACGTACGGGCCGTCGGCCGGGTTGCCGATCGCCAGGGACTTGGCGATCGTGTTCGGCTTCTGCGGGCGCACCACGTCGTGTCCGGCCTTGAAGGCGGTCGAGACCGGCGAGCAGCCCTCGGCCTGGGCGCCGAAGATCTTGTACGGCTTGTCCTCGACGAGGCCGAGCTTGATCAGCTCCTGCAGCCCCTTGTCGATCTTCGTGAGCTGCGAGCCGGACGCGATCGGGATGACGAGCTGGTCGGGCAGCTGCCAGCCGAGCTGCTCACAGATCTCGTACGCCAGGGTCTTGGAGCCCTCGCCGTAGTACGGGCGCAGATTGACGTTGACGAAGCCCCAGCCCTCGCCGAGCGGGTCGCCGATGAGCTCCGAGCAGAAGCGGTTGACGTCGTCGTAATTGCCCTCGATGCCGACCAGCTCGCCGCCGTACACCGCGGCCATGACGACCTTGCCCTGCTCCAGGTCGTGCGGGATGAACACGCAGGAACGGAAGCCGGCGCGGGCCGCGGCGGCGCCCACAGCGCCGGCGAGGTTGCCGGTGGAGGAGCAGGAGAGGGTGGTGAATCCGAAGGCGCGGGCGGCCTCGACGGCGATGGCGACGACACGGTCCTTGAAGGAGTGCGTCGGGTTGCCGGAGTCGTCCTTGACGTACAGACCGCCGGTCACGCCCAGCTCACGGGCGAGGTTGTCGGCCTTGACCAGCTTCGTGAAACCGGGGTTGATGTTGGGCTTGTCCGCGACATCGGACGGGACGGGCAGCAGCGGCGCGTAGCGCCAGATGTTGTTCGGTCCCTCGGCGATGCGCTTCTTCAGCTCTTCGGGGGAGCCGCTCGGCAGGTCGTAAGCCACTTCGAGCGGCCCGAAACAGGACGCACAGGCGAAAATGGGACCGAGCTCGAAACGCTCGCCGCATTCGCGGCAGGAAAGCGCTGCGGCGGGACCGAGGTCCACGGCGGAAGAATTGGTGTTCGCTGCAACTGTCTGCACGGCCATGATGGCGGAGGCCCTTTCTCCTCATCTTCCTTGCGACGTATTTCGCCACAAGACGGAATTGGCACCTTCCCCACCGTGACCTCGCGGTCGGCAGGAGGGTTGCCGGGACTTCAACGGGCCGTTCCCTCAGTCCCTCTGGATGAGCGCTATGGCACCGGACCATGGATCCGGGCGTTTATCCGCGGACCGACCCCGACATGCGAGGGTCATCCGCGTTGTTCAAGACTGTAACCGAAGCACTGGACGGTTGAGATAGTCGTCCGAACCGCGAGATGGATCACATACAGGGAGTATCGACCGTGCTGGAAGAGGTGGAACGCTGGCTGACCAGGCGTTCCTGGTCAGCTGCCGACCGCCCGCTCGACCGTCTCACGGCCGCGCGGGCGAGGGATCCGCACCGTTCGAGCGTGAGCGTCGTCCTGCCCGCGCTGAACGAGGAGGCTACGGTCGGCGCGATCGTCGCGGAGATCCGGCGCGAGCTGATGGAGGACGTCCGGCTGGTCGACGAGCTGGTGGTGATCGACTCCGGATCGACCGACGACACCGCCGGGGAAGCACGGCGGGCAGGCGCCAGGGTCGTGCACCGGGACGCGATACTCCCCCGGATCCCCGCCCTCCCCGGCAAGGGCGAGGTCCTGTGGCGGTCACTGCTGGTGACCAGCGGCGAGATCGTCTGCTTCGTCGACGCGGACCTCAAGGACTTCTCCGCGGACTTCGTGTCCGGCATCGTCGGCCCGCTGCTGACCGACCCCTCGGTGCAGTTCGTGAAGGCCATGTACGACCGGCCCCTGGGCGGAACAGCAGGCCAGGGCGGCCGGGTGACCGAGCTGGTGGCCCGCCCGCTCCTCAATCTGCACTGGCCGCGACTGGCCGGCTTCGTCCAGCCGCTGGGCGGCGAATACGCGGTGCGGCGCTCCCTGCTCGAACAACTCCCCTTCCCGGTCGGTTACGGAGTGGAGCTGGGCCTGCTCGTCGACGCACTGCACACGGTCGGCCTGGACGCGCTGGCGCAGGTGGACGTGGGAGTGCGCAAGCACCGCCACCAGGACGGCCAGGCCCTCGGCCGGATGGCGGCCGCGATCTACCGCACGGCGCAGCTGCGGCTCTCCCGGGGGCCGCTCGTAAGGCCCGAGATCACCCAGTTCGAACGCGGCCCGGGCGGCTTCGTCCCGCACACCCACGCGGTGGACACCGAGGAACGGCCGCCCATGCGGGACATCGCGGAGTACGCCTCGCACAGAGCGGCGTGACGGCTCCTCACACGGGTCTCCGCACGCACTTCACGTTTGGAGGCTTCCCGAACGGGCTAGGTTCTGGTACATGGTCTCCGAGCACGCAGCCCAGGTCCTCGTCGCGTCCAACCGCGGTCCGGTGTCGTACGCGCTGCGGGAGGACGGCACGCTCGACTCGAAACGGGGCGGCGGCGGGCTCGTCTCCGGTCTCAGCGCCGTCGACGACAAGCTGTGGGTGTGCGCCGCGCTCGGCGACGGCGACCGCGAAGCGGTCCGGCGCGGCGTGTCCGAGCCGGGCGTCCGCATGCTCGACATCGACGCGGGGGTCCACGCCGACGCGTACAACGGCATCGCGAACTCGGTGCTCTGGTTCGTCCACCACATGATCTACCAGACGCCGCTGGAGCCGGTCTTCGACGCGGAGTTCCGCCGGCAGTGGGCCTCCTACGAGTCCTACAACCGGGCCTTCGCGGAGGCACTCGCCCAGGAGGCGGGCGAGGGGGCCGCCGTCCTGGTCCAGGACTACCACCTGTCACTGGTGCCCGGCATGCTGCGCGAGCTGCGCCCCGACCTGCGGATCGGGCACTTCTCGCACACCCCCTGGGCTCCCGTCGACTACTTCCGTCTGCTGCCCGACGACATCGGCGAGCAGCTGCTCAACGGAATCCTGGGCGCCGACCGCGCCGCGTTCCTGACCCGTCGCTGGGCGGACGCCTTCATCGGCTGCTGCACGGAGATCCTCGGCGGCACCGGCGGCACCAGGATCGGGGTGCACGGACTCGGCGCGGACGCCGACTTCCTGCGCAGCCGCTCCCGCGAGTCCGACGTCGACGAGCGCATGGAAGTCCTGCGGGAACAGGTCGGCGCGGACCGGCGCACGATCGTGCGGGTCGACCGCACCGAGCTCTCCAAGAACATCGTCCGCGGGCTGCACGCCTACCGGGCCCTGCTGGAGGAGCGCCCCGAGTGGCGCGAGCGCGTGGTGCACATCGCCTTCGCCTATCCCTCGCGGCAGGACCTCACGGTCTACCGCGACTACACGGCGGAGGTCCAGCGGGTCGCCGACGGCATCAACGCGGAGTACGGCACGGAGAGCTGGACGCCGGTCCTGCTGCACGTCGACGACGACTTCGCCCGCTCCCTGGCCGCGTACCGGCTGGCGGACGTGGCCCTGGTCAACCCGATCCGCGACGGCATGAACCTGGTCGCCAAGGAGGTCCCGGTCGTCTCGGACGACGGCTGCGCGCTCGTGCTGTCCCGCGAGGCGGGGGCGTACGAGGAGCTGGGCGAGGACGCGATCGTGGTCAACCCGTACGACGTTTCGGCGACGGCGACCGCGCTGCACGAGGCGCTCACGATGGACTCCGACGAGCGGGGAGCCCGCTCGAAGCGCCTGGCCATGGCTGCGACGGCGCTGCCGCCGCAGCAGTGGTTCCTGGACCAGCTGGAAGCGCTGAAGGAGACCCCTAGCCCTGGGTGAGCCGCCGGGCCAGGGAGTGGAGCAGGTCCGCCACGGCGGCCGGCCCCGGCAGCAACAGGTCTGCTCGCTCAGCGAGTTCGGGAACCTCGGTACCGCTGCACACGAGCAGCCCGGCGGTGCCCTGGGTGCGCAGCTTCTCCACGGCGGCGTACGCGGCCAGGTCACCCAGGTCGTCGCCGGCGTAGAGCACCGTCTCGGCGCCGGCCTCCTTCACGTACTCCTCCAGCGCCACGCCCTTGTCCATGCCCGGCGGGCGCAGCTCCAGGACCAGGCGGCCCGGTTCGACGATCAGTCCGTGACGGGCCGCGAGACCGGCCAGCGGGGCGCGCAGGGTCTCGAAGGCCGCCTGCGGGTCTGCTGCCCGGCGGGTGTGCACGGCGACCGCGCGGCCCTTCTCCTCGATCCAGGTGCCGCTGTCCGTTCCCGTACCGGTCTCCTCCAGTACGGCGGGGAGCTCGGCCAGGGCGGCTTCGACGCCGGGGTCCGGGGCAGGGGCGTGCACGGTCGCGGTGGCGGCGTCCCAGCGTTCGGCGCCGTAGTGCCCGAGGACGACGAGGTGGTCCAGGCCGGGCGCTCCGGCGAAGCCGCCGTACCGCACGGCGGTGCCGGCGGGGCGCCCGGTGATCACGGCGACGGCGGCGACCTGGGGCGCGAGCGCGGAGAGGGCCGGGACGACGCCGGGGTGTGCGCGGGACTGTTCCGGATCCGGGACGATGTCCGCGAGCGTGCCGTCGAAGTCGAGCGCGACGACCGCCCGGGAGGGGCGGGCGAGGAGTGCGGCGAGGCCTTCGCGGCCGGCCTGGGTGGACGGGGTCGGGAGGGGGTGTGCCGGATTACCCATGGCCCGAGCGTATCGGTGACCGGGGGTTCATGGTGTGGTCCGGATCCGGCTCACCTCCGTCGACGAAGGGCCGGAACTGTGCCGTACCTCCGTCGACAAGGGGCCGGAACCGTGCCTCACCGGCGTCGGCCAAGGGGGTCCAGGGCGGTGCCCCGGAACCGGCCGTCCGGCGGGAGAGGACGACCGGGCACACGACGCGCCCGGTCCGGCGTTCAGCGTCGCCCCCGCCTCGCCTCCCTGACCCGGCGCAGGCGGTTCACGGTGACGGGGTCCTCCTCCAGCGCCCGGCGGTCGTCCAGGAGCGCGTTGAGCAGCTGGTAGTAGCGGACCGGCGAGATGCCGAGCTCCTCACGGATCGCCCGTTCCTTCGCGCCCGGTCCCGGCCAGGAGCGCCGCTCCAGGGCCAGCACCGCGCGTTCCTGGCCTGTGAGCGGGGCAGCGGGGTCGGCGGTCATACCGGCCAACCTACCTATTCCGCGCTCTCGGCCTGCCTGGCCAGGGCCGCGATCTCCACGAGCACGCCCTCCGGGTTGCCGCCGGGCTCGACCGCGGAGCCGATCTTCTCCTTGATCGCCTCGCTGGCCTGTGCCCACGACGTCTTGCCGAACGGGTACAGCTGCGAATTCGGCAGCGCCGACAGGAACTCGTGCAGCTGCTCGTGCTTGCTGTCGGCCTCCATCGCGACGGAGGCGCTGCTGGTCACGGGAAGCAGGTCGTACCGGTCGGCGAAAGCCAGCACGTTCTCGTCCGTGTAGGCGAAGTCGAGGAACTTGCCTATCTCCACCCGGTGGCCGTTCTGCTTGAAGCCCATCATCCAGTCGGCGACGCCCATCGAGCCCTTGGTCGGCCCTTCGATACCGGGCAGCGGGACCATGCCGACCTCGACGCCCTTCTCCTCGGCCTCCTGCATCAGCGTCGGGTGTCCGTTGAGCATGCCGACCTCGCCCTTGGTGAACGCGTCGAAGGCCTTCGCCCGGTCGAGCTTCCCGGGGGCGACGGGGCCGGTGAGGCCCTTGTCCACGAGGTTGTTCTTCAGCCACTGGAAGGTCGCTATGTTGGCCGGGGAGTCGATGGCGTAGTTGCCCCCCTCGTCCGTGTAGCCACCGCCTCCGCTGAGCAGCCACATCAGGGTCTCGGCCTGGGACTCCTCCTGGCCGAGCGGCAGCGCGAAGGGGTAGGTCACACCGCTCTTCTTCAGCGCGGTGGCGTCGCTCCGGATGTCGTCCCAGGTCTGCGGGGCACCGAGGCCCGCCTCGGCGAACAGGCCCTTGTTGTAGAAGAGGAGCCGGGTGCTCGCCACGAACGGAAGGCCGTACAGGCTGTTGCCGGCCTCGCCCGCGTCGGTGAGCGAGGGCAGGAAGTTGGAGATGGTGCGGATGGCCAGCATCTCGTCGGAGGAGTAGAGCTTGCCCGCCGCGGCGTAGTCGGCGTACGCCCCGATCTGCGCGATGTCGGGGGCCTTGCCGGCCTTCACCATTTCGGCGACCTCGCGGTCGACGTCCTTCCAGGAGTAGACACTGACCTCGACGTCGATACCGGGGTTGGCCTTCTCGAACTTCCCGGCCACGTCGTCCCAGTACTTCTGGGAGCTGTTCTCCGCGCCGGTGCCGTAGTCGGCCGCGACCATCCGCAGGGTGACGTCGCCGCCTCCGGTGTCCGAACCGCACCCGGACAACGTCACCGTCATACCGAGTGCGGCCACTACCGCGGTCAGACCCACAAAGCGCCGCTGCACAGCCTTGCCCATCCCTACATCGTTCGACGCGGGCGTCGCCGCATCCGGCGACGGGCCCGCGATCCTGCCTCACGTCCACACGGAGGTCTACACCACCGGTGCATCGGTTCGGCAATCTAGCAGGGCCGTTTTGTATGGGTGCTCAACAAACCTCGATAGTGGACTAGACCTTTTAGGGGTCGTCGGGCGAAACTGTCTTCCGTGAGACACGTCATCGCCCTCGATGTGGGCGGCACAGGAATGAAGGCCGCTCTGGTCGGGGCCGACGGCACCCTGCTCCACGAGGCGCGCCGGGCCACCGGCAGGGACCGCGGTGCCGAGGCCGTCGTCGAGACGATCCTGGCCTTCGCCGCGGATCTGTACGCCCATGGCGAGGAGCACCTCGGCGAAGGTGCCGTCGCCGCGGGGGTCGCCGTACCCGGCATCGTCGACGCGGAACGCGGCATCGCCGTCTACGCCGCGAACCTGGGCTGGAGCGACGTACCCCTGCGGAAGCTGATCGGCGAACGGCTCGGCGGCATACCCGTCGCGCTCGGCCACGACGTCCGGACCGGCGGCCTCGCCGAAGGACGGATCGGCGCGGGCAAGGGCGCGGACCGCTTCCTGTTCGTGCCGCTGGGCACCGGGATCGCCGGTGCCATCGGCATCGAGGGCAGCATCGAGGCGGGTGCCCACGGCTACGCGGGCGAGATCGGCCACGTCGTGGTCCGGCCGGACGGCCCGGACTGCGGCTGCGGACAACGCGGCTGCCTGGAGACCCTCGCCTCGGCCGCCGCGGTCTCCCGGGCCTGGGCCGCGGCCTCGGGAGACCCCGAGGCGGACGCCGCGGACTGCGCGAAGGCCGTGGCCTCGGGCGACCCGGCGGCCCTGCGCGTCTGGCAGGACGCCGTCGACGCCCTCGCCGCCGGACTGGTCACCGCGCTCACTCTGCTGGACCCCCGCACACTCATCATCGGTGGCGGTCTTGCCGAGGCAGGGGAAACGTTGTTCACACCACTGCGTGCGGCCGTCGAGGAACGGGTCACGTTCCAGAAGCTGCCTCACATCGTCCCGGCGGCCCTCGGGGACACCGCCGGATGCCTGGGCGCAGGGCTGCTCGCCTGGGATCTACTCTCCACGGAGGTATCCGCCTGATGGCCGGACGCGCAGACAGCATGGTTCTCGCAGGGGCCAGGGTGGTACTCCCCACCGGCACCGTCGAGAACGGCCGGGTGATCGTCGAGGGCACCCGGATCGCCGGCAGTACGTCGGACGACACCCGCACCGTCGACCTCTCGGGCCACTGGGTGGTCCCCGGATTCGTGGACATCCACAACCACGGCGGCGGCGGCGCCTCCTTCGCCACCGGCACCGCCGAGGACGTCCTGACCGGGGTCAGGGCACACCGCGAACACGGCACGACGACCGTCGTCGCGTCCACCGTCACCGGCGAGATGGACTTCCTGGCCCGTCAGGCCGGAATGCTCTCCGAGCTGGTCGAGCAGGGCGAACTCGCCGGCGTCCACTTCGAAGGCCCCTTCATCTCACCGTGCCGCAAGGGTGCCCACAGCGAGGAACTGCTCCGCGACCCCGACCCCTCCGAGGTCCGCAAACTGCTCGACGCGGCACGCGGCAGCGCCAAGATGGTCACCCTCGCCACCGAACTCCCGGGCGGCATCGAGTCCGTACGGCTGCTCGCCGAGCACGGGGTGATCGCCGCCGTCGGCCACACGGACGCGACGTACGAGCAGACCGTCGAGGCGATCGAAGCGGGCGCCACCGTCGCCACGCACCTCTTCAACGCGATGCCCCCCATCGGCCACCGCGACCCGGGACCGGTCACGGCCCTCCTGGAGGACGAGCGGATCACCGTCGAGCTGATCAACGACGGCACGCATCTGCACCCAGCCGCCCTGGAGCTCGCCTACCACCACGCCGGCGCCGGCCGGGTGGCGCTGATCACGGACGCCATGGACGCGGCCGGCTCGGGCGACGGCCACTACGAGCTCGGACCGCTCGCCGTCGAGGTCAAGGACGGTGTCGCACGCCTGGTGGAGGGCGGTTCGATCGCGGGCTCCACCCTCACCCTGGACACCGCCTTCCGCAGGGCCGTGACGATCGACAGGATCTCCGTCGACGACGTGGTCCGGTCCATCTCCGCCAACCCCGCCCGGCTCCTCGGACTGTACGACCGGGTCGGTTCGCTCGACCCAGGCAAGGACGCCGACCTCGTGGTCCTGGACGCCGACTTCACCGTCAAGGGCGTCATGCGCCGGGGCGAATGGATCGTGGAACCCCACATCGGGTGACGGTGCGCCACCTCCAAGGCCCTGTCGAACACGTAACGAAGAGACGGCGGTTGTCCCGGAGGCCTGGGACGGCCGCCGCCTCTTTGGCATGATCGCCAGGTCAGCGCCTCAGGGAGACGGCGCGGGAACCGACTACGAGGGAAACCGGGGGCCGGTGCAGGTGATACTGACCGTCACGCTGAACGCGGCACTCGACCTGACGTACGCCGTCCCCGCCCTCGTCCCGCAGACCAGCCACAGCGTCCGTGAAGTGGCCGAACGCCCAGGCGGCAAAGGCGTCAACGTGGCCCGGGTGCTCTCCGCGCTCGGCCACGACACCGTCGTCACCGGCTTCGCCGGAGGCGCCACCGGAGCCGTCCTCCGCGAACTCCTCGGCGCCCTCCCCCTGCGGCCCACCGACGCACTCGTCACCGTCGCGGGGAACACCCGACGCACCGTCGCCGTCGTCGACCGCTCCGGCGGCGACACCACCCAGCTGAACGAGCCGGGCCCGCACATCGGCGCCGGCGAATGGGCGGCCTTCCTCGGGACGTACCAGGAACTGCTCCCCGGGTCCGAGGCCGTCGCCCTCTGCGGCAGCCTGCCTCCCGGCATCCATGTCGGCGCGTACGCCGAGCTCATACGGCTCGCCCGCACGGCCGGGGTGCCCGTCCTCCTGGACACCGCCGGCGAACCCCTCCGTCGCGGCATCGCCGCCCGCCCCGACCTCGTCAAGCCGAACGCCGACGAACTCGCCCAGCTCACCGGCGCCCGCGAGCCCCTGCGCGCCACCCGCGACGCCCGCCGCCGGGGCGCACACAGCGTCGTCGCGTCACTGGGCGCGGACGGGCTCCTCGCCGTCACACCCGAAGGCGTCTGGCGGGCCGCACCGCCCTCCCCCGTACAGGGCAACCCGACCGGCGCGGGTGACTCCGCCGTTGCGGGACTGCTCTCCGCGCTGGCCGAGGGGCTGGACTGGCCGGACCGGCTGGCACGCGCTGTGGCCCTGTCGACGGCCACCGTGCTGGCCCCGGCGGCGGGCGAGTTCGACCGCGCCGCCTACGAGGACCTGCTGGCCCGCGTCACCGTCGAACAGCAGGGCCCGGCCGCCTGAGCGGCGGGCCCCGGCCTCCCGCCCCGGCGAGCGGTGGACGCCACGCCCCTTCCGGATCCGCGCGGAAACCACCGTGCCCCTTCCGGATCCGCGCGGAAACCACCGCGTCCCGGCTCGCTGGGCGATGACCGGGACGACGGTGGCACTGAACTCCTGCGGCGGGCTAGCCCTTGACGTGACCCGACTTCAGCGACAGCTGGTCGAGGTTCGCGTCACACGAGTCGCCCTCGTTGCACGACAGCATCAGCTTGTTCGACCCCTTCTCGAGCTGCACGTACGCGTACGTCGTCGTCCAGCCCTTCTCCAGGTCGCCCTCCGCGGCGTTCGCGAAGTTCTTCATGTTGATGGAGCGGGGGTCCTCGTCGTTGACGGTGAGGGACGTCTTGGCGTCCTTCCCCGGCACGCCGTACGTCACGTACAGCGTGTACGCGCCGCTCTTGGGCACGTCGACCGTCCAGGTCGCCGACCGGCCGACCTCGTTGAGACTGATGTACTGGCCGTTCGCGCTCTTGGCGCCCTTGACCGTGTTGTCCAGCGCGGCCGTTCCCCCGAGCGAAAGCGTCGCCGCGTCCTGCTGGGGAAGATCGACGGGCTCCTCGGACGGCTTCGTGGACTTCTCCGGCTCCGGGGACTCCTCGACCTCGTCGGCCGGACCCGCCGACGAACCGGCCTCGTCCTTCTTGCCATCGCTGTCGTCGCCCGTCATCAGCGCCGCACCGATACCGATGAGCACCACCGCGACCACGGCGACGGCCGCGATCAGCAGCGCCTTCGTGTTGGGGCCGCCACGGCCGGGGCCGCCGTTCCTGCCGCCGCCCGGCACCGACCCGTGCTGCGCGGTGGGAGCGCCACCGGGGTAGGTCTCCGGCGCCGCGTACTGCGGATTCGGCTGACCGTACTGCTGGGGCGGCTGACCGTACTGCGGCTGCTGCTGGCCGTACGCCTGCTGCTGCGGGACCTGTCCGTACTGGCGCTCACCGACCGCCCGAACCTGGTTGTACGACGTTCTGGGCCTGCCGGGCTGCGCGGCCGGACCGGGGTAGCCGTAGCCGCCCTGCCCTGGAGGCTGTGCGCCTGCCGCCTGCCCGTCCGCGTACAGATAGCCGAACGGATCGTCGTCCTCGGGCTTGCTCGCGCCGTTGTTTCCGGCCGTCATCCCTGGGTCACTCCTCACCATGTCGCCAGCCGTCGCCGACCGGCCGAGCCTACCCCGAACGGAGCACGCGTCGAATTGCCCTCGGTCCCCCGGAAAACCGGGCGGTGTACGGGGACAGCCAAGGCGTGAACGTCAGCCGGCTCTGCGGTGAACCTTCGACCGGGACCGCTTTTCCACATACATCCGCTGGTCGGCGGAGTGCAGGACCTCTTCGTCCGTCATGCCGCACTCGGCCCAGCCGATACCGAAACTCGCCCCGACCCTGACTGCCCGGCCGTCCACCCTGATGGGCGGAATGATGGCGTTACGCAATCGTACGGCCAGATCCGCGGCATCTGCGGCCCCGAGACCGTCCGCGAGGACGACGAATTCGTCACCCCCGAGCCGCGCGACCGTGTCACCGTCCCGTACGCAGGTCGTGAGCCTTCGGGCGACCTCGATGAGAACCGCGTCACCCGCGTGATGCCCGAAGCGGTCGTTGATGGACTTGAAGCCGTCGAGGTCGCAGAAGAGCACCGCGAGCCCCTTGGTCCCGTCGTCGTGCGCCGGATCGGGCGCCACGATGTGCACATGGTGGTCGTAGGGGCCGACACCCGGCGCCACCTCTCCCTCGTACCCGTCCATCCGGTAAGCGTGCGCCGGGCTCTCGACATCGCCGTACGCCGCGTCCAGTGCCTCGATCGCCGTGGAGGTGACCGAGTGGGGCCTCTCACACAGTCGCGCGCTGAGCCGGGAGCGGAGCTCGGCACTGTTGGGCAGGCCGGTCAGCGCGTCGTGCGAGGCGCGGTGCGCGAGGTTCAGCTCGTTGCGCTTGCGCTCCTCGATGTCCTCGACGTGGGTGAGCAGGAAACGCGGGCCGTCGGTGGTGTCGGCGACCACGGAGTTGCGCAGCGAGACCCAGAGGTACGTGCTGTCCCTGCGCCCCAGCCGCAGCTCCGCCCGCCCGCCCTCGGCGGACGTGCGGAGCAGGGTGCCGATGTCCTCGGGGTGGACGAGGTCGGCGAAGGAGTAGCGGCGCAGGACCGACGCGGGGCGGCCCAGGAGCCGGCAGAGCGCGTCGTTGGTGCGCAGCAGCCTGCCGTGCTGGTCCCCGCCCATCTCGGCGATGGCCATGCCGCTCGGGGCGTACTCGAACGCCTGCCGGAAGGATTCCTCACTGGCCCGCAGCGCCTGTTGTTCGCGCTCCAGCCTGACCAGGGCGCGCTGCATGTTTGCTCGCAGGCGAGCGTTACTGATCGCAATGGCGGCCTGGGAGGCGTACATCTGGAGGGCCTCACGGCCCCAGGCGCCGGGCCGGCGGCCGTTGCGCGGCCTGTC
This sequence comes from Streptomyces pratensis, assembly GCF_016804005.1. Taxonomy (GTDB): domain Bacteria; phylum Actinomycetota; class Actinomycetes; order Streptomycetales; family Streptomycetaceae; genus Streptomyces; species Streptomyces pratensis_A. Next base: position 424,938 of record NZ_CP051486.1, on the reverse strand, counting down.
GACGGATATGACACCCAGGAGGTCCAGACCTCCGCCGGAGGCGTGCATGGGGGCGTAGAGGCGGTCCAGAGGGTGCCACTCGTCCTCGAAGCGGGGCTCAGGACCCTCGGTGTGCCACTGGGGTACGTCGTCGTCGAGGAGGACCCAGCCCTCCGTGTGGGGTATGAACCGGAGCTCGTCCCACGCCTCGCCCATCGACAGCCTGCGGTCCCAGGACTCGCGGGAGCCCACACGGCCGGTGATCAGGGCTTCGGCGGCACTGTTGCCGGCGAACGCGGCGACCACGAGATCACCGTCGGGGCGGACGAGGTTCACACAGCCCAGCTCGTAACCGAGCCCCGTGACGATGCCGTCGGCCACGGACTGCAGCGTGTCCGCCAGGCTCCGTGCCGTGTTGAGATCAGCGACGGCCTGGTGCAGCTGCCGCATGGTCGCAAGGCGGACGTACGGCTCCGACTCGGCCTCCATTGCTCGCACTCCCTGAGACCTCGACAGCAACTCCAGGTTTCATATCGACGTACTTGTTGCACTGTCACGGCCACTGAATCACAGTGAGCTGTGCACCCGGTACACAGGGTCAACAAATATTGCTCTCTGTGACTCAAGTCACAACAGATGGTAAAGAACGCCCGAGGCACCTCCAGGGACCCCTGTTGTTTACCGAACGCAAATCGGCACAGTGGTTCCCGAGTCCTAGGACCAGGCTGGTCCCCTGGCCCGATGCGACGCCGCGCCCTGCGGCGCTAGCGTGCCCCGTGTGCTGCAGAAGACTCCCCCCACCCCGCGCCCCGAAGCCGTCCCTCATGCTGAAGGAGTGACCGACGACGAATTCCGTGCCGCCCTGTCCCGCCTGGCCGCCGGCGTGGTTCTGATCACCGCGCAGGAGCCGCCGCTCGACGAGCACGGCCGGGGCGAGGAGGTGGGGATGACGGCGACCGCCTTCATGTCGGTCTCTCTGGACCCGCCGCTGGTCATGGTGAGCCTGCGCAACGACTCCCGGATGGACGACCTGCTGGCGGAACAGCCCCTGTGGGCCGTGTCCGTGCTGACCGACGGACAGCGGCAGATCGCCGGACGGTTCGCCATGAAGGGACGGATCAGCGACCGCCTGCTGTTCGAGGACATCCCCTGCATACGGGGCGAGGTCACCGGAGCACCCCTGGTCGGCGGGGCGCTGACCACCCTGGAGTGCCGCACGGAGCAGCGCGTACTCGCCGGCGACCACACCCTGGTGATCGGCCGGGTCCTGACGGCGTCGGTGCCGAGCGCGGACGGCGAGCCCCTGACGTACTTCAAGGGCCGCTACCGGCAGCTGGGCTGACCCGCGCTCCCTGCCACGGGGCAACCGGTCCGCTTCCCGCCGCCGGCCGATGAGCCGGGTCCGAACGGTGCGCGCCGCTCGAAGAGTGCGCGCCGCTCGAACGGTGTGGGGTGCTCGAACGGTGGGTCCGCTGGAACTGTGGGCCCTGCCCGATCGGTGGGCCCGTTCGGTCAGTGCGCGGTGCTGGAACGATGGGGCCGCTCGAACGGTGCGGGGCGCTCGAACGATGGGCCCGCTCGAATCAGGGCGTGGCGCTCGACGCTGGGCCCTACCAGTCGCGGCCGCTGCGCCCGCGCTTCGTGTCGCCCCGCTGCTTCTTCTCGCGCAGCCGGCGCTCGTTGATGCCGCGCGGGATCTTCTTCTTGAGACGCGGCTTGGGAGGCGGCGCGGTGGCCTCCGCCAGGAGCGCGGCGAGCCGCACGGCGGCGGTCTCGCGGTTGCGCCACTGGGAGCGGTGCTCCGAGGCCCTCACGGACACGACACCGCCGACCAGACGGCTCGCCAGCCGTTCGAGGGCACGGGCCTTCCACACGTCGGGCAGGGCGTCGGTCGCCGCGAGGTCGAAGCGGAGCTCCACCTGGGAGTCGCTCGTGTTGACGTGCTGACCGCCGGGCCCGGAGGACCGCGAGAAACGCCACATGAGTTCGGCCTCCGGCAAGGAGACCGAACCGCGGATGACATAGGGCCCGGACATGACACCCATGTTCCCCGGCCCACGGCCGGTTCGTCACCTTCTTTTGCGAGCATTCGACCAGAAGTTCGGCAAAGAAAGTAAAGCGAGCAGGAACCTCGTGGTCACTTGTCTGCGTTAGGACGGGTGACGGTAGCTTTCGTGATGGCACGAAGCCCGCACACGACGAGGAAAGGGACTTCCCATGGCTGTAAGCCTGTCCAAGGGCGGCAACGTCTCGCTCACCAAGGAGGCCCCGGGCCTGACCGCCGTCACGGTCGGCCTCGGCTGGGACGTCCGCACCACCACCGGCACCGACTTCGACCTCGACGCCTCGGCGATCGCGGTCAACACCGCCGGCAAGGTCTTCTCCGACGGCCACTTCGTCTTCTTCAACAACAAGGCGACGCCGGACCAGACCATCGTCCACACCGGTGACAACGTCACCGGCCAGGGCGAGGGCGACGACGAGCAGATCAACGTCAACCTCGCGGGCCTTCCGGCGGACATCGACAAGATCGTCTTCCCGGTCTCCATCTACGACGCCGAGGCTCGCAGCCAGAACTTCGGCCAGGTGCGGAACGCCTTCATCCGCATCATCAACCAGGCCGGCGGCACGGAGATCGCCCGCTACGACCTGAGCGAGGACGCCGCCACCGAGACCGCCATGGTCTTCGGCGAGCTCTACCGCAACGGCGCCGAGTGGAAGTTCCGCGCGGTCGGCCAGGGTTACGCCTCGGGCCTGCGCGGCATCGCCCAGGACTTCGGCGTCAACCTCTGACGTAGCGGCTTTCCCACGGGAGCCCCCGCCCGACCTCGGTCGGCCGGGGGCTCCCCTGCGTTCGCGTCACATAGCGGACACAGGCACGCTCCAGTCGGACAAGAACTGGTCAAAAACTTGTGAGGCAATTGTCGGCGTCCCGTCAAATTCGTTCATTCGGTGGCACGCTCTCCGCTCGTACCCCCCACAGGAACGAGCAACGGAGAAGGCATGACCCCCCACATGAACGCCCGTCGCACCGCTGCCCTGACCGCAGTCGCCGCGATGGTCGTCGTCGGCGTCCAGACCGGTACGGCCACGGCCGGCCCCAGCAGCGCCGACGACACAGCCTCTGCCGCCCGCACCACCGCCGGGGCTTCCGCGCTCGGCGTGAACACGGCGGACCGGCGCGGCACCGCGCTGCGGGCCGCCCAGGCGGACGCCTCGGCGGCCGCCGAGTCCCTCGGGCTCGGCAGCCAGGAGGAACTGATCGTCCGTGACGTCATCAAGGACGCCCACGGCACCGTGCACACCCGCTACGAGCGCACCTACGCCGGGCTGCCGGTCCTCGGCGGCGACCTCGTCACCCACACCGCAGCGGACGGCACCTCCAAGGGCGTGGACAAGGCCACCGAAGCCCGTATCGCCGTACCTTCGACACAGCCGGGACTGAAGGCCGCGGCGAACGCGCGCAAGGTCGTCTGGGCGGGCAGCGGCAAGCCCGCGCTCGCATTCGAGACCGTCAGGAAGGGTGTCCAGGAGGACGGCACGCCCAGCCGGCTGCACCTCATCACGGACGCCACGACCGGCAAGCGCCTGCACAGCTTCGAGGCCGTGGAGACGGGCACCGGGAACAGCCAGTACAGCGGCGAGGTCACCCTCTCGACCAGCCAGGGCGGTCAGGGCTTCGAGCTGACCGACGGCGACCGGGGCGGCCACAAGACGTACGACCTGAACCAGGGCCAGACCGGCACGGGCACCCTCGTCACCGACGCCGACGACACCTGGGGCGACGGCACGGGCGACGACCGCCAGACCGCCGCCGTCGACGCCCACTACGGCGCCGCGAAGACCTGGGACTTCTACAAGTCCGAGCTGGGCCGCGACGGCATAGCCGGGGACGGCCGCGCCGCGTACTCCCGCGTCCACTTCGGCACCGGCTACGTCAACGCCTTCTGGGACGACAGCTGCTTCTGCATGACCTACGGCGACGGGGCCGACGACAAGAGCGCCCTCACCGCCATCGACGTCGCCGGCCACGAGATGAGCCACGGCCTGACCGCGGCCACCGCCGACCTCGACTACGCGGGCGAGTCCGGCGGGCTCAACGAGGCCACCAGCGACATATTCGGCACCTCCGTCGAGTTCTTCGCCGACAACGCCACCGACCCCGGTGACTACCTCATCGGCGAGAAGATCGACATCAACGGCGACGGAACCCCGCTGCGCTACATGGACAAGCCCAGCAAGGACGGCGGCTCGGCGGACTACTGGGACTCCGGCGTCGGCGACCTCGACGTGCACTACTCCTCCGGTGTCGCCAACCACTTCTTCTACCTGCTGGCGGAAGGCAGCGGCGCCAAGACCATCGACGGCGTCGACTACGACTCCCCGACCGCCGACGGCTCCACGGTCACCGGCATAGGCCGCCAGAAGGCGTACCAGATCTGGTACAAGGCGCTCTCGGTCTACATGACGTCGAGCACCGACTACGCGGGAGCCCGCGTCGCGACCGAGAAGGCGGCGACCGACCTGTTCGGGGCCGGCAGCGCCGAACTCGCCGCCGTCGACGCGGCCTGGACCGGCGTCAACGTCAAGTAACGGGGAAGGCACAGGGAGCCGGTCAGCCTCGGGCCGGCCGGCTCCCGCCGTGGAGCCAGGTGTCCCAAAGCTCCGTCAGATCCAGGCCGGACGCCTTCTCGGCGTAGGCGGTGAAGTCGGCCGTCGACGCGTTGCCGTGCCGGTGAGCCGTGGGCCAGCCCTTGAGGAGGCGGAAGAACGCCTCGTCGTCGTCCATCTCCAGCCGGATCCGGTGGACGACCATCGCGCCCCGGCCGTACACCGGAGGCCGGGACAGGTCGGCGGGCCCCGGCGGACGGGAGGCCGGGAAGGCCCAGTTCGCCTCGTCCGCGTACGCCCTGTCGAAGCTCTCCGCGACGGGAACGCCGTCGTGGTCCGCGCTCCAGAGCCACTCCGCATACGTCGCGAAGCCCTCGTTGAGCCACATGTCCCGCCAGCTCGCGGGCGTGACCGAGTTGCCGAACCACTGGTGGGCCAGCTCATGGACGAGCAGCCCCGTGTCCGGCGGGCCGGGGAAGAACGGCCTGTTCTGGGTCTCCAGCGCGTACCCCGCGTCGCCGCGCCTTCCCACGACCGCCCCGGCCGAGGAGAAGGGGTACGGACCGAACCGCTTCTCCCCCCACGCGATGACCTCCGGGATCCGTGCCAGCACCCCGGCGCTCGCTCCGTCCACGTCCGGAGCGACGGCGGTGATCACCGGCAGGCCGCCCCCGGCAGCCGACTCCCGCACCGTGTAGCGGCCGACAACGACGGTCGCGAGGTAGCTCGCCATGGGTTCGCGGGTACGCCAGTGGAACGTCGTGCGCCCCCCGGTCGTACGCCGGGACGCGAGCTCGCCGTTGGAGACGGCGCTCCGCCCCTCGGGGACGGTGACCCTGAGGTCGTACGAGGCCTTGTCGGCCGGATGGTGGTTCCCGGGGAACCAGGCCATGGAACCGGCCGGCTCGCCCAGCGCGACCGCACCGTTCGTGGTCCGCAGCCAGCCTTCCTCGGAGCCGTCCGCGTCGGTCACGGTGCGGGGTGGGCCGGCATAGCTCACGACCGTGCGGAAGCTGCTGCCCGTGCGGAGGCGGTCGGCGACCGCGCGGTCCGGGCGCAGCGTCAGCTCCGAGCCCGCCCTGTTCACGGCGGCCGGCCGGCCCTCGACGGTCACCGACCGGACCTCCAGCCCGGCGAGATCCAGGTTGAAGGCGCTGAGGTCCTGGGTCGCCCGGGCGGTGATCACGGCCGTGCCGCTCAGCCGTGCAGCTGTCGGGTCGACGTCGAGGGACAGGTCGTAGTGCGTGACGTCGTAGCCGCCGTTGCCGAGCCTGGGGAAGTACGGGTCGCGCATCCCTGCCGCACCTGGTGTGCCCGCGCTCCCGCCGAGGTCCACGGAGCACCCCGAGACCAGGGTGAGCACGGCGACCAGCAGCGCGAGGCCGGGCACGGTGCGGCGTACGGCTGCTGCTGTCTGCTGATGCACGCAGACGATCCTAGGTACGCGCACGGGCCCACGGCACGCGCTCCGGCCCTCGGCACGCGCGCCACTCTCCGGTGCGCCACCACTCCCTGGCCCGCGCGGTGCTCCCAGGCCCGCGCGGTGCTCCCGGGGACGCGCGGTGCCCAGCCACGCGTCCGAGCCTCCCGGCCCCCGGCGGGGCCGGGGGCCGGTCCCGTTACTTCGAGACGGCAGCGACGCCGGCCGCCGCGAACTTCTCGTCGAGGTCGCCGCTCGGGGCGCCGGCCACGCCGATACCCGCCACCGGAGCGCCCTTGACCTGCACGGGCGAGCCGCCCCCGAGGAACAGCGTGCCGGGGATGTCCTTCAGGTTGGGAGCCTGCTCCAGGCGCTTGACCAGCTCGGAGGTGGGCGCGTTCCATGAGACCGCCGTGTACGCCTTCTTCACGGCGGACTCGGGGGACTGCGGGCCCGCACCGTCGCCGCGCAGGGTGACGAGCGTGTTGCCGTTGCGGTCGACGACGGCCACCGAGATGCGCTGGTTCTCCTTCTTGGCGGCGTCCAGGGCGGCCTGCGCGGCCTTGGTGGCGGCAGCGACGGTCAGGTGGGTGGACTGCTGGAGATTCCGGTCGGAGGCGTCGGCCTTCACGGCGGCGGCGGGCGCGGCGGCCGGGGCGGACGCGTTCGCGGACATCGCGCCGAAGGTACCGGCGCCGAGGGCTGCGGCGGCGACGGCACCGGTCAGGACACGGGTGCGCAGCGAGATCTTCTTCATGGTGGTCTCCTCGGGTGATTCCGGCTCTGCCTCGAACCGTTCGGCTTCCGCTATCGATCCTCCGGCCGGACCCGGGTCCGTATCGTCGGCGTACCGGCTGGAAGCCGCACCCGCGTCGGCTGACCGCCCCGTCAGCCGATCGGTTGATGCGGAGGTGGCCCCGGAGGGCGACCATGGGGTGTCCACGCAGGTCAGCAGCAGCGCGGGGATGCGGCAAGCGCAGGTCTTGGTCGAGAAAGCGCGGGGTACGAGGTGGCGCGGAACGGAAGCGAGCCGGACGCGGAGCGGGCGGCCACGGATCCGCCCGGCGCCACGGGCAGGCCCGGAACGGCGGATGGACCTGAGGTGGCGCGGAACGGAAGCGAGCCGGACGCGGAGCGGGCGGCGACGGATCCGCCCGGCGCCGCGGGCAGGCCCGGGACGGCGGATGGACCGGACGCCCCGGGCGCGGCGGACACGACGGACCCGGCCGGCCCGGCGGGCACGACAGGCGACCCGGGCACGACGGACCGCAGCAGGAGCACGGTGCACCACCCCGCCGCCGACCCTGCGGACCTTGCGGGCGACCCGGACGCCCGGTGGCTGGCCTTCCTCATGCACGCCGCGTTCTTCCTGCTGCTCGGTGCCTCGCTCACGCGCTTCCTGATGCGCCACCCCGGCGAGAGCCGCACCCCCTGGATCATCGCCCTGTCGACCGTGCTCGCCGTGCTGTACCTCCTCGGCCCCGTACTCGGCTCCCGCCCCACACCCCGCCGGCTGACGTGGCTCGGGATCCTCGTCGCGGTGTGGATGGTCCTGGTCGTCCTCGCGCCGAGCTTCGCGTGGTGCGCCGTACCGCTCTTCTACACGGGGCTGCGGATCCTGCCGCCGCGCGCCGCCCTGGCACTCGTCGCACTTCTCACCGTCTTCGTCGTCGCCGCACAGCTGAGCCTCGCCACGGGCTTCGACCCGAATCTCGTCCTCGCCCCGCCCGCGGTCGCCGCCGTAGCCACCGCCGTCTTCGTCCACATGCAGCGCCAGGCCGCACGCCAGCGGGAACTGGCCGCGCGTCAGCGCGAGCTGATCGACGACCTGCTTCGCACCCGGCGGGAACTGGCCGCCACCGAACGCCGCGAAGGCACCCTCGCCGAACGCCAGCGGCTGTCCATGGAGATCCACGACACCCTGGCCCAGGGCCTCTCCAGCCAGCAGATGCTGCTTCAGGCCGCCGACCGCTCCTGGGACGCCGACCCCGCCACCGCACGGCGCCACGTCCTGACGGCGACGGGCATCGCGGAGCGCAACCTCGCCGAGGCCCGCCGCTTCGTGCACGACCTCGCTCCGGCCGACCTTGCCGAGGGCGGCGGACTGGAGGCCGCGCTGCACGCCCTCGCCGCCCGGGAGACCGCCCAGGCACGCGGCAGCCTCACCGTCCGCTGCCATGTGGAGGGCGTCCCGGCCACCACGCTCCCCGACCGGGTGCAGTCGGCCCTGCTGCGGATCGCGCAGGGCGCCCTCGCGAACATCACCGAGCACGCGGGTGCCACCGTCGCCGCGCTGACCCTGACCCACCTCGGCGACCGGGTCGTGCTCGACATCGCCGACAACGGCCGGGGATTCAGCCCCGGCCGGCCGACGCCCCGCCCGCCCGACGGCGTACGCGGTCACGGGCTGCCGGCCATGCGGGCCCGGGTCCAGCAGCTCGGCGGCTCCCTGACCGTCGAATCGGCCCCGGGCGAAGGCACGGTCCTGTCCGCCTCCGTGCCGCTGCCCCACCCCGCCACCACGCCCGCCCCACCCGCCCCGGAGGAACGCGCATGACTCCGCCCGTACGGATCCTGCTCTGCGACGACCACGCCGTCGTACGGGCCGGGCTGCTCGCCCTCCTCGGCGGCGAACCCGACATCGAGGTCGTGGGCGAGGCGGGCAGCGGGGAGGAGGCCGTGACCCTCGCCGCACGGCTCGCCCCCGACGTCGTCCTGATGGACCTCCAGCTGGGACCCGGGATCGACGGTGTCGAAGCCACCCGCCGCATCGCCGCCGCCGGGACCGGCCACGTCCTGGTCCTCACCACGTACGACACCGACGCCGACATCACCCGCGCCATCGAGGCGGGCGCCACCGGATACCTGCTGAAGGCCGAACGCCCGGAGGAGCTCTTCGCCGCGATCCGCGCCGCCGCGCAGGGCCGCACCACCCTCTCCCCACCCGTCGCCAGCCGGGTCATGGCCCGGATGCGCAGCCCCCGGCCCGCCCTGACCGAACGCGAACTCGACATCCTCGGCCAGCTGTCCCAGGGTCTCGGCAACCGCGACATCGCGCGAGCCCTCTTCATCAGCGAGGCCACCGTGAAGACCCACCTGGGACGGATCTACGAGAAACTCGGCGTGGACACCCGGGCGGGCGCGGTCGCCGTCGCCAAGGAACAGCGCCTGCTGCCCTAGCCGCCCGGGGCCACCGCACAGCGACGGACCGTCCCCGCAGCCGGACGGCCGACGGCACCCAGGTGCCGGGCGGCGCGGGACGCTCACACGGCATGACACCATCGAACCGTGCTCGACATCGGCTACTCCCTCTCCCGGCGCTTCCCGGACCCCCCGCAGACCGACTACCGCCGCGCGGACGTCCACGCCCTGCGGCACGACCTGTTCTCCGGGGACGTCTACCTCGCCGACACCAAGGCCGACCGCGAAGTATCCACAGCCTGGGGATGGGTCCCCGTACTCGACTTCGCCTGGGCACTCTGCGACATCGTCGAACAGATCGACCGCGACCCCCGGGGCAACCGCTCGCACCGCCAGCAGTACGCCGAGCTCGACTTCACCGAATCGTCCGACCGCATGCTCTTCGAACGACGCTTCGGCTGGGTGGACGTCGAGGCCGACTGGATGCCCGGCGACGAACCCCCGCTCACCTTCAGCCACTCCCTGCTGCGCCGCGAGGCCCGTGATTTCCTCCACGACCTGATCGCCGACCTGGCCGACATGCACGAAGGCCTCGCCGACAACCCCGTCGTCTGGGATCTCCAGGCACGCTTCCCCCGCCTCTGACGACACCCGGACCCGGCAGCCCTACGCCTCCACCCGCACCCCGATCTGCGCCGCGAACGCCGGAGCCAGCTCCATCAGCTGGGACGGGCTGATCACCGCCCCCGCCAGCCGCTCGACACCCCGCGCGATGTCCAGCTCGGCAACCGTCCGCAGATCGACCGACTCCATCCGGACGGAACTGAAGTCGGCGCGCTTCAGCACACAGTCCCGGAACTCCACCCGCACCAGCTGTGCCTCCCCGAAATCCGGCTCCGACAGCACACACCCCTCGAACACGACGTCCTTCAGCCGTGCTTTGCGCAGATTCAGGTAATCGATCTTCCCGCCCCGCACGAGCACCCGCTCCAGCACCGCACCGTGCAGCTGCACCCCGCCCAGCCGCGCGTCGACGACCTCCACATCCCGCAGCGACGCCCCCGCGAGATCGGCGCCCACGCCCCGCACCCCCGTAAGCACCGAGTCGATGAATCTGGCCCGCACCAGCTCCGTGCGGTCCAGGGCACATCCGCGCAGCTCGCAGTCCAGGAAGCGCGCTCCGGGACCCGACGCGTCGGCCAGATCCGTCTCCTCGAACCGCACACCGTCGTAGTCCCCGTCGGGCTCCAGCCCCTCACCGTCGTAGGCGACGAGGGAGGGCAGCCGCACCTCCGGCCGCCGCGCCTCCGCCACCCCGGTCCTCGCACCCGCGCCCTTGGCGCTCCTGTTGCCTGTACGTGCCATGCCCCCCATCGTGACGCACACCACTGACACCGCCCGGCCAGGTGTCACAGAACCAGTTGTCCGAACCGTCCTCCATGCAGAAGCGCCCACCGCGAGGAGACCCAGCCATGCAGCGCATCCACATCGTCGGCGGCGGCCTCGCCGGGCTGACCGCCGCCGTCACCGCCGCCGAGTCCCGGGCCCCGGTCACCGTCCACGAGGCCCATCACACCCTCGGCGGACGGGCCAGGACCTCGGACGGCCCCTACCTCACCAACGAAGGACCGCACGCCCTGTACCGCGGCGGACCGCACTGGACCTGGCTCGAACAGCGGAAACTCCTCGGCCCGTTCGCCTCCGTACCGCCCCTCGAAGGCACCCGCTTCTTCTTCCGCCGCGACGGCGCGCTGCGCAGGACCCCGCCCCTCCCCATGCTGCGCCTCGCCCGCCGCAGCCCCCGCCAGGCACCCGTCGACGCCGACTTCCTCAGCTGGGCCACCGGCCAGGTGGGCGAGGAGGGAGCCCGCGCGGCGGCGCACTACATGGCCGTGGCCCTCTTCCACCACGACCCCGGTTCGCTCTCCGCCGCCTTCGTCCAGGAACGCCTGCGCCGTGCCACCGCGCTGCCACCCGAGGCGCGCTACCCCGTCGGCGGCTGGGCGCAGCTCGTCGACCGGATGGCCGCCCGGGCATGGAACCTCGGCGTACGCATCGAGACCACCGCGCGCGTCGGCCCCGAGGACCTGGCACGCCTACGGCGCAGCGGCCCGGTGATCGTCGCCACCCATCTGGACTCCGCACGCACCCTGCTGGAGGACCCCGCCCTGACCTGGGACAGCGGCCGGACCGCCCTCGTCGACCTGGCCCTGCGGACCCGTCGCGGCGACCCGTTCATCGTCTCCGACCTCGACTCCCCCGGCTGGATCGAACGGTTCACGGCCCAGGACCCCACCCTCGCCCCGCCGGGCGAACAGCTCATCCAGGCCCAGATCCCCCTCGCCCCCGGCACCCCACGCGCCGACGCGGTACGCCGCGCCGAAGACCTCCTCGACCTCGGCTTCCCGGGCTGGCGCGACCGCACCACCTGGCGCCGCGAAGCACTCGCCTCCGGCCGCACCGGCGCCGTCGACAGGCCCGGCACCACCTGGCGGGACCGGCCTGCCGTCGACCGCGGCGACGGAATCCTGCTCGCGGGCGACCAGGTCGCCGCGCCGGGACTCCTCAGCGAGGTCGCGTTCAACAGCGGCATCGAAGCGGCCGTCCTGGCGGTGCGGCAACTCGGCGGTACGGCACGGGAGACCCCCCGCAGGACAGGGACCCCCTGATCCCCGGCCGCGCACTGGAAACCAGCGGCACGGTGGGCGAAGTCGTCAGCGGGCCGTGACGATCACACAGCCGCTCCGGCCGGCCCCGGGCAGCACAGCCAGCCCCGCCCCGCCCTGACCAGCACAGCCACCTCACGCCCGACCCGGACAACACAGCCAGTCCCAGCCCGCCCTGACCAGCACACCAACCTCACGCCCGACCCGGACAGCACAGAGAATCCAGGCCCGCCCCGCCCGTCAGGGCACTCAGGCCGCTCCGAGCTCCGCCAGCTCCCCGTCCGCCAGCCGGTACACCGTCCACTCGTCCTGGGGCCGCGCACCCAGCGACTCGTAGAACGCGATGGACGGCACGTTCCAGTCCAGCACCGACCACTCCAGACGCCCGTAACCCCGCTCCACGCAGATCCGCGCCAGCTCCGTCAGCAGCGCCTTCCCGTAACCGCCACCACGCCTCTCAGGGCGCACGTACAGGTCCTCCAGATACACGCCGTGCACCCCACGCCACGTCGAGAAGTTGAGGAACCACAACGCGAAGCCGACCAGTTCACCGTCGTCGTCCGACACCGCGACGTGCGCGTACGCGGCAGGCCGCTCGCCGAACAGCGCCTCTCGCAGCTGTTCCTCCGTGGCGTTCGCCTCGTCGAGCGCCTTCTCGTACTCGGCGAGCTCACGGACCATGGCGTGGATGGCGGAAACATCATCTGAAGTGGCATTACGAATCATGTGGGCAGCCTAAGCACGCCGCCACGCGCCCTGCCCCTCAGTTTCGCCCCAGCAACAGCCGTGCGATCACCACGTGGTCCGCCGCCAGCCGCCGCGCCCCGTCCCGGACCCCCCACACCCCGTTCTGCAGCACCCTCCCCAGCGTCCACGCCCGCGCACGCTCCCGGTCCAGCCCCAGCACTCCGGACAGCAGATCGAACCGCCACAACACCTCGGACGCGTCGAACCTGTTGTGCAGCGCCGGAAACAGCTCGAACCCCGGATCACCGCCCAGCGGCTTCGGATCCAGCGCGACCCACTCCCCCGCCCGGCCCTCCTCCGCACGCCCGGCCAGGACGTTGCCGTAGTGCAGATCCCAGTGCAGCAGGCGGTCCCCCGGCTCCCCCGCCACCTCCCGCACCGCAGCCGCGCAGTCCACGAGCAGCCGCCGCTCGCCCTCGTCCGCCAGCCTCGCCGCCGCCCCCGGCGCCTCCTCCAGCATCCGGACGGCCTCGTCCCCGAGCTGCCGCATGCCCGGCGGAGCCGGCACAACGACCAGCCTGGCCAACGACTCCGCGAGCACCCGTACAGCCGCCCGCGCATCCACCACGCCGCTCAACGGCCGCCGCTCATCCAGCCGTTCCAGCAGCATCGCCCCGGTCGCCGCGTCATGCCCCAGCAAGCTCACCGCACCCGCGCCCGCCGCACCCCAGACCCGTAGGGCGACCGGCTCCCCCGCCGTCTCCTCGTCCACCAACTGGAGCTTCAGCGCAGCCCGGCGACCATCCGCCTCCCGCACCACCGGAAGCACCAGCGCGCACATCCCGCTCATGGGAACCCCGTCGAGCCGCAGTCCCCACTCGTCCAGGTACCTCCCGGCGAGAGCGGGCAGCGCGTCGGCGAACGCCCGCCCCACCGCGCCGCCATGGGTCCTCAGATTCACGACAAGGCCATCCGGAACGTCGATCACCCCGCGAGCGTAGAGGTAACGTCCCTCCAGCTACTGGGCTGCACACGGACAAGCAGGGGACACATGAGCACCGTCAGTACCGTCAACGGCGGCATTTCCTTCTGGTACGCGAAAGAGGGCACCCCCACCCCACGCGAACCCCTGCCCGGCGACACGAGCGCCGACGTCTGCATCGTCGGGGGCGGCTACACCGGACTCTGGACGGCGTACTACCTCAAGAAGGCCGTCCCCTTCCTCAACATCACCGTCCTGGAGGCCAAGTTCTGCGGTTACGGCGCCTCAGGCCGCAACGGCGGCTGGCTCTACAACGGCATCGCGGGCCGGGACCGCTACGCCAAACTGCACGGCCACGACGCCGCGGTCCGCCTCCAGCAGGCCATGAACGCCACCGTCGGCGAGGTCATCCGCATCGCCGACGACGAGGGCATCGACGCCGACGTCCACCACGGCGGCGTCCTGGAGGTCGCCCACACCCCCTCCCAGCTGGCCCGCCTCAAGGACTTCCACTCCGTAGAGATCGCCTTCGGCGAGACCGACCGCGTCCTGCGCGGCGCCCGCGAGACCGCCGAGCGCGTCCGTGTCTCCGGAGCCGTCGGCTCCAGCTGGACCCCGCACGGCGCACGCCTGCACCCCGCCAAACTGGCCAAGGGCCTCGCGGACACCGTGGAGGCCCTCGGTGTCACGATCCACGAGTCGACGCCCGTCACCGAGATCAAGCCCAAGCACGCCGTCACGCCCTACGGCACCGTCCGCGCCCCCTACGTCCTGCGCTGCACCGAGGGCTTCACCGCAGGCCTCAAGGGACAGCGGCGCACCTGGCTCCCCATGAACTCCTCCATGATCGTCACCGAGCCCCTGTCCCAGGCCCTCTGGGACACCATCGGCTGGGACGGCCGCGAAACCCTCGGCGACATGGCCCACGCCTACATGTACGCCCAGCGCACCGCGGACGACCGCATCGCCATCGGCGGACGCGGGGTCCCTTACCGCTACGGCTCGGCGGCCGCCAACGTCAACGGAACAGACCGCACCCGGCCCGCGACCGTCGAGGCCCTGCGTGACCTCCTCGTCCGCTTCTTCCCCACCACCGCGGGCACCCGCATCGACCACGCCTGGTCCGGTGTGCTCGGCGTCCCCCGCGACTGGTGCGCCACGGTCACCCTGGACCGCAGCACCGGCCTCGGGTGGGCCGGCGGCTACGTCGGCTCCGGCGTCGCCACCGCCAACCTCGCCGCCCGCACCCTGCGCGACCTGATCCAGCAGGACTCCGGCCAGGCCGGCCCCACCGACCTGACCGCCCTCCCCTGGGTCAACCACAAGGTCCGCCGCTGGGAACCCGAACCCTTCCGCTGGCTCGGCGTCCACGCCCTCTACGCCGCCTACCGCGCGGCGGACCGCCGGGAGTCCGCCTCACCGACCCCGGGAACGGACCGCATCGCCGCGCTGGCGGACCGCATCGCCGGCCGCCACTGAGCCTTGCCCGGCCGGCCCGTCGCGGGCAGCCCGGTTCAGGCCACTTTTCGCCATCGACGGTGTGTACCTGACAACAGCTCGAATACCATGCGGCGTAAAGCAGTTGGGCTGACGCACGCCGGGGGGCGACATGCTGGATCCTGAGCCGGAGAGACCATGGAGCGGCCGGTCCGGACCGCTGCCACCACCCCCCTCGGCGCCTCCCCCCTCGACGCCACCACCGGCCTCGGCACCCCCGCCCTCGTCACCCCCGTCCTCGGCACCGACTCCCGCGCCCGGGTACGCGCCCGGGCCGTCTTCGTGGGGCCCTGTCGACCTGCGCATCACCAAACGGCTGCTCTGGGTGGGCGGAGCCGCCTACCCGCTGCAGAACATCGCCCGCGTGTACACGTTCACGCTGAGGCCGAAGCGCGGCGAGGCCTTCACGCGCTTCATGAAGCGGGTCGGGATCAACGCTGCCGTGCTGCTGCTGGCCCTGCTGATCCAGGAGCTGAACCGCTTCGGGTCATCGGACGAGGACGGGATCATGCAGTTCGCCTGGACGGTCAGCCTCCTGGCATTCATCTTCTACTGCGGCGACATGTTCTCCGTACTCCTGGCCAAGTCCCACCCGGTCATGGCGATAGAGACGTCCGGCCCGTCGACCGCGATGGTGACCGGCAGGAACCGGGAGCACCTGAGCGAGCTCGTGGGAAGCGTCTCCCACGCGATCGAGAACCCGGACACGGAGCTCAGCGTGACGGTCGGGCAACTTCTGATCAGCAGGCCCCAGAACTACTACTTCGGTGACAACGTCAACATGTACGGCGGACAGGGCAACACGGGAATGGTGAACGGATGAGCGGCGACAGCTACCACTTCGGTGACAGCGTTACCATGCACGGCGGGCAGGGGAACACCGGCATCGTCAAGGGACAGACCGCGCCCGTCTCCGCCCCCGCCGACAACACCGCCCTCCGGCAAGCGGTCGAGGAGCTCCGGCAACTGCTCGGGGAACTGCGTGACCAGGTATCGGCCGTGAACGCACAGACGATCGACGACTCGTTGACGAACATCGACGGCGAGGCCGGCACTCCGCCCGAGGAACAGCACAGGGCCCTCATGGCCGTCGCCGGCATCGCAGCCACGGTCGGGGCGGTCGGGCAACCTGCCCTGGACGCGGTGAACCGGATCCTGGAGCTGCTCGGCGCGCGGTGACGCGGCAGTGGCCCCTGAGGCCCTCACCAGGCCCCGCCCGCAGGAGGACGGAGCCGTCGTCCGGCCGCGCTGCCGCGACGAGCCCGGTCCCGTCACCGCTGACCGGCACGTGGCGACGGCGCGGGTGACCTCTGTCGACCGCCCTGCGGTCACGCGTACAGTCCAGTGCGGCGTGCTGTTCCTCGTAGACATCGGCGCTGATCACCGTTCCGGTCGCTCATTCGGACCGGCGTCGGTGGCGTAAGCGGAGACCGAGACACCGAGGCACCAAGCCGAACGGCCGGTGCCGGCCCGGGGACGGCTGATGACGGTGACTGCGTGCGCCCCGTCGACGGTGAGACCGGTCGTACGGACGTCTGCCGTGCGGGTCCTGGTGGGCTCGGCACAGGGCGTCTTCCATGCGGGCCTTGGTGGGCTCGACACGGAGCCGACCACGACGGCGTCACAGGGCTGCATCTGCCCCGAACAAGGGTTTCCCGGTGACCTGGGGAAGCAAAAAGGCCCAGGTCAGAGCTGATCTGACCTGAGCCTTCCCAGAGCCCCCTATCGGATTCGAACCGATGACCTACGCATTACAAGTGCGTTGCTCTGGCCGGACTGAGCTAAGGAGGCAGCGGAAGCATTGTAACCAACGCCGGGACCGGAACCTGCTCGATATTCGAGACCTCGGACTGCTGACAGATCCGAGAACGCCAGGTAGCGTCACCTCAGGTTCACTCCAGTGGACCACACCACTCCCTTACTCGGATCGTCCGGCACGTTCCTGCCGGTGGAGGAGAAGAATCGTCATGGCCAGTGTCACGTTCGACAAGGCGTCCCGCGTCTACCCCGGCTCCACGAAGCCGGCTGTGGACCAGCTCGAGATCGACATCGAGGACGGCGAGTTCCTCGTCCTCGTCGGTCCTTCCGGTTGTGGCAAGTCGACCTCCCTGCGCATGCTCGCGGGTCTCGAGGACGTCAACGGCGGCGCGATCCGCATCGGTGACCGCGACGTCACGCACCTGCCCCCGAAGGACCGGGACATCGCCATGGTGTTCCAGAACTACGCGCTCTACCCGCACATGTCCGTCGCGGACAACATGGGCTTCGCCCTCAAGATCGCCGGTGTGAACAAGACCGACATCCGGGCGAAGGTCGAAGAGGCCGCCAAGATGCTGGACCTCACCGACTACCTGGACCGCAAGCCGAAGGCGCTCTCCGGTGGTCAGCGCCAGCGTGTGGCGATGGGCCGCGCCATCGTGCGTGAGCCGCAGGTCTTCCTCATGGACGAGCCGCTGTCGAACCTCGACGCCAAGCTCCGTGTGTCGACGCGTACGCAGATCGCCTCGCTGCAGCGCCGCCTCGGCATCACCACCGTGTACGTCACCCACGACCAGGTCGAGGCCCTCACCATGGGTGACCGCGTCGCGGTCCTCAAGGACGGCCTCCTCCAGCAGGTCGACTCGCCGCGCAACATGTACGACCGCCCGGCGAACCTCTTCGTGGCCGGCTTCATCGGCTCCCCCGCGATGAACCTCATCGAGGTCCCGATCACCGACGGTGGCGTGAAGTTCGGCAACAGCGTCGTCCCGGTCTCCCGTGACGCGCTCACCGCCGCCGCGAACCGTGGTGACACCACCGTCACGGTCGGTATCCGTCCCGAGCACTTCGACATCGTCGAGCACGGCGGCGCCGCCGCGACCGGCCTCTCCAAGGCCTCCTCCGACGCCCCGGCCGGTCTGGCCGTCTCCGTCAACGTCGTCGAGGAGCTCGGCGCCGACGGTTTCGTCTACGGTGCCGCGCAGGTCGGTGGCGAGCACAAGGACCTGGTCGTCCGCGTCGGCGGCCGCGCCGTTCCGGAGAAGGGCACCGAGCTGCACGTCGTGCCGCGCCCGGACGAGCTGCACGTCTTCGCCACGTCGACCGGTGAGCGCCTGACCGCCTGATCCGTCCGAGCCGTCGCCACGGCCCCGCGTTCCCATGAGGACGCGGGGCCGTTCGCGTGTCGCGGGGCAGGACCGGGTTTCGGGCCGACTGGGTACCAAATACCCTGTCACATCGGTCAATTCACCCCGGACCGTCAACGCCTGATTCGAAAAGACCTCTCGAACCATCCCCCGCAAGGGTGACGAAATGTCGCCGAGTCATCACTGCCCGCTACGCTCGCCTGCGTGACCCACACCGCGCGCCGAATCGGCCGAACCCTAGCTCTCGTACTGCCCGTCGTCATGGTCCTGTCCGGGACCCTCGCGGTCACCCGCGTGCAGTGGTCGGGGCAGGACACCGAGACCCAGTTGCTGACCGCCGCCTCGGAGACCGTGTCCAAGCAGGCGAAGGCACGGGCACCTCAGGACGTTCTGCGGGACAAGCTCCTGCTGGAGCTCCGTGAGAAGGACCCGGGCGTCGCGTTGACGAGCCTCCAGCGCACCGTCGAGGGGCGCCCCTCCCTGGCGAGGCACTGCATGTCGATCGCCAAGGCGCTCGGCAAGGCCGCCGTGGACCAGTACGGTCCGACGCGCGCCCACCGTTTCTCCCGTCCGGTCTGCGACACCTCGTTCGCCTCGGGAGTCGCGCAGTTCAGCTGAGCCGGGTGTGTCCGGGCACGGCATATCGTGCCTGGCATGCATACGTTTCCGACGCAGGCCGTGATCCTGGCGGGTGGTCAGGGCTCACGGCTGCGCCCGTACACCGATGACCGCCCCAAGCCGATGGTCGAGATCCCGGGGACGGGGACCCCGATCATCGGCCATCAGCTTTCCTGGCTGGCCGCCGAGGGCGTCACCGACGCCGTGATCTCGTGCGGCCATCTTGCCGATGTGCTCCAGGAGTGGCTGGATTCCGCCGACCTCCCCTTGCGTGTGACGACCGTCGTCGAGACCGAGCCCTTGGGCCGGGGCGGCGGTCTCAAGCACGCGGCGGCACGGCTCCCCGATCCGTCGGAGCCCTGGTACGCGACGAACGGCGACATCTGGACCCGCTTCTCGCTGCGGGAGATGGCCGCCTTCCACGCCGAGCGGGACGCCACCGCGACGCTCGCGCTCGCCCGCCCTCGGATCCCGTGGGGCGCCGTGGAGACGGACGCGTTCGGGCACATCACCGACTTCATCGAGTCGCCGCCGTCGCCGTATCTCATCAACGCGGGTGTGTACGTCTTCGCGCCCGCGTTCACCGCGCTGCTCCCGGACCGCGGCGACCACGAGCGGACGACCTTCCCCCGGCTGGCCCGTGAGCGCCGGCTGGCCGGCTTCCCGCTGCCGCACGGGGCGTACTGGCGGGCGATCGACACCGCGAAGGACCTCACGGAGGCGGCGAAGGAGCTGGGCGCCCAGGTGGGCGGCTGACCTGCCCCTGTACGTGTGCGAGGGCGGCCACCGGATGTCCGGTGGCCGCCCTCGTGGTGTGTGGCGCGCTCGTCAGCCGAGCAGGCCGCCGATGGGGTTCTGGCCGGCGCCGCCGGAGGATCCGCCCTCGGACCCCCCACCGGAGGAACCGCCGTCGTCCGAACCGCCGGTCGTGCCGCCGGAGCCGGCGGAACCGGACGAGCTGGGGCCCGCGTCACCGGACGGGGGCTCCTGCGGGGACGGCTCCTGCGGGGGTACCTGGCCGGTGCCCTGCGTCTGACTGGGCTCGCCACCGGTGCTCGCCCCGGCCGTCGGGCCGGACTCACGCTCGGAATCGGAGCCCTGGGTGGACTCCTCGGCCGACGGGGTGCCGGGAGCGCTGGAGGGGGACGTCTCGGGGGTGCGGTTCTCCGGGGTCCGGGAGGGCTTGCGCTTCTTGCCGGTGGACTCGTCGGGGAGCGGGGCGCCGGGCAGCTGGTTGGTCGGGTAGCTGTCGGGGCCCGGCACGGTGACGACCTCGGTGGACCGGACCGCTCCGCCGAGCATCGAGCCGACCAGCAGGGTCAGGCCGACGACGACGGTGGCGACCACGGTGCCGCGACGGAGCACCCGACGGCGGAGGTCCCAGATCGCCGAACGCGGGCCGAGCGTGCGCCAGGCCTCCCCTGCGAGGCGCCCGTCGAGGGAGTAGACGGGGGCTCCGGCGATGACGAGCGGGCTCCAGGCGGCCAGCAGGATGATGTCCGGGGTGTCGTAGGCGGCGCTGCGCCAGCTGACCGTCACCAGGATCGCGGCGGAGAGCAGGACGGCGAAGGCCGCCGCGACACGCTGCCAGAGGCCGAGGACGGTGAGTACGCCGACGACGACCTGGAGGAAGGCGACGGAGAGCCCGGCGGCGACCGGGTGGGAGAGCGCGAGGTCGCGCAGGGGTTCGGCGGCGGTCCAGGGGTGCAGCGAGGTCAGCCACTTGACCATGGAGCCGCGGTCGCCGCCGTCGAAGTAGGCCGGGTCGCAGAGCTTGCCCATGCCGGCGTAGATGGAGAGGAAGCCGAGGATGACGCGCAGCGGGAGGAGGACGACACCGAGGTTCATCCGGCGGCCGGGGTAGTAGGCGTGCCGGACGGCGTCGTTTGCGTGGCGTCGTTCCCCGGCGGAGGTGCCGTCCTGGCCCTCGGCGTCGGGGTCGTCGTCGTAGGGGACGTCGTAGGCGTCGTGGCGCGGCGTCTCGACGGCGTCGTAGGCGCCGACGGCCTGCCGCATGGGAGGCAGCAGCGGCCCGGTGCGGGGGCCGCCCTGGTGGGGTGGCCGGAGTACGGGGTTGGGCTGGGTCTCGTCGAGGCGCGGGATGACCTGGGTCCCGCCGCCCGTGTCGTCGTACCCCGCACCGAAGTCACCGCCCGGGCGGACGTCGAGGTGGCCGGCGGTGGAGTTCCGTACGGCCTGCAGGAGTCCTGTCGCTCCGGGGTCGCCCGGCTCGGACCTCCCGCTCCATACGACGGGAGCCCGCCTGCGGCCGCCCGCGCCGCTCATGGCGGGGATCCTGGCCGGTCCGGCGGAGCCCACGGGGCGCAGACGGGTGCGCTGGCCCGGGGCGAGCTGCACCCGGAAGCTGGCGTGGCTGACGATGACCTGCGCGGGGTCGCTGTCCACCTTCGTCATGCTCAGGGCGGGTTGGTCGTCGAACCGAGGCGTTCTGGTGTCCACACTCATCTAACCGAGTGATGTGTGATTAGGACACTGCCTTGACGCGCCCAGAGTGTCCGAGACCCGTCAAGATCCGGCCAACCTGCGTCGGCCGGGAACTCCAGTACGCCCGCCGTACGTCAACCAGCACAGCTTTTCACGGACGTCGAGCGCAGGGGGACGGAACGCAGTGGCCGGACAACAACTCATCTTCAATGACCTCTCCCGCTATCCGGTCATGGCCCAGGCGTTGGACAACCAGTGGCTGCCCAGTGATCTCGCTGCCGCACGGCAGCACGCGGACGCACCGTCCGGGCGTTCCCCGGACGACGTGGACGCCGCCGCCGCGGAACTGCGGCGCGCACTGGTGAACAGTGGGACCCTCGTGGTCAACCGGGCCTACTTCATCAACAACCAAGCCGTCTCGGCCAACTATCTCCCGTCTGCCGACCCGTCCGAACGCCAGGCCTTCATAGACCTGCTGAACGGGAGGGCGCTCGTCCCGTTCCTCTACTCCGAGCGGGACCCCGCCGCCGAGTTCGCCTGGACGAACGACGCGCAGGTCCATCGCGCATGGCAGCGGCTGCTCAACGACGAGGCCGAGCCGGCGCTGGTCCGCTTCGACTGGGACGACGAGGCGAACCGTGAGGCGACCGAGAGCATCAACCAGTTCTTCTCCAGCCGCCTGACGACTCTCATGCGGCTTCGTGAAGCCCCGCTCAAGAAGCACCTGAACATTTCCCTCGCCCAGGCGCGGGCCATGAAGGAGGGCGTACTCACCGATATAGCCAGATGGGCCACGCAGCAGGACCTCTACGCGACCATCACTCGGGAGGCCGTGTACAAGGAGTTCCTGACGCGGCCGGGCACGGAGGTGCACGAGGGGCTGCTGAGGGAGGGCGAGCACGTCGTGGCCACCAAGCAGCTCGTGGACCTTCTGTACAACCTGGGGGTGCCCAAGGCGAGTGGGGTCACCGCCCTCACGCCTCCGGGGTCACCGCCGCGGTCCACGCTCCAGGAGCTGCGTGACGACGTCCGCAGCCGTCCCGACGACCCGGAGCAGATCGGCCTGCTGCTGCGCGACGTGTTCGCCGACGCGCTCCACCGGGCGGTGGACGGCCCACGCTCCTACGGCTCGCTGTCACTGTCCGACATCACACGTCTGCGCACCACCGCGGAGTGGAACGGTTATGTGAACGCCCTGGACTCGTTCGTACGAGGCAGTTTCAGGGACGGGCGGATCCCCACCCCGGAGGAGTTCCGGGCGGGCACGGGTGATGTCGCCAAACTGCACCGGGGGATGCTGCGGGCCGCGCGCAAGGTGAGCGGTACGCAGCAGGGCTTCCAGCGCGAGATGAAGGTGGCGCTGGTCCTCGAGTCTGCGGGGATCGCCCTGCAGGTGACGGCCGGTGAGGAGGTATCCCTGCTGGCGGGTTCGCTCCAGATGGCCACGGCGCTCGCGGGTGCGCTGAGCGTGCGCCTGGAGTTCTTCGACCGCGAGGGCCGTGGGGCACGCAGTGGGCTCGGGCATTCACTGACGCTGCCTTCGCTCCAGCTGCGCAACGTCCGGAAGGACTGGGAGGAGATCCTCAAGTCGTACGGCGGCAGGGTCGCGGAGACCGGGGCGAGCCCGCGCCGTGGCCAGGCCGATCAGCAGTCGCCGCATGTCTGAACACGACAGCGCCCGGGAAAGCACACCAGATGAGTACCGAGTCCTACCAACGGCTGCGCGTGGAGCGCCCTGATCTGTTCGTCAATCACCCCGGGGGCATCGAGATCCTCAGTGATCCGGAGGCCGTCACCGAGGCCGGCGGTGTGCTTTACAGCGACCGCTACATCACACTGCTGCGCGATCCGGTGCGCTTTCCGGACGGGACCACCGGCTCGTACATCCGGTCGGTCAGCCCCACACCGGCACCGGGCTGCGTAGTGCTCCCGCTGCTCGACGGCGGGGTGGTGCTGATCGAGCACTTCAGGCATGCGACGCGTTCATGGCATTGGGAGGTACCGCGTGGTTTCGGCACGCCGGGGATGTCCGCCGTGGAGAACGCGGCCAAGGAACTGGAGGAGGAGATCGGCGCTCAGGCGCTGGAGATCGTCCCGCTCGGCGAGCTGCACCCGGACTCGGGCACAACAGCCGACCGTGTGTCGCTCTTCGCGGCGCGGATCGCCGGGACGGGGCCCCTGGAGGCCCGCGAGGCGATCCGTACGTGCGTGACAGTGCCGTTCGAGGAGGCCGAGGCGATGGTGGGCGACGGACGGATCACGGACGGGTTCACGATCGCGGTGCTGCTGAGGGCGCGGCTGGCGGGCCTGACGGCTTGAGAGCGGTCAGGCCCGGTCGCCGCACGGCAGCTCGTCACGCCCTGCGGCGTGCCACCTCGTAAAGGACGATGCCCGCGGCCACACCGGCGTTGAGGGATTCGGCGCCGCCCGGCATCGAGATCCGGACCCGGTAGTCGCAGGTCTCGCCGACGAGGCGGCCGAGGCCCTTGCCCTCGCTGCCGATGACGATGACCACGGGGCCCTCCAGGGCCTGCAGGTCCTCGACCGTGTGTTCGCCGTCGGCGGCGAGGCCTACGACGGTGAGGCCGGCCTTCTGGTAGCCCTCGAGGGCGCGGGTCAGGTTGGTGACACGCGAGACCGGGGTGCGGGCCGCGGTTCCGGCGGAGGACTTCCAGGCTCCCGCCGTCATGCCGGCCGCGCGGCGCTCGGGGACGACGACGCCGTGGCCGCCGAAGGCGGAGACGGAGCGGACGATCGCGCCGAGGTTCCGGGGGTCGGTGACGCCGTCGAGGGCGACGATCAGCGGGTCCTCGCCGTTGTCGTGCGCGGCGGCGGTGAGGTCCTCCGGGTGCGCGTACTCGTAGGGCGGGACCTGGAGGACGAGGCCCTGGTGGTTCAGGCCGTTCGTCATCCGGTCGAGCTCGGGGCGCGGCGCCTCCATGAGGTTGATGTTGCCGCGTTCACCGGCGAGCTGGAGCGCCTCGCGGACCCGCTCGTCGTTGTCGATGTACTGCTGGACGTAGAGGGTGGTGGCGGGCACGCCGTCGCGCAGCGCCTCGAACACCGGGTTGCGGCCGACGACCATCTCCGACGTGCCCTTGACGCCACCTCGGCGCGGGGCGGGGCGGCGCGCGGCGGCCTGCTTGGCCTGGGCGCTCGCCACCCTGTTCTTCTTGTGTCCCTTGCGGGCGGAGGCGGGCGGCGTCGGTCCCTTGCCTTCGAGAGCACGGCGTCGGTTACCGCCGCTGCCGACCTGCATGCCCTTCTTGTTGGACGTGCGGCGGTTCCTGCGCTGGCTGTTCCCGGCCATGACCTACCTGTTTCGTTGCTTCAGAAAAACGTCGTCAAGTGAAAGTGTGCCGCCCGGATGGCCGGGCGGCACATTTGCGCTGCTCACGCATGGTGCGAGGATCGGCTCAGCGCGGTCCGAGAGTCCACCGGGGTCCCGTGGGACTGTCCTCGATGACGAGGCCGGACTGGTTGAGCTGGTCGCGGATCGCGTCGGCGGCGGGCCAGTCCTTGCGCTCCCGAGCCGACTGGCGCTGGTCGAGGACGAGCCGTACGAGCGTGTCGACGACGCCGTGCAGATCCTCGCCGCGGTCGCTCTCGCCCGCCCAGTGGGGGTCGAGCGGGTCCAGACCGAGGACGCCGAGCATGGCGCGCACCTCGGCGAGGCGGGCGACGGCGGCTTCCTTGTCGTCGGCGGCGAGGGCTGAATTGCCCTGCCGGACGGTGGTGTGGACGATGGCGAGCGCCTGCGGGACGCCGAGGTCGTCGTCCATTGCCTCGGCGAATGCTGGCGGCACCTCCGCGGCGGCTTCGACCGGGCCTCCGGCCTTCTCCACCACGCGCTGGACGAAGCCCTCGATCCGTGCGAAGGCGGACTCGGCCTCGCGCATGGCCTCCTCGCTGTACTCGATCATGGACCGGTAGTGCGGGGTGCCGAGGTAGTAACGCAGGACGATCGGGCGCCAGGCCTTCACCATCTCGCTGACCAGCACGGAGTTGCCGAGGGACTTCGACATCTTCTCGCCGGACATGGTGACCCAGCCGTTGTGCACCCAGTACTTCGCGAACTCGTCGCCGAAGGCCTTGGCCTGGGCGATCTCGTTCTCGTGGTGCGGGAAGATCAGGTCGATGCCGCCGCCGTGGATGTCGAAGGCGGTGCCGAGGTACTTGTGCGCCATCGCGGAGCACTCCAGGTGCCAGCCGGGCCGGCCGCGGCCCCAGGGGGTCTCCCAGCTGGGCTCGCCGGGCTTGGCGGCCTTCCACATGGCGAAGTCGCGCTGGTCGCGCTTGCCCGTCTCGCCGTCGCCGGAAGGCTGGCGCAGGTCGTCGAGGTCCTGGTTGGAGAGCTCGAGATATCCCTCGTACGAGCGCACGTCGAAGTAGACGTTGCCGTCGGCCTCGTAGGCGTGGCCGCGCTCGATGAGGCCGCGCATCATCTCGACCATCTCGGTGATGTGGCCGGTGGCTCGCGGCTCGTACGTGGGCGGGAGGCAGCCCAGGGCGTCGTAGCCCGCGTTGAACGCGCGCTCGTTCTCGTAGCCGATGGCCCACCAGGGGCGTCCCTGCTCGGCGGACTTCTTGATGATCTTGTCGTCGATGTCGGTGACATTCCGGATGAACGTCACGTCGTAACCGCGGTAGTCGAACCAGCGGCGCATGATGTCGAAGTTCAGCCCGGACCTGATGTGCCCGATGTGCGGGGCTGCCTGGACGGTGGCGCCACAGAGGTAGATCGAGACACAACCCGCTGTGAGCGGAACGAAGTCACGGATCTGCCGGGCGTCGGTGTCGTACAGGCGAATAGTCACCCCTCAAGGGTAGTGGGCCCGCACCAGTGCCCCGCGCCCCCTGTGGAAAACGTGTCGCAACTAATCGGTGACGGTGGTGACGGGCTCCGGCGAGGGCCTCTTTCCGGACAGGGTGAGGGCGAGTGCCGCACCTGCCAGGGGGACTGCGGCGAGAACCGCCCACAGGACGGGGCCGGGCGTGCCGAGGAGGGTTCCGGTTGCGGCGCTCCCCACGAGGACGGCGAGTCCCGACACGGAGGACAGGGCCCCGGTGGCGAGGCCGAGCCGGTGGTCGTCGACCAGGTCCGGCACAAGGCCCCGGGCGGCGGGGACCAGCAGCATCTGGCCGAGCGTGAGCAGGACGACGAGCGTGGCGCCGGGGAGCAGACCGGCGGGCCCGTCCGGTGCGAGGGGCACCGCCGCGAATCCGGCGGCGACGACGGCGAGCCCCGCAACGAGCGCGGTCCGGGGTGCCGTACGGCGCGCGGACCAGCGGGTCAACGGCAGCTGGGCGAAGACGACGAGCAGGGAGGAGAGCGCGAAGAGTCCGCCGAGTGCGCTCTGGGAGCCGGTGGCCCGCTCCACCTCGGCCGGCAGGGCGAGGTAGAGCTGGTTGTAGGAGACGAGGTAGCTGCTGTAGACGAGGCAGAGCACGAGGAAGGGCCGGTTGGCGAAGACCTCGCGGGGAAGGAAGGCGTCCGCCCGAGGGGTACGGACGCGGCGCGGCCTGCGGGGCATGAGGCGGGCGTGTCCGGCGAGTACGCCGACGAAGACCACCGCCCCGGCGAGGCACGCCGCCCGGAATCCGCCTCCCAGGAGCAGCAGCAGGCTGCCCAGCAGGGGGCCGATGAAGGCGCCGGCCTGTCCGGCGGCGGAGAAGACGGCCAGCACCTGGGCGCGCGGCGTCCCGGTCACGGTCTCGTAGGCGACGGCGGCCCTGGCGGTCTCGGACTCGACGGCGGGCGAGAACAGCGCCGCGGCGAAGCCGATGAGCAGGACGGCGCCGATGACGGTGGCGGTGGTACCCGCCTGGGCGAGCCAGCAGAATCCGGCGATGCGCAGGACACAGCCGGAGAGGACGACCGGGCGGGGGCCGTAGCGGTCGGTGAGGGCGCCGCCGACGACGAAGAGGCCCTGCTGGCTGAAGGTGCGCAGCCCGAGCACCAGTCCGACGAGCCATCCCGCCATGCCGAGCCCGTCGCCGAGGTGGGTGGCGAGGTAGGGCAGGACCGCGTAGAAGCCGGTGTTGAAGGCGAACTGGGTGGCGGTCAGCAGCCTGAGGTAGGGCTTGATCTCCGGGGTGGTGCCGGGACCGGTGCGCGCTGTGGACGTCGTCACCCGCGCCCCTTGCCGCGTACGGCGGCCGAGGTCAGCACCGCGAGCGCGCCGAGGGCGGCGAGAGCGGCGGCGGGGGCGAGGACGGCCCAGGGGGCGCGTTCGGCGTAGGGCATGTTCTCCGAGAGCATGCGGCCCCACTCGGGCGTCGGGGCAGGTGTCCCGAGGCCGAGGAAGCCGAGGGAGGCGAGTGCCAGGGCGATGGCCGGGATGCGCAGGACGGCGTGGCGTACGACGGGTGGCAGGACGCCCGGCAGGATGTGGCGGCGTATCCGGTGCCACGGTCCGGCGCCGAGGGCGCGGGCCACGGTGACGTGCGGGGCTGCGCGCTCCTGTGCGTACAGCGCGGAGGTGTGGGCGGCGAGCGGGGCCCAGGCGACGGCTGCGACGGCGGCGGCCGCGCCCCAGGGGCCGGGGCCCGCGATCCCGGCGACGACGAGGCCGGCCAGTACTGCGGGCAGCGCGTTGGCGGTCTCGGTGAGGGCACCGGCGCGGGCGGCCCCTGCGAGCAGACCCAGGAGCAGTGTGGCGGCGCCGACGGCGACCGCTGTGAGCACCGTCCTGGCCGCGCCGTGCCCGAGGCGGGCGAGTACGTCACGGCCCAGGGAGTCGGTGCCGAACGGATGGGAGGCGGAGGGCGACGCGAGGCGGGCGGCCGCGTCGGCGTACAGGGGGTCGCGCAGCAGACCCGTGACGACGACGGCGACGAGGAGGACGCCCAGGGCCGCCGCCCCGACGGCCACGGCGCGGCGTGTGGGGAGGGGCGGCGCGACGAGCGGGGGGAGGGCGCCGTCGGCCCGCGCGGGACCGAGCAGGGCCCTGGAGCCCAGCCGGGCCGCGAGTCCGGCGGCGACGCCCAGGAGGAGGAGCAGCAGTACGCATGCCTGGAGGACGGGCAGGTCCTGGGCCAGGGCCGCGGCCAGGGCGGTGCCACCGAGCCCGGGCACGGCGTAGAGCGTCTCGACGGCGACAGCGCCGCCGGTGAGCCCGACGACGACGAGGCCGAGCTGGGCCAGCAGTGCGGGCAGGGTGCGGCGCAGGGCGTGGGCCGCGATCCGGCGCGTGGGCATTCCATGGGCGGTGGCGGCGCGTGCCCAGGGTTCGGCGAACGCGGCGGGCAGCGCGTCGTCCAGCAGCCGCCCGAGCAGCGCACCGGCGGGGACGCCCATGGCGAGGGCGGGCAGGACGAGCTGGTCGGGCCCGCCCCAGCCGAGGGCCGGGAACCAGCCCAGCTGTACGGCGAGGACGGTGGCCAGGACGGCGGCGAGGAGGAATTCCGGCAGTGCGGCGAGCACGGCCGCGCCGACGCCCGCCCGAGTGGTGACGAGCCGGCGGCGCGCGCCGCGACGGAGCGTTCCGGCGACGAGGGCGAAGGCCAGGAGGACGGCGACGGCGAGCGAGGCGCCCATGAGGGTGAGGGAGACACCGAGCGCGGAAGTGACGTCGGGGCCTACCGGTTGTCCGGAGACCCAGGACTCCCCCAGGTCGCCGCGCAGCAGTCCGGAAGCCCAGCCGCCGAGGACGTGCAGCGGTCCGCCGTCGAGCCCGGTCTCGGCCCGGATCGCGTCGAGCACGGCCGGTGTGGGCGGACGGTCCGCGTAGCGGGCGTGCAGGATGGTCAGCGCCGGATCGGTGCGGGTCAGCCTGGGCAGCAGGCCGATGACGGCGACGACGGCCAGCAGCACGCCGAGCCGTCCGGCCAGGTACTTCACGCGGTCACCCGACGTGGGTGTCGGCGGTGATGAGGGTGCGTTCCATCGGGTCGAGGGCGACTCCCTCGACGCGGGCGTCGTCGTAGCCCTGGACGAAGCGCTCGTGGACGAGCGGCACGAGGGCGTCGGCACCGAGGACGGCGGCCTCGGCGGTCATCTCGGCGCTGTGGCGGGCGTCCGTGCCGGTCAGCGCGCCGGCCTTGTCCACCGCCGTGTCGACACGCTTGTCGCACAGCTGGGAGATGTTGAAGCTGCCGTCGCAGGTGAAGTCGGAGGCGAGGTAGGACAGGGGGTCGGCGGTGTCCAGCAGCGTGTTGCGCGCCTGGATGAACGCGTCGTACTTCCCCGCGAGCGCGTCGGCCTCCATCTGCGCGTAGTCGCGGACGACCTGCTTCACGGTGAAGCCGCGCTTCTCGAGCTGCTGCTGGACGAGCGTCGCGGCCTCGGGGAGCTCGGGCCTGTTGGTGTAGGTCGCGAGGACGATCTCCTTCGTCCTCGACACGTCCTCGCGGCTCGCCGCCTGGGTCCGGCCGGTGGGCTCGGTGCGCTTCTCGGCGGCCCAAGGGATGCCGGGGCCGAGGAGGCCTCGCGCGGTGTCGGCCCGGCCCTCGTAGACCCCGTCGACCAAGGCCTTCGAGTCGATGGCCTCGCGGGCGGCGGCGCGCATGGCCGGGTCGGCGAAGACACCGCGTCGGGTGTTGAGCGAGAGGCCGTTGGTCCGGGCGGACGGGAACTCGTGGACGAAGGAGTCGCCGAGCAGGGAAGCCTGCGAGATCGGTACGTACTCGGCGACGTCGACGGCCTTCGTCCGCAGTGCGTTGGCGCGGGCGGTGCCGTCCGCCGCGAAGGTGACGTCGACACCGGGGGCCTTCGCCTTGTCGCCCCAGTAGTCGTCGTTGCGCTCGAGCGTGGCGGCGACCGCGCCCTTGAGGTCGGTCAGGGTGAAAGGTCCCGTGGCGTGGCCGGCGGGGTTCGCCTTGCCGCTCCTGTAGGCGCCGGCGGACAGGATCGTGAGGGACGGGTTGGCGAGCCGTTGCGGCAGCAGCGGATCCGCTTCCTCGGTGACGATCCGTACGGTGTCCGCGCCCCCTCCCGTCACAGCCGTCGCCTTCAGGGTCGTGTCGGACAGGACCCTGGGCAGGGGGGATGCCTTGCTCGCGGCGGTGAGTGACCGGACGACTGCGTCGGCGTCGACCTTCGCGCCGTCCTGGAAGACGGCGTCGCGGAGCGTGAAGGTCCAGGTGGTGGGGTTGTCCTGCTTCCAGGACGCGGCGAGGGCGGGCTCGGCCGCGCCGTTCCTGTCGAGGGTGGTGAGGCCCTCGACGACGGCG
This sequence comes from Streptomyces pratensis, assembly GCF_016804005.1. Taxonomy (GTDB): domain Bacteria; phylum Actinomycetota; class Actinomycetes; order Streptomycetales; family Streptomycetaceae; genus Streptomyces; species Streptomyces pratensis_A. The sequence continues at coordinate 394,593 of NZ_CP051486.1, read as the reverse complement.
AGCCTGCTGAGGGTGACCGCGTCGTCCCCGTACGGGGACATGGCCTGGGCGGGCGGGAACGCCATGACGACACGGAGCCGCTGCGCGTCGCCGGCCGCTCCGGAGCCGCTCGACGGGGAGCAGGCGGCGATCGGGAGCAGCAGTGCGGCGACTGCGACGGCCGGCAGCGGGGAGCGGCGGCTTCGGGGCGTAGGCATGAGAGCGACCTTATATGAAAATGATTATCATCAGATATCCGGGCAGTTCAGGCCCCGGGCAGTTCAGGCCCCGGGCACGGGCATCGGCAGCTCGAAGTGAACGATGCCCTGACCACCGCCCGGCAGTGCGCGCTCGTCGCAGACCTCATGGGCGAGCGACCGCCAGAACGGCTCGGCGCCCGGCACCGCCGGATCGGTGTGCAGATACAGCGAGGTGTAACCGCCCGCCCGCGCGGCGAAGTCACCGAGCTCCCGCACCAGCTCGCGCGCCAGCCCGTGCCTGCGGTGCTCGGGGCGTACGTAGATCCGGCACAGCTGGGCCGTCGAGCCGGACGGGAAGCGGTCCGCGACCCACTGCGGATTGGGCGGAGCCTGCGGGCCCCGGTCCCGCACCGCACCCGTCGCCACGACCTCGTCGCCGCGCACGACGACCAGGAGGGTGCAGCGCCCGGGGCGCAGGTAGGCGCCTTCGAGGTCGATGATGTCGGCGTGCCAGCGGGGCACGTAGCCCGAGCGCAGGTCGTGGTAGACGGTGTCCAGCATGACGGCGCGCGCGCCGCCGATGTCCTGCGCGGTGGCGGTCCGCAGGACGTACCCGTCCCCATCGGCCGGCGCGCCCGGCACCCTCGTCGCCCCGGCGGTCGCGGTCACCACTGACGCTCACCCTCGCTCTCGGCCGTACGGCACATGACTTGCCGGACCAGCGTACGTGCGAGTGATGCGCAATAAGGCGTCGGGGGTTTCGCGACGGAACCCGCCGGGCGGCCGGTGCGGGCCCGCCGCGCGACGGAACCCGCCGGGGCGGCCGTTGCGGGCACGCCCCACGGTCCCGGGCATCAGCACCCGGTGCCCGCCGTGACGGTTGTCACGAACCCGCCCCACGGTCCCGGGCGTCGGCCGACCACGTCCGCCCGGGGCGCCGGATGCGAGCCCGGCCCGCCGACCCGCGCGTCAGCCGGCGGTGCGGTAGACCAGGGCGGTCGCGATACCTGCGATGCCCTCTCCCCGGCCGGTGAAGCCGAGGCCGTCGGAGGTGGCGGCGGAGAGCGAGACGGGGGCGCCGACGGCATCGGACAGCACCTTCTGCGCCTCGTCGCGCCGCTTGCCGATCTTCGGCCGGAGACCGACGACCTGCACGGCGACGTTGCCGATCCCGAAGCCCTCGGCGCGCACGATGCGGGCGGCCTCCGTGAGCAGGGTGACACCCGAAGCACCCGACCACTCCGGGCGGCCGGTGCCGAAGTGCTGCCCCAGGTCACCGAGTCCGGCGGCCGAGAACAGGGCGTTGCAGGCGGCGTGCGCCACGACGTCGGCGTCGGAGTGCCCGGCGAGGCCCGGACCCTCGCCCTCCCACAGCAGCCCGGCGCACCAGAGCTCCCGGCCCTCCTCGAAGGCGTGGATGTCGGTCCCGATACCGACCTGCGGGATCACGGGAGCCGCCTGCTGCTGCTTCGATGCTTCAGAATCCATCGTTCGCCCTCCGGCGTGCGAGAACGGCCTCCGCCAGGACGAGGTCCAGGGGCCGGGTCACCTTGAAGGCCTCTTCGTGCCCGGGTACGACGACGACCGTCGAACCCAGCCGCTCGACCATGCCCGCGTCGTCGGTCGCGCCGTCGCCGTCGACGGCGACGCTCCCGTGCGCCCGGACGAGCGTGTCCCGGTCGAATCCCTGGGGGGTCTGCACGGCTCGCAGCCGCGCCCGTACAGGGGTCGAGAGGACCGGCTCCGGCTCGCCCGGCATGCCGGGCTCGACCTCCTTGACGGTGTCGGCGAGGGGAAGCGCGGGGACGACGGCGGGAGCCCCGTCCCGCACGGCCTCGATGACGGAGTCCACGGTGTCGACCGGCACGAGGGGCCGGGCGGCGTCGTGGACGAGTACGACGGAGATGTCCGCCGGCAGGGCCTCGATGCCGATCCTCACGGACTCCTGGCGTGTCGCACCGCCGGGGACGACGACGTAGTCGGTGCGCTCGGGCAGCGCGTGCCCGTCGATGAGGTTCTTGACCTCGGCCGCACCGTCCGGCGGCGCGACCACGACGACGAGCGTGACGGCGCGGGATGCCGCCATGGCCCGCACCGCGTGGATCAGCATGGGCGTACCGCCGAGCGCGCGCAGCGCCTTCGGGGCGCCGGGGCCGAGCCGGACGCCGCGGCCCGCCGCGGGGATCACAGCGGCGGTGCGGGAGGGGCTCGGTTCAGCAGGCGTCGGTGACATCGATGACATCGGTTGCACTCCGAAGCTTCGGCAGGTTTGTTTCCACGGCCGACATGGGTATGGCCTGGGCGTGCCCCCGACCGTAGGTTGGGGGAGAGCCGGGCGCGACGCCTTGACCTGACCGGGACCCCTTCCGTGAACCCTGGTCGGTGCCAAGCCGCAGCGGGGCTCGGTGGAGGTTGCTGAGGGGACGGCGCCGGGGTACGACACCCGGCTTCCGGGACGGTTCCTTTGTCGGATCCGAACATGCCGCAGCGCCCGACGACTTACCGTGAAAACGGCTGGTCAGCGGGCACCGCGGCACATTTGCTACGACCGGATTCAATTCGCCGGCGTCATCCGGTCACCGGTGTCGTCCGGTTCAGGACGCGAGAACCTCGTCGAGCAGGGCCTCGGCCTTGTCCTCGTTCGTGTTCTCCGCGAGGGCGAGCTCACTCACCAGGATCTGGCGGGCCTTGGCGAGCATGCGCTTCTCACCTGCGGAGAGTCCACGCTCGCGCTCGCGACGCCACAGGTCACGCACCACTTCGGCGACCTTGATGACATCGCCGGAGGCGAGCTTCTCGAGATTTGCCTTGTAGCGTCGGGACCAGTTCGTCGGCTCTTCGGCGTACGGCGCGCGCAGCACCTCGAAGACCCGGTCCAGCCCTTCCTGCCCGACTACGTCACGCACACCGACGAACTCCGCATTGTCCGCCGGTACACGAACCGTCAAGTCGCCCTGGGCGACCTTGAGCACCAAGTAGGTCTTGTCCACGCCTTTGATCTGGCGAGTTTCGATAGCCTCGATCAGCGCGGCCCCGTGATGGGGATAGACCACGGTGTCGCCAACCTTGAACGTCATGTGACAGGTACCCCTTCCGTGGCTATCCAGAGTAACACGAGAACGGCTTCTCCTGAATGGCGTTTTCGCAGGTCAGGGCACATCTCGGGGCTTGACAACTACAACACGAACGTGCTGCGGGAGCCTTCCGGAAGGCGATATTCGCAGGTCGGAGCGGGCGCGCGACCGAGCCGAAACGTCGGCGCCACAGATGCCGGAAGCCCTCCAGAAGGGGCCGAACGTCCCGTTTTGCCGGATTCTGGATGGTGAACTTTCCGTACTCCGTTCGGCCCTCGATCACCCGTACGGCTCTTAGCGTCGATGGCCATTGAAATTGATCAACGCCCGGGCCCCGGGTGGATTAATGCGCGGGAAATGCGCCGCCGCCCGGAAATCGATCATCGGACCGCCAACGCACTGCTCACCCGCGTTTTGTGAACACCGTGCGAATCGTCATGGCCGGGGAGCGGCCATGACATGGCTCGGGGATGTCCGCGCATCGGCAGGGGTGCCGGTCCACAGCTCGGGCGGCCCAAGGGGCGGGTCGGGTGCGGGCCCGGGACGGCGGCTCGGTAACCTGAGGCCGCTGACACACTTAGGGCGGCTTTACGGCCGCTCGGGCCTTCCTGTCCGCAGAGTCCGAAGCCCGCAGTCCGAACGTTCAAGGAGTTGCCGCCGCCGTGAGCCGCAGCCTTCGACACGGCGCCCTCGCCGCCACTGCCCTCGTCTTCTCGATCGCGACGCTTTCCGCGTGCGGTGCCGGTAACGACGCGCAGACGCTTCAGGTAAGGCCGGACAACGCAGCCACCGCTGTCGACTCCATCAAGATCCAGAACCTGAACATCATCACCCAGCCCGAGCCGGACGCCGAGGGCCCCGCGGTCATCTCCGCCACCCTCTTCAACGACGGCACGAAGCGGGAGGTCGTGGAACGGGTCACCCTGCCCGGCACCGACACCACGGTGGAACTGAAGGCCGCCAAGGGCAAGGGCCCCCTCGTGGTCCCGGCCGGCGGACGGGTCGTCATCGGCGGGAAGAACAACGCCTCCGCCGTGATCGAGAACGGCCGCCAGGCCGGTGCCGCAGGCAACGTGCAGACCGTCGCCTTCACCTTCAGCGAGACGGGCGAGATCGAGCTCGGGGCCGCCATCGTCCCGGCGACCGGCTTCTTCGAGGACTTCGGTCCGAGCGCCCTTCCGTCCGCCAAGCCCACGCCCTCGGACTCCGAGACACCGGGCGAGCAGTCCGAGAGCCCCTCGGGCGCGGAGGGGGCGGAGGGGACCGAGCCGGGCGCGGAGGGGACCGAGCCGGGCACAGCCTCGGAGACCGAGACGGGCACACAGACGGACGACGCGGCCGCCGACCACTGACCGCGCGCAGGGGGGTGTCTCCGCCCTCGGAGACACCCTCCTGACCCGCAGCCTTCGGTTTACGGCTCGAACTTGTAGCCCAGGCCCCGCACCGTCACGAGGTATCGCGGCGCCCCGGGGTCGGGTTCGATCTTGGCGCGGAGCCGCTTGACGTGGACGTCCAGAGTCTTGGTGTCGCCCACGTAGTCGGCGCCCCAGACCCGGTCGATCAGCTGCATGCGCGTCAGGACGCGCCCCGCGTTACGCAGGAGCATCTCCAGAAGGTCGAACTCCTTCAGCGGGAGGTCGACCTTGCCGCCCGAGACCGTCACGACGTGGCGGTCCACGTCCATCCGGACCGGACCGGCTTCCAGGGCGGCCGGGGTGACCTCCTCCGGCTCTCCTCGGCGGCGCAGGACCGCACGGATGCGGGCCACCAGCTCCCGCGAGGAGAAGGGCTTGGTCACATAGTCGTCGGCTCCTATTTCCAGGCCCACGACCTTGTCGATCTCGCTGTCCTTGGCGGTGACCATGATGACCGGGACGTTGGACCGGACACGCAGCTGCCGGCAGACCTCGGTGCCGGGCAGGCCCGGAAGCATCAGGTCGAGCAGCACGAGGTCGGCACCGTTGCGCTCGAACTCGTCGAGGCCGTCCGGGCCGGTGGCCGCGATGGCGACCTCGAAGCCTTCCTTGCGGAGCATGTAGGACAGGGCGTCGCTGAAGGATTCCTCATCCTCGACGACAAGCACTCGGGTCACGGAAGAGCCTCCGGGGCAGGAAATGGTTCGTAAGAATCGGTCTCGTACGGCCCGTCGTCGTCGACGGCGCCGTTGACGACGAGGGGGCCGCCGGTGGTGCGACCCCGTACGACGCCCGACTCGGGCAGTCGCAGGGTGAACGTGGAGCCCTGTCCCTCGGAGCTCCAGACGGTGACCTCCCCGCCGTGCGAGGCGGCCACATGCTTGACGATGGCGAGGCCGAGACCGGTGCCACCGGTGGCCCGTGAGCGGGCCGGGTCGACGCGGTAGAACCGCTCGAAGACTCGCTCGCGGTCCTTCTCGGAGATGCCGAGTCCCTGGTCGGTGACGGCTATCTCGATCAGATCCCCGCCGGGCGCGGCCATCTTCCGGGCGGCGATGCCGACGCGGGTCCGGGCGGGGCTGTAGTTGACGGCGTTCTCCACGAGATTGCCGAGGGCGGCCGCGAGCTGGCTCCGGTTCCCCCAGACGAAGAGGTCTGCCGTGCCGCCCGAGGCCATGGTGATCTGCTTCGAGCCGGCCTGCTGACGGCACCGGTCGATCGCCTCGGCGACCAGGTCCTCCACCCTCACGGGCTCGGCATCCTCCAGCGGGTCGTCGTTCTGCACCCGGGAGAGGTCGATGAGCTCCTGCACGAGGTTGGTCAGCCGGGTCGCCTCGATCTCCATGCGGCCGGCGAACCGCTGGACCGCCTCCGGGTCGTCGGAGGCGTCCATGACGGCTTCGGAGAGCAGGGAGAGCGCGCCGACCGGGGTCTTGAGCTCGTGACTGACATTGGCGACGAAGTCGCGCCGCACCGCTTCTATGCGACGGGCCTCCGTGAGGTCCTCGACCAGCAGCAGGACCAGGCGCGAGCCCAGCGGGGCGACCCGCGCCGAGACGGCGAGCGCCTCACCCCTGCCCGTGCCGCGACGCGGAAGGTCCAGCTCGACCTGTCGTATCTCACCGTCGCGCCGGGTGTCCCTGGCCATGTGCAGCATCGGCTCGACCGCCAGGCGTCCGCCCCTGACCAGGCCCAGCGCGTATGCGGCGGAACTGGCCTTGACGACGCTGTCGCTCTCGTCGAGCACGACGGCGGAGGAGCTGAGCACGGACAGGACCGTGTCCACCCCCGGGGGGAGCGCTGCGTTGCTGTCGGGGCGCAGGGACGTACGCGTGGGGCGCCTCTGCTCGCGCTCGCTCCAGCGGAACGCCAGCATGGCGATCACACCGGTACACAGCCCGGCGATCGCAGCAGCTGCGGCGACTGCCGCGTTCACGTCCATGCCTCAAGGTTATGCGGGCTCGCCGACACTCTCCCAGCCATCCGGGTGCCATCTCGAACACTCGTCGCCCAGAGTTCACCAAGGGGATAGTGACGGTTCACTTCGGGGGCCGGATCCCGACGCGTTGGCCGCGCAACGTGGCAGCGTGGGGGTCGGCCCCAAGACCCCGGCCTCAGGATCTGGAGAGGGACTTCCATGCGCGACGCTTATCACGAGGAACTCGATTCGATCGGCGAGGGCCTGGTCGAGATGGCCCGGCTCGTCGGCTCGGCGATCGGACGGGCCACGACGTCCATGCTCGACGCCGATCTCAAGCTCGCCGAGAGCGTGATCGCCGCGGACCAGAAGGTCGACGACCTCCAGCACGACCTGGAGGCCCGCGCCATCGCACTGCTCGCCCGTCAGCAGCCGGTCGCCACCGATCTGCGGATCGTGGTCACCTCGCTGCGCATGAGCGCCGACCTGGAGCGTTCGGGCGACCTCGCCCAGCACGTCGCCAAGCTGGCGCGGCTGCGCTTCCCCCAGTCGGCCGTGCCGCACGACCTCCACGCCACCATCCTGGAGATGGGCCAGCTCGCCCAGCGGCTGATGGCGAAGGCCGCCGAGGTGATCATCACGAAGGACGTCGACCTCGCGCTCCAGCTGGAGCAGGACGACGACGAGATGGACCTGCTGCACCGCACCCTGTTCCAGCACCTGATGGACGACCGCTGGAAGCACGGCATCGAGACCGCCGTCGACGTCACGCTGCTCGGCCGCTACTACGAGCGCTTCGCCGACCACGCCGTGTCGGTCGCCAAGCGCGTCGTCTACCTGGTCACGGGTGAGCACGCGGACGAGATCCAGGCGGCGGCGCCGGTGGAGGGGGCGTAGGGGCGCAGCCGTTACAACGGGCGCACTTCAGTTCCAGCGCTCGTGCGCCGTTGATGCGCCCGCCGGGATGGGCATGCAATGGGTGCGGGGGGCGGCACGCCATGCCGTCGGCCCGCCGTACACATGCTCGCCGTACGCATGCGCGTACGACGTCGAGTCGTACCCCTGAGGAGGGACCATGGCCGATTCCCCGGTGACCGAACCCCAGCAGGAGACCCCGACCGAAGTGGTGCATCTGCCCCTGCTGGGGGCCTGCGGCTGCGGCTCGGGCTGCGGGTGCGGCTGCCAGTCCGGCGCGCCGTGTCAGTGCGGAGGCTGAGTAGCGCCGGGTGACGCCGAGCGCGGCGGTGGCGCTCCGCGACGGACATCTGTCCGTCGCGGAGCGCCACCGCGGTGCGCCTCGCCTCAGAGCACCGGCCCGGCCGGGACCCGCTCGGACGGGACCTGTGCACGGAGGGCCTTCGTGGTGAGGGCCTCTGCCATGAGGGCCGCCGCGATGGGGGTCTCTGCGGTCAAGGCCTCTGCGGTCGGGGTCTCGGCGGTGAGCACCTCCGGGGTGGTGGCAGGCTCGCCGGGGCCGGCCGGGGCCGTGACGGCGACCACCGGATTCGGGAGGTCCAGGTTCCGCATCAGCAGCCAGTAGCCGAACGCAGCCACCGTGCCCAGCACCGCACAGGTCCCCCACAGCCAGACGGCGCCGTAGTGGTCGATCACGAAGCCTGACATCAGCGGGGCGACGAGCGCCGCCACCGACCAGGACATCGTGTACATGCCCTGGTAGCGGCCCCGCCCGTGAGCCGGGGACAGCTGTACGACGATGCCCGTCTGCGTCGGCGCGTTGACGATCTCGGCCAGCGTCCAGACGCACACCGTCATCGCGTACACCCCGACCGACCCGGCGAAGGCGGTCAGTCCGAAGCCGTAGCCCGCCAGCAGGGACGACAGGATCAGCAGCCTGCGCGGGTCGCGGTGCTGGATGAACCGGGTGACGGGAATCTGCAGGGCCACGATCAGCACCCCGTTGACAGCGATGGCCGTACCGAAGTCGGAGCTGGAAAGGCCGTCCGTGCCCATGGCCACCGGCAGGCCCACGTACCCCTGCTGGAAGATCAGCGCGACCACGAACGACAGCCCGACGACGCCCATGTAGCGCCCGTCGCGCAGAACCGTGCTCATCCTCACGTCGTCCGGCGCGGGGCTCCCGGCGGTCCGGGGCACGGCCTCGGGCCGGGACTCCGGCACCTTGAGGAAGACGAGGACGGCGCAGAGCAGGGTCAGGACGGCCTCGCCCAGGAAGCCGGCCAGGTAGCTGTACTCGGCGATGAAGCCCGCTCCGGCCGACGAGACCGCGAAACCCAGGTTGATGGCCCAGTAGTTGAGCGAGAAGGCCCGGACCCGGTCCTCGGGCCGCACGATGTCGGCCATCATCGCCTGCACCGCGGGCCGGGACGCATTGCTGGCCATGCCCACGACGAAGGCGACGCCCGCGATCGCCACCGGGTGGACCATGAAGCCCAGTACGGCCACGGACACCGCGGTGGAGAGCTGAGCGATCAGCATCGTCGGGCGGCGCCCCAGCCGGTCCGTCATCACCCCGGCACCCAGCGACGACACGACCCCGCCGAGGCCGTACAGGGCCGCGACGAGACCGGCGTACGAGGCCGAGTAGCCCCGGTCCAGGGTCAGATACAACGCCATGAAGGTGGCCACGAACGCCCCGAGGCGGTTGACCAGCGTGCTGGTCCACAGCCACCAGAACTCCCTGGGGAGACCGGCGACCGTCTCGTGTGCCGCCCTTCTGAGACCGGCGACAGACATAGGACTTCCCCCCGGGACGTACGCGTACGGAATGGATGCGGACCCCGGACCCTTGTAAGAGGCGCGACCGCTGTCCGAACGTTACGAACGCGGAATCCCCGGCCGCCACTCAATTGACGCCGCCCGTCAATCGTCGACACCCGGCCACACCCCCGTTCCGCCCTTTGACCGCGCGCGCGAAGGCCGCACGGGTTCGATTACGCTCGGACCCATGGCCGACGCACCGTACAAGCTGATCCTCCTCCGCCACGGCGAGAGCGAATGGAACGCGAAGAACCTGTTCACCGGTTGGGTGGACGTAGACCTCACCGACAAGGGCGAGAAGGAGGCGGTCCGCGGCGGTGAGCTGCTCAAGGACGCCGGCCTGCTCCCCGACGTCGTGCACACCTCCCTCCAGAAGCGCGCGATCCGCACCGCCCAGCTCGGGCTGGAGGCCGCTGACCGCCACTGGATCCCCGTGCACCGCTCCTGGCGGCTGAACGAGCGCCACTACGGCGCCCTCCAGGGCAAGGACAAGGCCCAGACCCTGGCCGAGTTCGGCGAGGAGCAGTTCATGCTCTGGCGCCGTTCCTACGACACCCCGCCGCCCGTGCTCGAGGACGGCACCGAGTTCTCGCAGAGCGCCGACCCGCGCTACGCGACGATCCCGCCGGAGCTGCGTCCGCGCACGGAGTGCCTCAAGGACGTCGTCGAGCGCATGCTGCCGTACTGGTACGACGGCATCGTCCCGGACCTCCTCGACGGCAAGACCGTCCTGGTCGCCGCCCACGGCAACAGCCTGCGCGGCCTGGTGAAGCACCTGGACGGCATCTCCGACGACGCCATCTCGGGCCTCAACATCCCGACTGGCATCCCGCTCGCGTACGAGCTGGACGCCGACTTCCGCCCCCTGAAGCCGGGCGGCACGTACCTCGACCCGGACGCGGCCAAGGCCGCGATCGAGGCCGTGAAGAACCAGGGCAAGAAGAAGTAACAGCCAGCCCACCAGCGAGCCCCCTGCCCCCAGCACCAACGAGGGCTGGGGGCTTCCTGCTGTGCTGGGGGCGGTCGCCGGGCCGTCGTGTGCGGGTGGCCCCGTGTCGGGGGCGTTGAACAGCGGGCGCGTACCTGCTGGACGATCCGAGGGACGGTCTCGGCCGGAGGTCAGCCCGGTATCCGGCCCGCCGTGAATCCTTCGCCGTCCTGGAACTCGATCAGGACCCCGCTGTCGACCAGGTGGACCCAGCACTCGTAACCGCACTCCAGTATCGCGTCGGCGTGCGCCGCCACCGAGCTTGCCTCCAGGGCCAGGGACGGCACCGCGAGGTTTCCCCAGAACACGACCGCCAGCTCGTCCGGGCGGGCGAACTCCGCCGACAAGGCCTTGAGTCCCGCACCGTCGAAGGCCGGGGAGCGCCGGAGTACCTCCGTGCCGCTCCAGTCGAGCCGGCACGACCCCACCGAGCCGTAACGGTTCAGGCTCAAGGCGGCGAACGAACGGTTCTCGTCGTACGACAGCACCACCGCCGCGTCCCCGGCGGCCTCCACTATTGCCGCGATCACTTCGGGACAGGTCCCATATCCTGTGCCGCCGCTCACGCCGTCCTCCCGTACCGATCGCCGTCCGTCGTCCGTCATTCACCCGCCCTCCTGCAGTGCGGGCGGGCTCAGGTCATGCGGAGTGCTCTCAGCATTTCACCCATCAGGGCTCCGGCAGGTCCGCTTCCTCGTGAGGCATGACGACGACCTGGTAGGCGTCCTCGTAGATGACACGTCCCGGGCTCGACGACTCCAGACGCCGGCAGTCGACACCGTGTGCGGCGAGGATCTTCAGATACCCGTCCACCCGGCCGATGAGGTCCAGGGAGGAGGACTTGAACCACGCGACGGCGCCGGGGTGGATCTCGCGGTCGTAGACGTCCGGGTCGACGTCGGTGGGGTTGGGGTAGTTGGCGTCGTACCAGTCGTTGTTCGCGCGCCAGAACCGGTACTGCTCCCTGGTCAGCCTGCCCTGGCGCGCCAGTTCGTTGGCCAGCACGAAGACCCCGGGGAAATGGCCGCGCGGGTGTCGCTCCGTTCCCTGGAAACGGACGTACGGCGCGTTGCCCATCGGTACACCTCCGTATCGGCTCGGTTCTTCCCGACGGCTACAGATGCTCCCACCGGTTCGCCCGCCGTCGCCGCTGCCGCTGTCGCTGTCGGCCGCCGCGAAACGCCTACGGCGCCTCCCTGTGGCCGGCCACGGTCCACGGCACAGTGAGGGCATGGACGCAGACGACAGGAACCTTCTGGCCGGGGCTCGCAGCGCCGCGGCCAGACTGCCGGCCCAGGACCTGGAGCGGGCTCGGCGCTTCTACTCCGAGAAGCTCGGCCTGGAACCCGTCGACGAACGGCCGGGCGGACTGCTGTACCGCTGTGGGGAGTCGGAATTCGCCCTCTTCCGGTCGACGGGAGCCTCCCCCGGCACCTTCACCCAGATGGGGTGGCAGGTCGACGACGTCGAGGCGGTCGTGCTGGAACTCGGGCGGCGCGGGGTTTCGTTCGAATCGGTCGACCTGCCCGGCCTCCGTACACACGGCAGCATCGCCGAGATCGAAGGGAACTATCCGAGCAAGGGCGCCACGGGTGAGCGCGCGGCCTGGTTCCGCGACAGCGAGGGGAACATGCTGGGCATCGGACAGCCGGTCGCGTAGGCCCGCACGGCCCTGCCACGCCCGCCACTCCCCACGACGCCGACCCGCCACGCCCCCGACGCCGCACCCGCCACTCCCCGCCCCGACCCCGCCCTCCTCCGCAACCCCCGACGCACCCCCGACGCACCCCCGACGCACCGAGCCTCGCGGCCGTTGTTCCGTTCCGCGCGCGGCAGGTGGGGGAAGGCTCCGGGCATGACCTGGAACCCGGCCGAGCCGCTCGCCGTCGACAGTCGCGGCAATCTCCTGGTCTCGTTCGAGCCGGGCGGGGAGGACTCGCTCCCCAGCGACGCCCCGACGTCCTTGGCACTCACCGTCCTCCGGCACAGGGGCAGGGTCCTCATGGTCCAGGACCGCTGTCGGGGCACCTGGGAGCTTCCCGGCGGAGGGATCGAGCCCGGGGAGAGCACTCGCCAGGCGGCCGCACGCGAGCTGTTCGAGGAGACCGGGCACGAGGTTGAAGGCCCGTTGCTCTTCGTCGGCCGTGCGCGGTTCGTGCTGGCGCCGGAACGACGGCGGGAGTACGGAGCCCTGTTCACCGGCGGCGCGCGCAGCCTGCGCACCTTCCAGCCCAACGACGAGACCGCCGCGATCCGTTGGTGGGACCTGAGCTCACCCCTGCCGGGGCCGGTCGCGCAGCTCGACGTGTGCCTCGCCCGGCTGAGCACGCAGAGCACGCAGAGCACGCAGAGCAGGCCGGGCAGGGAGTAGGGCGAGCAGCCGAGCCGGGAGTAGGCCCCCCGTCCGGGCGGGCACCCGCTAACGTGACCCCCACACCTGCGTGTTACCCAGGTACGCACCCCCGGCGGTACGGGCACGCAGGGCGCGGACAGCAAGGAGATCGGGGAAAGCGATCATGGGCGAGTCTCTGAAGACCTTCGTCGGCGGCGCCGAGGTCGAGGTACCCAACAGCATTCCGGCGATCCGTGCCGCCCTGCCCGAGGAGAGACGCGAGGAGTTCGACCACGCGATCAACGAGGCCGGGGTCCACGAGATCCAGGCCGTCATGCGGCACTGGATGCTCGAATCGGTGCCCGATCCCGAGGCCGAGCAGATCCTGGACCGGCTGGCGCAGGACGAGGCCGAGAGGCGGAACGTCGCTTGAGTTTCCGCATCTCCTACGCACCGCCCGCCGACGACACCCTGGCCAAGATGCGCGACAGCGACTCGTTCCGGGACGAGATGGCACGCACCTTGGGCCTGGACCCGTACGGACACGCCTCGACCGCGGTGAAGCGTGAACGCGACCGGCGCGAGGCGACGGTGTACGGGGCGATCGTCCTCTACTACGTCTCCGGGTCCGTGCTGACGGTCACCGTGGTCAGGCTCGTGCCGCTGCCCTGAGCAGCACGTGCCGCAAGCCCTGAGCAGCTCGTGCCGCTGCCCTCAGCAGCTCCTTCACCCCAGCCTGACCTGACGGTCGGTGTCTCCGAGCGACTCCAGCAGCCCGCGCAGGCTGTCCGCGACCCGGTCGCGCTCCTCGTCGGTGATGCCCGACAGCAGGCGGTTCTGGTTGGCCACGTGGTCCACCAGCACCCGGTCGATCAGTTCCCGTCCCGTCTGGGTGAGGGAGACGTGCACGCTGCGGCCGTCCTCGGGCCGGCGTGTGCGCATGACGAGTTCCCGCTCCTCCAGCCGGTCCAGCCGCTGGGTGATCGCGCCGGAGGTCACCATGGCGGACCGCATCAGTTCCGCGGGGGTCAGCCGGTGGGGCGCCGGACTGCGCCGCAGTGTGGCCAGGACGTCGAACGCCGCCGCGTCGAGGTCGTGCGCGCCGAAGACGGCGCGCTGTTCCGCCTCGACGATCCGGGCCAGCCGCTTGATGCGCCCGATCACCGCCATCGAGGAGGAGTCCAGCCCGGGGTACTGCTCCGCCCACTGCGCCAGCACGCGGTCCACATGGTCGCTCATGGGGCCATCCTATCTTTACCTTAGCGTTGAGCTATTAGGTTGCTTAGCGCTAAGCAAAAGCGCTACGGTCCAGCCATGACGCAGGACACGAGCTCCCTCACGGTGCCGCAGGCGATCCGTGAGCGCCGCAGCATCCGCCACTACCTGCCCGACCCGGTCCCGGACGGACAGCTGTCCGAGCTTCTGGACCTGGCGCTGGAGGCGCCCTCCAGCTGGAACGTGCAGGCGCGTTCCGTCGTGGTCGTCTCGGACGACGAGGGACGGGCGGCCCTCACCCGCGCCACCGAAGGTCAGCCGCACCCCCAGGAAGCCCCCCTCACCCTGGTGTTCGTGGCGGCGAGCCAGGCATGGCGCGAGGACCTGAGCGACATCTACGACCATGCCCTGCGCAGCGGCGCGTGGAACGAGCGGTTCGTCAGCGGCTTCTCAGAGGCCACCCTGGTCTTCCAGCAGGATCTCGAACAGCGCGGGCTGCTCAGGGAGTACGCCGTCAAGGACGCGGTGATCGCCGCGACCTACGCGATGCTCGCCGCCACCTCCGTGGGGCTGGCCACGTCCCCGATGAACGGCTGGGACGAGCAACAGGTGAAGCGGGCCATCGGCATAGAGGACCGCGACGACCTGCACATAGCGATGCTGCTGCCGGTGGGCAGACCGGCGGAGACCCGGACGCACCCGGGCAGGCGCCCTCGGGCGCGCCAGGCCTTCACCGGCCGCTACGGCGCAGGGGAAGGCGGTACACGGTGAAGACCGACCGGATCGCCGTCGACTCCGCGATCACCGCCCTCGCCCCGCTGGTCTGGGGCTCCACCTATCTCGTCACCACCGAATTCCTGCCGCCCGGCCGCCCCTTGCTCGCCGCCACCGTCCGTGCCCTGCCTGCCGGCCTGATCCTGCTCGCCATCGGCCGGACCCTGCCGCGTGGCCACTGGTGGTGGCGGGCCGCCGTGCTCGGCACGCTGAACATCGGCGCCTTCCTCTACCTGCTCTTCGTCGCCGCCTACCACCTGCCCGGCGGTGTGGCCGCCCTGGTGATGGCCGTGCAGCCGACCATCGTGCTCGTCCTGTCCGCGCTGCTCCTGAAGGAACGCATCACGGCGACGTACGCCGCGGCCTGCGCCCTCGGGCTCGCCGGTGTCGCCCTGCTGGCCCTCACGCCCAGCGCGGAACTGGACACGGTGGGAGTCGGCGCGGGGCTCCTGGGCGCGGTGAGCATGGCGAGCGGCATCGTGCTGACCAAGCGCTGGGGGCGGCCGCCCGGGGTGGGCCTCCTGACGTTCACGGGCTGGCAGTTGAGCTTCGGCGGGATACTCCTGCTGCCCGTCACCCTGATCGGCGAGGGTCTGCCCGACGCGGTCGACGGACGGAACATCGCCGGCTTCGCCTACCTGGGGTTCGTCGGTGCCCTGCTCGCATACGCGGTGTGGTTCCGAGGCGTGGAGCGGCTGCCGGCGCTGACGGTATCCGTACTCGGTTTCGCCTCACCGCTCGCCGCCATGGTGCTCGGCTATCTGGTCCTGGACGAGACCCTGTCGCCGGCGCAGCTCGCCGGCGCGCTGACGGTCGTCGTCGCCGTGATCCTCGCCCGCCCCCGTACGGCGAAGGGGCGGGAGCCGTCCGACCGGCCCCCGCCCCCTCGACGCGCTCGACGCGCCGGCGTCAGCCGAGCTTCTTGACCTGGGCGTCGACCACTGCGGTCGGCAGCTCGAAGCCGGCGTCCGCGCCCGTCTTGCCGAGGTTGAAGGAGAAGAAGGTGGCGACCGTGCCGCCCTGACGCAAGCTCACGAGCTTGAAGGGGGTGGCCTCGTCGCCCTCACCCATCTGGACCCGCCAGGCGAGGGCTTCCTCGCCGCCCGTCACCTTCTCCTCGGTCAGCTTGGTGACCTTCTGCTTCGAGCCCTTCATGGACAGGGTGAACCCGCCGGTCGCGCACTTGGCGGCGGAGTCACGCAGCTCGGAAAGGCTCTTCACCGCGCCGTCACCCTCGTACGAGGCCAGCGTGACCAGCGACGACGTCATGTCGAGCATGCCGGCGAGCGCGTCCGCGGGGTCGGCGGACTCGTTCTTCTTCGGCTCCTCGACGACCTTGCGCCCGGCGTTGCCGACCGGGGTGCCCCGCTTGACTCCGTAGAACGCGAACCCGATGGGCTCGCACTCCTTCTTGTCGACGGTGACGTCACCGACCTGCGCGATGTCCTCGGGGCCGGTCTTCGAGACCTTGTGACCCGCGACGTCGCCCTGCTCCAGCGACGCCTTCTCCAGCTCGGCCGACGTCAACGCCTTGACCGTGGCGGGCTTGGCGGAGGCGTCGTCCTTCGCCCCCGTGGAACCGCCGTCACCCTTTGCGTCGGAGTCCGAGCCGCCGCAGGCTGTGGCGAGCAGTGTCAGGGACGCCACGGCGGCGGCGAAGGCGGTACGGCGTACGGCGGTGGCGCGCATGGTTCGTTCATCTCTCCGTCTGAGGGAGCAACAGCCGTGCCATCGGGCAGGATTCGAGGCCGCCAAAGCAGCGCTGTCGCAGTGCGGCACACTCTACGATCGGACACCTGTCCGATGATCGCCCCGACCGGTCACGGGATGTGATCGTGACTCCCTCGTGATCACCCTGTGAAGCTCCTGTGGGGTGGCCACTCCGCAGTCGAGCCCGGGGGGACCCCGTCCGTGTCCGTCGACGCAACAGCAGCCGTTCTCGCAGCAGTCGGGGCCCCCGAGCCCGCATCCCGCGAGGCGCTCGCCGGGGGCACCTACAACACCGTCACCCGCGTCAAGTTCGACGACGGCCGGGACTGGGTGGTGAAGATCCCACCGGCACACGGCACCGGGCTGAGCTACGAAGAGCGACTGCTCGTCAACGAGGTCACCTTCTACGGAGCCGCCGCCACCGCGGGCGGCACCACGATCCCGCAGGTCGTGCACAGCGAGCTCGACCCGGGGGCGCCGGCCGGCGCGTACGTCGTCATGACCGCGCGCCCGGGACAGCCCTGGAGTGCCGTCGCCGGTGAACTGACGGACGGCGAGACCCGGTCCCTGCGCACCGGCTTCGGGAGCATCGTCGGCCGCCTGCACGGTGTGACGGGACCCGGTGGGTTCGGGTACCCCGCCGAGCCGCTGGGGCCGCTCTCCCCCACCTGGCGCGAGGCGTTCACCGCGATGACCGGTGCCGTGCTGGCGGACGCCGAGGGATTCGGGGCGAGGCTGCCGCTCCCGGTGGACCGCGTCCGTGAGGTGCTCGCCGGTGCGTCGGACGTGCTGGACGAGGTGACCCGGCCCGCCCTGGTCCACTTCGACCTGTGGCAGGGGAATCTCCTGCTGACCGGGGAGCCCGGGGCCCGGCGCATCGGCGGGATCATCGACGGCGAGCGGATGTTCTGGGGTGATCCGGTCGCCGATCTCGTCTCCACGAACCTGTTCGGCGATCCCGAGACCGACCTGGACTTCCTCGCGGGCTACGCGTCCGCCACTGACTCACCGATCGTGTTCACACCGTCCGTACGGCGCCGGCTCAACCTGTACCGCGGCTACCTGTACCTGATCATGCTCACCGAGACGGTACCCAGGGGCGCGGGGCCCGACGCGCTGGACCAGACATGGAGTGCGGTGGCACCGCGGCTCGTCGCGGCACTGGAGGAACTCGCGTAGTCCGCCGGTCGCGGGCTCGGGACGGAGGAGGCCCAAGGAGGGCAGGCGCCGCGCAGAGGACATGCGCCGAACACGCAGCCGCGTTCAGGACCGACGGCCGCGTTCAGGACGGGCGTTGCGTCAGATGCGTGAAGGCGTCCAGGTTGCGCGTCGACTCACCACGCTCCACCCGCCATGCGTACTCCTTGCGGATCGCGCTCGCGAAGCCGAGTTCGAGCAGCGGGTTGAAGGCGCCGTCCGCCGCCTCCAGAACCGCGCCCAGCAGCCGGTCCAGCTCCTCGGGCGTGACGACCGAGAGCGGGAGCTTGCCGACGAGGTAGATGTCGCCGAGCTGGTCGATGGCGTAACTCACCCCGAAGAGGCGGAGGTTGTGCTCCAGGAGCCAGCGGTGCACGGCCGCGTCGTTCTCGTCCGGGTGACGGATGACGAAGGCGTTGAGAGAGAGGGAGTGCTGCCCGACGAGCAGTGAACAGGTCGTGGACAGCTTGCGCGTGCCCGGCAGTTTCACGACGTAGTTGCCGGGCTCGGGGTTCTCCCATTCGAGCTCCGCGTCGTTCAGCGTCGTCTCGATGACCTGCGCCGCTGCTGCTTCGTCGGATACGTCAGCCATGCTGCGAGCGTACGACAACGGGCCCGGACGCTCAGCCCGGATGCGGGCCACACCCGTCCCCTCAGCCGTGGTGCGAGCGGGCGCGGCGCCGGTGGTCGTGCATAGCCGCCGTGTACACATCGGCGGTGGCCGACGCCGCCGTGCCCCAGCCGAACGACTGGGCGTGCGCGGCCGCGGCATCGCCCATCCGGCCGGCCAGCTCGGCGCTGTCCGCGAACCGGCCCAGCGCCTCTGCGTACGCCTCCGGGTCGTGCCCCGGGATCAGGAAGCCGCTGACGCCGTCCCGCACCGCGACCGGAAGGCCGCCCACCGCCGCCGCGACCACCGGCGTGCCGGCCGCCTGGGCCTCTATGGCGACGAGCCCGAAGGACTCGCTGTACGAGGGCATGACCAGCACGGACGCCGCCCGGAACCAGTCGGCGAGCTGGTCTTGCCCGACCGGCGGATGGAACCGTACGACGTCGGCGATACCCAGGCGCGCGGCAAGTTTCTGCAGGCCCTCCGGCTTGGCGAGCCCACTGCCGCTGGGGCCTCCCACCACGGGTACGACGATGCGCGAGCGCAGCGAGGGGTCACGGTCCAGGAGTACGGCGACGGCGCGCAGCAGCACGTCCGGGGCCTTCAGCGGCTGGATGCGGCCCGCGAACAAAGGGATCAGGGCGTCCTGCGGCAGGCCGAGGCGGGCGCGCGCGGCGGCGCGGCCGTCGCCGGGGCGGAAACGCTCCAGATTGACCCCGGGGTGCACGACGGCGACCGACGCCGGATCCGCGTCGTAGAAGCGGATGAGTTCGTCGGCCTCCCCGGCGGTGTTCGCGATGAGCCGGTCGGAGGCATGCACGATCTGGGTCTCGCCGATGACGCGGGCGGCTGGTTCGGGGGTGTCGCCCTCGGCGAGCGCGGCGTTCTTGACCTTCGCCATCGTGTGCATGGCGTGGACGAGGGGAACGCCCCAGCGCTGGGCGGCCAGCCAGCCGACCTGGCCGGAGAGCCAGTAGTGGGAATGGACCAGGTCGTAGTAGCCGGGGCGCTGACCGGCCCAGGCCTGCATCACACCGTGGGTGAACGCACAGAGCTGGGCGGGCAGCTCCTCCTTGGCCAGCCCTTCGTACGGCCCCGCGTCGATGTGCCGCACCACGACTCCGGGCGCCAGGTCGACCGCCGGGGGCAGTCCGCCTGTGGTGGCGCGGGTGAAGATCTCGACCTCGATGCCGATCGCGGCGAGGCGCTCGGCCAGCTCCACGATGTAGACGTTCATGCCGCCCGCGTCGCCGGTGCCGGGCTGATGCAGCGGAGAGGTGTGCACGGAGAGCATCGCGACCCGGCGCGGCTTGCGGTGTCCGGCGAAACCGCCCGGGAAGCGGATACGGGGTGCCGCACGGCTGCTGCCGAGCCGGGAGACGTACTGGCTCACGGGTCCGCTCCTCCTCGCTCAGGGCATGACACGTACGGGGCACACGACCCCTCCGAAGGGCCAGAACAGCGGAATCCGGCCTTTCATTTCCGTTTTGCCAAATAATTACGTTCATCCGGCGTGCCGGAGGGACGCCCTGTGCCCCCGGCCCGCTCCGCATGTGCCCGCCCGCGCTTCGCATACGCTCCTTTTCATGCACCAGCGCCCCATCGGCACCGCGACCCGCGGGACCACCAACCCCAACCGGCTGCGCCGCATGGACCGCTGGATCGCCGCCACCCACGGCCCCGCACTGCGCCGCAGCGACTCGCCCCTCGCGGTCGACCTCGGATACGGCGCCGCGCCCTGGACCGCCGTCGAACTGCTGGAGCGGCTGCGCACCGCCGAGCCCCGCACGGCCGTCGTAGGCGTCGAGATCGACCCCGCACGGGTCGCGGCCGCCCGGCCGTACGAGCGCGAGGGCCTCACCTTCGTGCACGGCGGCTTCGAGATCCCCACGGCGGGCAGGCCGGTCCTCATCCGGGCCGCGAACGTGCTCCGCCAGTACGACGAGGGCGAGGTCTCCGCGGTCTGGGAGCGGCTGTGCGCCCGGCTCGCGCCAGGTGGGCTGCTGGTCGAGGGCACCTGCGACGAGATCGGCCGTCGGCACGTGTGGGTCGCGCTCGGCCCGGAGGGGCCGCGCACCGTCACCTTCGCGACCCGGCTCGGTTCGCTGGAACGCCCCTCCGACCTCGCCGAGCGCCTCCCGAAAGCCCTGATCCACCGCAACGTGCCGGGCGAACCCGTGCACGCCTTCCTCCGGGACCTCGACCGCGCCTGGGCCGCCGCCTCCCCCTATACGTCACTGGGCGCGCGGCAGCGCTGGATCGCGGCGGTCCGGGCGGTCTCCGCCGACTGGCCGCTGACTGACGGCGTACGGCGATGGCGGCAGGGCGAGATCACGGTGCGCTGGTCCGCACTGCGGCCCGCCACGGGGTGAGCGGCGCCGGAGCGGGACACCAGGCGCACGATGCGCGACGCCGGGGCTCGGAACGGACGGCGCACGGGCACCGAGGCAGGGGGCTCGCAGCGAACGACGCCGGGGCCGGGGCAAGAGGCGGACGACACCGGGGCCGGGGCGAGAAGCGCTCGGCGCTCGGCGCTCGGCGCTCGGCGCTCGGCGCTCGGCACTCGGCACTCGGCACTCGGCACTCGGCACCGAGGTGAACACCAAGACGTACGGCAGCGGAGCCAAGGCCTGAGCCAGACGGTTCGCGCCGCCGCGCCGGGACGATCCGGGGGGGGTGGCCGGATACGGGAACACCGGCGGATCATCGTTCGTCCCCCTGTGTGACGGGGCAGGCGGCCCGGGGCTCTGTTGCTTTACGGGACAACATGGCACGATCGCGTCGTCACACGAACGTTACTGACGGTAAGTCAGATGAGTGCGATACGGCTTTCGTTGCCTTTCGCCCGGAGGGGGAGCTTGTGAACCGACGCCACTGTGCCACTGCCGCGATCACCCTGGTCTGCGCACTGGCCCTGCTGACCGCGCCGGTCCAGGCCATGGCCGCCCCGATCCCCGAGCCCGGCCCGACGGCCACCGCTCCGGCCACCGCGAAGAAGAGCCTCGATGAGGTGCGCGAGGAGATCGACACCCTCTACCGGAAGGCCGGGGCGGCCACCGACGCGTACAACCTCGCCGAGGAGCAGTCCGAGAAGCAGTCCGGCGAAATCGTCCGGCTCACCAAGGAGATCGCCGCCGGCCAGGCGAAGATCGCCGAACTGAAGGACAGAGCGGGCGCCCAGGCCCGCGAGCAGTACCGCACCGGCGGGCTCCCCCCAGGGGCGCAGCTGATGCTGAGCGGCGATCCGGACCTCTTCATGGACGGGGTCAACCAGGCCCGGCAGGGCCAGCAGGCCACCAAAGGCATGCTGACCGAACTGGAGCAGGCCCAGGAGGACCTGGAGACGTACACGAAGGACGCGAGCCTCAACTGGGAGAAGATCGAGGCCAATCGCGTCAAGCAGGCCAAGGCCAAGAAGAGCATCGACGCGCAGATCGCGGCGGCCGAGAAGCTCGAATCGCAGCTGGCCGAGAAGGAGCGCACCAGGCTCCTCCAGATGGAACGGGACGCGGCGTCCACGGCGCAGGCCGCCTGGCTCTCCTCCGGCGCGCTCAAGGACATCAACCGCGAGGCGAGCGCGGCCGGCAAGCAGGCACTGGCCTTCGCTACCGCCCAGATAGGCAAGCCGTACGTATGGGGAGCCGAGGGCCCCGGCTCGTACGACTGCTCGGGACTGACCTCGCAGGCCTGGGCGGCGGCGAAGCAGCCGATCCCCCGGACCTCCCAGGAGCAGTGGCGGCAACTGCCCCGCATCCCGGTCCAGGACATGCGCCCCGGCGACCTGATCATCTACCACAGCGACGCGAGCCACGTCGGGATGTACGTCGGAGACGGCTCGATCGTGCACGCCCCGCGGCCCGGCCGGAACGTCACGCTCGCGGGCGCGGGCTCCATGCGGATCCTGGGCGTGGTCCGGCCGGACAAGTAGGCGCCACGGCACCACGGGCCGGGCGGCCGGTGCGTGACGGGCCGGTCGGCGCGTGACGGGCCGGTCGGCGCGTGACGGGGGCCACGCGACGGCGCCGGGCGGGCCGGTGGGGCGGCACGTGACGTGCCGCTGTGCCGAGCCACGGTGACGCACACCTCTCTCCCCGCGCCCGGGGACGTCTCCGCGGATGTGTGCGGTGCGTGTCGGACGCGTGATGTTCGTCATGACCTCATGTCCGTTTCGTGCGCGCCCATCACGCCGGATCCGTGGTGGGACGCGGCTTATGGCCGCGCATATGACGGAGGATGATCTCCGGGCGCCATTCCGTTCCCCTGCCGCGGACCGCTATCGTCCCCGTCGGCGGGTCGTCGATCGTCGGTCCGCCGCGCCCTCGGGGGGAGGGAAGGAAACCCGAACCGATGCCCGTACCCGTACCGCAGCAACGTGCCGTTCCCGCTGCGGAGACCACTCATGGCGCCGACCTCACACTCCTGGTGATCGAGGACGACCCTGCGGGCACCTTCGCCGTCCCCGATCTGTCGTCCACCACGGGAGCACGGGTCCGTGTCCGTACCGCCCGCAACCTCACCGAGGCCGGCCGGCTGCTGACCGACGACGTCGACTGCATCCTGCTCGACCTCGACATCGAGGCGGCCGCCCTGCCCTCCGGCGCACGCGCCGACGGCCGTGACGGCGAGAGCGGCCACCCGGGCGGCCTCGCCGCCCTCGAGCACGTCCTGCGCATCGCACCTCGCCACGCCGTCCTCGCCCTCACCGCGGAGGACGACGCCGAGCGCGCGGCCGAGGCCGTGCGCGTCGGGGCCCAGGACTACCTCTTCCGGGGCGAGCTCGACGGACGCCTCCTGAGCCGTGCCATCCGGTACGCCGTGGAACGCAAACGCGCGGACATCGCACAGCACCAGCTGACGGAGTCCCGGCTGCGCGCCCAGGAGAACGCCAGGTTGGAACGCGGGCTGCTGCCCACCCCGCTCCTCGACGGCTCCGACCTCGCCTTCGCCGCCCACTACCGGCCGGGCCGTAGCCGCGCCCTGCTCGGCGGGGACTTCTACGACACGGTCCGCACACCGGACGGCACGGTCCACGCCATGATCGGCGACGTCTGCGGGCACGGACCGGACGAGGCCGCGCTCGGTGTCGAGCTGCGCATCGCCTGGCGGGCGCTCACGCTGGCCGGGCTCTGCGGCGACGCCCTGCTGTCCACGCTCCAGCAGGTCCTGGAGCACGAACGGCAGAGCGACGAGATCTTCGCGACGCTCTGCACCGTCGACATCGCCCCCGACGGCCGCCGTGCGGGCCTGTGCATCGCGGGCCACCCCGCGCCGCTGATCGCCCGCCAGGGACGGGCGGCGCACCTGCTCCCCTACGAGGACGGCGGCCCGGCCCTCGGCCTGCTGCCGCACGCCCGGTGGCCGCGCCGTCAGGTCGAGCTGGGCGGCTCCTGGAGCCTGATGATGTACACCGACGGGCTGATCGAGGGGCGGGTCGGCCAAGGGGGGACCCAGCGGCTGGGCCAGGACGGCATGGTCGCGATGGTCAACGGCCGGCTGGACCAGGGGCTCGGCGGCGAGGCCCTCCTCCAGGCCGCGGTCACACAGGTGCAGGAGCTGAACGGCGGCGAACTGACCGACGACGTGGCGGTCCTGCTGCTGGAACGCGACGAGGCCCGGATACGACGGAGGGGCAGGAGCGCATCGCGCTCCCGCCCCGGTGCCGCCTCGTCGGCGGGCGCTCAGCGCCCGCCGTTGTAGGGGCCGTACGGCCCGTCGCTGCTGGAGCCGCCGCGACGGCCGCCGCCGCCCGACACGGCCTTGATCGCCGGCCGCACGTCCACCATGAAGACGATGGACGCGATGACGCCCGCGATCTGGAGGAACAGGATCGGAATGACGAGGTTCACGAAGACGGTGACCCCGAGGATGATCAGCCAGAAGGACTTCTTCTGCTTGTCCGCGGCCCGGTAGGCGTCCTCGCGCGCCGTCACGGCGAAGACCAGCGCGACCACGGCCAGGACGAGCATGGCCAGGTAGAGCAGCTGGAGGAAAGAGCCGAATGCTTCGAGCAACACGGTGAGCACCGCCTAGTGAGTGGATGAGCGCCTCGCGGCCAAGGTACCGGGACAACGACCCGGGCACCCCCAAAGGTGCCCGGCCCGTTCTTCCGGTACTCCTGGAACCGCTTCCCGCCTACTTCGCGGAAGGAGGGGAGGTCTTCTTCGCCACGGGCTTGCGCGCGGGCGCCGGCTTCTTCGCCGTCGCGGCGGGAGTCGCCTTGGACTCGGCGGCCTTGGGCGCGGGCTTCTTCGCGGCGGGGGCCACCGGCTTCGCGGGGGTCACCGGCTTCGCCGAGGCCGCCGGCCTGGCGGGAGTCACCGGCTTCGCAGCCGTCTCGGACTTCTGCTTCGGCACGGACTTCGGCTCGGCCTCGACGACGGCGGCGATCTCGACGATCTCGTCGGCCGTCTCGCCGCGCCAGGTCCGCACGGTCTGCTCGCCACGCTCGGCGACCTTCTCGTACGTCTCACGCGCCCGGACTGCGTACTCGGCGGCCACGCCCACGCTGCGCAGCGCCAGGTCCTGGGCGGTCTCGCCCCACTTCTTCAGGTCGGTGTCCAGCGCTCCGAAGACCTCGGTCACCTTCGCCTGCACGGTGGCCTGAGCCTCCTTGGCCTGCGTGGTGACCCGCTCCTGTACCGCCTTCGGATCGGTGTTGCGCACCGCCTCGATCCGCTCGGGCGTCTCGGCCCGCAGCTGGTCGATCAGAGCCGGAACCTTGCGCGCCTGCTCGACGGCGATGTCTGCCGTGCCTGCGGCGAAGTAGAGGGGGGTGGGGTCGGTGAGGGTCTTGCGCAGGTCATCGGTGATGGCCATGACTGTGGTCCTCCCGGATCATCAGAAGTCAGTTCGCTGGTGGGTCTGCATCACTGCCGCCGGCCGTGCGGGGGCCGCGGGCATCCGGACGGGCACCGTTCGCTCCACCGGTGCCGCTTTCCGCGTCGGCATCGATTCTGCTCTCCGCACCGGCGGCACCGTGGACCTCGGCGCCGGTGTCGGGCGCGACATCGAAACCGTTCTCGCGGCGGAAGGAGTCGTAGATCTGCAGCAGCACGCTCTTCTGCCGCTCGTTGATCGACGGATCGGCCAATATGACCGCCCGCGTCTCCAGCTCCTCCCGTTCCCGCTCATCGAGGATCCCGGCCCGCACGTACAGCGTCTCGGCCGAGATCCGCAGGGCCTTGGCGACCTGCTGCAGCACCTCGGCGCTCGGCTTGCGCAGACCGCGTTCGATCTGGCTGAGATACGGATTGGACACCCCGGCGGCGTCGGCGAGCTGCCGCAGGGAGAGCTGCGCGGTACGCCGCTGCTCACGCAGGTACTCGCCGAGATTGCCGACGTTGAGTGATGCCATGCGTCGATGGTGCACCACGCTTGCTAACTATTGCAAGCGCCTGCTTGCAAAAGTGTTCCATACCATCCGGGAGCCGGGGTGGGACCCACTCCCCATCGGCGGAGCGAGGACCCGCTCCGCACCCTCAAGCCGTGCGGCCCAGGCGACGGCTCCCGAAGCCCTCCAGGATCCCGGCCGTTCTCCAACGACAGTCGGCCCCCGACGCCAGTCGGCCTCCGGCGACGGTAGACCCCAGACGGTGGTCGGGCCCGACGACGGTCAGCCTCTTCGGGCCCGACGACGGTCAGCCTCTGACGATGCAGAAGGGGTGCCCGGCGGGATCGGTGAGGACCCGCGCCCTGGCGGCCTCATGGGGCTGATGATCCGGCTTGCCCGCGCCGAGCTCCAGCAGCCTGGCCTCGGCCTCGTCCAGGTCTTCCTCGACCTTGAAGCAGAGGTGGAGCTGCTGCGGAACGGTCTGGCCGGGCCAGCGCGGAGCCCGGTAGCCCTCGACCCGCTGGAAGCCGATGACGAGTCCGTCCTCACTGCTGAGGGCCGCGAAGTCGGCGTTCGACTTCGGATGGGGTTCGAGGCCGGTCGCCTGCTGGTAGAACACCGCCAGAACCGACGGGTCAGGACAGTCGAGTGTGATCGCACCCAGTTTCATCTGCAGGGTCATGGCACCTCCGGGCCGATCGGTGGACTTCCGCGATGAGCAACATCCTGCTGGTTCCAGCCTCCCGCAGCA
Organism: Streptomyces pratensis; assembly: GCF_016804005.1. Classification (GTDB taxonomy): domain Bacteria; phylum Actinomycetota; class Actinomycetes; order Streptomycetales; family Streptomycetaceae; genus Streptomyces; species Streptomyces pratensis_A. Next base: position 368,361 of record NZ_CP051486.1, on the reverse strand, counting down.
GTCGCTTTTCCGGGGCGCTCGGAGTACCGCCACCGGAACCCCGGAGGGATCCGGCGCTGCGCCATGTGCCAGGCGGCCGGCCAGGCGTCGCCGGTCCGGCTCCCGGGCGAAAAGGCGGAGACCGAAGGCCTCGGAAGCGGCAGACTCGGCGCCATGACCGCACCTGACGCCAAGGCCGACCTCCACCACTACCTGCAGTCGGCCCGGGACGCCCTGCTGTGGAAGCTCGAAGGGCTCTCGGAGTACGACGTCCGGCGCCCGCTGACTCCGACCGGCACCAATCTCCTCGGCCTGGTCAAGCACGTGGCCTGCGTGGAACTGGGCTACCTCGGCGACACGTTCGGGCGTCCGTCCGGCGAACCACTGCCGTGGGTCGAGGAGGGAGCCGAGCCGAACGCCGACATGTGGGTCACCGCCGACGAGTCACGCGAGCAGATCGTGGAGCTCTACCACCGGGCCTGGGCCCACGCGGACGCGACGATCGACGCACTGCCGCTGGACACGGTCGGCACGGTGCCCTGGTGGCCGAGCCACCGCAACGAGACCACGCTGCACCACGCCGCTGTGCGCGTGATCGCCGACACGCACCGGCACGCCGGGCACGCCGACATCCTCCGCGAACTCGTCGACGGTGCCGTGGGGATGAACAAGGGCAACGACAGCATGCCGCCCGGCGACGCGGCGTGGTGGGAGGGCCACCGGGGCCGGCTGGAGCGCGTGGCCCGCGAAGCCGGCCGGCTTGCGTGACACCGGCGGAGCGAGGAACGAACATGCGGGCGACCGGGGCACCGCTCCCGCGTGGCTGGAGACCGGGACCGACGTGTGCGCCGTGCTGCGCGGCCCCCTCAGCACCCCTGCCGTGGCCGAGCGCTTCGCGCGGGCCGGCTGGTCGTCCCGGTCGTCCTCCTGGTACGGGTACGAAGTCGAGACCGGCTGGTGCCAGGCCGAGCTCGATCCGACCGAGGGGTCGGACACCCTGCTGAACGGTCTCGTCGTTCCGGAGGGACTCGACACCCTCGCGTCGCTCCTCACAGGGTTCGGGCTGAGCTTCACCCTCGAGTCGTACGACGACGAGGGCACGCTGCTCCGTGAAGTCCGGTCGCGGTGAGCACAGCGGGCGGGCCGCGTAAACCGGTCGAACAGACAGGCCGCGCGCCCTACTCTGGCCCCATGCCGCCCTCGAAGACCTCGTACGTCTGCCTGCCGTGCCGGGCGTCCTACAAGCAGCCCTACGACCGGGAGAGGGCGCACCGTGTCTGCCCGCGGTGCGCCGGTGCGCTGATCCACGTCGGGTCCGCCTTCGCGGCGCCGCGGCGCCGGGACACCGCGGCGTGGCGCACGCTCTCGGTGCTGCTGAACGCGGGTGTCCGCTTCCACAAGAGCTGCTGCGGCGGTCCTGGGTACCGCCCGCGCACGCTGCGCGAGGTGAAGGAGCGGATGGCGTACGCCGAGAGGTCCGGGGAGCCGTTCGCGAGGGCGCTGGTCCGGCCCGAGCCCCCGCATTAACGTCCCCTTGCGGACGATCTGCCACAGTACGAATTGTTACGCTGGTCGCATGACAGCCCTGACCCCCGCCCGCACCGCGCCCGACCTGTCCTTCCTCCTCGACCACACCAGCCACGTCCTGCGGACCCGGATGGCAGCGGCGCTCGCCGAGATCGGGCTGACCGCACGCATGCACTGCGTTCTGGTCCACGCCCTGGAGGAGGAGCGCACCCAGATCCAGCTCGCCGAGATCGGCGACATGGACAAGACCACGATGGTGGTCACCGTGGACGCCCTGGAGAGCGCGGGGCTCGCCGAACGGCGGCCTTCCAGCCGGGACCGGCGGGCCCGGATCATCGCCGTGACCGAGGAGGGTGCCCGGATCGCCGTACGGAGCCAGGAGATCGTCGACGGGGTGCACCAGGAGGCCCTGGCGGCGCTTCCCGACAGCGACCGCGAGACCCTCCTCCGCACCCTGAACCAGCTGACCACGGGCCACCTGGCCACTCCTTCCGAGAGCCCCCGGCCGGTCAGGCGGGCACGTCAGGGACAGCGATAGGCGCCGCAGGCGGGACCGTTAAATATAGTCTGCAACAAAACCATCTGCTACGGTCACTCCTGTCGATCCACCCGACAGGAGAAGACCGATGGCCGTTGACGCCGCGCGCCCCGCTTCCGGCGCCCCCGAACGCCCCGCCCTCGAACGCCCTGCCTCCGAGCCCGCCGACTCCGAGATCACCGCTCCCGGGCTCCGCGCCTCGGGATCCCCCAGGTCCGATCCGGCAGCCCGTACACGCGGGCTCGCGCTCGGGGTGATCGCGGCAGGCATGCTGACGATCACCCTCGACGGCTCGATCGTGACCGTGGCGATGCCCGCCGTCCAGCGCGACCTGGGGTTCAGCTCCGCCGGCCTCAGCTGGGTGGTCAACGCCTACCTGATCGCCTTCGGCAGCCTGCTCCTGCTCGCCGGACGGCTCGGCGACCTGATCGGCCGCTCCCGCGTGTTCATGGCCGGAACCGCCGTGTTCACCGTCGCCTCACTGCTCGCCGGTGCGGCCACGACCCCCGCGATGCTCATCGCCGCCCGATTCCTCCAGGGTGTGGGCAGCGCGATGGCCTCCGCCGTCGGACTGGGCATCCTCATCACCCTGTTCCGCGAGCCTCGCGAACGTGCCAGGGCCATCGCCGTGTTCTCGTTCACCGGTGCGGCCGGGGCGTCCGTCGGACAGGTGCTCGGCGGCATCCTCACCGACGCCCTCAGCTGGCACTGGATCTTCTTCATCAACCTGCCGATCGGCGTGGTGACCCTCCTGGTCGCCCGCCGGGCCCTGCCCGCCGACCGTGGCACCGGGCTCGCGGGCGGCGCGGACGCCGTCGGAGCCGCCCTCGTCACGGTGGGCCTGATGCTGGGCATCTACTCCGTGGTCAAGGTCGAGGAGCACGGCTGGGTCTCCGCACACACCCTGGGCCTCGGGGCGGCCTCCGTCGCGATGCTCGGAGCGTTCGCCGTCCGCCAGGCCACCACACGGACCCCCCTCATGCCTCTGCGCATCCTGCGCTCGCGCAGCGTCGTAGGGGCCAACCTGGTTCAAGTGCTCATGGTCGCAGCCCTGTTCTCCTTCCAGATCATCGTCGCACTGCACCTGCAGCACGTACTCGGATACGGTGCCGCGGCGACCGGCCTCGCCATGCTCCCGGCCGCCGTCGTCATCGGGGGCGTATCCCTGGGCGTCTCGGCCCGGCTCAGCACACGGTTCGGCGAGCGCGCCGTGCTGCTGGCCGGGATCGGCCTGCTGACCGGCGCCCTCGGATTCCTCACCCGGATTCCCGTGGACGCGCGTTACGTCACCGACGTCCTCCCCGTGATGCTCCTCGCGGCCGGCTTCGGACTGGCCCTCCCGGCGCTGACGGCCCTCGGGATGTCCGGTGCGGGCAAGGACGACGCGGGTCTCGCCGCCGGGGTCTTCAACACCACCCAGCAGATCGGCATGGCCCTCGGCGTGGCGGTCCTGACCACCCTCGCGGCGTCCCGGACCGACCGGATGCTCGGCGACGGCCACCACCGGGCCGAAGCGCTGACCGGTGGCTACCAGCTCGCGTTCACCGTCGGCACCGGCCTGCTCGTCGCCGCCTTCGCCGTAGCGCTCCTCGTCCTGCGCCCCGCCCCCTCCCGACGCCCATGACCCCCTCGACCCCCTCGACCCGAAAGGTTCACACCATGACCGACACCGAAGAGACGAAGAGCGGGCCCGCGCCCCGCACCCTCACCGACCAGGCGCTCTCCCGGATCCTGGAGGAACAGCGGTTCGGGGTGCTCGCAGCCGTGCGCTCCACGGGCCATCCCCACCTCTCGACCGTGCTCCACCACTGGGACGCCGAGGAGCGCGTCCTGCGCGTCTCCTCCACCGAGGGCCGCCTGAAGACCCGCATCCTGCGCCGGAACCCGCGCGCCTCACTCCATGTCGACGGCGGCGACGTCTGGTCGTTCGCCGTGGCCGAGGGCGTCGCGGAGATCTCGGAACCGACCACGACGGCCGGTGACGCGGTCGGACGGGAACTCCTGTCCCTCACACCGGGTTTCGACGATCCCGCGGAGGAACGGGCCTTCCTGGCGCAGGCGGTGGCCGAGCGCCGCGTGGTCATCCGGCTCCGGGTGTCAAGGCTGTACGGGGCGGCCCTGGACGTCGCGGCGGCCGGACAGTGACACATGGCAGGCCCTACGACGCGGTGCTGTGCGACCTCGACAACGTCCTCCGCTTCTACGACGTGGCCCACCTGACCGCACTGGAGCGGGCGGCGGGCCTGCCCGCCGGCACCACGGAGGACATCGCCTACGCCCCCGAGGTCGATCTCCCGCTCCTCCTCGGCCGGATCACCGAGGAGGAATGGATCGAGGCGATCACGCGCGGCCTGGCAGGCCGGGTCGGCGAGGAGAAGGCACGGGAGCTGGGCCGGGCGCTCGCACGGGCGCCCTTCCGGGCGGACGAGACGGTGCTCTCCCTGCTGCGCCCGATACGGGATCACGTACCGCTGGTGATGGTCACCAACGCCACGCCCCGGCTGGAGGAGGACCTCGCAGCTCTGGGGCTCACCGGCCTCGCCCATCACGTGGTCAGCAGTGCCGTCGAAGGGGTCGCCAAGCCGGACCCCGCCATCTACCGGATCGCAGCGGCGCGGGCCGGGGTAACGATGGACCGGTGCCTCTTCGTGGACGACAGCCCGGAGAACGTCGAAGCGGCCGTCGCACTCGGCATGACCGGCGTGCACTTCCGCGAACCGGCCGATCTGCACGGTCCGTTCGCCCTCATCCGGGGGGAGGCGTGAACAGCCCGCCCTCCAGCTGCACGAAGGCGAGGCCGGCCGCCGCGACCGCGTCGCCGTGGACCTGGCCGGCGCTCTCCCCCGCGTCGATCCGCCGCCAGTTCTCCTCGGCCAGGATCCGCAGTACGGCGACGATCTGGCCCGCCGCGAGGCGTGCCGCCACCGGAATGCCGGGGTCGAGGGCGCGGGCGAGCGCCGCTTCGGAGCGGCCCTGATAGGCGTACAGACGGGCGACGAGCGACGGGGTTCCGTAGAGCAGCCGGTGGAAGGCCAGCACCGGCGGGACGTCACAGAGCCCGGTCACCGGGTCGCGGCGGTCGAGGCCGTCCAGGAAGTGGTGGCGCAGCGCGTCCAGGGGGGAGACGCCGTCAGGCCGGCCGGAGACGACACGTGCCGCCTCGTCCTCGTGGTCGGCGAACCGGTGCAGGACGAGGTCCTCCTTGGCCGGGAAGTACCGGAACAGCGTCGGCTTCGAGATCTCGGCCGCCGCCGCCACCTCCGCCACCGAGACCTTGTCGAAGCCCCGTTCCAGGAACATCGAGATCGCGACGTCGGAGACCGTCCGGTAGGTCAGCTGCTTCTTGCGTTCGCGCAGGCCGCTCTTCCCGGCGCTCATGACGGTGCGCCCTTCCTGATGAGCGCCTCGATGCCGTCGAGGACCCGCTCGAGACCGAACACGAACTCGTAGTCGGCCTCGTCCGGCTCACCCATGACCTCGGAGGCCATCAGCCTGGACAGCGCCGGATGGCGGACGGGATCGACGAGCCGTGTCACCGTCCGCTCCCACTGTGCCATCACTTCCTGGGGCGAGAGCCCCTTGGCCTCGACGGCGGCGGCGAGATCGCTCATCAACAGGGCCTCGTTCCGCACGAAGCCCCCGACGAAGAGGATGACGGAGATCTTGTCGCCCTCGTTCAGGCCGCTGTCCTCCAGCGCCTGGAGTCCCTGTTCCCACCAGGCGATCGAATGAGGGCTGGCCGGCGGGCCCGCGATCGGGATGCGCAACGCCCACAGATTGCGGTGGAACACGCGGCGCTGGGCCCATGCCCACTGGCTGAGTGCCTCCCGCCAGCCCGCTCCCTCCTCGATAGCGGGCAGGGGTGAGGGGGCGCCCATGGCCGCCTCCTGCATGAGGACGTAGAGCTCCTCCTTGGCCGAGACGTAGCGGTAGAGCGACATCGTCGAGGCGCCGAGTTCCTTGGCGACCCGTCCCATCGAGACGGCCGACAGCCCCTCCGACGCGGCCACCGACACGGCCGCGGCCACGATGCGGTCCAACGACAGACCGGGTTTCGGCCCCTTGACCGGGCGGTCGCGCAGTCCCCACGCGGCCTCGATGCTGGCCGGCAGGCCGGTCTCGCCCGCCGTGCTGCTGTTCTCCGTCACCCGAAGCCGCCTTTCCCGGTACTGGCTTGCCACCATCCTAGGTTTGCGTAATGCTTACGCAGTAAAGCGTAGGCAATACGCAGAAGGGGGATCGTCATGACCACGGCCATGAACGACGTCATGATCGAGGCGCAGGGCCTGACCAAGTCCTACGGAAGACCGGGCGCCCGGGTGCTGGACGGCGTCGGTCTCCGCGTCGCCCGCGCGGGGATCCACGCGCTGCTGGGCCCCAACGGGGCGGGCAAGACCACCACCGTGCGGATCCTCGCCACTCTCACCACCGCCGACTCCGGCACGGCGCGCGTCGCCGGGTACGACGTCGTCACCGACCGGCGCCGGGTGCGCCGCGCCATCAGCCTGACCGGACAGTTCGCCGCCGTCGACGAGACGCTGAGCGGCGAGGAGACCCTGCGGATGATGGCGCGGCTGTCCGGCCTGACCCGCGCCCAGGCCCGCCGGCGCGCCGAGGAACTCCTCGCTCGCTTCGGCCTCACCGACGCGGCCCGCCGGCAGGCCCGTACGTACTCCGGGGGGATGCGGCGACGCCTGGACCTGGCGGCGGGGCTGGTCGGCTCGCCCGAGCCCGGCGTCTTCTTCCTCGACGAGCCCACCACCGGCCTCGACCCACGCAGCCGCCGCGAGCTCTGGCAGGTGGTGCGCGACCTCGCCGACCGGGGCGCCACGGTCCTGCTCACCACCCAGTACCTGGAGGAGGCCGACCAGCTCGCCGACCGGATCAGCGTCCTCGACCAGGGACGGATCGTCGCCGAAGGCACCCCCGAGGCCCTGAAGTCACGCATCTCAGGACACCGGCTCGACCTCGTCCTCAACAGCCGTGAGGCCTACCTCGGGCTCGCCGGCCGCGCCGTCCACCACTCCCCCGAGACCCTCACGCTGGGCATCCCCACGGACGGCACCGCCGTCCACGTCAGGACCCTGCTGGACGAGATCGACCCGCACCGCGCCGACGTAGGCCGTTTCTCCGTCCACAGCGCGACCCTCGACGACGTCTTCCTCGCCCTCACCACCGAGAAGAAGGAGGCAACGGCCCATGTCTGACGCATCCGGAACCCTGACCCACACCGCGGTCATGACCGGCCGCAGCCTGCTGATCAGCCGCCGCAACATCGACGCCGTCATCACGTCGATGATGCTGCCGATCATGCTGATGCTGATCTTCGTCTACTTCTTCGGCGGCGCGATCGACACCGGCACCGCCCACGACTCGTACGTCATGTACGTCGTCCCCGGCGTGCTGTTCCTGTGCGCCGGCTTCGGATCCGCCACCACCGCCGTGGCGGTGAGCGAGGACATGAAGGGCGGCATCATCGACCGCTTCCGCTCCCTGGACATCGGCGGGACGTCGATCCTGGCCGGCCACGTCGCCGCGAGCACGGTGCGCAACCTGGTCTCCACCACGCTGGTGTTCGCCGTCGCGCTGCTCATCGGCTTCCGCCCGGCCGCCACCCCGGTCGGCTGGCTCACCGTCGCCGCCGTCCTGCTCGCCTACATCGTGGCCCTGTCGTGGATCTCGGCGGCGATGGGCCTGCTCGCCCGCACGCCGGAGGCGGCCGGGGGATTCACCTTCTTCATGTCGTTCCTGCCCTATCCGAGCAGCGCGTTCGTCCCCGTCGACAGCATGCCGGGCTGGCTCCAGGGCTTCGCCGACCACCAGCCCGTCACCCCCGCCATCGAATCCCTCCGCGGGCTCCTGCTGGACCAGCCGGTGGGCGACGCGCCCTGGACCGCACTCGCGTGGGCGGCCGGGATCCTGCTGGTGGCCGTGGCCCTGTCGGGCGCGCTCTTCAGGGTGCGGACGCGGTGACGCGGCCCCGGCCGCCGACCGGTGCCGATCCCCGCCGACCGCCGCGGCGCGGGCCTCAGAACACGTCCGGGCACCACGCCCGCCGCGCCGTCCGGAACACCGCGTCCGCCGTAGCAGCCGCGCCCGCCCGGTGCTCGTCGAGCCGGCCGAGGGCCGCCAGCCGGACCGGCGACTCGTCGCCGAGGTAGAGCGCGCCCAGGTCCGACACGTCCAGCGTCAGGTCGGCGTCCCGGGTCGTGGGTACACACGAGGCGCCGGACGGCGAGGCGTCCAGCAGGAACCGGCCGCCCGCCAGGCCCGTGGCGTCGTGGACGTCAAGGACCAGGGCGGCCCCTGTCGCGTACGTACGCGCCTCCAGGGCTCCGGGAACGTCCAGGACGCGCAGCCACAGCCAGTCCGCCTGAGTCACGATCCGGGCGGCCCGGGGGTCCGGGAGGAGGAGGGGGAGAACGTCGTCGGGCGCGCGGTAGCCCGAACGGACGGTGGTGATCCAGTCGATGGAACAGACGAACCGCCACAGCGCGCGTTCGGCGGCGGGGGTCACGGCGATCATGCCGGCCACCGTCGCCTTGTTGAGCGGCTGCTTCCCGTCGCCCCAGCGGTCGTCGGCGCGATAGGTGATCAGCCCGTCCGCCTCCCCGTCCGCCGACCGGTACACCGCGTGGAACGGCTCCGTCCACGCATCGGACGACGGGGTGTCCACCCCGGTGTTGCGCTGCCACCAGCGCTCGTCGCGGGAGACCACGCCGTGCTGGACGGCCGCGAGCCGGCCGTGGAGCTCGGGGCCGAGCTTGCGGACGTCCGCGCCGTCCACCAGCTCGATCCGCCCGCCGTCCGCCTCGGAGGGGACCCGGTCACGCGGATCCAGGCCGGCCCGGGGGACGTCGATCTCCCACTCCGCGGTCCAGGTGGCGGGACCGAATCCGTAACGCCCGTAGATCGGGTACTCCGCGGCGATCAGCGAGGCGACCACGTCCCCGCGCTCCTTCGCCGCCGCCAGGTCCGTGGCCATCATCCGGCCGAGGAGCCCACGACGGCGGTGCGTGGGTGTCACCGTCACGGCGGTGATGGCGTCGGCCCGCACCCTGGCGCCGCCGACGACGGTCAGTTCCTGCGCGAACGACCGGAAGGTGGCCACACAGCGCCCGGCGTCGAACACGCCCTGGAGCCGGGTGAGATCGGTGTGGGCCAGGCGCACCGCGACCTCCTCCTCCGACGGCGGTGCCGCCGCCGACCGCAGGAACCCCGTGCCCACGGCGCGCATCCAGTCGGGGAACTCGGCTTCGGAGACGGTACGTCGATCAAGGCTCATACAGCCACGCTAGGCACAGGGAGTTCGGGATGTCGCCCGGATTTCCGTCCGCACCGGCACGGGGCCCGACGGCCCCGCCGTCGCTCAGAACGCCGCCCGGACCTCGCCCACCACCGCGTCGCCACCCGTCAGCGGCGCACGCCCGATCCGGGACACCACCGGTGCGTCCACGCCCAGCAGTTCGAGGGAGCGGGCCAGCACCGGGCCCAGGGCGCGGGCCGAGCCGTCGTCGATCTTGAAGGCCAGGGCCCTGCCGTCCGGCAGCGCCACCGCCTGCACCGCCTCCGCACCCATCTTCGAGAGCGTGCCCGGCACCTCCCGCATCAGCCAGGTGTCCGGCCGCCGCGTGCCGGCGACGTACTCCGGGTGCGCACGCATGGCGTCCGCGACCCGGCGTTCCGCCGTGCCGGGCTCCGCCAGCACGAAGGCGCGGAACGCGCGTGCCAGGCCCACCAGCCCGATCGCCATCAGCGGGGCCCCGCAGCCGTCCGTGCCGACCGCCGCGACGGGCTCGCCCGCCGCCTCCGCGACGACCTCGCCGACCAGGCGCTGCAGCGGGTGGGACGGATCGAGGTAGGACGCCGTGTCCCACCCGTTGCGCACGCAGACTGCGAGCATCGCCGCGTGCTTGCCGGAGCAGTTCATGGTGAGCGGCTCCCGCACACCCCCGGCGGCGAGGTACGCCTCCGCCTCGACGGGGTCCAGCGGGAGGTCGGGCGGCGTCTGGAGGTCTTCGGTCTTCAGCCCGTGCTCGGCGAGCATCGTGCGCACCAGGCCGAGGTGGAAGTCCTCACCCGAGTGGCTCGCCGCGGCCAGGGCCAGCCGCTCCCCCGAGAGGTCCAGTCCGGCCCGCAGGATCGCGGCGGCCTGCATCGGCTTGTTCGACGAGCGCGGGAAGACCGGGGCCGCCGGGTCTCCGAGCGCGAGCTCCACGCTCCCGTCCGCGGCCAGGACGACCAACGACCCCCTGTGATGCCCCTCGGTGAAACCGGACCGTACGACCTCGGCCAGGACCGGGAGCACGGGCGACGAGGACGGCGACGGGGCTATGGAGGACGTCATGCTGGCTGGTGGCCTTCCGGGGGACGGGCGTGACCCGCCCCCGGAAGGGTCGCCTCAGGCGAGCAGGTCCTCTACTTGTGCTTCCCCGTCACGGTACCTGCGGGCGATCTCCGCGCTGCAATCGTCGACGGTCCGCTGGAGCCGGTGGCGGCGCCTGGACACCTGCTGTTCGTAGCGGACGAGCCGCCCCATGGCGGTCAGGAGCTCTTCGTCCGTACGGGCGTCGAGATCCGAGAGCCCCACCTCCGCGAGGGTCTCCGCGGCCAGCTGCCGGTACTCGTCGCTGCGCGGCGTGGTGAGAGTGACGTGCCGCGCCGAGGAACGGTGGACGGACGGGGTGTCGGCGAGGATCTCCGAGAGCCGGTCCACCACGGGCGACTCGGGATCCACACGACGCGCGAGCTCGGCCCGCAGGATGTCGATCCGGCCCTGTACCAGACGGCGTACGTAACTGAGGTCCGCCTCGTCGCGCTGGGCGTCACGGCGCTGGGTGCGCAGCTCGGGCAGCCGCAGTCCGCCGAATTCGGGCTGCGGACGCACGGACGCCAGGGCTTCGACCGCACCCCCTCCGGTCTGGCCGGGTACGGACACCGCTCCGGGCAGCTGTACGGGCGGGGCGGGCAGCTGGCCGGGCACAGCAACGGTCCGCTGCACCGGCGGCCGGAGGCCGGCTGCTGTGCGCGTCCCTGGTGCGGCAGCGGGTGATGGCCCGTTTCCATGTGTCGTCATGATGATCCGTCCCCTCGACCGGTGCGTCGGCACACCGACATCGTGCATCGTGCCACTACGCAGGGTGTTCATGCAGGTGCTCTGTACCCGTTCAGCCCAAGATAGGTTGGTCTGTATGCGTGCAGTGATACAGAGAGTGGACGGCGCGAGCGTCACCGTGGCGGGCGCCGCGGACGATGCGTCGGGGACCGGGACGGTCGGCGAGATCGTCGGCGAGGGGCTGTGTGTGCTGGTGGGGGTCACTCACGGCGACACGGCGGAGAAGGCGGCGCAGCTCGCCCGCAAGCTGTGGACCCTCCGGATCCTTGAGGGTGAGAAGTCCTGCTCGGACGTGAATGCACCGCTTTTGGTCATTTCGCAGTTCACCCTCTACGGGGACGCCAGGAAGGGCCGCAGGCCCACGTGGAACGCCGCCGCCCCGGGCGAGGTCGCCGAGCCGCTGGTCGATGAGGTCGTGGCGCAGCTGCGCGCGCTCGGAGCACAGGTGGAGACGGGCCGGTTCGGGGCGGACATGCGGGTCTCGCTCACCAACCACGGCCCGTTCACCGTTCTGGTCGAGGTGTAGCAGCCCGGATGGACGGCCACGCGTAGTCGCTCTACGGCTCCACGACCGTCTCCTGGGCCGCCGCGGTGTCACCCGCGATCAGCTCCGCGTCCACCGCGACGTTCCGCTTCACCAGCGCCAGGGCGATCGGACCCAGCTCGTGGTGGCGGGCCGAGGTGGTGACGAAGCCGAGCTGACGGCCCTCCTCGCCGTCCGCGGCGAGCCGGACCGGAGTCCCATGCCCGGGCAGGTGCACCTCGCTGCCGTCGAGGTGCAGGAAGACGAGCCGGCGCGGCGGCTTCCCCAGGTTGTGGACACGGGCGACCGTCTCCTGCCCCCGGTAGCAGCCCTTCTGGAGGTGCACGGCACTGCCGATCCAGCCCAGCTCGTGCGGGATGGTGCGGTGGTCGGTCTCGAAGCCCAGACGCGGGCGGTGCGCCTCCACGCGCAGCGCCTCGTACGCGAGGATCCCGGCCGCCGGGCCGTGCGCGGCCGCGTACGCCTCCAGCTCGGCCCGGGGCAGGAAGAGGTCGCGCCCGTGTGCCGTCTCGCGTACGGCGACGCCGTCCGGGACCTGGGCGATGGAGCCGGCCGGCAGATGCACGACGGCGAAGTCCTCGGTGCGGTCGGCGACCTCGACCCGGTAGAAGAACTTCATCGACTCCAGGTACTTGACCAGCTCGCCCCGGGTCTCCGGCTCGGCGTGCATCCACACCGTCGTGCCGTCGTCGACCAGATAGAGGGCGTGCTCGATGTGCCCGTTGGCGGAGAGGATCAGCGCCTCCGTCGCCTGGTTCGGCGCGAGGTCGCTGACGTGCTGGGTGAGCAGCAGGTGCAGCCAGGTCAGCCGGTCGTCGCCGGTGACCGTGACGACCCCTCGGTGCGAGAGGTCGACGAGGCCGCTGCCGTCGGCGAGGGCACGTTGCTCACGGAACAGGTCGCCGTAGTGCGCGGCGACGCCTTCGTCGCGCCCTTCGGCGGGGACGGCGCCGGGCAGGGACAGCAAGGGGCTCTTCATGCGACAAGCGTACGACCCGGACCCCGCGTACTACCGCGCGCTGTCCGGTCCCTCCGGCGTCCCGCCCTGCGACGCGTCGGCCGCCTTCGCCGTGCAGTCGGCGCAGCGCCCGAAGATCGCGAAGTGCTTCATGTCGGTCTCGAAGCCGAACGTGCCCCGCAGCTTCGCCGTGAAGTCGGCGACCACGTCGACGTCGGCCTCGATGACGTCGGCGCAGTCCCGGCAGACGAGATGGATGTGGTGGTGGCGGTCCGCGAGGTGATAGGTCGGGGCGCCGTGCCCCAGGTGGGCATGGCTGACCAGCCCGAGCTCCTCGAGGAGCTCCAGGGTCCGGTAGACGGTGGAGATGTTCACACCCGACGCCGTCCTGCGCACCTCGCAGAGGATGTCGTCGGGTGTCGCGTGCTCCAGCGTGTCGACGGCCTCGAGGACGAGCTGACGCTGAGGCGTCAGCCGGTAGCCACGCTGCCGGAGGTCGGTCTTCCAGTCGGTGCTCACCACAGGCCCAGTGTAGGGCTGGGCGGGCACGGGCCCGTAGATCCGTGCGGAACGGGCCCGGGCCGGGACTACTTGAAGAACGCGATGCCGTCGTCGGGCATGTCCCCGAGGCTCTTCGCCATCGCGGCGACCTCCTCCGGGGTGACGACCTTCTTCAGGTGCGCCGACATGTACGGCCGCAGCTCCACGTCGGGGGTGGCCTTCTCGCCGACCCACATCAGGTCGCTGTTCACATAGCCGTAGAGACGCTTGCCCCCGCTGTACGGGCCGGAGGCGGCCGTGCGTGCCACCGCGTCGGTGACGATGTCGATCTGCGGCTTCTGCTTCGCCAGCTCGCCGTACCAGACCTCGACGATGCCCTGGTCACGGACCATGACGATCTCGACCTTGCGGTCCTTGTCGATGCGCCAGTACCCGGACTCGGACTCCAGCGGCTTGACCTGCTTGCCCTCGGCGTCCAGCACCCAGGAGTGCGAGACGTACTCGAGGAAGTCTCGGCCGTCGTGGCTGAAGGTCACTTCCTGGCCGAAGTTGCACTTCTCGGCACCGGGGAAGTCGGAGACGCCCGCACCCGCCCAGTTACCGAGGAGGAAGGCCAGCGGCACGAGGTCCGGGTGGAGGTCGGACGGAATCTCGATCATGAGCGGCTCAGACGATCTGTGAGGTGTACGGAAGGTGTTCGGCGAGGGTCAGCGCTGGCCCTGGTACAGCTTCTTCACGGTCACGGCGGCGAAGGCGAGCACGCCGACGCAGACCAGGACCAGCAGAGCGGAGAAGAAAGCCTCAAGCACGGGAGCTCCTCGGTACGAACGACATGACGGCAGCAGGCGCCGGGCCCCCAGCCTAATGGGTGAGGGCCCGGCACGGCGGCCCGGGGTTTCCCCGGGCGCGGCCGGATCAGCCCAGGAGCTGGTTCTGCAGGATCAGCGTCTGGTGGAACGGAACCGCGTCCGTGCCCGCCTTCCCCTTACGGCTGTGGACGACCAGGGCGAGTGTGTCCCCCGCCAGGACGTACCCGTGGCGTACCTGCTCGGCGGCATACGGCTCGGCTTCGGAGAACGCGCGCACCGTCGTGTACTCCGCCCGGGCGTCGGAGGCCCAGTCATCGTCGTACTCGGGCTCGGTCGTCCCGGCGAGCGGCCGCGGCAGCGAGTCGTTCTCGAAGAGCTCGTCGTTGAAGGCCGTCGAGTACGCCACCGAGTTGAACCGGAGCAGGTAGACCCGGGACGAAGTGCCGTCGGGCATGGTCCAGCCGCGCGCGGCGATGTGCCGCAGCGCGGAGTCCTTCAGGTGCTGGGCGAGAGCGGCTCGGTCGTCCTTGCCGTACTCGGCCGTGTACCGGGCGATGTCCACCCAACCGCCGTCGAGCTCCTTGTCCACGGTGGCACCGGCCGGTGCCGGCAGCAGCAGACGCCGCAGGTCCGCGTGGTGGACCTCCGCCGTGTTGGAGTCGCTGTACGGGCGGGGCGCGTCGGAGGGCAGGGCGGGCAGGCTCAGCACCGGGTAGTCCCATCGCCCGTCGTGCTGCGTGGCGAGCCCCGGCACGTCGGTGCGCTCCATCGACGTGATGCCGGCGACCGTGCCCGCGCCGAGGCCCCCGAGGACCAGCACGGCCGCTGTCCACCGCAGGACCGCGCGAAGGGCCCGGCGCTGCGGGCGGGACCCCGCGGTCGCGGGCCCGGGGTCCTCGGCGGGAGGGGCCGGCGGGCCCTGCGGCACCGGCGGGACGGATGCCTCGGCGGCAACGGCCGGCTCCGTGGGAACGGCCGGGGCGGGCGGCTCCGTGGGAACGGCCGGGTCCGCCGGGGCGGGCGTGGCGGCCGGTGCTGCCGTCTGCTCGGTCATACGTACTCCCCCGGGGACGCGATGTGGTCCAGCTGGTCCTTCAGCAGTTCGGTGACGGCCGCCTTGTCGACGGGCTTGGTGCCCGTCGCCCAGTAGCTGATGCTGAGCTCACCGTCGTAGGCCGCGCACATCATGTCCTCGATGTCGCTGTCGCTGTCCTTCGGCTGCAGGTAGCAGGTCGCCGTGCGGGTGTGACCCTCGACCTTCGGGCCGTCACGGAAGACGCCTACGAGGTCGAACAGCCCGGTGCGGAGGGTGTAGAGGTTCCGCACGGCCTGCTTGTCCTTCATCCGGACGATCGTGGCGTGCACCTCCAGGTCGTTCTCCTGGGAGACGTACGACCGGACGGTGAGCCCCTGCAGCCGGAGCTTGTCGATCCGCTTGTCGTACTCCCGGCGCTCCTTGCCCGCGAGCCCGCGGCCGGACGCCTTCATCGCGGCGACGGCCCGTTCGCCGTCCACCTCGCCGTCGTTGCCGTACTCCGCGTCGTCCGGGCCCAGCCGGTAGCCCTTGGGCACGGGCAGCAGCAGCTTGCTGAGCTCGGTGTCCGACCTGCCCCGGCTCGCGTCCCCCGCGGGATCCTTGCCGGGCTCGCGCCCGGACACCATCCAGGCGGTGGTCTCCACGCTGCGGTCCGCGCCGTCCACCGTGATCTTCGTGTACGTCGCGGCACCGCCGACGGCGCCGAGCACCAGCACGAACGGAAGCGCGGTGAGCAGGATCCGCCGGGCCCGGCCGGACCGCTGAGGAACATCCGGATCGCCCGGCGCTTCGGGGAGCGGTGCCGTGCCGGATGGCAGGTTCGGGGTCATGTCGTTCACAGGCGCTCCAGCTGTCGCTCGGCCAGCGTCCGGATGTCCTTCTTGCTGATCGGCCGGGTGTCGTACATGAAGATGTCGACCATGATGTCGCCGCGGTGCATGATGGCCCTGGCCCGGTAGAAGGGCAGGTATCCAGGCTTCCGTTCGACGCCGTAGACGTAGTAACGGCCCTCGCCGCTTCCCTTGACCAGGTCGCCCTCGTTGCCCGCGTACTTCTCTCCGGCCATGTACGAGCGCTGGCCGTCGGCCAGGTCGGCGGCCGCGGTGTCTGCCCCGGAGGAGTACTGGACGAGGTGGATCACCGCCTCGCGGTCCGCACCCTTCGTCCACGCCGCGCCTGCGACACGGCGGATGTCGGACTCCAGGAAGTCCTCGAGCATCCCGCCTTCGTCGTCGAATTCGCGCGCGAGCGCCCCCACACTCATCCAGCCGTCGTCCAGCCAGTCCGCTTCCTTGTCGTCGCTCCAGCCCGCCGGGCGGTCGACGAGCAGCTTGCGCAGGTCACCGTCCGTCTTGACCTGCCGGTCCTGCGAGGCGGGGAGCGGAGCGGGGACCTCGTCCGCCGGGAGCGCCTTCGCCGGGTAGGCCAGCTCCGTCTGGGACAGCGCGGGCAGCGGCGTCGGAGGCCGCTCGGCCTGGATGCCGTAGCCGACCGCAGTGCCGCCGGAGATGCCCAGCAGGGCGGCTGCCGCGATCAGCAGGGCCGTGCGTCCGCGTGGGCGAGGGCGTACCGGGGCGGCGGGCGCGTCGCCCGCCGTCCCGGCCGACGCGTCGGAAATGGTGTCGTTCGGTTCCAAAAGGGTCCCCCCATGAGACCTGAGGCGCAGGTTCCATCACCCGCGCACACAGCAGACCCACAGCTCACGGATGAGGTTGCCCGGCCGAGGATTACAGTTCGGTACATGCCGAAGAAGCTCGTGATCAAGGTGACCGCCGGAGCCGATGCCGCCGAGCGCTGCTCGCAGGCCTTCACCGTGGCGGCCGTGGCCGTCGCCAGCGGGGTCGAGGTCTCGCTCTGGCTCACCGGCGAGTCCGCCTGGTTCGCACTGCCGGGACGCGCCGCCGAATTCGAACTGCCGCACTCGGCACCGCTGCCCGATCTGATCGACTCGATCCTGGCGGGTGGCGGGATCACGCTGTGCACCCAGTGTGCGGCGCGTCGCGAGATCGCGGAGAAGGACGTCCTGGAGGGCGTGCGCATCGCGGGCGCCCAGGTCTTCGTCCAGGAGGCCATGGCGGACGGCGCCCAGGCCCTCGTCTACTGATCCGAAGCAACTGCCGGCCTACCTGCGGCGCCGGTTCCTGCCGTCGAGCTCGTCCCACCACGCGTCCGACGTCGGGTCACCCGTGGACTCCTCCCGGGGCGACCGAGGCCGGGGATCCTCAGGCCGGGTGCCCCGAGGCCCGATGTCCGGGGGCCTCACGTCCGGGGGCCTCACGCCCGGAGGCTTCAGGTCGGAGGGCCTCACGTCCGTGGAGCCCTCGTCCCACCAACGGTCCTCGGGCCCCCGCCGGTTGGCGACGATCGCCGCGACGGGCGGGATGACCATGGCGACCACGCACATGGCCACGGCCGCGGGGACGGACCACAGACGCACGAAGGCCCAGGCGGAGACGAAGAGGAAGAGGCATCCGCCCATCATCAGAAAATAGACGCGCCTGCGCCGGGCGTACATGTATCCAGCGTAGAGCTCCATGGCGCGGACGCGCATGCGGACGGCGCGAAGAGCCCGCCAGGACGGCGCGAAGGGCCGCACCCCTGTTCAGGTGGCGTCCAACCCCCTGGGGTGCGGCCCTCCGGCCGTCCGTGCGCGTGAACTACACGGCGATGGCGACCTCGGCGAGGCCACCGGTCTGCGCCACGACCGTGCGGTCGGCGGTGCCGCCCGGGACCAGGGCGCGGAGCGTCCAGGTGCCCTCGGCCGCGTAGAAGCGGAACTGTCCGGTCGCCGAGGTCGGGACCTCGGCGGTGAACTCACCGGTCGAGTCCAGCAGACGGACGTAGCCGGTCACGGGCTCGCCGTCGCGGGTCACGCTGCCCTGGATGGTCGTCTCGCCCGGCTTGATCGTCGAAGCGTCGGGGCCGCCGGCCTGTGCTCCACACATGGTGTTCTGTCCTTCGGGTCGGGGTCCTGCTGATCGGGTCCTGCGGAATTACTTGTTGGCGCCGAGCTCGATCGGCACGCCGACGAGGGAGCCGTACTCGGTCCACGAGCCGTCGTAGTTCTTGACGTTCTCCTGGCCGAGCAGCTCGTGCAGCACGAACCAGGTGAGCGCGGAGCGCTCACCGATGCGGCAGTACGCGATGGTGTCCTTGGACAGGTCCACCTGCTCGTCCTCGTAGAGGGCCTTGAGCTCGTCGTCCGACTTGAACGTGCCGTCGTCGTTGGCGTTCTTCGACCACGGGATGTTGCGGGCGCTCGGCACGTGGCCGGGACGCTGCGACTGCTCCTGCGGGAGGTGCGCCGGGGCGAGCAGCTTGCCGCTGAACTCGTCGGGCGAACGCACGTCGACGAGGTTCTGGCTGCCGATGGCGGCCACGACGTCGTCGCGGTAGGCGCGGATCGACTCGTCCTGGGCCTTCGCCTTGTACTCGGTGGCCGGGCGGGCCGGAACGGCGTCGGTCAGGTCGCGGGAGTCGAGCTCCCACTTCTTGCGGCCGCCGTCGAGCAGCTTGACGTTCTCGTGGCCGTAGAGCTTGAAGTACCAGTACGCGTACGAGGCGAACCAGTTGTTGTTGCCGCCGTAGAGGACGACCAGCGTGTCGTTGCCGATGCCCTTCTCGGACAGGAGCTTCTCGAAGCCGGCCTGGTCGACGAAGTCACGGCGGACCGGGTCCTGGAGGTCCTTGGTCCAGTCGATCCGGATCGCGTTCTTGATGTGGTTCTTCTCGTACGCCGAGGTGTCCTCGTCGACCTCGACGATGGCGACCTGCGGGTCGTCGATGTGGGCCTCGACCCAGTCGGCGTCGACCAGAACGTCTGCGCGGCTCATGTGTTTCTCCTCCGGGGCAGTCTGCGGCGGGGCGGTGCGGTGTGCGGGGTGCGGTGTGTACGCGCAGGTGCTTGCGGCGGAACGCGTACGGAAGGCACGGGTTCGGCCCTGACATCGTCGAAGGGCCGGGGGGAAACGGGAGGCTGTCCCGCTCAGAAAGTGCGACAGAGCATGGCGGCGACGCGGCACAGGTCTACTGCCCGCCGCTTCGTGAGGTCCGCCTGTCGCTTCATGCGTCCGATCGTAGGGAGGTAAGGGCGCAGATGCCACCGTCGTGTCGGATGATGAGACACGATCGTCCATCATTCGAGATACGCGGGTGGTCGAGCCCTTCCGCGGCCCTGTACACAGCGATCCGCGCCCGGTCGGTATCTGCGGAACGGACGGGCCCGTCTCAATATCTGGATCAGCGGCCCGGCCGGTCCCTTTCCGCGAGCCCTACCCCGTGGGCCCTCGGCCTACCCGTGGCCGCCCACGCAGCGTCGTCGCCGCGTCATCCCGCCAGCTGGATGTCGGCGCCGGTCATCGATATCTCCAGGCCGCCCGGCGCGACCTCGATCTTCTCCAGCTTCAGACCGTCGGGCAGCCCGCCGATCTCGCGCTCGAAGTCGGTCTTCTTCCTGACCAGGTCCTCCAGACCTGGGATGCCCTCGCCCGGGACCTCGTCGGCGCGCACCTTGACGGTGTCGCCGTCGACCAGGGTGACCGTGGAGAGCACGCTGCGCTCGACGGTCTGTCCCAGCAGCGGGATCCGGACGGAGCCGGTGACCTTGACCTTGCCGTCGCCGCCGTAGGAGACCGTCACGCCCTCGTCGGCGGCCTCGGTGAGGGCGGCGTACGAGATGACGGCCGTCCCGGTGGCCTGGGAGGCCGTCGCACTGGTGTACCCGGCGCCCAGCGTCACCTGCCGCAACTGGGCCCGGATCTCGCTGATCCGTATGGCCCGCCCGGCAGCGCTGGCACGGATGTCCTTGACCGTGACGTCGACACGGTCGAGCTCCGACCCGGCGACCTGCGTGAGGAAGGGGAAGCCCTTGATCGAGACCTCGGTCGACCCGGCCTCGGCGCCGCCGAACGCGACTCGTCCCTCGGCCTCCGACTCCGCGAAGTACACGGCCGCGCGGTCGGCGGCGATGAAGGCGCCACCCAGCACCACGGCGATGATCAGCAGTATTCGCAGTGCTCGCATGCCTGTTGCTCCCACACTCGGACCGGCCGGACCTCTGGTGCACGTGAGACTACTGCCGCTGCGCGACGAGCCCCGGAATGATCGACGAGCGGAAGGACCGGCCGGTTCCCCGGGAACCGGAAGCGTGTGAGGGGACGTCAGGGACGTCCCCCGCACGACAGGAACGTCCCCCGCACGTCAGGCGATCGCGCGACCGATCAGATAGACGGCAGGAGCCGCAGCCGTGAGGGGCAGCGCCACTCCTGCGGTCATGTGCACGAATCGCGACGGGTAGTCGTAGCTGGCGACGCGGAGCCCGATCAGCGCGCAGCCGCCCGCGGCGAACCCCAGGAACGCGGCCTGCCCTCCGAGGTCCGTGAGCCCTCCGGCGGCCAGGCCCGCACCTGCCGAGGCGAGCAGCGCCACGACGGCCGAGACCGGTCCGGGCAGCGGCAGGGCCTTCACGAGCACGCCCACCGCGACCGCGATGCCGCCCACCGTCACCGCGTCCGGGACGGCCGCCAGGTGCCCGGCCGCCAGGACGGCGAGCGCCGCCGACGCGACGGTGGCGGTCAGGCCGTACATCCGCTCGTCGGCACCAGCACGGCTGCGCAGCTGGAGGACGAGGGTGAGCAGCACCCAGACCCCGAGCGTGCCGAGAATGGCCGCCGGGGCGTTGCTCCGGCCGGCCGCCAGCAGCACGGCATCGGCCACGACACCGCCGGCGAAGGCGAGCGCGATGCCTTGCCTGGCCGGCCACATGCCGTTGAGCCGGAACCACCCCGCGGCCGTCACGGCCTGGAGCAGCACCAGGGGCACGAGCAGGGCGTAGGGCCCGACCGCGGCACCGAGGGCGAGGAGCAGACCTAGGCCCGCCGTGATCGCGGCGGGCTGCATCCCCGGCGCGATGATCGGCGAACGTCCCTCGGCGCGGGCTCGCTGCGCGTCGGTGATCCGGCTGTTGCCCAGGGTCGTGGGCGCGCCGTAGCCGGAGCCGGCCTCGGTCCGCGCCGGAGCCGCCGGGGCGGGCGGAGCGGCAGGTGTCTCCGGGGGCAGCGGGTAGGCGCCCGGGGTGCCCTGCGCGGCGGGAGGCGCGGCAGTGTGCTGCGGCTGGACCGTCGGCTGGTACTGGGTGTCCCAGGTCTGGCCCTGCCACGTCTGGGCCGCGCCCTGTCCGCCGGAGACCTGCTGCCCGCCCTGCTCCGGGTACACGGCGGGATCCGGGTACACGGCGGGCTGCTGCTGCTGCGCGTACGCCGGATCGTAGGACTGCTGCCCGTACACCGGCTGCTGCTGGTCCTGCCCGTACACCGGCTGCTGCTGGTCCTGCTGCCCGTACACCGGCTGCTGCTGGTCCTGCCCGTACACCGGCTGCTGCTGGTCCTGCTGCCCGTACACCGGCTGCCGCTGGTCCTGCTGCCCGTACGGGTCGTAGGGCTGCTGCTGCCCGTACACCGGCTGCTGGTCCTGCTGCCCGTACGCCGACTGCTGCTGGTCCTGCCGGTATGCCGGGTCGTGGGGCTGCCGCCCGTGTCCCGGCTCGTACGGATACTGCTGATCGCTGTTGCTCATGGTCTGCGGTTCACCCTCCTGCGAACGG
Source organism: Streptomyces pratensis (assembly GCF_016804005.1). GTDB lineage: Bacteria > Actinomycetota > Actinomycetes > Streptomycetales > Streptomycetaceae > Streptomyces > Streptomyces pratensis_A. The sequence continues at coordinate 346,753 of NZ_CP051486.1, read as the reverse complement.
CGGGAGCACCTCGACCGTGCCGCCCTCGGCAAGCCGTACGGTCTCATGACCTCGGGTCCCCACAGGGTCACCGTCGATCAGGAACGAGCATCGGAGCAGTACGCGCGTCAGCTCACCGGGGTGCCGTTCGCGCACCCCGTCGAGGGCCTCGGCGAGCGTATCCGCCGTGTACGGCTCCTCCGCGGTTCCTGCGGCGGCCTTGGCCGCGGCCCAGTAGCGGATCGTCCCCGCTGCCATGGCGGCACCCCTTTCGTCGTACGTCGGCTGTCCATCATGGATCACGCCGACTCCGTCCAGTCGGCGATACGGGCCAGCAGTTCCCCGCCCGCGGCGTTCTCCGCGTGGCCCATGCCGTGCTCCAGCCAGAACTCGGCACCGTCGCGCGCGGCCCCTGCCAGCATCCTCGGGTGATCGACGGGGAAGTACGGGTCCCGGTCGCCGTGCACGATCAGCAGGGGCGCGGTGATCAGGGGGACGGCCTCCACCGGCGAGAGCGGTACGGGGTTCCAGTCCTCGCGGTGGATGCGGGTGCGGAAGCCGTAGCGGCCGACGAGCCGGCCAGTGGGGCGGGTCACGACCCAGTGCAGACGGCGCATCGGGGCCGTGCCCCGGTAGTACCAGCGGGCGGGCGCGCTCACCGAGACGACCGCGTCCGTGTGGGCGTCCACCGGCCCGTCTGCGGAGGAGTCGATGCGCGCCGCCACGCGCCCGTCGTGCGCCCTTTGCGCCTCGGTACGCCCCTCCACCCGATCGGCCCCGAGCACATCCGATTTCTCGGTCGCGGATTCTCCGGCTTCTGCCGCCGTATACAGAGCGGCGTGCCGGAGCACCACGGAACCGCCCATCGAGAAGCCGACCGTAACGACGCGACGGTGTCCCAGAGACCGCGCCCAGGCGACCGCCGCCGCCAGGTCCAGCACCTCGCGGTCGCCCACCGTGGACCGTCCGCCGGACCTTCCGTGACCTCGAAAGGAGAACGTGATCACGGCCGCACGCTGGGCGAACACCTCTGCGGCCCGCAGCAGCGCCGGCCGGTCGGCGGCGCCGGTGAACCCGTGCGCGAGGACGACTGCGGTCTCTTGGGGCGCACCGCTTCCGGTGGGCCCGGAACCCCCCGTACACGGGGTGTACACCGCCTCGATAGGGACTCCGTCACCGGTCAGCAATGTGGTGCGCCGGGGACCCCGCGTGATCGAGGGAACAGAAGAACTCAGGAATCGACCCTCGGACACAGAACTCATGTGGGCTATTCTGCTGCGAAGAGGATCCGGGCAAAGCAGCCCCCGGGTCCTTTTGTGCTTTCCGAGCGTTGTTACAGCGATGTTTCCACAAGCTCAGCGGTCCCCGGGCGCGGGACCGCACAGTAAAAACCGTATGACGGCCGTCGCAGGTGATGGCCGTACGGGAGTACGAAGCAGTGCCGCATACTCCCCCGGGTCCGACCCGGGAGTGCCCCTCTCGCAGGGAACGAGGAGGACCGACGTAATGGGCGAGCTGAACGTGCACGATCGACCGACGACCCAGGCAGGTGGGCGGCGATGAGTTCACTGCTGCTTCTGACAAATGCCCTTCAACCGTCGACGGAGGTGCTCCCCGCCCTCGGCCTACTGCTCCACAGCGTGCGGGTCGCCCCCGCCGAGGGACCCGCTCTCGTCGACACCCCAGGTGCCGACGTCATCCTCATCGACGGCCGGCGCGACCTCCCCCAGGTGCGCTCGCTCTGCCAGCTGCTGAGGTCCACCGGGCCCGGCTGTCCGCTGATCCTCGTCGTGACGGAGGGCGGCCTCGCGGCCGTCACCGCCGACTGGGGCATCGACGACGTCCTGCTGGACACCGCGGGTCCCGCCGAGGTCGAGGCCCGGCTGCGCCTGGCCACGGGCCGCCAGCAGATCACCGCCGACGACTCCCCCATGGAGATCCGCAACGGTGACCTGTCGGTCGACGAGGCGACCTACAGCGCCAAGCTCAAGGGCCGGGTCCTCGACCTGACCTTCAAGGAGTTCGAACTGCTGAAGTACCTCGCGCAGCACCCGGGCCGGGTCTTCACCCGCGCCCAGCTGCTCCAGGAGGTCTGGGGCTACGACTACTTCGGCGGCACCCGCACGGTCGACGTCCACGTGCGGCGGCTGCGCGCCAAGCTCGGCCCCGAGCACGAGTCGCTGATCGGCACCGTACGCAACGTCGGTTACCGCTTCGTCACCCCCGAGAAGGCGGACCGGGGGGCCGAGGAGGCCAAGGCCAGGGCGGCCTCGAAGTCCTTGGACGACGAGGTCACCCGTTCGGAGCAGTCAGCGGAAGGCGGGATCCCCGAAGAAGCCCCGGTCCGGCCTGCCAAGCGGTAGGTCCATCCGCGTAGACTGCCGCGCGTGGCCAAGGTGACGCGGGACGATGTGGCGAGACTGGCGGGGACCTCGACAGCGGTCGTCAGCTACGTCATCAACAACGGACCCAGGCCGGTCGCCCCGGCCACGCGCGAGCGGGTGCTCGCCGCGATCAAAGAGCTGGGCTACCGCCCCGACCGGGTCGCCCAGGCGATGGCTTCGCGGCGCACCGACCTCATAGGGATGATCGTGCCGGACGCCCGGCAGCCGTTCTTCGCGGAAATGGCGCACGCGGTCGAACAGGCGGCGGCCGAGCGCGGGAAGATGGTCCTCGTCGGCAACTCCGACTACCGCGACGAGCGCGAGGTCCACTATCTGCGGGCCTTCCTCGGCATGCGGGTGTCCGGGCTGATCCTGGTCAGCCAGGGTCCCAGCGAGCGCGCGGCCGCCGAGATCGAGGCGTGGGACGCCCGTGTGGTCCTGCTGCACGAACGCCCCGAGGCGATCGACGACGTCGCTGTCGTCACCGACGACGTCGGTGGCGCGCAGCTCGCCACCCGCCACCTCCTGGAGCACGGCAACGCCTACGTGGCGTGCCTCGGCGGCATGGAGTCGACCCCGGTGGTCGGTGACCCGGTCGCGGACCACATCGAGGGCTGGCGCCGGGCGATGCAGGAGGCCGGGCGGTCGACGGAGGGCCGGCTCTTCCACGCCCCGTACAACCGTTACGACGCCTACCAGGTGGCCCTCAAGCTGCTCTCCGGCCCCGACAGGCCCCCGGCGATCTTCTGCTCGACGGACGACCAGGCCATCGGCGTGCTCCGCGCCGCGCGGGAACTGCGCATCGACGTGCCGGGTGAGCTCGCCGTCGCGGGCTTCGACGACGTGAAGGAGGCGGGTCTGACCGATCCGCCGCTCACGACGGTCTTCTCCGACCGCCCGGCGATGGCCCGGGCGGCCGTGGACCTGGTCCTCGACGACTCGCTGCGGGTCTCGGGGTCGCGGCGCGAGCGGCTGAAGCAGTTCCCGTCCGCCCTGGTGGTGCGCCGGTCGTGCGGCTGCGGCGAACCGACGGTGACCGCGCTGTAACGGGCCCTGTCGTCCTGCGGCCGGCCCACGGTGCGCGGTCCGGGGCGGACGTGCCGGCGGTTCGCCGGGGCCATCCGCCGGCGGAGCGGCGAGACCGCCCTGGCAGGGTGCTCAGCTGACGGCCGTCGCGCCGACGAAGGCGGCGCCGGTCTCCATCAGCCGCTCGACCGCGTAGGCCGGATCGATCACAGCCTCAGGGGTGTGCAGGCCGCGCTGACCGCCCTGATCGTGGGCAACCTCGCCGTCGAGGATCGCTTGTGAGCTGACCGCACGCGCCGAGGCAACGGGGTGAGCGGGACCCGAGGTCCCGCATCGCACAGTGCACCGTGGGGGTCGTGAGCAGGAGTCCGGGCCCGTGGCGGGGCGGTCCCTTATATCGGGCATACGAGGTTCTGTCGGGCTTCTCAGGACGTACTCAGGCTGCTCTCATGTTCGCTGGCCACTCTCGTAGACATGACCGACAGCCCCCGCCCGAGCGGCGAGTACCCGATGTCCCCCTCCCATGACAACGGTTCGCACGGCAACGCTTCGCACGACAGCGGTCCGTACGGCACCAGCCCGTACGGCACCGGCTCGTACGACGGGGTCACGCCGGGCGGCTCCCACGGTGGCGGCTCCCACAGCGGCGGCTCCCACGGTGGCGGTGAGGCGGCCTATCCGCCGCCGCCGGCCCACGAGCCCGAGCGGCCGACCGCCGAGGTACCGGCCCTCGCGTACGCCTGGCCGGCCCCGGCGCCCCAGCCCCTCCCGGCGGCGGACGCCCCGAAGCCCGAGCGCCGGGTCAAGCGCCCGCTCGCCCTGCTCGCGGCCGTGGCGATCGCGGCAGCGGCCATCGGCGGCGGCACCGCAACCCTCATCGGTGAGCTCGCGGGCGGCGGCGCCGGCAGCTCCGGCACGGGCGGCGTCGTCAGCGGCACCACCGTCTCGCAGAGCAGCGCCGGCACCGTCTCAGGTGTGGCGGCTGCCGTGTCGCCGTCCATCGTCGAGATCAGCGCGACCTCCTCGGCGGGCGAGGCCACCGGATCCGGTGTCGTCATCACGGCGGACGGCGAGATCGTCACCAACAACCACGTCATCTCCGGCGCCTCCGAGATCGAGGTGGCGCTCAGCACCGGCAAGACGTACACGGCCGATGTCGTCGGCACGGACGCCGCCAAGGACCTGGCACTCATCAAGCTCCAAGGCGCGAGCGGCCTGAAGACGGCCTCGCTGGGCGACTCCTCCTCGGTGAAGGTCGGCGACCAGGTGGTGGCCATCGGCTCACCCGAGGGGCTCACCGGCACGGTCACCAGCGGCATCGTCTCCGCCCTGGACCGGGACGTGACCGTGGCCAAGGACGAGGACCAGAGCCAGCAGCAGCAACAGCAGGGCGGTCAGAACTGGCCCTTCGAATTCGGTGGCCAGCAGTTCAACGGCGACACCGGCTCGTCCAAGACGACGTACAAGGCCATCCAGACCGACGCCTCACTCAACCCCGGCAACTCCGGTGGCGCGCTGATCAACATGAACGGCGAGATCATCGGCATCAACTCCGCGATGTACTCGCCCAGTTCCTCCAGCACCTCGGGCAGTACGGCAGCGGGAAGCGTGGGCCTCGGCTTCGCCATCCCGGTCAACACGCTCAAGGCCGACCTGGACACCCTGCGCGCCGGCAACGGCTCCTGACGAGGAGGTCTCTCCATGAACCCCTACGACGTCACCGAGGCCGCCGGCCCGTCCGGTCTGGCACTGCCGCTCGCCCTGGCCGCCGAACTGGCAGCTTCGGCCGCCACCCCGCCCGCTCCCCGCCCGCCCGAGATCCACAGCGGCAACGGCCGTGGGCGACGTGCCGCGCGACGCCGCGCGAAGGCCGTGCGAGGCTGAGGACCGCAGTACAAGGACCCGGGACGAGGGAAGAGGACGAAGAAGCCATGAGCCCCGCCGAAGACGATCCGCAGCGCGTCCTGATCGTCGACGACGAGCCCGCCGTACGCGAGGCGCTCCAGCGCAGCCTCGCGTTCGAGGGGTACGGGACGGAGGTGGCCGTGGACGGCTACGACGCCCTGGCCAAGGCCGAGGCGTACGCCCCCGACCTGATCGTCCTGGACATCCAGATGCCCCGCATGGACGGCCTCACCGCCGCCCGGCGCATCCGGTCCACCGGGTCGACCACGCCGATCCTGATGCTCACCGCACGCGACACCGTCGGCGACCGGGTCACCGGCCTCGACGCCGGCGCCGACGACTACCTCGTCAAGCCCTTCGAGCTGGACGAGCTCTTCGCCCGCATCCGCGCCCTGCTGCGCCGCAGCTCGTACGCCGCCGCTGCGGGCGGGCCCGTCCCCGACGACGACGTCCTGTCCTTCGCGGACCTCCGCATGGACCTGAACACCCGCGAGGTCACCCGGGGGACCCGCCGGGTGGATCTCACCCGCACCGAATTCACCCTCCTGGAGATGTTCCTGGCCCACCCCCGGCAGGTGCTGACCCGGGAGCAGATCCTCAAGGCAGTCTGGGGATTCGACTTCGAGCCCAGCTCCAACTCCCTGGACGTGTACGTGATGTACCTGCGCCGCAAGACGGAGGCGGGCGGCGAACCCCGCCTGGTCCACACGGTGCGGGGTGTCGGGTACGCCCTGCGCTCCGGCGGCGGTGACGGGTGACCGGCCTGCCCCGCCGGCTCCGCGCACTGCCGCTCCGCTCACGGCTGGCCCTGCTGGTCGCCATGGCCGTCGCGGTGGCGGTGGCAGCGGTCGCAGCCGCCTGTTGGTTCGTGACGAGGGAGCAGCTGGAGCACCAGCTGGACGAGTCGCTGCGCAACTCCAAGGTGGACCAGCCCTACCTGGTGGACCTGTACGCCTACTGCCGGGGCACCACCCCGCTGCCGCCCCGGCCGTTCACCGGTGCGACGATCCAGCTCATCGACACCCAGGGCACGGTGTGCATCGCCCCCGACGCCACCTCGAAGCTGCCTGTCGACGAGAAGGACCAGGAGGTGGCCGAGCGGAAACGGTCCTACACCCTGCACTCGACAACTGCCGAGAACGGCGAGGACATGCGGGTCTACACCTCCCCGCTGACCGTCCGGGGCGACCCCGGAGCCGGGTCGGGGAGCCTCGCGGTGTCCATCGCCCGCCCGATGAGCGAGGTCACCGAGCCGCTCTCCACCCTCGCCTGGGTCCTGCTCCTCGTGTCCGGCATCGGCGTCGTCGGCGCGGGCGCCGCCGGTCTGTGGATCGCCCGCACCGGGCTGCGCCCCGTCGACGACCTCGCGCACGCCGTCGCACACGTGGCCGAGACCGAGGACCTCACCGTCCGCATCCCGGTCGAGGGCGAGGACGAGATCGCCCGGCTGTCCCGCTCGTTCAACGCCATGGCCGAGTCCCTGGCCATCTCACGCGACCGCCAGTCGCAGCTCATCGCCGACGCCGGGCACGAACTGCGCACCCCTCTCACCTCCCTCCGTACGAACATCGAGCTGCTCGCCCGCAGCGACGACACGGGCCGTGCCATCCCGCCGGACGACCGCAAGGCGCTGATGTCCTCGGTCAAGGCCCAGATGACCGAGCTGGCCGCCCTCATCGGCGACCTCCAGGAACTCTCCCGCCCCGACGCCGCCCAGCCCGGCCCCCTCCAGGTCGTCGCACTGCACGAGATCACGCGTACCGCGCTGCAACGCGCCCGGCTGCGCGGCCCGGAGCTGACCATCACCGCCGAGCTGGCCCCCTGGTACGTACGCGCCGAACCTGCGGCTCTGGAGCGCGCGGTCGTCAACGTGCTGGACAACGCGGTGAAGTTCAGCCCGGAGCGCGGGACGGTCGAGGTCGTCCTGCACCGCGGCGAGCTGACCGTACGGGACCACGGCCCCGGCATCCCGGCCGAGGACCTCCCGCACGTCTTCGACCGCTTCTGGCGCTCCCCGTCGGCCCGCCAGCTGCCCGGCTCGGGCCTCGGCCTGTCCATCGTGGCCCGCACGGTGCAGCACGCCGGCGGCGAGATCGCCCTGAGCCCGGCGGAGGACGGCGGCCCCGGCACGGTGGCCTCGATCCGGCTCCCGGGGGCACCGACGCCGCCGCCGGGGGTGTGAGGGCGTGGCAGCTCAGAGCCGACGCCGGAATTCCGCAGCGAACTGCGGAGCACCACCGGCGTCCAGCCTGTCGAGCAGACCATGCAGGTCACGTGGCGCGCGCCGGTAGCTGCCGGCCTGCGCCCGCAGGACGGAGGTCACCTCGACCGGCGCCAGGTCCAGCAGGTCCAGCAGGAAGTCGTCGGGCCGCAGCACCTCGATGTCGTACGGGTCCGCGGCCTCGGCGGGGAAATCCTTGACGTTGAGCGTGACAAGGGCGTGCGCCTGACCGCGCACGGCCGCCGCCAACACGTGCCGGTCCTTGGGGTCGTTCGTCATCGCGAGGACAAGGGCCGCGTATCCCGTCACCAGGCTCTCGCGAAACGTGTCCGCCATGGCGTCGACGAGCTTCTTGGCCTTGTCGGCCCCGATCCGTTCGCCGACGTTCTTCGTCAGCTCGGCCAGGATGTCGGGCGACCAGAGCGGTTCGTAGAGCTCCGCCTCGGCAAGACGCAGGAGCGTGTCCCTGAGGTAGTTCGGGAAGAGGACACAGGTGTCCAGGACGACGCGCTGCACATCACTCCAGTCGACTCAGCCGATTCGGCGCTCAGTTGTCGTACAGATCCGCATCTTCGGTCAGCCGAACCAGTTCGTCCAGCCCTTGTTTGCGCTGTGAACGCCTCTTCTCCTTGTAGACGAGGACATCAGCCAGCAGCACCCGGCGGTGTCTGCCCGGACGCGAGAACGGGACGTCTCCCTCATCGAGGATCTTGACGAATGTGGGTCGGCTGATCCCCAGCAGGTCAGCGGCCTCTTGTGTGGTGAGCGTGGTGTTCACCGGGGCGACGGTCACCGCCTTGCCCTCGGACAGCGCTCGCACCACCGTCATGAGCGCCTCGTAGACCTCCGGGGGGATGGTGCGCGTGCTGCCGTCGGGACCGCGCAGCAGAGCAGGCTCGGCTGCTTGCGGCGTGCGGTCGAGGAAGGCGCAGAGCTCGGCGATCTCCGCTCGGTGCTCGGGTAGGAGAGTGCGGTCCTCAGAGGTTCCGTGCATGCTTCTGTCTCCTTTTGGGTCACCTCAGCATCGCACAATTCGAAAGAAACGCAAGCAGGGAACCGGCTCCGGATCCCGCACGCCTTCTGACACTCCCCCCTCGGCCCGCCGGCCCCCGGCTCGGGCCTCGACTTCTCCATCGTGGCCCGCACGGCCGGCGCGCGGGCGGCGAGACCGCGCTGAGCCCGGCAGAGGGCGGAGCCGGCACGGTGGCGTCGGACCGGCGCCCGGGGGCACGAACGCCGCCGGGGGTGTGAGGGCGGGGCAGCTCAGAGCCGGCGACGGAATTCCGCAGCGAACTGCGGAGCACCACCGGCGCCCGGCCTGTCCACCTGACCATGCAGGTCACGTGGCGCAGGCCGGAGGCGCGGCTACGCTTCGGCCTTCGTCATCAGCTTCACCAGGCTGGAGAAGCTGTCCTCGGCGTGGCCGGTGTCCATGCCGCGCCGGAAGAGGTCAGCGACCGCGGCCGGAAGGGCGGTGTCGACGCCCGCGTCGGCATTGGTGTGCAGGACGTGCTCGACGCCGGCCATCCCCATGGCCAGGCGGTCCACGTCGCCCATGTGCCGGCCGGCGTCGATGCGCTCGGAGTAGAACGAGAAGAATCCCGGCAGCGAGTTCGCGGTCTCCACGGCGTGCGGCAGGATGTCCGCCGCCGTCAGTCCGTTGGCGTCGGCGAGGGCGATGGCCTGCCAGTAGCTCAGCATGGAGGTCCAGAACATGACCATGCCGATCTGGTACATGAGCGCGGCAAGCCCGGGGCCCTCTCCCCGGTAATCGGTCCGCCCCGTGATGACTTCGAGTGCGAATTCGCGACGCTCCTGCGGAAGGCGCTGGACAGCGACGACGACCCTGCGGAGGCCGTGATGGCCTGCGCCCGACAACTCGCCTACGAACTGCGCGAATCGGGCTGGATCGACGGCTGCCCCGTCACGGCAGCGGCTCTGGGAGACACTCGGCACCGACTCGGAGATCCAGCAGGCATGCGCCGACGCACTCTGCGGCTGGGAGCAGTTGGTCCGCGACAAGCTGCTGGGCAGCGGTTTCCCCTCCCAGAGCGCCCGGGAACTGGCGACCACCGTCATCTCCGCCCTGGAAGGCGCCGAAGTCACCGCCCAGGTCACCCGCAGCGAGGAACCACTACAGGCGGCGGGCAGGCAACTCGCGCGCCTCGTGCGCTCATACGAGGTCCAGGAGGGGATTCATGCCCCTTCCGGGCGGTGCCTGGGGTGATCCCGAGGGACCCGCTATCCCGCGCTGCGCGGCGACAGCCGCCGTGTGATCCGGTCGAACAGCTCCGTCAGCGGTTCGCCGACTTCCCGGCCGAACTCGGTCAGCCCGTAGGTGACCCGGGGCGGCGTCGTCGGCTCGACCTCCCGCCAGATCAGGCCGTCCTGGACCAGTGCGCGCAGGGTCTGGGAGAGCATCTTCTCGCTGATGCCCTGGATACTCTCGCGCAGCTCGTAGAACCGGAGGTCGCTGCTCCGCAACGAGATCAGCACCCAGACACCCCACCTGCTGGTCACGTGGTCGACCATGTCGCGCGCGGGGCAGTCGGTGTGAAACACGTCATACCGCTCACCGGCCTCGACCTGCCTGCGCTGCACGCCTTCCCTCATGCCATGAACTTACCTCGAGGTACGTCCTTACCGAAAGTTAGTCCCCGCTCCTAGCGTGCAGGCCACTGAGGATCTCTGACCAGGAGCTGAACATGATCGTAGTAACCGGGGCCACCGGCAATATCGGCCGACCGTTGACGCAGACACTCGCCGAGGCGGGCCAGCAGGTGATCGCCGTGTCACGGCACAAGGCGGCGGTGCCCGACGGCGTCCGCCACGTGGCGGCCGACCTGACCGAACCGGGCAGCCTCAAGCCCGCGCTGGCCGGCGCGAAAGCGCTGTTCCTGCTGCTGTCCGGCGACCTGCACTCCACGGGAGCCAGCCCTGCCGACATCATCGGCGAAGCTGTGGCCGGCGGGGTCCGTCGGGTCGTCCTGCTCTCCACACTGGGCGTGGCGACCAGACCTTTCGGCCCCACGCGGATCGCGATGCGCGCACTGGAGGACACGCTGCGGGAGTCCGGCCTGAAGTGGACCATCCTGCGGCCGGGCGGCTTCGACTCCAACGCCCTGTGGTGGGCCGAGTCCGTCCGCACGCAACGGGTCGTCGCCGCGCCCTTCGGCGACATCGGGGTGCCGATCATCGACCCGGCGGACATCGCCGCAGTGGCGGCGGCCTGCCTGCTGGAGGACCGGCACACCGGCGGCGTGTACGAACTGACCGGCCCGGAGGTGATCACTCCGCGCCGGCAGGCGGAGGCCATCGCCGCCGCGCTGGGCTCGCCGGTGAGGTTCCACGAGCTCACCCGCGCCGAAGCAAAGGCCGCCATGACCCGGAGCATGCCGGCGGAGCTCGCCGACGACACCCTGGACATCCTCGGCTCCCCGCGCCCGTCCGAGCTCCGCGTCAGCCCGGACGTCCAACAGGTCCTCGGCCGCGCCCCCCGCCCCTTCGCCGACTGGGCCGCCCGCAATGTCGCCGCGTTCCGCTGAGACCGGCCGGCGCTTCCGGTACCCGCTCCTCGTGCTCGGCGGTCCACTGCTGGTGCCTCCGAGGAACCTGACGCGAAGCTGACGCCGCCATGGCCCGCTACCGGACCGGGAACGAGGCTGCGGCTTCGGTGAATCACCGTGTGGCCGACCCCCGTCGGCCACACGGTCCCGGCACGTCCCGCACGAGTTCCGGTCAGCGCGCGGTTCAGGCCAGGTCGTCGAACTCGCCTTCCTTGGCCCCGCCGAGGAAGGCCCGGAGCTTGGCACGGGTGGTCCGCACGACCACGTCCGGGTGGTCGCTCTCGCGGAGAAGTATCTCGCCCTCGTGCTCGGCCAGTTCGAGACAGTCGGAGCCCTCGGCGTTCGAGGATTTCGAGGACTTGCGCCACTGAATTTCCATGATCCTCACACCTTCATGCTCTGCGCGATGCCCCGAATGAAGTCCCGCGAGCGCCCCGGGTCGAGCGACCTCTCCTCGGTCCGGTCCAGCGCGACTCTCCAGTTCACCAGGCTCGTCTCGGCATCGAGGAACGACGACCCCGTCGCGGTGTCCACCTGCACGGTATCGAGCTGCGGAACGATCCCGTACACGTAGTGTGCCGAACTGCTTGCGAACGGAAAACCGCCCGCAGCAAAGGGAATCACCCTGATGGTGATGTTGCCCCGGTCGGATTCCTGCAACAGATGCACGAGTTGGGCGCGTGCCACCTCGCGACTTCCGTATGCCATCCGCAGTGCGGCCTCGTGGATCAGGAACGTGCAGGTGGGCGGATTCGGCCGGTCAAGCACGTCCCGTCGCTGCAATCGGTGTGCGAGCAGGCGACGTTGACGCGTGGGGCTCGGCACCGGAACACTCTCGGCGAAGACGCTGCGGGCGTATTCCTCGGTCTGGAGCAGGCCAGGCATATACATGACCTGCACCGACCGGACAGCCGCAGCGTGATACTCCAGCTCCGCGAGGTCGAGAGCGTCGTTGGCCAGCTCACCGCGGTAGTGCTCCCACCATCCGTTCACACGCTCCGCAGCCATGGCGGCAAGGGCATCGACGTACGCCGGTTCGGGGCACTTGTAGTGGTCGGCCCACGCCCGCACCCGCTGAGGGCTCACGCCGAATCGCCCCGACTCGGTGTTGCTGATGGTGGTGCGGTCCGCCCCCAACCGCTCTGCGGCCTGGGCAAGTGTCAGGCCCGCATGCTCCCTGAGTCTGCGCAGCTCGGAGCCCAGTCGACGCTGTCGCACCGTGAGCAGCTTCCTCGGCGGCATACAGATCCCCTCCTGTCGAATCCCAGTGTGGCCGTACCCGAACCACTGGGTGTTCGTTACTCACGACATCGAGCCGTATCACTAGTTATGAGCTATGGGTACGTTCGTTAGTCACCTCGGTACAGCGCGCCAGCCCTCGCCGCACGCGACCGTCACCACGGTCAACGAGCCGCGTGCGCGTTCGGATCGCACCACGTGGGGAGAACGACATGACCAGCGTCAACGCCACCGCACCCTCCGCATCATCACCGCACCGTCAGGACGGCGAGAGCTACCGGCTCTCCCTGCCCAACACCGCGCGTTCCGCCGGGATCGCCCGGCACTTCGTCGCCTCGCTGCTCACCGGCACACCCCACAGCGGCATCGTCGACGATGCCCGCCTCTGTGTGACCGAGGTCGTGGCCAACGCCCATCGCCATACCCGCACTTCACTGATCCGGGTGCATGTGACGGTCGGCTGGGAGCAGGTGACCGTGTCCGTCGCCGATGACACGCCCTGGACCGCGCCAGCGGCAGGCGCCACGTCCGACGGGTCGATCCGCGCGGGTCACGCCCAGGAATGCGGGCGGGGACTCTTGCTCCTGGAGGAGCTCGCCCTGGCCTGGGGGTCGGAGGTCTGCGGGTGCTGCTCTCCCAGCCACAAGGCGGTGTGGTTCACGCTCGCCGGGGGTGCGGAGACCACCGCACGGCCTTCTCCGCGCCCCCGCACGGCGGTTCAGGCCTGACCGCCCGCTTCGATCCACCGGCAGGCCCGGCCGCCGGACTGCCCTACCCCGACGGACCCTGATACGTCGTACCACCGGCGCGGCTTCGCGCTGCGCTCCTCCGCCATGCCCTGATCCGGTGTGGGCCCCCGTTCCCCGCGCCCTCCAGGAGGTCGGCTCGACCCCTGCCCGGCATGCCCGTCCGCGTACGTGGCTGTCTGCCGTGACGTGGCTGATCGGCGCCGGCCTGCACCCGCGCGCGGGAGAGACGACGCTGGCCGTGGCCCGGGATCTCGCGGCGCGGATGGACTACCGGCTGGGCTTCGTGCTGTACGACCTCGAAGGCACGGCCGCCCGGTGCGAAGTTTCGACGGCGACGGTGAAGCGTCATGTCCGGGTGCTGCGCGAGCTGGGTGCGCTGGCGTGGCACAGGCACGGGACGAAGAAGAACCTTCAGCTCCCTGGCCGCCCGTACACGGCTACGGCGACCATCTACGCGGCGACGATTCCGGCTGCGTACGACCATGCGAACGGGCACCGGCTCGACGGTACCGGGTACGGCGCCCGCGTGGTCGGGGTGACGGACGAGGGACGGGCGCTCATGGAGGAGACCGCCCACAGGAAGCCGCGTCCTGTGGACGACGGTGGTCGGGCAAGGCGTGCACCCCATTCTCCTGGGCCGCACCCCGACGTATCCGTTGCTGATCCGGCTGGGTGGTTGAACTACACCTCGCGCACCTGCGCGACGCGTGCGAAGGCGGGAACTCCCCGGAGGGGCAGCAACGGCGGCAGCGCTTCGCCTCGCAGCCCGTGGCAGGTGGCCCGTGACATCAGGATCGCCGGGCGGGTACGGCCGCTCGTCGGCTGGACCCAGCGGGAAGGGCTCCGCCGCCTGGCCTTCGCCCTGCGCCCGTTGATCGACCGGGGCCTGGAGCCTCATGACATCGCGGCGGAACTCGTCGGCCTGGCCGTCGACTGGCGACCCGCGCGACCTGCCGCGTACATCACCGCAGCCCTCACCCGGGACCAGCGGGCCGAGGCCGCCCGCCGGGCGGGCGAGGATCTCGCAGCCGGTCCCGCCGCCAACCCGGAATGGCAGCAGTGGCTGCGCAGCCGCCAGGCCGCCGCCCCTCCCCGAACGGACGACGACCGCCGCCACGCCCGGCTCTACGCGTGGGACCGGTGGCACGAGGTGGCGGCCCACTACGACGAGGACCCCGACGACGCACTGGACCTCTACGGGACCCGGCTGTGCGCCTACGCCGCCAAGCGGGCCGCACCCTCGGCGTGGTGACTTCTCAGCCGGTCGGGTTGTGCCGGATCAGTGACTCCACCAGCCCCGAACGGGTCGCGGGGTAGTCCAAGGGCACGATCCCGAGCCCGGTCCAGCCCGATGCCTCCGCCCCGTCGAGGAACGCGTGCACCTGCGGGTTGAGCCGGTCGGAGTTCCAGCGGGGCGGCAGCAGGGCGGCGGTGCTCACGTAGTTCATGAACAGCTTGCCGGGCTGCTGCGCGGCCTTGCGGAACTGCGCCTCGATCTTGGTGTACTTGGCGAACGGCTCCGCCATGTAGTCGTCCTGGATGTCGAAGACCGCCGGGTCGGCGTACCGGACCCCGGGCAGGCCGCCGTTGTCGGCGAGGACGACGACCTTGCCGCGGGCACCGCCGAGGTCCGGGAGGGTGGAGTCGAGGCGCAGGAGCGGACGCCAGCCCTTGTCGTCGAGGTAGATGTCGAAGATCCGCCGGAACGCGGCGTCGCTCTCCTCCGAGTACTCCTGCTTGACGCGCATCAGCACGGTCTCCGAAGGGTGCCTGGCCAGGAAGTCCCGGCAGGCACCAAGCACGTCGTCGAAATTCAGGTTCTGGTAGTAGGCCCCGTGGTGGATCGCGTACGCGTCGCCGCTGATCCGGCAGCGGACGTCGAGGAAACGTATGCCGCTGTCCAGTTGCTGGGCCACCGTCGTGTTCTGGCACGCCGTCCAGAGGCCTCCGTGGCGCGCACCCGAGTTGTGCGTCCCCGGGATCGTGAGGCGGCGCAGCGGGGTGGCGTCGGCCAGGGCACCCATCCAGTCCTGGGTGCCGCGCACGGCGCGCGACGCGGCGCGCGCCGTGCCGGGTACGGCGCTCAGCAGCGCGCCCGCCGTGAGGCCCGCCGCTCCTGTCAGAAAGCGCCGACGGTCGATACCGCGGCTGTCGTTGTCGCTTCGCTCTGTCGCGCCCAGGGTCACCATGGACCGGATTATGGCGCGTACAGAACAACCGGGGAATGGGGCGATGTGCGCACGCCCTCACGGGAGTCCTCCTACGCGACCTTCGCCCCACCCTGTTCCGCCTTGCGCAGGCGTGCGGTCATCCGGGAGCCGGACTCACGGCGGGCGGCCCGGCGCAGGAGGGGGGCGGCGAGGAGGAACCCGAGGACCGTCCAGGCTGTCAGCACAAGGGCGACCATGGGCAGCTCCCACGAACCGGCCGGCTCGGCGACCCGTGCGGCGTCGGGCAGCAACGCGGAGCGCAGGCCCTGCGCCATCCACTTGAGCGGGAAGGCCGAGGCCACCTGCTGGACCGGAACGGGCAGCTCGGTGATCGGGACCACCGTCCCGGAGATGATGAGCAGCCCCATCGTGGGCAGCATGATCAACGCCAGCGCCTCACGCGGGTTGGGCAGCACGGCACCGATGGCCGCCCCCAGCGGCACGACGGCGAGCAGCCCGAGGGTGGTGACCCACGCAAGCGTCACCCAGTCCCCCGGCCCGCGTGGCAGCGGCCCGTCCGCCACCAGGGCGGTCGCCGCCAGGAGCAGGGCCAGCGAGCCGACCGCCGTGACGACCACCAGCAGGCACTTGGCGATGAGATAGGCCGGAATCCCGCCGGGCGTGGCGCGCAGCCGCAGCAGGGTGCCCTCCTCCCGCTCGGTCACGAGTATCTGCGGAAGAGTGATCAGCCCGACCTGGAACACCAGATAGGCGGCGAAGCCCGCGATCACCAGGTGGGACATCGGCGTCCGGGTGCCGGGCACGTCGTCGTTGATGTAGACGGCGACCAGCAACGCGACGACGACGTTGGTCAGATGGCCCGACAGTTCCTTGGGGTTGCGGAGCAGGTGCCGCAGCTCGATGCCGCCCCGGAGGAAGCCGGCCCGCCAATAGGTGCGTGTGGGGCGGGACCTCTTCGTCCCGTCCGGTGCGTCGTTCACGTCCGCCGCGCCGGCCTCGTCCGTCTTCTCGGTCACGCCTGTCCCCTTCATACGGCCTGAGCCTCCACGTCCACGGCCTCGTCCGCGCCGTCGTCCTCCCGGTGCACCATGTGCAGATAGGTGTCCTCCAGCGTCGGGCGGCGCACCTCCAGGCCTGCGATCGGGCCGTCCGCGTCCTGGTGGAGTTCCCAGACCAGCCGTGAGGGGTCCTCGGTGCGTTCGCGGCGGGCCGTCCCGTCGTCGGCCGTCCAGCGGACCTCGGCCTGCGCCGCGGCCCGCCGGGCCAGTTCCGACGGGGTGCCGCAGGCCCGGATCCGGCCGCCGACCAGCATGGCGATCCGGTCGGCGAGCCGCTCGGCCTCCACCAGATCGTGCGTGGTGAGCAGGACGGTGACGCCCTCGTCGCGGGCCAGCCGTTCGACCAGCAGATGGAACTCGTGCCGGGCCTCCGGGTCGAAGCCGGTGGTCGGCTCGTCCAGGAAGAGGAGCTCGGGGCGGCCGACGATGCCGAGTGCGACGTCCAGCCGCCGGCGCTGGCCGCCGGACAGCCGGTCGACCTGCTGACCGGCCTGGCCGGTGAGGCCGACCAGGTCGAGCAGTGCGGCCGGGTCGCGCGGGTCGGGGTAGTACGTCGCGAAGTGCGTCAGCAGCTCGGCGACCCGCCAGCGGCGGTGATCCCGCCAGGACTGCAGGACCAGCCCGATCCGCGCCCGCCAGGCGTCGTCGCCCCGCTCCGGGTCCGCACCGAGGACGCTGACGTCCCCGGCGGAGCGCTTCCGGAAGCCCTCCAGGATCTCGACGGTGGTGGTCTTCCCGGCGCCGTTGGGGCCGAGCAGCGCGAAGACCTCGCCGCGGTGGATGTCCAGATCGATGCCGTGGAGCACGTCGACGTCGCCGTACGACATGCGCACATCACGTGCCTGGATGACGGGCAGGGTGGTCGTGGTGGGCGGTGCGGGGCGTACGGGTGTGCTCTTGGCCGTCGTCATCGTCCTGCCTCTGCGTGGTGCTGCTGCCGAAGTTCCGCCTCGGTCGCGGGTGTCGCGGGACTGCCGTCCGCCGCCCGGCCCGCCTGCGCCGCCGTGGCGCCGTCGACGATCGCCCGGAGCGCCGCCACATGCCCGTCGAAGGCGGCGCGGCCACGGTCCGTCAGCCGTACCTTCGTGCGCCGCTTACGGCCGCCGCCCTCCTTGTGGATCTCCAGGTACCCGGCCTCTTCCAAGGTGTGCAGCTGCTTGGAGAGCGCGGAGTCGCTGAGCGAGAGGCTGTCGCGCACGAACGCGAAGTCCGCCCACTCGGTGGCGGCGAGCAGTGCGACCACCGACAGCCGGGTGGCGGGATGGATCAGTTCGTCGAAGCCGGTGGGGATGCTCATCGGCCCGCCCGTCCGCCGACGCGCACGGAGTCCGCCGCCCAGCGACGCGCCGGACCGATGAACAGCAGGAACGCGGCCGTCGAGGCCGTGGCCTGGATCAGACCGGCGGCCATCGGCTCCAGCCCCTCTGCCAGGTGACCGGACAGCAAGGTCGTCCCGCCGGTCACCAGCGCCCCCGCGACGAGCGTGGCGGACATCCGCCGGTTGCAGCGGGAGTGGTGCAGCCGCATCCGGCTCCTGCGGCCGCAGATCACGGCCACCGCGCTCAGCAGAGCCACGTACACGGCGAGGGACAGCAGGACACCCCACAAGGGCAGGTCCAGGCCCTGGCCGACCAGGAAGACCCACATGATCGCGGCCGTGGCGTACGCGGCACCGGTACCGCCGGACGCGCTTCGCTCGATCTCGTCGTACACCCGCTCCTGCGGCACCCGGATGCGCTGCAGGTCGTTCCATGCCTGTTCGGCATCCACCGGCGTGCTCACGGCCGTCGCCTCCCCTGACATTCCGAGACGGTCGGGGCAAGTCACCCCGCTCGACTTTCCTGCTGGGAAAGTTACCTCCGACTTTCCTGATGGGCAAGCTTTCCTGACAGGCAAGTCGACGGCGTGCCCGCCGGCCGCCCCGGCGGTGCGCCCCCTGCCCCCGGACGCACGACGGCCCCGAACCGTGAAGGGCTCGGGGCCGTGGAGAGACACGTGGCGGCGCCGTCGGACCGGCGGGCGGTGACGGCTGTGCCTGCGCCGTGGCCGGACTACTGCACGATCGTGATCCGGTCCGTGGCCGGCGGGGCCAGCGGGGCGGAAGACGTGGAGTGCGCCGCCAGGTAGGCGTTGAACAGGTCGAGGTCGGATGCGCCGACCAGCTTGTTCGTGCCCTGGCCGAGGGCCGCGAAGCCGTCGCCGCCGCCCGCGAGGAATTCGTTCATCGCGACGCGGTACGTCTTCGCCGGGTCGATCGCCTCACCGTTCAGGCGGATCGTGTCCGCCACCACCCGCTCGGCGCCCGACTTCGTCAGGTCCAGCGTGTAGGTGAGGCCCTTCGAGACCTGAAGGATCTTCGGGGACGCCGCGTTGGAACCGCTGACCTGCTGCTGGAGCGCGGTGACCAGCTGAGCACCGGTCAGGTCGACGACGTTCATCATGTTGGTGAACGGCTGGACGGTGAACGCCTCGCCGTACGTCACGACCCCGTCGCCCTCACTGCCGGACGCCTTGAACACCAGGTCGGAGCGGATACCGCCCGGGTTCATGAACGCGACGACCGCACCGCCCTTGTCCGCGGGGGCCAGGCCCTCCAGCTGGGCGTCGGCGATCAGGTTGCCGAGCGGCTTCTCGGGGGCCGTGGAGCCACGGCCGTTGATGTCGGCCGAGATGAAGCCCTGCGGACGGCCAGCGATCGGGGCGGCGAGCGTGTTCCAGCGGGCGATCAGCGCGGTCATGTCGGCGGCCTTGGCCTGGTCCCGGCTGACCACGTGGTTGGCCGACTTCACCGACGTACGGACGATGTCCTCGGTGCGGCGGTCGTAGGTGAGTGTCGTGTCCGTGTAAACCTTGCCGAACGACGACGCGGAGGTCACCATGCGCGGCTTGCCCGACGGGTCCGGGACCGTGCACACGTAGGCCTGGTGGGTGTGGCCCGTGACCAGGGCGTCGACCTTCGGCGTGATTCCCTTGGCGATGTCGACGATCGGTCCGGAGATGCCGTCACCGGCGCCAGGGCTGTCGCAGTCGTAGTTGTACGAGGACGAGGCCGGGGCCCCGCCCTCGTGGATCAGGGCCACGATGGACTTGACGCCCTTGCGGTCCAGCTCCTTGGCGTACTTGTTGACCGTCTCGATCTCGTCGTGGAACTTCAGCCCCTTGACGCCGTTGGCCGTGACGATGTTCGGGGTGCCCTCCAGGGTCACTCCGATGAAGCCGATCTTGACGCCGTTCTTCTTCCAGACCGTGTACGGCTTGAGAACCGGCTTGCCGGTCTTCTCGTTCGTCACGTTGGCCGCGAGGTAGGGGAAGTCCGCGCCCTTGAACTTCTTGCCCTTCTCGTAGCAGCCCTCGACCGGGTGGCAGCCGCCGTTCTGCAGACGGGCGAGCTCCGTGGCACCCTCGTCGAACTCGTGGTTGCCCACGGCCGTCACATCGAGGTCGAGCCCGTTGAGCGCCTCGATGGTGGGCTCGTCGTGGAAGAGCCCGGACAGCAGTGGGCTCGCGCCCACCATGTCGCCGCCGGCCGCGGTGACGGAGTACGGGTTCCCCTTGCGCGCGTTACGCAGCGAGGTGGCGAGGTACTCGACGCCGCCGACCGGAACCGACTTCACCGTGCCGTCGGCCTGCGTCTCGCTGACCGTCCCGGCGGATCCGGCCGGCGGCTCCAGGTTGCCGTGCAGGTCGTTGAAGGAGAGCAGCTGCACGTCGACGGTGCGGGACGGGTGGCCGTGACCATGGCCGTTCCCCCGGTCGTGGGCACCCGCCGGCATAGCGGCGACGAGTGCGCCGACGGTGACCAGCCCTGCCGCGGCGGCGAGCACCCGCCGGGGCGCACGGTTCTTGAGTGGAGTCGCTGACATCGGTCCCCTTCGAGTCTCTGGTTCCTGCGTGCCGCAGCCTAGGGTCAACGCGCGTAGCGCGACAGATATCCGGGGTTACGAACTGGTTGCCTCGCACTCGGAAAGGGGCTGATCACCCGTAGGGCGTACATATGCGAGCAGAAACGTCACCGCAGGCATACGTGCCGGAAGTCTGTGCCCCATGGACAACGAACTCATGGCCGGGGCAGTGGTTCCGGCCCAGCAACAGGGCGAACTTCCCGCCGGCTTCCACGACATGATCGACGACCTGAAGTCGATCGTGCGGGGCGCGCACGTGCGCGCCCAGCTCAAGGTGAACACCGAGATGCTCCTGATGTACTGGCAGATCGGGCGGAAGATCCTGGAGAGGCAGGGTGGCGAGAAGTGGGGGACGAAGGTCGTCGACCGCATCGCCACGGAGCTGCGGACCGAGTTCCCGAACCAGCGGGGGTTCAGCGCGCGCAATCTGCAGTACATGCAGCAGATGGCTCGAACATGGCCGGGACAGTTTGCGCAGCAAGCTGCTGCGCAATTGCCCTGGGGCCATCTCCAGCTCCTCATGGACAAGTGCAAAACCCGCTTCGAGCTGGACTTCTACGCTCAGCACGCCGTGTACCACGGCTGGTCCCGTGACCGTCTCACCACACACATCCGCAGCGAGCTCCATCTCGCCCAGGGCGCGGCCGCCAACAACTTCGACGTCACGATCCCGGAGCAGTCCGAGGCCGCGACGCAGATCTTCAAGGATCCGTACCGCCTGGAGTTCACCCAGCTGTCGGACACCGCCGCCGAGCGCGAGCTCGAGGACGCACTGACGGACAAGATCATCCAGTTCCTGACCGAGCTCGGCTTCGGGTTCGCCTTCGTCGGCCGCCAGTACCCTCTCACCGTGGGCGATACGGAGTTCCGTATCGACCTGCTCTTCTACCACTTCAGGCTGCACCGCTTCGTGGTGGTCGAGCTGAAGACGACCAGGGCTCACCCCTCGCACCTCGGGCAGCTCAGCTTCTACGTCACCGCGGTGGACCGCCTCCTGCGCGACCCGGAGCGGGACGACCGGACACTCGGCATCCTCATCGCGGAGAGCCAGGACGCGACGACCGTCGAATTCGCCCTCCAGTCGCAGAACCAGCCTCTCGCGGTCAGCACGTACGCGGGCCTTCCCCCGGGCGTGCGGGAGCTGATGCCCACCACGGACGACCTCTCCCGCATCGCTCACGAAGTCCTGCGCCGGGAGGCGGACCCGGAATGACCGGGCGGGTGGACCGCTCCCCCGCGGGCCGTGCAACAGCCTGCCCCGGCGCCCCACCCCCCCCCGTACGCTCGTACCCATGACGACTGACGCACCCCTCCCCTCCCCCGGGCGCGAGATCGCGACCCTCGACGCGCTCACCCCCGAGCAGGCCGACGCCGTCCTCGCGCTCCTCGGCGAGGCCGCCGGGACTGATGGCCGGCAGGCCGTCTCCGAGCAGGGGCGGCTGCAGTTGAGGGGCGGACACCGTGAGGGCGTCCGGCATTTCCTGCTCACCGTCGACGGAGTGCTGGCCGGATACGCGCAGCTGGAGGACGCCGATCCCGTCGAGGCCCCCGCAGCCGAGCTGGTCGTGGATCCCGCCCACCGGGGCCGCGGGCACGGCCGGGCCCTCGGTGCCGCGCTCCTCGCCGCGACCGGGAAGCGGCTGCGGGTCTGGGCGCACGGCGGCAAGTCGGCCGCCCGGCACCTCGCCCAGGTGCTCGGTCTGTCCCTCTTCCGCGAGCTGCGTCAGCTCCGCCGCCCACTGGACTCCCTCGACATCGCCGAGCCGGTCCTTCCGCCGGGCGTCACCGTCCGCACCTTCGTGCCGGGCCAGGACGACGCGGCCTGGCTCACCGTCAACAGCGCCGCTTTCGCCCACCACCCGGAGCAGGGCTCCCTCGGCCAGCGGGACCTCGACGACCGCAAGGCCGAGCCCTGGTTCGACCCTGACGGATTCTTCCTGGCCGAGCGCGACGGCGAGATCATCGGCTTCCACTGGACGAAGGTGCACACCGAGGAGGAGCTCGGCGAGGTCTACGTCGTCGGCATCCGGCCGGACGCCCAGGGCGGCGGACTCGGCAAAGCACTCACCGCGATCGGACTGCGGTACCTGGCCGCCCGTGGGCTGCCCACGGCGATGCTCTACGTGGACGCCGACAACCCGGCGGCCCTGTCGGTGTACGAACGGATGGGCTTCGCCACGCACGAGGTCGACCTCATGTACCGCACGGAGTCCTGAGCGCTCCCAACCCAACGCGGGGCGGCGTCACTTGACGCCGCCCCTTCTTTCCGCCACCCTTTCACTACTCAATTAGTGAAAGGGTGGAAATGGCAGAGTCCGCAGCGCTCGAATTCCGCATCGACCGCCGCAGCGGCGTCGCCACCTACCTCCAGATCGTGCAGCAGACCAAGCAGGCACTCCGCCTGGGTGTGCTGGAGCCGGGAGACCGGCTGCCCACGGCCCGCGAGGTCGTCGAGGCCACGGCGATCAATCCGAACACCGTGCTCAAGGCCTACCGCGAACTGGAACGCGAAGGCCTCGTCGAGGCCCGCCGCGGCCTCGGCACCTTCGTCCGCCGGACCCTCGGCAGCGCGGCGGTCACCACCGACCCTCCGCTGCGCGCCGAGCTGTCCGAGTGGACCCGCAGGGCACGCGCCGCCGGGCTCGACAGGGACGACGTGAGCGCGCTCTTCACCGACGTACTGGACAGCACATTCAAGGGGGAGAAGCACTGATGACAGGTGCCGCGATCGAGGCGAACGGCCTCGGCATGACCTACGGGCGAAAGCGCGGGTGGGCGCTGCGGGACTGCGCGTTCAGGCTGCCCGCCGGACGGATATGCGCTCTCGTCGGGCCCAACGGAGCCGGGAAGTCGACCCTGCTCTCCCTCGCCGCCGGCCTCCTCCGGCCGGCCGAGGGATCGGTGCGGGTGCTCGGCTCCTCACCCGCCGACGCCCGGCCCCGAATCGCGTACGTACCCCAGGACAAGCCGCTGTACCCGCAGCTCACCGTGGCCGACACCCTGTGGGCGGGGGCCGAGCTGAACCCCGCCACCTGGGACCGCGCGGCCGCCGACCGGATCGCCGGCCCGCTCCCCCAGGACGCCAAGGTCCGGACGCTCTCCGGCGGGCAGCGCACCCGCCTCGCCCTCGCGCTCGCGCTGGGCAAACGACCCGAACTGATGCTGCTGGACGAGCCGATGGCCGACCTCGACCCGCTCGTGCGTCATCAGCTGATGGGCGTGCTGATGGCCGAGGCCGCCGAGCACGGCACCACCATCGTGATGTCCTCGCACATCCTCACCGAGCTGGAAGGCGCCTGCGACTACCTCCTCCTCGTGGACGGCGGCCGGGTGCGTCTCGGCGGTGAGAGCGAGGACATCGTCGCCGCGCACGCCGTGCTCACCGGCCAGGTCCGCGACCTCGCCCCGCACACGGTCGTCGAGTCCCGCACGACGGGGCGTCAGCTGACCGCGCTGGTAAGGAGGCAGGGCCCGCTGGACGACACCGCCTGGGCCGTCACGGAGCCGTCGCTCGAAGAGCTGCTGCTGGCGCACCTCCGCTCGCCCGAGGCCCCGGTCCTGCTCACCCCGAGTGCCCGCGCCCACGAGGAGGCGACCGCCGCATGAACACACTTGCGCCTGCGCGCCCCTCCCTGCGCGGCCCTGCCCGGGTACTGCTGCGGCAGCACAGACGTGCGCTGCGATCGGCCGCCGCACTGCTCCTGACGGGCATTGCCTTCGTGGTGGCCCTGCGCGTCTGGATCGCGGTGCGCAGCTCCGCGGAACTGTGCCCCGACGGTGACGTCACCCCTTGCGGCGACGAAATCTACATGAGCACCTACGCCCGCACCTCCACCGAAACCTTTCTGGCGGACGGCGGCACGGTGATGCTCCTGCTCGCCGCCCTCGCCGGTGTGTTCGTGGCCGGCCCCCTGATCGCACGCGAGCTGGAGAGCGGCACGTACCGGATGGCCTGGACCCAGGACGTCTCACCCGCTCAGTGGCTGGCGGTCCGTCTGGCCACGCCCCTGGCAATCGTGACCTCCGGAGTGGTCATCCTGGCGCTGGTCTACCGCTGGGGCCGCTCGTCCGTGAACGGCCATCCGTACGCCTTCGGCCTCGACTGGTACGCGAAGGGCGTCTACCCCGCCCTCGGGCCCGTGGCCCTCGGATACACGGTTCTCGCCGTGGCACTCGGGGCGCTCTGCGCCGTGGTCGTGCGCCGGACACTGATCGCCGCGTCGGTCACCTTCCTCCTGTTCGGGCTGGTGGCACTCGCGATGGGCAAGCTCCGGTACCGCCTCTGGCCGTCGGTACGGCTCACCGGGGATGGGCACCCGCAGGGCTCCGTCTGGCACCTGGACTCCGGGATGCTCACCGCCTCGGGACAGGAGGTGGGCCGTGAGGACTGCTTCACCGTGGACGGATTCACCGACCATGTGGCCTGCATGCGCGCTCGCGGCGGAGTGACGCCGTTCGTCGACTACCACCCCGCCTCGCACTTCTGGCCCCTCCAGCTCGTCGAGACCGGCATCCTGCTCGTCCTCGCCGCCGTGGCCGTCACCGTCGCCTTCCGCGTCCTGCGCCGCCGCACCGCCTGAGAGCCACCCCTGTCCGGGCCCCCGGGGGGAAGCCCGGGCAGGGGTTCACCTACGGTGAGGACGGAGAAGGCCGGGACGGCACCGCAGCCACACCGCTTCCTGTACGTCATGTCACCGTTACCGGCCATTCAGACAACCTTGCGACCCTCACGGGATGCAGCCAGCTGTGCCCTCCCCCCGCAACGGGAGCGGTCCCCGTCCAAGGCCCGCTTCCGCTCCTTCCGCGATCTTTATGGGCTCCGACGCGCCTGAGGAGCCGAACGCGCGGAAGAATAGGTCCATGAGCCAGCAGCCCAGCTCCGAGGTCCCGGTCCAGCCCACCCAGCCGTCGGTCGGCTCCCTCGCCGCCCACCGGCCGCACGCCGTCGCGGGTTCCGTGCCCGCAGGTCTGTCCACAGCCGCCGATCTGGACCCCGACCTGGACAACGACCCGGACGCGTACGAGCCCGAGACGGACGGCGACGAACTGCCGCAGGGCCGGTTCCTCGACCGGGAGCGCAGCTGGCTCGCTTTCAACGAACGCGTTCTGGAACTCGCCGAGGACCCCGCCACACCACTACTCGAACGGGCTAATTTCCTGGCGATCTTCGCCTCGAACCTGGACGAGTTCTTCATGGTCCGCGTCGCCGGCCTCAAGCGCCGTATCGCGACCGGTGTCGCCACCCGTTCCGCGTCCGGGCTGCAGCCCCGCGAGGTCCTCGACCTCATCTGGACCCGCTCCCGCGAGCTCATGGCCCGCCACGCCGCCTGCTACCAGCAGGACGTCGCGCCCGCCCTGTCCGACGAGGGCATCCAGCTCGTCCGCTGGCCCGATCTGACCGAGAAGGAACAGGCCCGCCTCTTCACCTTCTTCCGGCAGCGGGTCTTCCCCGTGCTGACCCCGCTGGCCGTGGACCCCGCGCACCCGTTCCCGTACATCTCCGGGCTCTCGCTGAACCTCGCCGTCGTCGTGCGCAACCCCGTCAGCGGCCACCGGCACTTCGCCCGCGTCAAGGTGCCGCCGCTGCTCACCCGCTTCCTGGAGGCGTCCCCGCAGCGTTACGTCCCCATAGAGGACATCATCGCGGCCCACCTCGAAGAGCTCTTCCCGGGCATGGAGGTCCTCGCCCACCACATGTTCCGGGTCACCAGGAACGAGGACCTGGAGGTCGAGGAGGACGACGCCGAGAATCTTCTCCAGGCCCTGGAGAAGGAACTCATGCGGCGCCGCTTCGGCCCGCCGGTCCGCCTGGAGGTCGAGGAGTCCATCGACCCGTACGTCCTGGACCTGCTCGTACGCGAACTGAAGATCTCCGAGACCGAGCTCTACCCGCTGCCGGGTCCGCTCGACCTCACCGGACTGTTCGGCATCGCCTCGCTGGACCGGCCCGAGCTGAAGTACCCCAAGTTCATCGCCGGCACCCACCGCGACCTCGCCGAGGTCGAGTCCGCCTCCGCGCCCGACATATTCGCGGCGCTGCGCGAGCGGGACGTGCTGCTGCACCACCCCTACGACTCCTTTTCCACCTCCGTCCAGGCGTTCCTGGAGCAGGCGGCGGGCGACCCGGACGTCCTCGCGATCAAGCAGACCCTGTACCGGACCTCCGGCGACTCCCCGATAGTGGACGCCCTGATCGACGCGGCCGAATCCGGCAAGCAGGTCCTCGTGCTCGTCGAGATCAAGGCCCGCTTCGACGAGCAGGCCAACATCAAGTGGGCCCGCAAGCTGGAGGAGTCCGGCTGCCACGTCGTCTACGGCCTCGTCGGCCTCAAGACGCACTGCAAGCTGTCGCTCGTCGTCCGTCAGGAGGGCGACACGCTGCGCCGCTACTCCCACGTCGGCACCGGCAACTACCACCCCAAGACGGCGCGGCTCTACGAGGACCTCGGCCTGCTGACCGCCGACCCGCAGGTCGGGGCCGACCTCTCCGACCTCTTCAACCGGCTCTCCGGCTACTCCCGCCGCGAGACCTACCGCCGGCTGCTGGTCGCCCCGAAGTCCCTGCGCGACGGGCTGATCGCCCGCATCAACAAGGAGATCACCCACCACCGCGCGGGCCGCTCCGCCTACGTGCGCATCAAGGTCAACTCGATGGTCGACGAAGCGGTCATCGACGCCTGCTACCGGGCGGGCCAGGCCGGGGTGCCGGTCGACATCTGGGTACGGGGGATCTGCGCGATCCGCCCCGGCGTCAGCGGTCTCTCCGAGAACGTGCGGGTCCGCTCGATACTGGGCCGCTTCCTCGAACACTCCCGGCTCTTCGCCTTCGGCAACGGCGGCGAGCCCGAAGTATGGTTCGGCAGCGCCGACATGATGCACCGTAACCTCGACCGCCGGATCGAAGCACTGGTCCGCGTCACCGACCCCGCGCATCGCGCCGCCCTCAGCAGGCTCCTGGAAACAGGCATGTCCGACACCACCTCCTCCTGGCACCTGGGCCCCGACGGAAACTGGACCCGGCACTCCACGGACGCGGACGGGCAACCGCTGAGGCACGTACAAGAGATGCTCATTGACGCCCGGAGGCGCCGGCGTGCGACGCCCTGACCACCAGACGACGACCCTCTCCGCGGAAGCGGTCCTCGCGCCCTACCTGCGCGAACAGGCCGCCTGCTTCCTGCGGGGCCTCCGGCTGCACCGCGAGCACAGCGCTCCCGTGGACGCCGGCGCGCAGAACGCCGACGAGGCGGCGCGCGCGCTGCGCCACGCGGCACGCCGGATCAGCGGCACCCTGCACACCTTCCGGGCAGCACTCGAACCCGCCTGGGCCGACCAGCTCCGTGCGGAACTGGCCTGGCTCTCCGGAACCCTCGCCCGCGAACACGCGTACGCCACACGGCTCGGCCGGCTCCTGGAGGCCCTGCACCAGCTCTCCGGGACCTCCCTGCCGGCGGCCCGGTCCGCCACCTCCGGGGACGGCCCGAGCGAGAGCGACAAGGAGCGGGCGGCGCTCGGCGTCGGCGCGGCCCGGGCAGGAGCGCTCCTGGAACGCCGGCTGACCCTCGCCCGGACCCGCGCGCACTCGGCGGCACTCCAGGCGCTGGGCTCCTCCCGCTTCCACGCCGTCGCCGACGCCGTCGCGCTGCTCGCCTCGGACGTCCCCCTGGCGCCCTCGGCCTCGGAACCGGCCGCCGTGGTGCTCCACGCCCCGGCCGAGCTCGCGGAGCAGCGGATGCTGGACGCGGTGGCCGCGCTCCCGCCCGACGAGGCGGTGGAACCCTACAACGAGGCCCTCGACGCACTCTGGCACCAGGCCCGCCTCCTGCTGCGGCTGCACCGCTACGCCCACGAGATGCTGCGGGGCACCCCCGATCCGGCCCTGTCCGGATCGGGACACGCCCTGGACCTGCACCGGGACGCCGCGGAGGCCGCCGCCGCCGCATCCGCGGCGGCGCGCACCCCGCGCATCGCCCCGACGACTGCGTACGCCCTCGGTGTGCTCCACGCCGACCAGCGGCACGAGGTGGAGGCGGCCCGCGCCGTGTTCCGGGAGACCTGGCCCTACGCGGCCGTGACCGCGCCATGAGCGGCACCGTCCTGGCGGCGGGCTGCGTGCTCTGGCGCCGGTCCCCGGACGGCGCCGGCCTGGAGATCTGCCTGGTCCACCGGCCCCGATACGACGACTGGTCGTACCCCAAGGGCAAGCTGAAGCGCGGCGAGACGGCGCTGGAGGCCGCCCTGCGCGAGGTCCTGGAGGAGACGGGGCACCACTGCCTGCCGGGCGCCGTCCTGCCGACGGCCACGTACACGGCGAACGGGCGCCCCAAAGAGGTCAGCTACTGGGCGGCGGAGGCGGCGGACGGCACGTTCGTGCCCAACGACGAGGTCGACCGGCTGGCATGGCTCTCCCCCGGCTCCGCCCGCGCCCGCCTGAGCCGCCCCGGTGACCGCGTCCAGCTGGACGCCTTCCTGGGCACCGGACCGACGGACAGGACCGCCTGACCGGCGGTTCCGAACGTCTGGCCGGCTTTCCCGACGGGCTGACCGGCGGTTCCCGGGGCCGCATCGGCGTTCTCGGGGGTCGCACCGGCGGTTCTGGGAGTCGCATCGGCGGTTCCGAAAGCCGGACCGCCGGATTCAGCCCCTCCGCGCCACCGAACCCGCCCGGCCGACCGACAGCGCCCCGGACCGCTGAAGGCACCCTCGGCAACGTCGGCGTCCCCCGCGCAGCTGCGGCGCTCCCGGTGCCCGGTGCGCTAGGCAACCGAGGCGCTCCCGGTCGCCGAGGGGCGCCGAAGGGCCGCCGAGGGACAGCCGAGGGGCCGCCGAGGGCTTCCCGGGCCACCGAAGGCGCCCTCGGCGGCATCAGCAGCTGCCGCGCTCCCGGCAGCTACAGAGGCGTTTCCGGCGACCGAGGTATTGCCAGCCGCTGCGGGCTCCCCAGCGGCTGAAGCCGCTCCCGGCCGCCGAGGGCCTCCCGGCGGCTGAAGGCACTCACACCCCCCGCCCGCCAGCACACATGCACGAACCGGCCAGGGCACCCAGGCCCCAGGAGGCCCGTCCGGTCACGCGGGACACACCCCGGCCCACCCGCGCCAGGGCCCATAGCCTGCGGAACCAGCCCGCCCAGCACGGTTCACCTGCCGTTCACTCTGCCCCGTAGGGCGCTTCACCTGTTCTGCCTAATTTCGGACGTACCCGGTGCACGGCGCCAAGCCACCGCACCATTCCTCATCGCACGCCGCCCGCCCCACCTGCCGCGGCGGCTCCTGGAAGGAACACCCCGAAAGTGAAGCTTCAGCGCAAGAACCGGCTTCGTGCCACCGCGCTCGGTGCCCTCGCCGTCTCCGGCGCCCTGGTCCTCACGGCGTGCGGTTCGGACGACAACACCGGCACCGACGCGGAAGGCGGCAAGACCAGCGCCGCCGCGTCGAACATCAAGTGCGACGACGCCGAGGGCCAGCTGCGCGCTTCCGGGTCCAGCGCCCAGAAGAACGCGATGGACCTCTGGGTCAAGAACTACATGGCCGCCTGCTCCGGCGTGGAGATCAACTACAGCTCCTCCTCCTCCGGTGAGGGCATCGTCGCGTTCAACCAGGGCACCGTCGGCTTCGCCGGCTCGGACTCCGCCCTGAAGCCCGAAGAGGTCGCCGAGTCGAAGAAGATCTGCAAGACCGGCCAGGGGATCAACCTCCCGATGGTCGGCGGCCCGATCGCGGTCGGCTTCCACCTGGAGGGTGTCGACAGCCTCACGCTGGACGCCTCCACGCTCGCCAAGATCTTCGACAACAAGATCAAGAAGTGGAACGACCCGGCGATCGCCAAGCTCAACGACGGCGTCAAGCTGCCGGCCACGGACATCCAGGCCTTCCACCGCTCCGAGGACTCCGGCACCACGCAGAACCTCGGCAAGTACCTGAACGCCGCGGCCCCGAGCGACTGGAAGTACGAGGCCGAGAAGAAGTGGCCCGCCCCCGGCGGCCAGGCAGCGTCCGGCTCCTCCGGCGTCGCCAGCCAGGTGAAGGCCGTCAACGGCTCCATCGGCTACTTCGAGCTGTCGTACGCCAAGTCGCAGGACATCACCACCGTCGACATCAACACGGGTGGTGCGACCCCGGTCGAGGCCACCTCGGAGAACGCCTCCAAGGCCATCGCCGCCGCCAAGGTCAAGGGCACCGGCAAGGACCTGGCGCTGGAGCTCGACTACACCACCAAGGCCGAGGGCGCCTACCCGCTGGTCCTGGTGACGTACGAGGTGGTCTGCGACACCGGTAACAAGGCCGACACCCTCGGCACCGTCAAGTCCTTCCTGTCCTACACCGCCTCCGCGGACGGCCAGAAGGTCCTGACCGACGCCGGCTACGCCCCGATCCCCGAGGCGATCAACGCCAAGGTCCGCGAGACGGTCGCCGGCCTGAAGTAGTCCGTCACCGCACGACGCGCACGCACAGGCGGGCCGGTCCGGCGCACCCCTCCGGACCGGCCCCCACCGCCCGACCCATCCGGTGCACCGCCGCCAGGGGAGCCAGCCGCTCCCCCACACAGACCGGAAAGACCATGGCTTCCACCACACCGCTCGACATCCCACCGGCTCCGCCGGAAACACGCGCCCGCCCCAAGTCCACCGGGCGGGCAGGCGACAAGATCTTCCTGGGCCTCTCACGCGGCTCGGGCATCCTGCTGCTCGTGATCATGGCGTCGATCGCCGTGTTCCTCAGCTACCGCGCCTTCATCGCCATATCGAAGGACGAGGGCAACTTCCTCACCACCTTCGACTGGAACCCGGCCGGTGACCCGCCGGTCTTCGGCATCGCGGTCCTGCTCTTCGGCACGGTCGTCAGCTCGATCATCGCGATGGTCATCGCGGTTCCGATCGCTGTCGGCATCGCCCTCTTCATCTCGCACTACGCGCCGCGCAAGCTGGCCGCCCCCCTCGCCTACGTGATCGACCTGCTCGCCGCGGTGCCCAGCATCGTCTACGGCATCTGGGGCGCTCTCGTCCTCGTCCCGTACCTGGAGGGCCTGAACCTCTGGCTCGACCAGTTCTTCGGCTGGACGTACATCTTCGACAAGACCGAGATCGGCGTCCCCCGCTCGCTCTTCACCGTCGGCATCCTGCTCGCGATCATGATCCTGCCGATCGTGACCAGCGTCAGCCGCGAGGTCTTCCTCCAGGTCCCGAAGATGAACGAGGAAGCGGCTCTCGCCCTCGGCGCCACCCGCTGGGAGGTCATCCGCCTCTCGGTGCTGCCCTTCGGCCGGTCCGGCATCATCTCGGCCTCGATGCTCGGCCTGGGCCGTGCGCTCGGCGAGACGATGGCCGTCGCCACGGTCCTGTCGCCGAGCTTCCTCATCTCGCTGCACGTGCTCAACCACGGCGGCGGGACCTTCGCCCAGAACATCGCGGCCAAGTTCGGTGAGGCCGACGAATTCGGACGCGACGCCCTGATCGCCTCGGGCCTCGTCCTCTTCGTCCTCACCCTGCTGGTCAACGGCGCGGCCCGGCTCATCATCGCCCGCCGCAAGGAGTACTCGGGGGCCAACGCATGAGCCACGCCACCACCACAGACGTCCAGGACCAGCGTCCTCGGACCTCGCCGGAACCCCGCAAGGGCGGCCTCAGCAGCCGCAGCCTCCCCCGCTGGGCCCCGCTCGGCTTCGCCGTCGTGGCGATCGCGCTCGGCGTGGGGATCTCCCTGGCGGCCGGCTGGCACAGCCGCGTCCAGTGGGGTCTGGTCTCCGCACTGTTCTTCCTGGCCATCTCGTACGTCGCGACGACCGCGGTCGAGAACCAGCGCCAGGCCAAGGACCGCCTCGCCACCAGCGTCGTCTGGGTCTGCTTCCTCGTCGCCGTCGTCCCGCTCGCCTCGCTGCTCTGGACCACGATCAGCCGCGGCGCCGAGCGCCTCGACGGCTACTTCCTCACCCACTCGATGGCCGGAGTCCTCGGCCCCGAGGCCAGCGGCGGCGTCTACCACGCGCTGATCGGCACTCTGGAGCAGGTCGGCATCGCCACGGTGATCTCCGCCCCCCTGGGCCTGCTGACCGCGGTCTACCTGGTGGAGTACGGCAAGGGCACGCTCGCCAAGGCCGTCACATTCTTCGTCGACGTCATGACGGGCATCCCGTCCATCGTCGCCGGTCTGTTCATCCTGTCGATCATGCTGATCGCACAGCTGGAACCCTCCGGCCTGATGGGCGCCCTGGCCCTGACGATCCTGATGGTCCCCGTCGTGGTCCGCTCCACCGAGGAGATGCTCAAGCTCGTCCCCAACGAGCTCCGCGAGGCCTCCCTCGCGCTCGGCATCCCGAAGTGGCGCACCATCCTGAAGGTGGTCCTGCCCACCGCGATCGGCGGCATCACCACCGGCGTCATGCTCGCCATCGCGCGCATCGCGGGAGAGACGGCACCGATCATGCTGCTGGTCTTCGGCAGCCAGCTGATCAACAGCAACCCCTTCGAAGGCGCCCAGTCCTCACTGCCGTTCTACATCTACGAGCAGTACAAGGTCGGCGAGGCCGCGTCCTACGACCGCGCCTGGGCCGCAGCACTGGTGCTGATCGCCTTCGTCATGATCCTCAATCTGGTGGCCCGCGGCATCGCCCGCTGGAAGGCCCCGAAGACCGGTCGCTGACGCGGCCATCGGCGACCCCCCGAAAGAAGCAGTGATTCACATGGCCAAGCGCATCGACATCGGCGGTCTCACCGCCTACTACGGCTCCCACAAGGCCATCGAGGACATCTCGATGACCGTGGAGCCCCGCTCCGTGACCGCCTTCATCGGCCCGTCCGGCTGCGGCAAGTCCACCTTCCTGCGCACCCTGAACCGCATGCACGAGGTCACCCCCGGTGGCCGCGTCGAGGGCAAGGTGCTGCTGGACGACGAGAATCTGTACGGCTCCGGCGTCGACCCCGTCACCGTGCGCCGCACCGTCGGCATGGTCTTCCAGCGCCCGAACCCCTTCCCGACCATGTCGATCTTCGACAACGTCGCGGCGGGCCTGCGGCTGAACGGCTCGTACCGCAAGAACGAGCTGTCCGACATCGTCGAGAAGTCCCTCAAGGGCGCCAACCTCTGGAACGAGGTCAAGGACCGCCTGAACAAGCCGGGGTCCGGCCTCTCCGGCGGTCAGCAGCAGCGCCTGTGCATCGCCCGCGCGATCGCGGTCGAGCCGGAGGTGCTGCTGATGGACGAGCCGTGCTCGGCCCTCGACCCGATCTCGACCCTCGCCATCGAGGACCTGATCGGCGAGCTGAAGGAGCGCTTCACGATCGTCATCGTGACGCACAACATGCAGCAGGCGGCACGCGTCTCGGACCGTACGGCCTTCTTCAACCTCTCGGCGGTGGGCAAGCCGGGCCGGCTGATCGAGATCGACGACACGGAGCGGATCTTCTCCAACCCGTCCGTGCAGGCGACCGAGGACTACATCTCGGGCCGCTTCGGATAACCACAGACGGCCTTGGGGTGCTGCATGGCGGTGCCACCACAAGGCGAAGGGTCCGCCCCCGCTCTCCACAGGAGAGCAGGGGCGGACCCATTCCCGCTGACGGAACCGGACGGACCGGGTCCGACGGGCCCCGGGACGAAACCCGGAGGAAGACCGAAGACGGGGGCTACGGCCGGCTTCGTACCGTCCCGCTCACGCGGAGCGCGGGACGACACCGGCAGCTACCGGGAGCGTCACCCGGAACCCGGCACGACACCGGGACGTCCCGGGAACGTCGGCCGAAGAGCAACAGGACACCGGGACCTCACCGGTCCCTCACCCGAGGAGCAGCAGGACACCGGCACCTCGCCGGACCGTCACCCGAAGAGCAGCAGGACGATCCCATAGCTCAGCGCGGCCACCAGGGCCGCGGCCGGCATCGTGATGAACCACCCCAGGATGATGTTCTTGGCCACCCCCCACCGCACGGCGTTCACCCGCTTCGTGGCGCCGACACCCATGATCGCCGAGGTGATCACGTGAGTCGTGGAGATCGGTGCGTGGAACAGGAAGGCCGAGCCGAACATGATCGACGCGCCGGTCGTCTCGGCGGCGAAGCCCTGCGGCGGGTCCAGCTCGATGATCTTGCGGCCGAGCGTGCGCATGATGCGCCAGCCACCCGCGTACGTACCGAGGGACAGCATGGTCGCGCAGGCGATCTTCACCCAGATCGGGATCTCGTCGTTCGGGCCCTCGACGTCGGCGATGACGAGGGCCATCACCACGATGCCCATCGTCTTCTGGGCGTCCTGCAGACCGTGACCGAGCGCCATACCCGCCGCGGAGACCGTCTGCGCGATACGGAAGCCGCGCTTGGCCTTGTGCGGGTTGGTCTTCCTGAATATCCACATGATGACGACCATCACGAGATAGCCGGCCACCAGACCTATGACCGGCGACAGGAACATCGGGATGACGATCTTGGACAGCACGCCGTCCCAGTGCACCATCGTCCCGCCGGCCAGCGCCGCGCCGACCATGCCGCCGAACAGTGCGTGCGAGGACGACGACGGCAGGCCGTAGTACCAGGTGACCAGGTTCCAGATGATCGCGCCGACCAGCGCCGCGAAGAGGATGCCCATCCCCTTCTGGCCTTCGGGCGTGGCGATCAGGCCTTCGCTGACGGTCTTGGCGACCCCCTGGCCCAGGAAGGCGCCTGCGAGGTTCATCACAGCGGCCATCGCCAGAGCCGCACGCGGGGTCAGCGCCCGGGTGGAGACCGAGGTGGCGATGGCGTTCGCCGAGTCGTGGAAGCCGTTCGTATACGTGAAGCCGAGCGCGACACCGATGGTCACGATCAGCGCAAAGGTGTCCACGAGGTTCAGGACTCCTTGACCGCGATGGTCTCCACGGTGTTGGCGACGTGCTCGAACGCGTCAGCCGCCTCTTCCAGTACGTCCACGATCTGCTTGAGCTTCAGCACGTCCATCGCGTCGTACTTGCCGTTGAAGAGGTGGGCCAGCAGCTTGCGGTGGATCTGGTCGGCCTGGTTCTCGAGGCGGTTGACCTCGATCCAGTACTCGGTGAGGTTCTCCATGGTCCGCAGACTCGGCATGGCCTCGGCGGTCAGTTCCGCCGCCCTGGCCAGGACCTCGATCTGCTGCTCGACACCCTTCGGGAGCTCGTCGATCTGGTACAGCACGACCAGGTCGACGGCCTCCTCCATGAAGTCCATGATGTCGTCGAGCGACGACGCGAGGTTGTAGATGTCCTCGCGGTCGAACGGCGTGATGAAGGAGGAGTTCAGCTGGTGGAAGATCGCGTGGGTGGCATCGTCCCCCGCGTGCTCCGCTGCCCGCATACGCTCCGCGATCTCGACTCGGGAGGCAGAATCCGCCCCGAGCAGTTCCATCAGGAGCTTCGAGCCCGTGACGATGTTGTCCGCGGATGCGGAAAACATGTCGTAGAAGCTCGTCTCCCTGGGGGTCAGACGAAAGCGCACGTGGGGTCCTCGGGGTGCTTTGGATTCGGTCAGGCTGATGCTAGGCGCATCATCCGGCCACGGCTAACCGGCGTTCTTCAGTGTCGCGCATCAGGCACAGTGATCAGCACGGCCCCCCGGTCACGTTTCGGCTGGATTCGTTACGATATACCCGGCAGGGGTATACAGACGGCACGGAACGGCACGATCACCGCAGGCCAAGAGGACAACGGGAGGACCCCATGACCACCACCGAGACCACCGACACAGACGGTACGGATGAGGTCGTCACCGACCACGACCGCGGGATCCACGGGTACCACCACCAGAAGGAGGAGCACCTCAAGCGGCTGCGCCGCATCGAGGGCCAGATCCGCGGCCTCCAGCGGATGGTGGACGAGGACGTCTACTGCATCGACATACTCACCCAGGTCTCGGCCTCCACCAAGGCCCTGCAGTCCTTCGCGCTCCAGCTGCTGGAAGAGCATTTGCGCCACTGCGTCGCGGACGCCGCCCTCAAGGGCGGTGAGGAGATCGACGCCAAGGTCGAAGAGGCCACCAAGGCGATCGCCCGCCTCCTGCGCACATGACGACGCCCGGGAGGGAAAGGTCATCCCCGGTGACGGCCCTGCCGGGGGACCGTCGGCGCCTGCTCGGCCGAATGCGCCCCGACGTTGAGCACCTCGTCGATACGGTCGGGGCTGAGCCGGTCCTCGCGGGCGTCGGCCGCCGCGATCATGAGCTCGCCGCACAGCTCGATCTCGGCGAGGGCCACACAGTCCTGAGCGTTCGGAGCGCTGAGCGTCACCACCTGCGTCACCTTTCTCTGCTGTCGCCGACTCCTGGCGCACCGACTCCCTAGCGTAGGGAGCGAGGCACACACCGCGCATGGCACGGACGGACCATTTCGGCCCCCTCCCTACGGCGTTTCCGGGCCACTCCTGCCCTGCTGGACCCTCCCCGTGTAGATGTCCGCCTCGGGAGGCAGCTCCACGGACACCGGTACCCCGAAGCCGTACAGCAGCATCGTCGACACCACCGCCACCGCCGGCCCCTCCGTCGCGAAGGTGAAGCGGTGGCGGACCTTCCGCAGCAGGCCCTCGTCGTCCAGGTAGGCGTCGAACGGCACCCTGTCCGTGCTGAACCCTTTCGCTGCCGCTGCCAGCGCCCCGCGCGAGGAAGGCGAGGCCGCGCGCGCCGCCCGCCCGATGTCCGCGGTCCCCCGGTAGTGCCGGACCGCCACCCCGGCCAGCTCCGTCCGCCCGACGTAGGTCACGTCCCCCGCGCCGCGCAGCAGCTCGGCGGAAGCCGTCGGATCGGTCACCCCGCCCGTGACCAGATTGCCGTCCTCCAGGGCCGTCGTGTCGATGCGCACCCATTTGTCGTCGGGCACTCCGGCACCACGGTTCTTCATGTACAGCGCCCCCGGCGCCAGCAGCTCCGTGATCGGCCGGTGCCCGTCGGCCCCGGCGGCGTCCTTCGGCAGGACGACCTTGATCCGGCCCAACTGCTTGCGGAAGTCGTACGCCCCCTGCCCCCTGATCGTCACCCGGGTCCCGCCGGACGCGGTCTCCATCGACGTACGCGTCTCGGCGCTGCCCGCACCGACGAGCTCCTCCGCCGCCCGGCGCAGGGCGGCCGCAGCGGTGCCGGCCCGGCCGTCCCCGGCGACGGCGCGCTCACCGGCACCGTCACCGCCGTCACCGCCCGCACCCGAGCATCCGCTGCTGATCGTCATCACGCCCGCGACGGCCAGGGCGCACACAGCCAGTGCCCCGCCTCCGCACCTGTGCTGCTGCACCACCATCGCCTGCCAACCCTCAACGACGTACACCTGACCGAGTTCCCGCCCGCCCCGCCTAACGACGGCCGGGGCACCTCGTCACGCCACAGGGCCCCTTCCGGCAGCCGATCGGCCCACTCCCTTACTGCCGCACAGCACCCCCAGTACCGTGGACGCGTGTACCAGGACCCCACGGACTCCCCCGTCCACAGCATCTCTCCGACACACAGCACCACGACCGTCGAACGGGGCTCGTTCTGTCTGGCTCGCTGCGGCTGCGGCTGGTCAGGCCCGGCCCGGCGCTCCCGTGACCGGGCCCGAACCGACGCGGAGGAACACCGCTCGGACCACGCATCCGGCTCGCCCCACCCGTCCCCTTCCCACTCGTCCCCCCATGCCCTGGCCCCAACCGTCCTAGGAGCAGCCCTGCCGACGCGTCTCCCGCAGCCGCTGCTCGAAGGGGGCGGCGGCCTCTGCCACCATCGGCAGGATCTCCCGTAGGAACGAGAGGTCCTCCAGGGCTTCCCGGATCACACCGGCCGACGGCTCAAGGCCGAGCAGGGCGTCCAGTGCCGCTGAGGCCGCCTCCCAGTCATCCGCCGCGCAGTAGGCGATGAACTGGGACGCACGGGCCAGCGCCCCCTGGCGTCCCGGCCGCGCCGCAGCCGCGCCGAACAGCTCAGCCGCACGCCGGAGCTGCTCCCCTGCGACCCTCGTACATGCGGCCCCCGTACATGTGGAAGGGGTGCCCCTTCGTGGGACACCCCTCACACGCTCGAACTCGTCACACCTACGCGGCGAGGTCCCTCTCGCCGGGCGCACCGCCACGACCGGAACCCGGGCTCGGCTCGGGAATCCCGCGCGACTCGTCCCGTGCGCCGGCCGCAGCGTCCGCGCCGCCCGCGCGGACGAGCCATCCGACCTTTCCGGCGCGAGCCACGGCCCCCACCAGAGGCGTCAGCAGCATCATCGCGAGCGGGGCGAGCAGGAGCGCCACCGCCGTGCCGAGAGCCAGGCCGCCGATCACGTCGGTCGGGTAGTGCACGCCCATGTAGACGCGGCAGAAGCCCTCCAGGAGCGCCAGCCCGATGGCCACCAGACCGAACTTCCTGTTGGCCACGAACAGACCCACCGCGATCGCCATCGCCATCGTCGCGTGGTCGCTCACGAAGGAGAAGTCCGTCTTGCCCTTCACCAGGACTTCGAGCCCCTTGTGGTCGAAGAACGGACGGGGCCTCTCCACGAATCCCCGGATCGGGATGTTGATGACCAGTGCGATCCCGGCGGCCAGAGGCGCCCACACGAGTCCGGCGACCGCCGTCACCGAGTCCTCGGTCGTCCCGCGTCGGCGCACGCTCCACCAGCACCACAGGACCACCAGGACCATGGCGAACATGATCCCGAATTCACCGACGAACTCCATGACCCGGTCGAACCAGGTCGGAGCGGCCTTCGCCAGCCCATTGATGTCGTAGAGCAGGCTGACATCGGGGTTCGACCCATCGAGTGCGAGTCCAGCCATCTGCCGCGGCCCCTTGCCTTGTCTGCTGCTGCGACGCACAACGGCGTGCGTCGCCTTGGTATGACCCCCGTGGTCGGTGCGGATTCAGTGCCGCGCCACGCCATGATGCCGTCACGCCCGACTGGTCCGGGCAGTCACGCATGGTCATGTGCGCATGCCGTCCCAGTCCAGGGAACGGCCTGTCAGCTGCGTACGTTCCGTTCTCCACCGAATGATCACCATGACGTTATCGAAGAGTGACTCATCGTCGCAGCTCAGGGCCCGGGCTTCACGGAGAGTTCCAGCCACGGCCGACTGGATGTCAGCTCTCCGGAAGCGCGGTCGGGAGCGCTGCGGCCCCGTCCTTCGTGACTCTTGTCGCACCGAAGTAATCAGGGGTGTCGATCTTGTCGAAGCGGATCACCGCGCCGGTGTAGGGCGCGTTGATCATGTAGCCACCGCCGACGTAGAGGCCCACGTGCCGGATGGCCCGCGAGTTGTTCAGATCGTCCGAAAAGAACACCAGGTCGCCGGGCATGAGTTCGTCCCGGGAGGGGTGGGGCCCGGCGTTGTACTGATCGTTGGCCACACGGGGCAGCTCGATGTCGACGGTCCGGTACGCGGCCTGGGTCAGCCCGGAACAGTCGAACCGGCCCCCTTGGTCGGCCGTGCCGTTCCCACCCCAGAGGTAGGGAGTGCCGAGCTTCTTCTGCGCGAAGTAGATCGCCCCGGCCGCCTGCTGCGACGGCTGCACACGGCCGATGGGCTTGGCGAAGCTCTTCTCCAGGGAACGGATGATCTTGACGTAATTCTGCGTCTCGCTGATCGCGGGCACCCCGCCCGACTGGATCACCCGGTAGGCACCCGCGTTGTACGCGGCGAGCATGTTGTCGGTCGGGTCACCCGGCACCTTCTTGACGTACCCGGCCAGTTCGCAGTCGTAGGACGCGGCGGACGGAATCGCGTCGGCCGGATCCCACACGTCCCGGTCCCCGTCCTTGTCCCCGTCGATACCGTGCGAGGCCCAGGTCCCGGGGATGAACTGCGCGATGCCCTGCGCGGCGGCGTGACTCTGGGCGCGCGGATTCCAGCCGCTCTCCTGGTACAACTGTGCCGCCAGGAGGGCGGGGTTGATGGCAGGACAGAGGTTGCCCCACCTCTCCACGAGCGGCTGATAGCGCGCGGGCACGGCCCCCTTGGCCAGCCCTACGGCCCCACTCGCCCCGGAGATCCCGGCGGCGGCGGAGTACGTACCGACGACGAGCAGGGCGATGAAGCACAGGCCCAGCCCGATCCCACCGCCGACGAACACCCAGTATTTCCGCACCCCCCAACCATCCCCCATTCGGGCGTGGTTCACGACGCGATTCGCTGGTGTGTACGGGTGGATGGGTGCATGAGGGGGCGTCAGGGGCGGCTACGAGGGGTCAGGGGGCGCCGGCGGACCAGAAGGAAGAGCGGATGTTGGGGCGGGGGATGTGCTCCATGCCCTCGTAGGTGGGCGCGGTTGCCTTGGTGGTGGACTCGGCGACCTCGGACTCCTCGACGCAGGGGGTGTCGACCTCGAAGAACACCTGCCCTTCGCCCCCGACGATCAGGCTGACACCGAACCCGTCCTTGGTCTGGGCAAAGATCGCCGGGACATCCGGGTCGTTGTTGACGGATTTCATCTCGTACCCACTGCTGCGCCAGGCCCGGTCCACGACACCCAAGAAGCTACCCCTGCGCTCGGCGGACACGATGGTCATTACTGCGCGCCTTCTGGTCACGTCGCAACTCCCGACACTAGTTGTGTCGTGAGTCCACTTCACTTCCGGGTCGATGCCCTTCAGGACACCGTCAAGAATTGCATCAGCCCGCTCCGCCGCCTGCTGCATATCCATGTCTACCCCTTCACTCCCCCCCAGAGAGACAATTTCACCCGCGCATCCCGCAAGCGACACTAAAACAACTACGGTAGCAATTGAGACATTCACCCCGCGCATTATCGATACTCCTGAGAATTAATTTTCCCGGAACGCCCTGCTGCAATAAGTGCGATGTTGTGCGCAGATGCCGCATCTCTCCTCGGATCGAAATATTGAGAGTGCGCATCAATGGATAACCCATCAGCACCCACTAGCCCCGGACCATCATCGACACGGAATCGCCTGGCACCGAACGCCTCGCTCGCCGGATCTTTTCCGAACCAGAGGTCGTCGTCACCCTGATCAGCGATATCTCCTGCGATGTAGCCGAAGGGGCCGGAAAGGGACGCCATGGCACCCACAGCCGCTTGCTGCTTCGAGGGCAATTTTGTCACCACATCGTTTTCTGCCGCACCGACAAATACGTGCCCTTCACCTACTCCAAGGTCCTTAGCTCGATCGACACCAACTCCTGGGCTCCCCACCAGGACGATGTCGTCAACGCCCGGGATTCCATCGCCTTGCTGTGTTGCCGCACCAACGGTTCGCGACCCATATGAATGCCCAATAGCCGTAAGATGAGGATCTTCATTCTCGTTCGTCGCTGCCAGCCCGCCTGTGAATTCGTTCAAACGTCGCCCGCCTTCTACGGCCCTGCCGTCGCCAGCAACAGCTAAGCTATTGAAACCGTCGATACCCTGCGGAGCGTCGTACCCAAGCCAAGCAATTGCGGCACTGGAAGGATCGTGATACCGGGCACCCTTAACAGTATCCAAGGCACGCTTAAGGTCATTCTTCGCGAAATCCTCATCCAGCGAAGTGTTCAGCCCTGGCACATACGTCGCCACGTTCTTCGCCGTATCAGGATTCCCGTACGAGACAATCGCTCGCCCATTCCCCTCGTCACTGATACCCAACAGGAACATCGGCGGCTCCCCCGGCTTGGCCGCCGCCCCCAACTGCCGGTCGATCTCACGGAGTCCCGCCAGCTGCGTGACCGACCTCTCGTCGTCCCGTCCCTCCAGCTTGCCGATCAGCAACTGCAGGTTGTCCCGGTTGGCCGCGTCGCGTACCAGTGCCGGGATCCCGTCCAGGTTCCCGATCTGGTCCGGGTACACCGCGAGGTACTCCTCGCGCTGTTCCTGGGTCAGGCCCGCCCACCAGTCCCGCCGCTCCGCCGGAGACGCACCGTGCGGGATGGCGTCCTTGAGGTACGCGCCCGCCGCGTCACGGACCTCCGCCGCGTCGCCCGCCGCGTCCTTCCATGTGGAGGCCGGGACCTTCAGGCCCTCCTCCGCCTTCAGCCGGCGCAGGATCCCCGCGTACCGCCAGTCGATCTCGGCCGCCGCCCGCACCGCCCCGGTCACCCGGTCCGCGACGTCCTGGGCCTTCGCGGCGTTGGGGTTCGGTGCGGTCAGCCCCGAAGGCGGTACCAGCCCCGGCGGCCCGCTCGACGACGCCGTGCCGCCCCGCAGCGGCGCGCCGTCGATCAGGCCCTCGCCTCCCGCCGGGTACGTCACCGTCCCGTTGGCATGCACCGTGAACCTCAGCGCGGCGGCGTCGTCCAGCGCCTCCTTCAGTACGCGCTGCTGGGTCCTCATCTCGTGCGCCAGGGAGTTCAACGTCGTACGGAGCAGCCCGCACTCGGTGTACACGTACTGGAAGTTCCGCCCCAGCTGCCGCAACCGTGCGACCGCAGCCTGCGCCGCCTCGCCCTCCTGCGTGTCGCGGAGCCCGGTGAGCAGCTGCTGCTCGATGCGGTCCCGCGCGGCGTCGGCCCGGTTGCTGGACCTGCCCCACCCGTCGGCCGCTTCTTCCAGCTCGGCGCACTTCAGGTCCCGTAACTGCGCCCAGGTCAGCGTCTGCGTCACCGCTCGTCGCCCCTGCACGGATTCACGGCGGCGAAGGACGACCTGACGGCCTCGTTCGTGGCGCCCTGGATGCGGGCGGCGTCCCGCAGCCCGGCGGCCAGGCTGCCGCACTCCCCCTGTGCCGTCTGGATTCGCCGTAGCCAGGACTCCCGTACGGCCGCCAGCTCCGCGAGCGCGGTCAGCCGGCCCGCCCCCGCCAG
This sequence comes from Streptomyces pratensis, assembly GCF_016804005.1. Taxonomy (GTDB): domain Bacteria; phylum Actinomycetota; class Actinomycetes; order Streptomycetales; family Streptomycetaceae; genus Streptomyces; species Streptomyces pratensis_A. Next base: position 303,879 of record NZ_CP051486.1, on the reverse strand, counting down.
CAACCCCTGATGGGCCAGGACCAACTCGTGCCTTACCGGGGCCAGATGCGCAACCAGTTCCTCCGCGCCCCCGGCGGCCCTCAGCCACGGCCCGTCGCTGTGCTTCAGCCTCTGCCCGCAGTCACCCCCGCCCGACAGCCCCGCCGGATCGCTCAGCCCCTGCACCACGGTCATACCGCTCACCCCGTTCCTCGGTCACGGAGCGGCACTGTGCCAAACACGGCGCACCCGACACGCCGGGCACACCGTCGACGCGGGGCAGGCCCCTGCCCCCGCAAGGAACGGCCCGCGCCGACATCACCCGAACGCGCGACCCGGAACCGAGCGGCGGAGTACACCGTCCACCCCGACATCCGCCCGACCAGCCGAAAGGACCCCATGACCACCGCCACCTCCGCCCGTTTCCTGTACATCGCCCGGCACGGCGAGGCGTCCCCGGACGAGACCGAGCTGACGGGGCGGGGCCGTCGTCAGGCGGCCCTCCTCGGCGCGCGGCTCCGGGACGTACCGCTCTCCGCCGTCCACCACGGCCCGCTCCCCCGCGCCACGCAGACCGCCCGGCTGGCCCATGAACAGCTCGGGCGGGACATACCCCTGCGGGTCTCGGAACCGGCCGGGGACTACGTCCCGTACGTGCCGCTCCGGCAGGAGCTCCCGAAGGAGTCGGCGGACCGGTTCCTCACGTTCGTGGAGCAGTTCCCGGAGTCCGAACGCAGCCGGGGCCCGGAGCTGGCAGGCGCCGCGCAGGCGCGGTTCACCGGGCCGGTGGACGGTGACGAGCCCCGCCATGAGCTGGTCGTCACCCACGCGTTCCTGGCCGCGTGGCTGGTTCGGGACGCCCTCGACGCTCCCGCCTGGCGCTGGCTCGGTCTCAACCACGCCAACGCCGCGTTGACCGTCATCCGTTACTCGCCCGGCCGGCCCGCTTCCCTCCTCATGTTCAACGACATGGGCCACCTCCCGGCGGACCTCCGGTGGACCGGCTTCCCACCCGAGCTACGCGCTTGAACCGAGCGGTCGGCTGTCCCCCGGACGGATGGTTTACGGGCCCCGGCCCACGCGATCCGGGGTGACATGGCCGGCCTTTCGTGATCATCGAAGGCGTGATCTTCGTACACCACAGTCCTGCGCGCGTCGGGCGGTTGCTGACAGCCGCAGGGCTCGCCGCCGCAGCACTCGCCGCCGCCCTGCCCTCCGGGCCGTCCGCACATGCCGCCACCACGTCCGCACCGTTGCCCAGGACGTCCACACCCGCCGAGGCCCGCACCGCCGCGTGGCTGAACGCTCACCCGGAGCAGACCGGGAATTTCTTCCGCGACCTGCCCAAGGGAGGTGACCTGCACAATCACCTCTCCGGCTCGGTACGGACCGAATACCTGATCCAGCTCGCGGCCGAGGACGGCCTCTGCATCGACTCCACGATGACCGCTGTCGCACCCCCGTGCGCCGCCGGCTCCCGGCCCGCCGCCGACGCCCTCACGGATGCAGCCTTCCGGCAGAAGATCGTCCGGGCCTGGTCCATGCAGGACTTCCCCGAAGGCGAGTCGGGGCACGACCACTTCTTCGCCGCGTTCGGGAAGTTCGGCGCCGCGACCTCGCACCGCGGCAAGATGCTGGCCGATGTGGCGGGCACCGCGGCGGCGCAGAACCAGACGTATCTGGAGACCATGGTCAGCCCCGCCTCTGCGGGCGCCAGGCAGCTGGCCACCGATGTCGGCTGGGACGCGGACCTGGCCGCCCTGCACCGCAAACTCCTCGCCGGGGGCCGGCTCGACCAGCTGGTGGCGGATGCCCGGAAGGAGGCCGACACGGCCGACGCCGAGTTCCGCGATACCGCACGCTGCGCGACGACGACCCCCCGCCCCGCATGCCGGATCACGGTGCGCTGGATCTCCCAGGTGTCACGCAACAGCGTCCCGGAACGCGTCTTCACCCAGATCGCCCTGGGACTCCGGCTCGCCGAACGCGACCCGAGGTTCGTCGCAGTGAACCTGGTCCAGCCGGAGGACGGCGAGATCTCCGTGCGCGACTACCGCCTGCACATGCGCATGCTGAACCACCTGCACGGGGTCTACCCTCGCGCCCACATCACCCTGCACGCCGGCGAACTCGTCCCCGGCCTGGTGAAGCCCGAGGACCTCACCTTCCACATCGACGACGCCGTACGCACCGGCCAGGCCGAACGCATCGGCCACGGCGTCGACCTCGTGCAGGAGGACAACTGGCGGCAGCTCGCCCGCGACATGGCACGCCGCCAGATCGCCGTGGAGGTTCCGCTCACCAGCAACGCGCAGATCCTCCAGGTCGAGGGCGCCGATCACCCGTTCCCCGTCTACCGGAAGTACGGCGTCCCCGTCGTGCTGTCGACCGATGACCCCGGCATCTCACGGGGAGACATCGGCCAGGAGTACGACCGGGCGGCCCGCACCTACGGGCTCGGCTACCCCGAGCTGAAGGACCTGGCCCGGTCCTCCCTGGAGTACGCCTTCCTGCCGGGCCGCAGCCTGTGGCGTCCCGATCCCGTACGCCAGGGCTTCCGCCCGGTCCAGGAATGCCAGGTCCTGGAGTCGCCGCGCTGTGCGCGGTTCACCTCCCAGAGTCCGAAGGCCCAACTGGAGCGTCTCCAGGAGCAGTCCTTCCGGGCCTTCGAGGCCAAGTACGCCGGCTGAGCCCGCCCGGCCCGATCAGGGGTTGCGGGGAGCCGTGCACTCCACCCACAGCACCTTCCCGCCCTGCCCCGGCAGTCCGCCCCTGATCGGGTACGCACCCCAGCTCTCCGCGCACTCCCGTACGAGCTGGAGCCCACGCCCCCGCTCGGCCAGGACACTTGGTCCGCCCATGGCGCAGCCGCCGAACGGGGCAGGGATCTCCGGATTGCTGTCCCACACCCCGACCCGCACCCGGTCCCGCCCCGCACCTCGCAACCGGAGCGAGTACGGCGCCGAGGAGTACCGGTACGCGTTGGTGACCAGCTCGCTCGCCAGCAGCTCGGCGGTGTCGATGAGATCCCGCATCCCGTGCACCAGCAGCACGGTCCGCAGAGTCGCCCGGGCGATTCCGGGCTTCGGGGATCCTGCGGAAGTTGGAGGGTGTACGCCCAGGGCGGCGTTACGGTGGCCAGAGCCATGGAAGTCTCCGTTCACGGAGGGGCGGTTGAAGTGTGTGTCGCATGGCCCGGTGACAAGGCCGCTCCGTCGAGCGGGGTACTTCCGGGCGGGTGGTTCCCACGGGCCGGTGTTCATCGACTCCGAGGCTCAACTGGGTCAGTACCGTCTGCTGCTGAAGCGCCTCGATGCTGCGGCACTGCCCACGCAGCCGTCACGAGACCTCATCCACTCCGTCGCCCAGGAACTGTAAGGAATGAAGATGACCACGCCCGACTGGCAGAAATCCTCCTACTGCGCGCAAGGCGAGGCCTGTATACACGTCGCCGCCGACCAGGACTCCGTAGCAGTCACCGAGAGCAGCGACCCCAGCGGCGCGATACTCCGGGCCAGCCCGGCAGCCTGGGCGGCCCTCGTCCGCACCGTCAAGGAGACCCAGGACCGTGGCTGATCACGCCGCCGCCCTCACCTGGATCCGCGCCGCCCCCGAGGACGCCGAAGGGCCCGGCCCCTGGATCGAGATCGCGTTCGGCCCCGGGGATCTCGTGTACCTGCGCGAGACCGGCGATCCCGGGACGGTGGTGACCACCACGGCGCAGAAGTGGGAGGCGTTCACCAGAGGTGTCGTGGCCGGGGAGTTCGACCACTTCGCCGGGACCGAAGCCACCGGGTCGGACACCTGACGTGCAGGGAGCCCGGATCCTCAGCCGCAGTCGAGCGGATTCAGGTCGGCGGAGACGATCGGGTCGGTGGCGGTGCCGCCGACCCTGAAGGTGCCGCCGGACCGGTTCCAGTCCAGCTCGTACGTTCCCTCGGCCACGGGCCGGTGCATGTCGTCGGCCATCCAGGAACCCGACTCCCGCCACGCCACCCCGCTGGAGCCCATCGCGTACACCTCGCCGTCGCTGATCTTCAAGAAGGACGTCTCCCGCACCACGGCCACACAGCCGTCCGGGCCCGCGGGTTCAAGGACGCGGTACTCCGCACTGCCCATGAAGTCGCTGAACGCTCCGGCGGCACAGCCGAGGCCGGCTGTGGCGGCCAGCAGGCCGAGAGCGACGCGCGGCAGAGCTCGGCCGCTGAGCGTCCGGTCGTCAGCTGAGAGGCGCCGCGCCGCATGGACTCCCATGAGAACCAGTGAGACGAAGAACAGGCCGGCACTCACTGTCCATCCGGGGACGACGTGCCCCATGACGAGCAGCAACAGGTCGCTCCACCCCACAACGGCGGCAAGAAGAAGACCGGCCGTGGCCACGCGCAGATACGTGACCTGTTGCTTCACTCTGCCGAATCGATCCAGCTCAGCGCTCATCGCTGAACCCTACGACGTCGCAAGTCCCCTTGGCAGAAGTACAGTTCTCAGGACGCGCGCAGGCCCCGGTCGGCGAACTCGATGAGCCATTCGAGGCTCTCGTCGATGTCGGCGCTCCACTGGAAGCCACCGCCCGCCTGCAGCGTGGCGAACCCGTGGAAGAGGCTGCGGAGCGTGCGCAGAGCGTGATCGACGTCGGAATCGGCGATCTCGTAGCCGCGCAGGACCGCCATGAACGCGTCGAGCAGCCGCCGGCCCGCCGTGGCCAGAGGATCGTCCGGTCCGGAAGGCTCCTGGCCGAGCGTGGCGGCGTAACGGCCGGGGTGCTCCACGACGAAGGCGCGGAAGGAGCGCGCGGCTGCCGCCAGGGCATCGCGGCCAGCACGCCCCTGCACCGCTACGCCGACGGCCTCCGCGGCCTCACCCAACGCCAGCTCCGCGATCCGCCGGGTGAGATCGTCCAGGCCACCCACGTGCTTGTACAGGGACGGGGTGCGCACCCCCACCCGCTCCGCCAGCAGACCCATCGTCAGATTGGCGAGGCCCACCTCGTCGGCGAGGGCGGCACCGGCGGTGACCACGGCCGCCGGGTCCAGACCGGCCCTAGGCACGGGTGGCGTCCGACCGGAGGAAGGCGAGAACGAGCGAGACCACCTGGTCGGGGAACTGGTCGTGCGGGTAGTGCCCGGCGCCCTCGATCATCTCGAGGCGGCCGAGGCCGGACGGCAGGGCGTCGACGATCGCGGAACCTTCGCCGTGCGGGTCCGCCCAGTCCGGGTCGAGCGTGCCCATCACGACCAGGACGGGGCAGCGGACATTGCCGAGCTGTGCGCCGGCGTCGACCGGGGCACTGCGGCCCATGCCCTGCATGGCCTTCATCCGGCCCGGCTCACGCAGCAGGGACTCGATGCGGCCGATCCGCTCGGACCAGCCGGCCGGCTTCACACCGGGGTAGGCCACCTCCAGGTACGAGCGCCACATGGGCACGCTGCCGAACAGCCCTGCGCCGAGCAGCCGCAGCATGCCCTGCCTGAAGCGCTTCACCTTCAGATCACCGAAGGTGATCGACTGCTTGCGGGTGAACGGCGCCAACTCGACGACCCCGGTGACCAGCGAGGGCTCCTGGGCCGCCGCGATGGTGGCGGCGCCGCCGGAGGCCGAGTGGCCGACGATCACGGCCGGGCCACCCAAGTGCCTGATCACAGCGATCAGGTCGCCGGCGACGGCGAGGCGGCTCCAGTCCGACCAGCCGACGCTGGACTCGCCGCAGCCCCGCAGATCGACTGCGGCGACCCGGTAGCCGGCCGCCACCAGCGGCGGAACCACCTCGCGGTACGCGGCACGACTGTCCCCCATGCCGTGCGCGAGAACGATCAGCGGGCCGGACCCCACGACCTCGTACGCGATCGTTCCACCGTCGACGGCAAGGTACTCGGACACAACGCCCTCCAGGGTCCGGCTAATACGCTTAGCCAAAAGCTAATTCGATTAGCCCGTTGTGTCAACGGCTGGCTCCAGCACGGGCCAGGCGCAACCACGAAACGGCGCCGATACCGGCGCGCCCGGGGCTGTCGCCTTCATTTCCGCCGGCCGGCCCTCGGCGCGCCCGGTCACCCCCCGACGTACTCCCGGAGATGGCGTGCCGTGAGGGTGCCGCCGTCGGCGACCAGGTCGGCGGGCGTCCCCTCGAAGACCACGCGGCCGCCGTCGTGCCCGGCCCCGGGGCCGAGGTCGACGATCCAGTCCGCGTGGGCCATCACCGCCTGGTGGTGCTCGATGACGATCACCGTGTTGCCCGCGTCGACCAGCCTGTCGAGCAGCGCGAGCAGCTGGTCCACGTCAGCCATGTGCAGACCGGTGGTCGGCTCGTCCAGGACGTACGTCGCAGCCTTCTCCGCCATGTGGATGGCGAGCTTGAGACGCTGGCGCTCGCCGCCGGACAGGGTGTTCAGCGGCTGGCCCAGCCGGAGGTAGCCGAGCCCCACATCGCGCAGCCGGCCGAGAATGGCGCGTGCCTGGCCGGAGGTGAAGAAGTCGTAGGCCTCCGCCACCGACATCCCCAGCACCTCGCTGATGTTCCTGCCGTGCAGGGTGTACGTCAGCACCTCGGGCGTGAACCGCTTCCCCTGGCACTCCTCGCACACCGATGCGACCCCGGCCATCATGGCGAGGTCGGTGTAGACGAGCCCGAGGCCGTTGCACTTGGGGCAGGCGCCCTCCGAGTTGGCGCTGAAGAGGGCCGCCTTCACGCCGTTGGCCTTGGCGAACGCCGTGCGGATCGGGCTGAGCAGACCGGTGTACGTCGCAGGGTTCGAGCGTCGCGAGCCACGGATGGGTGTCTGGTCGGCGACCACCACGCCCTGTCCCGGGGGCAGGCTGCCGTGGATCAGCGAGCTCTTGCCCGACCCCGCCACCCCGGTGACGACGGTGAGGACGCCCAGCGGGATGTCGACGCTCACGTCCTGGAGGTTGTGCAGATCGGCGCCCTCGATGGACAGCTGCCCGGTCGGCTTCCGCACCTCGTCCCGCAGCCGCGCCCGGTGCTCGAGGTGGCGACCGGTCAGGGTGCCGGAGGCCCGCAGCCCGGCGACGTCCCCGCTGAAGCAGATGCGCCCGCCGTCCTTCCCCGCACCCGGCCCGAGGTCGACTACGTGGTCCGCCATCGCGATCACCTCGGGCTTGTGCTCGACGACGAGCACGGTGTTCCCCTTGTCGCGCAGGCGCAGCAGCAGGTCGTTCATCCGCCGGATGTCGTGGGGGTGGAGCCCGATGGTCGGCTCGTCGAAGACGTACGTGACATCCGTCAGGCTGGAACCGAGATGCCGCACCATCTTCACCCGCTGCGCCTCACCGCCCGAGAGCGTGCCGGCGGGCCGGTCCAGGCTGAGGTAGCCGAGGCCGATCTCGACGAGGGAGTCCAGCAGGTCCCGCAAGCCGGCCAGCAGCGGTGCCACAGCGGGGTCGTCGATACGCCGTACGAACGCGGCGAGGTCGCTGATCTGCATGGCGGCGCACTCCGCGATGTTCACCCCGTCGATCTTCGACGACAGAGCGGCGGCCGTCAGCCGGGTCCCTCCGCAGTCGGAACACTCACGGAAGACCACGGCCCGGTCCACGAACGCGCGGATGTGGGGCTGCATGGCTTCGCGGTCCTTGCTGAGCATGGTCCGCTGGACCTTCTGCACGAGCCCCTCGTAGGTGAGGTTGTTGCTGTCCACCTTCACCTTGGTCTGCGGCTTGTGGAGGAAGTCGGCCCACTCCTGCTCCGTGAAGTCCTTGAGCTTCTTGTCCGGGTCGTAGAAACCGGACCGGGCCATGACCTGCCAGTACCAGGAGTCCACCGCGAAGTTGGGCACGGTGATAGCGCCCTCGTTCATCGACTTCTCCCGGTCGACCAGCTGGTCGACGTCGATCTCCGAGATCTCGCCGACGCCCTCGCACCGTGGGCACATGCCCTCGGGCAGATTGAAACTGAAGGCGCCCGACGTCCCGATGTGAGGTGTGCCGAGACGCGAGAAGACGATCCGCAGCATCGTGTACGCATCGGTGGCGGTGCCGACGGTCGAGCGCGAATTGGCTCCCATCCGCTCCTGGTCGACCACTATCGCGGCGCTCAGATTGTGCAGCGCGTCCACGTCCGGGCGGCCCAGGCTCGGCATGAACGACTGGACGAAGGCGGTGTAGGTCTCGTTGATCAAGCGCTGGGACTCGGCTGCGATGGTGCCGAAGACCAGCGAGGACTTCCCCGACCCCGAAACTCCCGTGAACACGGTCAGCCGACGCTTGGGAATGTCGAGCGACACGTCGGTGAGGTTGTTCTCGCGCGCGCCTCGGACCTGGATGACATGGTGACCGTCGGCCGGAGCCGTCGCAGAAGTCGTCATGCGGTCGACCGTAACGGAGGCCACTGACATCGGACCCCGCCGTTGACACCGGTGAGAAACCGTTGCTTGTCTGGGGAACAGGGCAACAAGCGCTTACAAGCCGGACTTTGGAGCGTACTGGTGGAGCTCTCGCGTCGTTCCGCACTGTCCGTCATACCCGCGGCCACGCTCTGGGCGGTGTCCCAGGCACTGCGGGCGGAGGCGGATCCCCGGCACGGCCGGGCTCCCGCTCCGCGCTCCTCGGCCCGCGCGGGATCCTCGGAGGACCGGGCCACCCTCCTGCGCAACACCGTCGCGGTCTTCGCCGGCACGGCCACGTCGAACGCCCGCCCCGAGGTCGCCCCGAAGCTCGCCTCCCTGCGGGCGACGGCACAGTCACGGCTCGCCGCCATGGACGGCGCGGGACAGGACGAGCTCTTCGCGGGCCTACCGCTCGGCACGAGCGACCCCAACCTGAGCACCTCGTACCAGTACCTGTACGAGATCGCCCTGGCCACCTGCCTCCCCGGCCCCGGCACCTCCGGCCCGGGGGACGACGCGGCGGTCCGGCGCCAGGTCGTCGACGGTCTGGTCCGGCTCCACGACGACTGGTTCGGTGACCAGTCGAAGGGCTACTACGGCAACTGGTTCCACTGGGAGATCGGGATCCCGGCCTACGTGACGAAGACCCTGGTGCTCCTCAGGGACGAAGTGGCGGCGTACCGGCCGGAGCTCACAGCCACGTACGTCGCGTCCATGGACGCCTACCTCCGCAACGGCGAGGCCGGTGACGTCGATCTCGACTCGCGCTTCCACACCGGCGCCAACCTCGCCGACATCACGACGAACCGGATCCTCCAGGGCGCCCTGCTCGCCGACGAGGCCCGCATCACCAAAGCCCTCGCCGACCAGCTGACCGTCTTCTCGACGATCGACCCCTACCGGCCGCGCCACGGCGTCACCGACGGTTTCTACTCCGACGGTTCCTTCGTCCAGCACGCCTCCGTCGCGTACACGGGCTCCTACGGCAAGGGGCTGCTCACCCGGATCGTCCAGACGATCAAGATCCTCGACGGCACCGGCTACGTGCCCGACGACAGCCTGGTCGGCGTCGTCCAGGGCTGGGTGGCCGACGGCTTCGCCCCGCTGATCTTCGAGGGCTGGATGATGGAGATCGTCAAGGGACGGGCGGTCTCACGGACCGGCACCGGGTACGCGGATGTCACCGCCGTCGTGGAAGCCGTCGTCGACCTGTCCGCGCACACCGCCGGCGACGACGCCGAGGCCCTCGAGGGATACGTCAAACACGTCCGGCAGACCTCGAAGGCGGGCCTCGACACCACGTCCTTCGTCTCCCCCGTCAGCATCGCCCGCTACGCGGACATCCTGAACTCACCGGCGCCCGCGAGGGACCTCGGCCCCGCCGCCTCCCACGCCGCCTTCAACGCCATGGACCGGACCGTCCACCGCCGGCCCGGCTACGCGTTCGCCCTCGCCCGCAGCTCGGCGCGCATCAGCATGTACGAGTACATGAGCGGCGAGAACCTGATGCCGTGGTTCCAGGGGACCGGCGCCCACTACCTCTACCTCTCCGGCGCGGACCAGCGGCAGGCGTTCGGCATCGACTACTTCACCACCGTCGACCCCCGCCGCCTCGCGGGTGTCACCGCTCCCGTCGAGACGCGGCGCACCGTCCCCGAGCTCTACGGCACCCTCTGGTACGACAACCCCACGCGCGGCTTCACGTCGTCCTCCGAGTCGCAGAACACGTACGTCTACTTCCCTCGCGCCACCCACGGCTTCTCCGGCGGCGCCCGCCTCGGCGCCTACGGGCTGGCCGGTCTCGTACAGTCCGACGACGCCGCGTACACCGCGCAGCGGGCCGGCACGCTGCCCGAGGACTTCGTCGCCTACCGGGCCGCGGGCGCCACCAGGTCGTGGTTCATGTTCGACGACGAGATCCTCGTGCTCTCGGCCGGCGTCACCGGCCTGGGCGGCCGCGCGGTGACCACGACCGTCGACAGCCGCATCGCCGCCCCCTCCTCACCCATCACCCTCACCGGCGGCCTCCGCGACGGCACACCCTGGCAGAGGGCGGGGTCCTCACCCCCGGCCTGGCTGCGGTACGCCGACGAAGCGCAGAGGACCGCGGTCGGGTACGTCTTCCTGTCGGGCCCGCCGGTGGTCGTCGCACTCGACACGGTGACGCGCAGCCGGCGTCTCGTGCGTCTCGCCAACGCGGACACCGCGGTAACCAAGCAGGTCCTCACCCTTTCCTACGAGCAGGCTGCCGGAGAACGGCCGGCCTCCATGGCCCACGCCCTCGTCCCGAACGCCTCGGCACAGCAGTTGGCGGCCTACGCCCACGGCCCGCTCTCCGTGCTGTCCAACACGGTCCGCCTGCAGGCCGCGGAACACACCGGCCTGGGCATCACCGCCGCCAATGCCTTCACTCCGGGGAGGCACCGGGCCGGACGCCTCACGATCGACGGTCCGGCTTCGATCATGCTGCGCCGGACCTCGGACGGCACGTACTCCATCGCGGTGTCCGACCCCACGACGGCGCGGAGCTCCGTATCCGTCACCCTCCACGGCAGGCCACTGCGGCGCGTCTCGGCCGATTCCGGAGTACGCGTCCGCCGCGTACCCGGCGGCACCCGCGTCGACGTCACGACCCACCACGCCTACGGCCGCAGCTTCACGGCGACGCTGCGCGAGCGCCCCTGAGGGAGCCGGCCGATCGTGGGCGGCCACCTCTCCCCGCTACGTCAATGCCCGTTGGTAATAGAATTGTCGCGTGAGCAGCAGTGAGGATTCCGCCCTCGAGGCGTTGGTCGTACTGGGTGATCCGGTGCGGCGCGGACTCTATCGGCACGTCACCGCGACACCGGGCGAGGTGGGGCGGGACGCGGCGGCAGAGGCAGCCGGGATCTCCCGGTCACTGGCCGCGTTCCACCTGGACAAGCTGGTCGAGGCCGGGCTGCTCGAGGTGTGTTTCCGGCGGCTCTCGGGGCGCAGCGGGCCGGGCGCCGGGCGGCCCTCGAAGATGTACAGGCGCGCCGAAGGCGAACACGCGGTGTCCGTGCCGCCCCGCTCCTACGACACGGTGAGCCGGCTGCTCGCCGAGGTGGTGGAGCGTGCCGGGCTCGACGGGGAACTGCAGGCGGCGGCAAGGGCGGCCGGGGAGTCCGAGGGGAGCACCTCGGACGGCGCGACCGATCCGGTCGAGGCCCTGCGGGCACGCGGCTACGAGCCGTTCCGGGACGGCGGGAAAGTGCGGCTGAACAACTGCCCGTTCCACGCGTTGGCGGATCAGTTCCCCGCCCTGGTCTGCGGGATGAACCTGGCCGGGATCGAGGGCCTGCTCGCCGCACTGCCGGACGGTGAGGGCTGGAATGCGTCGATGGATCCCCTTCCGCAAGGGTGCTGCGTCGCCCTCGAGACCACCGAGGAAATCTAAAAACAGCATTCGTTGACTTTAGAAGGTTCACCCGGGCATGCTTGGCCCCGTGAACGAATTCCACCTCGCCCAGGTCAACGTCGGGCGCATCCTCGCCCCTCTCGACAGCCCTCAACTGGCCGACTTCGTCGCGCAGCTCCCGGAGATCAACGCTCTCGCAGATCAGGCTCCCGGCTTCGTCTGGCGCATGATCGACAGCGGCGGAGCCGACTCGACGGGCCTGCGCCCCCAGGACGACGACGACTTGCTCCTGATCAACTGCTCGGTCTGAGAATCGGTCGAGGCCCTGCAGGACTACACCTACCGCAGCGCGCACCTCAAGGTCCTGGCACGCCGCCGGGAATGGTTCGAGCGCCTCGCCGACTTCCACCACGCGCTGTGGTGGGTCCCCGCCGGGCACCGCCCGAGCGTCGAAGAGGCGATGGACCGCATCGCCCTGATCCGCGAGACCGGCGAAGGACCCGAAGCGTTCTCCTTCCGCGCACCGCACCCACCGCCGGTCGGCTCGCCCACCACATGACCGGCTCCGGTCCGACGGCCAGGTGATCGGTGGGTGGCGCCCGAACGGCACCGTCGAGCGCGGCACAAGGCCACCGGCCACCGCCCCCTGGCCCTTCAGCCCTTCAGCTGCAGGAACGCCTGGGAACGCGTCGGCGCGGGTGGAAGAATCCGATGATGCCCTCATCATCGGAAACGATCTCGGAAACGACCCCGGGAACGACCCCGGGAACGATCAACGCATCGGCGTCCGGCACCTGGAAGCTCGGCGACCTGACGGTCAACCGCCTCGGATTCGGCTCCATGCGCCTCCCCCAGAACGGCACGGCGTTCGCCGACGGATCCCCCCGCGACCGGGGCCAGGCCCTGCGCGTCCTGCGCCGCGCCGTCGAGCTCGGCGTGAACCACATCGACACCGCTGCCTTCTACTTCTCACCGCTTCGCTCCGCCAACGAGCTCATCAACAGCGCACTCGCCCCGTACGCCGACGACCTGGTCATCACCACCAAGGTCGGCCCCGGACGCGACCCCTCCGGCACATGGGTGTGGGCCACTCCGGAGCAACTGCGCGGCCAGGTCGAGGAAAATCTGCGCCAGCTCGGCCGCGACCACCTGGACGTGGTGAACCTGCGCCTCTCGACGAACCAGGCCTCCGCATCCGTCGCCGACCACTTCGGCGCCCTCGCCGAACTCCGCGACGCAGGGCTCATCCGCCACCTCGGCATCTCCAACGTCTCACCGGACCAGCTCACCGAGGCCCGGACCATCGCACCCGTGGTCTGTGTACAGAACGCGTACGGCATCGACTCCCCGGCCGACCACCACGCGTTCCTGCGCTCCTGCGGCGAACAGGGCATCGCCTTCGTGCCGTTCTTCGCGATCGCCGGCGCCGGGCGCGAGGAAGGGACGAACGGGGCACAGAGCGAGGCCGTACTGACCGTGGCCCGCACCCACGGGGCGACGCCCGCACAGGTGCGGCTGGCCTGGACGCTCCACCAGGGGCCGCACGTCCTGGCCATCCCCGGCACCGGCGACCCGGACCACCTCACCGAGAACGTGGCCGCCGGCGCACTACGGCTCACCGCCGAGGACCTGGCCCTCCTCGCGCGATGACGGTGCGCGGGCGCAGTGCCGGGACCGGGGCGGAGGCAGGGCAGATCCTCCGCTGGAACCTCTTCATCGGCGGCCACCTGAGCTCCTCGGTACCCGTACGTCTGGTCGACCGCACGGACGAGGGCCAGATGCTGTGGCTGGAGACCGGCACCCCGATGTGGCGTACGAAGCTGCCCCGCCGCGCCCACCTCAGGGACATCGCACCCGAGGACCGCCCCGCCCACGGCTACGCGGCGAAGGCCGGCCGGTGGCGCATGGGCAGCGCACTCATCCACCAGCCGGCCGGAGCCGCGCACGCGGTGTTCTGGTTCTTCGGGCGGAAGCAGGAGTTCGGAGGCTGGTACGTGAACCTGGAGCACCGGACCCACCACGGCGAGGACATCGACGTAACCGATCACGAGCTGGACCTCACCGTGGCGGCGGACCGCAGCTGGAGATGGAAGGACGAGCGGTCGTTCGCCGAGAAGACCGGACACCCCGCCTACTGGTCCACGCCGGAGGCGGCGGCGATCCGCGCCGAGGGCTCACGGGTGTCCCGTCTCGCCGAGTCCGGTGCTTTCCCCTTCGACGGCTCCTGGTGCGACTTCAAGCCACCGTCCCGCTGGACGACACCACCGCGAGGCCCCGCACCCGTACGCACAGTGCTCCGACCCCCGACACCGCGCGGCCTTCCCCGCCCGCGCCCTGACGACGCGTCGGCCTGAAGCCACCGGCGCGCACACGGCTCTCGAACAGCGCGTACGAATGACCCTGGCCCCGTGAACGCGTCAACCGCACCCGGAACCCATGGCCTCCGTCGTTGCTAGCCGTCACACCGCGTGATACACAGAGTAACCATGCATATGCAAGCGGATTCCGACACGAGCCGCAGGTCAGGGCGGCTTCCCCGGTCAAACGTGCGAGATCCGGGTAAAGAGACCCGGGAAGGCGTCGTGCGATGCCGGTTTCATCAGCGAAGATAGAGACCGACCCGTGTCGCACGGCGCGGGCTGCGAACTACCCAACAGGGGCGGTGACTTACATGATCCTGGCAGCGGAAAAGGGCGATATCACCACCATCATCGGCGGAATCGCCCCGAACTGGGGGCCGTTCGGGACCCTCGGCAACGAGGCGCGCATCATGATCGAAGTGGTGATGGCGATCGCCATCCTGCTCTGTCTCGGCATCGCGATCTGGGGTGCGGCGAAGCAGCGTATCGGCGCGACGGCACTGCGCGACACCTTCAGCGCGGAACAGGGCAAGGGCCTGATCGTGGCAGGACTGACCGGCGTCTTCATCATCGGGTCGCTGGGCACACTGTTCACCATCGTGTACGGGATGGCTGTCTGACCGCCTGTCAGTCCACCACCCTGCCCCCGGGCCCGCCCCCGTCCACCCCACACCATCCGTCCGTCGTGCCCACCGGCAGAGGTTGCGTTCCCTGATGTCGAGTCACCACACCGCGCCCACGCGGAAACCAGCACCGCTACCGTCGTACCACGCGGAACTGCACACGGCTGAGGGGGCGGACGCGGCATGAGCCAGGGCGACGAGCGCGGATACGGCGGGAACGAGCCGGGGGGCCGCACGGAAGACGCGTACAGCACTCTCGGCGGGACGCGACAGACGCGTACGCGTCTGCCCGGCGGCATCGACGACGGCGACGGCTACGGCCGCCGGCCCGCACGGAACTCCCGCTCGCTGATCATGGTGGTCGGCGTGGTGGTGCTGCTGATCGCGGCGATCGCGTTCGCGAACCAGGGCGGGGGCGGGGCCTCGGGCAGCGACGGCGAGAAGAAGGCCGACGCGGCGGGCGCGGGACCGACTGCCGCGACGGGCACCAAACCGGTCCAGGGCAAGAACGGCACGATCGCCTCGGGCTTCGCGCACGACGAGCAGGGGGCGCAGAGCGCGGCGGCGAACTACGCGGTGGCGCTGGGGTCCGCGGAGATGTTCGACAGGACGAAGCGTGACAGCATCCTGCAGGCCACCCACGACCCTGCCGTCGTATCGACTCTCCAAGCCGACATGGCCAAGGCGTACTCCGCCGGCTTCCTCACGAACGTCGGGCTGAACGAGGACGGCAGCACACCCGACGGACTGACGTTCGTCTCCAGAACCATTCCGGTAGGCACGAAGGTAACAGCGCAAGGCGCGGACACCGCAACCGTGGAAGTCTGGTGCACAGGCCTCGTCGGCATGGCAGGTCAGGGCTCCACCAAGCCAGTTACTGCCACCTGGTTCACCATCACCGAAAAGCTCAGGTGGGTCGGTGACGACTGGAAGATCGAGTCGTCGAGTCAGTCAGAGGGACCGACGCCCGTCAATGGCGACAATCGGGCCTCGACTGCGGACGACATCGCCGGTGCGGTCGAGGGATACGGAGGCTTCACCTATGCCCGATAACCGCCGGCTCCGCTCACTCGCCGGGCTCATGGGGTGCCTGTCAGTCACGATGATCGCTCTGGCGTCTCGTGCCTACGCTGAGCCCACACCGACACCCACGCCGACGCCCTCGCCTAGTACCAGCAACAACCCCTGCGATCTCATCGTCGGACTCGCCAAGGACTACTGCGAGGACGGCGAATCCGGCGGAGCCGGCGGAAGCGCCCGCAGCACGCCCCTAGTCACCGACGACGCCCTAGACCCCCTGAGCTCCCTGGCCCGCGGCTGCGCCGACGCCGCCGCCTACCTCGTCGGCAAGCTCAGCGAGGCCGTGGAGAGCACGGCGACCGTCGACTTCACCAACCCCACCTTCCGCACCCAGTACGCCGTCGTCTTCGCGGCGTCCACCATCCTGACCCTGGTCCTGTGGCTCTTCGCCGTGGCCAAGCGCGCCATCAGGGGCGTCCCGTTCACCACCGCGATCTCCGAGGCCATCGGATTCCTCTGGCTCACGGTCCTGGCCTCGGCCTTCACCCCGCTCATCCTGTACGTGGTCGTCTCGGCCACCGACGGCGTCACCGAGATCATCTCCGCCGCGACAGGCGGGCAGACCGATGTCTTCTTCGGATCGTTCGCCGAGGCCCTGAAGAAGGGCACCGACATCGGCGGCGGGCCGATCATGCTCATCGTCGTCTCGCTCGTGTCGATCCTCGCCGCCGGCATCCTCTGGCTGGAGCTCGTGATCCGGGCCGCCCTGCTCTACGTGGGCGCCCTGCTGGGTGTCGTCGTGTATTCCGGGCTCGTCGACAAGAACATGTGGGGCCACGTCCGCCGCTGGGCGGGCATCATGATCGCCGTGATCATGGTGAAGCCCGTCATCGTCATCGTGCTCGGTCTGGCCGGGGCGCTCTCCGCGGACGACGGGCCCAACGCCTTCTCGGCCGTCGTGTCCGGCCTCGCCATCATCCTGCTGGCCATCTTCGCCTCCGCCATGATCTACCGCTTCGTCCCCGGCTTCGGTGACGAGATCCAGGGCGCCCGGACCAACCGCAAGCAGGCCACCGACGGCTCCCAGGCCGCCGCGATGATCAGCTCGCCCGCCGCCCTCGTCTCCCAGGGCATCAAGACCCACAGCGGCCGCGGCGGCGGTGAAGGCGGAGGCGGGGGCGGAGGCGCCCGGCCCGCCAACCCGGCCAGCGGCGGCGTCGCCGCCCACAGCTCCCGGAACACGGGCGGCGGCTCCGCGCCCTCGCCCCGCAGCGGCGCCGGGCCCACCGCCGGCACCCCCCACGGCAGCCGCTCCCCCAGAGGCGGTTCAGGCAGCACAGGTAACACGAGCACAGGAGGTGGGGGGCGTTGACGACCCAGTCCCACACGATCGCGCCCCGCCGCACGTATCTCATCGGCCGCGCACGGCCGAACGCGATCGTCGGCAAAAACCGTGAGACGGGCGAAATCGCGCTGATCATCGCCGGGGCGTTCCTCGGCATGATGAGCGGGCTCCTCGTCCCGGTCCTCTCCCTGCGGATCGTGACGCTCGTGGGCTTCCCCATGCTGGCCCTCGCCGTCGTGTACTTCCCCTACAAGGGCCGCACCTTCTACAAGTGGTTCGAGATCAACCGCAGCTTCAAGCGCACCCTGCGCCGCGGCACCGCCTACCGCTCCACCGCCATGGAGGCGGGGGTCGGCGCCGACGGGCGTGAGGTGGAGATCGGGCCGCCGCCCGGCATCGGCCGGATCAGCTGGCTCGCCGCTCCGTTCGGCCCGGACGAGATCGCCGTACTGCTGCACGCCGACAGGCGTACGGTCACCGCCGCCATCGAGATCGAGGGACCCGGGGTCGGCCTGCGCGACAGCGAGGACCAGGAGGCCCTGGTCGACCGCTTCGGCACCCTGCTCAAGCACGTGGCCAACGGCGACGGCTTCGTGACGCGCCTCCAGATGCTGGCCCGCACGCTTCCCGCCGACCCCGACGCACACGCCAAGGACGTCGCACAGCGCGGGGACAGGACCGCGCCCGGCTGGCTCCAGGATTCCTACGACCAGCTCCAGTCGATGGTCTCCACCTCCAGCGAGCAGCACCGCGCCTACCTCGTCGCCTGCATGCACTACGGCCGCGACCTGGCCGCCGAAGCCAACGCGATGGCCCGTGCCATGCGCCCCAAGGGTGGGCGCAAGATCGACCGCGACGCGGGACTCGCCGTCGTCATGGCACGCGAGCTGACCGACATCTGCGCCCGGCTCGCAGAGGCCGACATCCGGGTCCGCCAGCCGCTCGGCCAGAGCCGGCTGGCCTCCCTCGTCCACTCGATGTACGACCCGGACCACCCCATCGACCACATCCAGGCGATGACGAAACGCAACGCATGGCCCGCCGAACTGGACGCCGTCGAGCCGACGTTCCTGCAGGCCAAGACCCGTGAGTCGTCGACACGCGCCCCCTGGTGCCACTCCACGGCCTGGGTGAAGGAGTGGCCGATGACTCCCGTCGGCGTCAACTTCCTGGCACCCCTCCTCGTCCACACGCCCGACGTGATCCGTACGGTCGCGGTCTGCATGGACCTCGAACCCACCGAGGTCGCCATCGAGCGGATGCTCACGGAGAAGACCAACGACGACGCCGAGGCGAGCCGCCAGGCCAAGATGAACCGCACGGTCGACCCCCGCGACATCGCCGCCCACGGCAGGCTCGACCAGCGGGGTGAAGATCTGGCGAGCGGCGCGGCCGGGGTGAATCTGGTGGGGTACATCACCGTGTCGTCCCGGTCCCCCGAGGCTCTCGCCCGCGACAAGCGGACCATCCGGGCCTCGGCCGGCAAGTCGTATCTGAAGCTGGAGTGGTGCGACCGGGAGCACCACCGCGCCTTTGTGAACACCTTGCCGTTCGCCACCGGCATCCGTCGCTAACGAAAGGGCAGTCACGCCATGCGAGATCCGCTGTCCGCGTTGTCGGATGCCTTCACCGCCTTCCTCTTCGGGAACGTGGAGACGACCCGGCTCCCGGTGCGTACGTCGACGGGCCAGGCCCAGGCCGTGTACCTGCCGACCGCCGCTCCGGGCCTCGGCGACTCCGGCGTGATCATCGGGCGTGAGGTCTATTCGGGCAAGGGCTACATCTACGACCCGTTCCAGCTGTACGGGCAGCAGCTCCCCGCCCCGCACTGGCTGGTTCTCGGAGAGTCCGGCAACGGCAAGTCGGCGCTCGAGAAGACCTACGTGCTCCGCCAGCTCCGCTTCCGCGACCGCCAGGTCGTCGTCCTGGACGCCCAGGGTGAGGACGGCGTCGGCGAGTGGAACCTCATCGCCCAGGAACTGGGCATCACACCCATCCGGCTCGACCCGACCGCCGCACTGAACGACGGGATCCGGCTCAACCCCCTCGACCCTTCGATCACCACGACCGGGCAGCTCGCCCTGCTGCGTACGATCATCGAGGTCGCCATGGGCCATGGCCTCGACGAGCGGTCCGGCTTCGCGCTCAAGGTCGCCCACGCGTACGTCGTCGCGACCAGCACCGACCGCCAGCCCGTCCTGATGGACATCGTGGAGCAACTGCGCCATCCGAAGCCCGAGTCCGCCGAAGCGATGAACGTGGACATAGACGACGTGCGGGCCTGGGGCCTGGACGTCGCCCTCGTCCTGGACCGGCTCGTCGACGGTGACCTGCGCGGCATGTTCGACGGCCCGACCACGATCGGCATCGACCTCGACGCACCGCTGATCGTCTTCGACCTCTCCCACATCGACCGCAACTCCATCGCGATGCCGATCCTCATGGCGATCGTCGGCGTCTGGCTGGAGCACACCTGGATCAGGCCCGACCGGAAGAAGCGCATCTTCCTGGTCGAGGAGGCCTGGCACATCATCAACTCGCCCTTCGTCGCCCAGCTCTTCCAGCGCCTGCTGAAGTTCGGACGACGCCTCGGCCTCTCCTTCGTCGCGGTCGTCCACCACCTCAGCGACGTCGTCGACGGCGCGGCGGCGAAGGAAGCTGCGGCCATCCTGAAGATGGCCTCCACCCGCACGATCTACGCCCAGAAAGCCGACGAGGCCAGAGCCACCGGCAAGGTCATCGGCCTGCCCAGGTGGGCGGTCGAGATCATCCCGACACTGACCCCGGGCATCGCCGTATGGGACGTCAACGGCAACGTGCAGGTCGTCAAACACCTGATCACCGAGGCCGAGCGCCCCCTGGTCTTCACCGACCGCGCGATGACCGAGGGCTCCACGGTGGATCTGCTCCCCGAGGACGTACGAGCCGCGGAGCTGGAGGCCGAACAGCGGGCCGTGCGGATCGAGCACCAGCAACGGCTGAACGAGTCGTCCGAGTCAACGGTGGCATGACATGGCACGCCAGGCACCATCCGTTCCGGGGCGCGGCGGCGAGAGCCAGGGCGGCATCCCGGACGGCCTGCTGATCGGCCTCCTGGCCACCCTCTTCGGACTGATGGTGCTGGCCTGGACGGCCACGGGCCTGGCCGGGCTGTTCGCCCACGGGGGGTGGCCCGACGGCGTGACGTTCATGAGGACCCCGCTGGCCCTGCGCGCCCTGGCCGTCGAACCGACGGATCTGCCGGGCGCCTGGCCGGACACCCCGCCGGGCGACCTCTCCGGATACGGGCTCTTCTGGGGCCTGTTCATCGGCGAGGTGATGGTGCTCCTGGTCCTGACGGTGTTCGCACTCGGTGCGGTGGCCCGCTGGCGGCTGGTCCGCAAGCGCGGGAGCGCCTCCCCCGCACCGTACGAACCCGAAGCGCACCCCGTGCACACACGTCCGGCGGCACAGGCTCCCGCGCGGTCAGCGACGCCCGCCGCTCCCGCCCCGGCGCCCGCCGGGACGACGACCCCGGCACCCACAGCCCCCGCCCCGTACGCTCAGGAGGCCACACCCGCCGGGCCCCCCGCCCCGTACGCGCGGGACACCGTCCCCGCCGGGTACGGGCAGGAGACCGCCCCGGCCCCGTACGCGCAGGAGCTCTCCCCGCTGGTCCCCGCACCACGCACCCCCCGCGTCCTCTACGGCGCGTCCGCAAGCCGCCGCCCCACCGTCGTCCAGGCCGTCCGGGAGGCGGACGGCCCCGCCCTCGTCGTCACCTCGGACCCCACCGTCTGGGCCGAGACGAAGGACGCCCGCAGCAAGCTCGGCCCCGTCCTGGTCTACGACCCCGGCCACCTCTGCGACACCCCGGCCCGCCTCCACTGGTCACCCACCGCCGGCTGCGAGGACCCCGCGACCGCGGCAAGCCGGGCGGCCGCCCTCCTCACCCCGGTCCGCCCCCTGGCCAGGATCGACGCGGCCGTGGCCGACACCGCCCAGACCCTGCTCCAGTGCTGGCTGCACGCCGCCGCCGTGGACGGCCGGCCCTTCCGCCAGGTCCACCGCTGGGCCTCCGGTGCTGGCGGCCGGGAACCGGTGCGCCTGCTCCGCACCCACCCCAAGGCGGCGTCCGGACTGGGCGGACTCCTGGAGTCCGCACTCACCGCCTATCCCGAACGCCGTGAGATGGCACAGGAACTGACGGTACGAGCCTTCGCGGCCCTCTCCTCGGTCCACATCCGTGAAGCGTGCACACCCAATCGAACCGATGCGCTCGTACTGGATTCTTTTGCACGCGAAGGGGGAACGCTTTATGTAGTCGGTGAACCCATCGAGGATCCCCGCCACCACCCCGGTGCGATGCCCCTGCTCACCGCACTCGCCTCGCACGTGGTCGAGCACGGCCGCCGCATGGCCGCACGGTCAACCGACGGTCGGCTCGACCCACCACTGACACTCGTCCTCGACGACGTCGCAGCCGTGGCTCCGCTTCCCCAGCTTCCGGAGCTGCTCTCGGCCGGCCGGGACCAGGGAATGCCGGCCCTGGTCCTCCTCCGCTCCGAGGAACAGGCCCGTGCCCGTTGGCGGGACGGCCTGCCGACTCCCGGGCCGGGCTGACCGCCCCTCGTCTAGCGGCGGATCTCGAACTCCAGCTCCAGGGCCGTGGGGTCGCCCTCCATCGGCAGCGTCCGCCCGGTCGGCGAGAAGCCGATCCGGCGATAGGAGGCCTCGGCTCGCGCATTGGCCTCATGGACGTAGAGACGCACCCGCCGCAACGGCGGCCCGGTCAACGACCAGGACCAGTCGATCGCTTCGCTGAACAGCGCGTCAACCAGTCCGCGCCCCCGGTGCCCAGGGCGGACGAACACCCCCACCAGATGGGCCTGATCGACCTCGGCGGCCTCCCCGAAACCGGGCTCGCCCCCCTGCCGCTCGACGAGCACCGTCACCGTTCCCGCCCAATGGCCGTCAGGCGCCTCGGCGATGAACTGGCAGGCGTGCTCCCCCGCGGCAGCGCCCGCCGTCCGCTCCTGCCAGAACACATCAGGCTTCGCCATCGCCTGCTCGTACGTCTCCAGGAAGGCGATCGGAGCGGCCGGGTCCCGCAGCGCCGCCAGCCGGATCTCCCTGACCTGCTGCCACTCCTCGGCCCGCACCGCACGCACCACATAGTCCATCCGCAGATCGTCCCCCGCCGCCCCCACCACGGCAAACGAGAAAAGGCCTCCGGTCAGCCCTCAGGGACAGAGCCGAGGCCCGCGAGCGAACCCCCGGAGAGAACCCGCCGCGGGGCCCACGCCCCCGTCGTACCCCGGTACTACGGCAGCCCGCAGGTACAACCCTCGGTCGGACGACCGCCCCACGCCCGCTCCGTAGCGTCGACGACATGATCAGGGCATACGAACTCACCAAACGGTACGGGGACGCAACCGTCGTCCAGGGCCTCGACTTCACCGTCCGGCCCGGCACCGTCACCGGTTTCCTCGGCCCCAACGGAGCCGGCAAGTCCACGACGATGCGGATGCTGCTCGGCCTCGACGCCCCCACCGACGGCCGGTCCACCATCGGCGGCCGCTCCTACACCACCCATCCCGCACCGCTCACCGAGGTCGGGGCCCTCCTGGAAGCACGCTCGGTCCATCCGGGGCGCACAGCCTTCAACCACCTCATGGCACTCGCCCACACCCACGGCATCCCCCGCAGCCGCGTCGAACACGTCCTGGACCTGGCCGGCCTCACCGGAGCCGCCCACAAGAGGATCAAAGGCTTCTCGCTCGGCATGGGACAGCGCCTCGGCATCGCCGCCGCGCTGCTCGGCGACCCGGCGACCCTCATCCTCGACGAACCGGTCAACGGACTGGACCCCGAAGGCGTCCTCTGGATCCGCACCCTTCTCAAGTCCCTCGCGGCAGAGGGCCGTACCGTCCTCGTCTCCTCCCACCTCATGAGCGAAATGGCGCTCACCGCCGACCACCTCGTCATCATCGGCCGCGGCCGGCTCCTCGCCGACACCACCGTCGGCGGCCTGATCCGTACCGCGGGCGGCGCCTCGGTGAAGGTCGTCACCCCACAGGCCGAGGTCCTGCGCACCCTGCTGACCGGCCCCGGCGTACGGATCACCACCGGCAGCACCGGCGAACTGACCGTGCACGGCACCGACGCCGCCCACATCGGCCGCACCGCCGCCGCCCACTCCGTCCCGCTCCACGAACTCACCCCGCAGACCGTCTCCCTGGAACAGGCCTTCATGGACCTCACCCAGGAATCCGTCGAGTACCGGACCACCGCACCCCTGACCGGAGCCCTCGCATGACCACCGCAACCGCGCCCTCCCCCTACCGCGTCACCCCTCGCCGCGTCCTGCGCTCCGAGTGGCACAAACTCTGGTCCCTGCGCTCGACCTGGGTCACCCTCCTGTCCGCGGCCGCCGTGATCCTCGGCGTCGGACTCCTCATGGGCGCGACCTACACCTCGGACGGCGGCGACTCCGACGTCGACACCGTCGTCCTCGTCCTCTACGGCACCCTGCTCGGCCAGCTGTGCGTCACGGTCCTCGGCATCCTCGTCACGGCCGGCGAGTACTCCACCGGAATGATCCGGTCCTCCCTCACCGTCGTACCCCGACGGCTCCCCGTCCTGTGGGCCAAGGCCACGGTGTTCACCGTCGTCGCGTTCGTCTCGATGTCCGCCACCGCGCTGATCACCTTCCTAGCCGCCCAACTGCTCCTGGACGGAACCGACCAGGCCGCCGGACTCACCGAACCCGGGATCCTCGGAGCGATCGCGGGCAACGCGGCCGGCATCACCCTGCTCAGCCTGATCGCCCTCGGCCTCGGCGCCACCCTGCGCTCCGTGCCCGGCAGCATCGGTGCGTACATCGGCGGCGTCCTGATCCTGCCCGAGGTGCTCGGCATGCTTCCGTACGATGCCGTGGACAGCGCCCTGAAGTACTTCCCGACCCAGGCCGCCGGGGTGCTCGGCTCGGCCACACCGCTCCCGGACGCCGCGGCCACCGGACCCGCTCTGCTGGCCCTTTGCCTGTGGGCGGGCGCGTCGCTGGGCGCGGGCGCGGTGCTCCTGCGCCGCAGGGACGCGTGACGGACGGCACGGGAAGGGGGCGGAAGCGATGACGGACGGACCGAGGACGGACAGTGTGAGCGACGACGACGGCCCACCGCCCGGGCACCTGACCGCCGGCAACGCACCGCTGACCCTGTACATCCAGAACCTCCTGCAACGGCTCCGGGTCCTCGACGGCCGTCGGCCGATGCTGTGGGACATCACGGTCACCGGCTTCTGGGTCGTCGTGGCGGTGCTCGACTACAGCACCGGCGGCTGGCGCACGGTCGCCCGCAACGTGGAAGCGCCGGAGCCCCTGGTCCTGCTGATGAGCCTGTGCTTCTCCGTACCCCTGCTGTGGCGCCGGCGCCGTCCGGTGACCGTACTCGTCCTGATGGTGCCCGTCTCCCTGGTCAACATCTGGGCGGGCGCCGTCGTCCAGGCCGCCCTCCTCCAACTGATCCCCCTCTACACGATCGCCCTGCGGCTGCCCCTCAGGGCCCTGGCGTGGTCAGGTCTGCTGATGTGCCTGCCCGCCGCCGCCGGCGCGATCCTGATTCCCGGCGCCTCGGGCAGACAACTCGTCTCCTACCTCTGGGGAATCGCCTTCGTCACCATGCTCGCGATCGCGGTCCGCACACGCCGGGAGTACACCGAGGCGCTGGTCGAACGCGCCCACCGGCTCGAACGCGAACGTGACCAGCAGGCACTGCTCGCCGCAGCAGGCGAACGCGCCCGTATCGCCCGGGAGATGCACGACATCATCGGCCACAACCTGTCCGTCATCACCGGCCTGGCCGACGGCGGGGCGTACGCCGCGGCCAAGAGCCCGGAACGCGCCGCCCAGGCCCTCGAAGCCATCGGCACCACCAGCCGCCAGGCCCTGGGGGAACTACGGCGCGTACTCGGCGTCCTGCGCGAACCGGTCCCGGCCGCCGAACTCGCGCCCCAGCCCTCACTCACGGACCTGGACGCCCTGCTGACCGGCGTACAGGAGGCGGGGCTGGCCGTCCGGCTGACCGTCCACGGCGACCCCCCTCCCGTCCCCGCCTCACCCGGCCGCCAGCTCGCCGTGTACCGCGTGGTCCAGGAATCCCTCACCAACACCCTCAAGCACGCGGGGCCCGGGGCAACGGCCGAGGTCACCCTCACCTACACCCCCACCGGACTGGAGGTACGGACCACGGACTCAGGTGGTGCCCCGCAGCCCCCGCGGAACGAGAGCCCCGACCACGGACGGGGCATCAGCGGAATGCGCGAACGCGCCCAGCTCTACAACGGCACACTCGAATCGGGCCGTCTCCCCGCAGGCGGCTGGCACACCCGGCTCCGCCTTCCCCTGGAGGACACTTCCCCGTGACGACGGTACTCATCGCCGACGACCAGGCCATGCAGCGCTTCGGCTTCCGCATGCTGCTGGAGAGCCAGGACGACATGACCGTCGTCGGTGAAGCAGCCAACGGCACGGAGGCCGTGGGCATGGTCGCCCGCCATCACCCGGACGTCGCTCTGATGGACATCCGGATGCCGGGACTGGACGGCATCGAGGCGACGCGCCGCATCATCAGTTCGGGCGCCCGCACCCGGGTCCTCATCGTGACGACGTTCGACCTCGACGAGTACGCCTACGACGGGCTGCGCGCGGGGGCCAGCGGCTTCCTGGTCAAGGACGCACTGCCGGAAGAGCTCCTGTCAGGCATACGGGCCGTCGCGAGCGGCGACGCGGTCGTCGCCCCGAGCCTCACCCGCCGCCTCCTGGACGCCTACGCGCACCACCTGCCGGCCGCCCCCGGCGCAGGACCACTCACGGGAGACCCTCGCACCGCCTCACTGACGGAGCGGGAGAGGGAGATCCTCACGGTCATCGGACAAGGCTGGACGAACACCGAGATCGCCACCCGCCTCCACCTCGCCGAATCGACGGTGAAGACGCACGTGTCCCGCATCCTCGCCAAGACGGGCTCCCGGGACCGCATCCAGGCCGTCATCCTGGCGTACGACACCCGTCTGGTGAACCCGCGGTGACCACGCCCGTCCCGGCCCGAGCACGGTCACCCCTGACGGCCGGCGTTGAGCCGGGCGGCCTGGCGCGTCAGGTGGTCACGTTCGGCGAGATCGGTCGCCTTGCGGGCCGCCTCGGAGTACAGCCGTGCCGCCTTCGCCAGGTCACCGTCGCGCTCGTGGAGGTACGCCGCCACCGCGGTGTGGCGGGGCAGTGAATCGTCCAGCTCCGAGAGCGCCGCGAGACCGGCACGTGGTCCGTCGGCCTCGCCGACGGCCACCGCGCGATTGAGCCGGACCACCGGGCTGCCGGTCAGGCGCGCCAGCTCGTCGTACCACTCGACGACCTGCACCCAGTCGGTCTCCTCGGCTGCGCGCGCGTCAGCGTGCAGTGCCGCGACGGCGGCCTGCGCCTGGAACTCGCCCAGCCGGTCACGGGCGAGTGCCGCCTGCAGGATCTCGACGCCGTCGGTGATCAACTCGGTGTCCCACAGGCTCCTGTCCTGCTCCGCAAGCGGCACCAGGCTGCCGTCCGGCGCGGTACGGGCGGCCCGCCGGGCGTGGTGGAGCAGCATCAGAGCGAGCAGCCCCGCCACCTCCGGGTGGTCGATCACGCCCGCGAGCTGCCGGGTGAGCCGGATCGCCTCGGCAGCCAGGTCGACGTTTCCGGAGTAGCCCTCGTTGAAGACCAGGTAGAGGACACGCAGCACGGTGGACACGTCGCCGGCCCGGTCGAACCGCACACCGGAGACAGTGCGCTTGGCCCGGCTGATTCGCTGCGCCATGGTCGCTTCCGGCACCAGGTAAGCCTCGGCGATCTGGCGGGTGGTCAGCCCTCCGACGGCGCGCAGCGTGAGCGCGACCGCCGATGCCGGGGTCAGCGACGGGTGGGCGCACAGGAAATAGAGCTGGAGCGTGTCGTCCACCCCGGACGCCGGCCCGGGCACCGGCTCCTCCTCGACGCGGTCCTCCCGCCGGCGGCGGGCCGCGTCCGCCCGGGTCGCGTCGAGGAACCGGCGCCAGGCCACCGTGACCAGCCAGCCCTTCGGGTCCCGCGGCACACCAGCCGGCCACACACGCACCGCCTCGACCAGAGCGTCCTGCACGGCGTCCTCGGCCGCCGCGAAACCGGCTCCGCGGCGGACGAGGACTGTGAGCACGCTCGGCGAGAGGCTCCTGAGCAGGGCCTCGTCCATCGGTGACGTCACTCGGTGATGGTGGGCGGCTCGGTCAGGAACGGACGCAACTCCAGCCACTCGTGAATGGGCTCGCCGCCCGCCCCCGGGGCGGCCGACAGCTCCCCGGCCAGTTCGACGGCACGCTCGTAGCTGTCGACGTCGATGATCATCCAGCCGGCGATGAGGTCCTTGGTCTCGGCGAACGGCCCGTCGGTGACCGGCGGGCGCCCCTCACCGTCGTAGCGGACCCACGCTCCCTCCTGGGCGAGCGCCTGGCCGCTGACGAACTCGCCTGACCCCTCCAGCCGGGCGGCGAAGTCGTTCATGTACCGCATGTGCGCCGAGATCTCCTCCGGCGTCCACCGGTCCATCGGCACGTCGTTGACCGCAGCCGGCGCGCCACGGTAGTGCTTGAGCAGCAGGTACTTGGCCATGATGCTTCTCCTCTGTGCTGATGCGACCCCATTGTGGTCGCGTTCACTACGGGGACGAAGCCAGGCACGGGTTCTCGACATCGCCGTACCGGATTTTCAACACTGCTTTTCCGGGCTGCTGTTCCCACGGCAGCCACCCCGGCGCATCCACCCCACAGCGGCACGGCCGCTCAGCCATTCGGCACACAGGTGGGACCGGCCGTCATACCTCCCGGCCGGCCCGGCTCGCACCCTGTTCGGCCGCAAACGCAGAAAAGCCCCGTGCCACAAGGGCACGGGGCTTTCCCGGAATAATTGTTCGGCGGCGTCCTACTCTCCCACAGGGTCCCCCCTGCAGTACCATCGGCGCTGAAAGGCTTAGCTTCCGGGTTCGGAATGTAACCGGGCGTTTCCCTAACGCAATGACCACCGAAACACTATGAAATTAACCAACACCGGAGAAAAACACGGCCGTTCGTTATTTCAGAACTAACACAGTGGACGCGAGCAACTGAGGACAAGCCCTCGGCCTATTAGTACCAGTCAGCTCCACCCGTTACCGGGCTTCCACATCTGGCCTATCAACCCAGTCGTCTACTGGGAGCCTTAACCACTCAAGGTGGTGGGAATACTCATCTCGAAGCAGGCTTCCCGCTTAGATGCTTTCAGCGGTTATCCTTTCCGAACGTAGCCAACCAGCCATGCCCTTGGCAGGACAACTGGCACACCAGAGGTTCGTCCGTCCCGGTCCTCTCGTACTAGGGACAGCCCTTCTCAATATTCCTACGCGCACAGCGGATAGGGACCGAACTGTCTCACGACGTTCTAAACCCAGCTCGCGTACCGCTTTAATGGGCGAACAGCCCAACCCTTGGGACCGACTCCAGCCCCAGGATGCGACGAGCCGACATCGAGGTGCCAAACCATCCCGTCGATATGGACTCTTGGGGAAGATCAGCCTGTTATCCCCGGGGTACCTTTTATCCGTTGAGCGACAGCGCTTCCACAAGCCACTGCCGGATCACTAGTCCCGACTTTCGTCCCTGCTCGACCCGTCGGTCTCACAGTCAAGCTCCCTTGTGCACTTACACTCAACACCTGATTGCCAACCAGGCTGAGGGAACCTTTGGGCGCCTCCGTTACTCTTTAGGAGGCAACCGCCCCAGTTAAACTACCCATCAGACACTGTCCCTGATCCGGATCACGGACCCAGGTTAGACATCCAGCACGACCAGAGTGGTATTTCAACGACGACTCCACAACCACTGGCGTGGCCGCTTCAAAGTCTCCCACCTATCCTACACAAGCCGAACCGAACACCAATATCAAACTATAGTAAAGGTCCCGGGGTCTTTCCGTCCTGCTGCGCGAAACGAGCATCTTTACTCGTAGTGCAATTTCACCGGGCCTATGGTTGAGACAGTCGAGAAGTCGTTACGCCATTCGTGCAGGTCGGAACTTACCCGACAAGGAATTTCGCTACCTTAGGATGGTTATAGTTACCACCGCCGTTTACTGGCGCTTAAGTTCTCAGCTTCGCACACCCGAAAGTGCACTAACCGGTCCCCTTAACGTTCCAGCACCGGGCAGGCGTCAGTCCGTATACATCGCCTTACGGCTTCGCACGGACCTGTGTTTTTAGTAAACAGTCGCTTCTCGCTGGTCTCTGCGGCCACCCCCAGCTCACCGAGTAAATCGGATCACCAGTGATGGCCCCCCTTCTCCCGAAGTTACGGGGGCATTTTGCCGAGTTCCTTAACCATAGTTCACCCGAACGCCTCGGTATTCTCTACCTGACTACCTGAGTCGGTTTAGGGTACGGGCCGCCATGAAACTCGCTAGAGGCTTTTCTCGACAGCATAGGATCATCCACTTCACCACAATCGGCTCGGCATCAGGTCTCAGCCTTAACGTGTGACGGATTTGCCTACCACACGGCCTACACCCTTACCCCGGGACAACCACCGCCCGGGCTGGACTACCTTCCTGCGTCACCCCATCGCTTACCTAGTACAAGTCTGGTTCGTCGGCTCCACCACTACCCTCAACTCCGAAGAGATCGGGCCGGCTTCACGGACTTAGCATCGCCTGATTCAGTATTGGGCGTTTCAAAGCGGGTACCGGAATATCAACCGGTTGTCCATCGACTACGCCTGTCGGCCTCGCCTTAGGTCCCGACTTACCCTGGGCAGATCAGCTTGACCCAGGAACCCTTAGTCAATCGGCGCACACGTTTCTCACGTGTGTATCGCTACTCATGCCTGCATTCTCACTCGTGAACCGTCCACAACTCGCTTCCGCGGCTGCTTCACCCGGCACACGACGCTCCCCTACCCATCCATACTCCCGTTGGGGATATGTGTATGAATGACACGACTTCGGCGGTACGCTTGAGCCCCGCTACATTGTCGGCGCGGAATCACTTGACCAGTGAGCTATTACGCACTCTTTCAAGGGTGGCTGCTTCTAAGCCAACCTCCTGGTTGTCTCTGCGACTCCACATCCTTTCCCACTTAGCGTACGCTTAGGGGCCTTAGTCGATGCTCTGGGCTGTTTCCCTCTCGACCATGGAGCTTATCCCCCACAGTCTCACTGCCGCGCTCTCACTTACCGGCATTCGGAGTTTGGCTAAGGTCAGTAACCCGGTAGGGCCCATCGCCTATCCAGTGCTCTACCTCCGGCAAGAAACACACGACGCTGCACCTAAATGCATTTCGGGGAGAACCAGCTATCACGGAGTTTGATTGGCCTTTCACCCCTAACCACAGGTCATCCCCCAGGTTTTCAACCCTGGTGGGTTCGGTCCTCCACGAAGTC
Source organism: Streptomyces pratensis (assembly GCF_016804005.1). GTDB lineage: Bacteria > Actinomycetota > Actinomycetes > Streptomycetales > Streptomycetaceae > Streptomyces > Streptomyces pratensis_A. The sequence goes on along the minus strand of NZ_CP051486.1, from coordinate 273,378 downwards.
TTACCTCCGCTTCAACCTGCCCATGGCTAGATCACTCCGCTTCGGGTCTAGAGCGTGCAACTCAATCGCCCTATTCGGACTCGCTTTCGCTACGGCTTCCCCACACGGGTTAACCTCGCTACACACCGCTAACTCGCAGGCTCATTCTTCAAAAGGCACGCAGTCACGACTGCATGTGCAAGCACATACAGCGACGCTCCCACGGCTTGTAGGCACACGGTTTCAGGTACTATTTCACTCCGCTCCCGCGGTACTTTTCACCATTCCCTCACGGTACTATCCGCTATCGGTCACCAGGGAATATTTAGGCTTAGCGGGTGGTCCCGCCAGATTCACACGGGATTTCTCGGGCCCCGTGCTACTTGGGTGGTTCTCAAGCAAGCCGTTGATGTTTCAGCTACGGGGGTCTTACCCTCTACGCCGGACCTTTCGCATGTCCTTCGCCTACACCAACGGTTTCTGACTTGCCGACCAATCGGCAGATTGATCAAGAGAACTCCCACAACCCCGTATACGCAACCCCTGCCGGGTATCACACGCATACGGTTTGGCCTCATCCAGTTTCGCTCGCCACTACTCCCGGAATCACGGTTGTTTTCTCTTCCTGAGGGTACTGAGATGTTTCACTTCCCCTCGTTCCCTCCACACTGCCTATGTGTTCAGCAGCGGGTGACAGCCCATGACGACTGCCGGGTTTCCCCATTCGGAAACCCCCGGATCAAAGCTTGGTTGACAGCTCCCCGGGGACTATCGTGGCCTCCCACGTCCTTCATCGGTTCCTGGTGCCAAGGCATCCACCGTGCGCCCTTAAAAACTTGGCCACAGATGCTCGCGTCCACTGTGCAGTTCTCAAACAACGACCAGCCACCCATCACCCCACCCTTACAGGTGAGTGCACTGGGGCCGGCAACCAAAGGAACAGACTCAACGAGCCCGTACCTTCAGATACCCAACAGCGTGCCCGACCCGACCGATCACTCACCACGTTCCACGCCGAAGCAGTACTAGCAATGACCAACCTGTCGTGCCGAATAGTCAACGTTCCACCCATGAGCAACCAGCACCGAACATTCGCCGGTGTACTGGCCTCTGACCAAGCGAACCTGGTAAGAAGTGCTCCTTAGAAAGGAGGTGATCCAGCCGCACCTTCCGGTACGGCTACCTTGTTACGACTTCGTCCCAATCGCCAGTCCCACCTTCGACAGCTCCCTCCCACAAGGGGTTGGGCCACCGGCTTCGGGTGTTACCGACTTTCGTGACGTGACGGGCGGTGTGTACAAGGCCCGGGAACGTATTCACCGCAGCAATGCTGATCTGCGATTACTAGCAACTCCGACTTCATGGGGTCGAGTTGCAGACCCCAATCCGAACTGAGACCGGCTTTTTGAGATTCGCTCCGCCTCGCGGCATCGCAGCTCATTGTACCGGCCATTGTAGCACGTGTGCAGCCCAAGACATAAGGGGCATGATGACTTGACGTCGTCCCCACCTTCCTCCGAGTTGACCCCGGCAGTCTCCTGTGAGTCCCCATCACCCCGAAGGGCATGCTGGCAACACAGAACAAGGGTTGCGCTCGTTGCGGGACTTAACCCAACATCTCACGACACGAGCTGACGACAGCCATGCACCACCTGTATACCGACCACAAGGGGGGCACCATCTCTGATGCTTTCCGGTATATGTCAAGCCTTGGTAAGGTTCTTCGCGTTGCGTCGAATTAAGCCACATGCTCCGCTGCTTGTGCGGGCCCCCGTCAATTCCTTTGAGTTTTAGCCTTGCGGCCGTACTCCCCAGGCGGGGAACTTAATGCGTTAGCTGCGGCACCGACGACGTGGAATGTCGCCAACACCTAGTTCCCAACGTTTACGGCGTGGACTACCAGGGTATCTAATCCTGTTCGCTCCCCACGCTTTCGCTCCTCAGCGTCAGTAATGGCCCAGAGATCCGCCTTCGCCACCGGTGTTCCTCCTGATATCTGCGCATTTCACCGCTACACCAGGAATTCCGATCTCCCCTACCACACTCTAGCTAGCCCGTATCGAATGCAGACTCGGGGTTAAGCCCCGAGCTTTCACATCCGACGTGACAAGCCGCCTACGAGCTCTTTACGCCCAATAATTCCGGACAACGCTTGCGCCCTACGTATTACCGCGGCTGCTGGCACGTAGTTAGCCGGCGCTTCTTCTGCAGGTACCGTCACTTTCGCTTCTTCCCTGCTGAAAGAGGTTTACAACCCGAAGGCCGTCATCCCTCACGCGGCGTCGCTGCATCAGGCTTTCGCCCATTGTGCAATATTCCCCACTGCTGCCTCCCGTAGGAGTCTGGGCCGTGTCTCAGTCCCAGTGTGGCCGGTCGCCCTCTCAGGCCGGCTACCCGTCGTCGCCTTGGTAGGCCATTACCCCACCAACAAGCTGATAGGCCGCGGGCTCATCCTTCACCGCCGGAGCTTTTAACCCCGTCCCATGAGGGACAGAGTGTTATCCGGTATTAGACCCCGTTTCCAGGGCTTGTCCCAGAGTGAAGGGCAGATTGCCCACGTGTTACTCACCCGTTCGCCACTAATCCACCCCGAAGGGCTTCATCGTTCGACTTGCATGTGTTAAGCACGCCGCCAGCGTTCGTCCTGAGCCAGGATCAAACTCTCCGTGAATGTTTTCCCGTAATCGGGATCACAACACGAGAGCGGAACAACCAGGTCGGAATATGACCGGTTATTCACAGCGTCCTCGCTGTTGTTGCCTACCCGACCCGAAGGACCGGTAGGACTTTTCAAAGGAACCACCAACCTGCATGAAGCAGGCCGGGGTATCAACATATCTGGCGTTGACTTTTGGCACGCTGTTGAGTTCTCAAGGAACGGACGCTTCCTTCGGTCCCGTTTCACCGGGGCCCTCCGGGCGCTTCCCTTCGTTCTTGCGTTTCCGACTCTATCAGACTCTTTCGTGTCTGATTCCCGGTCGAAGCGGGTTACTGCTTGTTTCGCTTTCCAGTTCTTCGCTTTCGCGTTTCCCTTTCCGGCGAGTCCGACTCTATCAGATCCTTTCGGGCCTGATTCCCAGTCAGCGGGAGTTGCCTTCCCGGCCCTTGGGCCGTTCCGACGCTCAAACTCTAGCGGATTCTCCCGGCGACTCATAATCGAGTCTGCGAATTGAATTCCGGCATGCCGAAATTCTCCCCGGTGGGAGGCCGTGCTGAGTTTGGTTGCCGCATTCGCGGCGGGATCGGCTGCCGCTGAACCGTATCGGCTCCGTGACAACTCGAAGAACCTTACGGATCCGAGGGAGGCGTGTCAACCCCTCCCCTGCCCCCCGCTCCTGACCTTCAGTCCAGGTCCGTGAGCCGGCCGCCGGCGTCCGGCTGTTCGTGTTCCACGCGGCGCAGGAGCCTGATCAGGATCTCGCCCAACGCCCCGCGCTCCTCGCCGGAGAGGTCCTGGAGCAGGTCCTCCTCGAAGGTGGTGGCCATGCGCATCGCCTCGAGCCATTTCGTACGGCCCTCGTCGGTCAGTTCCACGATGACGCGCACCCGGTTGTTCTCGTCCCGGTCCCTGGTGACCAGGCCTTCGCCCGCCATGCGGTCGATGCGGTGGGTCATCGCCGCTGGAGTGAGCCCCAGTCGCTTGGCGAGCTCACCCGGGCCGAGCCGGTACGGCGTGCCGGACAGGACCAGGGTCTTGAGGACCTCCCACTCGGCGTTGCTGATGCCGAGGGCGGCGACCTGTCTGCCGTAGGCGACGTTCATCCGGCGGTTCAGCCGGCCAAGTGCCGAGACGACCTGCTCGACCTGCGGGTCGAGGTCCCGGAACTCGCGCTGGTAGGCCGCGATCTGCTCGTCGAGGCTCGGCTCCTGGAGCTCGGGCTGCTCGGTGGTGTCAGACATGGCCGGAGTATCGCACGCTCTACATGGCCGTCGAAGTCCTTCAGGGTGAAGAGTTCAGCTTCTAACTTTAGTGCTAAAGTCTATGGGTCTGTGTTCTTGAATGTTCTTCACGTCTAGAGGTAGGTGAGTGTGACCAGGGAGATGGGTGCAGCGCTGCGGCGGATCCAGCTGGGGAGCGCGCTGAGCGCGTTCGGCCTCGGATTCACCGTCCCGTATCTGTACGTCTACGTGGCTCAGGTGCGGGATCTCGGTGCCGGTACGGCTGGTGTCGTACTGGCTGTCTTCGCCATGGCCGCGCTGGCGGTGCTGCCGTTCACAGGCCGGACCATCGACCGGCGCGGCCCCTTGCCCGTGCTGATCGTCGCCTCCGGAACGGCAGCGGTGGGCGCCTGTGCCCTGGGTCTGTCGGACGGCGTGACGTCCGCCGTGCTCTCCGCCGCAGTCCTGGGTGCGGGCACCGCGGTGATGCAGCCGGCCTTGGCGACCATGCTGGTCCGGTGCTCGAGCTCCGCGACCCGCACCCGCGCCTTCGCCATGCAGTTCTTCCTGCAGAACCTCGGGCTCGGCATCGGTGGCCTGGTCGGCGGCCAGCTGGTGGACGTCGAACGGCCGTCGAGCTTCACCGTGCTGTTCCTCGTCGAAGCGGCGATGTTCGTGGTCCTCGGTGTGGTCGCCGCCACGGTGCGCATGCCGCGAGCTCCCTCGCTCGCGGACACCGCGCTCGCCGACGGCACCGCACCCAAGGCAGGACTCCGGGTGCTGCTCTCCCACAGGGCCATGGTGCAGCTCTGCGTGCTGGGCTTCGTGATCTTCTTCGCCTGCTACGGCCAGTTCGAGTCCGGTCTCGCGGCGTACGGCACCGAGGCCGCCGGGATCGATCCGTCGACCCTGGGTATCGCGCTGGCGGCCAACACTGCGGTCATCGTCGCCGCGCAGTTCGTCGTGCTCCGTCTCGTCGAGCGCCGGAGCCGCAGCCGGGTCATCGCATGGGTCGGTCTGATCTGGGCCTTCGCCTGGATCGTGGCCGGGTACGCGGGTCTCGGGAACGGCAGCCAGACCATGGCGACGGCCGCGATGATCTCGACGTACGCCCTGTTCGGCCTGGGTGAGGCGATGCTGTCGCCGACGGTGGCACCGCTCGTCGCCGATCTGGCGCCGGAGGCAATGGTCGGTCAGTACAACTCGGCGTTCGCCCTGGTGAAGCAGCTGGCCCTGGCCGTCGGTCCTGCCGTGGGCGGGCCCATGGGGGCGGCGCTGCACGGGCCGTACATCGTGACCTTCGTGCTCTTCTCGCTGGGCATCACCGTGCTGGCACTCAGGCTGGGCCGTCAGCTGACCCCCGTACAGGACAGGCCTTCACTCGCGGCGGTGCCGTCCCGGGTGGTCGCCGTGTCGCTGCCGGACAGCGAGCCGGCCACCGCTCCCACCGCCGTGCGCTGAGTCCGGCGGAGGAAGGCCCCCGGGTCAGCCGGGAAGCGCGAATTCGCACCAGACGGCCTTGCCCCCGCCGGGGGTGCGTCGGCTGCCCCAGGACGAGGCGATGGTCGCGACGATGGAGATACCGCGTCCCGCCTCGTCGGCGGGGTCCGCACGCCGGCGTCGCGGCAGGTGGTCGTCCCCGTCCGTCACCTCGATGATCAGACGGCGATCGGTGCGCCGCAGACCGAGGCGCATGGGCGGGGTGCCGTGCTGGAGGGAGTTCGCCACGAGCTCGCTCGCCGCCAGCACCCCCAGGTCGCAGAGCTCCACGGGAAAGCGCCAGGACGCCAGGACCCCTGTGGCGAAGGCGCGGGCCCTGGGAGCCGCCTCGATGCCGCCCAGCAGTTCGAGCGAGGCGTTGTGGAAGAGCTCCGCGCTCGTTCCCGTGCGGGCGGGGTGCTGGACCACGAGGACCGCCACGTCGTCGTCGTGCTCCGCGGTGACACCGAGGGAACGGATCAGCCGGTCGCAGACCACCTGGGGCGATCCCTTGGCACCGGACAGGGCGCGCTCCAGGGAGGCCACGCCCTCGTCGATGTCCTCGCTGCGGCGTTCGACCAGGCCGTCCGTGTAGAGCACGGCGGTGGAGCCGGGCGGCAGGGGGATCGTCCCCGAGGTGTGGACCCAGCCGCCCGTGCCGAGCGGCGGCCCGGTCGGGTCCTCGGCGCGGTGGACCATGCCGTCCTCGTCGCACACGAGGATCGGGAGGTGCCCGGCGGACGCGTAGACGAGGTGCCCCTCGTTGGGGTCGTGGACGGCGTAGGCACAGGTGGCGATCTGGCTGGCGTCGATCTCGGCGGCGAGGACGTCGAGGAGCTGGAGCACCTCGTGCGGCGGGAGGTCGAGGCGGGCGTAGGCGCGGACGGCGGTGCGCAGCTGGCCCATGACGGCGGCGGCCCGCACGCCGCGTCCCATCACGTCGCCGATGACGAGCGCGGTCCTGCCTGCGCCCAGGGTGATGACGTCGTACCAGTCCCCGCCGACCGCCGCGTCCGTGCCGCCCGGCTGATAAGTGGCGGCGATGCGCAGGTCGTCCGGCTGTTCGAGGTCCTGCGGGAGCAGGGAACGCTGGAGGGTGACGGCCGTTTCGCGGTGACGGCGTTCGCTGGCGCGTAGCCGCTCCGCCGCCTCGGCGTGGTCGGTCACATCGGTGGCGTAGACGAGGACGCCCGTTTCACCGTCCGGGCCACCGGTGGCCACGGGGGTGCAGGTCACGGTGTACGAGCTGCCGGCCCGGACCTTGCGGGACTTGACCGTCCGAGGGGTGCCGCTGCGCAGGACCTGGTCCATGAGGGGCAGCAGGCTGAGCTCGTCGAGCTCGGGCATGGCCTCGGCCGCGGGTGCTCCGCAGGGGCGTGGGCCGAAGGCGGACGTGTAGGCGGCGTTGACATAGGTGACGCGGTGCTCGGGGCCGTGGAGCAGCGCGACGGGGGCGGGGAGCCGGCCGAGGAGCTCACGGGCCGACAGGGCGTCCAGGGAGGGCCCGGGCTCGGGTGCGGAGGGTTCCGAGGTGTCGTCCGGCGGCACGGCCACGGCCTTCGGCCGTACGGATTCGGCGCGGGCGGCGGGTACGGAACTCTGGTCGTCGCGCGCGGCGGCTCGACGCTGCGTTCCGGGAAGGCGGGCGCTCCAGCGCGTGAAGTTCACGGAATTTCTGGCCTCGTATGTCGGTCTGGTCCGCTCGGGCGAGCTGCTTCTTCTGCTGGTGCTGTGCCCGGCCCCCTGCTCATGCCGGGCAGGGGGCCGGGGCCAGGCTTCCGGGAATGCGCAGCCGGGCCTCTTCATGCTGGTGGTCGCACTGACGGTCACTGTAGGTGACTGCCCGCCGGGTAACTCTGTGCAGGTGCGAGCCCACCTATGGTCACACGCCCAGTGTGACCGACCGTACTGACAGTTGCCGTAAGGCAGTCGGTCCATCCGCTGAATCAGGGCCGTCCCCGGGGCGTCCGGCGCGCGAGGAATGCGGTCAGCCGGACGTGTCCGGAGGCCCGTCGTCCTTCGGCGGGGTGCCTCCGGGAGGTCCCGGGTGCGCGTGTCCGCGTGCGGCCAGGGCGAATTCGGCGCGGGGGTGTTCGAGAGATCCCAGGGAGACGATCTCTCGTTTGAAGAGTCCGGCCAGGGTCCACTCGGCAAGGACGCGCGCCTTCCGGTTGAACGTGGGCACGCGGCTGAGGTGATAGACGCGGTGCATCAGCCAGGCCGGATATCCCTTGAGCTTGCGCCCGTAGACGTGCGCGACACCTTTGTGCAGGCCGAGGGAGGCGACGGATCCGGCGTAGGAGTGCCGGTAGTCCTCGGCAGGCCGGCCCGCGAGCGTGGCCACGATGTTGTCCGCGAGGACCTTGGCCTGGCGGACCGCGTGCTGGGCGTTGGGTGCGGTCTCCGTGCCCGGTTCGGACGAGGTGAGATCCGGGACGGCAGCCGCGTCACCGGCTGCCCAGGCGTGCTCGGCACCGTCGACGGAGAGCGTGGCGGTGCAGCGGATCCTGCCGCGTTCCGTGAGGGGCAGGTCGGTGGCTGCGAGGATCGGCGCGGGTTTGACGCCTGCGGTCCACACCAGGGTGCGGGTCGGGAAGCGCGAGCCGTCGCTGAGCACGGCCACCCGGCCTTCGCAGGTTTCCAGACGGGTGTCGAGCCGTACGTCGATGTTGCGGCCGCGCAGCTCCCTGACGGCGTACTTGCCCATGGCCTCACCGACCTCGGGCAGGATGCGCCCGGTCGCCTCGACCAGGATCCATCTCAGGTCCGTGGGCTTGATGTTGTGGTAGTACCGCGAGGTGTACCTGGCCATGTCCTCGAGCTCCGCGAGCGCCTCCACGCCCGCGTATCCCCCGCCGACGAACACGAAGGTGAGGGCCGCGTCGCGAATGGCGGGGTCCCGGGTCGCGGAGGCGATGTCCATCTGTTCGATGACGTGGTTGCGGAGGCCGATGGCCTCCTCGACGGTCTTGAAGCCGATGCCGAAGTCGGCGAGGCCTGGGACCGGCAGGGTGCGTGACACGGATCCGGGCGCGAGGACGATCTCGTCGTACGGGATCTCGAGGGCCCCGGTGCCGTCCTCGCCGGTGGCGAGCGTCGTGACCGTCACCTTGCGCTTGGCGTGATCGACGCGCTCCGCCTCACCGATGACGATCGTGCAGTTCTTCAGGACCCGTCGCAGGGGGACGACCACATGGCGCGGTGAGATCGAACCTGCGGCGGCCTCGGGCAGGAACGGCTGGTACGTCATGTAGGGCTCGGGCGTGACCACCACGATCTCGGCCTCGCCGCTCTTCAGTCTCTGCCGCAGCTTCCGCTGGAGACGCAGCGCGGTGTACATCCCGACGTAGCCTCCGCCGACGACGAGAATGCGCACACTTGGCCGGGTGCCGGGGGCCGTCCCCCGGGAATCTGGTGCCATCACCATCCCATGACGCAACGGAGTCCGGGGTTTGTCCACAGGCCCGGCAAATTGTGTGACCGGAGCTCTTCGATCACCCAGCGGCCCGCGACGCCCTCCTGATTCCGGAGCTGTGCAGGTCAGGCGCGGCAGGACGGCGGGCCCGCGGGGGGCGAATCAGGGTCCAACCGGTCCTTGCTCCGATCGGGGGGCACTCCGTGCGGAACAACCCCCTTCTGAATTGAGTTGGGCTCAACTATGTTCGTACCCCGTCGGGGTGTCGGATTCGGACGAAGGTCCACACGCCGACTGACACGGCGGGGAAGTCTCCGGGGGGAGACGTCATAACCGGGGGAAGTTATGCACATTCAGGACTTGCACGGGCCGAGCGTTGTCACCTCTTCTGGTGAGGACCATGGGCGGCTGAGCCCCGTGGGAGCGGTCGGGACGGTCGCGGCAGCCGGAGCGACGGGCAGTGCTGCCCGCTCGGCTCCGCTCCGCGTGGACGCACAGCGCAATCTCGAACACGTCCTGCGCGCCGCGCGCGAGGTGTTCGGCGAGCTGGGGTACGGCGCGCCGATGGAGGACGTGGCGCGCCGCGCACGGGTGGGGGTCGGTACGGTCTACCGGCGTTTCCCGAGCAAGGACGTGCTGGTGCGGCGGATAGCCGAGGAGGAGACCGCGCGGCTGACCGATCAGGCGCGCTCGGCTCTCGGCCAGGAGGACGAGCCGTGGTCGGCGCTCTCCCGTTTCCTGCGGACCTCGGTGGCATCGGGCGCCGGCCGACTGCTGCCGCCACAGGTGCTGCGCGTGGGTTCGGAGCAGGACGAGCAGGCCTCGCCTGCGGCGTCCGGCGCGGCCGACGGTGAGACGCGCGTCCCGCATCAGCGGCAGGGTGTGGACCAGCCCGGTCCCGGGGCGGCGGGACAGCACCTGGCGGGCGCGGAGGGGCTGATCGACGACCCGGGGGTCGCCGAACTGCTGGAGGTCGTGGGCAGGCTGGTCGACCGGGCCCGTGAGTCGGGAGAGCTCCGGGGCGACGTGACGGTGGCCGATGTGCTGCTCGTCATCGCCACGGCGGCGCCGGCTCTGCCGGATCCCGCACACCAGGCCGCCGCTTCGGCCCGGCTGCTGGACATCCTGCTGGAAGGGCTCCGCTCCCGTCCTGCGTAGGTGCTGCGGCGCCTGCGCGTCGGCGAGGACAGCCGGACCACTCGTTTCCTGAGCACCGGGGCGCGGGCACAGCAGTCCGACCGGGCGACGACGCAGCTCGCGCCCCGCGGGAACCGCGTAGGCGGCCGGCGGGAGGGACGGGCACGGCTCGCACCGACCGGACCTCCGCCCGGCCATCCGGACATCCGGGCTGCCCGCTGACACAGGAGCGGGCCCGTCTTCCCTCGGAGGCCGACAGGCCCTTCGCCCGGGGGCGGGCCCGTCATGCCCGGGGGCTGCGGCTGATCTCCCTCCGGGGCCGCACCTGACTTGTCCCGTGGGGGGCCAGGTCTGTCCTCCCTCCGGGGGCCACGCCTGACTTACTCCGGACGGCGGGCAAGGCCCTGACCTCCCCTGCGCGCCGCGCCTCACTTGCTCCCGAGGAGGGCGGGCCCGTCCTGCCCGGGGGCCAGGGCCGATCTCCCTGGGCCAGGGCTGATCTCCTTACGGGTGCCACGCCTGACTCGCCCTCTGGGGGACGAGTCCGTCTTCTCCCAGGGCGCCGCGCCTGCCTCACCTCTGTGAGCGATCCGCGCACGATGGCCGCCAGCGGCCGGAGGATGCTGCTCCTGCCCCGTCAGGGCGATGGCACGCCCCTCTTGTACGGGAAGACACCCCGGACGAGTGGTTGCTTCTGCTCAGGGTTCGTCGCGGCGGGGCTCTGTGGCACTCTTGCCCCGTATTCGGGTCCGAGGGTGCATACGGGGGCTTCCGCGATGAGCGGTGACGCGCAGCAGGAAGAGCCGGCCGACGGTACCGCCGCCGCGGACAAGGGCGGTACGGGCACGGAGGCCGCTGCCGACGGCCCGTCAGCGGCTCGTGTGCCGAGCCCGGCCGGCAGGCTGTCCCAGCCGGACCGTTCCGGGGCCGGACAGCCGAGCGGCTCGGCCGACGGCGGTCCGGGGCACTCGCAGCCGGACGGTCTCGCCGAGGGCGGCACCGTCCTGCCCGGTCCGTGGCCGCCTGCGCCCGCCGCTGACGGGGTGCGGCCTGAGCCCACGGAGAACGACGTCGCGTACGCGGTCCCGTTGCAGCGTGAGGGGCGCGCGGGGTCCGCCGATCTCGGCCCCTCCGACGCACAGTTGATCCAGGGCATGCGCGCGGGCGACGACCAGGCTTACGAGGAGCTGTTCCGGCGTCACTCGGGGGCGGTGCGCCGCTATGCCCGTACCTGCTGCCGGGACGCGCACACCGCCGACGACCTGACCGCCGAGGTGTTCGCCCGGACGCTGCAGGCGGTGCGTGGAGGGAAGGGACCGGAGGAAGCCGTCCGGGCCTACCTCATGACAGCCGTACGGCATGTCGCCGCCGCGTGGACGAGGAGCGCGAAACGGGAGCATCTGGTCGACGACTTCGCGGTGTTCGCCGCGCAGGCCACTCGCTCCGCCGAACTGTCGGAGGCCGACACCCTCGATCTCGGCGCCGATGTGCTGGCCATGCACGAGGCGGACCGGTCGATGGCCATGCAGGCGTTCCGCAGCCTGCCGGAGCGCTGGCAGGCCGTGTTGTGGCACACCACCGTCGAGGAGGAGTCACCGAGCGAGGTCGCCCCGCTCTTCGGTCTCACCGCCAATGCCACGGCGGTCCTGGCCGTCCGGGCCCGGGAAGGGCTCAAGCAGGCCTACCTCCAGGCCCATGTCAGCCAGTCCCTGACGTCCGGCGGCGACTGCGCGCAGTACGCCGACCGGCTCGGTGCCCACGCCCGGGGCGGCCTGCGGACCCGGGCCGAACGCGGACTGCGCAGGCATCTGGACGAGTGCGCCAAGTGCCGGATCGCCGCCGGTGAGCTGGACCGTGTGAACGCCGGCATTCCGGCCCTGCTCCCGGTCGCCGTCATCGGCTGGTTCGCCGCGGGTTACTCCGTCAAGGCGGCAGGCATCGTGGCCGGTGGCGCGGCGGGGGCCGCCGGAGCCGGAGCTGCTGCGGCGGCAACGGGAAGCGTGTCCTCCGGGGGAGGCACCGCAGGCGGAGCCGCCGCGTCGGAAGGACTCGGTGCCCCGCTGAAGGCGGGGATCGCCGCGGCGGTGGCCGTGGCCGCCGCGGCAGGTCTCGTGTGGGCCCTGGTCGGTGACGACCGGCCGGCGCCGGAGGAGAAGCCGGTGGCGAAGCCTCCGGCCGCAGCGCCCGCCACCCCTGCCCCCGCACCCACGCCGCCCGAACCGGCGCCGAGCGCGCAGCCTCCGGCCCCGCCCGTCCCACCCGCGCCCGAGGCACCGCCCGCCCCCGAGCCGACACCGACGCCGAGTCCCACGCCGACACCTACGCCACCGGCTCCGGAGCCCACCCCCGAGCCCACCCCGCCGAAGCCCACGCCAGCACCCGCCCCGAAGGAGCCGGCACCCCCCGCGCCGGAGGTCTACCAGGTGAACGAGCTCGCGTACTCCTTCGCCGGTGATCAAAGCGGTCCCGAGATCCTCCTCGGCCGGAGCAGCGGTGTGTTCTGGCAGCGCCACGGGCTGTCGATCGCCTCCACGACGTACGCCCACGGTGTGACCGCGCCCTCCCGCTCGTCGGTCGCCGTCCAGCTCAACCGGACGTGCACCCGATACGACGCGATGGCCGGGGTCGACGACCTGACCATGGGACTCGGCGCCGTGCGTTTCTCCGTGTACGGCGATGACGGGGCGCGGCTGTGGCAGTCACCCGTGGTGCGGGGCGGCGAGCCCGCCGTACCCGTGAGCGTCGGCATCGAGGGCCGGCGGACGCTCCGGCTCGTCGTGGAACCGTCGGGTCCGCTCGGAGGGGTCGCGCTCGCCGACTGGGCGGAATCGCGTATCAGCTGCCGCTGAGCTCCTCGGTGGTCCCGGATCCCTGCGGCGTCAGCCGCCGCCGAGGCCTCGCGACTACGGCCGGTCGCACATCAGCCGTCCCGGCCTCCTGGGCGGTCCCGGCCAGGAGGCCGAGGACCTCATCCGGTGTCAGGCCGCGCCCCGGGGCGCTCGCCTCCTCGTACCGACCAGGATCCAGTACCTCGCGCAGCCGCTCCACCGCCACGGCGCCTGACGGAGGGCCCGCGCCCGCTGACGGGTCATCCCGCGCCCGCTGGTGCGGCGAGCCCTGCACCCGGACACGTCGGAGCCCCCGGCCCCGGACATGTTCGACCCCCGGCCCCGGGGATCGGGCCGCTACGCCTGCAAGGTCCGGCGGGCCGGGACGACGCCCCCTGCGACCGCCCGTTGCCGTGGGGCCGCCGTGCCGGTCCAGCAGGTACCCCGGCGGGTGACCAGGCGCCGGAGCCAGAGTTCCGTGGAGGCCAGCTCGGCGAGCCCGTCCAGGGGAAGGGGCTCGCCCTCGGAGGCCGCGCGAAGCGCCTTGCGCACGACGCGCGCCTCGACGAGGCCCGCGTCGGCGAGCAGCGGGGCGTCGAAGAGGGCGATCAGTTCCGGAAGGGCGGTACGCAGCCCGACGCGTCCGGCCGCGGTCGAGGTGGCCTGCGACGGGGCGCCCCAGCCAGGCGGCAGGTCGTGGATTCCGGCCCCCGCGAGGACCCGGCGCAGGATCGCGGCCCGGGCACCCGGCTGCACCCGCAGAGATTCCGGGAGGGCACGGGCGGCCCGTACGACCTGGTTGTCGAGGTAGGGGGCGTGCAGCCGCTGGCTGCGGACCTCCGCGGCCTGTTCCAGGATCCGCTGGTCGGCCGCGTGCCGGGCCAGCACCGCCCGGGCCCTGGCCTCCCCCGGGCGCTGGACCGACGCGGGACGGATCGCCGCCTCCTGGAGGCGAACCGATACTTCCGCGAGTGCCTCCCCGGTGAGCCAGCGGGCCGCCGGACCGGGCCGGGACCAGGCGAGGGAGGCGAGGGAGGCGTCGGCCGGGGTGTCGAGGTCGGGGGCGTCGCGATTCGCCTCGGGCAGCAGGGACGCCGCCGTCTCGAGCCCGGTGCGATACGACGTACGGGCCAGTCGGCGGGCGGCCCGGTAGACGGCGAGGGGGACGAACAGGGAGTGCGTGGAGGGCCCTTCGGCCCTGGCGAGCGCGGCGACGGGCCGCAGGATGTGACGTCTGCGCCGGTCCATGAGGAGGTCGGCCAGCCGTGCGGGGTGCGCGTCCAGGACCTGGCGGGCGCCGTGACCGACGAAGTGGTCGGCGCTGCCTGCGGTCAGCCGTCGCCGGTGGCGTTCGGCGACGACGAGGGAGGGGGCGGGCTCGTCGGTGAGCGGGCCGGTCTCCAGCGACGCGTAGGGCAGGGCCTCCTCGCCCGCCGCGACGACCACATGGTGCAGGCGCGGGTTGGCGGCGATGACCCGGGCGCGCTCCATCTCGTCCTCGTGGCCCTGTGCGGACAGGTCGTTGAAGGTGACGGCGAGGAGCCTCTCGCCCGCCCCCGTGCCATGGCCCAGCACGGTGCCCGGCAGCCCGGGCAGTCCGGCGGCCAGCAGGGCGAGGGTGGCGGAGGCGCTGCCGCCGGAGAGGTCAGCACCGATACCGGGGACCGGCGCCCCCCGGGCCGCACGGCGTTCGGCGGGTCCCATGCCGGGGACGGGCCCCGGATCGGGCGGCAGGGTCTCCGGGGCGTGGCGTGGTGCCGTGAGCCGTGCGCGCACGGCTTCGACAAGCGCGTCCCGCACGCCTTCGACCGCGCTCACCGGGTCGGTCTGGGCGGCCGCCACGGCCAGTGAGGCGACCGCCTCGTACCCGGTGATCTCGCGCGAGCCCTCCCGGAGGATCAGCGCGTGCCCGGGCGGGATCCGCTTCACCCCCGCGTACGGTGTGCCGTCGCCCAGCGCCTCCGGGGTCTCGGGGCACGCGAGCAGCGCGGCGAGGTGGCCGATGTCCAACTGCGCCTCGATGAGGTCGGCGAGCGGGAGGGCGGCGGTGGCGTACGCGGTGCCGTTGGCCCAGGGGGTGTGGAAGACGGGGCGGGCTCCGGCGAGGTCCCCGGCGACGGTGATGCGGCGGCCGATCTGCACGACGGCCGTGTAACTGCCGGACCACGCGGTGAGGTGGCGCAGCGCACCGCCACGGGCCGACAGCAGCCCGACGCGGAGCTGTTCGTCGGTGGCCCCGCAGCAGCCGAGGACCGCGAGCCGGGTGGTGGGCGCTCCCTCGGGGGTCGCGACCGTGATGATGCGGATCTCGTCAGGGCGCCAGTCACCCACGGCCCAGAGCGGATCCGGGTCACCCCACAGGAGCTGTGAGCCCACCGGGTGGACGGTGCGCCCCTCCCCGTGGTGGCCGACCGCGCCCACGGTGCCGAAGCTCGCGGCGATACTGCTCCACCCCACCAACCAACGCATCGCCGCCTCCACAGGCTGTGGACGAACCGGCGTACCAGGACACGGGAACGCCGTTGCGGGACATGCTGCCACGACAACGGCGCCCTGGAGGGGGTACGGGCGGCGCACACCGGATACGCATGCGCCCCTGGCAAAGGCCTGGCCACCGCGCCGCGGACTCCCCGGCAACGGAATTGGACCTTCAGGGAGTTGCGGCTGCGGGCCCCGGGTACGGCCCCCGCCTCGGCCGGGCAGCGGAACAGGCGCAATCCGGCCATAGTCGGGCGGCTTCACAACGCCCTGCCCGACCGGCACTATTCGGCCATTCTCCGATCGCGACCGACCCGCGCGTTTCGCCTCCGGCCACACACCGGGGAGACCGGCGCGCGGCCCTCCCGGGGCCACGGGGCAGCTCCCCCGAAGGCCCGCGGCGGCACACCGGACGCCCCCGCCCGAGTGCGCTGACGTGCGGCCCGGCGCATCCCCCCGGTGCGCCGGCCCGCACGTCGGCCTCACAGCACCCCGCCCGTACGGCGCACAGTCCGGGAGGTGTTCGTCACCTCCCGGACCGGTTCGCCGCCCGCGGGGATTGGGGCGGCGTCTCCCCCAGCCCGCCGAGTCCAGTTCGGCGGGCCGACCCACGCAGGACCCATCGAAGCGCTTGCACACAGGCCGGGCCAGAGCGCACGGCCGGGCGCACGGCCACACATCAGGAGCACGACGCCGGCACTCCGCACCGCACGGACAACAATCCCGCCATACGGAGGTCTGCCCCTTAACGGTGGGGATGCGGCGAACTACGCTGGGTTTACCGATGTTCTCGGCAGGGCGGCATATTCCACGGGGCCTGGCCAAATGCGTGTGCGGCCGGAGTGCCCGGGACCGTACCTGGGGAGAACACGGTACGAATGCCGCGCGCCCGACGGTGACGCGGCGGCCGTCTGTGTGTCGAGGGGTGGCTCATGTCCAGGGAGCAACGCGGGCCGAACGAGAAGCTCGGCACGGTTCTCGCCCTCGCGGGAATCAGCAACGCCGGTCTCGCCCGGCGGGTCAACGACCTCGGAGCGCAGCGCGGTCTGACACTTCGCTACGACAAGACCTCGGTGGCCCGGTGGGTCGCCAAGGGCATGGTGCCGCAGGGTGCGGCACCCCATCTCATCGCGGCGGCGATAGGGGCCAAACTCGGCCGTCCCGTCCCGCTGCACGAGATCGGGCTGGCCGACGCCGATCCGGCACCCGAGGTCGGCCTGGCCTTCCCGCGCGACGTGGGCGAGGCCGTGCGGTCGGCGACGGATCTGTACCGGCTGGACCTCGCGGGCCGCAGGGGCGGCGGTGGGATCTGGCAGTCACTGGCGGGTTCCTTCGCGGTGAGCGCCTATGCGACCCCCGCGTCGCGGTGGCTCATAACCCCCGCCGATCCCTCGGTCGCAAGGGACCCGGCCGCCGCCCAGGCCGCGATCCTCGGCCCTGAGGGCGCGCCGGGGGCGCAGGGCGGCGTGCCCGTCCAGCCGGGCCCGGACACCGCGGGCGGTGTCGACGGCCCGCTGCTGCGCGTCGGCCACAGCGACGTGTCGAAGCTGCGCGAGGCCGCCCAGGACGCGCGCCGGTGGGACTCCAAGTACGGCGGCGGCGACTGGCGTTCCTCCATGGTCCCGGAGTGCTTACGGGTCGACGCCGCGCCGCTCCTGCTGGGTTCGTACAGCGACGAGGTGGGCCGGGCGCTCTTCGGTGCCTCCGCCGAGCTGACCAGGCTCGCGGGCTGGATGGCCTTCGACACCGGCCAGCAGGAAGCGGCCCAGCGCTACTACATCCAGGCACTGCGCCTGGCCCGCGCCGCCGCCGACGTACCGTTGGGCGGATACGTCCTGGCGTCGATGTCCCTGCAGGCGACCTACAGGGGCTTCGCCGACGAGGGCGTGGACCTCGCGCAAGCGGCGGTCGAGCGCAACCGTGGTCTCGCCACCGCACGGACCATGAGCTTCTTCCGGCTCGTGGAGGCGCGCGCCCACGCGAAGGCCGGCGACGCACCGGCCGCCGGGGCCGCGCTCCGGGCGGCCGAGGGCTGGCTGGAGCGCTCCCGGGCCGGCGACTCCGACCCGGCGTGGCTCGGGTTCTACTCGTACGACAGATTCGCCGCCGACGCCGCCGAGTGCTACCGCGACCTCAAGGCGCCCCGGCAGGTGCGGCGCTTCACCGAGCAGGCCCTGTCGAAACCCACCGACGAGTTCGTCCGCTCCCACGGGCTGCGGCTGGTCGTGTCCGCGGTCGCCGAGCTGGAGTCGGGCAACCTCGACGCGGCCTGCGCGGCGGGGACGCGCGCCGTGGAGGTGGCGGGGCGCATCTCCTCGGCACGCACCACCGAGTACGTACGCGACCTGCTGCACCGCCTGGAACCGTACGGCGACGAGCCCCGCGTGGCAGAACTACGGGAACGAGCCCGTCCGCTTCTCGTCACCCAAGTTTAGGGGTTGCGGTACGCCCCGGTTTCGCCCGATCCGGGAGAGGAACGGCCCGCCACGCACACACCGTCCCTGGTTTGAGCCCGTTGTCAGTGGGTCAGTGCACTATCGGGGTGGGAGGTGGCGTGATGATGACGCACGCGGCGTACGACTGCGATGTGCTGGTGATCGGTGGCGGAATCGTCGGTCTGTCGACCGCGTACGCGATCACGCGCACCGCACCGGGCACCCGGGTCACGGTGCTGGAGAAGGAGTGGGGCCCTGCCCGGCATCAGACCGGGCGCAACAGCGGCGTGATCCACAGCGGCATCTACTACCCGCCGGGCTCGCTCAAGGCGCGCTACGCGGTGCGGGGCGCCTCGGAGCTGGTGGACTTCTGCGCGGAGCACGGGATCGCCCACGCGGTGACGGGCAAGCTGATCGTCGCGACCGGGAGCGGCGAGCTGCCCAGGCTGCACGCCCTGGTGCAGCGCGGCCGGGCGCACGGCCTGCCGGTCCGCGAGCTCGGCCCCGCCCAGATCGCGGAGTACGAACCACGGGTGCGCGGCCTGGCGGCGATCCGGGTCGGGACGACGGGGGTGTGCGACTTCGCCGCGGTGGCCGTGCGGTTCGCCGCCGAGGTGAGCGCCTCGGGCGGGCAGATCCGTTACGGCGCGGAGGTCGTTGCCGTCGACCGGCGCCCGTGGGGTGTCGCGGTGCGCACGTCCGACGGCCAGGTGGTCAGGGCCCGTGTGCTGGTCAACTGCGCGGGGCTGCACAGCGACCGGGTGGCGATGCTCGCGGGCGACGACCCGGGGGCACGCATCGTGCCGTTCCGCGGGGAGTACTTCGAGCTGGCCAGGCCGGAGCTGGTGCGGGGGCTCGTCTATCCGGTGCCGGACCCGGCCTTCCCCTTCCTGGGGGTACATCTGACCCGGGGTGTCGACGGCACGGTCCACGTCGGTCCGAACGCGGTGCCGGCACTGGCCCGCGAGGGGTACGGCCCGGCGGTCGTCCACCCGCGCGAGCTGGCCGGCACGCTCGCCTGGCCCGGCACCTGGAAGATCGCCCGGCGCCACTGGCGGTACGGGGCGGGCGAGGTGCACCGGTCCCTGTCGAAGAGCGCCTTCACCCGGGCCGTCCAGCGGCTCCTGCCGGAGGTGACGGAGGCCGATCTCAGGCCCTCCCCTGCGGGGGTCAGGGCCCAGGCCGTCCTTCGGGACGGCACTCTGGTCGACGACTTCCTGATCAGGGACGCCCCGCACACCGTGCACGTGCTGAACGCCCCCTCTCCCGCGGCCACCGCGTCCCTGCCCATCGGGAGGGAGGTGGCGCGACGGGCCCTGCTGCAGGCTCGCGCGACGGGGTGGACGCCTCCCGCCGTAGAATCGGGTCATTGTGTCTGAGCCTGTGAACCCCACCCCAGAGACGCCCGGCCCCGCCCCGGAGCCCGTGCCCACGAGCACCCCGGAGCCCGCTCACCCCAGCGTCCCGGAACCCGTGCACGCGAGCCCCACGGAGCCCGGGCCCACGGCCGCTCCCGAGCCGGCCGAGGAATCGGAGGCGGCCGGGGAATCGGAGGCGGAGAGGGACGCGGCAGCGCGGCGCGCCGCCTCCTTCGAGCGTCAGCGCCGGCTGCGCCAGGAGCCCCGCTTCCCCGGCGGCCCGGCCGCCGACCC
Organism: Streptomyces pratensis; assembly: GCF_016804005.1. GTDB lineage: Bacteria > Actinomycetota > Actinomycetes > Streptomycetales > Streptomycetaceae > Streptomyces > Streptomyces pratensis_A. The sequence continues at coordinate 254,096 of NZ_CP051486.1, read as the reverse complement.
GGCGGGCTCGCACCACGAGCGCAGGATCCGCAGCTTCCAGCCCCGCCGCAGCCGGGTGACCGCCGGCCAGGAGGACGCCCTCCAGCGACTGTGGCCCAAGTGGGGCCTGGACATCGACGGCCTCAGCGTCCTCGATCTCCCGGCACTGTTCGACGGCCTCCCGGTGGTCCTGGAGATCGGCTTCGGCATGGGCGAGGCGACGGCACAGATGGCGGCCGACGACCCGGGCACCGGAATCCTGGCCGTCGATGTGCACACCCCCGGCCAGGGCAATCTGCTGGGCCTCGCGGACCGGGCGGGAGCCTCCAACGTCCGTGTCGCCAACGGTGACGCGATCATCCTGCTCCGCGAGATGCTGGAGCCGGACGCCCTGGACGGGCTCCGGGTGTACTTCCCCGACCCGTGGCCCAAGAAGCGGCACCACAAGCGCAGGCTGATCCAGGCGGAGTTCCTCGATCTGGTGGCACAGCGGCTGAAGCCCGGTGCGGTCGTCCACTGCGCGACGGACTGGGAGCCGTACGCCGAGCAGATGCTGGAAGTCCTGACGGCACACCCCCTGTTCGAGAACACCCAGGCGGATGGCGGCTACGCGCCCCGGCCCGCTTTCCGCCCTCTGACCCGCTTCGAGGGCCAGGGCCTGGACAAGGGCCACACCGTGCACGACGTGCTTTTCACCCGTCGCTGATCAGCCACCGCCCGGCTCCCCGTCCACCGCGGCATGGCCAGGTGTCAGTCGCCCTCGTTAGGGTCGTCGGATGTCCGAGGGGTCCGTGGAGCACCAGCAGCCGGCCGTCCCGGTTCTCGAGGAGCAGCAGCTCGACGAGTTCCTGGGCGCCGTCCCGGAGCGAGGCCAGTGGCGTTACCGGCCCCGTCGCGTCGGCATGGTCTGGCGCAGCAAGGCGTTCCGCGCCGGTGCGCTGATCACGGTGCTCGCGCTCTGCGGTCTGGTGATCCTGGCTCTGGTCCGTCAGCAGACGGGAACCGAGGGCTTCCTGGTGGGGCTGGGGCTGGCCGTGCTGCCGGTGCCCCTTCTGATGGCGGCGTTCCGCTGGCTCGACCGGGTGGAGCCCGGCCCGTGGCGCAATCTGCTGTTCGCCTTCTCCTGGGGTGCGTGCGCCGCCGCGCTCGTGGCGATCATCGCCAACACCTTCGCGACCCGGTGGATAGCGACGGCCACCGCGGATCCGGCGAGCGCCGACACCCTCGGGGCCACGGTCGTCGCCCCCGTCGTCGAGGAGATCGCGAAGGCCGTCGCGGTCCTGCTGATCTTCCTCTTCCGCCGACGGCAGTTCGGCGGGATCGTCGACGGCATCGTGGTCGCCGGTTTCACCGCGACCGGCTTCGCCTTCACCGAGAACATCCTCTACCTCGGCAACGCCTTCGGCGAGGACCAGGAGCTCGGGACCACGGGATTCGCCTCGGTGACGGCGGGGACCTTCTTCGTGCGCGTGGTGATGTCGCCGTTCGCGCACCCCTTGTTCACGGTGCTCTCCGGCATCGGCTTCGGCATCGCGGCGCTCGGCGGCGCGCGCCACCGGGTGCGCCGGATCGTGCTGCCACTGCTCGGGCTCGTCCTCGCCATGGGCATGCACGCCCTGTGGAACGGCTCGTCGGCCTTCGGACCGTACGGCTTCTACCTGGTGTACGGCGCCTTCATGGTGCCGTCCTTCGGCCTGGTGACCTGGCTGGCGATCTGGTCGCGCCAGAGGGAGCTGCGCACGCTCTCCACCGAGCTGCCGGTCTACGCGGCGGCCGGCTGGCTCGCCCCCGCCGAGCCGCTCGCGCTGGCCTCGATGCGGGCGCGGGGGATGGCCCGCGACATGGCCAAACACTGGAACAGCCACCCGGACCGCGCCCGCGGCAGGGCGGCGGCCCGCGCCGTGGCGGAGTACGAGTCGTTCGCGACCTCTCTGGCCATGCTGCGGCGGAGAGCCCGGCACGACGGAGCGGGCCCCGACTTCGCCCTCCGCGAGCAGGAGTTGCTGCACCATCTCTGGCACCGCCGGGACATCGCGGGCCCCGCCCTGACGTACGCCGCCCACGCGACGGGCCGGCTCCGCGCACACCGGCCGCCCGGGCCGCCCCCGTTCCCCCGTCAGTTCCCCCCCGGGGGCCCGCCTCCGCAGCAGCTCCCGGCACCGCACCGGCACTACGGGGGTTACAACCCGTACATGGAGGACGGCGGGCGCCGCACCCCGCCCGTCTAGGGAGCCCAGCCCTCGAATCGCGCGGGTGGGCCCGCGGCCTGAACGGCCGGCCACCGCTCGGTCAGATGAAAGGCCCGCCCGGCTCCCGCTCGGTCACACGGAGGCCGCGGTCAGCTCCACCCGCTGCTCCTCGGTCGCCCGGACGCCGCGGTCAGCTGCTCCTCGGTCAGCCGGACGCCGCGGTCAGCTCCGCCAGCTGCGCCCCGGTCAGCCGGACGCCGCGGTCAGCTCCGCCAGCGGCGCCCCGGTCAGCCGGACGCCGCGGTCAGCTCCGCCAGCGGCGCCCCGGTCAGCCGGACGCCGCGGTCAGCTCCGCCAGCTGCGCCCCGGTCAGCCGGAGCCCGGCCACCGCCACGAGCGCGGGCAGCTGCTCGACCGTACGGGCGGAGGCGATCGGTGCGGCCACCGTCGGCCGGGAGGCCAGCCAGGCGAGTGCGACCGTGGCGATCTCGGCGTCGTGTTCCTGGGCGATCCTGTCGAGCGCCGACAGCACCTTGCGTCCGCGCTCGGTCTCCAGGTGCTTGGCCGCGCCGTCCGCCCGCACACTGTCGACCGAGGTGCCCACGCGGTACTTGCCGGTGAGGAAGCCCGCGGCCAGGGCGAAGTACGGGACGGACGCGAGCCCGGCGCGGGCCGCCGTGTCCTGGAGCGCGCCCTCGTAGGTGTCCCGCGAGACGAGGTTGTAGTGCGGCTGCAGTGCGACGTAGCGGGCAAGGCCCTCACGCTCGGAGAAGTCCAGGGAGGCCTGGAGCCGCTCGGGGCTGATGTTGGAGGCGGCGATCTCCCGCACCGTGCCGGCCTTCACCAGCTGGTCGAGCGCGGTGATGATCTCCTCGACGGGCACGCTCTCGTCGTCGAAGTGCGTGTAGTGCAGGTCTATGTGGTCGGTGCCGAGCCTGCGCAGCGACGCCTCGGCCGCCTCCTTGATGGTGGTGGGCGAGAGCCCCTTGTACGCGGGGTGGGCACCCACCTTGGTGGCGATGACGACGTCGTCGCGGCGGGAACGGGCCGCCAGCCACTTGCCGATCAGGGCCTCCGACTCACCGCCCTCGTTACCCGGGACCCAGGCCGAGTAGGAGTCGGCGGTGTCGATGAAGTTGCCGCCGGCCGCCACGTAGGCGTCGAGGACGGCGAAGGTCCGGTCCTCGTCCGCCGTTCCAGCCGAAGACGTTGCCGCCGAGAGCGAGGGGGAATACCTGGAGGCTCGATGAACCGAGCGGGCGCAGAGAAGTCCTACCCGGGGACAACCAGTCAGCTGAGGCAGCTATTCCGGTTACGCGCCCCCGCCCCGGGAGAAGAGGTCCCGGACAGACCGACGGCCCTGACGTCGGGGGGTCGTGCGTCAGGGCCGCCGGAGTTCGGGTGCGCCGGGTACGGGCGCGCGGTTCCGTCGTCCGGATCAGTTCCGGTCCGGACGGCGGAACCGGGGATCAGATCGTGAGGCCCTTGCCGCGCAGCCAGCTCATCGGGTCGATGCCCGTGCCGTCCGCGGTGTGGATCTCCAGGTGCAGGTGTGCACCGGTCACGTTGCCGGTCGCGCCGACGCGGCCGATGGTCTCGCCGGTGGTGACCCTCTGGCCGGCGGTCACGTCCATCGAGGACTGGTGGCAGTACCAGACCTCCGTGCCGTCGTCGAGCTCCAGGACCGTGCGGTAGCCGTACGAGCCGGAGTAGCCGGCCGACTTCACCGTGCCGCTGTGCACGGCCTTGACCGGGGTGCCGGTCGGGGCCGCGAAGTCCAGCCCGGTGTGGTGACCGGAGGACCACATCGAACCGGCCTGGCCGAAGGTCGAGCTGATGTAGTACGAGGAGGTCGGGACGGCGTAGCTGGCGGCGAGCTTGGCGAGGCGCTCGGCCTCCGCTTTCTTCTTCGCCGCCTCTTCCGCCGCCTTCTTCTTCGCGGCGGCCTCGGCCTCGGCCTTGCTCTGCTGCTTCGCCGCCTGAGCCGCGGCCGCCTCGATCGCCGCCTGCTCCTCCGCCGCCTTGGCCTCGGCATCGGCTCCGGCCTGCTGTTGCTCGGCCTGCTGGAGGATGCGGGCACGCAGCGCCTCACCGGCGTCGGTGGTGCCCTGCTGGGCCTCGGCGGCGGTGATGCCCGCGGTGGTGAGCGGCGAGGAGGCGGCGACCGTCTCGTGGTCCGAGCCGGAGTCGCCGGACATGAACGCGCCCACGCCGGGAAGGGACTTGGCATCGGGGAGATTGTCCGCGATGGAATCGGGAAGGGAGATGGAGACCGGCGGCTTGCTCTGAGCGGTGGCCATGCCACCCGCACCGACGGCCGCGATGACGCCGACACCGAGGACGGTGGAGCTACGGGCGAGGCCGCGCTGCTTGGCTACGCGGTGACGGCCGCGTACGGGACGGATGGACTCCTCGGTGGGGTTCCATTCCTCCCACGTCCTGTCCTCATCGCCGAAGCTGCCGGTCCTGAAGGATGACGGTGCCTCGGGGGCAGGCTGGTTGGACGCCACGTGGGCGCACTCCTTTCCTTCCTTCTCGCCTACCGGGTTAGCTGACGGGTTCGGAGCAGGAAGGTCTCCTACGGGCCCCTCCGTCTCTCGCGAGACACAGGTGTCCGATTCACCCCATGTAGGTGGTTCCCCGGTTCCCTTGCGGAATTCGGCGCTGCGCGCGGTGCCGCCTCTTGCGACGACAGGTACAACCGCGCTGCGTTATCGAACGTTAATAGACGACCGGGTCCGATTCCAAGCTGTTCCCACAGATCGTTCATCGCTCTGGCCTGGACTTTCAGGGGCCAAACGGTCGCAAACGGGCGAGTTCAGCGCCCACAATTCAGCCAGCACTTTCTGACGGTGCGTCAAATGTTATGCGGAGCGGGGTCCTTCGACTACCGACGGTCGCGACCGGTCATTCACTGTCCCGTCGCACGATCTTCACGGTCGTCCGCCGCCCCTGCTGCCCCTGCGCGGGACGGCCGACCGCGAGCAGCGCCAGGTCGTCCGTGGACCGGCCGCCGGTGTGCAGCCGTACGTCATCGGTGAGCGCGGACAGCAGCTCGTCGGGCCCCGGGAAGAGCCGGCCGCGCAGCCGTGCCGCGGGGTCGTAGAAGACTCCCTTCGCGTCCCGCGCCTCGGAGAGACCGTCGGTGAACGCCAGGAACATGGCACCGGCCGGCAGCGTCCACTCGTCGGACCGGTCCGGCCACGCGCCCAGCCCCATCCCGAGCGGCAACGCGGGCACGGTCGGCGACAGTACGTCCAGCGCCCCGTCCGCGTGCAGCACCAGCGGCTCGGGGTGGCCCCGGTTGACGACCCGCAGCGTGTCCGAGCCGGTCGGGACCTCCGCGAGGACCGCGGTCACGAACCCCTCCATGGAATCGAGCCCGCCCCGCCGCGAGCCCTCACGGGCCAGCGCCCGCTCCAGCCGCTGGACCACCCCCTCCAGCGACATCTCCTGCTCGGCGGCCTCCCGGAACGCCCCGATCACGACGGCCACCGCCGCCACGGCGTCCAGCCCCTTGCCGCGTACGTCCCCGACGACCAGGCGCACCCCGTAGGGAGTGTCCGCGACGGCGTAGAGGTCGCCACCGACGAACTCGTCCGCCTGGGCCGCCTCGTACCGCGCCGCGACCAGCAGCCCGCCGATCCGCTCCTCGGGTGTCGGAAGCACCGCGCGCATCGCGGTCTCCGCGATCACCCTTGCCGAAGCCAGCTGCTCGTTCCCGCGGCGCACGACGCGGTTGATGACGAGGGACAGCGCGGCGACGACAACCAGGGTGAGCAGGTCGGTGACGGGCACGACCTTCGCGAGTGCGCCGTCCGAGATCCGGATGGCGAGTACGACGAGGATCGCGACCACCCCGATCCGGACGGTGCTGGCCAGCGAGAAGAACGGGGCGGCGATCAGCGGTGCGGCGGCGAAGAGCGGTACGGCGGTGACCTCGGCCGGTGTCCCCAGGTCGAAGGCCGCCCCGGCACAGATCATCACCGCGGGCAGCGCGCGCACGAACCGCCGGGAACGGGCGTTCCCCGCAGCGCCCCGTCGCCGAACGTCCCGCTTCCCCACCTGTGCACTCCTGCCCGGTCCACCCACGGCTGCGGACGGTACCGCGCCCCGCCCGGGCCGCCCGGAGCCGCGCCGAGCGGCGACCCGTCATAGGCCGAAGGGAGGAGCGCGCCGGAGCCCTGCACTCCGGAGGTCAGTCGGAGAACCGGTGCTGCGCGCAGATCCTGCATCCCGTACGAAGACGGCAGTTCCGTCTCCGTTGCCGATCGTAGTTCCTCGCGGGCCGGAGACCGGCGACGTACGCCCGCCGATGCGGCGCGCGGGGCCACCGGCGGCCGGGTGACGACGTACGACAGAGGCCCGGATCTCTTGGAAGGATCCGGGCCTCTGTCTTTCAGTAGCGGGGACAGGATTTGAACCTGCGACCTCTGGGTTATGAGCCCAGCGAGCTACCGAGCTGCTCCACCCCGCGTCGTTGTGATTGCAACTCTACGCCATCCGGGACGGTGCTCCGACCACTTTTGAGGCCGCCGCCCCCGGCCCGCCCGTTGCCGGGCATCTTCCCGCGCCGACAAAATGCGTCAACACATGGTGCGTCGGGCGGAGTTGCCAGGCACAGTGGCGTGATCAAGGGTGCTGCCGCACCCCCCGATCTTGCCTGTCGCCTGTCTGGAGGGCTTCCCAACATGTCCACACCGCACAGACCCGCCCCGGATTCCCCGGCCTCGCCGTCGCCCCTGCGCGTGTCCCTCGTCAGCGGAGTGCTCGGCGCCGTGTTCGGCTCGGTGATCAGCGCCGCCGTCAACTACCTGGTCATCGGTGTGCCCGGCAGCGCAGCCGTCAACGCGCTCAACCACGGGATATCGGGCCTGCTCAGCGGGTTCGCGGCCGGGTTCATCGGGCTCATGGTCCATCTGCGCAGGGGCACGGCAGAGCGCCTGCCCGTGGCGCCGCAGGAGAACGGCGCGGCGGCACAGCAGGGATGACCCCTCGCCTGCCCCGGTCCGGGCCCGGACCGGGGCACGGCGCGCCGCGATTGCGGGGCTCCCTGAGCGGCGGGACGCTGGAGGGGCAAGCCTTTCGGTGTTCGGTCCCGTCTGCGCGGCATCCTCAGGTGTCGGCGCCGGCCCAGCAGCCTCACCCGATCCGATGGTGCCCAGGGGAGGCCGGGCGCACGCGCGCTAGGAGACGGCCATGGACGGCACGCTGCTCGAGACGATGAAAGCCGCTCTGCGCGGCCCGGTCATCGGCCCGGACGACCCCGAGTACGGGCAGGCCCGTGCGGTCTACAACGGCATGATCGACAAGAAGCCGGCCGCCGTGGTCAAGTGCCACGACACGGCGGACGTCATGGCGGCGGTCGGTTTCGTCCGCGAGAACGGCCTGGACGTGGCCGTCCGCGGCGGCGGGCACAGCGGCCCCGGTCTCGGCCTCGCCGACGACGCGGTCACGATCGACCTCTCCCCCATGCGGGGCGTGCGGGTCGACCCGGCCACCCAGACCGCCCAGGCCGACGGCGGGGCAACGCTGGGCGATTTCGACCACGCCACCCACGCCTTCGACCTCGCCACCCCTGCGGGGATCATGTCCACGACCGGCATCGGCGGACTCACCCTCGGCGGCGGTCACGGCTATCTCACCCGCAAGTACGGCCTGTCGGTGGACAACCTGGTCTCCGCCGACGTGGTCCTGGCCGACGGCACATTTGTCGCCGCGAACCCGAGCGAGCACTCAGACCTGTTCTGGGCGCTGCGGGGCGGCGGCGGCAACTTCGGCATCGTCACGTCGTTCGATTTCGAGCTGCACCCCGTGGAGACGGTGGGGGTCGCCATCACCCTGTGGCCCCTGGAACTCTTCCACGACGTCATGCGCTGGTACCGCGACTTCCTGCCGCAGGCACCGGACGACCTGTACGGCTTCTTCGCCTCGCTGAGCGTCCCGCCCGGGCCGCCCTTCCCCGAGGAGATCCACGGGCGGAAGATGTGCGGTGTCATCTGGTCCTCGACGGCGGACCCGGAATCCCTGGGCGAGACCCTCGCCGTGGTGAACGAACCGGGGGCGCCCGCCTTCCACTTCACGACCCCGATGCCCTACCCGGCCCTGCAGAGCATGTTCGACGCCCTGATGCCGGCCGGGCTCCAGTGGTACTGGCGCGGCGATTTCTTCGACCGGGTGACGGACGAGGCCGTCGACGTGCACGCCTCCTTCGCGGAGAAGCTCCCCACCGGTCTGTCGACCATGCACCTGTACCCGGTCGACGGAGCCGCCGGCCGGGTCGGCCCCGACGACACCGCCTGGGCCTATCGTGACGCCCTCTGGTCCGGGGTCATCGCGGGCATCGACCCCGACCCGGCGAACGCGGCCGCGCTGAAGGAGTGGGCCGTCGGCTACTGGGAGGCTCTGCACCCGCACTCCATGGGCGGCGGCTACGTGAACTTCATCGGCACCGGCGAGTCCCAGGACCGCGTCCGGGCCACCTACCGGGGCCACTACGACCGGCTCTCGGAGGCCAAGCGGGTCTACGACCCGCACAACCTCTTCCACGCAAACCAGAACATCGAGCCCGCACCGCCGCACTGACCGTCACGCCGGGGGCGCAATACCGGGGGAAAGCCGTGCCGGGAGGGTTACAGTCTGCATGCACCGCATGATGATCCGGCCGCCCCCGGAGCGGCGCGGGACCGGTAGCGGCACATCGTCGCCGTACCGGTCGGGACCAGTCCGGCATTTGACGCAGCGGCTCGGTCACGGGGCTCTCACCGCACACCTACGTACAGGACTCCTGAGATGACCGACATGCCTGCCCGCACGACCCAGCGGCACGCCGAGCGCACGTCCGCGACCACGAACGCCGAGACGGGCAACGCGGCCCCGCTGCCCACACCGCAGTACGCGGGCCTGTTCATCGAGCCCGACCTGCCGCCGGTCACCGACGAACCCGAATGACCGGATGCCGGTGAGCCGCCCCGAGTGACCGGCCCGGCCGCACGGTCGTTGGGTGACCATGCGCATCCGTATCGGCGTGGTCGTCTTCGCAGTGGTCCTGCTGATCGCCGCGTTCATCTCGAACATCCCGTCCGAGGCAGAGACCGAGACGGCCTGCCGACGGGCCCTCGACAACACGTCGACGTGGACCAACCGGCCGGACGTCTGTCTGGAGGTGTCCGCGGAGACCTACCGGACGTTCCTCCTGATGTACGAACTGCGGGAGAAAGGCCTGGACTAGGGGCGCCCGCAGAGGTCCGTCCGGCCCCCGTGGCGCCCGGCACGTCCCCGGGCTCGGTGTCCGCGGGAGCGGCGGAGGTCCCACGGGCCCACTCCCGCCGCGTCACCGCACCGGCCGAGTACGTCCGGTACCGGACCGGTGTTCCGCCTGCGACCGCACGGGCCGGACGCCGCGGCCCCGCCCCCGGGCACACACAGGGACTTCGCGGGCACCCGTCATGGCCGACCGCGCAGGCAGGCTCGCCGGAAGTCACGCTTCCGCCCGTCCGGCGGCGCAGGGACGGTCAGGCAGGAAAGCCGGCCTGACCCCCCGGGACCGGCACTCGCGAGCCGGATGCCGGCGCCGGGCTCGGGACGGTCGGCCCGGCGTGGCCCGTACGGCGCAGGGAAACCGGCGTGGCCCGTACGGCGCAGGGAAAGGTGAACGCGGACCGGCGCACCTGGCGGAAGGGGTGGTCAGTCGGCCCCGCCCGTCAGCCCTGCTGTTCCTTCCACTCCGCCTGCGCCGCGTCGAGGCTCTCGGCGAACGTGTCCAGGAATTCCTTGGCGCTCAACTTGCCGAGCAGCACCTTCTGGAAGCCCGATTCGCTGTCGGCCTTGGAGAGGGTGTTCCAGTCCGGCAGGTAGTAGGGAAGCTGAACGATCTTGGTGTTGCCGGAGAACAGCGCCTCGGCACCGAGCTTGGTGGTCTCGGCCTTGTCGAGCCAGGGGTCCTCGGCGGCCTCCTTGTTGGCCGGGATCAGACCCGCGGACTCGCTGAACTTGGAGTTCGAGGCGTGGGAGGCGGCGAACTCGATGAATTTCCAGCCCGCCGCCTTGTTCTCCGACGACTTGATCAGACCGAGGCCGGAGACCGGGTTGGAAACCATCACCCGGGTGCCGTCCGCCAGTTCGGGCTGCGGGATACCGCGGAACTTCTTGACGCCGAGCGAGCTCACGTGGTCCTGGTAGGAGCCCAGGTTGTGGTTGAGCATGGCGATGCCACCGGCGTCGAACTGGGCGACCATCTTCGTGAAGTCGTTGTTGAGGTCGGCCTCCGGAGTGGCCTTCTTGTACAGACCGGTGTACTTCTCCAGTGCCGCGACGTTCTTCGGGTCGTTGACCGTGGTCTTCGTCCCGGATTCGTCCCAGAAGGATTCGATGCCCGACTGTCCGTACATCGAGTCCAGCGCCTGGGCGATCGAGCCCGGGCCGCCGCGGATGGTGTAGCCGAACTGGTTCTTCTGCTTCTCCGTCAGCTTCGCCGCGGCCTTGTAGAACTCGTCCCACGTGTTCGGTTCGCCCAGCCCGGCCTTCTCGAACAGGTCCGTACGGTAGTAGAGGACGCCGTTGGTGGCGGAGATCGGCACCGTGTACGTCTCGTCCCGGCCGGCGGCGCTCCGCACGTTCTCGATCATCGCCTCGTTGAGCTTGCCCTTGAGGGAGCTGCCCTCGATCCGGTCGTCCAGCGGCTCCAGCGCGTCCTGCGCGGTGATACCGGCGACCATGGCTGCTCCCACGCCTCCGACGTCCGGGAGGCCGCCCCCCTGGATGGCGGTGTCGTACTTGGACTGGGCCTCGGTGGAGGCGATGCCCACGTACTGCACGTCGATGTCGGGGTTCGCCTTCTCGAAGTCGGCGATGATCTCCTTCCAGATCGCCGTACGGACGCCGCCGTTCTCGTCCCAGAACACGATCTTTCCGGTGCCCGGGCCTTCGGCGCCCTTCGCACCGGCGACGCCGCTGCCGTCGTCACCGCAGGCGGTGGCCGTGAGGGCCAACGCGGAGACCAGTGATATCGCGGCGGCGAGACGGCTGTTGCGGGTCTTGATCATGGTCGGCTCTCTTCTCTGAGTGCTCACCGGCGGGGGGGGGCCGGGCGACAGGTCACCGCAACGTGCGGCCGTGCGGGTGGAGGTGCTTCGGGTAGCGCAGGAGTCCGGCGGTCCTGCGGAGCCGGAGGGGACCGGTGAGCCGGGGCGAGTCCGATCGCCCGCGTGCCCTGTCCCGCCAGGTCCGGAAGCAACCGGCGGACACGGCGCATGCCCCTTCCGTCGAGGGCGGACGGGAGTGTTCAGCGTCTCCCGCGGCGCCGGGGGCGGCAGGGGAGAGGGCTCGGGGCTGGCTGCATACGGCGCTCGGCTCTCATATCGCGTCTCATATATGACATACGAAGGACAACGCGAAGAACGTAAGTCGGCCCACTCCCACGGTCAATGCCCGTGCAGAAGAAAGTTCCTGAGCCCCGTCCCTGAGCCCCCGCACACGGATGCGCCCCGGCCGGTGGAACCGGCCGGGGCGCATCCGCTGGAGGGGTCAGGCTTCGACCGAGACCTTCCCGGCCGCGGGGCCCGTCCTGTCGCCGGACGCGGCGGGACGGACGAGGCCAGGGATGAACGCGGCCACCGCGGCCGCGATCAGGGCGACTCCGCAGCCGATCATCAGGCCGACGCGGAAGCCGTCCTCGGAAGCGAGCGAGAAGCCGCCGAGGTCGATGGTCATCTGCGCCAGCACCACACCGATCACGGCTGATCCGATGGTGGTGCCCAGGGAGCGCATCAGGGTGTTGAAGCCGTTGGCCGCAGCCGTCTCCGAGAGCGGGACCGAGCTCATGATCAGGGCGGGCATCGCACCGTAGGCGAGGCCGACACCGCTGTTGATGACGATGCCGACGATCATCAGGCCCCAGGCCGAGCCCATGAGGAACAGGGAGATGCCGTAGCCCAGGGAGATCACGAGCGCGCCGAGTACGAGGGCGATCTTGGGGCCGCGCGCGTTGATCAGCTTCCCGCCGAGCGGGGAGACGATCATCATCATCACGCCGCCGGGAGCCATCCAGAGGCCGGCTGCCAGCATCGACTGGCCCAGGCCGTACCCCGTGGCCTCCGGGAACTGCAGCAGCTGCGGCGCGATCAGCATGAACGAGTACATGCCGACGCCGACCAGGATCGACGAGATGTTGGTCAGCAGCACGCGCGGGCGGGCGGTGGTGCGCAGGTCGACGAGCGGGTCACGGGTGCGCAGCTCGTAGAACCCCCAGGCGCCGAGGGCCACGACCGCCACGGCGAACAGGCCGAGCGTGGTGCCCGAACCCCAGCCCCAGTCCGCGCCCTTGGAGATGGCCAGCAGGAGGGACACCAGGCCGATGGCGAGCCCGATCGCGCCGGGTGCGTCGAAGCGCTGTCCCTTGGCGCCGGCCGGGACGTCCGGGACGAAGGCCCAGATGAGTACGGCGATCATCACCGCGAGGACGGCGGAACCCCAGAACAGCACGCGCCAGCTGGTGTATTCGGCGACGGCGGCGGAGATCGGCAGACCGAGGGCGCCGCCGATGCCCATGGAGGCACTCACGAGGGCGATCGAGCCGCTGAGCTTCTCGGCGGGCACCACGTCACGAAGCAGGGCGATACCCAGCGGCACCATGCCCATACCCATGCCCTGGAGGCCACGCCCGACGATCATCGGGACCACGGAGGAGGCCAGTGCGCACACCACCGAGCCCACGACCAGCGGCACCGCGCAGGCCAGCAGCATCCGGCGCTTGCCGAGAAGGTCACCGAGCCTTCCGGTGACCGGGACGCACACACCGGCGACCAGGAGGGTGACGGTGACCACCCAGGCCGCGTTCGACGACGAGGTGTCCAGAATCCGTGGCAGCTCGGCGATGAGCGGGGTCACCAGCGTCTGCATCACCGCAGCGACGGTGCCGGCGAGGGCCAACGTCGTGATCACGCCGCCTGTGCGGGCTGTGGGCTGGGGGGCGTCCATATCGCGGGTCCTCGGCTATCTGTCGGTGGAAGACTTGGCATCGTACACGCCTATTGCATTATGCACATGGTGTGGCCTATGCATGTCCTCGTGAACATACGATGAAGCCAGCACGCACCACGGCACGACGACACACCGGCCTCGCCCGGCAGGAAGCAGGAGGTGCCCGCGCATGAACAGGGCAACGCAAGAGGTCGAGTACGAGCAGATGCTGCTCAGCCGGCACGGCCTGCTGACCCACAGAAAGGGACGCCGCAAGGACGGCCTCCTGGAGCGCAGCGCGTATGTCCTGCTCAGCCGCATCCGCATCCAGGGCCCGATGTCCGTCGGCGAGCTCAGCGAGGCCTTCGACCTCGACGTATCCACCCTCAACCGGCAGACCGCCGCGGTCATGCGAGCCGGATTCGTGGAGCGCATCCCCGACCCGGACGGGGGCATGGCCCGCAAGTTCCGCATCACGGAGGAGGGCGCGAGGACCCTCGACTCGGAACGCGAGGGAATGGTCAGCTCACTGGAGCGCGTCATGGCCGACTGGCCCGACGAGGACATCTCCGCGTTCGCCGGCTACCTGCGCCGCTTCAACTCCGACATCGAGCGCATCGGCGGCCGTCCCTGGCCACGGCCCTGAGCCGCACGAGGGAGGGGGTGCCCATCCTGGAACCCCCCCACGCCTCAGCCAGGCTTACGGAAGGAGCGGTACCAAGGCCTGCCCCGGCCTGCCACGCGGCCGGCCGTGCCCACCTCACCCGGCCCGGTCTCGCGTGCGGCCTGTTCGGCGAGGACCGACTCGAGCAGCGCCTCTGCCGCTTCGAGTCGTTCGCGCAGATCCCTGGCCTCGGCCCGCATGTCCTTGCGGGCCTTCTCGGCCCCACGCCGTAGCTTCTCCTCTTCGCGCGCCCAGTCGAAGTTGAGCTCGGTCCGTCGGACGTTGAGCGCGTTCAGCTTCTCCAGTAGCACCACCCGCTCCTCGCTGACCGAGCGCAGCTCGTCCTGGAGACGGTCGACGCGTCGGCTCTGAGCGTCCCGCTCCGCTTCCAGAGCAGCGATACGGGCACGCAGCCCTTCGTTGAGCCCGCGCTCCCGCCCCAGCTTCTCGCGCAGGCCGCCCAGGCGGTCGGTGAGGTCTGCCCGCGTCTCGATGGCGGTCAACAGCTCGAGCCGGGCCTCACCCTCCCGGCGTTCGCGCTCCGTCGCGGACTCGTGGAGGTCGTCCTCGGCGGCCTCGAGGTCCTGCATGCCCAACTCGCCTACGGACTGGGTGTTGTCCGGCTCGTCGTCCACCCACGCTGCCGGCGCCGGCAGCACGAGCGGAGAGGTCTCGTCCCGCACTGCCACCCAGAGGGTGCGGAACGTGTCCGTGTCACCGCCCAGCGCCTCCACCACAAGCTCCAGCGGGCCCCACCCCGGAGCACTGTCGCACCTCAGTACGTTGCCCGCCGTGGTGTGACTGATCGCCTTGGCCGTCCGTTGCGCGATGGTGCGGAAACTGGGCTCGCCCCCTCGCCTGTGCAGCATCTGCAGCTCATATCTGAGCCGCTCCAAGGCGTCCCCTCGCGACCACTGCGAGCCTGCCAAAGCCGTGTTCCCCCTCCGGTCCCCCGTATCACCCGATCATCGCAGCAAGGCCCTCCTCGCCGCAGGGGTGTCAAGAAATGTCAGGAGCCGGCGAGCACCGTCACAACTCCCTTGTGCCGCGTACGCGTTCGTCCGAAGACGGCACTCTCGCGGAAAGGCCGCAACGAGGCGCCGAATGCTGGGAGGACACCGAGGCCACCTGGCCTTTCTCGCTGTCACCCTCTGGAGGAGCCGAACAACATGACCTTCCTCGCCCTGCTCTCGATGACGAGTGTTCTGCTCGCCTGCTCGCTGGTCTGCGTGCTCAGCATCGTCTACCTGTGGTCTCCCGACAGAGCTCGCCGGACCCGCGCCTGGCGCCTGCTCCGCACCCTGCTGGGGGCGGCCGTGCGCCACCGCGCCGAGGGCTGACAGCCGATGCGCCCGTAGCCCTCGTCCGTCGAAGAACGGCTCGGCGGAGGCCGGCCCCTGACAAGCGGCACCGGCCCCTCGCGGCCGGGCCGCCGGTCAGCTGATCCAAACTGCGCCGCGCGCTGCGGTCATCGCCGCCGAGCCGGTGGCCGGGCCCGGCCCCCTTACGTGCCCGGACCCGGCCACAACAGGGCCAGGAACATCAGCATGCGGCCGACGCTACGAGGCACGTTCGCAACCGGATGCGGATACAGGACCGATTCTGTCCTTTACGGCCCCTAGCCTGCGACGCGCACGACACCGGCACGACTTTGGAGCCCATCATGAACTTCGTCTCGATCCGCATCATCACCGACGACGTCGCGCGCCTCGTCACGTTCTACGAGCGGGTCACCGGGGTGGGGGCGACCTGGGCCACCGAGGACTTCGCCGAGCTCAGGACCCCCGCCGCCACCCTCGCGATCGGGAGCACCCGTACCGTCCCGCTGTTCGCCCCCGGCTCCGCCCGCCCCGCGGCGAACCACAGCGTGATCACCGAGTTCCTCGTGGACGACGTGGACCTCGTGCACCGGAACCTGAGCGCCTTCGACACCGACTTCGTGGCCGGGCCCACCACCATGCCGTGGGGCAACCGGTCGCTGCTGTTCCGCGACCCGGACGGCAACCTCGTCAACTTCTTCACCCCCGTCACCCCTGCGGCCGTCGAGAAGTACAGCCTCTGAGAACGCGAGTTCCGGGAGGGCACGACGCGGCCGGGACCCACGGACGAGGGCACGGAGGCAGACCCCGTCAGATCGCCGCAGCCAGCACGGCGACCCCCGGCCCGCAGAGGTCGTCCAGCGCCACCCGCCGACGGGAGACGGCCAGGAGCAGTGAGAGCGCGGGTCCGCTCACCTCCGGCCCCTCGCCGATCGACACGTCGGCGTCAGCAGCCGTCAGCCGGACACGGGACACGAGCTCCTTGGCCCCGCCGAAGGAGGCCGGAGTCCGGACCTGCAGACGAAGTGACCTGACGACGGCCTCCCTCGGGTAGGAGCGGGAGAGCCCCAAGGGACGGCGGATGTCCTCGCCGTGCACGATCTCCTCGACGAGCCGGCTGTCGAGGGGCGCCGGCGGTGTCGACCTGCGGACCGCGACCCGGCGGAGCCGCTCCAGGGTCTCCTGTGGTGAGGCACCCCGTTCGCGGTCGACACCGCGGGCGTTCTGGCGGTCGAAGTCGAACCGCGCCCGGGCGAGACCGGCCAGGAAACCCAGGCGGGTCGTCCGAGCCGTGTCCGTCAGGTGGGCTGCCACGTCGCGCACCGTCCACCCGGCGCAGAGCGACGGCTCCTCCCACTGCCGGTCGTCGAGATTCTCGAGGTCCTCGATGAGCGCCGCGCGCTCCGCATGGACCATCGGCCAGACATCACTCATGACTTCCTCCAACCGCCGGCTACAGCACCCGTAGAGGAAGACTCGCCTCGCCCCGGGAACTCATCGGCTGTCCGCAGCGGCCTCCACCGCGCCGGACAGCAGGGTGCCCCGGCCGCGAAGGCGGTCGGGGCTTCGTTGCGTCGTCGTCCGCACGTCCACGGAGCATGGATCGGGCAGCTGCCCGGGACGGACTCGGACAAAGGTTTGCCCCGGGCCAGAAGAACACACTCTGACCTGGGATCCAGTGGTAGGCCGTGTGGGACTCGAACCCACAACCAACGGACTAAAAAGTCCCGGCAAAATCCTGCCGGGACCTCCGCCAGGCAACCCCGTGATCCAAGATTTCCTGGTCAGAGCCTCGCCCTCGACGCCCGGTCCAAATCTGCGCGCGTCGTGCCAATACGTCCGCTCACGCATCGCTCACGCATTGACTCTAAGCTGCGGGGCATCGCAGCGCAGGGCGCTTCCCAAATGCTGTGCCGCGTGAGTGGTAAGCGCTGTGCGAGGTCCGCCAGCGAATCAGAACGACGCGGTACATGTCGATCCCAGTCTGTCGAGCCTGTGAGGCGGGTTCAATTCTGGGCGCAGAGCACGTTGCGTCGATGGCGAATGTTGCGCCCGCACGATCTCCAGTCGGGGCTGGCTGGGCAGTGACGCTCTGATCGATCTGGCTGAGACTGAGTAAGGATGCACCTGGGCACCTACCGACCATGGATGAAGCGATTGCACCTTGGGCATGTGCGGTGGCCGAGGGGGAATTGGCTGAGCCGCTTGCTCGGCGGTGGGCGCACTCGCAAGGGGTCGCACAGCGCGCAATGGGGCTGGCCGGGGCTGTGGGTAACGACGCAGAACTTCTAATCTGTGCGGCCATCCTGCACGATGTGGGATATGCGCCGCGCCTGGCCATCACTGGTTTTCACCCGCTGGACGGCGCTCGGTTCCTGCGTGACATCCACGCTGCTGACGAACGGCTGGTCCGGCTCGTAGCCAACCACTCGTTTGCGTTGCTGGAGGCAGAGGAGCACGGATTGCGGGCCGTGCTGGAAGCCGAGTTTCCACTTCTGGACAACCAGCGCCTTGTGGACGCACTTGTGTACTGCGACATGACGACCACACCAGACGGCCAGGTCACTACGGTCGATTCTCGGCTGGCCGAGATCACCGGGCGATACGGGTCCGACAGCCAGGTGGGGCGGTTCATCCGTCGGGCATCGCCGGACATCCTGGCGGCCGTAGGGCGGGTGGAGGCGGCGTTGGCGGCTCAGCCCAGGTAAGGGTATGTGCCGGCGAGGTAGTCGCCGATCTGCTGGCGCATGCTGGGGTGGATGTCGTAGTTGTCCAGGTCGTTGGGCTGGACGTATCGGACGCCGTCGGCTTCGTCGTTGATGGTGGGCTCGCCGCCTACAGGGCGGCCAATGTAGGTGTTCTCGTACTGCTGGCGGATCTCGCCGTCTGTATAGGCCACGATGTGGTTCGGGTTCGTGTAGACCCCCAGGAAGCCCGTGATCTCGGCGATGATCCCGGTCTCTTCCAGGCACTCGCGCACGGCGCACTGGGCCGCGGTCTCGCCGATGTCCTGTGCGCCGCCCGGCAGGGCCCACTGGCCGGTGTCCCGGCGTCGCTGGAGCAGTATGGCGCCGTTTTCGTCGACGACGAGGAGGTTGTTGGCGGGGATGAGCGTATTCGCCTTGGGGGCGTTGGGGTCGTTGTAGTACTCAGTCCTGCCCATGTGAAGCGGGCCCCTCCCGGTCTGGTGTCCAGGGCCGTGCGGTGGCCCAGACAGCTTCGAAACTCTGAGCGTAGTTGTCGAACCAGCCTGCGGTGTCAGCTCTACGGAGATGCAGGATGGGGTTGGCGCTGGCTGGTTGGCCCCAAATATGTGGGTTAACCAGGAGGTTGTTGTCGTAGCGGAACATGGAGGTGTAGAGGGTGGTGTCGTGCAGTCTCACCTCGCAGCCTGCCTCGGAGAGTAGAGGCCGGTAGTAGGTGAGGGAGGCGCGGATCTTGGCGGCGAGGGTGTCGCCGATGCCCTCCTCCCGGCCCCGGATGGCTGCTGCCTGGCCGTTCGGATCGCCGAAGCAGAGCCGCACTCGTGCCCCGTCCGAGGCGCGCTCGGCGAGCATCTTCGCGACGGGGGGGTTGGACTGGGCGAAGAAGGTGCCGGAGAAGACGAGGACGCTGATCTGTTCCTGCGCGCCTTTGAGCAGCGACAGCCACGTCTCTCGTGGGACGCTCGCCCGGTTCTGGTAAGTCGTGACCAGCTCCTGCTCCCACCCAACGGCTTGCTGTCGGCTACTGCGTACGGGTGCCGGCCACAGAAACAGCTCCTCCACCCGCAAGTGCCCGGCGACGCGGAAGCGGTGACGAGCGTGGGGAACACGGCCGCCGAGCCACCGGCTCACCGTTTTGGGGTCCACCTCGCAGACTTCGGCGAGGGATTCGGGTGGGATGCCGCGCTGGGCGAGTACGGAGTGCAGTCGCTCGTTCACAGGCGTCATACAAGCTGAAGGGGCCGGGAGCGGCAAGGACGTTCCGGGACGTTCTGCGGGACGTCGACGGCACGACAAGGGTGCTTACGCTGGGCGTATGGAGCTCATCGTCCTCTGGGACATCGACCACACACTGATCGAGAATGCCGGGGTCAGCAAGGAGATCTACGCCGCTGCCTTCACAGCGCTGTCGGGGAGAGAGCCCATGGGGCCGGCTCGGACGGAAGGTCGTACGGATCGCCTGATCATGCGCGACATGTTCCACCGAAACGGTGTGGCCGAGCCGGACTGGGCTGCTGTCGAGGAGGCCCTCACGGCCGCAGGTGACGCGCGTCTGTCCGAGCTCAGCCGACGCGGAACAGCCTTGCCTGGCGTGCGTGAGATCTTGAAGGAAGCCTCCGTACGCAGTGCCTGGGTGTCCTCGGTACTCACCGGCAATATCGCGGCCAACGCGCGGGTGAAGGTATCGGCCTTCGGCCTTGACTCCCTGCTCGATCTGCGAGTTGGCGCCTATGGTGCTGATGCTCTCCAGCGGCCGGACCTGGTTGCTGTCGCCCGTGAGCGTGCTCAGCGGCTGCGAGGTGCGCAAGGTGACGTGCCCGTCGTGCTCGTGGGCGATCCGCCCAGGGACGTCGAGGCCGCGATCGCTACGGGCTCCGAGATCATCGCAGTCGCCTCCGGCGTCCACAGCGCCGAGGAACTGGCCGCTGCCGGTGCTCAGAGGGTGCTGCCCGATCTCGTGGACACCGATCGCCTCCTCGGGATCCTGGAGACGTTCGCGGCATCCTAAAAACGTCCCAGGACGTCCTTGGAGCGTCCCGATACGCGGTGACGGGGTCCGCACCTGTCCCGCCAATATCAGGTCTCCCACCAGGCAAACGCCCGAAGGAGACCCTCGTGATCAGCGAAGTCACCGGGATCCGCAGAATCCGGATGCTGTACCTGCAGCTGCTGTACCGCTGCAACTTCGAATGTCTGCACTGCTTCCACGGCACGCGGCTCCAGCACGCCGACGCCTTCACCGCGGACGAGGCGATCAATCTCCTCGCTCTCATGCGCGACCAGTACGGCACCGAGGCTGTCACCCTGCTGGGCGGCGAACCGTTCGTCTATCGGGACCTCACCCAGGTCGTCCAGTACGCCAAGCGGGATCTTGGGCTGCGGGTCGAGATCTGCACCAACGGCTACCGGATCGAGCGCCGGCTGACCGAGATCGCCCCCGACCTGGACCTGCTCCGGGTATCGCTGGAGGGCATCGGCTCGACCAACGACCACATCCGCAAGTTCGGAAGCTACCGCAGCGCGCTGAGCGCTCTCGAAATCGCCCAGCGACTCGGGGTCCGCTCCGGGGCCACCATGACGGTCACCTCACGCAACATCGAAGAGGTACTGCCGCTCGCTCGCGTACTCCAGGGCTACGGCGTGGAGCAGCTGAAACTGCACTGCCTCCGGCCGGTCGGCAACGCTGCAAGCGAGTCCGGCAGGGACATCCTGGCCGAACCCACTCTCCTCTTCGCCGACGCCGACAAGCAGGATCCGGCCAGGGCAGCTGTCCCGAGCGAGTGATCTTGAGGGCGGAGCTGTGCCTGTAGAACTGGCCATGACCTCAGGCCATACCCGGCATCGCCAAGTGCGCGCGGCGGTCTGCCCGCCGCAGCAGAGACTGACGACGGCAATACGTGGACGGACGGATTCTGCTCGCTCTGCTGCGGCGAGCGATGGACCCGTGTTCTTTGGATCGGCCCTGAATGCCTGATCTTCGTAACTGCCGAGCGCGGGAACTGGCGGACGTGCCAGCCTGGGCAGGTACAGGCGCTCCGGCCTGACTCACCCCTTCGCTACGCGTGGGGAGTACACATGTCGTTGGGGATGTTCTCCGCAGACGGTGACCCCTCTTACGTCCACCACATGACGACCTGCGTGCTCCAGCACCTGTGCCGCGACATCCTCATCCGTAATCTGGGCGGGCCCACCAACGACCCGTCGCCAATCCTCCAAGGGCTCGACGGCATACGCGAGGGATGGATGGGCATCGGCCCGCCACTCCCCGTGTGACTCAGCGGCAAGACACCCGTCCGCAGGAGGACCGGTGACGATCCGCTCACGCACGCGCCCTGGAACAACAGAGCGCCCCGACCGGCCGAAACCGATCGGGGCGCTCCACCGCAGGTCAGAGGACATCTCCCTGCCCTGCTCCACGTAGGCCGTGTGGGACTCGAACCCACAACCAACGGATTAAAAGTCCGCTGCTCTGACCAATTGAGCTAACGGCCCGTGATGGATCTCCCCCGAGCATAGCTCCCCCGGGCCCGGCAGCCGATCGGGTATCCGGTGCCGGGCCCTGTCGTGGCCGGGGGAGGACAGGTCAGTCGTTGCTTTCGCCCTTGATCGTGCGTTTGTGAACCGGGACGCCCGGTTTCAGGAACCAGTGCCGCGCGGACACCAGCCACCAGGACCGCCAGGGGCGCGTAGTTGAAGCTCTCCCAGGTGACCGGGGACACCTGGGGCAGCATGAAGAGCACCGTGATCACACCGACCCAGGTCACCGCGACGATGCCGATGGGCCTGGACCACCGGCCCAGGTGCCAGGGTCCCCGGACGAAGTCGTCGCCCCGCAGCAGCCTGAGCAGCGTGGGGATGACGTAGGCGATGTAGAGGCCGATCACCGCGATGGACGTCACGGCGGCGTACGCGGTGACGTTGATCAGGTACGGGAGCCCGAGGGCGAGCGCGCCGAGCGCGGCCAGCCAGACCGCCGCGACGGGCGTGCGGGTGCGAGGGCTGACCGTGTGCCAGACGCGGGAGAAGGGCAGCGCCCCGTCGCGCGAGAAGGCGTAGATCATGCGGCTGTTCGCGGTCACCGAGGCCATGCCGCAGAACAGCTGGGCGCCGATCACGACGAGCAGCAGGAGCTTGCCGGTGGTGGCGCCGAGCGCGTCCAGCAGGATCTGGGCGGGCGGGGCGCCGGTCGGGGAGTTCAGGGCGCCGTCGTACGACTGGATGGCGAAGGTGAAGCCCAGCAGGAGCACGAAACCGGCGATCCAGGACGTCCAGATCGACTGCACGATGCCGCGCGGGCCCGCCACCGCCGCGTCATGGGTCTCCTCCGTCATGTGGGCGGAGGCGTCGTACCCGGTGAAGGTGTACTGCGCCATCAGCAGGCCGATCATCACGACGTAGAAGCCGCTGCCCCAGCCGGTGTTGTTGACGAACTCGGTGAAGACGTACGACGCCGACTGGTGCGAGTCCGGTACGAAGGTGAGGGCGCCCACGATGACGGCGACCCCGACCACGTGCCACCACACGCTGACGTTGTTGAGGACGGCGACGATGCCGACGCCGAAGGTGTTCAGCAGGCCGTGCAGGACCAGGATCGCGGCGAAGAGCAGGATCGTGCGGCCTGGTGTGACCTCGAAGCCGAACTGGAGGTTCAGATAGGCGCCGAGGAAGGACGCCGCCCCGAAGTCGATGCCCGCGGTGACGGCGACCTGGCCGAGCACGTTGAACCAGCCGGCGAACCACGCCCAAGCCGCAGCCGAACGCGGTGGGGCCAGGCGGTGGGCCCAGAAGTACAGGCCCGCGGACGTCGGGTAGGCCGAACAGATCTCGGCCATGGCCAGGCCGACGAACAGCGTCATCAGCCCGACCCCGACCCAGCCCCAGGTGATGACGGCGGGCCCGCCCGTGTTCATGCCGAACAGGTACAGGGTCAGACAGCCGGAGAGCACCGAGATGATCGTGAACGACACGGCGTAGTTGGAGAAGGCGGACATGCGGCGCGCGAGCACCTGGGTGTAGCCGAGCTCGGCCAGCCGCTCCTCGTCGGAGAGGGCGGCCGGAGGGCCTTGAAGAGCGTCCGGTGGTGGCTCGGCGGCCACCGCTTCGTCGTTTGTCATGCCCCCAGCGATGCCCTCGCCGGGGGTACGACATGCGCCCCGTACCCCACTCGTTGCCCGCGTGAGGCGCCGCGCACGGCGCACCGGAAGGCCCTGCGAGGGAATCCGTGGCGCGCCCCGCCGGCCTTCCTGGAACAGCGCGGGGGTACTTCTGCCGGCGGCCCGGCCCCGTCTTGGACCGCGCCGCGAACGCCCCCGTGCCCGTCCCGTTGTAGCGCCGGAGCACCCCGGCCTTGTCCCTCGCGGGCAGGCCGTTCTTCCCGTCTCCCGTGATGTCCCCGACCGCCGCCAGCGCGTTGCGCTGCTGCCGGCCCGAGCCGATCCGCGCCTTGGGCGCGAGCCTGCCCTTGCCCGTTCCGGCGTAGCGCCACAGGACCCCGGCGCAGTCGCGGACCAGCAGGACCCCGGCCCGGTCGCCGTTCCTCCCCTGGCTGACGAGTACGCAGGTGTGGAGGACGAAGGAACGGCTGTCATCCGAACCGGACCGCTTCCGGGCGCACTTGGCCGCCCGTACCTGCCCCCCCCGGCACGTACCCCCACGTGAGTCGACGGATCCTGACAGGACGTACACGGAAACGAGGGTGGGTTTCGAACCCGTTCAACGCAGCGGGGCCCGTACAGCACCTGAGTGCTGTACGGGCCCCGCGTCAGTCGATCAGCGACGGTCAGCCGTTGCGCTTCCAGCGCGGCTTGTCGTCGCGGCGGCCGAAGGTGCCGGTGCCGGTACCCGTGCCGGTGCCACCACGGTGGTCGTCACGGCGGCCGGTCGGACGGTCGCTGCCACCGGAGCGGAAGCCGCCGGAGGGGCGGTCGTCACGACGGTCGCGGTTGAACGGCCGGTCGCTGCCACCGGAGCGGAAACCGCCGGAGGGGCGCTCGTCACGACGGTCGCGGTTGAACGACGGGCGGTCGTTGTCACGACGCTCGAAGGAACGGCCACCACGGTCGTCGCGGCGGTCGTCACGACGCTCGCCACCACCGGAGCGGAAGCCACCGGACGGGCGCTCGTCACGACGGTCACGGTTGAACGACGGACGGTCGTTGTCACGACGCTCGAAAGAACGGCCACCACGGTCGTCACGACGCTCGCCACCACCGGAGCGGAAGCCACCGGACGACGGGCGGTCGTTGCTGCCGCGGAACGACGGACGGTCGTTGCTGCCACGGTAGCCGGAGCCACCGGAGGGACGGCCGCTGCGCTCGCCGACACGGTCGTTGCCACCGCGGTACCCACCACGGTCGTCGCGGCGGTCGCCGCCACGGTCGTCACGGCGGGCGTAGTTGCCCCGGTCGTCACGACGGTCGTCGCGCGCGGCCGGCTGCTCCGGCACGGTCGCGGCGGCCACCAGCGCGGCCTCGGCCTCGGCGGCGACCTCGGCCACCGCCGCCTCCGGGTCGTCGCCCCGCTCGCGGGCGGCACGGGCGACCAGACGGTCGGCCTCCTCGCGCAGCTCGACGGCACGGCGCTGGACGCGCTCCAGCTGCTTGGTGAGGTCGGCGGCCTCGCGCTCGGCCTGCTTGGCCGCGTTGTTCGCGGAGTCCGCCTGGACCTCGGTCAGCGAACGGGCGCCCGTGATCTCGGCGACCTCGGGCTCGAAGACGCCCGCGCCCTGGACGATGTGGCGCGAGGCGTCGACGCCCGCGTCCTCCATGAGGCGGAAGATCTGACGGCGCTGGTGCGGAAGCGCCAGCGAGACGACGACACCGGACTTGCCGGCGCGGGCGGTACGGCCCGAGCGGTGCAGGTAGTCCTTGTGGTCTCCGGCCGGGTCCACGTTCAGCACCAGGTCGATGCCGTCGACGTGGATGCCGCGGGCGGCGACGTCGGTGGCGACGAGGGCGTTGACGTAGCCCTTCTTGAAGTCCTCGAGGACACGGGTACGGGCACCCTGCGTCATACCGCCGTGCAGCGCGTCGGCCTTCACGCCGGACTCGATGAGCTGCTCGGCGATGCGGTCGGCGCCCAGCTGGGTGCGGACGAAGATGATCGTGCGGCCCTTGCGGGCGGCGATCGCGGCCGTGACGGGCGCCTTGTCCTTCGGCTTCACGACGAGGACGTGGTGCGACATCGTCGAGACGTTGCCCTGGGCGCTGTCGACCTCGTGGGTGACCGGGTTGCTCAGGTAGCGCTTGACGAGCGTGCCGATCTCGTTCTCCATGGTGGCGGAGAAGAGCATGCGCTGGCCGCCACCGGGGATCTGGTCGAGCAGCTCGGTGACCTCGGGCAGGAAGCCCAGGTCCGACATCTGGTCGGCCTCGTCGAGGACCGCGACCTGGACGTTCTCCAGGGAGCAGGCGCCACGGTTGATGATGTCGCGCAGCCGGCCCGGGGTGGCGACGAGGACGTCGACACCGCGCTCCAGCGCGTAGATCTGGTTGCCCATCGACGTACCGCCGCAGACGACCTTCATCTTCAGGCCGAGCACGTCGCCGTAGGGCTGAAGGGCGTCCGCGACCTGCATCGCGAGCTCACGGGTCGGCGTGAGGATGATCGCGCGGGGCTTCTTCTTCTCGGTGTGACCGCCGGCCAGCGCGGCCAGGGTCGGCAGACCGAAGGAGAGGGTCTTGCCGGAGCCGGTACGGCCACGGCCCAGGATGTCCTTGCCGGCCAGCGCGTCCGGGATGGTCGCGGCCTGGATCGGGAAGGGGGCCGTCACACCGTTCTGCGCGAGCTTGCGGACGATGCCGTCGGGCAGTCCGAGCGAGGCGAACGTGACGCTCGGCTCGGCGTCCTCGGCGACCTCTTCGGAGGCTGCCTCGTCGGTGTCGTCCGCGGCGGGAGCCCCGGTCCTGGGGGTCTCGGAGGCCGCGGTCGTGTCGACCGCCTCGGGGGCCTGGGCCACTACGGCCTCGGCGGCCTCCACGACCTCGATGTTCTCGACGTCGTTCTCGGACATGACGGTGTGGTCAGAACTGGAAATTGACATGCGAAATGCGAAACCTTCCGGAGTCTCGGCACGCGCCCGTAACTCCGTGTTTTCGCAATTTCGACCGCCTCAATGCGGTCCAGCCACGGCAAGGGAGAGTACGCGCCACACGGCGCTCTTCTGTGTCGGCGCCGGGCATAGGATCAAACGATCTACTACCATACGCACCCTCCCCCCATTCGCGCAAACCGGGTCGGCCGTCAGGTGGCTCACACCGGCGCGACCTGCGGTGATACCCGCGGAGTGGGCCACACCTCGACCCGCCCCGGCGGCCCCATCGCATCGGTGCGGGACTGCGCGGCCGGCGAGGCCGAGGGCTGCTCCGGCGGCGGCGAGGGCTCCGGTTCGGGTGAGGGCGGGGGCTCCTCGGGGGTGACCGGCGGAGGCGGCGGCTCACCCGGACCCGGGACGCTGGGCTCCGGGGTGGGCTGGGGGCCGCCCAGAGTCGGTTCCGGGGTGCCGGGACCACCGGGGGCCGGACGGGCGTCCTCCGCCCCCGGCCCGGCCGACGGGGCGCGGCGCGAGGCCTTGGCATCCGGCTCACGGGACGTGCCCCGGTCGGACTGCGCCTCGGCGCGCCCGCCGCCCGAGCCGGACCGGCCGGTGCCGGACACCGTGCCCTCGTCGGGTCGGTCCGGCGCACCCCTCTGACCGGCTGAACGCGAAGGAGCCGGCTTCCCGGCGTCGTCGCCGACACTCACACAGCCTGTGGAGGCGGCGATCGTCAGCGCGGTGACGGCTGCCCAGCGGACGCGGGCGGACAACTGGCGCACGAGGTGGCACCTCCGTGGAGGAGAGAGCGAGCGGCGGTGGGGAGAGCGATGTGTTCAACTCCCCCGCCCCGCCGGGGACACGCCCGGGCACAACACCCGCACACGCGCCTGCCGGCCTGATCACCCGCCGGAGCCCCCGAAGCCGCCCGCCAGCTCCGCCCCCAGGAACACCGCTCCGAGCCCCACCAGCAGAGACGCCAGCACATTGGCCCCGGCCAGGAAGCCGCGGCCGGCCTCGGCCAGCCGCAGGGTCTCGTACGAGAACGTCGAATACGTCGTCAGCGCCCCGCACAGGCCCGTGCCCAGCAGGGCGTGGACAGGGGCGGACACCGCCGCTCCCGTGAGCACCCCGAGGACCAGGCTGCCCGCCGCGTTGGCGGTGAAGGTCCCCCACGGGAACACGTACGGCAGACCCGCGCCGTGCCGCGCCTGCACCGCACGGTCCGTCAGGTATCGCAGCGGCGCCCCGACGGCACCCCCGACGACGACCAGCAGCCAGTTCAAGCCGCCCGCCCTCTGCCGTCCACCAGCGCCCGGGTGAGCACGGCGGCCCCCCACACCGAGCCCAGCGCCGCCACGGCCGTCGCCGCCGCGTACAGCGTCGCGGTCAGCACTTCCTGACGCACCAGCAGCCGGGACACGTCGGCGGCGTACGTCGAGAACGTGGTGAACCCGCCCAGCACTCCCACCCCCAGGAACGGACGCACCAGCGGACGCGTGACCACACCCCGCTCCGCGACCAGCACCATCAGCACGCCGATCAGTGCGCAGCCCGTCACATTGACCGCGAAGACCGCCCAGGGGAAGCCGCCGTCGTCGGCCGGCCACGCGAGGGACGCCGCGTACCGCGCCACGGACCCCAGCGCACCGCCCGCCGCGATCACCCCCAGGACCCGCCACCTGCCGGCGCCACGCGTCTCGGCTCGCTGCGCGGCCACCGAGAGATCGACGTCCGGGTCCACGGCCGGGCGCCGGGGCGGAGGGCTCTGGGTGCTCACCCGTAGCCCAGCTCGTGGAGCCGCTCGTCGTCGATGCCGAAATGGTGGGCGATCTCGTGCACCACGGTGATCTCGGTCTCGGCGACCACGTCCTCGCGCGTCTCGCACATCCGCAGTGTCGGGCCCCGGTAGATGGTGATCCGGTCCGGCAGCACCCCCGCGTACCACTCACCGCGCTCGGTGAGGGGTGTGCCCTCGTAGAGTCCGAGCAGCTCCCGGTCCTCCGGGTCCTCGGGCTCCTCCTCCACGAACACCGCGACGTTGTCCATCAGCCGCATCAGCTCCGGCGGGACCCGGTCAAGAGCCAGGCTCACCAGCTCTTCGAACTCCTCGCGCGTCATCTCCAGCACCCCGCCATTGTCACGTACGCGGGACGGAACGGCCGGGCCGCACCCCCGCCCCCGGGCCACCCGCCCGGCCCACACCTCCCCGTCCGCCCGCATGCCCGCCGCCCGATCGGGGCATACGCGCCCAATGGCACGCCCGTTCCACGCCGCAGCCGCCCGTGTCCGCCGCCTCCACCGCTCCCGGCCACGCGCCACCGCCCCCGCCGGCGGACTCGTCCCCGCGGCGCACCCCTGGAAACGCGTGCTCGGCCTGCTGGCCGTGGTCGTCCTGGGCGCCTGGCTCGGGCTGCTGGTGGTCGGCAGCGTGCGTACGCCGGTGGGCCCCATGGACACCACCATGACCCTGCGGCCGTCGCTGAGCGGCGGCACCAAGATCAACGTGTCACCGCTCGGCGCCCTGGAGCTGGACTCCCATCACGCCCCGGTCCGCCTGGACGTGGACGTCGACCAGCTCGACCCCGGTCGCTCGCAGGCGCTGGTCAAGCACCCCGAACGCCTCTCCGGTCTCCAGGACGAGGTCACCGCCGACGTCGCCTCCGGCACCCGCGAGCTGGCCGTCCGCTCCTGCGTGGCCGTGGTCTCCGGCGCGACCGCCCTCGGCCTCGTCGTCTACCGGCGCCCGCGCCGGGCCCTGGCCGCCGGAGGCCTCGCCCTGACGCTGCTGGCCGCATCGGGCGTCAGCGCCTACGCCACCTGGAACCCGAAGTCCGTCCTGGAGCCGAAGTTCTCCGGGCTGCTCTCCAGCGCCCCGTCGGTCGTGGGTGACGCCCGCTCGATCGTCACCGAATTCGACGTCTACCAGCAGGAACTGGCCAGGCTCGTCACCAACGTCACGAAGCTGTACGACGCCACGTCCACGCTCCCCGTGTACCAGCCGGACCCCGCGACCATCCGGGTCCTGCACGTGTCCGACATCCATCTCAACCCCGCCGCCTGGCACATCATCGGCTCGCTCGTCGAGCAGTACGAGATCGACGTGATCATCGACTCCGGCGACACGATGGACCACGGCACGGCTGCGGAGAACGGTTTCCTCGACCCCGTCCGCGACCTCGGCGCCCCCTATGTGTGGGTGAGGGGCAACCACGACTCCAAGGAGACGCAGGCCTATCTGAGGAAGACCAGGAACGCGCACGTCCTGGACGAGGGCGGCGCCGTGGACGTCGCCGGGCTGCGGATCGCCGGCACCGGGGACCCGCAGTTCACCCCGGACCGCTCGCGCCCCACCGGCGGCAAGGCGTCCGAGCAGCTCGCGGGCATGCGCCTCGCCTCTGCGCTGCGTGACCAGAAGCGGGCGGGCACCCCCGTGGACATCGCGGTGGCGCATGACCCGAACGCGGCGCGGGAGACAGACGGAACGGTTCCGCTCGTCCTGGCGGGCCATGTGCACCGCAGGGTGAACGAACTGCTGCCGCTGGGTACGCGGCTCAAGGTCGAGGGCTCCACGGGCGGCGGCGGACTGCGCGCCGTGCAGAACGAGAAGCCCGAGAAGGTCCGCGCCTCGGTGCTCTATCTGGACCGTCCGACCCGGCACCTGCAGGCCTGGGACGAGATCACCCTCGGAGGTCTCGGCCTGACGACGGCCGAGGTCAGCCGCCATCTTCCGGAGGAGAACCTGCGGAGTCCGTCGCCCTCTCCGCCCCCTCCCACGACCTCTCCCTAAACCGTTTTGGCGATACCTCCTGCCATCACATATGCTTCTCACGTCCCCGACGCGCTGGAAAGCGCGCAGGTGGGCCCTTAGCCCTCATCGTCTAGTGGCCCAGGACGCCGCCCTTTCAAGGCGGTAGCACGGGTTCGAATCCCGTTGGGGGCACGCTTAACCGTGTGCGAGACTTGTCTCGCACATTAGCTAGGTCCTGTGGAGCAGTTTGGAGTGCTCGCCACCCTGTCAAGGTGGAGGCCGCGGGTTCAAATCCCGTCAGGACCGCTGCAGCCCGTACGAGCTGCGTGGCTGGGTAGCTCAGTTGGTACGAGCGATCGCCTGAAAAGCGATAGGTCGCCGGTTCGATCCCGGCCCCAGCCACCACCCGAAGGCCCCGTCCCACCGGACGGGGCCTTCGTCGTACCGTCCGGTCCTGCTCAGCCGGTTCCCTCCCCGCCGTCACGGCCCCGCCGCACCGTCTGCACCAGCAGCACGAGCACCACGACGGCGGCCAGGACGGTCAGAGCCGCCGCGTCCGGTACCCGCTCGCCGAGGCGCCGGGCCCACTGCTCGACGGCGAACGAGTCGTCCACGTCCAGCAGTCCGGGCAGCGCGGTCGTCCCGTCGTACACGAGGAAGAGCGCCCCGAGCCCGATGAAGAAGAGGCCGGAGAGCAGCGAGGTGCTGTGCAGCTCGAAGCGGCCGGCGCGCAGGGACCGGCCGCGGAGCCAGGCCCGGCGGCCGAGGTCGAAGCGTTCCCAGAGCAGGGCGAGCACGAACAGCGGAAGAGCCATCCCCAGCGCGTAGACGGCGAGCAGCAGCCCACCGTAGGCGGGGCTGCCGCTGACGGCCGCCACCGTCAGGACGCTGCCTAGGATCGGGCCCGCGCAGAAGCCCGCCAGCCCGTAGACCGCACCCAGGGCGTAGACGGAGAAGGCGGTCGTGGGCCGGATCCGGCCACTGAGGGCCGCGATCCGCCGGGAGGCGAAGCCCAGCCCCAGGATCTGGGCGAGGCCGAGCCCGATGATCAGCCAGCCCGCCCCCAGGACGAGTGCGTCACGGTGCCCGTAGAACAGCCGTCCGGCGTACGAGCCCGCTGCCCCGAGCGGGACGAGGGTGGTGGCGAGACCGGCGTAGAAGATGCCCGTGCGCGCCAGGAGCCGTGAGGCGGATTCGAAGGAGTACGCGAAGAAGGCCGGGAGCAGCAGGGCGCTGCACGGGCTGACGAGGGCCAGCAGGCCGCCGAGCAGGGCCGCGAAGTAACCGATGTCCGGGGTCACTTCGCGGGGTCTCCGGCGTTTCCGACGTTCGCTTCCTCCGCTGCGGCCGCCTCGATGGCCTGGGTGAACACGGCCATTGGCTGGGCTCCGGCCACGGGGCGGCCGTTGATGAGGAAGGAGGGGGTGGACGTGGCACCGATCCCGTAGGCCTGCTCCCGGTCGGTGCGGACCGCTTCGGTGGCCGCCGCGCTGTCGGCGTCACGCACGAAGCGGTCGATGTCCTTCACCCCGGCCAGCTGGGCCAGGTCCTCGATGCGGTCCCGGCCGAAGCCCTTCTCCTTGGCGCCCTCGGCGTAGGCAGCCCGGTGGAAGGCCCAGAAGCGGTCCTGCTGTCCGGCCGCCCAGGACGCGCGTGCGGCTGCCTCCGACGCCTCACCGAAGATCGGGAAGTTGCGCCACTCGATCCGCAGGGTGCCGTCGTCGACGTACCTCTTGATCAGTTCGGGTTCGGTGTCCCGGGCGAACTTCCCGCAGTAGCCGCACTGGAAGTCGGCGTACTCGATGAGGACGACAGGGGCGTCGGTGCGGCCCTGTGCCAGCTTGTCGCCGGCGTCGCGCCGGGCGAGTTCCGCGAGCTCCCGGTGGACGTCGGAGTCCGGCCCCGCGGTCGTGACGGCGGCCGGGGTGCCGGCGGTCTCGTCCGGCGCGGTCGCCCGGTAGGAGACGAAGCCGAGCAGCCCGGCGGCGAGAACCACGGTGAGGCCGAAAAGCATCGGCTTCCTCGCGGAGGGCTGCTTCTTCGCGGAGGGCGAGGGGCGGCTGGGTGTGGGCATGCGGCGCTCCGTGCGAGTGCGAGGGACGAGCGGGATCTGCGGGGAGGGGCGCGGAGGCGTGTGACCTGCCTACGCTTCCGGCGGGCGGCGTGGAGCCGCGCGGGTATGTCCCGGGACATGGGGCCGCCTTGTGCGGGGGACGGATGATCAACTGACCGGAATGGTACGCGCTGTGACGCCTCGGACCCTCTCGGTCACCGTCGGCACGGCCGGGGCCTCCCGGAGGGGATGTGACACGGCCCGGACGAAATAGGTTCGCCACTCCTCGCGCCCGGGTGAGATCCTGGGGTCCGTATGTCTACTTCCTTCGCCGATCTCCAGTCCCAGCTCGGGCAGCTCTCGCTCCGCGACGCACACCGGCTCGGCCGCCGCCTCGAGGGTGCCCGCCGCATCCGTAAGCCCGAGGCCCGCCAGTCCGTGCTGGACGAGATCTCCGCCGAGGCCGGCAAGGCATCCGAACGGCTCGCAGGACGTGCCGCCCGGATGCCCGCCCTGTCGTACCCGGAACAGCTTCCGGTCAGCCAGAAGAAGGACGAGATCCTGGAGGCGATACGCGACCACCAGGTCGTGATCGTCGCGGGTGAGACCGGCTCGGGCAAGACCACCCAGATCCCCAAGATCTGCATGGAACTGGGGCGCGGTGTCCGGGGCATGATCGGGCACACCCAGCCCCGCCGGATCGCGGCACGCACGGTCGCCGAGCGTGTCGCGGACGAGCTGAAGACCCCGCTCGGCGAGGCCGTCGGCTGGAAGGTGCGCTTCACCGACCAGGTGAATCCGGACGCGACCTTCGTCAAGCTGATGACGGACGGCATCCTGCTGGCCGAGATCCAGACGGACCGCGAGCTCCTCGCCTACGACACGATCATCATCGACGAGGCCCACGAACGGTCGCTGAACATCGACTTCCTGCTGGGCTACCTGGCCCGGCTGCTGCCGAAGCGCCCCGATCTGAAGGTCGTCATCACGTCGGCGACCATCGACCCGGAGCGCTTCGCCAAGCACTTCGGCGAGGCGCCGATCGTCGAGGTGAGCGGGCGCACGTATCCGGTCGAGGTGCGCTACCGCCCCCTCCTGGAAGAGGACACCGAGGACTCCGACCGCGACCAGATCACCGCGATCTGCGACGCCGTCGACGAGCTGGACCACGAGGCCCCGGGCGACGTCCTGGTCTTCCTCTCCGGGGAGCGGGAGATCCGCGACACGGCGGACGCCCTGAACAAACGGAATCTCAGACACACCGAGGTGCTCCCCCTCTACGCGCGCCTCTCGCACGCCGAGCAGCACCGCGTGTTCCAGCGCCACACCGGACGCCGCATCGTCCTGGCCACGAACGTCGCCGAGACCTCGCTGACCGTCCCCGGCATCAAGTACGTGATCGACCCGGGCAACGCCCGCGTCTCCCGCTACAGCCACCGCACCAAGGTCCAGCGGCTGCCGATCGAGCGGATCTCCCAGGCCAGCGCCAACCAGCGCAAGGGCCGCTGCGGCCGTACGTCGGACGGCATCTGCATCCGGCTGTACTCCGAGGACGACTTCGTCACGCGTCCTGAGTTCACCGACCCGGAGATCCTGCGGACCAACCTGGCCTCCGTCATCCTCCAGATGACCGCGGCCGGCCTCGGCGAGATCGAGAAGTTCCCCTTCATCGACCCGCCGGACCACCGCAACATCCGTGACGGCATCCAGCTGCTCCAGGAGCTGGGCGCGCTCGACCCGGCGGAGAAGGATCCGAAGAAGCGCCTCACACCGCTGGGCCGCAAGCTCTCCCAGCTGCCCGTCGACCCGCGCCTGGCCCGCATGGTCATCGAGGCCGACCGCAACGGCTGCGCCCGCGAGGTCATGGTCATCGCGGCGGCGCTCTCCATCCAGGACCCGCGCGAGCGGCCCGCGGAGAAGCAGACGCAGGCCGACCAGAACCACGCCCGCTTCAAGGACGAGACGTCGGACTTCCTGGCGTACCTGAACCTCTGGCGCTACATCCGTGAGCAGCAGAAGGAGCGCGGCTCCTCCAGCTTCCGCCGGATGTGCAAGCAGGAGTACCTGAACTTCCTGCGGATCCGTGAGTGGCAGGACATCTACGCCCAGCTGCGTACGGTCGCCAAGCAGATGGGCATCGCCGTCGAGGAGCCCAAGGGCGACGAGGGCGTTCCGGAACAGGCGGTGCACACCTCCCTGCTGGCCGGGCTGCTGTCCCACATCGGGCTGAAGGACACCGAGAAGAACGAGTACCTGGGCGCCCGAAGCGCCAAGTTCGCGATCTTCCCGGGGTCCGCGCTGTTCAAGAAGCAGCCGCGCTTCGTGATGTCGGCCGAGCTGGTCGAGACCTCCCGGCTGTGGGCGCGGGTCAACGCGAAGGTGGAGCCGGAGTGGATCGAGCCACTCGCCCAGCACCTCCTGAAGCGCACCTACAGCGAGCCGCACTGGGAGAAGGACCAGGCCGCGGTGATGGCGTACGAGCGGGTCACGCTCTACGGAGTGCCGATCGTCGCGCAGCGCAAGATCAATTTCGGCCGCATCGACCAGGAGGCATCGCGCGATCTGTTCATCCGCAACGCCCTGGTCGAGGGGGACTGGCGCACGCACCATCAGTTCTTCCATGACAACCGCAAGCTGCTGGGCGAGGTCGAGGAACTGGAGCACCGGGCCCGGCGCCGCGACATCCTCGTGGACGACGAGACGCTCTTCGACTTCTACGACCAGCGCATCCCGGAGCACATCGTCTCCGGGGCGCACTTCGACTCCTGGTGGAAGCACAAGCGCCGTGACGAGCCGGACGCGCTCGACTTCGAGCGCTCGATGCTCATCAACGAGAAGGCCGGCGCGGTCACCAAGGACGACTACCCGGACTCCTGGCGGCAGGGGAAGCTGAAGTTCCGGGTGACCTACCAGTTCGAGCCCGGCGCGGACGCCGACGGCGTCACCGTCCACATCCCTCTCCAGGTGCTCAACCAGGTCACCTCGGAGGGATTCGACTGGCAGATCCCGGGCCTGCGCGAAGAGGTCGTCACCGAGCTGATCCGCTCGCTGCCCAAGCCGATCCGCCGGCACTACGTCCCCGCCCCGAACTTCGCGACGAAGTTCCTGGACCGTGCGGTCCCCCTTCAGGAGCCGCTGCCGCTCACGCTCGCCCGCGAGCTCCAGCGGATGGTCGGCGTCCCCGTCACGGCGGACGACTTCGACCTGTCCCGCATCCCGGACCACCTGAAGATCACCTTCCGGATCACCGACGAACGGCGCCGGAAGGTCGCCGAGGACAAGGACCTGGAGGCGCTGAAGCTCCAGCTGCGCCCCAAGGCCCGCCAGGCGCTCTCCAAGGCGGCCGCCGCCACCGCGGGCCCCTCGGGCGAGTCCATCGAGCGTTCGGGCCTCACCGACTGGACCATCGGCACGCTGAACCGAGTCTTCGAGACCCGTCGCGCGGGCCAGCCGGTCAAGGCCTATCCGGCGCTCGTCGACCAGGGCGAGAGCGTGGCCGTACGGCTCTTCGACACGGAGGCCGAGCAGCAGCAGGCGATGTGGCGTGGCACCCGCAGGCTGATCCTCCTGAACATCCCGGTGAATCCCGCGAAGTTCGCCTCGGACAAGCTCACCAACCAGCAGAAGCTGGCGCTGTCGCGTAATCCGCACGGCTCCATCCAGGCGCTCTTCGACGACTGCGCGACGGCTGCGGCCGACCGCCTGATCGCCGCGCACGGCGGCCCGGCCTGGGACGAGGCGTCGTTCAGGAAGCTGTACGACAAGGTGCGCGCCGACCTCGTGGACCTCACCGTCCGCACGATCGGCCAGGTCCAGCAGATCCTGGCCGCCTGGCAGGCCTGCGAGCGACGGCTGAAGTCGACGAACAGCCTGGTCCTGATCAACAACGTCACGGACGTACGGGACCACCTGGCACGTCTCGTGCCGGCCGGGTTCGTCACCGCGACCGGGCTGCGCAGGCTGCCCGACCTCATGCGCTACCTGGTCGCCGAGGACCGCCGGCTCCAGCAGATGCCGACGAACGTCCAGCGCGACACCACGCGCATGGAGAAGGTCCACGAGATGCAGGACGAGTACGCCTGGCTGCTCGAACAGCTGCCCAGGGGACGGCCCGTGCCCCAGGAGGTCCTGGACATCCGCTGGATGATCGAGGAGCTGCGGGTGAGCTATTTCGCGCACGCTCTGGGCACCGCGCAACCGGTCTCGGACAAGCGGATCGTGAAGGCGATCGACGCCGCGGCCCCGTAGCCCGGCCCGCCGTCTGCCCGTGACGGCTCCTGCACAGTGAGTGAGTTCGACCTGGCCGCCGGACCTCCTGTACAGTCTGGATTCGCAGCAGGCCGCAAGGCAGGCAGCGAAAACCTGGTCCTGTGGAGCAGTTTGGAGTGCTCGCCACCCTGTCAAGGTGGAGGCCGCGGGTTCAAATCCCGTCAGGACCGCAGTAGACAGAAGCCCGGATCCCCTGGATCCGGGCTTCTGTGCGTCTTGACGCCGGCCCGCGCCCCGGGTAACTCCGTAGGACGGAGTCCACCCTTGTTCCCCTCGATGCCGGGTGGCCGGGTCAACCGGGAGGCCGCACTCATGTCTGCGCCCACGGAAAGGCACGAGACCCGCGCGCTGCTGCGCGCCCACCTGGCGGCCGCATCCGGCTACCGCCACCTCACAAGGCACTGTCCGATCTGCCACCGGCTGCTGCGGCTCGCCATGGAGCCCCTGACGGCCCCACAGGCGCCGTATGCGCCCCAAGGGCCCGGCAATGCGGCCAGGTCGCCGTCAGCCCCGGAGAGCCGCCCCCGAACCCCCGCGAGGGGTGCGGGCGCGACCTCCCCGCCACGGCTCCCCACGGAGGCCGGAGCGGCCGTCGCGGCCGGAGAACGGGACGCGGACGGGGAGGCCGGTGCGGAACATTCCGCAGGACGCCCCGGCGGCCCCGACGGGAACCGCGCGGAGGACCGCGACGGGAAGCGCGCCGCGAACTGTTCCGAGGACCGCTCCGGGAACCGCTCCGGGGACGAAGGTCCCCCCGCGACATGACCAACTGCCGCAGCCGGGCACCCTCCCGGAGTGGCAGGCTCGTAGTTGGCAAGACCACGCCGGTGTGACGGGAGTCACCGAATCAGTTTTGCCAGGGGGGCACTTTACGCACTTCCTACAACTGACCAATTTAATATGTGCAATTGCACTGCCCCGGAAGCACATCCCGGACCGTTCCGCCCGAGCCGGCCCACGACGCCCGGGACCCGGGCGAACAGTGCCGAACAGGCCCGCCCACAGTCGCACGGACCTCCCCGCAAACCGACCCGTCGGCCGGTTCGGGCGGCCGGCCGGACCGTTCGGGCACCTCCGGATCCCGCAGGGCGCATCCCACGCACCATTCCTCCCCGCCCGTCCGCACGGCCCTCGGGGCACAAAAAAGATCGCGCTGGACCCGGCGGAGTCCAGCGCGATCGAACGACGTACCCGCTTGTCACAGGCATGGCGCCCGTTGGGGCAGGCGCCCGTCGTGTGGAGCTATGAGTGGGAACACTGGGGGTTGGGGGACCCTCCGGCGCCCTGTTGTAGCTGCGGCGACAGGGGTGTGTCAGGCCTCGCTGCGCTGCTGCGGAATACCCGCAAGCAGTGCGCGGACCTCTGCCTCGCGGTACCGGCGATGCCCACCGAGCGTGCGGATGGACGTGAGCTTGCCAGCCTTTGCCCAACGGGTGACCGTCTTCGGGTCCACGCGGAACATCGTGGCGACCTCAGCCGGGGTCAGCAGCGGCTCGGCATCAGGGGTGCGAGCGGTCATGAGCGGCCTCCTCGGGAGAACCGAACCATCTCGGTTCTTTCCTCTAAATTCTGCACCTTGACCCGCGTTGCCCGAAATGGCAGACGCGGGCCGAGTCGGTTATAGGACGAACGGCTTGTCTTCGGCACTACAACTACACCATCCGTCCAGCCACGTCGGCCAAACCGATGGAATTGCCCTCCCAGGTGTTCATCAGCGACGGAAGCCGATGGACCATGCCATAGCGGACAGTCACGCCCCAGTAACGATCAGTCACAGGACAATCAGGAGTCATCAGAAGTCGTCAGACCCCCCATAGCGTGCAATGCTGAGCATTCCGCCCAAAGTTGGGCGGACAGAGTCCTCCCCGGACTCCTTGTCCTATTTTGGCATGAGGAGTAGGGAAGGGCGCAAGGGCCCCGTTAGTGCTATCCATCACGCTTGAGGCAAAGGCCCGGTTCGGGACCTAGGTCCCGCCACCTCATGGACGCTTTCCCGTCCCACCTGTCGCACGCGTCACACCCGACACGAGCTCACGGGCCGTGAGTTCCCCTCAGGACATGTCCGTTCACCTCCGCCGGGCTCCCCAGGTGCCCGCGGATGTCGGACACCTCACAGGATGTCTCTTCCCTGCGGATAGCGCCTCTATGCGACGGTGCGTTCCAATTCACACCGCTTCGGGCTAGTTGGAGGATTGTAGGTCACGCACCGCACGCCACCGGTCGGCGAGGCGCCCGTACGCGACACCCGCGGCATCGCCGTCCCCGGAGCGCAGCGCCGCGATGCCCTCGGCGACATCCGCGGCCGACCTGTCCGCGGCGAGCTGCTCGCCGCTCAGCGCGTGGACCAGGCCGCCGTAGTCCAGCTCGACCATGGCGCGGGGATGGAACTCCTCCAGCCAGCGCCCCACTTCCACGAGCCCCTCGGTCAACG
Source organism: Streptomyces pratensis (assembly GCF_016804005.1). GTDB lineage: Bacteria > Actinomycetota > Actinomycetes > Streptomycetales > Streptomycetaceae > Streptomyces > Streptomyces pratensis_A. The sequence continues at coordinate 215,745 of NZ_CP051486.1, read as the reverse complement.
GCCCTTCGTCGACGGTCTCCCGCAGTGTCCGCAGCGCCCTCGCCAGCCGGCGTCGCGCCTGCACCATGGGGGTCCGGTAGCGCAGCAGCCGGCCGCCGTCGGCACCGGCGACGTACTCCCGTTCCTCGTCGTCGAACAGGACGAACCAGCGCACCGGCACGTGCCAGACCGTGGTCCGGATCCAGGGACGGGCGTCCGGATTCCGTTCGGCCCACCGCTCGTAGTCCGCGGCCGCCTGTCCCCGCACCACCGGGGGCAGCACCGCGTCCAGCACCGTGGCCGGAAACAGACCCCCGAGTTCACCCATGGCCAGCCAGCCGCGCATCCGGGTCCGCCACGGGCAGACGCAGATCGCCCCGTCGACCACCGCGACGAAGGCGTCCCCGCTCTCGTGCACCGGCACCGCCACCGGAGGGGTGGGAACCAGGTCGGCCAGCGAACGTCTCAGTTCGTCCTGGGCCGTGGGGAGGTCCGAGCGCCGGGCATAACGCGTCCAGTGGCCCCGTTCGGGTTCACGGAAGGCGACGAGCGGCTCGTACACCCGCAGATAGGACGCGTAAGGGACGAGCACCGAAGACACCACCGACATGCGGTAAATCGTGTCACGCCGGTACTCCACAGGGGGGTGATCCCGGGCAGGGGAACAGATCTCCGTGTCACGAGGACTTACGCTCTTGCCCAGCGGACCGGAGGTGCCGGTCCGCCGGGCCCTCCCCACCTTCAGGAGGGTCCTCCCGCCGCTTCGTACTTGGGAGTCACCACAGTGACCGATGTGACCGGCGTACCCGTCGACGTGCTGCGCACCCTGTTCCACTCGGATCAGGGGGGCCACGAGCAAGTCGTGATCTGCCAGGACCGCGCCAGCGGCCTCAAGGCCGTCATCGCCCTCCACTCCACCGCCCTGGGCCCGGCCCTCGGCGGGACCCGCTTCTACCCGTACGCCTCCGAGGAGGAGGCCGTCGCGGACGCGCTGAACCTGTCGCGCGGCATGTCCTACAAGAACGCCATGGCCGGTCTCGACCACGGCGGCGGCAAGGCCGTCATCATCGGCGATCCGGGCGTGATCAAGTCCGACGAACTGCTGCTCGCCTACGGCCGCTTCGTGGCCTCGCTCGGCGGCCGCTATGTGACCGCCTGTGATGTCGGCACCTACGTCGCCGACATGGACGTCGTCGCCCGGGAGTGCCGCTGGACCACCGGCCGCTCCCCCGAGAACGGCGGCGCCGGCGACTCGTCCGTCCTCACGGCCTTCGGTGTCTTCCAGGGCATGCGTGCCTCCGCGCAGCACCTGTGGGGCGACCCCACCCTGCGCGGCCGCAAGGTCGGTGTCGCGGGTGTCGGCAAGGTCGGACACCACCTGGTCGAGCACCTGCTGAGCGACGGTGCCGAGGTCGTCGTGACAGATGTGCGCGCCGAATCCGTACGCCGGGTGACCGACCTTCACCCCGAGGTCTCCGTCGCCGTCGACACGGACGCCCTGATCCGCACCGAGGGGCTCGACATCTACGCCCCCTGCGCGCTGGGCGGCGCGCTGAGCGACGAGAGCGTTCCCGTGCTCACCGCCCAGGTGGTGTGCGGGGCGGCCAACAACCAGCTCGCGCACCCTGGCATCGAGAAGGACCTTGCCGACCGATCGGTTCTGTACGCACCTGACTACGTGGTGAACGCCGGTGGCGTGATCCAGGTCGCCGACGAGCTCCATGGCTTCGACTTCGACCGGTGCAAGGCGAAAGCCGCGAAGATCTTCGACACCACGCTGGCCATATTCGCACGTGCGAAGGCGGATGGGATTCCGCCGGCCGCGGCGGCCGACCGGATCGCCGAACAGCGGATGGCGGACGCGCGCCGTCGCTGACGCGTCACCGCGATGTCAGGCCGCCGTCACCGGCCCGTACGGAGAACCCGGTGACGGAAGGCCTCGCACGGGCAGCGGGAGAGGCGGCGGGCCGCTGCCCGGAGGCCGGCGGACCACCAGGGAGACAAGACTCACTCCGGTCGGCGGGTCGGCCGTCCACAAGAGGTTAAAATCGGGCTTGACCAGTGAGGACGGGCTCCTCTGCGGTCCTGCGAGCAGGCGCGTGATGCGGGCGGCGTACCGTATGGCCGAGGAAGCAGGTACCGTTAAAGCCACGGGCGCGGTCTCTCTGCTGAGAGTCCGTCCTGAAACATGAACGCGTGTCAAGACTCTGGGGCCGTCGAGCCCCGTCACCGAGGGGGTCGAGCCATGGGGCGCGGCCGGGCAAAGGCCAAGCAGACCAAGGTCGCCCGTCAGCTGAAGTACAGCAGCGGCGGGACAGACCTGTCGCGTCTGGCCAATGAGCTGGGCGCATCACCTTCGAGTCAACCACCGAACGCCGAACCGTTCGAGGACGACGACGAGGAAGATGACCCGTACGCACAGTACGCGGATCAGTACAACGACGACGAGGATGCGGACGAGGACGACCAGTCCGGTCCGTCGTCACAGCGCCGCGGCGCTTGACCTCGCGCTGACACATCAACCCGGTCCGGGCCTGCCCGGACCGGGTTCTGTGTTGTCCCGGTACGGACGGACTGGCAGCTCCCCCTGACCTGCCGGGCGGGGCCGCCTGCCGCCGGTCCGATGGTGTGCCGGACCGGCGGCCGAAGCGTTCTACCGTGCGTAGCTTCCGGTCAGCTCGGCACCCGTGACGTGGTCGCCGCGCTCGGTGATCTCGCCTGCCACCCAGGAGTCGACACCCCGGTCGGCCAGCGTCGTCAGAGCCGCGTCCACGGAGTCGGCCGGCACGATCGCGATCATGCCGACGCCCATGTTGAGGGTCTTCTCCAGCTCCAGCTGTTCGACCTGCCCGGCCTTGCCGACCAGGTCGAACACGGCTCCGGGCGTCCAGGTGGCACGGTCGACCGTCGCGTGCAGCCCGTCCGGGATCACCCGGGCCAGGTTGTTGGCCAGGCCACCGCCGGTGACGTGGCTGAAGCCGTGCACCTCGGTCGTGCGGGTGAGCGCGAGACAGTCCAGGGAGTAGATCCTGGTGGGCTCCAGGAGCTCCTCGCCGAGCGTCCTGCCGAACTCCTCGACCTGGCGGTCCAGGGTCCAGCCGGCCCGGTCGAAGACCACGTGGCGCACGAGCGAGTACCCGTTCGAGTGAAGACCCGACGAGGCCATGGCGATCACGGCGTCACCCTTACGGATACGGTCCGGGCCCAGCAGCCGGTCCGCCTCGACCACGCCCGTACCGGCGCCGGCGACGTCGAAGTCGTCGGGGCCCAGCAGGCCCGGGTGCTCCGCCGTCTCGCCGCCGACCAGTGCGCAGCCCGCGAGGACACAGCCCTCGGCGATGCCCTTCACGATGGCCGCGACACGCTCGGGATGCACCTTGCCGACACAGATGTAGTCGGTCATGAAGAGCGGTTCCGCGCCACAGACGACCAGGTCGTCCACGACCATGCCGACGAGGTCGTGGCCGATGGTGTCGTACACGCCCATCTGACGGGCCAGATCGACCTTCGTGCCGACACCGTCGGTGGCGGAGGCGAGCAGCGGACGCTCGTAACGCTTGAGCGCCGAGGCGTCGAAGAGGCCGGCGAATCCGCCGAGACCGCCGAGGCCCGCGACCTCGGGGCGCTGCGTCTTCTTCACCCACTCCTTCATCAGCTCGACGGCGCGGTCACCGGCTTCGATGTCGACGCCCGCCGCAGCGTAGGAAGCACCTGTTGTCTCAGACATTGCCCGGGATCTTTCGTGTGGGAATACGGGGCTGGTGGGGAAGCAGCCGGTCGGTCCGGATCACGGACGACGCAGCGCGTCCGCCGCCGCGGTCGCGGCGGGGCCGGCCGCCAGCTCGGTCTCCAGCAGCTGCTTGCCGAGCAGCTCCGGGTCCGGGAGCTCCATCGGGTATTCGCCGTCGAAGCAGGCGCGGCACAGATTCGGCTTGGCGATCGTCGTCGCCTCGACCATCGCGTCGAGCGAGATGTACGAGAGGGAGTCGGCACCCATGGAGGTGGCGATCTCCTCCACGGACATGCCGTTGGCGATCAGTTCGGCGCGCGTCGCGAAGTCGATGCCGAAGAAGCAGGGCCACTTCACGGGCGGGGAGGAGATCCGGATGTGGATCTCGGCGGCTCCCGCCTCGCGGAGCATCCTCACCAGGGCTCGCTGGGTGTTGCCGCGGACGATCGAGTCGTCGACGACCACCAGGCGCTTGCCCTTGATGACTTCCTTGAGGGGATTGAGCTTGAGCCGGATACCCAGCTGCCGGATGGTCTGCGAAGGCTGGATGAAGGTCCGGCCCACGTAGGCGTTCTTGACGAGTCCGGCCCCGAACGGAATTCCGCTCGCCTCGGCGTAGCCGATGGCAGCGGGGGTTCCGGATTCAGGCGTCGCGATGACCAGATCGGCCTCGACGGGAGCCTCGGCCGCCAGTTTCCGGCCCATCTCCACCCGGGAGAGGTAGACGTTCCGCCCGGCGATGTCGGTGTCGGGACGAGCCAGGTACACGTACTCGAAGACACAGCCCTTGGGCTTCGCTTCTGCGAAGCGTGAGGTGCGCAGGCCGTTCTCGTCGATGGCGACGAGCTCGCCCGGCTCGATCTCGCGCACGAAGCTGGCACCGCAGATGTCGAGGGCGGCGGACTCGGAGGCCACCACCCAGCCACGCTCCAGCCGGCCGAGGACCAGAGGGCGGATGCCCTGCGGGTCGCGCGCGGCGTAGAGGGTGTGCTCGTCCATGAAGACGAGCGAGAAGGCGCCCTTGACCTCGGGGAGCACCTTTGCGGCGGCCTCCTCGATGGTGAGCGGCTTGTCGTCGTCATCTCTCTGGCCGGCGAGCAGCGCCGTCACCAGATCGGTGTCGTTGGTCGCCGCGACCTGGGTGGCACGGCCGTCCTTGCGAGGAAGGTCGGCGACCATCTCCGCGAGCTGGGCCGTATTGACCAGGTTGCCGTTGTGACCCAGGGCGATCGAGCCGTGCGCGGTGGCACGGAACGTCGGCTGCGCGTTCTCCCACACCGAGGCACCGGTGGTGGAGTAGCGGGCATGACCGACCGCGATATGGCCCTGGAGCGATCCCAGAGACGTTTCGTCGAAGACCTGCGAGACCAGTCCCATGTCCTTGAAGACCAGGATCTGGGACCCGTTGCTCACTGCGATGCCCGCGGACTCCTGTCCACGGTGCTGCAGGGCATACAGTCCGAAATAGGTGAGCTTGGCGACCTCTTCGCCCGGAGCCCAGACACCGTAGACGCCGCAAGCGTCCTGGGGGCCCTTCTCTCCGGGGAGCAGGTCGTGGTTGAGTCGTCCATCACCACGAGGCACGCCACCGAGTGTAGGCGAGATCGACCACCGGTCCGAATTGGGTGACGGCCCGGCACCGGTCGGGGACCGGGCCGGAGGGCGGTTTCGGCGAGGACCGTCACCGAGGTCGGACGGTCACCCGGAGTGATCATGAGCGCGCCCCCACTCAGGCCCGGGACGGCGCGGAGCGGGCGACGGCCGGGACAGGCGGCGGTTACCGGCCGGTCGGGACCTCGGCCGCACCGCACCGGCACCACCCGCGTCGTGGCACTGGGTGAGCCGGGAGACCTCGCGGAGCGGACGGTGGCCGAACGCTCGTTTCGTGGCGAGCCTCACACCCCGGGACCCCGGCCGAGAACCTGCGAGCCCCGCCGGAGCCGCCCGCACCCACTCGCGGGACGGTCCGGCCGGCCCGCTGTCGGCGCCGGAGCGAGGAGGGCCGGGAGTACAGGACGGCCGTCCGCAGTTCGAGACCACCGTTGACAGGCCCATGGGCCGTTGGCAGGCTCCTTCCTCATGCAGCCCCTCGGTGATCTTTCGGTCACGCTCGTGGAGCGCCGCCACGTCGATCTGGGACGTGTCGCGAGCGCCATCTGTCGCTGCGCCTGAGCCTGCCGCGCCCCCGGAGCCTCTCGTAGGGCCTTCGCCCCCAACTCCGGTATGCGTGCCCGCGTTTCCACTCTTCCCCCTCTTCGCCCCCTCGTGACCGGGCGCGCCCGTCCGCGCGCCCTCATGCACGGGGTGGCCGCGCCCATCCCCCTCGCGCCCCGTTCACCGACCGGCGCCCGAGGCCCTCCCTGGAGACCTCATGACCTCTCGCGATTCGAATACAGGTTCGAACAGACGTTCCGGCTCACCGCTGAGCCGACGCGCCTTCACCACCGCCGTGGGCGCGACCGCCGCCACCGCCGCCGGGATACAGGCCGCGGTCCCGGCGGCCGCCGCTGCCGGGACCGCCTCCGGGAACGCGACACGGGAGCGCCCGTTCCGCGCCGTCCGTGGCAAGCACTCGCGCCGCCCCAACATCCTGTTCATCCTCGGCGACGACCTCGGCTGGGCGGATCTCTCCTCGTACGGGGCACCGCACATCCGGACGCCCAACCTGGACAGGCTCGGGCGGCAGGGCGTCCGCTTCACCGATTCCTACTCCGGGTCGGCCACCTGCTCCCCCACCCGGTTCAGCCTCTACACGGGGCGCTATCCGGGGCGTACGAAGGGCGGACTCGCGGAGCCCATCGCCGACAGGTCGGTGGGACTGGAGCCCACGCACCCGACGCTGGCCTCCCTGCTGCGCGGCGCCGGCTACTCGACCGCGCTGATCGGCAAGTGGCACTGCGGATACCTGCCGGACTACAGCCCGACCAAGTCGGGCTACGACGAGTTCTTCGGCAACTTCGGCGGAGCCCTGGAGTACTACTCCAAGCTCGGCCTGGGAGGCGAGTACGACCTGTACGAGGGCGATGCCGAGTACAAGGACCTGCGCTACTACACCCGGGTCCTGACGGAGCGCGCGAGCGACTACGTGCAGCGTGACCACGACAAGCCGTGGCTGCTCAACCTGAACTTCACCACCCCGCACTGGCCGTGGATCGCCGACGGCGACACGGAGGCCAGTGCCGAGATCGTCCGCCGGATCAAGGCGGGCGACCGGGGCGCCCTGTGGAACGCCGACGGCGGTTCGGTCGAGAAGTACACGGAAATGGTCGAGGACCTGGACCGCTCCGTCGGCGAGGTGCTGAAGGCGCTGAAGCGGTCCGGGCAGGAGGAGGACACGCTGGTGTTCTTCGCCAGCGACAACGGCGGCGAACGGTTTTCCTACAACTGGCCGCTGTCCGGCAACAAGAGCTCGCTCCAGGAGGGCGGCATCCGTATCCCCTCGGTGCTGCGCTGGCCCGCGCGCATCGACGGTCAGCAGGTCAGCGACCTCCCGGTGTTCTCCCCCGACTGGACCGCCACCCTGCTGGAGCTCGGTGGGGCGCGGCCCGACCCCGCCCACCCGCTGGACGGCGTCAGCCTCGCGGGGTACCTGCTGCGTGACGAGGCCCCGAAGGAACGTGACCTGTTCTGGCGGGTGCGCGGGGAGCGGGCGCTGCGGCGCGGCGACTGGAAGTACTACCGAGGGAAGAGCGGGGCCGACCAGCTGTTCAACCTGGCCGACGACCAGCGCGAACAGGCCGACCGCGCGGCGGCCGAGCCGAAGCGTGTGGCCGAGCTGCGGGCATCGTGGGAGAAGACGAACTCCGGCCTGCTCCCGTATCCCACGGGGTCCTGACGCACCTCGCCGTCCCGTGCGGACGAGCCCCGGCCGGTCAGCCCTCGGCCGCCGGGGCGGACGCCCCGAGCCCCTTTCCGCTCTCCGCCTCGATCGACAGCGAGCGGTGATCGATCCCGTACGTCGTCCTGCCCTCCAACACGCCCTGCAGCGCCCGCTCCAGCTCCATCTCGGGGCCCGGGCACATCTTCCGGGTGGAGGCGAGCGGACCGAAGGTGAGCGTGGAGCCGGAGACCGTCGCCTTGCCGTGGAACGAGTTGCAGCCGAGGTTCCCCTCCACCGTGCCGTCCTTGCCGAAGGTGAGGTGCGCCTTGCCCTCGGCACCGGCGGGCAGGGAGGTGGCGGCGCTGCCGGACACGAGTCCGGTGACCTTCCAGGCGGTGCCGGCGAGCGGGGCCGGGGGCTCGGAGCTGAGGGCGATCGAATCGCCCTGCGCCGTGGTCAGGGTCAGGGTCTTCTCGTCGCTCCGCCCCGACACGGCGGCCGTGAGCTCGCCGTGGAAGGCCTTGCCCATCGCGTTCTCGAACTGCTGGACGTCCTTCGCGCACGCCATCCCGGTGGTGGTGCCCCGCCCGACCGTGACCTTGTCACCGTCGAGGCTGACATCGGCCGTGAACCGGTTGCAGCCGAGATTGCCGGTGGCCTTCCCCTCGGAGTCGATCTCGACGTGCGCGCCGGCCGGGGCGGCGGTCTTCTTCCCGCCCACGGTCAGGGAGGAAACGTTCCAGTGGACACCGGTCATGGACGGTTCGGTCCGTACGGTGCCGCTGCCGTCCCCGGAGTCCCCGGAGTCCCCGGATTCCGCTCCGGAGCCCGACTCCGTACCGCAGGCGGCAAGGGTGAGGGTGGCCAGGACGGCCAGGACGCTGACAGCCATACGTTGTTTGCGCATGGCCATGGGACGGAACGACCGGCCGAGTCGGTTCCCTTCAGCCCAACAGAGGGAGCAGCGGGGCCAGGTCGGCCCGCTCACCACTGGCGCTGACCTGCGCGGATTCGAGCACCTCCGTCCACAGTGCGCGGCCTGTCGCCAGGCGGATCCAGGTGAGCGGGTCCGTCTCCACGACGTTGGGCGGCGTGCCCCGGGTGTGCTTGGGCCCGCCGATGCACTGGACCACGGCGAAAGGCGGGACGCGCACCTCGACGGAGCCGCCGGGCGCCTTGTCGGCGAGCGCGTCGGCGAGCAGCCGGGTGCAGGCGGCGAGCGCCTGACGGTCGTACGGGATGTCGAGGCCGGTCGCCCGGTGAAGATCGTCGGTGTGGACGACCAATTCGACGGTGCGGGTCACCAGGAAGTCGCCCAGCCTCATCGTCCCGGACCGGGTCGTCACCAGCCGGTCGCCGGCGTCGGCGGGCACCAGCTCCGTGAAGCGGGTCGCCGTCTCCTCGTACAGCGCTTCGAGACCGGGCCGGGCGGTGGCGGCAGCCCTGGCGTCGTCCGCGATGTCCGCGGCCCGAACCGCCGTGGAGAAGGGCCACTCCAGCAGGGTGAGCTGCGGCTTGGCACCGGGCGGCGCCGGCGACTCCAATTCACGGCTTACCCGCTCCAGCGCCATGGCCACATGCGCGGCGAGGTCCCGCACGGTCCACTCCGCCAGTCCGGACGGGCCCGCCAGCTGCTCCTCCGTGAGGGCGGACACCGCCTCGCGGACACGGTCGAACTGCGCCAGGACCGCGGTTCGGGTCCGGCTGGGGTCATAGGCGCGCGGGCGCTTCTTGGCCGGGGGCATACGGGCGAGACTAGCCGTGCCCTGTGACAACGTGCTCCCTCCGCGCGGACGCTCAACTCCCGGCGAAGTCCGAGGTCTCGGGAATGGTGAGCCCGGTGCAGCCCCGGCGCCCGGTGGCGTCCTCGACGTACGCCCGGAACAAGGGCTCCAGCTGGTCACGGAGTATGTCGCCGTACGGGTAGGACACCTGCATCAGGTGCACGGCGGGCCTGCCGCCGCAGACGGAGGACGCCCACCAGGTGCCGTCGGCCGATCCCGCGGTCCCGGGACGGACCGGGGTCCTGCTCGCCACGCCGGTCCGCAGTCCTCTCGTGCCGTCGCCCACCAAGGTGTCCGTCTGCAACCACAGCGGGGACAGGGTCAGCGCCTTGTCGAGATCCCTGGGGTGCGGCGTGCTCCTCTCGTACGCCGGCCAGATCCTCTCGGTGCCCTCCGGGCTCATCGCCAGCAGGCAGGAGTCGTGGGCACTCGCCTTCCCGGCAGGTGCGGCGAGCGCCCGGTCGGGAAGCTCCCCTCGTCCCTGGACGGCCGCGTGACGCCCGAACCAGGCGCAGGTGCCGCCCGCTTCGGCAGCGGGACCGAGTGCCGTCCTCGGCCGGGGAAACGCGGAGGGCACCTCGGGAAGCCGGGCCCGGCAGCCGTTCTCCGCCGCGGCCCGCTCCACAGCCTGGCGGGCCAGGCCGGAGAGCTGACGGCGGTCCTCGGACGTGAGAGGACGGTCATGCCAGGCCGCGACCTCGGCATCGACGGAGGAGATGCGGCCGCCGTCCTCACACACGGCCCTGGCCGTCACCGTGCCGGCGTCGTACTCACCCAGCGAGCCGTCGCCCAGCGGGTGCGGCAGCGAGTACTGCGCCACCGCCGTGGCGTCGTCCCTGTTCCCAGCGGCGAAGTAATCGAAGGGCTCGTGGTCCACCTTCACCAGGCGTTCGTCGGCGTTCGGGTTCGACGGGGACAGGGTGAGGCCGAGCGAGAAGTGCCCGTACGTCGTCCCCGGGTCACCCACCCGGTAGACCACGCAGCTGCTGTCGTCCCGCCCGGGGGTGATGCGGTGGCGGTCGGACATCTCCACCCGGTCGATGCCACCGTGCAGCGCCAGCACCCGGTCGGGATCGACGAGTCCACCGCACCCCGCCTCTATGCGCCCACGGCTCTCGGCACGGGCGCGGAGGTCGAGCACCTCCATGACGAGTGCCCACAGGCTGAGGCCGATCCCCGCCACGGCGAGCAGGACGAACGCGGTGTTCAGGACGGTTCGCAGTCGCCCTCGACCGGCCGGTCCGTCCGCGGCGCCGAGTGGCGCACCGGCCGGACCTTCAGCGGCTGAGAGTGGTGCACCGCGCGTGCCGTCATCCATCTTCGCCCCCGTACAGCGCCCGACTGTGTGGCGCCTCGCAAGCTATCAGCCGCTGCCGACAACCTCTCCCGCCACGAACGCCTCACCGTTGGCCGGTACGCCGACACCCCGCCAGGTGAAGGGGATCCCCCGCGCCACATCGAGGTCCGGGTGATCCATCAGCTGGAAGTGCACATGCGGCTCGGTGGAGTTGCCGGAGTTCCCGCAGCGGGCGATCAGCTGTCCGGCCCGGACGGTGTCCCCCGCCTTGACCTGGAGGGAGCCGCGCCGGACATGGGCGTACGCGGCGTACGTCCCGTCGCCGAGGTCGAGCACGACGTGGTTGCCGAAGATCCGGTGGGCGCCCGCCATGTCGCGCACGGAAGCCTCCACCAGCATCAGATACGCCAGCGCGGGGCCGGAGTTCCGGCTGAGGTGATCGCGCATGCCGTCGCTCGCGTGCACGACCGTGGCGTCCGCCACCGCGACGAACGGGGCGCCGAAGGCCGGGAAGTCGCTGTTGGGCCGGGCGACCGGCCACAGCGGGCGGAAGGGGGGACGGCTCCCCTCCTCGGGGTCGGCGACGATGTCGATCGCGTAGGACTGCCCGTAGCCGTGGGTGCCGTGGCTGGGGACCTTGCCGGCCGGGCTGTTGAGCGCCGTCCAGCGCCCGGTGACCGGCGGCTCCACCTCGACCGCAGGCCGGTCCTTCGCCAGGTCCGCGCGGCTGCGGCGGCCCACCAGGAGGCCGATGAGGATCGCGGCCGCAGCCGGCACGAAGACCAGCCCGAACGGAATCAGCGGCTCGGCGATGACGTCGACCAGCACCAGTACGACGAACGCGAGCCAGCAGCAGCGGTAGAGGATCATCGCGGCTTTCCGTACGGACATGTGGTCCCCCCAGGTCTCGGCGTGCGGGTCTCAGGGCCGGGCGGCCGTAAGGACCACCAGAAGCGGCACCACCCGGGGTCCGGGTACCTCGTAGCGCCCACGCCCCGTCGTGTGCAGCCAGCCCGCCACGGTCAGCAGGCGCAGGTGGTGGTAGATCTGACCGGTCGTTCCCGTCTCGTCGAGACCGGCCAGTTCGGCGGCCGTCCGCCGTCCCGCGAGGATCTCGCGGAGCAGCCGGAGCCTTATCGGATGGCCGAGCGCTGCCAGCGGTTCGGCGGCGTCCGCCCAGTCCGGTCGGTCCTCGTCCGTACCCAGGAGCCCCGCGGTGAGTGCGCCGTACTGCCACTCGAACCGTTCACCGGCCGGCAGCGTCACCGCACCCGTGAACAGCACTCCGCCGTCGGCTGCGGCCTCCCCGACCTGTCCGAGCTGGTCCTTCAGCCCGTCCAGCGCCCAGAAGTCCCCGACACCCAGCTCCGGCTTCGCGCTCTCCGCGGCAGCCGACTCCAGCACCGCGAGGCGGCGCTCCAGTTCGGCAACGCGCTCCTCGAGCCCCATGGCATCCACCTTACGTATTTACGTAAAATCAATCAACAGCGTCGTGAAATGCCGAAGCCCCCGTCCGGTCGACCCGGACGAGGGCTTCGGTACAGGCAGAAATTTAGGCGAACAGACCCTCCAGGGTCCCCTCGTGCGCCGTGCGCAGCTCGCTCAGCGGAATGCTGAACTCGCCCTGGATCTCGATCTCCTCGCCGTCCACGACACCGATCCGGGCCACGGGCAGACCCCGCGCACCGCACATGTCGTTGAAGCGGAGCTCCTCGCTGCGCGGAATCGAGACGACCGCGCGGCCCGCCGACTCCGAGAACAGGAAGGTGAAGGCGTCCAGCCCGTCCGGGACGACCAGCCGGGCACCCTTCCCGCCGCGCAGGCAGGACTCGGTGACCGCCTGGATCAGGCCGCCGTCGGAGAGGTCGTGCGCCGCGTCGATCATGCCGTCGCGGGAGGCGGAGATCAGGATCTCGCCGAGCAGCTTCTCGCGGCCCAGGTCCACCTTCGGCGGCATGCCGCCGAGGTGCTGGTGGATGACCTCGGACCAGGCCGAACCGCCGAACTCCTCGTGGGTGTCACCCAGGAGGTAGAGCAGCTGGCCCTCTTCGGCGAACGCGACCGGGGTGCGCCGGGTGACGTCGTCGATCACACCGAGGACGGCCACGACCGGCGTCGGGTGGATCGCCGTCTCACCGGTCTGGTTGTACAGCGAGACGTTGCCGCCCGTCACCGGGGTGCCCAGCTCCAGGCAGCCGTCCGCGAGACCACGGGTGGCCTCGGCGAACTGCCACATGACGTCCGGGTCCTCGGGCGAACCGAAGTTCAGGCAGTCCGAGATGGCGAGCGGCTTGGCGCCGGACGCCGCGACGTTGCGGTAGGACTCCGCCAGAGCGAGCTGCGCACCCGTGTAGGGGTCGAGCTTGGCGTAGCGGCCGTTGCCGTCGGTCGCCATGGCGACACCCAGGTTCGACTTCTCGTCGATCCGGACCATGCCGGCGTCCTCGGGCATCGCCAGCACGGTGTTGCCCTGCACGAAGCGGTCGTACTGGTCGGTGATCCAGGACTTGGAGGCCTGGTTCGGGGAGCCGACCAGCTTGAGGACCTGCTCACGCAGCTCCGCGCCGTTCGCCGGACGGGCCAGAACGCCGGCGTCGTCGGCCTGGAGCGCGTCCTGCCAGGAGGGACGGGCGAACGGGCGGTGGTACGTCGGACCCTCGTGGGCGACGGACCGCGGCGGTACGTCCACGATCTGCTCGCCGTGCCAGAAGATCTCCAGCTGAGAGCCCTCGGTCACCTCACCGATGACGGTGGCGATGACATCCCACTTCTCGCAGATCTCCATGAAACGGTCCACGTGCTGCGGCTCGACGATCGCGCACATGCGCTCCTGCGACTCGCTCATGAGGATTTCCTCGGGCGAGAGGGAGGAGTCGCGCAGCGGCACGGTGTCCAGCTCGACGCGCATACCGCCGGAGCCCGCGGAGGCCAGCTCGCTCGTGGCGCAGGAGAGCCCGGCGCCGCCGAGGTCCTGGATGCCCGCGACGAGCTTCTCCTTGAAGATCTCCAGGGTGCACTCGATGAGGAGCTTCTCCTGGAACGGGTCACCGACCTGCACGGCGGGGCGCTTCGTGGGCTTGGTGTCGTCGAAGGTCTCCGAGGCCAGCACGGAGACGCCGCCGATGCCGTCGCCACCGGTGCGGGCACCGTAGAGGATCACCTTGTTGCCGGGGCCGGAAGCCTGGGCCAGGTGGATGTCCTCGTGCTTCATCACGCCGATGCAGCCGGCGTTGACGAGCGGGTTGCCCTGGTAGCAGGCGTCGAAGACGACCTCGCCGCCGATGTTCGGCAGGCCGAGGCAGTTTCCGTAGCCGCCGATGCCCGCGACGATGCCCGGCAGGACGCGCCGGGTGTCGGGGTGGTCGGCCGCACCGAAGCGCAGCGGGTCGACGACCGCGATCGGGCGGGCACCCATGGCCAGGATGTCGCGGACGATGCCGCCGACGCCGGTGGCCGCGCCCTGGTAGGGCTCGATGTACGAGGGGTGGTTGTGCGACTCGACCTTGAAGGTGACCGCGTAGCCCTGGCCGACGTCGACCACACCGGCGTTCTCGCCGATGCCGACGAGCATCGCGTCGTTGGCGGGGACCTTCTCGCCGAACTGCTTGAGGTGGACCTTGCTGCTCTTGTAGGAGCAGTGCTCGGACCACATCACGGAGTACATGGCGAGCTCGGCACCGGTGGGACGGCGGCCCAGGATCTCGCGGATCCGGGCGTACTCGTCCTCCTTGAGGCCGAGCTCCTTCCAGGGCTGTCCGGCGTCCGGGGTTTCGGCCGCGTGCTTGACCGTGTCCAGGCTCATGCGTTGACCAGCTTCTTGATGATCGAGGTGAAGAAACCCAGGCCGTCGGTGCGACCGGTGCCGATCAGCGGCTCGACGGCGTGCTCCGGGTGCGGCATCAGACCGACGACGTTGCCCGTGGCGTTGGTGATGCCCGCGATGTCGCGCAGCGAGCCGTTCGGGTTGACGTCGGCGTAACGGAAGGCGACGCGGCCCTCGGCCTCCAGCTCGTCGAGCGTGCGCTCGTCGGCGGTGTACCTGCCGTCCACGTTCTTCAGCGGTACGGAGATCTCCTGGCCCGCCGTGTAGTCCGAGGTCCAGGCGGTCTCCGCGTTCTCCACCCGCAGCTTCTGGTCGCGGCAGATGAAGTGGAGGTGGTTGTTGCGCAGCATCGCGCCGGGCAGCAGATGCGCCTCGGTCAGGATCTGGAAACCGTTGCAGATACCGAGGACCGGCAGACCGGCCTTCGCCTGCTCGATGACCGTCTCCATCACCGGCGAGAAACGTGAGATGGCACCGGCGCGCAGATAGTCGCCGTAACTGAATCCGCCCGCGAGGATGACCGCGTCGACCTGGTGCAGGTCCTTGTCGCGGTGCCAGAGGGATACGGGCTCGGCACCCGCGATCCGTACGGCCCGCAGGCTGTCCTGGTCGTCGAGCGTGCCGGGAAAAGTGACGACGCCGATACGGGTGGTCACTTCTCCTCCTCCACCTTGACGGTGAAGTCCTCGATGACGGTGTTGGCGAGGAAGGTCTCGGCCATCTCGTTAATACGGGCGAGGGCGGCATCGTCGACCGGCCCCTCGACCTCGAGCTCGAAACGCTTTCCCTGACGAACGTCCGCGATTCCGTCGAAGCCGAGACGGGGCAGTGCGCGCTGCACAGCCTGTCCCTGCGGGTCGAGGATCTCCGGCTTGAGCATGACGTCGACTACGACGCGTGCCACTGGCACTCCCGGTGGTGTGGTGCGGCTGTGTCTCCGAGGGGTTCCCCAGATCCCCGCGGGTCCACTCAGCCTACCTGGCCAGAAATTCTACGCGGGTAGATATCATCCGACCCCGATCACGGCGAGATATCGGAGGCAACGGCACCCAGGAAAAATTCTGGGAAAAAATCTTCACCCGGATTGCACGCGAGGACGTGACGGCAACACGCGGATGCAATTGACCGGGCTTCACAATGCGGCTCCCGCCGCTGTACAAATGAATACCCGGGAAAGCACGATTGCCCCGGAACAGTCGACAGCAGTCGATCCGTATCCGCCCAGCCGCCGGAAGGCCGGCATCCGCGCATGTCAGGCGCGACGATGCCGTAGGAAAGGACCGATATCCGTGGCTCAGCGTGTAGTGGTTACGCTCTCCGACGACATCGACGGGGGAGAAGCGGCGGAAACGGTCACCTTCGCCCTGGACGGGAAGTCGTACGAGATCGACCTCAATCCCGCCAATGCAAAGAAACTGCGGAAGACACTGGCCCCGTACGTGGCGGCCGGCCGAAAGCAGACAAAACCCGGCAAGCACGGCAAGGCTCCGGTGTCGTACCACCACACGTCGCTCGCGCCGGACCCCGCGGCCGTGCGCGCCTGGGCCCGCTCGCACCGGATGGAGGTGCCGGCCCGCGGCCGGATCCCCAAGAAGGTCTACGAGGCGTTCAACGCGGCCAGTTGAACCGTGCGCCCGGAATGTTCGCTTCCGCTCCGGCGTCCGCCGAGCCCCGGAGCGACACCTCGGGGAGCCGACTTGCACAACACCCCTGCAGGTCGGCTAGAGTCTGGAGCACGCCGAAGGGCAAGGCCGAAAAGCCGGGTCCGACGCAGCGTGCGGGTGTAGTTCAGTAGTAGAACATCCCCCTTCCAGGGGGAAGGCGCAGTGTGCAATTCCTGTCACCCGCTCTGCACTGCCTTACCGGACCACTCAGTGGATCAGGTAGAGTAGTGAGCGCTCCACCGGTGAAAGCCGAGTGGCAGCAATGCGGACGTAGCTCAGTTGGTAGAGCGCAACCTTGCCAAGGTTGAGGTCGCCAGTTCGAACCTGGTCGTCCGCTCTTGATTCAAAGGCCCCGGTCGATATCGACCGGGGCCTTTGGCGTTTCCGATTGCCGACACATGACGTTCGTCATGAGCAGTGATGACAGCGCGCACTGCTCCCGGCCCTGGGCCTGCGGAAGTCTTGAATCATGACCGGTGACAGCTGTGCCCCGACCGAAACCGGGGCCCCGGGTGCGGTGATCAGAGGTCGCGAAGCGCCTGGGCCTTCCGCGGGAGCTTCGAGGCGGTGAGCGGGATCTCGTCCTCCGTGGCACGTGGTGAGCCCTTCACCCTGCTCGGCACCGAGGGCGCCGGAAGGACAACCCGGGTGGACGGCGTGGCGGCCCGGCCGGGTGGACGGTGCGGCGGGTGCGGTGCGTTCGGTGCGATCCGGGCGTTCAGGCCGGGAATGACGGCACTGGCCTATACGGGACTCGCGGTGTTTGCTGGTTCGGCGGTGGTCCGGACGGGATCCGTGTGGCTGAGCCCCGACGGGGCCGAGGGGGATGCGGGCTGTGTGGGTACGGACGCAGGTGCGGAGCTGGAAGGGCCGCAGCGGCTTCGACAAGATCGATCTCTATACGCGCGGCACCCTGCACTCCCTGGTGTGGATGACGATCGTGTCCCAGGTGCTGCTGTCGGTGACGCGGCCCGTGCGGGATTCCGGCGCTCCCGCCGCGCTGATCGCCGGGACGGTGCTGGCGGCGGTGGGGCAGGGCGTCTGCGGGAAACATCTGGTCGCCCGCGCACTGGACAGCTACCTGGGCGGGCCGGTCGCGGACCGGCGGCTGATCGCGCTCGGAGCAGTCCTGTTCCTCGCCGACGTGTCGGGGCTCCTGGTGCTCGGCGCGTACACCGGCGTCGAACGGTTCCCCGAGCTGGTGCTCGCCCTCGGCGCGGCGGTCGTGCCGTTCATGACCTCGCTGGTCCTCGTGGTGCCCGTGTGGACGGGCGCTCTGCTCCAGGTGTTCACCGCGGCCGGCGTGGGCGGCGGGGTCGCGCTGGCCGGCGGGCAGGGTTCGTTCGTACTCTCCACGCTCATCGGAGTGGTCTTCGGGAGCGCTCTGACCTCGGTCACCGTCCGGCTGTCCGCCTGGTCCCTGGACGTGATGTCGAAGCTCCGCGACGCCCAGGACATGGAGACCCGGCTGGCGGTCGTGGAGGAACGACTGCGCTTCGGGCGGGACATGCACGACGTCCTGGGCCGGAACCTGGCGGTGATCGCGCTGAAGAGCGAACTCGCGGTCGAGCTGGCCCAGCGCGGAAAGCCCACGGCGCTGGACCAGATGGTCGAGGTGCAGCGGATCGCACGTGCGTCCCAGCAGGAGGTCCGCGACGTCGTACGGGGATACCGGAAGGCCGACCTCGGCACGGAACTCCTGGGAGCCCAGGGAGTTTTGCGGGCCGCCGGAATCGAGTGTGCCGTCCATGGCGACGGCGGGAGGCTTCCCGCCCCGGTGCAGTCGGCCCTCGGGTGGGCCGTACGCGAGGCGGCCACCAACGTCCTGCGGCACGGCGACCCCCAGCGGTGTGACATCCGGCTGGAGACCGGGCGGGACGGGGTCCGGCTGGTGGTGGAGAACGACGGCGTGACAGCGGACAAGGGCGTCGTCTCCGGTGGTGGTTCAGGGCTCCCCGGGCTCCGGGAGCGGCTGGCCGCGGTCGGCGGGTCGCTGGAGGCGGGGCCGACCGGCGACGGCCTGTTCCACCTGACCGCGGCTGTCCCCCTGCCCTCGTCCCCTGACACCCCGCCCTCCCCGCTGGAGAAGAGATGACCCACGCTCCGGACGCCGTCCGAGTCCTGCTCGCCGACGACGAGCACCTGATCCGGGGCGCGCTGGCCGCGCTCCTCGCGCTGGAGGACGACATCGTCCTGGTGGCCGAGGCGGCGACCGGACCGGAGGCGCTCGCGATGGCCATGGCACACCGGCCCGATGTGGCCGTCCTGGACCTGGAGATGCCGGGGGCGGACGGTGTGAAGGTCGCCACATCACTGCGGTCCGGGCTGCCCGGCTGCCGCACCATGATCGTGACGAGTCACGGTAGGCCGGGGAATCTCAAACGGGCGCTGGAGGCAGGCGTCCGGGCCTTCGTGCCCAAGACGGTCAGCGCACGCAGGCTGGCCGAGATCATCCGTACCGTGCACGCGGGAAACCGCTATGTGGACCCGGAGTTGGCGGCCGACGCGATCTCGGCCGGGGACTCCCCCCTCACCGCCCGGGAGGCCGAGGTGCTCGAACTGGCGGCGGACGGGGCGCCGGTCGCGGAGATCGCGGAGCGGGCTTCGCTCTCGCAGGGCACGGTGCGCAACTACCTGTCGGCGGCCGTCTCCAAGATCGGAGCGGAGAACCGTCACGCGGCAGTGCGTCTCGCACGCGAGAGAGGTTGGGTATAGTAGGCAGCGCGCTGCGGCGCATGCGAACGTAGCTCAGCTGGTAGAGCGCAACCTTGCCAAGGTTGAGGTCGCGAGTTCGAACCTCGTCGTTCGCTCCACACAAGAAGGCCCCGGTCACCATGACCGGGGCCTTCTGCCGTCACATCCCCCGGGCCGGCCAGCTCAGGCCCGTCAGGAGCTCGTACGCGTCCAGGTACTTGGCCCGGGTGGCGTCGACGATCTCCTGCGGGAGCGCCGGGGGCGGCTGCTCGCTGTGGCGGTCCCAGCCGGAGGCCGGTGAGGTCAGCCAGTCGCGCACGAACTGCTTGTCGTACGACGGCTGCGCCTTCCCGGGCTCCCAGGACTCGGCCGGCCAGAAGCGCGAGGAGTCGGGTGTCAGCACCTCGTCCGCCAGGATCAGCTCCTCGCCGCCGTCCGCGGTGGGAGCGAAGCCGAACTCGAACTTCGTGTCGGCGAGGATGATCCCGCGCTCACGGGCGATGTCCCGGGCTCGGCCGTAGACGTCTAGCGTCGTACGGCGTAGCACGGCCGCCGTCTCGGGGCCGACCTCGCGGGCGACCTCCTCGTACGAGACGTTCTCGTCGTGATCGCCGACCGCGGCCTTCGTCGCCGGGGTGAAGATGGGCGCCGGGAGTTCGGAGCCGTCGACGAGACCCTCGGGCAGACCCAGCCCGCAGACCGTACGGTTCGCGTCGTACTCGGTCAGGCCGGAGCCCGTCAGATAGCCGCGCGCCACGCACTCCACCTGGACCATCCGCAGCGAGCGGCAGACCAGGGTCCGGCCCGCCCAGTCGGCGGGCGCCCCTGCGGGGAGCTCGGTCGACAGCACGTGGTTGGGGACGAGATCGGCGAGCTGGTCGAACCACCACAGCGACAGCTGGGTGAGCACACGGCCCTTGTCCGGGATCTCGGTGGGCAGGACCCAGTCGTACGCGGAGATACGGTCGCTGGCGACCATCACGAGGTCACCCGCCTCGTTCCGGTACAGGTCGCGCACCTTGCCGGTGTGCAGGTGGGTGAGCCCCGGCACCTGCACGGGCTCGGGCTTTTCTACGAAACCGGACACGCTGCCTCCGCGTAGGTTGATCCAGGAGTCGTTCCGATTGTCCCGCATGCGGAAGGCACACGGCGCCAGGGGTCGCCCCGTGGACAGGGCGGCACGGCGGCCGGGCCGCTGCCGGGGCCCGTCGCGTCGCCCGGTGCCGGATTCCGCTTGCCGGCCACTCGTGCGGATCCGGCCGGGTGCCGGATTCCGCTTCTCAGTCCCGCTTGCAGATCCGGTCGAGGAGATTGGCCGTGGCGCGCTGGACACGGGAGTCGGTGTGGCCGGGCCGGTCCAGGGCGGGGGACCAGGCGAAGGTGCCCGACGCGAAGACGAGCGCACCCGAAGGGGCCCGGTACAGCGAGGTCTCCTGGTGCCGGGTGGCGCCGTCGCCGTCCGCGTACGGAGAATGCGCGAGCAGCATGCGGCTCTCGTGCTCGGGCAGCGCCGTACGCGGGAAGTAGCGGTCGGCCTCGCCGGCGACCAGCCCGCCGATCTCGTCACCCTCGGCCGCGCCGGTGGCTTCCCAGAGCCAGTGGCCGGCGTTCCGTACGACCAGCGGGTGAGGATCGGGGACCCGGCCCGCGTACTGGATACCGAGCAGCTGCTGCTCGGGGCGGTCGATCTCGCGCCAGAGCGCGGACTTGCCCGGGCCGCGGCGCTTGCGGCAGGTGAGCAGGCGATCGGGGACGCCGGAGGGGGACGGGCCGAGGCCGACCTGCCAGTACATGGTGTTGGCCGACAGGAAGACGAGCGAGGTGCCGGTGTCCCGGGCGAGTTCGGTGGTGCGGCGCATCGGCGACGACCAGTACTCGTCGTGGCCGGGGAAGACCAGACCCCGGTAGCGGCTCGGGTCGACCCGGCCGGCGTGCAGGTCGCGGGCGTCGGCGTACGCGAGGTCGTAGCCGTAGCGCTCGGCCCAGCGGATGAAGTCGTAGGCGTGGCCGACGTGGAGGGGCAGGCCCGCTCCCGCGTAAGGACGGTCGAAGGAGATGGTGACGGCGGCGTCCTCCTCGCCAAGCAGCCGGCCCTGCTCGTCCCAGGCGTGGTAGAGACTCGCGCCCGTACGGCCGTCCTCCGGATAGAGGTTGTAGGCCTGCCACGTGACGTCGGGAAGCAGGAGGAGCAGGTCCGCCGGATGGTCGTCGCGGACCGTGAAGGGGACGTGCGAGCGGTGGCCGTCGGCCGTGGTGAGCACGGCGACGTAGGCACCGACCGTCCAGTAGCTGGGGATCTGCAGCCGCCAGGACAGCCACCAGTGATGGCAGGAGACCGTCCGCTCGGCGGCCAGCGGTGCCGGCTGGACGATGCCGGAGAGGCGCGGGCTGGTGGTGATCTTGGCCGCGCCGTCGCCCGCGTAGTGCCCGATGCGGTAGACGTCGACGTAGAACTGCTGGGGCGGGTCCACGGTGATGTGGAAGTCGATCGCTTCGCCCGGTGCCGCGGCCCCGGGGGAGACGAACCCCTTGATCTGCTGATGCACGTCGTCAGCCGTACGCGTGCCGCCGCCGGCCCCACCGCGGCCGAGGTCGGGGTCGGCGTACCAGGGGACCACCTGGCCGGTGTCGTCGAAGTAGTTCTCGCTGCCGCGCAGCCAGGGCAGCGGGCCCTGCCCGAAGGGGTCGCTCACTGCGTGCGCGAGGGCACCCGATTCCCATCGCCGGATCTGCTCCGCCCCCATCCCGCGCCCCTCCCTCGTCCCCCGACATGTCTGTCGCGCCGAATGCCGACACAACCCCAGCACATCACATTACGCACGCACTCCGTCACCGTTCGTCGCGAATTGATGGGCACGAAGCACGATCTTCCGCGTATTGAGCCGACATACAGGATATTTCGCCATCCAAGTGGACGGACGACCGTGCAACTCGGGTCGCCGGCGACCCAGGCGCACCTCTCAGCCCAGGCGTACGGGTTTGTCGGTGCGCACTCCCACCTCGGTGAGCCAGGAGCGCAGCGGCTCCGCGTCCCCGTCCTCGACGAGGCTGAGCACGGGTGCGCCGAGGTCCGATCTGCGTCCGCCGTCGACCAGCAGCGCGGGGCCGTCGAGCCAGTCGAGCCCGGGTGCGGCCCCCGCCGTGTCGACGGCGGCGCAGCAGACCATCGCCACGACGTGGTCGGCGAGCAGCTCCGTGCCCGTACGTGGCGGCTGGAGGGGGAAGAGCGGGAGCGGCACGGGCCCCCAGAGGTCGAGTGGGTCGGTGCCCGCACCGGCCGGCGCACCGGACGCCGGGGCGCCGCTACCGCCGGTCCGGGGCCGCGGAGTCGCCTTCTCCTCGTCGTGGGCCAGGGCGGCGCCGATCCCGGCCGCGAGCGTCTCGCTGTCGGCGCCCGGCGTTGCGAGGTGGTCGATCACGCGGGCCAGCGTGGGCACCGCGGGGCCGTCCGCGGCCGACGGCTCCGGCATGCCCACGGAGACGCTGGTGGCCACTCCCATGGCGTCGAGCACCCGGTGCAGGCGTGCGGCCTCCGTACGCCACTTCCGGTCCACGACCTCTTCCGGATACTGCTGCCAGTCGACCGGGGACCAGCCTGGTCCGGTCTCCGCCGGGCCTCCGTGGAAGAGCCGCGCGGCAAGCAGCGAGGCCGCCTCGTCGGCTGCCCCGGGCTCCTCGATCAGGTCGCAGGCGGGGCGCTCCCCCAGCCGCGAGGTGAAGCCCTCGGCCAGCCGGTCACGCCTGGAGAGCTCCGTGAGCGCGGAGACGACACCGGCGTCGAGCCGGGAAGGCCAGCGCCCCATCCGCCAGGCGGGCAGCGCGACCCTCGTCAGCAGGCGGTCCCATCCGGCGTAGGCCAGGCCGACCTGCTCCTGGGCGGCGATCCGCAGCCCGTAGTCCACGTCCTGGGCGCGCCCCGACGCGGCGGCGGCGACGCCGCGCTCCATCTCGGCCGCATGACCGCGGCAGCCGCGCAGCAGCGCCCTGGCGATCCAGCCCACGAAGGCTGCGGGAATCCCGCGTACGAACCCCTTGGCGGGCACAGCGGCGTCGGCGACCGCGGCGTCCAGGCCCCGGACGAATCGGCGGGCGGCGGCTATGTCGGGGTGCGCGGCCGGCCCGGTGCCCGCGACCACCGGGGCGAGCACCGCCCGCAGCTCGGCGACCCTCATCCACCACAGGAAGGGGGAGCCGATCACCAGCACGGGCGCCGCCTGTACCCGGCGGCCCCGCCGGGGACCGGTCAGCCCCTTGAGGTCCTTCGCCCTCGGCTGGGCGGCGGGGTGCGTGCGGTCCTCGAGCCAGCTGTCGCAGTCCGGGGTCAGCGCTATGGCCGACGGCGCCGGGACGTCGAGCCGGTCGGCCAGGTCGTGGACCAGCCGGTAGAGGTCGGGAGCCGAGGTCTCGGTGAGTGGCACGGTCGGGCTGACGGCGGGCCTCGCCCGCGCCACCGCGGCGGCGACCGCCGCGGCGAGCAGCAGGATCACGACGGCGCAGCCCGTCACCGCCCAGCTGACCGTGGACCACACACCCGGACCGATGCGTCCTTGGGCGACGGCGACGAGCAGCACGACGGCCGCGCCCGCAGGCAGGATCGCCAGGGCCGTGGCCCTGCTGCGGATCCGCAGCAGGGCCACGGCTCCGGACCGCGCTGCGTGCGCACCCAGCTCCTCAACCGAACCGGTACCGGACACGACTGGACGTCACCCCCTCTGCCCCCGCGACGGTGTTGGTCACTCCCCCACTGTGGCACCCGTCACCGACATCGCAATGCCGGTGGGCCAAGTGCCCGAATGCCTGCGCCGCACCCTAGTTGGGGCCTCGGCGGGCGTCATCCGGATGGGCGAGTCGTCACCCGATGGAATGGCTTTGGGCAAAGCTGCTGACGTACCGGCGCCCAGTCGTTCGGCAGTACCGGGGCCCAGTCGTTCGGCGGCACCGGCGCCTCCCCCGGACGCGCGGACCCGGGCTTCGCAGCGAGGCCCGGAAGAGCCTCACCTGCCTGTACGCGACCACGGAGGCGCGGGACACGGCTGTGCCCGGCGCCTCCGTGGAGGGCCGGGCACAGGGCGGAAGGTGTCTCAGGCCTCTTCGGCGGCCTTGCGGGCGATGTCCGTACGGTGCTGGGACCCGTCGAGCCGGATACGGCCGACCGCCGTGTAGGCGCGCTCCCGGGCCTGTGTGAGGTCCTTGCCGGTCGCCGTGACGGAGAGCACGCGCCCACCGGCGCTGACGACCGCGTCGCCGTCCTGCCGCGTCCCGGCGTGCAGGACGAACGCGTGCGGTGCATCCTGCGCCACCACATCCGCGAGGCCCTCGATCGGGTCTCCGGTACGGGGCGTGCCCGGGTAGTTGTGCGAGGCGATGACCACGGTGACGGCCGCGTCGTCACGCCAGTTCAGCTCGGGCACGACGTCCAGGGTGCCGTTGGCCGAACCGAGCAGGATGCCGGCGAGCGGCGTCTTCAGCCGGGCGAGGACCACCTGCGTCTCCGGGTCACCGAAGCGGGCGTTGAACTCGATGACCCGTACGCCACGCGAGGTGATCGCGAGGCCCGCGTACAGCAGCCCGGAGAACGGGGTGCCGCGACGGCGGAGCTCGTCGACGGTCGGCTGCAGAACGGTCTGCATGACCTCGTCCACGAGCTTCGGGTCGGCCCACGGGAGCGGGGAGTAGGCGCCCATGCCACCCGTGTTCGGGCCCTCGTCGCCGTCGAGGGCGCGCTTGAAGTCCTGGGCGGGCTGGAGGGGGAGCACCGTGGTGCCGTCGGTGATCGCGAAGAGGCTCACCTCGGGGCCGTCGAGGAACTCCTCGATGACCACGCGGTCGCATGCCAGGGCGTGGGCACGCGCGGCCTCGATGTCGTCCGTGACGACGACGCCCTTGCCGGCCGCGAGACCGTCGTCCTTCACGACGTACGGAGCGCCGAAGGCGTCCAGGGCCTCGTCGATCTCCGCAGGCGTCGTGCAGACGTAGCTCCGGGCTGTCGGGACGTTGGCACCGGCCATGACGTCCTTGGCGAACGCCTTGGAGCCCTCCAGCTGGGCCGCCTCGCGCGAGGGGCCGAAGCAGGGGATGCCGGCGGCGCGCACGGCGTCGGCGACACCGGCGACAAGCGGTGCCTCCGGGCCGACGACCACCAGCTCGGCGCCCAGCTCGTTGGCGAGGCGCGCGACGGCTTCACCGTCGAGTGCGTCGACCGGGTGCAGTTCGGCCACCTCTGCGATTCCGGCGTTGCCGGGCGCGCAGTACAGAGCGGTGACATCGGGGTCGAGGGAGAGAGAGCGGCACAGGGCGTGTTCGCGGGCGCCGCCGCCGATGACGAGGACCTTCACGGGGTGCAGCCTAGCCGCCGGGGGCTGGAGGCCTCGACGGCCGCCGCTCCGTGGACAGCCGATGGACGGCGCGGGGCGGGCCTGGCGGGCGGTGCGGGGCCGGCGGCCGGGCGGCCGGGACGGCGAGACCGGGCCGGGACGGTCGGCGGGCGGCTCGGGCCTCCGGGGGCAGCTCCACACCGCGCCGGCCCGGGGCACCTCACCGGTCCGGCCGGGGAGTCCGCTACTCGTTGGTGAATTCCTCGACGACCGTGGCGCCCAGTTCGCGGACGATCAGGTCGTGTCCTGAGAGCGCGGAGTCCACCAGGTCCGGATCGTCCGCCTCGGCGGTGTCGTCCTCGGGCGCGACCGGTCTCGGCGGCTCGGGCGCCCCGTGGTCGTACGAGGACTGCTCCGGCCGCCCGGACTGCTGCGCCGGGGGCTGCTGGGCGGGCGGCGGAGCCTGAGGCGCCGGGGCGGCGGGCCGGGGCTCGTACGACTGGGCCGGGGGCGCGGGCGGGGGCTGGTACGGGGCGGCCGGAGGCCTGCCGCCACCGCCGGTCTGCGGGGGCTGGCCGCCACCGCCCGACGGGTCCACGACCGATTCGACCCGCCACTTGGCGTTGAACTGCTCGGCGAGGGCCTGCTTGAGCACCTCTTCGCTGCCGCTGCTGGAGAAGGTGTCACGGGCACCGGCGTTGAGGAAGCCGATCTGCAGGGTACTGCCGTCGAAACCGGTGACCTGGGCGTTCTGGCTGAGCAGGATCCAGGTGAAACGGCGGCGGTTCTTCACGGCCTCGAGGATGTCCGGCCACATGTTCCGCACCTGGGCGGCTCCCTGGGCCATGCCCTGACCGCCAGGCGCGGGCGCCTGCGCGACGGGGGCAGGAGGCGGGGTGTGCGGGGTCTGCGCCGGAGCGGGCGCCTGGGCCTGCGGCACGCCGCCGCCGGGAGCGGAGGCCGTCGGCCAGCCACCGGGACGCCGAGCCGCTTCCGCACCGCCCGCACCGCTGCCGGCTCCGGCAGCCGCGGGCCAGGCGCCGGGGCGCTGACCGGCGGGCGCCGGGTCCGCCGGCTGCTGGGCAGGCGGCGCTTCCTGCGGTGCTGCGGGCGGGTGCTGGACGACCGGTGGGGCCGCGGCCTCAGCGACCGCGGGCGCGGCCCTCGGAACGTCGGCGGGAGCACCGCCCGGGGCCTCGCCCCGGGCCGCCGCACGGGCCGCAGCGGGACCTCCGCCGCCTCCGGCGGGCATCCCGACACCGGCCCCATGGGCCTCCGGCCCCGGTACGTACCCCACGGCGGGGCCGGGACCGGCCGCCGCGAAGGAGGCGCCGCGCTCCAGCCGGTCCAGCCGGGCCTGGAGCGAACGCTCGTCGTCGAAGGCTCCCGGCAGCAGCACCCGGGCGCAGATCAGCTCCACCTGGAGCCGGGGCGACGTCGCCCCGCGCATCTCGGTCAGCCCCTCGTTGACCAGGTCGGCGGCGCGGCTCAGCTCCGCGGCGCCGAAGACGGACGCCTGAGCCTGCATCCGCTCGACCACATCGGCGGGCGCGTCGATGAGTCCCTTGTCCCCGGCGTCCGGAACGGCGGCCAGAATCACCAGGTCACGCAGGCGCTCCAGCAGGTCGGCCACGAAGCGCCGGGGGTCGTTACCGCCCTCGATCACCTGGTCCACGACCTCGAACGCAGCCGCCCCGTCGCCCGCGGCGAAAGCGTCCACGATCGAGTCCAGCAGTGAGCCGTCCGTATAACCGAGGAGCGAGGTCGCCATGGCGTATGTCACACCGTCGTCGGCGGCGGAGGCCAGCAGCTGGTCCATGACGGACATCGAGTCACGCACGGACCCGGCACCGGCGCGCACCACGAGCGGCAGCACACCGTCCTCCACCGAGCTGTTCTCCTTGTCGCACACCTCGGCGAGGTAACCGCGCAGCGTCCCGGGCGGAACCAGCCGGAAGGGGTAGTGGTGCGTACGCGACCTGATCGTGCCGATGACCTTCTCGGGCTCGGTGGTCGCGAAGATGAACTTGAGATGCTCCGGCGGCTCCTCGACCACCTTCAGCAGGGCGTTGAACCCGGCCGGGGTGACCATGTGGGCCTCGTCGATGATGTAGATCTTGTACCGACTCGACGCGGGTCCGAAGAACGCCTTTTCCCGCAGGTCACGGGCATCGTCCACGCCACCGTGAGATGCGGCGTCGATCTCGATGACATCGATCGAGCCCGGCCCGTTGCGCGCGAGGTCACGGCAGGACTGGCACTCCCCGCAGGGGGTCGGCGTGGGGCCCTGCTCGCAGTTCAGACAGCGGGCGAGGATGCGCGCACTGGTCGTCTTTCCACAGCCGCGCGGCCCGCTGAACAGATACGCGTGATTGACCCGGTTGTTCCGCAGGGCCTGCTGCAACGGGTCAGTGACATGCTCCTGACCGATGACCTCGGCGAAGGACTCGGGGCGATAGCGGCGGTACAGCGCAAGGGACGACACACATACGAGGTTATCGGGGCGGACCGACAACCGGCCCCGCCCCGGACCGGGCGCCCGGCGGACACCACACCCCGGACACGCAAGGGCCCCCCACGCACCCGCCAGAGCCAACCTACCCTTGCTGCCTTCCGGCCCTGGGGGAGTTCAGTCAGATAGCGCCACGTGAGGGGCTGACGCCCACCTTAGCCGATCCCCGCCCCCTGTCGTCCACCCGCTCCCCGCCCTCACCCCTCCCGGAGGGCGGCCCGGAACGATCTCCCGGCAACGTGTTCGCGAGCACCCTCCAACGTCTTGTATTGTTTGCCGCGGAGGATTCGCCTAGTGGCCTAGGGCGCACGCTTGGAAAGCGTGTTGGGGGCAACCCCTCACGAGTTCGAATCTCGTATCCTCCGCCATTGCTCTCACCGGGCAATACGTCGAAGGGCCCCACCGCTTGCGGTGGGGCCCTTCGGCGTTCCTTCCTGCGCCTCTCGTGGGCTACATGCGCAACCGTCAGACCTACCCAGTCGGGTCCCCGCCCGACGCCGACGTCGACGCCGACGCCGACGCGGGCAGGATCCGATCACAGCCAGGAGGAGATCAGTCCGCAGGGACAGCCGCGGTCACGGTGTACCCCTCGGGCAGATAGCCAGGGGAGCGGGTGCCGGCCGAGTAACCGGTGCGGTCGAGTACCACGTCGTACTTCCCCGGTGTGAGCCCGTGGGTGCTCAGCAGCACCGTCAGGGATGTGCCGTCGTCGCTGACAGAGACAGGGCGCGCGCTGTAGCCGCTGACCACGGATCCGTCCCGGGCCAGGTCCACCTCGGTGCCGAGGTTCAGGAAGGTGCCGTGGACCACGACCTGGTTCTCTGTCTCGGCCGGCCCGGAGGCGGGCGTCAACGAGGTGAGGTCCGCGGCCTTGGGCGGTGACGCGCACCGGCTGCTGCAGACACCCTGCATGGCGTACTCGACGGGCGTCGTGGACGCGGAGGGGCTGAGGACGAAGACCACCTGGGCTGCCGAGGCGCTGCCGCTGACCGAGCAGGAGAACTTGAAATCTCCGGCGTTGGTGTTGCCGCACTGGTAGGCGTAGTCGATGGCGGAGCCGTTCCAGTTCGCACCGCTGAACATGTTCACCACCGGTGTGGCAGTGGTCGATCCGTTGTCCGTCCCGTACACGTGGAAGGACTGCCCCGGCCTGACCTGCATCACCCCGCAGTAGGCCGTCGAGGTCTCCGTGAGGGTCCCACTACGCAGTGGAAAACCCTCGGGCGAAAGGGAGTTGGACGTGCACTGCGATGCCCAGCCGGACTCGTCGCCCATCCGCCAACTGTCCACGCGTGCGTTGATCGGCGTACCCGAGTAGCCCGAGGCCAGGACGACGACCACGTACGACGTCGAGCCGGTGACACGGCACGCGACGCCGTGCTGCCGGCACACGATCGCGCCGGACGCATCGACCACCAGGAGTTCCGCGCCGCTGCCCGCCGAAGCGGCGGGGGTTCGCACGGAGAACCACAGCTTGTCCGCTGCCTCCGCACCGATGCGCAGGCAGCGGGAGTCCAGAGCGGAATCGAAGGTCCACCCTGTGGACGGGCCGCCCACAGTCAGCGATGCGGGAGCAGCGCACTTCGCCGTGGACGACACGTCGCGGCGCACGAGGTCGTAGGTGTCCGCAACGCCGGTTCCGACCAGGACGGCCGTGTAGCTCACACCAGCCGTGAACTTGCACGTGGTGGCGGTGGAGCCAGAGGTGGCGCACACCTGACTGCCGGCCGCGTCGTAGACCCGCAGCGAGGCGTTGAGCCGATTGGTGCTGTTGGTGAAGTCGAACATCTCCGCAGTGGCATGGCCGCTCGCGGGGAGAGCCAAGCAGGCGGTCTGCCGAGCCTCTGTCAGTTGCACCCGGGCGCCGTGGGAGCCACCGAACGCGGACTGCGGCCACGCGGCGCAGCCGGTGGTGTCACCGGTGCGCTGGACGGTCAGCCGGTAGGTGCCGGTGGCCGGCGCCGTCAGCACCAGGTGGAAGGGTGCGGTGCCGGTCAGCTTGCAGACACTGAAGGCGTACTCGTTCCGGCACTGCTGAACGCCCTTGCTGTCATAGACCGTCGTCTCCGCGTCCACGCCGCTGTCGGACGGCGTCGACGCGAGGTAGAGGCCGTTGCCGGACGCGGTGGGCAGCAGCAGACAGTCGCGTTGGCCCAAGTTGGTCAGATCCACCACGTGCGGGCCGGTCTCGAAGCCGGTGTCGGACGCGGGCGCGCACCCCTGAGTCTGCGCGGGGGAGATGAAGACCGGGGTGAACGGGGTGTCCTCGAGGTGACTCGGCCTGAAGACCAGGGCGTACGTGCCGGCTGCCGGGAACGAGCAAGTGGAGGAGCCACTCGCACAGAACCGAGTGCCGTCCTGTCGGTACACCTGCGTCCCGCCTACGTCGTAGGTGCCTGCCCCGGGCACCTGAAGCAGCCAGCAGGGGTTGGGAGAGGCGGTCGGCGCACTGCCGTAGACCTGCGGAACCAGTGTCGTGCAGCCTGCGGGCTGCGACAGCCGGCCGATGCGCGTGGTGTACGTGCCGGTGAAGTCGTACGCGCTGTGGGTGATCGCCCGGTAGGGGCCGCTACCGATCAGCACGCAGCCGTCCTGGCCAGGGCCGTCACCGGTGTCGCGTGAGCAGCTCTCGGTGCCTGACGGGCCGACGATCGTGGTGGTGATGTCCCCGTGGACGTCGGTGCTCGTGGTGAGGTCGATACGGTCGCCGGCCGTCCCGACGAACGGCCGGCAGTCCGTCTGGACGGCTGAGCTCAGCGTTCCGTGCAGCAGCGGCAGGTCGTAGGCCGTCCCCACGGTCGCGGCGCAGCCACTGCTGCCGGTCAAGGGAACGAGGGCCACCGAGTAGTCGGCCGGGTCGAAGTCCGAAGAGTTCTCCAGCAGAAGGGTGTAGGTGCCGGCCCCGGGCAGGGTGTCGCACGTCGCGTCGTCGGCGGCGGCGCAGACCTGCTCCCCCTGCGCGTCGTAGAGCGTCCAGGACGTGTTGCCGCTGGTCGAGTTCCCGCCCTTGAGCGAGACCCTCGTGGGCCCGTCGGGAAGCGTCACGGTGCGGCACTGCACGCCATCGACCGGTACCGACCCAGAAGCCACTGCCTCACCCGGGTCGCCGAAGGGCGCCGCCGCGAGGGTCGTACAGCCTGCCGGACGTGACACCCGGTACATGGTCACGTTGTACGAGGCGGCCTGCGCGTAGGTGTCCCGCAGGACCATCCGGTACGGGCCGGTGCCCGACAGCCTGCAGGTGTCGCCGTACTGCCCGACGACGCAGACCGCGGTGCTTGTCGAGTCGTAGAAGGTGGCCTGCAACTCGTAGGACAGGCCACCCATCCGCAGCAGGTCGCCGCTGTCGGCGGCGCCGCCGTCGACGGCGTAGCAGGACGAGGCGCCACCCGCGGCAATCGAACCGGACAGCGGCGCGGCGCCGAAGGCCAGGTCAGCCTCGGTGACACCGGTACACGGTGAGGAGTTCAGTGAGGAGACGGCCAGGGTGTAGCCGCCGGTGCCGTAGGAGTCGGTGACGACGAGGGTGTACGCACCCGCCGCGTCCGTCCTGCAACTCGCGGGGCCCGCCCATCCCATGATCGAGCAGTCGAGAACAGCCCCGTTCGGGCCGGTGAGCTGTCCGGTGACGGAGACTTCCTCGGACTGGGTGAGTTGAATCGTCAGGAGGTCGTGGTCGACGGATGTGGTGAGGGTGTAGGTGTCGCTGCCGTCATCCGTGATCGACTCGCAGGCGTGCACCGTGTCGAACGTCAGCGGGCCACCACAGTCGGAGGCGTCAGTGTTGGCGGGGAGTGCCAGGTCGGCCGCTCGTACCGCAGCTTCGGCCCGCAACGCCTTCGTCCGTGCGGAGGACTTGGCAGCCGGTTTCTCCGCGCCTTGCGGGCCTGCCTTGCCAGGGGCGGACTTGCTCGGTGCGGATTTGCCAGGGGCGGACTTGCTCGGTGCGGCCAATCGTCCGGCGTCCGTCGTCTCGGTCAGCTGCGGTGAAATCGTGCCCGAGGGGACGGACTTGTGGTCCGTCGAGAGTGTCGAGCTCGCCGCAGGCCTCTCGGCAGCAGTGCCGGTGGTCGCGTGGGCGGGTCCAGCTGCCCCCAGGAGCGAGACGGCGGCGAGTAATGCGGCGAGCGCGACGGCGCCCTTTCTCCCCCTGTGACGTCTGAGACGTCGGCCATATGCGGATAGTTGAGACATACGATCCCCCCTGGAAACGTAACCCCGCCCCCATGAGGCACAGGGGTCACTTAGGGGCTCGCAGAGCCTACTCAGCGCGAATGGCGACTGTCGCTGGATTTCGACCGGTGACCTGCACCGTTCGGCGCTGACCCCGCCCTGCTGCATGCCTGTGGCACCTGCGCGACGAAGAAGGGACTTCACCTTCTCCTGCATCCACGGCGACAAGCGCGGCTGACCGGGCCCGCGTCACTGCTCTGGAGCGCACGGCACCGGAGAAGCCGCGTGAAGAAGCGGTCCGGTGAGCCCGGGCAGCGTCGCTGGCCAAGATCGCCGAGGCGGCCGGCGTATCGAAGGCGACCCTGTTCAAGCAGTTCCCGACCAAGGCCGCGCTTTTCGACGCGATCGTCAACGCCTCCTGGCGGACGGGAGAGGGCGACGAGGAAACCCCGACGCCCGGCGACCCCCGCGTCGGCCTCACACTGATCGGCCGGCGATACGTCGCCCTGCTCACCCGTCCGGACATGGCCGACCTGTTCCGGATCGTCATCGCCGAACTGCCGCGCTTCCCGGAGCTGGCCGAGTCGCAGTTCAACCGCGGCAAGATGCCCTACTTCGATTCGGTGCGCCGCTATCTGGAGGCCGAGCGTGACGCCGGCACCGTCGTGCTGGACGATCCCGAGCTGGCCGCCACCCAGTTCCTCGGCATGATCTCCAACTACGCGTTCTGGCCCCGGATGCTCCTGCCGCACTGGGCTCCGGACGATGCGGCCGTCGAGCGTGTGGTCGACGAGGCCGTTCTGACGATGGTGGCCAGGTACGCGGCGGCCTGAGGCGGCGACCTCTCTCCGGGTGCCCCTCCCCCTCCCTCGGCCCGGGCTTCGGGTCGGGAGGCAGAGGGGCATCGGCGGGCTCGCTCAGCGGTCGGTGAGCGCCCGGATCTCGTCGGCGATGAGCTTGGGATCCTCCTCGGCCATGAAGTGGCCGCAGGAAACCGTGCGGTGCCGCAGATCGTCGGCCCATCCACTCCACAAGCCCTGGGCGTGGTAACCGAGTGCGACGCCCCAGTCCTGCTGGAGCACGGTCACCGGCATGGCCAGCCGGTTGCCCGCCTCCTTGTCGACGGTGTCATGGTCCACGTCCACGCCGGCCGAGGCGCGGTAGTCGGCGACGATGGAGGGCACGGCCGCCGCGGATGCGGCGAGGTAGTGGGCTCGAACGCCGGCGGGGATGGCGTCCGGGTCGTTGGTCCAGTCGTCGAGAAAGTAGGCGAAGAAGGTGTCGGCGGTCGCCCGGATCATCTCCTCAGGCAGGCCGGGGGGCTGTGCCATCAGGTACAGGTGGAAGCCGACGGCGGCGGGAACCCCGTGCAGGGCGTCCCACATGTCGAGGGTGGGCAGGACGTCGAGGAAGAGGGCGCGGGTGACGGTGCCCGGGTGATCCATCGCTGCGCGGAAAGCGACCAGGGCGCCGCGGTCGTGACCGGCCAGGGTGAAGCGGTCGTGCCCCAGCTCGGCGGCCAGACGCACGATGTCCCGGGCCATGGTCCGCTTGGAGTAGACCTCGGGGCCGGTCTCGGCGGGCTTGTCGCTGGCACCGTAACCGCGCAGGTCGGGGCAGATCACGGTGTGGTCGGCGGCGAGGTCGGCAGCGACGTGCCGCCACATCACGTGGGTCTGCGGAAAGCCGTGCAGCAGGACGACCGGCGCGCCCGCGCCGCCGACGGCGGCGTTCAGAGTGACGCCGTCGTCGACTCGTACGCGGTGTTCGGTGAAACCGGGGATCAGGGTTGTCACAGCGACTCCTGTGGTTCGCAGCAGAGTGGACGTTCCGGACCCTCGCGGTCCGGTTCTTCCAGGGGCGTGGCCCAGATTGCGGGTCCCGGATCAGCGATCGATGAGTGAACCGATCGGCGCCCGCCAGGTCCAGGGCCCGGCCGCACGTCACCGCCGCCCCGCTTTGCGACCTCGCGGTGACCGGCCCCCGAAGGCCTTGAGGAAGCGCGCCGGCCCCGACGGGATCGGGTCACGGCGACCGGTCTCGTTCACAGCGCTCGAACACCACGTCACGTGCCGAGTGCCGCCGGCCCCTCGCAGCGAACTGCTTTCGGCCGGGCCCGCGGTGACGCGTCCCCGCCTCCGGCCGCGCGACAGGGACGAGGTACTGATGACTCGCGTCGGCAAAGCCGGATCTCGTCCCGGCCCCACCAGGCCTGCCTCGGCGGGGAGATGCCCACTCAACGGCCTGCCACTCCAGGTCACCGCTGTCCCTTCCGCGACTTCTTCAGTCCCTGATCCCCTCGGACGACGTCGCGTCGATAGCCTTGGGCAACTTGATGACGGGGGAGGGCACATGGCCGGGTTGAGCAGGCTCGACGGCAAGCGGGTTCTGGTGATCGGGGGTGGCGGGGCGGGGATCGGCCGGAGCATCGTCCGCGCCTGTGCGGCAGCCGGCGCGGCGGTGGTGGTGGTCGACGTCGATGCCGCACGGGCAGCCGGGGCGGCGGACGAGTTGGTGGCGGCGGGACACGTCGCCCATGCGCTGAGCGGTGACGTCCGATCCCTCGAGCAGCTCGAAGGCGTGATCGACGGAGCGGCCGAACGGCTCGGCGGGCTGGACGTCCTGGTCACGGTGGTGGGTGGGCAGGTGGCGTTCGTACCCGCGGTCAAGCTGCACGAGATGGCCGACGAGGACTGGGACACCGTCTACGAGGTGAACCTGCGCTACGTGGCTCGCGCGGTGCGGCACGTACTGCGGCTGTTCCTGAAGCAGGGCACGGGCGGGAACATCGTCGGCATCGGCTCCGTCACCGGCTTCATGGCCGCGCCTAAGCAAGCCGGTTACGGCGCCGCCAAAGCGGGCCTGTACAGCCTGGCGCGGACCGTCGCTGCCGAGTACTCGGCGGACGGCATCCGTATGAACGTCGTCGCAGGTGGGGCGATCAGCACCGCCGTCAACGCAGGCCCCTCCGACGAATGGGTCCCTGAGATCCCGGCGGGCCGCTACGGCACGTCGGACGAGGTGGCCGCCGCAACCGTCTACCTGGCCTCGGACGAGGCGCGCTACGTCACCGGTCAGCAGATCGTGCTGGACGGCGGCGTCTCCGTCCGCGGCCCGTTTCCCGAGTAGCCGGACGGGAGGACGAGCCAGGTCTCGGTGCTTCCTCGGACCGCCGACGTTCCCGACTCCCCCGCAGGGCCGTCCCGCTGGTTTCGTTCACCGGCGTCCATTGCCGTTCGGCGGCCCTGCCGGCCCGACTGGCGAGCGCGTGGAGGGCAGCCCTTCACGGTTCGGATCCCGTATCCCCCGCAATCGCTCTCACCGGGCGTCACGTCGAGGACCCCCACGGTTCGCTGCGGGGGTCCTCGACGTAGGCGGCCCGAGGCCCTGGTTCCGGTCGGCGCCGGCCACCGTCGAGACGACGTGTCACGCCTTGCGGACACGTCCCAGGCGGAGGGCGGACACGAGGAAGAAGACGCCGCCGAGGAAGGCGTAGCCGGCCAGGTTGCTCAGGGAGGCGCCGTCCTTGTCCGCCTGGGCGAAGAACGAGGCGCCGGCGAGCGTGGAAATGGCTCCGCTCGCGATCATCGCCCACTGGCCGCCGAGTTGACGCCGGACGGCGCCCACGACGAGCTGGACGATGCCCGCGGTGACGGCCCAGACGCCCCAGACCCGCAGGACAGCAGGGATGCCGGACGTGGCGGCGACTGCGAGGCCGATGCCGGTGAGGGCGCTGAGCGCGATGTTCACGTACAGACCGCGCACCGGCCGGTCGTTCGCCCGGGCGGACCTGATGTCGACGACGGCGCAGGCCACGTCGAACAAGGGATAGATCACCAGCAGCGTGACGGTGAGCGGATCCAGCGCGTCGGCGGTCGCGAACAGCAGCGCTGCCCACACCGCGGCGAACACGAAGCGCAGGAAGTACAGCTTGCGCAGAGCAGCGGAAACGCTGGTGGGAGCGGTACCGACGAGGGTGTCCACGGAAGTTCCTCTCGGACAGACGGGGATGGACGGGTGAGACGGGTCGAGGGCGGTTGAGGCCCGTTGAGACCGGCCGGCCGCGTCACGGTGGCGGCGCACCCCCGTGCTTCCGCGATCGGACGCCCCAGCAGCCACCGTCGGCTCGGTGACGTGGAGACGCCTCCCAGGGAAGGCGCGACGGAGGCCACCAGGAACGCCCCCTCATCGTGAGGGAGAACGTTCGGTCTCATTGGATATGAAAGAGGCCGGAGCCGGCGCTGTCAAGACCGAACGTTCTCCCTCATGCCTGGGGTAGTCTGAACTCATGAGTGAGGGCACGGGAGGGGGCAGCACGTCGGCGGCGCGGGCGCGGCTGCTCGACACTGCGACCAGAATCTTCTACGCCGAGGGAATCCACTCCGTCGGCGTCGACCGGATCATCGCGGAGGCGCAGGTCACCCGCGCCACGCTGTACCGGCACTTCACCGGCAAGGACGAACTCGTCCTCGCCTACCTCGATCAGGCCGACCGGGGAATCCGGACAGGGGTCGGGGCCGCCCGGGCAGGCGAGCAGTCGGCGGCCGGCGCGGTCCGGGCGATCGGCCTGTTCATCGCCGACGGCATTCGAAGCCCCGGATTTCGCGGCTGCGCCTTCCTCAACGCCGTAGCGGAGTACCCCGATCCCGCACACCCCATCCACCAAGCCGTCCTGGCCCACCGACAGTGGTTCCTGGACACCGTCACCGAGCTGCTGGCGCAGGTGGGAGACCAACCCGCCGACGAAGCCGGCCGGCACCTTGTCATGCTCCGCGACGGCGCCATGGCCGCCGGCTGCCTCTTCGACCCGAAACTGATCGCCGAGACCTTCCTCCTGGGCGTCGAGGGAATTCTGCGCGCACGCGGCACCTGAGCGGCTGCGCGCCTGAGCAGCTGCGCGGCCGCCGTATCCGAGGCTTCACGTCGGAGCTGATGCGCGGCTGCGGCCGGGCGCGTGATCCGTCGAGGCCGGTTGCCCGACGCATCGCACCGGCACCGCGGTCGAGTACGGCACCACCTGGGGCAACCGGCACGGCGCGTACCCGCCTTCCACGGGCTCACGGGCGGCGCCCGGGATCCGGCCCCGTCCCGGCTCCGGTCCGCAGACGCGACCGGGCCGCCGGGGCCGCCGGGGCCGCCGGGGCCGCCGGGGCCGCCGAGAAGGTGACGGGGAGCCGCGCTACCGGCGCGGTGTACGAACCGGTGCGCGGTGGCCGTCCGGTCCGCTCTCCTACGCGTCGGAGAGCAGCGGGTCGTAGGGCGTCGAGCGCTGACGGCCTGACATGAAGGAGAGGAAGTCCCGCACGAACGCCGCCTGGGAGACACGCCCTTCGGAGTCCACGACGGATCGCCCGAAGCCCCTCCTGAACAGGGCCCGGTACTCCTCGGCGTCGATGTACTCGTCGCCGTCCGCATCGGTGGCGGCGAAGAGGACCTCGGCGACCCGGATCAGCGCCGGTCCTGCCAGGGACGGGACCGCCGCCGCGTACTCCTCCTCGCTCACCCGGCCGTCACCGTCGCTGTCCAGGGCCGCCTGGAGTTCCCTCCACCACGCGGCGAACGCGTCGTACAGCCGGGTCTCCTCCGGCTCGTCCAGGTCGAGACGGGAGCAGAGCTCCCGCGCCATGGCGGCGAGGTCGGGCCAGTCCAGCCAGCCGTCCCCCGTCTGGTCCAGCACCTCGGCGAAGAACTCGCGGGCACTGCGCCGGTTCTCGGTCCCGCCCGCACCGCCCGTACCACTCGCACCGCCCGTGCCGTCCGTGCCACTCGTACCGTCCTGCTGGGCCGGTAACGGTGTGATCAGCCGGAGCAGTGCGCCGGCCCGCTTCATCCGGCCGCGCAGAGCTGCGAGCGTCTCGGCGTGGGGGCCGTCGCCGCCCGGCGACAGCTGGAGCAGGCTCACGACGTTCTCGGCCTGGAGCCAGTTGTCGGGCAGGGCTCGGGCCAGACGGGCGGCGATGTAGGCGCTCTGCATCAGCGTCTGGGCGCCGGGAACCTCCGGCAGCCCCGCCCGGCGGCGGAACACCTCGGGAAGGGAAGCCACGGTGACGGTGCCGATGACCGGACCGGCCAGAGCCCGCCCGGTCGCCCAGATCGTGGGCAGGCCTGCGAAGAGCGGCGGCGCCGGCAGGTGCTCGAAGAGCTTGAAGAGGATGATGCGCAGGGCCTCGGTGTTCTGCAGTTCCTCCGCGACCATCCGGTCGAAATACTGCCAGAACTCCGGCAGACCGGACGGGAGGTGGCCCGCCTCGTCCCCCAGGGCGGCCAGGAAGGCCCGGAACTCGGCGTAGAGCTGCTCCATCGTGTCCTGGTCCAGGGGCTCCCCGCTCAGCCGGTACATGGTGACCGAGCTCTCGAAGAGCGTCGCGACCACCCATGCCCGCACCTCGGGGTCCATCGCGTCGTATGGCCGGTTCCGCGCATCCGTGCCGCTCAGACGCGTGTGCAGGCGGTTGAGCCGTGCCGCCTCCCGCAGCCGTGTGTCCTCGTCGGCTCCGAACATGCGCTGCAGGCTCACCAGCGTGTTGCGCAGCCGTCGCCACGGGTGCACGACGAAGGAGGAATTGTCGGCCAGTGCGGCGCCGATCTGCGGGTGGGCGGCTTCCAGCACCGTGGCCCTGACCACGGCCAGTGCCCAGCGGGGATCGTTGAAGAAGCGGTGGAACTGCGACCCTGGGCCGAACAGGGATTCGGCAGGCGTTTCGGTGGCCTCCTGGCCGGGCCCCTCGGACGGGCCCGTGGGGCCGGGGCCGGTCCGCATGGAGCCGCTGCTGTCCGTGTCCTTCACCGTTCGGGCTCTCCGTTCGCTTGCGGTGTCACGCCGCCGAAGCGGCGGTCGCGGTTCCGGTAGTCGTGCAGGCACTCCAGGAAGTGCGGCGCACGGAAATCGGGCCAGAGCACCGGCGGGAAGACCCACTCGGCGTAGGCGACCTGCCAGAGCATGAAGTTGGAGATGCGCTGTTCGCCCGAGGTACGGATGACGAGGTCGACGTCAGGCATGTCGGGGACGGGCAGATGCGCGGCGAAGCGCGCCTGGTCGACGGCGTCGGCGGACACCCCTGCGCGGATGAGGGACCGTGCCGCCGTCACGATGTCCTGGCGCCCGCCGTGGTCGAAGGCCACGGTCAGCGTCATGCCCCGGTTGGCCTCGGTCAGTGTCGTCAGGTCGGCGAAGTCCTGGGCCAGGGAGGCGGGGATCCTCGGGTCCTCGGCTCCCAGGAACCGGCAGCGGATGCCGCGGGCGTGCAGCAGCGCCGCGTGCTTGCGCACCACGCGGCGTACCAGCCTCATGAGGAAGTCGATCTCCTCGCCCGGGCGTCGCCAGTTCTCGGTGGAGAAGGCGTACAGACTGAGCCACTCGACCCCCGCCGATCGCGCCGCCTCGATGACGTCGATCACCGTCGTCTCCGCAGCGCTGTGCCCGGACGTGCGAGGCAGGGAGCGCTTCTGCGCCCATCGGCCGTTCCCGTCCATCACGCACGCGACGTGGCGAGGTACGGACCGCTGCCGTCCCTCACCGGGCGGGCGGCGGCTCGGCTGCACCGGAACAGTCGGCGGGACGGGAACCTCCGACCGCGCACCTGCCGTCGGCCTGCCCGTCGCACGTGCCTGACCGGACGGCCCTGCTCCACCGGATGTCATCGAGGCGGCCCCCTTCGACTTGCGTCTGCGGGGCCGCGGCCCCGGTTGCGGAGGCCGCGGCCCTCTCACCGGCCCATCCCCCGCTGCTCCTCACCTCCAGCAGAGTGCCGGTGCACGGCGCCCGGCGCATCACGATGCCCGCAGATTCACCCGTAGCACGTCAGTCGGAGGTCATCGGCGCGTGGTGACACGCCCAGGCCCGGGCTCCGCCTCCCGGACAGAGCGGTCCCTGTGGCGGCCGGGCCACCGGTGACGAAGCAGCGCGTGGCGAATGCCGAGGCGTCGTCACCCAGGTCGCTGCGAAGCAGCGTCACGAGCCGGCCGGGGATCGCAGGACGTGCAAGTGGAACAACCGCCTGAACGACAAGACACAGCGGTCGAGCGGCACGTGGACGGCGGCGATGGGGGCGCCCGCCCACAGAGGCGGGCGACTTCACGCGCCATCGACCGTGCCGATGCGGGCTGGACGTTGCGGTGCCGTACCCCTGACGGGTCACGGCACCGTGGCGGGCCTCAGGCACCAGCAGGGCCCGGACGCGGTGCTGCCGGTAGCGCCCGACCGGCAGCCGACGCGTGGAAGGCCCCCGCCGGCAACGGCGAGGGCCTTCGAACGGTGGCCACCATGGGCCGTCGCCCTGACCGGCCACGCATGACCGGCCTGGTGCGCGGGACGACGCTCAGCCGGCCAGGGTCACCTGGGTGCCCGGAGCGGCGCCGGGGTAGGCGTCGACGACCAGGTTGAGCTGACGCTGCATGTACCAGACGTTCAGGCCGAAGACGAACATCAGCCACATGCTCGTGGCCGGGCTGCACGTCACCGGCAGGCCGGCCGCGCGCTGGGCGTTCGCGATGGCCCGCCCGGTGTTCTTGAAGGAGATCAGCGGAGCGATCACCGTCCACCCCAGGAAGAGCAGGACCAGCATGCTGCCGGCCGGCTTCAGGGTCTGGCGCCGGTCGAACTCCTGCAGCTCGTTGTGGATCTTGTAGTACCAGACCAGCTGGTAGATGCCGAGGGTGATGAGGGTCAGTCCCAGCCACACAGCGACCGGTCCCCGGCGCTTCATGGCCTGCCCGGGCAGTTGGCCGGCGGGTGCGACGGCACCTCCGGTCGGACTGGGAACGCTCGTGCTGGGCTGCGTCTCGGACATGTGCTGTGCTCCATCTGCTGGTTCTGACCTCAGGCGCAGCAGCATGGCACCAAGTGAAGGTTCCGTGAAGGTAGTTCGGAATTTAATAGGACTTCGTCATACTCTTGTGATCAAAACCCAGGCCCCACGGAGCAGTCCGACGAGCCTTCAGACGAGGGGAGTTGGGCCGTCCACCCCCTCTCGGGGCACCCACCGTCCACCAGCAGGTGCCTCTCGAAGTCATGGAACGCGGGTCACCGGCACTTCACCGGCGCGGAGGGTTCAGCGCAGTTCGCGGATGCGGATCTGATTGCCCGCGGGGTCGCGGAACGCGCAGTCACGCACTCCGTACGGCTGCTCGGTCGGCTCCTGGACGACCTCGGCGTCGCCGGCCTGAAGTCTCTCGAAGGTGGCGTCGAGGTCCTTCGTGGCCAGGAGGATCCAGCCGTAGGTCCCCTTCGCCATCATCTCGACGACGGTGCGGCGCTCGTCCTCGGTGATGCCCGGGTCGGCGCCCGGCGGAGCCAGGAGGATGGATGTGCCGGGCTGGTCGGCCGGGCCGACCGTGATCCAGCGCATCGTGCCGGTTCCGACGTCGCTGCGGACCTCGAACCCGAGGGCGTCGCGGTAGAAGGCCAGGGCTGCGTCCGGGTCGTCGTGCGGGAGGACGCTCGTATTGATGGTGATGTCCATGGCGCTCACGCTAGCGGCGGCTCGGTGGCGCCTGCTTCTCGATTCCTGATCGGTCTCGTCACCTGCTTCGCCACACACGGTGGCACTCCCGCCGACCCGCTCGCCGCCCTGCGCCGGTAGGCACTGGGGGGCATGCCGACCAGCTCGGTGAAGCGCGTACTGAAGGTCCCCAGGGACGAGCAGCCGACCTCGAAGCAGACCTCGGTGACACTGAGGTCCCCACGACGCAGCAGCGCCATCGCACGCTCGATCCGCCGGGTCATCAGATAGCCGTACGGCGACTCGCCGTAGGCGATCCGGAACTGACGGCTCAGGTGCCCTGCCGACATGTTCACCCCTCGGGCGAGCGCCTCGACGTCCAGCGGCTGCGCGTACTCCCGGTCCATGCGGTCGCGGACGCGGCGCAGCAGCGCCAGGTCGCGCAGGTGCTGCGCCTCGGTGGGTCTGCTCGTCACGTGCGCGATGGTGCCACGCCGCCCCGGCGTTGCCCACCGCTTTCCGCTCAACAGGCGGACGGGCACCGGGATTCGCGGGTACATCTCAACCCGACGTCTTCTCCCACTCGAAGCCGTCGGGGTCGGTGAAGGGGCCGCTGTCACTGTCGAGCGCGAGCCGGTGCGATCCCGTCCCGTCGGGCGCGACCCCTGCGTCCTTGGCCAGGGCGCGACGGCCGTAGAGCGCCAGCGTGACGGGACTCGACGAGGTCTCGAACTCGACGTACTTGCGGCCGAAGCTCTTTCCCACGGTGAGGCCGTGTCCGACGTAGAACCGCTTGCTCGCGAGGACGTCCTCGGCTCCCAGCAGGAGCACGAAGCGGTCGATCTG
This sequence comes from Streptomyces pratensis, assembly GCF_016804005.1. Classification (GTDB taxonomy): domain Bacteria; phylum Actinomycetota; class Actinomycetes; order Streptomycetales; family Streptomycetaceae; genus Streptomyces; species Streptomyces pratensis_A. The sequence continues at coordinate 173,669 of NZ_CP051486.1, read as the reverse complement.
CCGGGTGTCCGGGCCCTTGTCCTTCTTCGCGGAGGTGGCGATCTTCCACAGCGCCCCGTCAGGCGCCCGTACGACGCCGCCGTAGCCCCAGAACGACTTCGTGACCGGCTTCACCGGCGTGGCGCCGGCGCCGAGGGCCGCATCGACGAATCCGTCGACGGTGGACGGCTGGGGGACCGTGAGCGACAGCGTGAAGCCTCGGAAGCCGGCCGTCGGCGCGTCCGAGGCACGGAAGCGCAGCTCGGTGCCCAGGCCGAAGGCGGTGGCGTAGAACTTTTCGGCGGCGGTGGGGTCGGCCACCTCGAGGGTGACGGATGTGATGGAAGGCATGGAACGAAGTTATGGCGCTCGCGTTTCATGCGCTTCTTGATTCCTGACCGGTCCGGTCAGCGCCTCCCCGGTGCCGGCGGAACCACCCCGGGAGAGTCCGGTCAGCGCCTCCCCGGTGCCGGCGGAACCGCTTCCGGCCGGTCCGGTCCGAAGCTCCCCGGTACCTGTGGATCCACCCCGGGGCACGGCCGACATGACGACGCCGGGGTGCCTGTCGGGCACCCCGGCGTGACGTCGACGGCGAGGAAAGCGGAGGGGCTAACAGCAAGAGTGGTGAGAAGGAAGCCCGTCCATGGCCTCGCCGCGGCCAACGCTAGCAGTCAGGCGGGGATGAGGGCACGCAGGTTTTCCGGGGTGACGATCACGGAATCCGGGTGCAGCCCGTCCGGGCGTTCCAAGCCGATGTAGGTGACCGGACCGTCGGGGACCGTCGTACCGTCCCACAGCGTGGTGGACGTGGCCCGGCCGGCCATGAGGCCGGTGAGGTGGCGGACCGTGAGCTGCTCACGCTCGACGATGCCGCGCACCAGGGTGGCTACGGACACCCGGTTCTCCTCGACCCTGTTTGCGTTCGGGCTCCCCTGGAGGTACAGGTGGAGCCACTTGGCGCGCCACCGGCCGTCGCCGCCGCGTATGAAGGCCAGCGGCAGCGCGACCCTCCCCGGGCCGCGGAGCTCCGACTTCATGCGCACGGTGCGCGGCTCGAAGGGACGGCCCCGCTGCTCGGCTTCGCGCAGCATGAAACCGAAGAACGACTCCTCCACCTCCTCGAAGCCCTCCCCCGAGTAGATGTTCACCTGCGGGACGATGAAGGTGCCCTCCACGGCCTTCAGGCGCAGATCGATGAACTCGGAGGCACCGCCGGGCGCGGGTGCGTCGGTGATGTCGCCGGAGTGCACTCCGGAGACCTTCTTGAGCGCGGTGTACGACAGCCACGAGAGGGTGTCGTAGCCGGCGTCCAGCATCAGCGCCGACAGGTCATAGTCGGTGCTGTGTTCCGTCTGCCTCCAGTGCACGAAGAACCGCAGCTGTTCGCCGTCGACCGGGGACACCGAACCGCGGGGCAGCACGCCGAGGCCTGCGGCCGTCGCCCTGCCGCTGAGCGGGAGCGCGACGTCGAGGACGGCCGGGTCGATCAGCAGGTGCCCCGGATCCGGGAGCCGGCGGCGCGTCTCGGCGTCCAGAGCCTCGATCAGGCGCTCCCGCTCGCGCGGCGGTACGGATGCGCGGGTGTCGGTGGTGACCCAGCCGCGCCCGCGCCGGTTGACGAAGACGCGCCGTCCAGCCGGTTCGCCGGCTCCCCGCGTGCGGTTCTGTCCTCGTGTGCGGTCCTGTTCGCGCGCGCGATTCTGGAGGTGCTCACGGACCGACAGCAGGACCCGGCCGGAGACCTTCGGGGCGACCTGCTCGGCGGCCTCGACGACCGCGTCACGCTCGTCCTGCGTGAGGCACGAGCGCAGCAGGCGGTCCAGGGACCGGAACAGCTTGCCCGGTGCGGCCGTCAGCAGCTTCACGGCCCCGGCGACGTCGTCCGCGCCGAGCAGTTCCTCGACACGGCTGTCGAAGGACCGGGCCTCCTTCTCGCCCCGGGCCACGGAGAAGACATCGGCGGCGTGCGGCCGCCCCGGGTACTCGTGCGGGTGGAGCCGCTCGCCGAGCCGCTTGAACGCCTCCCGGTGCGGGAGGACGTCGGCGAGCTTCGCGGGTGAGGCCGCTACCAGGGCATCGAGTCCGGCGATCATGGTGCGGCGGACCGGCCGGGGCAGCGAGCGGAACCGGGTCGGCTCCACCAGGGTCACATCGCCGCCCGAGAGCGCGCAGGCCAGGCGGAGCACATCGGTGACCGTGTCCAGCAGGAGCTCCGCGCCGACGCCGAGCCGTGCGCCGTTGACCACGGCGCGGTTCTCCCGGACCGGGATCGCCTCGGGCTGCGGTCCTTCGGCGCAGTGCCCCGCCAGCGCGCGGAGGTCCGCCAGCCCCTCGTCGCCCAGCGGAGTGGTGCTGCCCGCCAGGGCCAGGTACAGGGCCGTGACCTCCTCCTCCCGGCCGCCTCCCAGATGCAGGACCGTCAGCCGGTCGCCCGCGGCGGCGATCAGCTCGTCGTGGGCGGCGAGCATCTCGGCGTACGTGTGCCGGTAGTTGCCGTACGACGGAAGGGTCAGCAGGTCGACCACACCGTCGCGGAGCTGGGCGAGGACGCCGTCCCGGGCCGTGTCGTCGGCGAGCGCCTCGGTGATGCACCGCATCCAGAAGTCGAACGTGTCGGGCACGTTGGCCGGGAAGTCGATGAAGTAGGCGTTGTGCCTGACGTGTTCGCCGGTCATCACGCGCACGGTGTCCAGGGTCCGGGCCGCGATGCCGGCGACCGCCTCCGGAGTCAGCCCCGACAGGCGGTCCAGCAGGTCCACCGAGAGCTTGAAGCCCACGGACATCAGCGCCGAGTCGAACTGACGCGCTGTCACATCACCCTGGCCCGAGGGACCTGAGGGAGCGGGCAGGCGGTGGGTGTGCCGGATGACCAGGGGTTCGAGGCTGTGGACCATCCCGGCATGCTCGCAGAGAGATACCGGCGGCCGCACCGAGGTTTTCGAACATCCGAGTCGCCGCTCAGCACCGGCCGGCCCGCGTCGGACGGTGCTCAGAACGCGTCGGACGGTGCTCAGAAATCGAGGGCGAGGTCCCTGCTCACGCGGTTCGCCGAGGCCAGCAGGCTTTCCCTGACCTGTCTGGTGCGGTACATCCGGTCGGCCCGGAAGGAGACACCGATCGAGCCGAGCTTCTCGCCGCCGTGGACGGGCACCGCGATGCACGTCGTGCCGAGGTCGTACTCCTCCCGGTCCATCACCACCGGTGCCGGATTCGACGACTCGAGCTGGCGGATCAGCTCGTCCCGGTGGGTGATCGTGCGCGGTGTGAGCTCCGCGAGGGCGTGCCGTGCCAGGTAGTCGCGGCGTGCCTCGTCGTCCAGCTCGCGCAGGACGCACTTGCCGAGGGCCGTGGCGTGCCCGGCGTCCTTGAACCCCACCCAGAGGTCGACCTTGGGAGCCTTCGGGCCGTCGACGATCTCGGCGATCCGGATCTCGCCGTCCTCGTAGAAGGTGAGGTAGGCGGCAGCGGAGAGATCGTCGCGCAGCGAGGCCAGGGCCGGGCGGACCCGGTTGAGCAGGTCCTGCGCGGAGTGCCCCTCGTTCAGCTTGTCGCCCAGGACGAAACCGCCGTCGTCGAGCCGGCGGAGGTAGCCGTCCTGAGTGAGGGTCCACAGCAGTTCGTGGGCGGTGTCCATCGGCAGCCCCGCATCCCGCGCCAGCCGCTCGGCGGGCGCGCCGCCCTCGTGCGACCCCGCTGCCTCCATCAAGCGGAACGCGTGCTGGACGGTGATCGGCGTACTGCCTGCTCGGTCACCCATGCCAACAAGCTTGGACCCGGCAGGCGGAGGCGGCAACGCAGGACGGCGGAACACCGGCCGGAGGGTTCTCCGGCCGGTGTCCTGCCTCAGTCCTCGCCCTCCAGGTCGCCCTCGGTCTCCAGGAAGACCTGGCGCAGGGCGTCGAGCACCGCCGGGTCGGGCTTCGCCCACATGCCCCGGGACTCGGCCTCCAGAAGGCGCTCCGCGATGCCGTGGAGCGCCCACGGGTTGGCCTGCTGGAGGAACTCGCGGTTCGTCGGGTCCAGGACGTACGTCTCGGTGAGCTTGTCGTACATCCAGTCCGCGACCACACCCGTCGTCGCGTCGTAACCGAACAGGTAATCGACTGTTGCGGCGAGCTCGAAGGCGCCCTTGTAGCCGTGGCGACGCATCGCCTCGATCCACTTCGGGTTCACCACCCGGGCGCGGAAGACCCGGGACGTCTCCTCGACCAGCGTGCGGGTGCGCACCGTCTCCGGACGGGTCGAGTCGCCGATGTACGCCTCGGGGGCGGTGCCCTTCAGCGCGCGCACGGTCGCGACCATGCCGCCGTGGTACTGGAAGTAGTCGTCCGAGTCCGCGATGTCGTGCTCGCGGGTGTCGGTGTTCTTCGCCGCCACCGCGATCCGCTTGTAAGCGGTCTCCATCTCGTCCCGGGCCGGACGTCCGTCCAGCTCACGGCCGTAGGCGTAACCGCCCCACACCGTGTACACCTCGGCGAGGTCGGCGTCCGTACGCCAGTCGCGGGAGTCGATGAGCTGGAGCAGCCCCGCGCCGTACGTACCGGGCCGGGAGCCGAAGATCCGGGTGGTGGCACGCCGCTCGTCACCGTGTTCGGCCAGGTCTGCCTGGGTGTGGGCGCGTACGAAGTTCCGCTCGGCGGGCTCGTCGAGGGAGGCCGCCAGGCGTACGGCGTCGTCGAGCAGGCCGATGGTGTGCGGGAACGCGTCGCGGAAGAAGCCGGAGATGCGCAGCGTGACGTCGATGCGGGGACGGCCGAGCTCCTCGTACGGGATGGCCTCCAGGCCCGTGACCCGGCGTGAGGCGTCGTCCCAGACAGGGCGGACGCCGAGCAGGGCGAACGCCTCGGCGATGTCGTCGCCCGCGGTGCGCATCGCGCTGGTGCCCCAGAGGGACAGGCCCACGGAGGTGGGCCAGTCGCCGTTGTCGGCGCGGTAGCGCTCCAGGAGCGAGTCGGCGAGGGCCTGGCCTGTCTCCCAGGCGAGCCGGGAGGGGACGGCCTTCGGGTCGACGGAGTAGAAGTTGCGGCCGGTCGGCAGGACGTTGACCAGGCCGCGCAGCGGGGATCCGGACGGGCCTGCGGGGACGAAGCCGCCGTTCAGCGCGTGGACCGCGTGGTCGAGCTCGTCGGTGGTCGCGGCGAGGCGGGGCACGACCTCGCGGGCCGCGAAGTCGAGGATGTCGGCCACGGCCTGAGGGTGCCCCTCGGCCACACCCGCGACGGCCGCCGGATCCCAGTCCGCGTCGTCCATCGCCTGGACGAGCGCGCGGGCCTTCTCCTCGGTCTCGTCCGCGGCGGTGCGGGTGGCCGCCGACTCGTCGAGGCCGAGCGCCTCCCGCAGGCCGGGCAGCGAAGACGTGCCGCCCCAGATCTGCCGGGCTCGCAGGACGGCGAGAACCAGGTTGACGCGGTCCTTGCCGGCCGGAGCGCCGCCCAGGACGTGCAGGCCGTCGCGGATCTGGACGTCCTTGATCTCACAGAGCCAGCCGTCGAGATGCATGATGAATTCGTCGAAGCCCTCGTCCTCGGGCCGGTCCTCCAGGCCCAGGTCGTGGTCGAGCTTCGCGGCCTGGATGAGGGTCCAGATCTGGGCGCGGACGGCCGGGAGCTTGGCCGGGTCCATCGCGGCGATCTGGGCGTGCTCGTCCAGGAGCTGTTCGAGGCGGGCGATGTCGCCGTAGCTGTCGGCGCGCGCCATCGGCGGTACGAGGTGGTCCACGAGGGTGGCGTGCACGCGGCGCTTGGCCTGGGTGCCCTCGCCGGGGTCGTTGACCAGGAACGGGTAGACCAGCGGCAGGTCGCCGAGGGCGGCGTCGGGGCCGCAGGCGGCCGAGAGGCCGGCGTTCTTGCCGGGCAGCCACTCCAGGTTGCCGTGCTTGCCGAGGTGGATCATCGCGTCGGCACCGAAGCCGTTGTCGTCGGCGGACGCGGCGATCCAGCGGTACGCGGCCAGGTAGTGGTGCGAGGGCGGCAGGTCCGGGTCGTGGTAGATCGCGATCGGGTTCTCGCCGAAGCCGCGCGGCGGCTGGATGAGGATCAGCAGATTGCCGCGGCGAAGTGCGGCGAGCACGATGTCGCCCTCGGGGTTGCGGGACCGGTCGACGAACATCTCGCCGGGCGCCGGGCCCCAGTGCTCCTCCACGGCCTCACGCAGCTCGGCGGGCAGCGTGGCGAACCAGCGGCGGTAGTCGGCGGCGGGGATGCGGACGGGGTTGCGGGCCAGCTGCTCCTCGGTGAGCCATTCCCGGTCGTGGCCGCCGGCCTCGATGAGCGCGTAGATCAGCTCGTCACCGTCGCCCGAGACCAGGCCCGGGATCTCCTCCACCGGGCCGAAGTCGTAACCCTCCTCGCGCAGCCTGCGCAGCAGGGCGACGGCGCTGGCGGGGGTGTCGAGGCCGACGGCGTTCCCGATGCGGGAGTGCTTGGTCGGGTACGCGGACAGGACGAGCGCGATCCGCTTCTCGGCGGCCGGGATGTGACGGAGCCGGGCGTGGCGTACGGCGATGCCGGCGACCCGGGCCGCCCGCTCGCTGTCGGCGACGTACGCGGGCAGACCGTCCTCGTCGATCTCCTTGAAGGAGAACGGCACGGTGATCAGACGCCCGTCGAACTCGGGAACGGCGATCTGGGTGGCGGCGTCCAGCGGGGAGACGCCTTCGTCGTTCTCCTCCCACGCGGCGCGCGGGCTGGTGAGGCAGAGCGCCTGGAGGACCGGGACGTCCAGACCCGTGAGTGCCCCCGCGTCCCAGGACTCGTCGTCGCCCCCGGCCGACGCGGTGGCGGGCTTGGTGCCGCCCGCGGCGAGAACCGTCGTCACGATGGCGTCCGCGGCGCGGAGTTCGTCGATGAGCTCGGGCTCGGGGGTGCGGAGTGAGGCGACGTACAGCGGGAGGGGGCGGGCACCCGCGTCCTCCACCGCCGTGCAGAGCGCCTCTATGAACGCGGTGTTCCCGCTCATGTGGTGGGCTCGGTAGTAGAGCACCGCGACGGTCGGCCCGGTGACGTCCCTGGCGGTCCGCTCCAGCGGGCCCCACGCGGGAGCCGGCGCCGGCGGCTCGAAGCCGTGTCCGGTGAGCAGCACCGTGTCGGAGAGGAAGCGCGCGAGCTGCTCCAGGTTGGCGGGGCCGCCGTGCGCGAGGTAGGCGTGCGCCTCGGCGGCGATACCGATGGGCACGGTCGACGCGGCCATCAGCTGGGCGTCGGGGGCCTGTTCACCTGTCAGCACGACGACGGGCCGGCCGGTGGCCAGCACCTGGTCCAGCCCCTCCTGCCACGCGCGGACACCACCGAGGAGGCGTACGACGACCAGGTCGGTCCCCTCCAGCAGCTGCGGGAGGTCGTCGAGGGAGAGCCGGGAGGGGTTGGCGTAGCGGTAGCTCACCGGTCCCTGCGAGGCACGGGCGCTCAGCAGGTCGGTGTCGGACGTCGACAGGAGCAGGATCATGCGGCGTCAGCCCTCCTCGGGGTGTCCACGCCCCGGGCAGTGTCGGATCGGCTGCTCGGGCGGGGCCGAGAGCCTGGAAAAGGGAGTTCCTGACTCGCACGGCCGGTGGGCCGTGCTCACAGTGGCGGGACCGCGCCGGATTCTCACCGGGCTTCCTCCCCATGTCGCCGTCTGGCGATGGCGGACCGAACGGACCGCCGCTAGGCATCCTAGGCGGGGGGAGGGGGGTCCTGACCAGACGGCCCCCGCCCTGACCGTTGCGGCAGCGGGTGTCCCGTAGGTCACAGTGACCGTAGGGGTGCGCCACGGTCACGGTCGGTATGCTCGCCGCCATGTCCGCCTCCCCCCTTACGACCTCACCCGCGGGCGGTGCGTGTGCCCGGAGCAGCGGCGACGCCTGCCCCGGCGCGCTGCGTCTGCACCGGGCGGACGACGGTGCGCTGGCGCGGATCCGCATACCCGGCGGGGTGCTGACGCCCCGCCAGGCAGTGGCGCTGGGACGGGCCGCCGAGCACCTCGGTGACGGTGAGCTGCATCTCACCTCCCGCGGAAACGTGCAGCTGCGCGGGCTCGCGCCGGACTGCGGTACGGAGCTTGCGAGTCTGCTCGACGAGGCCGGACTGCTGCCCTCCGCCCGTCATGAACGGGTACGCAACGTGGTCGCGTCCCCGCTCTCCGGTCTCGACGGCCTCGGCGCGGCAGACATCCGGCCCTGGCTGACCGGACTGGACCGCCTCCTCTGCGGAAGTGACAGCGCGACGGCGCTCTCCGGACGTTTCCTGTTCGCACTCGACGACGGCCGTGGCGACGTGGACGCCCTCGGCGCCGACCTCACCCTCATCGGCCACGGTGACGGCGGCGCCCTCCTCCGCATCGGGGACGGCGACGCCGTCCTCCGCGTCCACGCCACCGACGGACCCCGCGCCGCGCTGTCCGCTGCCGACGCCTTCCTCGACGCGGCCCGGGACACCGGCGCCTGGCGGGTGAAGGACCTGCCGGCCGACGCCGCGGCCGCGCTGCCCGCCGAGGTCGGCCGACGGCTGCGGCAGGCAGGTGTCGCCGTCGCACCGGACCGGCTTCACCGCCCCCTCGAAGCCCGTCCCCCCGCCCCCGGGCCCGTCCAGGGCACCCCCGGCGAGTACGCGCTGTCCGTCGGCGTACCGCTGGGACGGCTGGACCCGGCTCAGTGGCGGCTGCTGTCGGGCGCCGGGGAACTGCGCCTCACCCCCTGGCGCGGGGTCGTCGTCACCGGGATCGGGCGCGCCCGTGCGGGCAGCCTGCTGGACCGTCTCGCCGAGGCCGGTCTGATCACCGGCCCCGGTTCCCCGTGGGTCGGCGTCGGGGCCTGTATCGGCCGGCCCGGCTGCGCGAAGTCGCTGGCGGACGTACGGGCCGAGGCGGGGGCCGCCGTCGGACCGGCCGGACGGCTCCCTGTGTACTGGTCCGGGTGCGAACGCCGCTGCGGGCATCCGCACGGGGAGTGGATCGACGTGGTCGCCACCCCCGACGGACACCGGATCTCCCACGTGCGGGGGGACCTGGCCACCGGGACGGCGACCGTACGGGACGACCCGGTGGCGCTCGCCGCAGCCGTGGCAGCGGCCCGGGGCGCACGCACCTGACCACCACGCATACCCCCTGTTCGACCTCTTCGGCCTGTTCGACGAAGAAGATGAAGAAAGCGACAGCACTGTGCATCAGTACGAGAAGGACGGACCGGCGATCTACCGCCAGTCCTTCGCCACCATCCGCGCGGAGGCGGATCTGGCAGGGCTGCCCGCCGACGTGAGCCAGGTCGCCGTCCGCATGATCCACGCCTGCGGCATGGTCGACCTCGTACGCGATCTCGCCTTCTCGCCGAACGCGGTGGCCGACGCCCGCGCGGCCCTGCGGTCCGGCGCGCCGATCCTGTGCGACGTGGCCATGGTCGCCAGCGGTGTCACCCGCAAACGGCTGCCCGCGGACAACGAGGTGATCTGCACCCTGTCCGACCCCACCGTTCCCGAGCTGGCGGCGAAGCTCGGCACCACCCGCAGCGCCGCGGCCCTGGAGCTGTGGCGGGACCGGATGGAGGGCGCGGTCGTCGCCGTCGGGAACGCGCCCACCGCGCTCTTCCGGCTGCTGGAGATGATCGAGGAGGGCGCCCCGCGCCCCGCCGCCGTCATCGGCGTGCCCGTCGGCTTCATCGGGGCCGCCGAGTCCAAGGAGGCCCTGGCCGCCCATCCGTCCGGGCTGGAACACCTCGTCGTGCGGGGCAGGCGTGGTGGCAGCGCCATCGCCGCCGCCGCCCTCAACGCGATCGCCAGCGAGGAGGAGTGAGCATGCCCGAGCAGCAGCACACGGGGAGCACGGGGCGGCTGTACGGCGTCGGGCTCGGCCCGGGCGACCCGGCGCTGATGACCGTGCGGGCGGTGCAGATAATCGGCGAGGCCGACGTCGTCGCGTACCACTCCGCCCGGCACGGCCGCTCCATCGCGCGCTCGATCGCGGCGCAGCACATCCGCGCCGACCACATCGAGGAAGCGCTGGTCTACCCCGTCACGACGGAGACCACGGACCACCCGGGCGGCTACCGGGGCGCGCTGGACGAGTTCTACGCCGAGGCCGCCGCCCGTCTCGCGGTGCACCTCGACGCCGGGCGCACCGTCGCCGTGCTGGCCGAAGGAGACCCGCTCTTCTACGGCTCGTACCAGCACATGCACAAGCGGCTCGCGGACCGCTACGAGACCGAGGTCATCCCCGGTGTCACCTCGGTCAGCGCCGCCGCCGCCCGTCTCGGCACCCCGCTCGTCGAGGCCGAGGAAGTACTGACCATCCTGCCCGGCACGCTGCCGGAGGAGGAGCTGACCGCACGTCTGGCGGCCACGGACTCCGCCGTGGTGATGAAGCTGGGCCGCACCTTCCCCGCCGTGCGCCGTGCGTTCGAGGCGTCCGGGCGGCTGCCCGAGGCACGGTACGTCGAGCGCGCCACCATGGCCGGCGAGCGGACCGGCTACCTCGCGGACACCGACGCGGACTCCGTGCCGTACTTCGCGGTCGCCGTGCTGCCCAGCCGGATCGACGCGTCCCGGCCCGAGCCGGCCGCCGGTTCCGGTGCGGTCGTCGTGGTCGGCACGGGGCCGGCCGGGCCGCTGTGGCTGACGCCCGAGACACGCGGGGCGCTGGCCGCCGCCGACGACCTGGTCGGCTACACGACGTATCTGGACCGGGTACCGGTGCGGCCGGGCCAGCTGCGTCACGGCTCCGACAACAAGGTCGAGTCGGAGCGCGCCGAATTCGCCCTCGACCTCGCACGCCGGGGGCGCCGGGTGGCCGTCGTGTCCGGGGGCGACCCCGGGGTCTTCGCGATGGCGACCGCCGTGCTGGAAGTGGCCTCGCAGGACGCGTACAAGGACATCGCGGTGCGGGTGCTCCCCGGGGTGACCGCCGCCAACGCCGCGGCCGCCCGGGCGGGTGCGCCGCTGGGCCACGACTACGCCACCATCTCGCTCTCCGACCGGCTCAAGCCGTGGGAGGTCATCGCCGAGCGGCTGCGCGCCGCGGCCACGGCCGACCTGGTGATGGCGCTCTACAACCCCGGCTCCCGCAGCCGGACCTGGCAGGTCGGCAAGGCCCGCGACCTGCTGCTGGAGCACCGCTCCCCGGACACACCCGTGGTGCTCGGCCGCGACGTCGGCGGGCCGGCGGAGAGCGTACGGACGGTGCGGCTGGCCGATCTGGACCCTGCCGAGGTGGACATGCGGACGATCCTCATCGTCGGGTCCTCACAGACCCGGTGGGTACGCCGGGGCGACGGAGAGCAGATCGTCTGGACGCCGCGCCACTACCCGGAGGACTGACGAACCGCGCCGGTCCCGGACCGGTGGCCCGGGCGGCATCCGGGCCGGATGGCACGGGCAGCGTCCGGGCCCGGGCCCGAGCCGCGTCCGGGCCGGGGGCAGGAGCAGCATCAGGACCGGGGGCCCGGGCGGCGCCGGGCCGGGGGCACGGGCAGCGCCCGGGCCGGGGGCACGGGCGGCATCCGGGCCGGATGGCACGGGCAGCGCTCGGGCCCGGGCCCGAGCCGCGTCCGGGCCGGGGGCACGAGCAGCATCAGGACCGGGGGCCCGGGCGGCGCCGGGCCGGGGGCCCCGGCGGCATCCGGGCCGGGGGCCCGAGCGGCATCCAGGCCGGGGGCACGAGCAGCATCAGGACCGCGGGCCCCGAGCAGCATCCAGGCCGGGGGCACGAGCAGCATCCGGAAACCGGCAGCCCGAGCGGCATCCAGGCCGGCAGCACGCGCGGCGTCCGGGCCCGGGCCCGAGCCGCGTCCGGGCCGGGGCACGGGCAGCACCAGGACGGCGACCCGGCACCAGGACGGCGGCCCGGACGGACAAGCCCTAGCGGGACCGGCCGACGGCCCGAGCGGCATCCGGACAGCCCGAGCGGGCCCGGCTGCCGGGCAGCAGCCCCGGCTGGCCCCGGCTGGCCCCGGCCCCCTGGCGGCGCCGGCAGGGCCGGGGCCTTCGGCCAGGCCGAGTGCCCGGGTCAGCGGCCCCGGAACAGGTCGGCCAGCCGGCCGACGGACCGGGCCGCTTCGGCCAGGCTGCGGGTCGCCTCCTCCAGCTCCGCACCGAGGCGGGCGTTCCGCTCGCGCTCCGCCGAGTCGTCCGGGCTGACGACGGCCGTACCCCGGTACCCGATGGGGCCCTCGTTGTAGCGCTGGTAGTAGCCGCTGAAATGGTCTGCGGCGACCCCGGCGAACCGCACACCCGAGAGCTGTATCTCGTCCGCGCCCCCGTTTCCGGTGATGTCGAGGCGGTAGCGGGAGAAGGCACCCGTGGCGGCGCCCATACGGAATCGCCTGCTCTCGAAGCGCCCGGTGAAGCTCTCGTCGGTCCGGGAGTCCAGCTCCGTCCAGTGGTTGCCGTCCTGCGAGCCCGACAGGGTCCAGTCCCTGGGATCACGGTCCGGGAAGTCGTTGGCGGACGTCAGCGTGTAGCCGGTGAGGGCGGTGGGCCGGTCGAACGCGAATTCCACGGTGGCCTCGCACTCGCCCGCCAGCCACTTCGCCCGTGAGTCCCTGAGCAGGTTCTCCGCGACCTCCCCCGCCTCCTCGTACTCGTCGCTGACCTCGACGACCCTCGCCCCCTCGGTGACGTCCGGCGCGTCCGCCGCCGCCCCCGGGCATCCGGCGGCGATGCGCAGCGCGGCCACACCGGAGTTGCCCCGCTGGTCTCGCCACGTCACCCGCTCCACGGGCCGCCCGGAGCCGTCCTCCACCAGAAGCCTCAGCTCACCGGAGGTGTGCCAGCCGCCGCCCCACCCCTCCTCGGTGAGGAAGCGGTGCACACGGACGCCCTCGGTCCCCTCAGGGAACGGGCCGCGCTCCACGACGCGGCCGCGGAACTCGGCGAGCGTGCCGTCGGCGGCGCGGTGGTGGCCGTGGAAGTCGGACATGTTGGACTGAAAGCTGATCGCCGACTCCGCGCCGTCCTGCCCGCGCCACCCCAGCTGGGCGGGCAGTGACTGCTCGCCCCGGTCGACGTGGAAGAGCAGCCGGGGGCCCGGCCGCCACGACGAGGTGAAGGGCGGACGGCGTTCCGTCGTGTAGACGAAGACCGTGTCACGGGCCGCTTCCGCGGCCATCGCGCGCTCGGAGCGGCCGCGCTCGTACACGGAGTCGAGCGTGACGCGGTGGAGCCAGAGCATGCTGCGCGCGTCGGCGGCTGTCCGTATCTCCAGCGTGTTGGTACCCGGCCGCAGGAGGGCACCGGGGACGGCGAAGACGTTGTCCTGCGGAAGGTCGCCACCGCCGGGCACGGTGAATCCCTGCACGAGCGCCTTCCCGTTCACCAGCACGTCGACCGGTGCGTACCCGGGGGATCGGCCCAGCTTGGAGACCAGCGCGGTGACCTTGAGTGTCACCTCGGCGATCCGCTCCTGGCCGTCCACCTCGAAGTCCAGCTCGGTGCTCGCGTCGGCGCCCATCACCAGATGTGACGACGCCTCATGGCAGTGGCGGTACCTGATCCCGGCGTTGGACGCGTTGACCGGCGAGGCGGAGAAGTCGGCGAACGTCGGTTGCATGAAGTGCTCCTGAGAGTGCGTCACGCGCGGTGCGGACGCCGGCGGGTGGGTCTGCCGAAAACGTTAGCGACGGCCACTGACAGTCGGGCGTCGCGGACCGGCGACCGCCTTCCGGCATCGACGGAGCGGACGCCCTCCGCGACCGGCCCCGCCCCCACGCCGGTACGGCTCCCCACGCCGGTACGACCCAGCTCGGTACGGCTCCCCACGCCGGTACGGCCCGGACCCTGCCCGGCTCCCCCGTACCCGGCGCCCGGGCACGCGGGCCCGCCGCTCCGGGCGTCTAGGCGCCCGGGCCCACCAGGTCCCGCAACCAGGCGGCGGCCTCCTCCGGCGTCCCGGCCACCGGCACACCCTGTGGGACCGGTGGGCGCTCGATCACCACCACCGGGATCCCGGCCTCGCGGGCGGCGGTGAGCTTCGGGGCGGTCGCGTCACCCCCGCTGTCCTTCGTGACCAGGACGTCGATGCGATGCCGCCGGATCAGCTTCCGCTCGCCCTCCAGGGAGAACGGTCCGCGGTCCAGCAGAACCTCCATCCGCGCCGGATGCGGGGCGTCGGGGGCGTCCACCGAGCGCATCAGGAACCACAGGGCGTCCAGCGCGGCGAACGCCGCCAGACCCATCCGTCCGGTGGTCAGGAAGACGCGCGACCCCAGCTCGGGAAGCAGCCCCGCAGCACCCGCGAGGGAGTCGGCGAAGTGCCACCGGTCGCCCTCTGCGGGCACCCAGCCGGGCCGTCGGAGAGCGAGCAGGGGAACATGGACAGCGGTGGCGGCCGAGGCCGCGTTGAAACTGATCGTTCCGGCGAAGGGATGGGTGGCGTCGATGACCGCATCCACATGGTGTGCGCGGAGCCACTCGGCCATGCCCTCGGCTCCGCCGAAGCCACCGACCCGCACCTCGCCGGGCGGCAGCTTCGGCCGGGCGACGCGTCCCGCGAGTGAGCTGGTCAACCGGATCCCGTCCACGGCCACCAGCGACTCCACGAGCCTGCGGGCCTCCGTCGTGCCGCCGAGGACGAGTATGTGCAAGGGCATCGGATCGGTCCATCCATGAGCAGTGAGGCGCAGGGCGGGCGCACCGCCCAACTCAAGCACACCGGTCTGCGGCCGGGATGGACGACCGGCGCCTGCGCGACGGCGGCGACCACCGCCGCGTACACAGCCCTGCTGACCGGGGACTTTCCCGATCCGGTGACCATCACCCTGCCCAGGGGCCAGACCCCTGCCTTCGCGCTCGCGGTGGAGGAGCTCGCCGACGGGACGGCCACCGCAGGCGTGGTCAAGGACGCGGGTGACGACCCCGACGTCACCCACGGCGCTCTGGTGCGGTCCACCGTACGGCTGCTGCCGGCCGGGTCCGGCGTGGTGTTCAGAGCAGGGCCCGGCGTGGGGACGGTGACCCTCCCCGGGCTGCCGCTCGACGTCGGGGAGCCCGCGATCAACCCCGTCCCACGTCAGATGATGCGCGATCATGTCGCGCGGGTGGCGGCGGAGCACGGCGGCACCGGCGACGTCGAGATCACGGTCTCCGTGGACGGCGGCGAGGAGATCGCACGTTTCACGTGGAACATCCGCCTGGGCATCCTGGGCGGCATCTCGATCCTGGGCACCACAGGCATCGTGGTCCCGTACTCGTGCTCGGCCTGGATCGACTCGATCCGCCGCGGAGTGGACGTGGCCCTGGCCGCCGGGCACCGGCATGTCGCGGGATGCACGGGCTCGACCTCGGAGAAGACGGTGGTGGCCGAGTACGGCCTGCCGGAGATCGCTCTGCTGGACATGGGTGACTTCGCGGGCGCGGTGCTGAAATACGTACGCCGTCATCCGGTGGAGCGGCTGACCGTCTGCGGCGGCTTCGCCAAGCTGTCCAAGCTGGCCGCCGGCCACCTGGACCTGCACTCGGGACGCTCCCAGGTCGACAAGCCGTTCCTGGCGCGGCTGGCACGGCAGGGCGGCGCGAGCGAGGCACTGGCGGCCGAGATCGAGGCCGCCAACACAGGCCTCGCCGCGCTGCAGCTGTGCACAGCGGCCGGGGTGCCGCTGGGTGACCTCGTCGCGGTGGCCGCCCGGGACCAGGCGCTGTCGGTCCTGCGAGGAGCGCCCGTCGCGGTGGACGTCATCTGCATCGACCGCGCCGGGGCCGTCGTGGGGCGCAGCGAGCTGCGGTGAGCGAAGGCGGGACGGCAGCCGTCCCGCCCGTCAGCAGGTGTGGCGGTCCCGCTCCGGGGAGTACAGGTGGCTGTCGCGGAACTGCTCCGCGCCGAGGGTACGGCCGACCATGATCACCGCTGTACGGATCACCCCCGCCGTCTTCACCTGCTCCGCGATGGAGTCCAGCGTGCCGCGCAGGATGATCTCGTCCGGGCGGGAGGCCATGGCGACCACAGCGGTGGGGCAGTCCGCCCCGTAGTGCGGCAGCAGCTCGTCGACCACCCGGTCCACGTACCGCGCCGCGAGGTGCAGCACGATCAGCGCACCGCTGCGGCCCAGCGTGGCCAGGTCCTCGCCCTCCGGCATCGCCGTGGCCCGCTGGGCGATCCTGGTGAGGATCACTGTCTGGCCGACCGTGGGCACCGTCAGCTCCCGCTTGAGCGCTGCCGCCGCCGCGGCGAACGCGGGCACCCCGGGCACCACCTCGTAGGGCACGCCCGCCTCGTCGAGCCGCCGCATCTGCTCGTTCACCGCGCTGAAGACCGACGGGTCCCCGGAGTGCAGCCGCGCGACGTCATGGCCCGCCTCGTGGGCGCGCACCAGCTCGGCGGTGATCTGGTCGATGTCGAGGAGGGCCGTGTCCACGAGCCGGGCGTCCGGCGGGCATTCGGCGAGCAGTTCGCGCGGCACCAGGCTGCCCGCGTACAGGCAGACCGGGCTGGCGGCGAGGACACGGGCGCCACGCACCGTGATCAGGTCGGCGGCGCCGGGACCCGCGCCGATGAAGTACACGGTCATCTGTCGTCTCCTGGAGCGTGCGGGGGTTCTGGAGCGTGTGAGGGCTTCTGTACGGACCACTGCGTGACGGGCATCGCCTGACGCCAGCCGGTGAAACCGCCGACGGGCACGGCGTGCGCCACCGCGAGGCGGACCAGGTCGCCACCGTGCCGCCGGTACCACTCGGTGAGCAGCGCCTCCGACTCCAGCGTGACCGTGTTGGCCACCAGCCGGCCGCCCGGGGGCAGCGCGTCCCAGCAGGCGGCGAGCAGCCCCGGCGCGGTCAGCCCTCCGCCGATGAACACGGCGTCGGGCACGGGCAGCCCGGCCAGGGCGTCCGGCGCGCGTCCGGTGACGACGCGCAGCCCGGGGACGCCGAGCCGGTCCGCGTTGCGGGCGATGCGGCCCGCCCGCACCGGATCGCGTTCCACGGTGACGGCGCGGCAGGTCGAGTGGGTCCGCATCCACTCCGCGGCGATCGAACCGGAGCCCCCGCCGATGTCCCACAGGAGCTCACCGGGGGCGGGCGCGAGAACGCCGAGCGTGGCCGCCCGGACATGGCGCTTGGTGAGCTGCCCGTCGTGCTCGTACGCCTCGTCCGGCAGGCCGGGCACGGCTCCGAGACGCAAGGCCTCCGGGGCGATCCGGCAGTCCACCGCGATGACGTTGAGCGGGTCCCCCGGGGGGTGCTGCCAGGTCTCGGCGAGGCCGTCCAGGCAGTCCTCGGCCGTGCCGCCGAGCTGTTCGAGCACCCGCATCCGGCTGGGCCCGAAGCCGGACTCACGCAGCAGGGCGGCCACGGCGGCGGGTGTGGCGGCGTCCGCGGAGAGCACCAGCAGCCGGCGCCCGTCGTGCAACGCTCCGGCCAGCCTCGCCGTGGGGCGGCCCACGAGGGTGACGGTCTCGGTGTCCTCCACGGGCCAGCCGAGCCGGGCGCAGGCGTACGACACCGAGGACGGGTGCGGCAGGACCCGCAGCGCACCGGCGCCGAGCTCCTCGGTGAGGGCGCGGCCGATGCCGTAGAACATGGGGTCGCCGCTGGCCAGGACTGCGGTCCTGCTCCCCGCGTGCCCGCTGAGCAGACCGCGCACGGCGGGCCGCAGGGGTGAGGGCCAGGAGACCCGCCGGCCCGCGCACTCCGGCGGGAGCAGCCTGAGCTGACGCTCACCGCCGATCAGGACCTCCGCGTCCCGGAGCACCGCTCGCGAGGTCTCCGGCAGACCGGACCAGCCGTCGGCTCCGATCCCCACGACGCTCACGGCAGGCGCGGGCACCGGGACGGCGGACGGGGGTGATGCGGGGGACACAGCCGGCACCTCGGGGTTGGCGGGACGACGCAGCCGAACTCTACGGGGACCCCTTCCGGACCCGCGCGGCGGAGTGATTCCGAAGAGTTTTCCGCGTGGTGTCGAGAACCGGTCACGGGCTTCGACGTCCCCTGTGAGAGTTGCCCACGAGGGGCGACGACCGAGAAGCCGAGGAGCGGCACCATGAAGTACCTCGTGATGGTTCAGGGCTCGCAGGCCGACTACGAGGCCATGGGCGGCAAGCCGTCGGCCGGGAGCCCGGCCTGGAGTGAGAAGGACATGAAGGCGATGTTCGCCTTCATGGGAGCACTCAACAACGACCTGGCCGAGTCCGGCGAACTGGTCGACGGCCAGGGCCTGACCGAACCCGCCAGGACCCGCTCGGTGCTGCCGGGCGCGGACGGCCGGCCGGTGATCACGGACGGCCCCTACGGGGAGACCAAGGAGCAGCTCGCCGGGTACTGGGTGCTCGACTGCTCCGGCCTGGACAGGGTCACGGAGATCGCCGCCCGCATCCAGGAGTGTCCGCAGCCGGAGGGCACCCCCGTCTACCCCGTGCTGATCCGCCCGATCGACGACGGCGGTGAGCAGCCGGACGCTCCTCAGTAGGACGTCCGCGCTCTCGGGAAGGGCCGTGTGAACGACAGGCCGACCGGCATCGAGGACCTGCTGCGCCATCACGCGCCGCAGGTCCTCGGCGCGCTCGTACGCCGCTACGGCCACTTCGACACGGCGGAGGACGCGGTACAGGAGGCGATGCTCGCCGCCTACCGGCAGTGGCCGGCCGAAGGGCTGCCCGACAACCCCCGGGGCTGGCTCATCAGGACCGCGTCCAGACGGCTGACCGACCAGCTGCGCAACGACTCCGCACGGCAGCGGCGCGAGGAGAAGGCCGCCGCGCTCACACCGCGCGACGCCTTCACGGCCCCGCCTCCCGGGGAGAGCCGGGCACCCTCGGCCGACGACACCCTCACCCTGCTCTTCCTCTGCTGCCATCCGGAGCTGTCCGCCGCCGCCCAGATCGCTCTGACGCTGCGCGCGGTCGGCGGCCTGACCACGGCCGAGATCGCCCGCGCCCATCTGGTGCCCGAGGCGACGATGGCGCAGAGGATCAGCCGGGCCAAGCAGAAGGTGCGGGGTGTGCCCTTCCGGCAACCGGGCCCCGCCGACCGCGACAGCCGCCTCGCCGCAGTACTCCAGGTGCTCTACCTGATCTTCAACGAGGGATACACGGCGACGTCCGGCAGTGCCCTGCACCGCGCCGACCTGGCCCGGGAGGCGATCCGGCTGACCCGTGCGGTGCGCGGGCTGCTGCCCCGGGACGGGCGGGTGACCGGACTGCTGGCCCTGATGCTGCTCACCGAGGCCCGCAGCGCCGCCCGCAGCGGACCGCACGGCGAGCTGGTCCCGCTGGACGAGCAGGACCGCACCCGTTGGGACAGGGCAGCCATCGACGAGGGCACGGCCCTGGTCGAGGAGGCCCTGTCCCAAGGGCCTGCCGGGGCCTACCAGCTTCAGGCGGCGGTCGCGGCGCTGCACGACGAGGCGGTCCGCGCCGAGGACACCGACTGGCCCCAGATCCTCGCCCTGTACGACCTCCTCGTGCACCGCACCCCCGACCCGATGGCGGAGCTGAGCCGGGCCGTGGCCCTCGCCATGGTGCAGGGCCCCCGGGCCGGGCTGGCGGCCGTGACGGCCCTGGAGGACCGGCTGGCCGGCCACCACCGGCTGGATGCCGTACGGGCCCATCTGCTGGAGAGGGCCGAGGACCCTGAGGCGGCGCGCGCCGCCTATCGGCGGGCGGCGGAACACACGCTCAGCGCACCCGAGGCCCGCTATCTGCGGATGCGGGCGGCTCGGCTGGAGCCGCCCGCCGGGAGCACCGGGTAGGAACGGCGCCGCACGGCGTCCCACCGAGTCGCCGAACCCGGTCTCTCTCGCGATCATCGGAAGCATGACCAAGAGCGACAACGGCAAGGCCCGCACCGTGCGGATCGCCCAGGAGCCCGACGCGGACGAACTGCTGGGCCGCAGTCCGCTGGCAGCCCTCGTCGGCATGCTGCTCGACCAGCAGGTACCGATGGAATGGGCGTTCACCGGCCCGCTCACGCTGGCCCGGCGCATGGGCTCGGACGATCTGGACGCCAGGACGATCGCCGCCCACGACCCGGACGCCTTCACCGCGCTGTTCACCGAGAAGCCCGCCCTGCACCGGTATCCGGGCTCCATGGCCAAGCGGGTGCAGCAGCTCTGCCAGTACCTGGTGACGGAGTACGACGGGCGGGCGGAAGCCGTCTGGGCGGACGCCGGCACCGGGGCCGAACTGCTGAAACGGCTCAACGCACTGCCCGGGTTCGGCACGCAGAAGGCGCAGATCTTCCTGGCCCTGCTGGGCAAGCAGTTCGACGTACGACCGACGGGCTGGCGGGAGGCGGCAGGGGCGTACGGCGAGGAGGGCTCGCACCGCTCGGTGGCCGACATCACCGGGCCCGACTCACTCTCCGAGGTGCGGGCGTACAAGCAGCAGGCGAAGGCTGCGGCCAAGGCGGCGGGCCGGTCCGCATGACCGCGAACGGCCACACGCCCACGCGGAACGGGCCGGTCCACATGACCGCGAACGGCCACACGCCCCCGCACGGGACCGGCCTGTCCACATGGTGAGGGAACGACCGCGCGCCCCTGCCCGGGACGGGCCGGTCCAAGAGACCTCGCCCGGCCAGGGACCGCCTCACCTGTTACGGCCGACCGGTCGGCCCCCCTCCGCACCAGTTCACCCCGGAAGGACTCCAGTGCACGCAACTCGTCGCAGAGCAGTGGCCGTTGTCGTGGCCGTCACCGCCCTGTCCACACCGCTCCTGCTCGCCGTGGCCCCGGACCGCGGAAACACGTCGCAGGACCACGGAAGCACGTCGCAGAACCCGGCCGGGGACGCCGCCGAGCTCTCACGGCAACTGGTCGACCGTTCGTCCGCCGAGGCCGCCCACCGGCACCTGGAGCGGTTCCAGGCCATAGCCGGCTCCGCGGACGGCCACCGCGCGGCCGGTTCGGCAGGCCATGACGCCTCGGCCGCCTACGTCCACCGGCTGCTCCGGAAGGCCGGTTACCAGGTCGGCTACCAGGCGTTCGACTTCGTCTACACCGAGCCCCTGGCCGAGAAGCTCTCCGTGCTCTCCCCCACGCCCCGTGACGTGTCGATCAGCGCGATGACGTACACCGCCTCCACCGAGGAGGGCGGGGTCAGAGCGGCCCTCGTCGCCGTCCCCGTCGACGGCACCACCGGCTGCGAGGCGTCCGACTACTCCTCGGCCGGCTTCACCGGCAAGATCGCCCTGATCAAGCGGGGCGGCTGCTCCTTCGCGGAGAAGCAGGCCGCCGCCTCGGTGGCGGGAGCGGCAGGCGCGGTGGTCTACAACAACACTCCAGGTGCCCTCTCCGGCACCCTGGGCGGAGCCGAGGCGGGAAAGATCCCCACCGGCGGGATCACCCAGGACGAGGGGGAGAAGCTCGTCGCGGATCTGGCGGAGGGCGAGGTGGAGGTCAACCTCGAGATCCGTGAGTTCCGGGAGGAGCGCACCACCCGCAACGTCGTCGCCGAGACGCGTGGCGGCGACGAGGCACGGACGGTCATGCTCGGCGCCCACCTCGACTCCGTCACCGACGGCCCCGGCATCAACGACAACGCGTCCGGGTCGGCCGGACTCCTCGAAGTCGCCCTGCGGCTGGCCGAGTCCGGACCGGAACCCGCCAACAAGGTGCGGTTCGCCTGGTGGTCGGCCGAGGAGAACGGCCTCCTGGGCTCCGAGGCGTACGTCGCGAAGCTCAGCGAGGCCCGGCGCGAACAGATCGCGCTCTACCTCAACTTCGACATGATCGCCTCGCCGAACGGCGCCCAGTTCGTCTTCGACGGCGACGACTCCGACGGTGTGGGCGAGGGGCCGGGCCCCGAGGGGTCCGCCCAACTGGAGCACGACATCAACGCGTTCCTGGACAGCAAGGACAAACCGCACACCGGCGCGGACTTCACCGGACGCTCCGACTACGGACCCTTCATCGAGGCCGGCATCCCTTCCGGCGGCACGGACACGGGCGCCGAAGGCGTCAAGACGGCCGCACAGGCCGAGACGTTCGGCGGCACGGCCGGCCTCGCGTACGACCCCTGCTACCACGCGGCCTGCGACGACCTGGACAACGTCGGCATGGGCCACTTCGACACGAACATCGACGTGATCGCCCACGCGGTGGGCACCTACGCCCACGACCTGGGCTCGCTGACCCGCCCGGCCCCCGCCGCGTCCGCCACCGGCGAGCCCCGCAACGGCGGCGGCCTGCGCAAGGGCCACGCGCACGGCGTCACCGAGTGACGCGCGACATCCGGCGCCGCTCCGCGGGCGGGCACTCCCCCGCGGAGCGGCACACCGCGGCGCCACGGTGCCGCCACCCTGCGGCTGCCGCACCGCCACCGTCCGGCCACAGGGCACGCGCACGAACATGCCTCTCAAACATGACAGACCGTGCGATGCATTGAGCCGATTCGCACCCTTCCGTCCGCCATCCCGGTCCTGTTCCCTGGCTGCGCCCGGGGGCTCTTGCCCGGTAGGCTTTCCGTGTGATCTTCAAGCGCATCGGAAATGGGCGGCCATATCCCGACCACGGCCGGGAAAGCACCCGACAGTGGGCGGATGTCGCGCCGCGCCCGGTCCGCCTCGACCAGCTGGTGACCACCAAGGGCCAGCTGGACCTCGAGACCCTGCTCGCCGAGGACTCCACGTTCTACGGCGACCTGTTCGCCCATGTCGTCAAGTGGCAGGGCGACCTCTACCTCGAGGACGGGCTGCACCGCGCAGTGCGCGCCGCCCTGCAACAGCGCCAGGTGCTGCACGCCCGGGTGCTCGAACTGGGCTGAGCCCGCCACTCCCACCCGTGGAGCATTTCGGGCCTTTCGGGTGCTTTTATGCACGTACGGGTGCCATAGGTTGATCGTTTAGTACGCATCTTCACCAGGCAGCACTACGCTGCGCCCATGAGCATGCTGACCCCTCCCGGCATGGGCGGAAAGTACCGCATCACGGGTAACACGTACCCCCGCATGCGCCGCCCCCGTCATCGCCGCAAGCTGGCCCTTTCGGCCGCAGCCGCCGTGGTGGCCCTCGGCCTGGCCGGCTGGGGCACGCTTCAGCTCATCGACGTCTTCACCGGCGGCAACAAACAGGCCAACGCGGCCGCCCTCCCGAAGGCCTGCCCCTCCCCGAGCGCCTCCACGCCCGCCAAGGTGCTCCCGAAGCCGGCCGCCATCAAGGTCAACATCTACAACGCGACACCCCGCAGCGGGCTGGCCAAGGCCGCCGCCGCAGAGCTCGAGAAGCGTGGCTTCGTCATCGGCAAGGTGGACAACGCCCCGGCCGCGTACGACAAGAAGGTGGCCGGCACCGGAATCCTCCTCGGTGGTCCGACCGCCATGAACGGCTCGTTCCCGGTGCTCGCCACACAGCTGCCGGGGGCCGCGCAGAAGACGGACACCCGCAGGACCGCGGACGTCGATCTGATCATCGGTACGAAATTCAAGGCGTTCAGCACCCCCGCCGCGGCGGGCGCGGCCCTCACGGCCCTGACGAAGCCGTCCCCGGCGCCGTCCACCTGCTGAGGCGGCGGACCGGCCCGGGCGAGCCGGGCCGGTACCGGCCGGAGCGGCCGGGGCCGCCGGGATCAGTCGACGGTGCCGTACATCCGGTCACCGGCGTCGCCGAGCCCGGGCACGATGTAGCCGTTCTCGTTGAGCCGCTCGTCGACCGAGGCCGTGACCACCGTCACCGGCGTGCCGGCCAGCTCACGCTCCATCACCTCGACGCCCTCGGGCGCCGCGAGCAGCACGACCGCGGTGACGTCGTCCGCACCGCGCTTGATCAGCTCCCGGATGGCCGCGACGAGCGTGCCACCCGTGGCCAGCATGGGGTCCAGGACATAGACCTGACGGCCGGAGAGGTCCTCGGGCATCCGTGTGGCGTAGGTCTCCGCCTGGAGGGTCTCCTCGTTGCGGATCATGCCCAGGAAGCCGACCTCGGCGGTCGGGAGCAGCCGCACCATGCCGTCCAGCATGCCGAGACCGGCGCGCAGGATCGGCACGACCAGGGGGCGCGGATACGACAGCTTCACACCCGTCGTGGGCGTCACCGGGGTCTCGATGTCGACCTGCTCGGTCCGCACATCCCTGGTTGCCTCGTACGCGAGGAGGGTGACCAGCTCGTCGGCGAGCCGCCGGAAGGTAGGGGAGTCGGTGCGCTTGTCGCGCAGCGTGGTGAGTTTGTGCGCCACCAGCGGGTGGTCGACGACGTGGATCCGCATGCCGTCAACAGTAACCGGGCCCCGGAGGGGCTTCCCGCCGGTCCGCACTGGCATCAAGCACCTGTTCGGGGGGAAGGTGGGGACATACGTACCCAGGCTTGGGGTGGTGTGTCGATTGCCCGACGGGGAGCAGCGGAATCAGCGGCAGGCCGGACGCGACGCGCGCGACCTGCCCGACGCGCGGGAGAGCGTGCCGGACGCGCAGGAGAGTGACGCGGCGCGCCGGAGGCGCCGGGCGCAGTTCCTCCGTGAGCTCCACGAGGCGAAGCAGTTGCGCGACCGCGTCCAGCCGCGCCGGGCCCGCGCGGCCCGTATGCGCCAACAGATGCGGATGCGTACGTTCCGCTGGTGAGGGCGGCTCCCTGACCAGCCGGACCGGCTCCGGAGGGGACGCGTGAGCACCCCGGCGGACACGCAGTCGGGTAACTGATGGCCGACGCAACGGTCGAAGAGGTCTCGCTTCGCGCTCGTTTCTGCCACGATGCCGATTGGGCGGGGCCCAGAGCAGCCGGATGACCGTCTGCCCTCCCGTCGGACCGATTCGCCTATGACCAATGGGAGAGTCACGGTGTACTTCGCCGCACTGCTCGCGCGCACCGAAGACGGGTGGGAAGCGAGCGATACAGAGCTCGACGATGTGGAAACCCTGTCCGATCTGACGGATCTGGCCCGTGAGGCCTCGGTGGACGAGGACACGGTCCTCGTCTACATCGAGCAGGAGGACGCCTGGTTCGGCGTCATCCGGGTGGACGGTGAGGAGGACCCCCGTATCTACGTCTCGGACGCGTCCGCCGCCGCCCGCTCCTCGTACGGGGAGATCCTGCTCACCGATGAACTGCTCGGCCGGGAACCGGGGGCCGAGGACGAGATCGCCGCACTCGAGGAGCTCGTCGACCTCGACGGCACGGAGGACGGTGAAACGGAAGAACTCCGGTCCGATGCCGACAGCGTCGCCGCCGCTGTCACCGAATCCGACCTGGACGACGACTCCGACGCCGTACCGGCGGGGCCGTTGGGCGATCTCGGGGTCCTCGCCGACCTGGGGCTCTCCGAGAAGGATCTGCTGACCCTGCGCACCGACGCGCTGGTCGAGATCGCGGACGCGCTGGGGGCGGCCGAGGTCCTGGAGGCCGTCCGTTAGGGTCCGCGGGTGAACGCAGCACCGCCCACACCCCCCTCACCGCCTCTCCCCGATCCCGTACGGGACCCGTGGCAGTCACCCATGCGCCAAGCCCTGGACGAGGCCGCGCAGGCGGCGTCGGCCGGCGATGTGCCGGTCGGTGCCGTCGTCCTCGGTCCGGACGGCGTCCTGCTCGCCACCGGCCACAACGAGCGCGAGGCGACCCACGACCCGACGGCGCACGCCGAGGTGCTGGCCCTTCGCCGTGCCGCCGCCGTCCTCGGCTCCTGGCGGCTGACCGGCTGCACGCTGGTCGTCACCCTGGAGCCCTGCACGATGTGCGCGGGCGCACTCGTCCAGTCGCGGATCGGACGGGTGGTCTACGGGGCGCGGGACGAGAAGGCCGGCGCCGCCGGCTCGCTCTGGGACGTCGTACGCGACCGGAGGCTCAACCACCGGCCCGAGGTGATCCACGGCGTTCTGGAGAGCCTCTGCGCGGACCAGTTGACGGCGTTCTTCCGGGAGCGCTGAGGCCGCCCTGCGCACGTTCCGGTCCCTCGCCGGGAAACGGATTTCTGACCAGGGCCCGGCATGGTCTAAGCTCTCTCTCGGTAGCGTGTCCGAGCGGCCGAAGGAGCTCGCCTCGAAAGCGAGTGTGGGGAAACTCACCGAGGGTTCAAATCCCTCCGCTACCGCAGCGAGATGAAGGGACCGACCCGCACGGGTCGGTCCCTTCACTGCGTTCCGCCCCCGTCGACCCGCGCGGGAGCCCTGGCGGTGCCGATGTCGTCGTCGCGGCGGGCGGCCTCGCTCAGGACCGAGGCGGCACGACACCCCGGCCCTGATGCCCCTTCGGGCGCCGGGCCGGGAGATGACGCGGGCACCCGTGATCGCCGCCTGCGAGGACCGGGCGGAGGCCGTCGCGGACCCGCGAGGAGCCGTCCTCCTTCTCCGCGTTCCCCCACTTTCGGGCCCGGGAACCACCGGTAAATAATTTTGCAGGATGTGCATCTTTGCCTACTATGCACGATGTGGCGAAGACGACTACCTCAGGACCCGGGCTGCGGGAGCGCAAGAAGCAGGCCACCCGCAGGGCCATCGCTGAGGCAGCGGTGCGGCTCGCCGCCGAGCACGGCGTCGAGAACGTCACCGTCGAGGCCATCAGCGAGGCCGCCGGCGTCTCTCCCAGAACGTTCTTCAACTACTTCCCCAGCCACGACGACGCGTTCGTCCTGGTCGACGACGAGGTGGGCGAGCGGATCAGGGAGTCCGTGCGCCGCGCCCCAGCCGACCGGCCGCCGTTGGAGGTCGTACGCGACGCCCTCGTCGCCGAGCTCGACGGATTCGAGGGCCGGAAGGAGTTCTGGGCGCTCCAGTCCAAGGTGCTCCAGCGGTCCCCGCACCTCATCCACCGCGGCCTCAAGGCGCACGTGGCGGAGGAACGGGCCCTCGCCGTCGCCGTCACCGACTGGCTGGACGCCACCCGGCCCGGCACGGAAGGCCCGTCCGGCGCGGGAACCTTCCCACGACTCCTGGCCGCCGTCGCCCAGACCGCCCTGCGGGTCGCCGTCGAGCACTGGTGCGACCACCCCGGCGAGACCGGACTCGCGGAGGTCTTCCAGGACGTCTTCGCCCAACTGGCGCAAGGCCTCCCCAGGCCGCAGGCGTAGCGCCCGCCGCCGGTGACCGTTCCGCACACCTCCGACCCTGTTCTGCCCCAGTACCGAAGAAGGACACCGTGACCGCAACCGAGGCGCCCGAGCAGGCGCCCACCTCCATGTCGAACAAGCAGATACTCCAAGCGATGTCCGGCCTCATGGCGGGCATGTTCGTCGCCATCCTCGCGGGAACGGTCGTCGCCAACGCCCTGCCGCGGATCATCGCCGACCTCGGCGCGAGCCAGTCCTCGTACACGTGGGTCGTGACGTCCGAGCTGCTCGCCATGACGGCGACCGTGCCGCTGTGGGGCAAGCTCGCCGACCTGTTCAACCAGAAGCTGCTGCTCCAGCTCTCGCTCGGTCTGTTCGTGGTCGGTTCCCTGGTGGCCGGCTTCTCCCAGGACGTCGTGACCCTGATCGTCAGCCGCGTCATCCAGGGCATCGGTGCGGGTGGCCTGACGGCGCTGGCCCAGATCGTGATGGCCGCCATCATCCCGCCGCGCCGGCTCGGCAAGTACGCGGGCATCTTCGGTGCGGTCTTCGCCGTGGGCACGGTCGCCGGCCCGCTGATCGGCGGTGTCCTCGTCGACACCTCGTGGCTCGGCTGGCGCTGGTGCTTCTTCATCGGTGTGCCGTTCGCACTGGCCGGGATCGTGCTGCTCCAGCGCACCCTGAAGCTGCCGACCGTCCGCCGCGAGGTCAAGATCGACTGGACGGGCGCCTTCCTCATCGTGGCGGGCGTCTCCGCGCTGCTGATCTGGACCTCCCTCGCGGGCAACAGCTTCGACTGGGCGTCCTGGCAGACGGCCGCACTGGTGGCCACCGGTGTGGTGCTCCTGGTGGCGGCGGTCTACGTCGAGTCCAAGGCCGCGGAGCCGGTCATCCCGCTCGACATCTTCCGCAACCGGACGGTGTCGCTCACGACTCTGGCGAGCTTCTTCGTCGGTATCGCGATGTTCGCCGGGACCGTGTTCCTGTCCCAGTACTTCCAGATCTCGCTGGGCAAGTCCCCGACGGTCGCGGGGCTCATGAGCCTCCCGCTGATCGGTGGACTGCTCGTCTCCTCGACCATCGCCGGGCAGATCATCTCCGCGACCGGCAAGTGGAAGATCTACCTCGTCTCGGGCGCCGTCGTCATGACGGCCGGCCTCGGCCTGCTCGCGACCATCGACGCCGACACGCACTTCGGCCTGCTGAGCCTCTACATGGCGCTCATGGGTATCGGCGTCGGCATGCTGATGCAGAACCTCGTGCTGGCCGCGCAGAACGACGTGCCCGCGCACGAACTGGGCGCCGCGACCTCCGTGCTGTCCTTCTTCCGCAGCCTCGGCGGCACCATCGGCACCAGTGTGCTCGGTGCGATCCTCGCCAACAGGGTGGCCAGCGAGATGGCCAAGGGCCTCTCGGAGAACGGCATCCCGGTGGCAGGCGGCGGTCACGGCAGCGCCGTGCCCGACATGACGAAGCTGCCCGAGCCGATGAAGAACATCGTCGAACACGCATACGGCGTCGCGACCGGCGACCTCTTCCTCATCGCCACCCCGTTCGCCTTCCTCGGTCTCCTCGCGGTGCTCTTCATCAAGGAGAAGCCCCTCAAGACGACGAGCGGCATGGAACGCCTCGCCGCCGAGGACGCCGCCGTGGTCACCGCGGCCGCCGTCCCGGCCCCCCGGAATGGCGCGGAGTCCGATGCCCGGGGCGCCGCCTCCGGCGCGGCCGGCCTGCGGAAGGACTGACCCGTACGGACGAATGACACGAAGGGCCCGGCGCAGCGCGCCGGGCCCTTCGTGTACGTCAGGTCGGGGGGAGCGGCATCGGGGGGACAAGCCGCTCCCCCCGGTGAGAACGGGGACCGTAGGCCCTCGCCGCGGTCGGGGGAAGTCACGCGGTGGGGACCTCGTGGAGGTCCCGTTCCTCGGCCCGCGCATTCCTGCGGATACGGCGGGCCCGCTGCCCATCCTCCCCCCTGCCGTAAGCCGCGCGTGCCGACAAAGGGCCCGAATCGACGGGTCCTTCGACCCTAAAAGCGGCATCAGTGATCGGAAACGGCCAGCGGTCACGGCCATTCGTGCGGCTAGAATCACCCGACTGCACAGATGATCGAAGGGGAGGGGCGGGGCCGTGGTGCAAGCAAGGAAGATCGCGCTCTACATGATTGTGGTCTTCGTGCTGTACACGATCATCACCTCGCCCGAGCGGAGCGCCGACCTCGTCCAAATAGGGTTCGAGGGTGTTTCGAGCGCCGCGCAGGGCGTCGGAGACTTCATGTCCGAGCTCGTGAAGTAGGAGAACCACCATGATCCGCCACCTGGTCCTGTTCAAGCTGAACGACGGCGTCGAGCGGGACGATCCGCGGGTCGTCGCGGGCGCGGAGGCCTTCCGGGAGCTGGGCGGGAAGATCCCCGAGCTCGAGTTCTGGGAGTGCGCCTGGAACATCACCGACCGCCCGATCGCGTACGACTTCGCCATCAACTCCGCGGTCGCCGACGAGGACGCGCTCAAGCGGTACGTCGAGCACCCCGAGCACCAGGCAGCGGCCGGCCAGTGGCGCGCGTTCGCCACTTGGGTGATCGCCGACTACCCCTTCTGACCCTTCAGGACGTCCGGTCCCGCCGGCCCCTCCCCCACAGGAGAGGGGCTTTTCGGCATGTTTAAACCAAAACACCCTCAACACGACTCCATGCGGTGCTTGCACACAGTGGACATGTCTTGTGATGCTATGACCGCTTTTGACGGATGAGTTGACCGTAGTTGACCGCAAAGGGGTGGCGACACCGTGCCGGCCAGTACAGCGCCTCAAGTCCCGCCCCAGACCGTCCAGACGGACGACATCCAGACCGAGACCCCCGACCCCACCACGCCCGCCAGGACCCGGGGCGCGGACACCAGGGCGCTGACCCAGGTGCTGTTCGGACGGCTCAAGGACCTCGATCCCGGCACCCCGGAGCACCACAGGGTGCGCACCGCGCTGATCGAGGCGAACCTGCCGCTCGTTCGGTACGCGGCGGCACGTTTCCGCAGCCGAAACGAGCCGATGGAGGACGTCGTCCAGGTCGGCACCATCGGTCTGATCAACGCCATCGACCGCTTCGACCCGGAGCGCGGCGTCCAGTTCCCCACGTTCGCCATGCCCACCGTGGTCGGCGAGATCAAGCGCTACTTCCGCGACAACGTGAGGACCGTGCACGTGCCGCGGCGGCTGCACGAGCTGTGGGTCCAGGTCACGGGCGCCACGGAGGACCTGACGACCGCCCACGGCCGCTCACCGACCACCGCGGAGATCGCCGAGCACCTGAAGATCTCCGAGGACGAGGTCCTCGCGTGCATCGAGGCGGGCCGCTCGTACCACGCGACCTCGCTGGAGGCGGCCCAGGAGGGTGACGGCCTCCCCGGGCTCCTGGACAGGCTCGGCTACGAGGACCCGGCGCTGGCCGGGGTCGAACACCGCGACCTGGTACGGCACCTGCTCGTCCAGCTGCCGGAGCGCGAGCAGCGGATCCTGCTGCTGCGCTACTACAACAACCTGACGCAGTCACAGATCAGCGCCGAACTGGGTGTCTCCCAGATGCACGTGTCAAGGCTTCTGGCCAGAAGTTTCGCCAGACTGCGATCCGCAAACAGGATCGAAGCGTAACCGGAACGGGTAGACCCCAGAGGAGCCGGATCCGGGGGCGCAAAAGCCTCACACCCCCTGTTTCCTGCGCAGTTTCGGCGCTAACTTGTCGACATGTCACTACAGCGTGTTGCCGACATGTGACATTCTGCTGGAACCGCGTTTGCCGCAGCCCCACCTCCGGTATTCAGGTGGAGGCTGCGTTCCTCCGATGGTCGTGGCCACCGCGACCGTCCGCGACCTCAAGGGGGTGGCATGTCCGCAGAACAGGGCAGCTCGAAGGTGCTCACGCTCACCAAGAGCGTGCCGGCACCCGCCGTGCTCACCAGCTCGCCGGAAGCCATCGACACCCGCACCCTGTCCCGCTCCCTGTTCCTGCGGCTCGCCGCGCTGGGTCCCGCCTCGGGCCCCGACGGAACGGACAGCCCTGAGCGGGCCTATGTGCGGGACACACTCATCGAGCTCAACCTCCCGCTGGTGCGGTACGCGGCGGCACGGTTCCGGAGCCGCAACGAACCCATGGAGGACATCGTCCAGGTCGGGACGATCGGCCTGATCAAGGCGATCGACCGCTTCGACTGCGAACGGGGCGTGGAATTCCCCACGTTCGCGATGCCGACAGTCGTGGGGGAGATCAAGCGCTTCTTCCGCGACACCTCGTGGTCGGTGCGGGTGCCACGCAGGCTCCAGGAGCTGCGGCTCGCCCTCACCAAGACCAGCGACGAGCTCGCGCAGAAGCTCGACCGCTCGCCGACGGTGCCGGAGCTGGCCAAGGCGCTCGGGGTGTCCGAGGAGGACGTGGTCGACGGCCTGGCCGTGGGCAACGCCTACACGGCCTCCTCCCTGGACTCACCGTCCCCCGAGGACGACGGCGGCGAGGGCTCGCTGGCGGACCGCCTGGGGTACGAGGACGCGGCGCTGGAAGGCGTGGAGTACCGCGAGTCCCTGAAGCCGCTCCTGGCCAAGCTCGCCCCGCGCGAGCGGCAGATCATCATGCTGCGCTTCTTCGCCAACATGACCCAGTCGCAGATCGGTGAGGAGGTCGGCATCTCGCAGATGCACGTCTCCCGGCTGCTGACCCGGACGCTCACCCAGCTGAGGGAAGGGCTC
Source organism: Streptomyces pratensis (assembly GCF_016804005.1). Taxonomy (GTDB): domain Bacteria; phylum Actinomycetota; class Actinomycetes; order Streptomycetales; family Streptomycetaceae; genus Streptomyces; species Streptomyces pratensis_A. The sequence continues at coordinate 142,099 of NZ_CP051486.1, read as the reverse complement.
ATCGCCGACTGACCCCTCGCGGGTCCGTACGGACGGCTCACAAGGCCGCCGGGGCACGGCGACCGCCGCCCGGCGGCCTCGCCGTGTCCGGCTCCCCCACACGCGTGGAGGCGCGGACGCAGAGGCTCCCGCGCCGACGGGCGGTGCGGGAGCGTTGCGTAAGGACGGCGTACGCGCTCAGGCGGACGCCCGGCAGACGCCGTACCCCGGAAGGGGCGGCGGGCCGGCCGTGTCGGGGACGGGGTACGGGCCGGTCAGCCGAGCGCGAGCCAGGCGACCGCGCCGAGGACGACGATGACCGCGACCACGGCCACGATCACCCCGGTCCTCGGGCCGGACGAGGTCGCGGCGGCGGGCTGCGGCCCGCGCTGCGGCTCGCCCTCGTCGACAAACGCGCGGAACATCTGCGTGCTGCCCGCCGGGTCGTGAGTGCCCTCGGGGCCCGGCTGCGGGGCGTGGGGGTTGTGTGCCATGGCCCAGGACACTAGCGAACGCAGGCGTTACGCCCAACCCCCGGGTCCACGGGGGCCGATGCCCTCCCGCCGCGCACACGCCCTCTTCACCCGTCCGCCGGAGCACTCCGCGCCGCCTCCACGCGCCTCCCGCGGGTGCCGCCCTCGGGCCCCGGCCTGTGGCGAGGAACACATCCGGCGCCCCCCGTCGCCGTGCGCTGCACGCTTGACCGGGCCCCTACGGAGGCTTTTGCGTTCCTTTACTTCTGCAAGCCTCATTTCGTTTGCCTGCGGCAACCAACTGCTTCTATCGTTGCCCTAAGCAACAAGATGACCTCGCGAGACGCCTGGAGGGTCAGTGGCAGCACGGAGCCAGTACGAAGAACTGGCCCGGCAGCTCAGCGCCGTCGGGGCCGTCAAACGGGGCCTCGCCCGCATCCTGCCCGCCGAGTGTCCCGGTGGCTCGGCCACCGTGCTGACGCTGCTGGCCAAGTACGGCGAGATGCGGACCACCCGGCTCGCCGAACTCCTGGCCGTCAACATGTCGGTGACCAGCCGTCATGTGACTCACGCGGTGGAGAACGGCTGGATCGAACGGTTCCCGGACCCGGCGGACAAGCGGTCCCGCATCCTGCGGCTGACCCCCGCGGGCGACGAACTGCTCGACGAGCTGTCCCGGCGGACCACCGAAATGTTCGCCCACAACCTCATCGACTGGTCCGACGAAGAAGTCGGTCAGCTCAACACGTTGCTGTCCCGGCTGCGCGACAGCTTCTCCTGCCGCGGCTCCGGAGGGTGCACCCCCGGAAGGCACAGCGGCGACTGCCGCGCCGGGCACTCCGACGTTGCACACACCCGTACACCCGTGTAACAGAAGCAAAGACAAGGAATTCAATGGCTACGACCACACCATCCGGTGTGCGGGGCGGCCACGCCAAGCACGGGGCTGTCGAAGCCCCCTCGGGCGCGCCGATGACACACCGGCAGATCATGGAAGCGCTGACCGGGCTGCTGCTCGGCATGTTCGTCGCGATCCTGTCGTCGACGGTCGTCTCCAACGCCCTGCCGGAGATCATCTCCGACCTCGGCGGCGGCCAGAGCGCCTACACCTGGGTCGTGACGGCCTCGCTGCTGGCCATGACCGCCACCACCCCGCTGTGGGGCAAGCTCGCGGACCTGTTCAGCAAGAAGCTGCTGGTCCAGATCGCCCTGATCATCTACGTGGGCGGGTCCATAGTCGCCGGTCTGTCGACCAGCAGCGGCATGCTGATCGTCTGCCGTGTCGTGCAGGGAATCGGTGTCGGCGGTCTCTCCGCCCTCGCCCAGATCGTGATGGCCGCGATGATCTCCCCGCGCGAGCGCGGGCGCTACAGCGGCTACCTCGGCGCGGTCTTCGCCGTCGCCACCGTCGGCGGCCCGCTGCTCGGCGGTGTCATCACCGACACCAGCTGGATGGGCTGGCGCTGGTGCTTCTACGTGGGCGTGCCGTTCGCGGTCATCGCCCTGATCGTCCTCCAGAAGACCCTGAAGCTCCCCGTGGTCAAGCGCGAGGGCGTCAAGGTCGACTGGTCCGGCGCGTTCTTCATCAGCGCCGCGGTCTCGCTGCTGCTGCTCTGGGTGACCTTCGCGGGCGACAAGTACGACTGGATCTCCTGGCAGACCTGGACGATGCTCGGCGGCACCGTCGTCCTCATCGCGCTGTTCCTGCTGATCGAGTCGAAGGCCCGCGAGCCGATCATCCCGCTGCGTCTCTTCCGCAACCGCACCATCACGCTGGCCTCGGCGGCCTCGCTGTTCGTCGGCATCGGGATGTTCGCGGGCACCGTCTTCTTCAGCCAGTACTTCCAGCTGGCGCGGGACAAGTCGCCGACGATGTCCGGCGTCATGACGATCCCGATGATCGCCGGGCTCTTCCTGTCCTCGACCGTGTCGGGCCAGATCATCACCAAGACGGGCCGCTGGAAGGCCTGGCTGGTCACCGGTGGCTTCCTGCTCACCGCGGGCCTCGGGCTGCTGGGCACCATCCGGTACGACACCGAGTACTGGCACATCGCGGTCTTCATGTTCGTCATGGGTCTCGGCATCGGCATGATGATGCAGAACCTGGTGCTCGCCACGCAGAACCAGGTGGCTCCCTCCGACCTGGGCGCGGCCAGCTCCGTCGTCACGTTCTTCCGTTCCCTCGGTGGTGCGATCGGCGTCTCGGCGCTGGGCGCCGTCCTGGGCAACCGCGTCACCCACTACGTCAAGGACGGCCTCGCCGACCTCGGCCCCGAGGGCGCGGCACTGGGCCACGGTGGAACCGGTGGCGGGGGCATCCCCGACCTGGACGCGCTCCCCGCCCCGCTCCGTACGGTCATGGAGGTCGCCTACGGCCACGGTGTCGCCGACGTCTTCCTGTACGCCGCACCCGCCGCGCTGGTCGCCTTCGTCCTGACGCTCTTCATCAAGGAGGTCGCCCTGAAGACCAAGGCGGGCAACGACGACGCGCCCGCCGGCACGGCTGCCGCTACGGAGTCCGTGGAGGCCGCCGTCGGCACCGCGCAGATCGCCGAGGGAACGGCCGGGGCCACCTCGTTCGCCGCCCCGGAGGAGCCGGCCGCCACGAGGGAGCCGACCGTGCACGGCACGCCCGTACGCGGTGTGGTGCGGGGCGCCGAGGGCGCACCCGTCGCCCGCGCCGCCGTGACGCTGATCTCGCTGGGCGGCCGGCAGCTGGGACGCTCCGTCGCCCAGGCCGACGGCGGCTACGTACTGGACGCGCCGGGCTCCGGCAGTTACGTCCTGATCGCGTCCGCCGACGGTTTCCAGCCGCAGGCGTCCACCGTGGTCGTCGGCGACGAGCCGCTGGCCTACGACATCCTCCTCGCCGGCACGAGCGGTCTCTCCGGGACCGTGCGGACCGCCGAGGGCAGCAGCCCGGTCCAGGGCGCCATGGTCGTCGTGACCGATGTGCGCGGCGACGTGCTCGCCACGGGTGTCTCGGGCGACGCGGGCGACTTCACCTTCGGTGAGCTGATCCCCGGTTCGGTGACCGTCGCCGTGACGGCCGCGGGCTTCCGTCCGGTGGCCCTGCCGGTGGAGGTCGGAGGCCAGGGTGTCACCCGGGTCGACGTGGCCCTGCGGTCCGGCGCGCTGGTGCGGGGCGTGGTCACGGCCGGCTCCGGCCGTGCACCGCTGAACGACGCCCGGGTCACGCTGATCGACGCGGCCGGCAACGTGGTCGCCACGTCCACGACCGGGGAGGACGGCGTGTACGCCTTCACCGACCTGGACGCCGGTGAGTACTCGGTGATCGCGACCGGCTACCCGCCGGTGGCCGGCTCGCTGACCGTGAGCGGCGGCGGCGTCGACGGTCACGACATCGAGCTCGCACACCCGGGCGAATAGGGGCCGGCCGGCCTCTGGAACCGAAAGATCCACATAGACCCCTGGCGGAACAGCACTTCGAGCGGAGAGGCTGTGGCCGCCGGCGGAAATGGGCCCCGTGGCGGGAACGGCAGGCAGGGGACGGCCTGCCGTTCCCGCCCGGGGCCCGACTCATTGAGTCGCTGCTTCACGAGTGATTTGAGCAAGGAGAGAACACGGGATGGGACTTCGCGCACACGTACGTACGCGGGACGGCTGGGCGGTCCAGCACGCCGTCGTCACGGTGACCGACATGACGGGCACCCAGGTGCTCCGGGCCGCCGCCGACGAGAACGGGGCCGTCCGCACCGAGGACCGCCTGCCGGCCGGCGCGTACACGGTGATCGTCACGGCGGTGGGTTACGCCCCCGCCGCGTCCACCGCGCTCGTCACGGCCAGCGGCCGGGCCGAGGCCGGGACCGTGGTGCTGGCCCGCCAGGGCGGTGTGGAACTGCCCCCTCCGGGCACCTGGTCGCTGGACCCGGTGCACTCCTCGGTGGCCGCCGTCGCACAGCACCTGGGCATCTCCAGCGTGCACGGACGCTTCACCGAATTCGGCGGCCGGATCGAAATCGCCGAGAACGTCCAGCACTCCCGGGTGGAGGCGTTCATCGCCTCCACCAGCATCGACACCGGCAACGCGATGCGGGACAATCACCTGCGCTCGGCGGACTTCCTCGACGTGGAGACGTTCCCCGAGCTCACCTACCGCTCCCGTGCGATGAGCCCGGCCGGGCCCGACCGCTGGACGGTGCACGGCGTGCTCACGATGCACGGCATCGCGCGCGACGTCGACCTCGACCTCAGCTACCTGGGCACCGGCCCCGACCCCTGGGGCGGCGTCCGGGCGGCCTTCCACGCCACGGCGGAGCTGCGCCGCGACGACTTCGCCATGAACTACAACCAGGTGCTGCAAGCGGGCATCTCGGCGATCGGCACGACCCTGCGCGTGGAACTCGACATCCAGGCGGTCCAGGGCGATTCCGTCCAGGCCTAGCAGCCGGGCCAGGGCCTAGGGTTGGCCTCATGGCACCCAACATCGCGACCAACACCGCTGTGGAGCTCGGGGAACTCCTGGACTTCGTGCGGCCCAGGCACCGGGCGATCCTCCTGACCACCCGGTCCGACGGCCGCCCCCAGGGCTCCCCGCTCACCTGTGGCGTCGACGACGCGGGACGGATCGTCGTCTCGACCTACCCCGAACGGGCCAAGACCCGCAACGCCAAGCGGGACGAGCGGGTCAGCGTGATCGTCCTGTCGGACGACTGGAACGGCCCGTGGGTCCAGATCGACGGCTCGGCCGAGGTGATCGACTCACCGGATTCGGTCGAGCCACTCGTCGAGTACTTCCGCAACATCTCCGGTGAGCACCCGGACTGGGACGAGTACCGGGCCGCGATGGTCAAACAGGGCAAGTCCATCATCCGGATCACCCCGGAGCGCTGGAGCCCGGTCGCAACCGGTGGCTTCCCCGCCCACCTGGCCGGCGGCTGACCGTACGGATGAAGCCACCGCACCCCGATCCGCTCGCGCGGGCCCGTCTGCTGACCTCCCCGTCCCTGGGCCCAGCCGTGGTCCGCGGGCTGGAACGGATCACCGGGCGCCCGGCCGTTCCCCCGCACACCGGGGAACCCGACGGCCCCTTCGTGTACGTGGGTGACACCCTGCCCGAAACGCTGCGGACCCCTCGGCTGCTCTGGTTCCACAGCGTCAACGCCGGTACGGACGCGCTGCTGGCCGCGGGGAGGTGGCCCGAAGGTGCCCTGCTGACCCGGACCGTAGGGCGGATGGGCGAGCGGATCGCCCAGTACACGCTGGCCTGGGTGCTCGCCGAGTGCCAGTCCGTCCCGGAGCACACCGCGCAGCACTCCAGGTCCGAGTGGCGCCGCCTCCCCTCCGAACTCGCCGCCGGACGGACCGCCGTCGTCTACGGCACGGGGCGCATCGGCTCCGCGGTCGCCGGCCTGCTGCGGGCCTGCTCCGTGCGCACGGTGGGCGTGGGCCGCTCTCCCCGTGCCGTACCGGCCGGTTTCGACCGGGTGGTCCTGGCCGGCTCGGAGGAGGAGACCTCGGCCCTGGCTGCCGCCCGGTGGGTGGTGTCCGCCCTGCCCCTGACCGGCGCCACGGAGCACTTCTTCGGCACCGTCAGGTTCACCGCGATGCGGGGCGCGACCTTCGTCAACGTCGGCCGGGGCGCGACCGTGGACATGGCGGCGCTGGAGACCGCGCTGCACGACGGGCAGGTGCGACGGGCCGTGCTGGACGTCCTGCCGGACGAGCCCGCCGGTCCCGCCGACCGCGCCTGGCGGCTGCCGCGCACGGTGATCACCTCGCACTCGGCCGGCATCACGGCCGACGACGACGTCGTCGCGGACTTCGCGGCCTGCTGGGAAGCCGTCGCCGAGGGGCGTACGCCCGCGCTGGCCGTGGACACCGCGCGCGGCTACTGAGGGACCCGGCGCACTCCGCTACGACTGGTGTGCCGCGCGGTCGCACATCGCTTCGATGCCCGCGATCAGGAGGTCCAGCGCGAACACGAAGTCCCGCTCGCGCATCTCCTCGACCGTGTCCCCGCCCCGGGCGTCCATGAGGCTCTCCGAGGGCTCCATGACCCGCTTGAGCTCGGGGTCCGCGCGGATCGTGCCCATCGCCCGCCGGAAGTACTCGTCCTGGGTGAGCCCCGCCTCCACCGTGCGCTGCACGAAGTGCCCCTCGATGCTGCCGAACCCGTAGACGAACTGGAAGACGGCAGACATCGCTCCCGTCCGGTTCTCCAGGGGCAGCCCGGTGGCCCGGATGACGTCCTGGACGGCGTACGAGAACAGCATCGAGTGCGGTCCGATGTTCAGGAAGCTGCCGATCAGCGTCGACATCCAGGGGTGGCGGACCAGCATCTTCCGGTAACTGGTGGCCAGTTCGCGCAGCCGGTCACGCCAGTCGCCGTCCTCCGACGTGGCCGGGATCTCGCCGAAGACGGTGTCCAGGGCGAGTTCCAGCAGGTCGTCCTTGGTGTCGACGTACCAGTAGAGGGACATCGCCGTGACATCGAGATCGGCGGCGAGGCGCCGCATTGAGAACTTCGCCAGGCCGTCGGCGTCCAGCAGCCGGACGCTCGCCGCCGTGATCCTGTCCCGGTCGAGGCCGGCCGGCTGATCCGCCTTACGGGTGCGCGAGGGGGTCCGCCGGTCCAGCCACACACTGACCCGGGAAGGGCTCTTCACACCGTCTGCCGCGGACCCCATGGCGCACGCTCCTTGTCTTTCGGTGGCACCCCTGCCTACGGGCGCCCCCGTCCGATGCTATGCCCGCCACCTGGGAATCTCAGTCCGCTTCCGTGCGTTCCGCCCTCCTCAGCAGGACCGCGGCCAGCAGCCCGCCCGCCAGGACCGCTGCCGCGCCGACCAGTTGACTCGTCTCCAGGCCCGAGGCGAACGCGTCCGTGATGCGCTCCCGGTCCGCCTCCCCGTCCGCTGCGGCGAGAGCGGCGGGCAGCGAGGCCGCCCCGGCGGCGCCCGGCACGAGCGCTGCGAACCGGGAGTTGAGCACGGCTCCGAGCACGGCCACCCCGAGTCCGTTGCCGAACTCGGCGAGCGTGCCGTTCACCCCGGCGCCCACACCCGCCTTCTCGGGCGGGATGGCGCTCATGATCGCGTTGGCCATCGCGGGCATGGCGAGTGCGACGCCCGCCCCCATGACGACCAGGCCGAAGAGCATTCCGCCGTAACCCCGTCCGCCGAGCAGCGCGATCGCCCCGAGCCCGGCGGCCAGCAGACTCATTCCCGTGGCGATGACGACGGGAGTTCCCATCCTCACCACGAGCCGGGCGCCGAGCCCCGTGAGGTTGAGCGCGACGACGGTGAGGGCGAGCGGAGCCGTGCGCATCCCGGCCTCGAGCGGTTCGTATCCGAGGACGAACTGCAGGTGCTGGGTCAGCAGGAAGAGCGAACCCGTCATCCCGAAGGCGACGAGGATCGCACCCGCGACCGCGCCGGTGAACCTCTGGTTGCGGAAGAAGTTCATGTCCAGCATGGGATACGGGACATGGAGCTCCCACAGGACGAATCCGGTGAGGACGGCCACCCCCGCGAAGGCGGTGGACAGGACCTGTCCTGAGCCCCAGCCGTGCTCGGGGCCGGAGATGATCGCGTACACGACGGCCGCCATGCCGAGGGTGGAGAGCAGCGCCCCGACCAGGTCGGGACGGTCGCCACGGGGATCCCTGGACTCAGGCACGAGCCGGACCACGGCGACGATACCGATGACCGCCACGGGGATGTTGACCAGGAAGATCGCGCCCCACCAGAAGTGGTCGAGCATGGCCCCGCCGATCAGTGGACCGGCGGCGAACCCCAGGGAGCTGACGGTGGACCAGATACCGATCGCCTTCACGCGCTCGGCGTCGTCGAAGATCTGCACCACGACGGCGAGGGTGGTCGTCATCAGCAGCGCCCCGCCGACCCCCATCCCCGCGCGGGCGGCGATCAGCTGTCCGGACGACTGCGCCAGCCCCGCCGCCAGTGAGCCGACGCCGAAGAGCACGAGGCCCGCGACGAGCATCTTCTTGCGGCCGTAGCGGTCGGCGGCGCTGCCCGCCGTGAGGACCAGCCCGGACTGGACGAGCGCATAGGCGTTGATCATCCACTGCACATCGGCCGTGGACGCGTGCAGATCCGCGGTGAGCGAGGGGATCGCGACGTTCAGGACGGTGTTGTCGAGCAGCACGGTGAGCTGGGCGAGGCAGATGACGCCGAGGATCAGCCAGCGCTGCGCATGGCCGCTCCGAGGCGCGAGGTCGTGTCGCTCGTCGGCGGTCGCCGTCATGCGGACTCCTGTCGGTGCACTTGTACGCCGCATGGGAAAGTGTTCCCGTACACCGTATGACATCTCCTCTACGCCGTACAACACATCAGCGTGAAGACTCGTCCCACGACAGGGCGGTGGCCCCGGAGCCTGTGCTCCGGGGCCACCGCCCTGTCGTCGCCGCCCTGTCGCCGTGGATTCAGCTCTTGGGCCGGGTGAGGTCGTAGAACGTCGCGCTTCCCACCGTGACCTCCTCGAAGTTCTCCTCCACCCAGGCCGAGATCTGGGACGAGGTGCCCTCGCCGCCCATGCCTCCGCCGCCGCCCATGCCTCCCGAGATGAAGTAGTGGATCTCTCCGTCCCCCACGTACTTCTTGAACCGGGACAGTGTCGGGGACGGGTCGCTGCCGTTGAATCCGCCGATCGCCATCACCGGGTCCCCGGTGGCCAGCTGGTAACTCGCGGCGTTCTGCGAACCGATGGCGGCGGCGGCCCAGGTGTAGGCGTCGGCGTCCTGCTTCAGGAGCGTCTTCGCCTCGGAGTCGACGGAGGCGCCGTCGAGCAGGCCGCCCATGCCACCGCCACCGCCACCGCCACCGCCCGCGCCGCCTTCGCCCGTGCCACCGGGCATGCCGCCCTGCTGATTGCCGGGACCCTGCCCCTGGCCCGGCGTACCGCCGCCGGGGAAGCCGCCGCCCTGCTGGTTGCCCTGCCCGTTGCCCGGGGCCTGTCCACCCTGCTGGGCGCCTTGCCTGGCCCCCTGACCGGGGGTTTGCATGCCGCCACCGGGGCCCTCACCGCCGCCGGGCCCGCCGCCCCGGCCCCCTCCGGGACCGCCCGTACCGGCGGCACCCGACGGACCCGCGGTGACGATCGAGCCCTGGTGCCCGGTGTTCAGCGTGCTGATCGTGTACGCCGTCGGCCCGGCCAGCGAGGCGGCGAGGCCCAGCCCCACCACGCCCAGCGCGAGCACCCGGCCCAGCCGTGCCGCGAGAAGCAGCCCCACCGCGGCCACCAGACCGCCGATCAGGACGGCCCAGCGCAGCCACGGGATGTAGTCGGGCGTGCGCCCCAGCAGGACGTACGACCAGACGGCCGTCGCCGCGACGGTCACGCCGAGCGCGAAGCCCGCCCACCACCTGCCCCGCTCCTCCCAGAGGACCGTGGCGCCCATGCCGGCCAGCGCCGCGAGGTAGGGCGCCAGGGCCACCGTGTAGTACTGGTGGAAGATGCCGGCCATGAAGCTGAAGACGAGGGCCGTCATCAGCAGCGAACCGCCCCAGGCCAGGAACGCCGCACGGGCCGTGTCGGTCCGCTTCGCCCGCCAGGTCAGCCGGACGCCCGCGACCAGCAGGATCAGGGCGGCGGGGAGCAGCCACGAGATCTGGCTGCCGATCTCGGAGTTGAACATCCGGCCGATGCCCGTCTCGCCCCATCCGCCGCCCTGGCCGCCACCGCCGACGCTGCCGGTCTCCTCACCGTTGATCCGGCCGAGTCCGTTGTAACCGAAGGTGAGTTCCAGGAAGGAGTTGTTCTGCGAGCCACCGATGTACGGCCGTGAGGAGGCGGGCCACAGCTCGACGACCGCCACCCACCAGCCGCCGGAGACGGCCGTCGCCAGGGCCGCCAGGCCGAGCTGGCCGAACCGCTTCCGCACGGACACCGGCGCGGACACCACGTACAGCAGGGCCAGGGGCGGCAGGATCAGGAAGGCCTGCAGGGTCTTCGACAGGAACGCGAGACCCACCGCGACACCCGCCCAGACCAGCCACTTCGTCCGGCCGCCCTCCAGGGCGCGCAGCACGCAGTAGACGGTGACGGTCATCAGGAGCGCGAGCAGCGCGTCCGGGTTGTTGAAGCGGAACATCAGCGCGGCCACCGGGGTCAGCGCGAAGACCGTCATCGTGATCAGCCCCGCGGCGGCGCTGAAGCGGCGCCGCACGGCTGCGTAGAGGACACCGGCCGTGGCGACCGCCATCAGCACCTGAGGCGCGAGGATCGCCCAGGAGCTCAGACCGAAGATCCGCACCGACAGGGCCATCGGCCACAGCGTGGCCGGGGGCTTGTCGACGGTGATCGCGTTCGCGGAGTCCAGCGAGCCGAAGAAGAAGGCCTTCCAGCTCTGGCTGCCGGCCTGCACGGCCGCGGAGTAGAAGGAGTTGGCATAGCCGGAGGCACTCAGGTTCCACAGGTACGCGAGCGCGATGACCAGCAGCATGCCGAGAAAGGCGGGCCTCGCCCAGCGCGGGTCCTCGGGCCTGCCCCGGCGGATCCGGCGTGACAACGTCTCGCGCCTGCCCTCGGCGTGCGCGGGCGCCCCTGGGGTGCCGGGCGGGGCCTGGAAGTGGTCGGAGTGAGTGGCGGCGGTCATCGGACGTTCCTCGGTTCGTGTGCGGCACCCTTGCGGGCGTCCTGTGTGTCGGTGCGCCGGTCGGGGAAGACCCAGGTACGGAAGAGAAGGAACCGCAGCACCGTCGCCGCGAGGTTGGCCGCGATCAGCACGGCGAGTTCCGTACCGTGCGACGCCGATCCGGACGCGGTGCCCAGGGCGGCGAGCGAACCGCTGGTGAGCGCGAGGCCGATCGCGAAGACGACGAGTCCCTGCGCCTGGTGGCGCACGGCACCGCCCCGGCCCCGTACGCCGAAGGTGAGCCTCCTGTTCGCCGCCGTGTTGGCGACGGCGGACACCAGGAGGGCCCCGGCGTTGGCGAACTGCGGGCCTGCACCGAGCCGGAAGAGGGAGTACAGGGCGAGGTAGACCAGGGTGGACAGCGCGCCCACGACACAGAAGCCGACCAGCTGCCGGGCGAGTCCGCGCGGCACCCCGGGCACGGCACGGTCGCGCGGGTCGTCCCCGAAGGGCCGCGCCAGCCGGTCCAGCGGCAGCGCTCCGGTGGCCAGGGCCCGGCCCACCCGCCAGACCCCCTTGAGGTCGTCGGTCGCGGTCCTCACGATGTGCACGGTGGAGTCCGGGTCGTCGACCCAGTCGACCGGCACCTCGTGGATGCGCAGCCCGGCCCGCTCCGCGAGCACCAGCATCTCGGTGTCGAAGAACCACCCGGTGTCCTCGACCATCGGCAGCAGCCGCTGCGCGACCTCACGCCGTATGGCCTTGAAGCCGCACTGGGCGTCACTGAACCCCGCGGCCAGCGAGGAGCGCAGGATCAGGTTGTAGGCCCGCGAGATGAACTCCCGCTTGGAGCCCCGCACCACCCGCGAACTGCGCGCCAGGCGGGAGCCGATGGCCAGGTCGGAGTGACCCGAGATCAGCGGGGCGACCAGCGGCAGGAGGGCGTTCAGGTCGGTCGAGAGGTCGACGTCCATGTAGGCCAGGACCGGGGAGTCCGAATGGGACCAGACGGTCCGCAGCGCCCGGCCCCGGCCCTTCTCCTCCAGCCGGTACGACCGCACCTCGGGGATGAGATCCGCGAGCCGTGCCGCCACCCGGGGCGTGCGGTCGGTGCTCGCGTTGTCCGCCACGGTGATCCGGAAGCCGTAGGGGAACGTCCGCGCCAGGTGGTCGTGCAGGCGCAGCACGCATGTTTCGAGGTCCTTCTCCTCGTTGTACACGGGGATCACTACGTCGAGTACGGGAGCGCCGGCGACGCCGACCGCTGCGGCCAGGAGATGGTCCCGGGCCGGCAGGGTGCTCCAGGGGGTGTCGGTTCGCATGACACGACACTCGCCAACCGCGCTGTCACGTCCGTGTGCTGAGCCTGTGGTCCGCCTGTGAGTGCGCCGCCGGGGCGCCAACAGCACTGTTTTCCCAGGTCACAGCGGTATCGGCGAGGGCACTCACGGAGCTCTCCCCGTACACCGCGTCCGTCGGCAGACGCACGGCGAACACCGTGTTCCCCGGCACCGACCGCACCTCGGCCAGCCCGCCGTGCGCCGCGACCACGGCCTGCACGATGGCGAGGCCGAGCCCCGTCGAACCGGCGTGCCGGGAGCGCGAGGCGTCGCCGCGCGCGAACCGTTCGAAGACCCGGGGCAGCAGTTCGGCCGGGATGCCAGGACCGTCGTCCTGGACCTCCAGGGTCACCCAGGGCAGCTCCCTGCACGCCTGCCGCAGACGGACCGTGACCGTGGTCCCCGGCGGTGTGTGCGTCCGTGCGTTCGCCAGCAGGTTGACCAGCACCTGCTGGATCCTGGTCGGGTCGGCCAGGACGGTCGCCGGCATCTCGGGCAGCTCCAGCCGCCAGTGGTGGGTGGCTCCGGGCCCGCTGCCGGGGGCGCGGTCGGCGACGCGCGCGTCGCTCACCGCGTCGATGACCAGCGGCGAGAGATCGGTGCTCTCGTACGAGAGCGGCCGTCCCGCGTCGAGCCGGGCCAGGAGCAGCAGGTCCTCGACCATGCCCGTCATCCGCTCCGCCTCGGACTCGATCCGGCCCAGGGCGTGCCGGGTGTCCGGCCCGGCGCTCTCCCTTCCACGCCTGGTCAGTTCGGCGTACCCGCGGATCGAGGCGAGGGGTGTACGCAGCTCATGACTGGCGTCCGCGACGAACTGGCGCACCCGCGTCTCGCTCTTCTGCCGGGCCTCCAGGGCCGAACCGACGTGCCCCAGCATCCTGTTGAGGGCCGCGCCGACCTGACCGACCTCGGTACGCGGATCGGCCTCGGCATCCGGGACCCGCTCGAGGAGGGCGACCTCTCCACTGTGCAGGGGGAGTTCGGAGACACGGGTCGCCGTCGCGGCCACCCTGCGCAGCGGGCGCAGGGCCACACCGACCATGGCGGCACCGGCGATCCCGGCGGCGATGAGCCCCGCCCCGGTGACGCAGACCTCGACGAGGATCAGGGTGGTGACGGCCTTGTCCACCTCGGCCGTGGGGATGCCGACGAGGACGGACGTACCACCGCCGGACGGGACGACCTCCACGCGGTAGCTGCCGAGCCCGGGGAGTTCGACGTCATGGGGCTCGCCGTCCGGGGTCACCCCTGAGGCTTCGAGGGCGTCCTCCTGCGCGTCGGTCAGCTCCTCGGTGCTCTGCTGGGCATCCGGACCGTTCATCACCTTCGAGACGGTGACGGAACCGTCGGTGACCACGGCACCGAAGGTGTCCGGGCCACCCCTGCCGACGAAGTCCAGCGGCTCGTCGCCCTCCGGGCCGCCCGGGGTGTTCTTGCCGGCGCCCGGCGGACGGTCCGCGGCCAGTCTGGTGATGTCGTGCAGCTGGCCGTCCAGCTTCCCGTACATGTAGCTCTGGAAGGCGATGGCCGTGACCGAGCCGATCACCGCGGCGACCACCGCGATGAGCGTGACCGCGTACACGACGAGCCGGGTCCGCAGCGTCCAGGGGCGGCGTGCGCCGGTCCTCGTGCTCATGGCGTCAGTCGCCGGGCTTGATGAGATATCCCGCCCCGCGCCGGGTGTGGATCATCGGGGTACGCCCCGCGTCGATCTTCTTGCGCAGGTAGGAGATGTACAGCTCGACGACGTTGGCCTGGCCGCCGAAGTCGTAGTTCCAGACCCGGTCGAGGATCTGCGCCTTGCTGAGCACCCGGCGCGGATTGCGCATCAGGAAGCGCAGCAGCTCGAACTCGGTCGCCGTGAGATGGATCGAGTCGTCGCCCCGGCTCACCTCGTGGCTGTCCTCGTCCAGCGCCAGGTCGCCGACGACGAGCGTCGACTCGCTGCGGGCCGTCGCCGTACCGGAGCGCCGGATGAGCCCGCGCAGCCGCGCCACGACCTCCTCCAGGCTGAAGGGCTTGGTGACGTAGTCGTCGCCGCCCGCCGTGAGCCCCGCGATCCGGTCCTCCACCGCGTCCCGCGCGGTCAGGAAGAGCACGGGCACGTCGTTGAGGTCGCGCCGCAGCCTGCCGAGCACCGCGAGCCCGTCCATGTCGGGGAGCATGACATCGAGGATCACCGCGTCGGGGCGGAAGTCACGCGCCGCGCGGAGGGCGCCGGCACCGTCCCCGGCACTGCGCACCTCCCACCCCTCGTAGCGCAGGGCCATGGAGAGCAGCTCGGCGAGCGGAGCCTCGTCGTCCACGACCAGGACCCGGATGGGATTGCGGTCGGGCCTGAGCAGTTCTGTACGCCCCTGGGGCGAGGTCGTCGTCATGGCTCAAGCCTGTGAGACGGCCGTGAGAGGGAGCTTTCGCCTACCTGTGAATTTCCTGAGAATCGAGCGCCGTCCCCTGTCGGAAGAGTTCGCTCGCGTTCCCGTGGCAGACGGCCCGCAGCCATGCGTCTCCCAGCCCCAGCCTCTCCAGGGCGTGCAGCTGATGGGCGTACGGGTAGGGGATGTTCGGGAAGTCCGTGCCCAGCAGGATCCGGTCCCCCAGGTCGGCGAGGCGCCCGCGCTCCGCCGCCGGGAACGGCGTGAGGCCCTCGCCGAAGTCCGTGAAGGCCATGGTGGTGTCGAGCCGCACCCCGGGGTACGCCGCCGCCAGCTCCAGGAAATCCGCGTACTCAGGCATCCCCATGTGCGCCACCACGAGCTTCAGCCGGGGGTGGCGGGACAGCAGACGGCCGACCGGACCGGGCCCTGTGTACGCACCGGGCGCGGGCCCGGAACCGCAGTGCGTCACCACCGGGATCCCGGCCTCCGCCAGCAGCCCCCACACGGGGTCGAGCAGCGGATCGTTCGGGTCGTAGGCCCCCACCTGGAGATGTGACTTGAAGACGCGCGCCCCCGCCTCGACCGCCTCGCGCACGTACGTCTCCGCTCCCTCCTCCGGGAAGAAGGTCGCGGTGTGCAGACAGTCCGGCACCCGGGCGGCGAAGGCGGCCGCCCAGCCGTTCAGCCAGGCCGCCATGCCGGCCTTGTGCGGGTAGAGCATCGAGGTGAACCGGAGCACACCGAACGAGCGCAGCAGCGCGAGGCGTTCGTCCTCGTCCCGCCGGTAGGTGATCGGCCACTCCAGCCCCGTCAGCGGGCCCGCCGAGTCGAAGTACGCCCACACCTTGCTGAGCACCCGCTCCGGCATGAAGTGTGTGTGCACGTCGATGATCCCGGGCAGCCCGAGCCGCTGCCAGAACCGCACGACATCGTCCCGGTCCCGGTCGTCGCCGCTCATCCACCCCACCCGCCTCGTAGGCCGCGCACATGTCCGGGAAGGCCCTCCGGCGAGACTTCGTACGCACGGCGCGATCCCCGGTGACGATCTCAGAACAGCCCGTCCTGCACGCCACCGCCCCCCACCGCCACGACCGGCACGCTCATCCCCGCCCGGGCGTCGGCACCCACCAGGTCCCAGCCGGTGACGAGCCGCGTGTCCAGCACGACGACCCCGGCGTCCACGGTCTCCAGATACAGATCGGGGCCGGCCGCCGCCACCAGCCGCCCGGCCACCACACCACCGTCCACCAGCCCGGTCACCACCCGCGCCGCGGGCCCCGCACCTGCGAGCCCGAACACACCGGCATGGTCGACCGCCTCGAACGGCAGCCGCTCCAACGCCTCCGGCCACCCGGCGCCCTCCAGGGCGGCGGCCCGCCGGTACAGCCCTTCGATCTCGGCGGCCCGTTCCGCCGCCCCCGGCAGGCCGTCCCGCACGGCACGCTTGCGCGCGTACGGGATTCGGTCGGGCACCCCGAGTGCCGAACGCAGCAGTTCCTCGGTACGCCGCGCGGCCATCAGCGGCCCGCGCCCAAGCCAGCTGAACACCACGGCCCCCTGCTCCCGCAGCCGCGCCGAGTCCCGCGCCTCCCCGGTGATCCCGACCTTGACCATGCCCGGCCCGAACCAGGCCAGGTACACGCGGTACGTCCGCGGGTCGTCCGCGATCGTGTCGGCGGCCACCGAGTGCGCCCGGTCCAGCCGCGCGCACTCCGCGCACCGCGCCCCCGTGCTCCGCACGGGCACCACTGCCCCCACCGGACACGGGATGCCGCGCGCACCCGTGCAGTGCCGCTCCCCCACGGCCCGGAACCCGAGGTCCTTCCCGTACGCCAGGACACTCACCCGCCCCCGCCCGGCCCCGTCGCCCCGAGCCCATCCGAGCACGGGCTCGCCGTGGGGCCAGCGCAGCCCCGTGCACCGCCAGCCGCTCATACCGCCCCTCTCCCGGCCCGCGCCCGAGGTGTCGACGGCCGCGCGGAACGCGCCGGTGAATCCGGACACCCGATACGGACGTACGCCCGTGAAACCGGCACCCTAACGGACAGGTCCCCCTCCCCGGGGCCGTGCCGGTACAGCCGGCAGCGGCCTGGCCGCGCGGCTTCCCGCGGAAGGAGACGGCTCCCACCGTCAGACGTGTTTCTGGAGCAGGTTCCAGAAAGCTCTCCATGGCCTCGGTTCGTACGCACACTGACGCCCCCGCCCGACCCTGGCCTGCCCCTGGCCCGTGAACCGGCCGCCGGCCGCCGACCGCGAGAAGACACGGCTGGTTGCGTGAAGTACTCAGGCGCGGTCGAGTACGTGCGCTCCGGCCTGCCGGGAAGTGACGCGCGATGCTCGAGCCATGCGAAGACGACTCGGGCGAACCGCCCTCCAGCTCCGGACGATCCTGCTGCAGGCCCTGCTGGCGTCAGCGCTGTGGGCGGCCTGGCTGGGCTGGGACCAGCATCGTGATGTGCACCCCGACGGCACGACGACCGGCCCGTACGAGGCATGGCAGGTGATCGGACTGGTGCTGACCCTGCTGGTCCCGCTCTGCTGGTCGGCGTCCCGGCAGGACATCGTGGGCCCGGTCGCCGGCATCACGGCCGGACTGACCGTGGCCGCCCTCTACGACTGGTCGGACGACGCCAGCGGGCTCTTCGTGATCGGCGTGGGCACGATCATGGTGGGAAGCCTGGTCACGACCTCCGCGATCGCCTTCCTGATCGCCTCACTGCAACGAAACCGGGCAGGGCGCGGGCCGAGGGGCGGCGCAGGCTGACACAGCACCGGTCGAGCCACCCGTGGCTGCGGACGGAGTCCGGTCGCGTGCCGCGCGGGCTAGGATCCGGGCCATGGCTCTGACCGTGAACGATGTGGACCGGTTCGAGGCCTCCAGGTCCCGCCTGCAGGCCATCGCCTACCGTCTCCTGGGGTCCGCGAGCGATGCCGAGGACGCCGTACAGGACACGTTCCTGCGCTGGCAGGCCACCGATGCCGACCGCATCGAGGTCGCCGAGGCCTGGCTGACGAAGGTCCTCACCAACCTGTGCCTCAACCAGCTCACCTCGGCCCGCGCACGGCGGGAGACCTATGTGGGCCAATGGCTGCCCGAACCGCTGCTCGCAGGTGACCCGATGCTCGGCCCCGCCGACACCGCCGAACAGCGCGAATCCGTCTCGTACGCGGTGCTGGCCCTCATGGAGCGGCTGACGCCCAACGAGCGGGCGGTGTACGTGCTGCGGGAGGCCTTCGACTACCCGCACCGGAAGATTGCGGAGATCCTCGACATCTCCGAGGCCGCCTGCCAGCAGATCTTCCACCGGGCCAAGAAGCACGTCGCGGAGGGCAGGTCCCGCACCGAGATCGACGAGGCCGCCGCCCGGCGGATCGTCGACGAGTTCCTCGCGGCCGCCACGAGCGGCCGGACCGAACCGCTCGTACGCCTGCTCACCGACGACGCCATCGCGATCGGCGACGGCGGCGGAAAGATCCCGGCCCGCGCCAAGGCGTTCGAGGGCGCCATCGCGGTCGCGAAGTTCATGCGGGGCATGTTCAAGCCCGGCGAGGCCAAGCGCGCCCTCGTGGGCGGCTCCCCCGGGGTCTACGTCTCGACCGCCAACAACACCCCCGCTCTCGTGGTGGTCCTCGACGGCCGGGTCATCGGCGTCATGTGCCTGGAGATCACCGCCGAAGGCATCGCCGCGTTCCGCAGCCAGGTCAACCCGGACAAACTCGAACGCGCGACCAGGCGCTGGGCTGCCACCGAACACGGGGAGCCCCTGATCACCGCCTTCTGACCCCGATGTGACGTGCTTCACATCGCACTCCTGTCAGGAAACGGCGGGCTGCCCGGTTCAAGTGGCGAACCCGCGAGACAGGAGCAGAGAGATGAAGCATCGAATCATCGTCCTGGGAGCCGGATACACCGGAGCCATCGCCGCCGGCCGCCTCGCGAAGCGGCTGCGCTCCGAGGATGTCGCCATCACGCTCGTCAACGCCGAGCCCGACTTCGTCGAGCGCGTCCGGATGCACCAGCTGGCGGTCGGCCAGGACCTCGCGCCCCGGCCCTTCAGCGAGATGTTCGCCGGCACCGGCGTCGAACTGAAGCTCGCGGAGGTCACCGCTGTCGACGTCGACCGGAGAACCGTCGCCGTCACCGAAGCGAACGGTGCCGAGGAGCTGGAGTACGACAGCCTCGTGTACGCCCTCGGCAGCAGCTGGAACACCCAGGGCATCCCCGGCACCACCGAGCACGCCCACGAGATCGCCGGCCGCCCCGGAGCGCTCAGGCTGCGCGAGCGGCTCGCCGGACTGGCCGCCGGACAACCGGTGCTCGTCGTCGGCGGCGGCCTCACCGGCCTGGAGGCCGTGGCCGAGATCGCCGAGGCCCGGCCGGACCTCGATGTCGCCGTCGCCGCCCGCGGCGAACTCGGCGACTGGCTCTCGCCCAAGGGCCGGGGACACGTGCGGAAGGTCTTCGAGAAGCTCGGCATCACCGTGCACGAGCACACCGCCGTGACCGGCGTCGAAGCCGACCGGGTCGCCACGGCCGGCGGCACGTCCGTACCGGCCGCGGTCACCGTGTGGACCACCGGCTTCGCGGTCCACCCGATCGCGCGGGCCACCGCCCTGGAGGTCACCGGCACCGGCCAGATCGTGGTCGACGGGACCATGCGCTCGGTCTCGCACCCGGACGTGTACGCCATCGGTGACGCAGCCATGGCAATGGGCCCCGGGGACAAGCCACTGCGGATGTCGTGCGCATCGGGCACCCCCGCCGCATGGCATGCCGCCGACGCGATCGCGGCACGCCTCACCGGGACCAAGCTCCCGACCGCGGGGATCCGCTACTTCAACCAGTGCATCTCACTGGGCCGCAGGGAAGGGCTGATCCAGTACGTCACCGCCGACGACCGCTCCGTCGGGGCGGCCCTGACCGGCCGGTTCGCCGCCTTGTACAAGGAACTGGTCTGCAAGGGCGCGGCCTGGGGAGTCGCCAACCCGACGCTCGGAATGCCGACCCGGCGCCGCCGCGTCGCCCGGCAGCACGACCGGACGGGCCCGGGCGCCAGGGCCTCGGCCTGACCCCTCCGACTCGTGCGGGCCGTGGACGGCAGCGCACGGGGGCACCGTGGTCACTGGGCTCGGACGAGTCGGACCGAAGAGAGCCGTCGCTGCCCGGCCGGCACGAGTCGAACCGGCCGGGCACCGTGGTCACCCGGCCCGCACGAATCGAACTGGACGCTCACGCCGGCCACCTGGCCGCCGCCCACTCCTGTCACTCACTTCTGCCACTCACTTGGCGCCCCACTTCCGCGTCACACTTCCGCGCCCCACTTCCGCGTCACAGGGCGTCAGGCCCGCCCGCCGGCGCGAGAGGCCGGAGGACTCCTCCTGAGTCCGCCGGCCCGGTGCCCGCTCGGCACCTGGCGAGCCGGCGGCCACCCTGGGTGTGAGGTTCCGCTGCGGCGGCACACAGCGAGCCCAGCCGGCTCCGGTGGCGTGCCGCACCAGGTCTACCGGGCCCCCGCCCTGGACCACCTGACAGCAGCCACGGCGAACACTGCGAGCACTGCGAGAGCAACAACCGTGACAGCAACACCGATCACGGGACCCGGGCCCATCAAACCAAGCATGTCCGTCTCCTCAGCCGCCTGTTGGCAGTAACCCGCGACACACGATCATGTTGCGCGTGGAGATGACCATGACACCCCGCCCCTGCTCGCGGAAGCCGATGCGGAAAGTCTTGAGGACCATCTGAGCTCGGTCCTCCTCCAGCCGCCAGGACAACGCGAGAGGCCCCCAGGATTTCTCCTGGGGGCCTCTGGCCTGCTGTGCACTCGGCAGGATTCGAACCTGCAACCTTCTGATCCGTAGGCGGGTGCACTCACGGATCAGGAAGCCTGACAGGCCGCCAGGATCCGGTTGGTGCGGTTCGCCTGTACCCCTGCGTGCCTCGGTGTGCGCCGACGTTGATGTCAGGCGGTGATGTCAGGCTTTCGCGGCATCACGCGTTGCCCAGGCCCTACAGCAGCGCCGTGACGAGCGTGACCATGGCTGTGATCAAACCGATCGCAGACGTGACCAGCGCCAGTAAGGCGGCTCCCACTGCCAGTTGCTGGGGGTTGATTCGAGATGCAGATGCGGTGTACCGTGCTACCGGTTTCATAGTGCGTACGCAATATGTTGACCGGCGGGGTTCCTCGGACATAGGTCTCCCTCGTTATCAGGCCGTAAGGGTGCTGGGGCCAGCACCCTTATGGCCTATGCCTGTTTGCATCGGGAGCGTATCACCGAGGTTGTCCGCGCTGTCACGAACAACCCATCCTCGCTTGCCACTTACCCCTGCCCGATTTCGACCTACACAGTGGAGTCGGACATCGTTCAGGGTGCAGGAGCCTTCCCCACAGCCAATAGATGCGAGCTGGCGGCAAGGAGTTCCTGGTAGGGCTCTGCCATCCTTGCCGCCGCCATGGCGGAGGCAATCAGGTCATCCGTCGGCCCGTCGCCCGGCTGCTGCTCAGCCGCCTTCACAAGGGACCACGCCGGCCCCTCGATACCGAAGACCTGAACATCCTGAAGACCTGCGGCAACCAGTTCCGCCAGGAGCTCTTCGGCTCGGTGGAAGTACGACAGGGTAAATCCCCGCACGCCGTCGTAGACAGCCGTCTCTAGAATCTTGGAGACGGACGCATGGATTCGTTCGGTGTGCAGGTGGGCGTACGCCACGTGCTCGAAGAGCGACGCATAGCGATTGATTGCGGCGGCGGCGACCAGTCCGCCCGGCTTGACGACCCGGGACGCTTCCGCCAGCGCCTGCTGCCGGTCGGCGGGGTCAGGCAAATGGTAGAGCGGCCCGAGGAGCTGCACTACGTCGAAGCTGTCGTCCGGCTCGGACAAGGCACGCGCGTCCCCAACCGTCGCTGGGCACACTGCCGACGCGGCCTCAACGTGACGGGGCACCGGGTCCACCAGGGCGACGTCGTAGCCGTCCTTCACCAGCCACTCAGCATGAATCCCGGTCCCCCCGCCGACGTCGAGCACACGTGCAGGTGCGGGGGGCAGAAAGCGTCGGAGGAGTTCTTGGGTCCTGACCAGTTCCATCCGACCGTCTGCCGAGCTGCGCAGGCGGCTGTCCTCGTTGACCGTCTCGCCATAGAACCGCATCACGGAGGGAGCCAATTCGAGATTCGACATGGTCGCAGTATCGTGTGTACCGGTGGACCAGTCCAGCGCAGGAATCAGGGGAAACCATGGCAGTCCTGAAATACGAAGAGATCGCAGAGTTCCTGCGCGCCCGCATTGCCGCTGGCAAGATCGCCCCTGGGGAGACGATCCCATCGGGCCGCGAGCTGGCCGAGCAGTGGGACGTGTCACGGGCTACCGCCATCAAGGCCGTCGACGTGCTGCGCAACGACGGCGTGGTCGTGGCCAAGCAGGGAACCGGGTTCGTCGTCACGGAAACGCCCGTGGCACGCCCTGCCGGCGCTCGCCGCGCAGGGTCGGCGCGCATCCTGGGCGGCATGCCGTTCCTGCGCGTCGGTACGCCTGACTGGGCGGACCCCCCCGCCCACGTTGCCGCCGCCCTCCGTCTCTCCCCCGGAACCAAGGCGCTTCGGCGCGTTCGCATCCTCCAGCTCCCGGACGGAACCCCGAATAGCTGCGTTGAGGCGTGGTTCCCCCCGGAGATCGCGGAGGTATCACCACGCCTTGCCGACACCAACCCGATCGCCGAAGGCACAACGCGCTACGTCCGGCGCCAGACCGGGCGGGGCCCGGCCGAAGGTGTGGACGTCACCACTGTTCGCCTTGCATCGGAGACGGAGGCGGACCGCTTGAAAGTGCCACAGGGCACACCGGTGGCCGTGCTTCTGCACACGGCGTATGACGAGCAGGGAAAGCCACTGGTCTGCGAGGAGGGCGTTACTCCCTCCTCGTTCTTCGAGCAGGTGGACACCTACGCCATGTAGGCGTAATACGAGCAAGGGATGGCTGGACCGGTCCACCGGTTCAGCTTTTTTTGTTGCCTCGAAAGCGCTCCCCACCTGCACTTTCCTCGACGATGGGGTGAGGGTGTGCGGATTCATCGCTTGACTGGACCGGTCCACCGGTCCAGTCTCTTGGTGTGGCCACCGCCCGATCCGAATCCTTCGGAAAAAGCGATTCCGCCGCGCACGAAGGCGCCTTCTTTGGGCTGCTTCGACCTGCGCCCGTCGGCTCTCCGCCGGTCCGCATCGCTGAACAACTGCACAGCGTGATCCACCACCAGCAGTCGACCGTGACCGTTCCGGCGAGGTGAGTGGAGACCAGCCGACCGAGAGTGGGCCCCCGTCACACCGGGGCTCTACACCCCAGTGGGGGACACGCCCTCGGCTCTAAACCGCAGAACCGCACCACCATCCACCGCAGCGCATCACCGCTGCGGCCGGTTGCCTCCCCCGCCCGTCCGGCCCTTCGGGTCGTACGGGCGGGGCCGAGGGGAGCCGGAACACCTCTTCATTGCTTGGGAGTCCTGATGAACGTTGAGATCGTTTCGTTCGGCTACCTGCACAGCGCACCGCCCGCCGCGCACCTGACGATCGACCTGCGCCACCACTTCCGTGACCCGCACGTCAGCCCCGCTCTGCGGAACATGACCGCCGATGACGAGCCGGTCCGCACCGCCGTACTGAACACGCCCGGCATCACCGACCTGGTCGACGCCACGGCCGTGGCGGTCGCCGCGTTCGCGTCCGGCCCCAGCGCCGGGACGGTAACCGTGGCCGACGGATGCGCCGGCGGCCGACACCGCGCCCCCACCTTCGCCGCAGTGCTCGCCGAGCGGCTGCGCGCCGACGGATACCGCGTCTCGGTCACCCACCGGGACCTGCACCGCCCCGTAGTCCAGCGCTGACCCACCCCAGCCCCGGCACCGCGCTTGGCGGGTGCCGTGACGACGCCGGATCGAATCCGGCCCGGGGCACGCACGACCCACATCACTCAAAGAGGAGACCGACATGCGCATCCGCAAGAGCCCTTCCCCCGCTGTCGCCGAGATGAAGAGCCGCACCAGCGACAGCCTGCGCAACGAGTACCGGCTGATCAACCGGGAGCGGAGCGCAGGGACCAACATCGGGGCCCTGTCCGACCAGAACGACATCGCCCGCGAGCTGGAGCGACGCGGCGAGCTCTGACCCTCGCCCAACAGCCCCGATGGTCGCAGGCCGGGTTCGACTCCCGACCGGGGCACTCCCACCCGCCCGGGTGGCTTTTCACCAGAACGGCGCGCACCCCCGAAGCGGCTACTCCGGGGGTGCTGTTCGAGCCGTCCCACCACTAGGAGAAAACGACCCATGCAGACCATCGTCGCACTTCAGGCGCTCGTTACGGCCACGTCGCTCGACATCGAGCCGTCGGCCACCGAGCTGGACGCGATCGAGCAGGAGATGCCGCTCATCCGGGCGGAAGTCGAGCTGCTCGACGCGCAGATCATGACCATCGACCGCCCGGTCAGCGAGCTGGACGAGCGCCGGATCCGGCGGGCCGGCCGCAAGGTGCTGGCAGCTCGCCGCGTGCTGGCGAACAAGGCCACGGCGCAGGTTCCGGGGGTGGGGGCATGAGCACCCTCACCCCTGCGCAGGCGCTCACCGCCGCGCACGCGGAAGTGAAGGCCGAGATCGCCCGGACCGACACCAAGACCGGTCTGCTCCTCGCCTTCGTCGGCGCGCTCCTCGCCGGTGCCTGGACCGTCGCCAAAGACGCCCCCCTGAACCTCCCCGCCATCCTCGTCGGCGGCCTGGGGATGGGGCTGCTGGTCGCCGCGGCTGGTCTGCTGCTGCGGTCGGTGCGACCGAACCTGAACGGCCGGCACGGCTTCGTCCTGTGGGCCACGCTCACCGCTGAGGAACTCCCCACCACCCTGTCCGGAGACCTGAGCGTGGCTGTGGCGGGTCTGTCCCGGCTGGCGGTCACCAAGTTCACCGGCCTGCGCCGCGCGGTCGACCTGACCTGCGCGGGCGGTGCGCTGCTCGCCCTCGCCGCTCTCCTCACCCTCGGGGGTGCGGCATGAACCGCTTCGAGCTCACCGAGCACGATCAATACACCATCGCCGCTGCCCGGAAGACGCTAGAAGCCGCGCGGAGCGTGGACCTGCTGGACGGCCGTGCCATGGCCCGCGTGATCGGCCGTCTTGAGGTCAGTGTCGAGCGGCTGATCGAGCTGGTCGACGTGGCCCCCGGAGGAAACGCGGGCGTCGGCCACGACACGACCGGCGGTGTGGCATGAACGCCAAGACCGTTCTGCCCGCCGTCGGTATGACGGCGGTGTCCATGGTCCTCACCCTGGCCGTCGTCGTGATGTGGCTGGGCACGGCGATGCCGTGGCCGGTGGCCGTGGTTGTCGGGTTGGGGATCGATGGCGGCTGGCTCGCCACCCTCGCCTATGAGAGGCGCCTGGCCGCGCAGGGCGACCACTCCACCCCGGTCACTGTCGTCGGCTGGTCCTTCGGCCTCATCGCGACCGGGGTCCTGGTCGCCCACGCCCTCACCGAGGAATCGGCCGGCGCGTGGCTGGCCGTCGCGTGGCTGCCGATCGCGGCCAAGGCCCTGTGGTTGGTCCACGGGCTGTGGGAGCGCACCGCGCTCACCGGTGAGGCGCTGGACGCGATCCAGGGCATCCAGCAGGAAGCCCGCGACGAAGCCGCCGTGGCCCGCGCACGACTCCGGGCGGAAGCGTCCACGGAGGAGACGAGGTTGACGGCCGTGACGCAGGCCGGTGCCCGCGTCGCACACGTACAAGCACGCACCGCCAACACCCTCTCCCGCGCCTGGTCGACGCTGGAGTCGGCTCGGGAGGGTGAGGACACCGGACGTGCCCTGACCAGCGTGACGAGCCGCGTCACGCCTGGCGTCACACCTCGCTGGGAGCTCCCCGTCTGGGGTCCCACGGAGCCTGTTTCGGCGTTCGCGCTGGAGTCGGCGGGGGCCCTGTCCGATGACGCGCTGGACGCGCTGTTGGACCAGATCCGGCACAGCGAGACACCGGCCCTGTCCTACCGCGAGATGGCCAGCCGCTTCCGGACCGCCGGTCACTCCGCATCCGAAGTCCGGCTGCGGGCCGCGTGGAAGCGCGTGGCGGCGTGATGGCCACGCTGCCTGTCTACCGGTGGCGACTGGCCCCGGACGGTTACGCCACCCGCCGCCAGCTCCGTGCCCTCGGGCTGCGGCCCGGCGGGCAGGACGTGGCCGCCGAACTCCAGCGGCCCCGCCGCCGTCGGGGCCCGCTGGTCGCCTACCTCTACCGGATCGACCGGGCCAAGCCCGTACGGCCGATGACGCCTGCCCGCATGGCCGCTCTGGAAGCGGCGATGCGGGCCCGTCGGACCTGCCCCGAGTGCCGGACCGACGCGGGGTACTGCATCCCGCGTTCGCTCGGCATGTGCGTGCCCTGCTCTGACCTTGAGTCCGCCGCCTGAACTGCGGCAATGAGACGGAGTTGTAGTGAAGCTGGACGTCAGCACACACAAGCTCTTCGGCTACCGGTCCACCCTCCGCACCGCCAAGCGCCTGACCGAAGAGGCCGTGCGGATCGTGGACCGGGCGGTGTCCGGCCGGATGCCCGACGTCAAGGTGGTTCTCACCGGTGAGCGGAACTTGGCCGAGGTGGCCACGGCCGCCGAGTGGGAGACCGCCGGATGCACGGACAAGCGGGTTCAGTCCCGTGCGCTGAGGGACGCGAAGCGTCTGGCCCGCGAGACGGCGGGCCGTGCGATCCCGCTCGCCGACGGCGGGGTGCTGGTCGTCATCAACGTCGACCAGCACCCCAACGAAGCCACCTTCGCGATCACCCTCGTCCACGAGTTGGTCCACGCCATGCAGATGAGCCGCAAGGGCGTCCGTGACCGGCTCATCGCTGGTCTGCGTCACGACCTCGGGGTCGAGAAGCAGTCGCGCCGCTGGGACCGGGAGCACGAACGCTGCCTTGAGGCCGAGGAGAAGGAGGCGTACGGCTCCGAGTACCTCGCCGGCCGCCTCGTCCCCGCCGCCGCAGCCTGACCCCACCCCACACTTCCTCGCCCCAACAGTGGGGCAGTCAGGAGTCGTTCCGTCATGAGCGACAACGTCGTTTCCCTCTTCGAGAAGACCACCCCCGCCCCCGTGGGGCCCGCTCCGGTGGACGTGGCTGCTGTAGTAGCTCCGGCCGCCGAGAAGGTGCCTGTGCCCCTGTGGGTGCGCTCGGCACGCGGCATCCGCACGGTGGCCACCCACGAACGCACCACCACCGCCTGCCGGGCAACCGCCCGCCACGGCCTCTACGTCTGGGGCGGCACGCGGATCATGGCCCGCCGCACCTGGGAGGGCCGCACCGCCTCCCGCTACGAACGTCTCCTGCGTGCGGCGGAAGCCGCGGGGAACATGGAGGCCGCCGCCGAGTGGGAGGAGCGCGGGCAGCGCTTCCGCCAGGAACGCCACCGGCGCCGCATGGACCTGCTCACCGCCCCCATGGACGCCGCCAAGGGCATCGCGGCCGGTGCCGGAATCGGGGCGGGTGGTCTCTTGCTTCTCGGCATCATGCTCGCCGTCGCCAGCAAGGACTGGACCGACATCGGAGCCCCGACCATGGCGCTCATCGAGCTGGTCCGCTGGATCGTCTTCATCATCACCGTGACCTGGGGACCGTTGGTCACGATCGGCCCGTGGGCCGTCCTCCTCGGCCTGTGGGCAGTGGGCAAGAACCAGCAGGCCGCACCCCAATGGGCCCTGCCCGCCAACGCCCGCTCCGGTGAGGGCGAGCCGATCACCCCGTCCATCGTCGTCCTCGCGCTCCGGAACCTGGGCATCGCTCCGCTTCGGACCGCGATCAAGGAGATGGGCGACGCCGGCGCATCCATGCTGGGCCCGATCCGGATCGCCGGATGCGGCGTGGAAGTCGACGTGACCCTGCCTTCCGGTGTCTCCACCAACGAGGTCCAGAACCGGCGGCGCAAGCTCGCCGAGAACCTGGCCCGGCATGAGCACGAAGTGTTCATCACGATCCCGCAGGCCGCCCGTACCGTCCGACTGTGGGTCGCGGACAGTGGCGCGCTGGACGAACCGATCGGCCCGTCCCCGCTGACCACCGACCAGGACCTGACCGCGAACTACAAGACCGGCAAGGCGCCGTGGGGCCAGGACCTGCGCGGCGACGCCGCAGCCCTCAGCCTCTACCAGCGCCACCTCCTCATCACCGGCCTGTCCAACCAGGGCAAGACCGCCGCTCTCCGGGCCCTCGCCCTGTGGCTCGCGCTCGACAAGTCCGTGGAGTTCCGACTCGCCGACCTCAAGGGCGCCGGGGACTGGGCCATGTTCGACGGCCTGGCCACGGTGCTCATCCAAGGGCCGACCGACGATCACGTCATCCAGGCAACCGAGATGCTGGAAGGCGGCGTGAGCGAGATGGAGCGCCGGTTGCAGGCACCGCCCGGCACCGTGTTCCCGCCGCTCGTCCTGCTGGTCGACGAAGCGCAGGTGGCGTTCATGTGCCCGGTCGTCGACAGCGAGAAGCGACCGTACGGCGGGTCCAAGGCCACCTCCCGCTACTTCATGGCGGCGAGGAAGATTCACAACCAGGGCCGGGCCGTGAACGTGACCCTGTGGCAGGGCACGCAGGACCCGACCGACCAGAACCTGCCCAAGCTGGTCCGCGAGGGCGCCCACACCCGCGCGTCCCTCGCGCTCGGCACCGAGTCGCAGGCCCGCATGGCGCTCGGTGACAAGGCGGTCGACGGCGGGGCCGCGCCGAACCTGCTCCGCCCGGGGCTGGACAAGGGCACGCTGGTCGTCGCCTCCGACGGCATCGCGATTCCCGCCGGCCAGGCATCCATCACCGTGCGCACCCACTTCATCGACACCGACGAAGCCGCCCTCATCACCGCCCGCGCCAAGGCGATGCGGGACGGGGTCACCACCCTGCACGTCATCGAGCGGGACGAGGAGCGGGACCCGCTCGCCGACATCGCCACCGTCATCGCAGACGCACCCCGGCTGTTCACACAGGACGTCCTGCAGCGGCTCACGGCGTTGAGCGCGGATGTCTACGGCGGGTGGACCAACGGTGACCTCAAACGAGTGCTCGAAGCCTGGGGCGAGGAGCCGAAGAAGTCCCACGGACGCATGGTCGTCCACCGCGATCACGTCCTGCGCGCCCTGTCCAACCGCGACGCAGACGATTCCGCTTCCGCCGCCCAGTAGCGGGGAGGCGAGCCCCCTCCCGCAGGGGAGGCGGGGAGAACTCCCCAACCGCCTCCCCACCCCGCCTCCCCCGCACTGATCAGCGGAAACACCGGTTCGGGGAGGCGGGGAGTCAGCCCAGCTCAACACCCCCGCACCCCCTCCACGGCGCCTCCCGAGAGGGGTGCTGCCGCCTCCCTGACCCAGTAGAGGAAGGAATTCCGCATGTTCCCCGAGAACACCGGCCACCTGCCCGCCGAGCAGGCCGTGACCATCCACCAGCCCGCCCCGCTCGCCCCCTACCCGGCCGCTCCGCTCGCCCCGATGCAGCCCCACGCCGTGCCGTCGGTGACGTCGATCGTGCTGCCGGATGGGCGGGTCATCACCGGCTACGCCATCGACCACAACCGGCCCGAGCCGGTCACGGCCAAACCGCTCGTCTCTCGCGCGGCGGTGAACATCGCGATCGGTGGGATCGGGTTCGCCGCCGTCTGCGGCGGGCTGGTCCTGCTGACCACGTTCATCGCCGCGCTCGCCGCCCTGGTCCAGCAGCTCATCATCCTGGCCGCCGTCATCTTCGGCGGCTTCATCGCCCTACAGGTCCTCACCGCCGGCCGCGAACGCGGCACCACGACGGTCAACATCCGCAAGGCCGTCATCAAGCGCAACCACTTCCACGGCTGACCACCCCGAGGAACGGCCCACACCTTCCCGCATCGCACCACGACCGGTCAGGAGACCGAGATGAGCGACAGCCGAGGAAAGCCCAACAAGCCCGCCAGCAGCGGCCCCGCGATGCCCTGCGGTTCGGGGCCCGGCCGGTGGAACACGGAGAGCGGCAGCCGCCCCTTGACCACGCCCACCACGAGCACCGTCCGCCGTTCCGGCGGGCCGAAAGCCTCATGACCAAGGGCGGCCCCCGTCTCGCCAAAGCCTGGGGCCGCCCTCGTCCAGCACGCCTCTACAGAGAACTGGAGACACCCAGCATGACTCAACCTGCCCCGATCCGGCGAGCACCCGACGGGCCCCTGCTCACCGCCGCCCTCGAACTGGCCGCCCGCATGGTCCCCGTCCTGCCGCTGCGAGCCGGGAAACTCCCGTTCGGGAACTGCCGAGCCTGCGCGGGCAACGCCTGCGGCGGCCGGCCGAACATGCTGACCCCCGGCCCCTGCGACTGCCCGCGCCCCTGCCACGCCTGGGCCGCCGCCACCACCGACCCCGCCATCCTCACCGGGCCCGCTTGGGCGTCGGCCTGGAGGCAGACCGCTGCCGTGGCCTACCACCCCGGCGGGACCGGCCTCACCGTCGTCGACCTCGACCACACCGACGCCATCACCTGGGCCCGCGAGACGCTCCCCGCGACCCGCACCGTGCCCACAACACGCGGTGAGCACTGGATCTACCGGGGCACGATGCAGTCCGCGAACGCGGTCCGGCCCGGCGTGGACATCAAATCCGCGATGGCCTACGCCCGGTGGCTCGGACACGGTACCGGCACCATGACCGCCCTGCCCGACGCCGTACGCGCCCTGGCCGTGAGGAAGCCCTGCACCGTCCGGGTGACACCGACCACCGCCACCGTGCCCGGGTCGGTCGGGGGCGGGGAGTGCCCCCACCGCACGCCCGCCTACCTGGCACGCGGCATCGCCATGGCCGAGCAGCGCATCACCGATGCCACCAGCGCGGTGCACGCCACGGTCTACCAGACCTTCCTCGCAGTGCTCTCCGCCCACGGCCGGTGCGGCTGCCTGACCGACGCCCACATCGGGCGTCTCTTCGCCGCCGCGCAAGCCAAGGGCGAGACCGTCCGGCACTGCACCGACGCGTGGACCAACGCTCGCACCCGGTTGGGACTGTGACCATGGCAGACGACGAGAAGAACCCCGCCCGCGAGGTCATCACCGACTACGCGCAGGCGCACTTCCGGTACTTCCGCACCGCCGACGGCACCGTCTACGCGCAGAAAAACGGCCACCCCGTGGCCCGCCCGATCCGCTCCCAGGGCACGACGGGCAGCCACCGGCAGGAACTCATGGTCGGCCTGTTCAAGGACGGGCGCGGCGTGTTCAACGGCACGGCTCTTAAAGAGGCGCTGGACTTGATCGAAGCTCTGGCCCTGACCGAGACCACTCAGGCCGTGCAGATCCGGGTGGCCCCCGGGTTCGACGGGGCGACGTGGCTGGACCTGGGCCGCAATGACGGGCAGTCCGTCCGCATCCACCCCACCGGCTGGGACATCACCGTGCCCGACCCGCGTGAGGTGTGCTGGCGGCGCACCCAGCTCACCGGGGAACTCCCGCTGCCGGTCAAGGACACCGACGGCAAAGGCATCGACCTGCTGTTCCGGCTGACGAACTTCACCAACGCGGAAACCGAGTGCCTGGCCATGGCGTGGCTGATCGGCTGCCTGGGCCCGTCGGTGCCCGTCCCCGCCCCATTCCTCACCGGCCCGCAGGGCGCGGGAAAGTCCACGGCCGGCCGGATGCTCGTCCGGATCATCGAGGGCATGAGCGGCGACCTACGCAGGGCGCCGAAAGACGAGGAGAACCTGATCGCGGCCGTCGCGGCGGGGTGGGTCACCGCCCTGGACAACCTCTCCCACATGACGCCGGACCTGTCCGACGCCATGTGCTGCATCGTCACCGGAGCCGAGTCAGTGAAGCGCGCCCTGTTCACCGACGGAGACGTCCACCGGGCCCGCTACCGCCGCCCCCTGCTCCTAACTGGCATCGACGTCGGCGTCATCCGCCCCGACCTTGCGGAACGACTCCTGCCACTACGGCTGGAGCGCCCCACCGTCCGCCGCACCGAGGCCGAGCTGTGGGCAGAGTTCGAGGAAGCCTTGCCCGTTATTCTCGGCTCGCTCCTGGACCTCACGGTCAAGGTCCGCGCCGCCGAAGCGGAGACGCCCACCGATCTTCGAATGGCCGACTTCGCCCACCTGTGCGCTCAGTTCGACGCATCGTCCAGCCTCGGAGCGCTGAACGCCTACCGGGCCAGTCTGGACGACCTGAACGACGACGTGATCGAAGGGGACCTCCTCGCGCAGACCGTCCTCCAGCACGCCGACACCATCGAACCAGGCGGCGAGCAGCGCATGACCTCCACCCAGTGGCTGCACTGCCTCGGCGGCGCCTACAGCGGCGACGAGCTGCGGCCCCTACCTAAGGGGTGGCCGACCACCGGCAAAGTCCTCTCCGACCGTCTCAAGCGCCTCCAACCGACCCTGGCCGCCCGGGGAGTCCTCATCGACTCGGGCCGCACCCGAGAGGGTCGCTACCTCGAAATGACCCGCCGGGCCACCCCGCCCCCACACGAGCAGGCGGAAGCGTTCTGATCCGCAGCCCGTTCGCGCGAACAGCAAGAAGAGCACCAGCCCCCGGGGAGCGCGTGCTCTTCTTGCTGTTCGGCGGAACGCCGCCCCAATGGTCGTGCCGCGCAGCGGCCCCTCATTCACGCTCTATGAGGCCACCGGACTACAACAGACGCCCCTTCTTTTTTCCTAAGTAGGGAAGCTCTGCGTCACAGCGTCACACGGACGGAAAAAACGCCCCTGACCTGCGGCTACAGGCGTGACGCAGACGAAAATCTCTGCGTCATCCTGCGTCACCTGCGTCACGCCGTGACGCAGCCCGTGACGCACCGATGACGCACCCCACACCCTTGCGTCACGCAAAACCACAGGTCAGAAGCCCGCGTGACGCTCGTGACGCTGTGACGCAGAAATCCGCACCTCGGACAGGCACAGCCCTGAGAGCGGGTCCCCGATCCCCGGGGCGCCCGCCACTTCCGCTGCCTGCCCCGGAAGGGTCCCAAGGCCCCTCACGTTCCCGGAGGTTCGTCGTGCCGACCATCGCTCCCCCTCTGCCCGAAGCACTCACGGTTCCTGAGGTCATGCACGCGCTGCGCCTCAGCCGCAGCAAGGTTTACGACCTCTTTCGCTCCAAGCAGCTCCACAGCTTCACCGCTGGCCGCGCCCGCAGGGTTCCGGTCTCGGCAGTGCACCAGTACATGCAAGACCGACTTGAGGAGACAGCCTGATGGCGAAGCGTCGAGCCAACGGCGAGGGAACAATCACGAAGCGCAAGGACGGCAGGTACCACGCGGCTGCCTACGTCTACCGTCCGGACGGGACTCGGACGCGGAAGTTCGTCTACGGCAAGACCCGGGAGGAGGTGGCAGGAAAGCTCACCGAGTTGCAGGAGAAGACTCGGCAGGGCATTCCGGCCGCCTCATCCACGATGTCGTTCGGCGACTACCTCACCTACTGGTTGGCCGCAGTCGCACCGGAACGGCTCAAGCCCGCGACACTGAACAGCTATGAGGGCCTCTCTCGCCTCTACATCCGTCCCGCGCTCGGCAAGAAGAGGCTCAACCGGCTGTCCCCGGCGGATGTCCGGCGGTTCCTGACGGAGTTCAAGGCCTCTTGCCTCTGCTGCCTCCGAGGGGCCGACAAGGAAAAGCCCGAAGGCAAGCGCAACTGCTGCGCGGTTGGGCGCTGCTGCAAACGCCGGCCGTCAGCCCGCACAGTGCAGTACATCCACGCGGTTCTCCGGTCTGCGCTACAGCAGGCGATGCGGGAAGAACTGATCGCCCGAAACGTCGCGCGGATCGTGGAGACCCCCACAGTCGACCCCAAGGAGGTGCGTCCGCTGGATGCTGGGGAAGTGCGCATGCTGCTCAGGACCGCTCAGGCTCACCGCATGCATGCGCTGTGGCTGCTGCTCATCTCAACCGGCCTGCGCCGTGGGGAGGCCCTTGGGCTCACGTGGTCGGACATCGACCTTTCCGGCGGCCAGCTCCGTGTCCGGAGGAACGTCCAGCGCATCCGACGTGAACTGATCTTCGGTACCCCGAAGACTGCAAGGTCCGTGCGCACGGTGGCATTGCCCAAGGGGTGCGTACGAGCACTCACGGAGCACCGCGAGCGCCAAGAGCTGGAGCGCAAGGTGGCCGGCAAGAAGTGGCAGCCGGTGCCCGAGCATCCGACTGGTCTGATCTTCACGACCGTGACGGGCCGCGTCACGGACCCGCGCAGCCTGAACCGAATGCTCACCATCCTGTGTCGGGAGGCCAAAGTGCGGCGAGTGCGGGTGCACGACCTGCGGCACACGTGCGCTTCGCTGTTGCTGGCCCAGGGGGTCGACGCGCGCACGATCATGGAGACGCTCGGCCACAGCACCATCACCATGACGCTGGATACCTACGCGCACGTGATGAGCACGACGCTGCGCGCGGCTGCGGACCGGATGGACGACGCCTTGGGCGACGACCGCAACGGCGAGATCTTGTAGTCGGATGCCTTCTACGCGTCGTCGGCCCGGCCTACATAGGTGAAGTGCGCTGCCATCGGGCGCTCCAGGGGGACGTTGATGTCACCCGCTGATGTCAAAGGCCCCCTGGACGGTGTCCAGGGGGCCTCTGAGCTGTGTGCACTCGGCAGGATTCGAACCTGCAACCTTCTGATCCGTAGTCAGATGCTCTATCCGTTAAGCTACGAGTGCGTGGCCTTGGTGTGATCCTTGGCCTTGCTCCCCGGGTTTTTCTCCCCGGTCGGCGTTGCGAGAACAACATTACATGACCTGCGCCGTGACGCGAAATCCATTAGCCAAACCCCATCCGACCTGCGAAAACGCCGTTCTGAAGCGGGTTTCCGCGCACCGGATACGACCGAAGCCCCGTGCCTGGGGCACGGGGCTTCGGATCTTGCGGAGGCGGAGGGATTTGAACCCTCGATGGGCTTTAAGACCCAAACCGCATTAGCAGTGCGGCGCCATAGACCGGACTAGGCGACGCCTCCAGCACACCCCGCGCGAGCGCGAGTGGTGCGTGCAGATGATGACACAGTCGAGCGCGCTGTCACCAATCGCCGCCCACGGTACTAGGCAGGTGGGCGGCGAGGCAAAGCGCCCTGCGGCGGAGTTGCCGGACCGGCCGGGGTCGTCCCGCTGGTCACCCTGCCCGGTCACCCGGTGAACGGTTCCCCCACCGGTCGCCGTGGCGAGGCTTTCGGCGGGGCCCGGTCAGCGGTTCCTCAAGGAGCCGGGCCGAGGTTCCGAGGCGCCCGGCCCGGGGTTCCCGACGGGAGCCCGGCCCGGGGTTCCTGAAGCGCGCGGCCTGCGGTTCCGGACGGGAGCCCGGCAAGGTTCTCGAAGCGTCCGGCCGGGGTTCCTGACAGGAGCCCGGCAGGGGGCGCGGGCGCGGCTCTTCCTGTCGGCCCCCCATGAGTTGCGAAACGTGCGGGCGTCGGCAGCGTTAGAGAGGACGAGGGCTCCGCCCTCCGCCCATCACCCCCCGTGCCCGGCGCGTGCCGGAGCAGGCCGGCGCGCTCCCGGGCGCGCCCGAACAACAGGAGCCCCGCATGCTGCGCCGTCTCACCCTCACCGCTGTCGCGTCCCTCGCCGCGCTGTCCGCCGCCGCGCCCGGCGCCACCGCCGCGTCCCCTCTCGTCCCGCTGCCTCCGCTCCCCATCCTCCAGGGGGACTGGCCGACGGCCGAGGACACGAGGACCCGGCTCACCGTGACGGTCTCGGACTCCGGCAATCCGACGGCCGACGGGGTCTTCGAGCTGGAGTGCGGCCCGGCGGGCGGCAGCCACCCCGCCGCGCAGCGTGCCTGCGACCTGCTGGACGAGGCCTCGGCGTCGGGGAACAACCCGTTCGTGGCCACGGACCGCAACGCCATGTGCACCCAGCAGGCCGGCGGACCGGCCGCCGCCCGGGTCCAGGGCACCTGGCAGGGGGAGGACGTAGACGCTCGCTTCAGCCGGGCCAACGGCTGCGAGATCTCCCGCTGGAACAACCTCGTTCCGGTACTGCCCTCCGCGAGGTAGCCGGTTCGGCGGGGCGTGCGCCGGGACTTCAACCGTTCAGGACGGCGCACACCGGGGGCGCGTACGGGCCTTCCCAGGAGGCCTGTACGCCGCGTTCCAGGGGCACTTCGGGCCGACCCCAGGCACACACTGCGGCGTATCCGAGCACGTCAGAGGGGGCGCGCACGGTCACGTCACGGGCCACCGGCGTACACCGTGTGCACAGAACCTTGGTGAGAGCTCCCCCTCATCCGCCGCCCGCCATGCGCTCCCTGCCTTTAGACTCCTCCAGTGACAGCCTGAGGCCCGAGGGGCAGGATGGGGCCCGCTGTCGGCAAGGTGCGGTATTCAGGGAGGAAGCGTCTCGTGAGCAGCAGGCCATCCCGAGGCGCTGCTCGCCTCGCAGCCATACTCGACGCCCTCCCGGACGGGCTCCTGCTCGTCAACTGCAACGGCACGGTCGTCAACGCCAACACCATCGCCCTCGAAATGTTCGAGACCCCGGGCACAGCTCTCGTGGGGCGCGGACTGCTCGATCTGCTTCCGGAGTTCGACTCCAGGCTGATCCCGGGGTCGATGCGCAGGCCGGATGCTGCGGACGAGCAGGGCAGGACGAAGCCGACGCGGATGACCGCGCGCCGGACCGACGGCACCGACTATCCAGTCGAGGTCACCAGCGCCTCCCTGGACAGCGGCCAGGCGGGCTACAACGACATCCACTCCAGCTACACCGGCGACGAGCTGCTCATGCTCGTCGTGCGGGATCTCTCCGGCACCGTCGACACCGAGGCCGAGCTGGCCCGTTCGCAGCGCCAGACCGAGATGATCCTGCGGGCCGCCTCCGAGGGTGTCGTCGGCACGGACACGGACGGCCGGGTCGTCCTCGTCAACCCTGCCGCCGCCCAGATCCTCGGCTTCCGCGCCAGTGACCTCGGCGGTCAGGAACTCCACCCGCTGATCCTGCACTCACGCGCGGAGGGCGAGCCGTTCCCGTACGAGGAGTCGCCGCTCGCCGACACCCTGAAGTCCGGGCGCAAGCACCGGGTACGCGGGCAGGTCCTCTGGTCCAAGAGCGGTGCCCAGGTACCGGTGGACCTGACGACTGCGCCGGTACGCGACGGGGACCAGCTGGTCGGCGCCGTCATGACGTTCACCGACCGCAGGCCCTACGAGGAGCTGACGCAGCAGCACACCGGAGAGGTCTCCGGGCTGACCGAACGCCACGCTGCCGAGATCGCCGAGCTCACCGAGAGCCACCGGGCCGAGGTCGCCGAGCTGACCGAGAGCCACCGGGCCGAGGTCGCCACGCTCACCGAGCAGCACGCGGCCGAGTCCGCCGACCGGACCGAGCGGTACGCCTCCGAGCTCGAGGAGCAGTCGGAGCGTCTCACCGGCCTCGGTGCGCGGCACGACCAGCTGACCGCCGTGCTGGGAGAGTCCCTGCGCGGCCCGCTGGAGGAGCTGCGCGGTGAGCTCTCGGCTCTCGCCGCCGACCCGGCCGGCCAGCTCTGGCCCGAGGCCAACCAGATCCTGCACCACCTCGCCGCGGGCTACGCGCGCATGACGACGCTCGTCGACAACGTACTCAGCTACCAGCGTCTGGACACCGGGGCCGAGGAGCTCGTCAAGCAGACGGTGCTTCTCGACGCCGTGGTGACCGCGGCCGTCGACGGCGCCGTCGAGCTGATCGGGCCCGGGCGGGCGCAGTTCGCGGTGCACGCGCCGCCGATCGAGGCCGAGGTCGACGCGGGCCGGCTGATCACGGCGCTCGCCCATCTCGTCGCCGACGTGGCCGGTGTCGACTCGACCGGCAAGACCCGGCCGGTGCCGGGCGGCGGCTACGTCGACTCCACGGTCGTCGTCGCCGCGGCGCAGCGGGGCGACGTCGTACGGATCGAGGTCCGTGGGCCCTTCGCCGGCGGCGACCCTGTGCATGTGCCGATCGTGCGCGGGATCGTACGCGCGCACGGTGGTGTGCTCCAGACGCATGAGATGCCGGGGATGAGCGGCAGCGCGTACGTCCTGGAGGTGCCGCTCGGAACGGGCGCGGGGACCGTTGTGCCCGAGCCCATCCCCGCCCCTCAGGAAGCCGCTGTGGCGGAACCCGCCCCGCAGCCCTCGCAGCCCTCGCAGGGCGGCCGGCGAAGGGCGCGCAGGGCATCGACGGACGCGTTCCTGGACAGCCCCGTCGACTCGGGAGCGGCCGGTCCGGAGTCCGGGGACACCGCGGCTGCGGAGCCCACCGGCCGGCGCCGGGCACGCCGCGATTCCACTCCCGCACAGGAGCAGCGGGAACAGGACATGGCCCCGCCCCAGCGGAGCGAGGGCTCCGGTCGCAGGCGCGGCCGGCCCAGCCCCGCGGAGTCGGGTGCGGAGGCCGCGGCCGGGCAGCCCCGGCAGGCGCTGGCGCTCCCCGCCGCGGCTTCAGCCCCCTCCGAGGGATCCGTCGTCACGGCGGCCGAGGGCGCGCAGGGTGGCGGCGGCCGCCCGCAGCGCGGGCAGACGGTACCGCCCCAGGGCGTTCCCCAGAACGCCTCGGGCCGTCAGGGCGGCGGCCGTCCGGCGCTGCCTGCCCTCGCCTCTTCCGAGGCCCCCGGGCAGCAGCCTCAGCCGGACCAGGCGCCGCAGCAGCCCGGAGGGCGGCGGGCCCGCCGTGCTCTCGCGGCGGCACAGGAACGCGCCGCCGCGGCTGAGCCCTCGGGTCCCCGTACCGCCTTCGCGCTGCCGCCCGCCGCGGCGGACCGGATCCCGCCGACGGCTCCCGGCTCGCCCGTCGTGGCACCGCCGTCCGTCGTCGCCCCGTCGTCGCCGGCTCCGCAACCTGCCCTGGCCCCTGCCGCGCCCGAGCCGACTCCGCCACTGCCCGGTGCCCGGCCGGCCTCCGACCAGGACGGACCGCTGCCCGAGCGGCACGACGCCGTACGGACGGCGCCGGACGCGGACCACACCCCGCCGCAGCCGCACCCCGTGCCGTCCGGCCGCAGGAGGGCACGGCCCTCGGAGGCGCCGGAGCCGCAGGCCCGGCCGGGTCATCCCGTCCCCGGGCAGCCGCTGCCCGCCGTCCCTCCGCAGCCGGACTGGGCCGAGACCGGCACCTCGGTTCCGGGCCCGGCCGCGCCGCCGCACGAGGGCGGCGTGAAGCAGCCCGGCGACGAGTCCTGGGCGGGCTCGGGCAGCACCGCGCACACCACGGGCGCCGCCGCCGCACCGGCCGGCCCCGGGTCCGTGCCGGAACCCGCACCCGTGCCGGAACCCGCGTCCCTTCCCACGACGGGGCAGCATCCGGCCGACAGCAACGCGCCGGCCCCCGTACCGGACGCGCGACGCCAGCCGCTGCCTGCCGAGGCGCCCATGCCGGCTTCGTCGGATTCCACGCAGGGCCGTGCGTTCAGCGTGCGGACGCTGGGGCAGGGCGTGCCGTTCGCCCAGCACCTCGCGCACCAGCAGAACCAGACGCTCGGCGGTGCCGGGCGGCGCCGTAAGCTCGCCGCCCCGCCCGAGGCCGAGCGTCCGGCTCCGCCTGCCACGGCGCCCGTGCCGCCGCAGCCCGTCACGGCCCCTGTTCCGCCACAGCCGGCCGGGACGCAGGGAAGCACCGTGCAGGGATCCGGTCAGCTCTTGTCCCCGCCCGCCTCCGAGGGGCGTGCGTATGCCATAGGGGCGCCCGACGAGGGCGCCGAGGGGCCGGAGCCGCTGGACGGCCCCGGTGGCGCCGTCGAGGTGGCCAACCGTCCGCAGCCGCAGCCAGTCGACGACGAACTGCCCCCGGAGCCGCTCGACAACCCGCGCCGGCTGCTCGTCTGGCCGGCCCCGGACGTCTCCACCCAGCAGGCCCTCAGCGACCGCGGATACCGCCCGGTGATCGTGCACTCCCGCGAGGAGGTCGATGCCCAGATCGCCGCGTTCCCCGCCGCGCTGTTCGTCGACCCGCTGACCGGGCCGATCACCCGTACGGCGCTGCAGTCGCTGCGTCAGGCGGCCGTCGCGGCGGAGGTCCCTGTGCTGGTGACGGCCGGTCTGGGGCAGGCGAGCAGGGAAGCGGCGTACGGTGCCGACCCGGCCGTCCTCCTCAAGGCGCTCGCCCCGCGCGACAGCGAACAGCATCCGCCGCGGGTCCTGGTGATCGAGGAGCACGAGGAGATCGCGCTGGCGCTGACGGAGACGCTGGAGCGCCGCGGCATGCAGGTCGCCCGGGCCTCGGGCGACAGCGAGGCGGTCGATCTCGCCACCCGGATACGGCCGAATCTGGTGGTGATGGACCTGATGCAGGTACGCCGTCGGCGCGCCGGGATCATCGACTGGCTCCGCGCGAACGGCGCGCTGAACCACACGCCGCTGGTCGTCTACACCTCGGCCGGCATGGAGGAGTCGGACCTGCCGCGGCTCGCCTCCGGTGAGACGGTGCTCTTCCTCGCCGAGCGTTCGACGAGCGACGAGGTGCAGTCCCGGATCGTGGACCTGCTGGCGAAGATAGGGACGAACTGACGCCCTGACGTCTTCGGACGCACACGGCGAGGGCGGTACGGATCTTCCCGTACCGCCCTCGCCGTGTACCGGGGCCCAGCCACCACGTACGGACGGCCGGACCCGACGTGCACCGAGGCTCAGCCGCGGCGTACCGGCGGCCGGACCCCGCCGAGTACCAGGGCCCGGCCACGAACACACCGACGGCCGGACCTGCCCGTACGCCGGAACCCCGCCACGGCGCCCCGGGCCGCCCTGTTCGTGGCGTTCCCGGGGCTCGGGCCGGCCGCCCGGCTCAGAGCTGCGTGACGTCCAGCTCGCCTTCGGCGTACTGCCTGCGGATCACCTTCTTGTCGAACTTACCCACGCTCGTCTTCGGCACCGCCGGGACGATCGTCCAGCGCTCCGGCAGCTGCCACTTGGCCACGGACTGGGCGAGGAAGGTCCGGAGCGCCGCGTAGTCGGCGGTGGCGCCCTCCTTGAGGACGACGGTCGCGAGGGGGCGCTCGCCCCACTTCTCGTCGGGGACGGCTACGACCGCGGCTTCGGCCACGTCCGGGTGCGCCATGATCGCGTTCTCCAGGTCGACGCTGGAGATCCACTCGCCGCCGGACTTGATGACGTCCTTGGCCCGGTCGGTCAGCGTGAGGTACCCCTCGGCGCTGATCACCCCGACATCACCCGTCTTCAGCCAGCCGTCCTCGCTGAACTTGTCCTCGGGACGCAGGGCCTCGCCGTCCGCACCGCCGTAGTACGCACCGGCGATCCAGGGGCCTCGGACCTCCAGCTCCCCCGCTGACTCGCCGTCCCACGGCAGCTGTTCCCCGCCCGGGCCGGTCAGACGCGCCTCGACACCGGCCGGAAAACGTCCCTGGGTGATGCGGTACGGCCACTCCTGCTCGTCGGTCAGCCCGGCGGGCGGGTTGGACATGGTGCCGAGCGGCGAGGTCTCCGTCATGCCCCAGGCGTGGCAGAGCCGGACG
Source organism: Streptomyces pratensis (assembly GCF_016804005.1). GTDB lineage: Bacteria > Actinomycetota > Actinomycetes > Streptomycetales > Streptomycetaceae > Streptomyces > Streptomyces pratensis_A. The sequence goes on along the minus strand of NZ_CP051486.1, from coordinate 100,942 downwards.
CCGAGCTTGTCGTACGCCTCCATCAGGGACGGCGGGCAGGCCGCTCCGCCGATGGTGACGCTGGCCATGGAGGAGAGGTCGCGCGGATTGGCGGTGACCTCCGCGAGCAGCCCCTGCCAGATGGTGGGAACGGCCGCGGCGTGCGACGGCCGTTCCCGCTCGATCATCTCGGCGAGCGGAGCCGGCTGGAGGAAGCGGTCGGGCATCAGCATGTTGATGCCGGTCATGAACGTCGCGTGCGGCAGCCCCCAGGCGTTCACATGGAACTGGGGCACGACGACCAGGGTCGTGTCCTTGTCGGTCAGCCCCATCGACTCGGCCATGTTGACCTGCATGGAGTGCAGGTAGATGGAGCGGTGGGAGTAGACGACTCCCTTGGGGTCCCCCGTGGTCCCGGAGGTGTAGCACATGGCGGCTGCCTGGCGTTCGTCCAGCTCGGGCCAGTCGTAGCCGGTGGGACGCCCGGCGATCAGCTCCTCGTACTCGTGCACCCGCGGCACGGCGCCGTCGAGCACGGAGCGGTCACCGGGGCCGGACACCACCACGTGCTCGATGGAGGGCAGGTGGGGGAGCAGCGGTGCGAGCAGCGGCAGCAGCGAACCGTTGACGAGGACGACCTTGTCGTCGGCGTGGTCGACGATCCAGACCAGCTGCTCGGCCGGGAGACGCAGGTTGAGCGTGTGCAGTACGGCGCCCATCGAAGGGATCGCCAGATACGCCTCGACATGCTCGGCGTTGTTCCACATGAGGGTCGCGACTCGCTGGTCGCCGTCGACACCCAGCTCGTCCCGCAGGGCGTGCGCCAGTTGCGAGGCACGCCTCCCGATGTCGGCGAAAGTACGCCGGTGCGGCTCCGGTTCGCCGGTCCAGGTCGTCACCTGCGACTTCCCGTGGATGGTCATCCCATGGTTCAGGATGCGGGTCACAGTCAGCGGTACGTCCTGCATGGTGCTCAGCACGGCGTCCTCCCGGTGGGCGCTACGCGGCAGTAAGGGTGCGCTGATTCTGCTCACATACCAAGCGGTATGTCACTACTTCCGGGAGTACGAATCGGTGTCGGCCGACAGAAACGGGCACGGGACGGGCCGCACGAGGGTCCCGGAACAGCCACCGGGGACGGGGCGGAACCACTCGGGGCGGGGCGGAGCCACTCGGGGCGGGTGAGCCGCCCGGGAGCGGGGCGGGGCGGAACCACTCGGGGCGGGTGAGCCGCCCGGGAGCGGGGCGGGGCGGAACCACTCGGGGCGGGTGAGCCACCCGGGAGCGGGGCGGGGCGGAGCCACTCGGGGCGGGTGAGCCACCCGGGAGCGGGGCGGGGCGGAGCCACTCGGGGCGGGTGAGCCACCCGGGAGCGGGGCGGGGCGGAGCCACTCGGGGCGGGTGAGCCACCCGGGAGCGGGGCGGGGCGGAGCCACTCGGGGCGGGTGAGCCACCCGGGAGCGGGGCGGGGCGGAGCCACTCGGGGCGGGTCGGCCACCCGGGAGCGGGGCGGGGCGGAGCCACTCGGGGCGGGTCGGCCACCCGGGAGCGGGGCGGGGCGGAGCCACTCGGGGCGGGTCGGCCACCCGGGAGCGGGGCGGGGCCTCCGGCCGGGGGACCTGTTCTCACCGGACCGGGCTGAGCTCCGGATCCTCGCGCAGTTTCCCCAGCGCCCGTGACACGGCGCTCTTGACCGTGCCGACGGTCACGCCCAGCACCTCGGCCGTCTGGGCCTCGCTGAGATCCTCGTAGTACCTCAGGACGACCATCGCCCGCTGCCGGTCGGGGAGCTTGAGCACGGCACGCCACATGGCGTCGTGCAGCGACTGCTGCTCGGCCGGGTCCGGCGCGGGCGCGGCCTCCTTCTCGGGCAGCTCCTCGCAGGCGAACTCGTCGACCTTGCGCTTGCGCCACTGAGAGGTGCGGGTGTTCACCAAGGCTCGGCGTACGTACCCGTCGAGCGCCCGGTGGTCCTCGATCCGCTCCCAGGCCACGTACGTCTTGGTGAGGGCCGTCTGCAGCAGGTCCTCGGCATCGCTCGGGTTCGCGGTGAGGGAACGTGCGGTGCGCAGCAGCACGGGGCCCCGGGCCCGCACGTACGACGAGAACGACGGATAGCGGCGGTGTCCGGCGGAGGCAGCGGCCGCCCTGGAGGCGCCGGTGCAGACTGGCGTGGTCATGTCTCCACGCTAGGAGCGGGCGCGTAGGAGGGGATCGGCCCCAGGTCCCGAAGCCACGTCCGCCTCAGGTTGTAGGGCCGGGGCGGGCTCAACCTCCTGAAGGTGGAGGGGGCCGCCCGGGCCCTCAGGGTCCTCACCCCGAGGCAGGCCCCTCCACCGGCGGAAGCGACCCGTGCGGCAGCGGCGGCGACGCCACCGCACGGGCCCCGGGTCAGTTCACCCAGAGCGGCGTGAAGATCACATAGACGTTGTACGTGGACTGGTCGATGTAAGCGAAGGGAGAATTGCTGACCTGGACCGTATTGCTGTGGTTGGAGGCGCCGGCACCGACGGCCTGCTGCTGCGACGTGGACGAGTTGCCGGAGTTGTCCCCGCCGACACCGCCGGATCCGATGGTCGCCACCCCCGCGTTCGATCCGTCGGTCGCGAACGCACCGTTGTCGGCCACCGCGACGCCCCCGAACAGGGCGGCGGCCAAGGGCAGAGCGGCAACGGCGGTTAGAGCGCGAGCAGTACGGATACTTGCCATGTCAATTTCCTCCAGGAACCGAAAACGCGGCTTGGTACGGCTGGTTCCGAAGCAGTTGGCCGACCACCTCGGTGCTGGTCACGACGTCGCGGGAGCAGAACTGCCCACGGCATCCACGGTGAACCGCCCAGGCCCCGGGATTCCCCCGCACGTATGAGGAACACCCGATAAACCTCCCGCGCGGGAAGAAGGGTTCGACCCCGAACCCACTCGACCCCCTTCCCTTCTTCGAACGCTTGTACGAAAATGGGCTCATGGCCACCACCGACCGGCAGACCGCCACCCTGGCCCTGGCCCACGCGCTCTCTGCCGCCGAGCGCGGGCTCCCCGTCTTCCCGCTGTCCGCCACCAAGCTCCCCGCCCTGCGCTCACCGCACCGGGACGAGGACCCACCCGTACAGTGCCGGGGCGCCTGCGGGCTGCCCGGACACGGGGTCCACGACGCCACCACCGACCCGGCCGCCGTCCGCGCGCTGTTCGCCGCAGCCCCCAGGGCCACGGGGTACGGCATCGCCTGCGGCCGGCCGCCGCACCGCCTCATCGGCATCGATCTCGACATCGACACCGCCCACGGCAACGACTCCGTGGCCGCACTCCAGCAGCTGGCCCTCCAGCACCTGTTCACCATCCCGGCCACCGTCACGGTGCTCACGCCCAGCGGCGGCCGGCACCTCTGGCTGACTGGCCCGCCCGGAGTCCCGGTGTCCAACTCCGCCGGCCGCCTGGCTCCCGGCATCGACGTACGCGGAGCAGGCGGCTACCTGGTCGGACCCGGCTCGGTCACGGCCCACGGCCGGTACCGGCTCGCCCCCGGCACTGCACACCTGGCACCCGCCCCGTGCCCGCGCGCCCTGCTGCGCCTGCTCACGCCCCCGCCGCGCCCCCACCACCCCACCGGCCGGACCTCCTCGACCAGGCAGGGGCTAGGCCTGGTCCAGTTCGTGCGTGCCGCACACGAGGGCCAGCGCAACACCCGTCTGTTCTGGGCGGCCTGCCGCGCGTACGAACACGGCTTCGGCGAAGACCTCGCGGACGCCCTCACCGACGCGGCCGTCAGCACCGGCCTCACCGAACAGGAGGCCCGCGCCGCGATCGCCTCGGCCGCCCGCCTGACCACCCCGAGGCAGAACCCTTGACCCCGCACGCCACGTCGACGTCCTCGGCACGTCCCCGGCAGCGAGGAGGCCATTTCCTGACAGCGGTCACCCCGCGCCCCTGGCGCTCCAAGGCCGCTCCGTCGATCTCGCGGTACCGTGCCGCCGTCACCAGGGAGTGGAGGAACGCGCCACGGGCGAAGGTAACCGCCGACAGAGTTTCCGGATCGGCGACGTCCTTCGGGTCAGCTGCCCGGCGGTACGCGCACGAGTCGTTCACGCGACTCGGTTCGATGTCACGATCGAGTGGCCATGGGCCCGGATCGACCCGGAGTCCGAGATCCGGTGGAACGGCCTGAGGGGATTTCCGCGTACCGAGGGTGCCCACGAGTGGAGCGGACTCTTTCGGACCGACCCGGAGCCGGGGCGTCCGGAGATCGGCGACTCCTGCCTCGTCGGCATTCCCGAAAGCCTCGTGCGGATCACCGACATCGGTCTCCACGACCCACCGGCGGATGTGGGGTGGCTGCCGCGCCCTCACACCATGCTGATCGTCCTGCCGGCCGATCGCCCGCATGAACCTGACGCGGAGGAAGAAGGCGACACCATCGACCTCGATTCCGCGGCACCCATCAGGATCGAGCTGATCGCCCGGAGCTGAAGCGGCCCGCCCGCCCTCATGCGCCCGTGCGCGAGGAGAGCCACGGGGAGCACGGCCGACCATGAAGAGCGGAACGGGAACGGCCCCCGACCGTGATTCCTGGTCAGGGACCGTTCAACTGCGGTGGGTGTGGGATTTGAACCCACGGTGACATCGCTGCCACGACGGTTTTCAAGACCGTTCCCTTAGGCCGCTCGGGCAACCCACCCCGCGTCGTCACCGGGCCCGGTGGCCGGGGCCGGCGCGATGCGTGGAACAGCCTAGCCGGTCAGCTGTCGCCCTTGCGCTCGCCCAGGGTCAGTTCGGCCGTCGACGTCTTGCCGTCGCGCGTGTAGGTGAGTGTGACCTCGTCACCCGGCTTGTGGGTCCAGATCTCGCCGATCAGCGTCGGACCGCTCTCGACCGGCGTCTCGTTGAACTTGGTGATCACGTCGCCGGCCTTCAGCCCCGCCTTGGCCGCCGGACCGTCCGGGGTGACGGCGGGGGTGCCGCCCGCGCCCTCGTCCGAGATGACGGCGCCGCCGGTCTTCTCCTCCATCGTCACCGTCGCGCCGATCACCGGGTAGACGGGCTGGCCCGTCTTGATCAGCTGCTCGGCGACGTTCTTCGCCTGGTTCACGGGGATGGCGAAGCCGAGACCGATGGAGCCGGCCTGGGACTGGCCCAAACCGCCGCCGCTGGTGGACTGGATGGCCGAGTTGATGCCGATGACCGCGCCGCCCGCGTCCAGGAGCGGTCCGCCCGAGTTGCCCGGGTTGATCGAGGCGTCGGTCTGCAGGGCGCTCATGTACGAGTTCTTGTTGCTGGAACCGTCGCCGGAGGCGACCGGGCGGTCCTTCGCGCTGATGATGCCGGTGGTGACCGTGTTGGAGAGACCGAACGGCGCGCCGATCGCGATGGTCGAATCCCCCACCGCGACCTTGTCGGAGTCGCCCAGGGCCAGCGGGGTCAGTCCGTCCGGGGCCTCCTTCAGCTTCAGCACGGCCACGTCGTAGCCCTGGGCGCGGCCGACCACCTCGGCGTCGTACTTCTTGCCGTTGGAGAACGTCGCGGTCAGCTGGCCGCTGTCCGCCGCGGAGGCCACCACGTGGTTGTTCGTGAGGATGTGGCCCTCCTTGTCGTACACGAAACCGGTGCCCGTGCCGCCCTCACCGTCGCCGGACTGCGCGTCGATGGTGACCACGCTGGGCAGCGCGCTCGCCGCCACTCCCGCGACCGTGCCCGCGTCGCGCTTGAAGTCCTTCGGGCTGTTGGAGGCGGCGACCGTGGTCGACCCTGAGGAGCCGTTGCTGTCGGCGGCCCAGTAGCCGAGGGCTCCGCCGACGCCGCCCGCCACCAGTGCGGCCACCGCGACGGCGGCGACCAGACCGCTCGCGCGGCGCTTGCGCGCGGGTTCGGGCTCCGAGGGCGCCGGGGCACCCCAGGCCGGAGGGCTGCCGCCGTCGGCGTACGAGGGGATGGCGGGCGGGGGCGGCGGCCAGGCGGCCGACCCGGCCGGAGGCTGCTGCGGCGACGGCGGCGCGTACGGGTGCTGCTCGTGCCCGGCGGCGGGCGGCTCGGCACCCTGCTGGTGCGTCACGGGGGGAATGTGGGCCGTCGGTGCGTCCGCCGGAGCGGCAGGCGGGACCTCCGGCGCGGAGTGACTCCCCTGCGGGGTGCTCTCAGGAGCGGCAGCCGGCACGGGAGGTACGGACGGAACAGACGGTACGGACGGAACCGCGTCGTTCTCGTTGCCCTCGTTCTCGGTGCTCACAGCTCTTTACTCCTCGGTCCACTCGGCATTCGGCAAGAGATCCGCTGTGCACGTGTCTGCAGTCAGCTTTTCCCACAGCACGTCAGGCCACTGTAAGCAGGACCTGTGCATCCGCACACCAATCTTTACATCAGGCAAAACGGTCCTACGCAACAAGGTGTCGGCACCGGACACGTCTCGGTGACACGATGACGCGGTGACCCACGCACGCCTACCCTCACAACAGCCTCCCATCCAGGTCATCGCCCACCGCGGGGCCTCGGACGACGCCCCCGAGCACACCCTGGCCGCGTACCGGAAGGCCATCGAGGACGGGGCGGACGCCCTGGAGTGCGATGTCCGTCTCACCGCGGACGGGCAGCTCGTCTGTGTACACGACCGCAGGGTGAACCGCACGTCGAACGGCCGGGGTGCCGTCTCCGCCCTGGAGCTGGCCGATCTCGCCGCCCTCGACTTCGGCTCCTGGAAGGACCATGAGGAGTCCCCCGACTGGGACCCGGTGCCGGGCGAGCTCACTTCCGTGCTCACTCTGGAACGGCTCCTCGAACTCGCCCACGAGGTCCGGGCGGCCGGCCGGCCGCTCCAGCTGGCCATCGAGACCAAACACCCCACGCGCTGGGCCGGCCAGGTCGAGGAGCGGCTGCTCCACCTGCTCAGGCGGTTCGGCCTGGACGCTCCGCCGGCGGAAGGACCGTCCCCGGTACGCGTCATGAGTTTCTCCGCCCGGTCCCTGTACCGCATCCGCGCGGCCGCCCCCACCCTGCCCACCGTCTTCCTGATGCAGTTCGTCTCACCACGGCTGCGCGACGGGCGGCTCCCTGCCGGAGCCCGGATCGCCGGACCGGGAATGCGGATCGTCCGCAATCACCCCGGGTACGTCGAGCGCTTGCACCGGGCGGGGCACGAAGTGCACGTCTGGACGGTGAACGAGCCGGAGGACGTCGACCTCTGTGTGCGCCTCGGAGTGGAAGCAATCATTACAAACCGCCCCAAACAGGTCCTGTCGCAACTTGGCCGCTCTTAAGATCAGTTACAGGGGGTGCACCGGCGCATTCACTCCGCAATCGATCGTTACGAGTGCATCACTGACAGGGCTTTGGCCGGTTTCCGGCGCAGCCCAGGAGGGCATCCAATCCGTGGCGTGGGGCAAAGGAGGTCTCGGGGGTGGCGTTTGTGGTGGCACAGGAAGTGCCGACGTCGTCGAGCATGGATGTACCCCATGGCCCTGCGGGCGTGGGACAGGCGCGGCACCGTATGCGCGAGCAACTGCGCAGCAACGGGGTCTCGGACACCGTGGTCGACGACGCTGTACTGATCCTTTCGGAACTCCTCAGCAATGCCTGCCGGCACGGCAGACCGCTGGGACAGCACTCGGAGGTGGGGGACGGCGACATCCGCGCCGCATGGCGCGTGGACAGAAGGGGTGACCTGACCGTCGAGGTCACCGACGGCGGCGGACCCACCAGGCCGGTCCCGGCCACACCGTCGGTCACCGCGCGCGGCGGCCGCGGGCTCAACATCATCAGCGCCCTCGCACAGGAGTGGGGCGTGCGGGACGACACGGTCGGCGAGGTCACCGTCTGGGCCCTGGTCTCCAAGGGCCACGGGCACGGTGGTTTCCCGACCGCGGCCCCGGGCCACACGAGGTCCGCACGCCGCGAAAGGTCCGGGCTGAACCGTCTGGACGGCATACACGGAACGATCGGATTCGGCTCGCTCGACGGGCTGGATCTCGCGGACGCTCTCGACGCTCTGGACGCCTTCGACGACGCGGGCTGAGAGCGGTACGGCACGCGGCGCGGCGGAGCGGGCCGCGAGGGTGCCACGGCAGGTGTGCCCCGGCGATCACAGGGACGGCTAGGCTCGCGCCCGAGACCGCACTGTCGCAATCGGGAGATCGCCCACCATGGCCAAGAAGCGCCCTCAGTCCAAGGCCGGGAAGCCGCAGCTCAAGGACGGTGAAATCCCGGTCGTAGGGGCCCGTGAGCCCTGCCCGTGCGGTTCGGGCCGCCGCTACAAGGCGTGTCACGGACGCGCCGCCGCCCAGGCCGTGACCGAGCTGGTCCAGCGTCCCTTCGAGGGAATCTCCGGGGAGTGCGACTGGATCGCCCTGCGCGAGCTGGTCCCCGCCGCCACCGTCGCGCTGACGCTGAAGGACGGCCTCCCCGAGGGCGTGCCGTCCGTGTCGCTCGCGACCGTGCTGCCCATGGCATGGCCGGCACTGCGCCGCGACGACGGCTCCGTCCTGCTCGCCCTGCAGAACGACACCTCGTCCGGCGACCTCAGCCGCGATCTCGCGGACACGCTGCAGCGCGCGCTCGATGCCGAGCCCGGTTCGCCGGTCGCCGCCCGCCGGGTGCCGGCCGACGGCCCGCGGCTCCAGGACGTCCTCGACCCGGACGCCCCGTTCGAGCCCGTCGTGCACGCTGGATTCGAATTCTGGGTCCCGGACGCGGAGAACGCCACGGCGGAGGTGGCCGCCTCCCTGGAGCGCGCCAACGCGGCCGCCATCCCCACCACCCGGCTCTCCGGCGTGGACGCGGCGTACTGGTGCGAGACGCCGGAGAAGAACCACCTGCGCTGGGTCATGCCGCACCCCGAGGAGCAGCTCCTCGACGCCCTCGCCCGGCTGCACGCGGCGGGCGCCTCCTCCCTCGGCGACGGGACCCGCCTGGTCGGCTCGTTCCGGGCCCACGGACTTATGGTGCCGGTCTGGGACCTGCCGAGCGCGATGAGGGCCGAGGAGTGCGAGAAGCCCGCGGCACAGTTCGCGGAGCGGCTCGCCGAAGCCCTCGCCTCGGACGCTCCGCTGACTGCCGAGGAGCGTCGGGCACGCGGCGGGCTCACCAACCGCCAAGTGACGCTCAGCTGACAGTCACGACAGCCTGGACGCGGCGGTGACTCCCGTCACAACTACCCGTACCCGTCGGTAAATCGCTGTCCGAATAGGCGAGATCGAATTTGCTAACGGCAGATCTCTTGTTACGGTTCTGGAAGTCCGGTCGCTGGTGCATCCCCCGTCGCCAGCGGCCGGGCGTCTTCGTTTCCGGCCCCGGACGTCCGGGGCGCACCCCGGAGCACTCGGCTCATCGGGGGCGGCCTGCGGCGACTGTCCGGCCCGGCGTCCGCCCCCTCCGTCAGCGCCCCTCCCGGCGCCTGTCCGGAGTCTCGGCCTCCCCTGTGCACCAAGTCGGCTCCGATCCGCGCCGGAGGCGGCGTGAGCCACAGGCCTTCGGGCGTTCGGTTTCGGACAGATAATCCGCCCATGCTCTCCGAAGCGGGAAAAGAGCCCACGGCACGAGGGGACGCAGTCGCAGCCGGGCGCCATCGCGCACCCGTGCCCCCGGCTGGGGACAGGCCGTCAGAAGGCCTGCGGCCAGGGCGTTCTGCGGGGAGAACGCGGCGATGACGCCTTTCGGTACACGTGGCCCGCCTCCTCACGCGGGACCGGGCGGTCCCACACCCTCGACGAGTGAGCCGCCCGCTGTGCCCGCGTCGGTGTACAGCCGGCAGCTCAGTACGCGAGCCGACTGCCGCCGTCCGGAGCGCTGTTGCTCGCCTCGACGAGCGCGTCCAGGACCGATTCCACATCCGGGAGCCACGGCGCGCCGTTCCCGGCCTCCGGTGCACGTTCCCATCGCACCTGCCCCGCACCCACCTCGGACGGAGGCAGGACGAGATAGCCGCCCTCCCCGTGGAACCGCAGAGAGCTGGGCACCCAGTCCTTGGCATGGAGCAGCTCGCCGAGCCGCTCCAGGGTGTACGGGGCGACCAGCAGCGACCATCTGGTGGGTGTCGCCACCACGGGGCCGAGCCGCAGCCCCATCGCGTCGAGCGCCGTCAGCGCCCGGGCGCCGGCGACGGCCGGAAGGCTCAGCGCACAGGGTGCCTGACCACCGGTGGCCAGGACGACCGGGGCGGTGGGCCGGTTGGTCCACCACCAGCGCACCATGCGTGCGTCGGTGGTCGCCGCGAGGAGACCGGGGTCGAAGGGGTGTGCGCCGGGTACGGCGCACTCGGGGTCGGGACAGGCGCAGCCGCGACCGCGTTCGCCGCGTACGGCTCCCGTCGCCAGCCCTGCCCCGGGGAGCACGGGCCAATTCCGGGCGGTGGCACAGATCAGCGCCGCGTCGAGCTGGGCGGAACTTCCCTTGCGCCGTGGCCGGTGCCTGCGTCGCCTTCCGAGGATCTCGCGCATGAGCGCTCGTTCCTTTCCGTTGAACGCCGAGGTCCACATCGCACCACGTGCTCGTTACACCACGTGTGCGTCTCTTCGCTGTGCGTGCTTGCTCATCGGGTCTGCGGTACGGACGAGTAGTCGGTGCCGAGCGTGAGCCGAGCCGAGCAGAGTGGAACCGAACAGAATGGAGCTGAGCCGAGTCGAACCGAGTTGAGCCGAGCCGAGTCAAACATCGCGCGGTCGGCGTGCGCGTCGCGCGTGCCGTCCCTTGTGCAACCCCGACATTCGGGGTCGGCGGGCGGCCGTCACCAGTGAGGACGCCCGGGCTCGCTGTCGGGTTCCGGGGCGGTCACAACTGCCCCTGGCCATCCACGATTACGTACCCAGCATGCCCGGGATGACGCTCCCTCCGGCGTTTCACCCCGAGAGAGCCCCTGTCGGGCGCACCCAGTCGATCGCAAAAAGCAGTCCGGGGGTGCATTTTTCGGCCAAGTTAACTGTCTCACGGACACCATAAATACCCCAGGGACAATGCTGGACATCGCCTTACTTGTGCGTGTAGATGTGGGTGCGTGTACATGTGGTTGCACCGATAGCGGCGCAGAACGACATGGGGGTTTGCGATGCTATTCGACAAAACGCACCGGTCGGAAAGCCGACTGCCATGAGCGCCCCCCACCCTCCGAAAGTGGCTGGAATCGACCCCATGGTTCCCGTTTCAACGCACACTGCCGCGCCCACGGAAGGTATGCCGTCCGCGCCGGGAGCCTTCATCCAGGACCGGCTGGCCGGCTGGGTCTCCGACCTCACCACACTGCACGAACTCACCGAACGGCTGGCCGGAACCAGCGCCCTGGACAGCGCCCTGCAAGAAATCCTGGCGGCCGGGGCGGCCCTCGTGGGTGCCGGCCGGGGACTCCTCATCCTCGAACCGGCCGACGGCGGCGGGCCGTCCCGCACGATCGGGCTCGGCCTGGCGCACGCCGAACTGGGACACATCGAGACGGTCCCCCGCAGCGCCACCGCCTACGGCCGCTTCCTCGAAGGCCTCCCCGATACCGACGGCCCACTGGCCAGTCCCGACATCCTCGGCGACACCGGTCTCGACCCCCGCTGCCGCGAGGTCGCCGCCCGGCTCGGATACGCCGCCAGCTACGCCCAGCCCCTGGCCACCGGAACCGCGGGCCGGCTCGGTGCGGCCGTCTGGCTCTACGACGAACCCGCCGAACCCCTGGAACGCCAGTGCCACCTCGTCGGGCTGTACGCGCGCTACGCCGCCGAACATCTGGCCCGCCTGCTCGAACTCGAACGCGCCAGGGCGGATGCCGCCGTGATCGCAGAGGAGCTCTTCCCCAGCAGGCTGCCCCGGATCCCCGGAGTGCGGCTGGCCGCCCGCCACCGGTCCGCACCGGACGGCGGCGGCGACTGGTACGACGCGCTGCCACTCCCGGACAACGCGCTCGGACTGTCCGTCGGTTCGGTGGGCGGCTCAGGTCCGGCCGCCCTGGCCGCCATGGGCCGCCTCCGCGCGGGACTGCGGGCGTACGCCGTGATGGAGGGCGAGGACCCCGTAGCCGTGCTCTCCGACCTCGAGCTGCTGCTACGGCTGACCGAACCCGCCCGCGCGGCGACCGCCCTGTACGCGTACTGCGAACCCGAACGGCGCACCATCCTGCTCGCCGGCGCCGGGCACACACCGCCCCTTGTGACCGGCGAGCGGCGTACCGAGTTCGTCGAGACGACTCTTTCCGCACCGCTTGGCATGCTCTCCTGCTGGGAGGCGCCGAGCGTGGAGTTCACGCCCCGCCCGGGCGAGACGGTGCTCTTCTACACCGATGGACTGCTGCGCCGCACCGGAGCCACCACGGACCGGGCGTTCGCACGGCTGCGCTCGGCTGCGGCGGGCGTACCCCAGGTGCTCCGCCAGGATCCCGGGGCCGTCGCGGACCACGTCCTGCGAGCCGTCCTTCCCGACGGTGCGGGCAGGATCGGCAGCACGGAGGACATCGCGCTGCTGGCAGCGCGCTTCGACTGAGGGCACCCTCGGCCGCCGGGAGCGGCTCCGGAGCCGTGAGAGGTCTTCCGGCACTGGGCTCCCCTTCCGTACACCCGTACGATGGCGGGGGTCCAGTGTCGTACAAGGAGGACATAACGTGTCTGAGGAGCTCGCCCCGGAGACCCCGGAAGCAGCAGAAGCAGAGCCGATCAAGCAGCGGAAGAACGGCCTGTACCCGGGCATTTCCGATGAGCTCGCCGAGAACATGAAGTCCGGCTGGGCCGACACCGAGCTGCACGGCCTGGAGCCGATCGCCCAGGCCTCCCACACCGCCGCCCGCCGCGCCGCGCTCTCCGCGCGCTTCCCCGGCGAGCGGCTCGTCGTTCCCGCGGGCAACCTGAAGACCCGCTCCAACGACACCGAGTACGCGTTCCGCGCCTCCACCGAGTACGCGTACCTCACCGGCGACCTGACCCAGGACGGCGTCCTGGTGCTCGAGCCGTCCAAGGGCGGGCACGAGGCGACGGTCTACCTGCTGCCCCGCTCCGACCGTGAAAACGGCGAGTTCTGGCTCGACGGGCAGGGCGAGCTCTGGGTCGGCCGCCGCAACTCCCTCACCGAGGCCGAGCAGCTGCTCGGCATCCCGGCGAAGGACGTCCGCGAACTCCCGGCCGCGCTGGCCGGGGCCACCGGCCCCGTGCGCAACGTCCGTGGACACGACGCGGGCATCGAAGCCGCCCTCACCGACAAGGTCACGGCGGAGCGCGACGAGGAACTGCGCGTCTTCCTCTCCGAGGCCCGCGTGGTCAAGGACGCCTTCGAGATCGCCGAGCTGCAGAAGGCCTGCGACGCCACGGCGCGCGGCTTCGAGGACGTCGTCAAGGTCCTCGACAGGGCCGAGGCCACGAGCGAGCGCTACATCGAGGGCACCTTCTTCCTGCGCGCCCGCGTCGACGGCAACGACATCGGTTACGGCTCGATCTGCGCGGCCGGCCCGCACGCCACCACGCTGCACTGGGTCCGCAACGACGGCCCGGTCCGCTCCGGCGAGCTCCTGCTGCTCGACGCGGGCGTCGAGACCGACGAGCTCTACACCGCCGACATCACCCGGACGCTGCCCGTCAACGGCACGTTCTCTCCGCTCCAGCGGAAGATCTACGACGCGGTGTACGAGGCTCAGGAGGCGGGCATCGCGGCCGTGAAGCCGGGCGCCGCCTTCCGTGACTTCCACGACGCCGCTCAGCGGGTGCTCACCGAGAAGCTGGTCGAGTGGGGGCTCCTGGGCGACCTGACCGTGGAGAAGGTCCTGGAGCTCGGCCTCCAGCGCCGCTGGACGCTGCACGGCACCGGCCACATGCTCGGCATGGACGTCCACGACTGCGCCGTCGCGCGCACGGAGACGTACGTCAACGGCACCCTGGAGCCGGGGGTCTGCCTCACGGTCGAGCCCGGACTGTACTTCCAGGCCGACGACCTCACCGTGCCCGAGGACTACCGGGGGATCGGGGTCCGGATCGAGGACGACATCCTCGTGACGGAGGACGGCAACCGGAACCTGTCCTCCGCGCTGCCGCGCCGGTCCGACGAGGTCGAGGCCTGGATGGCCCGGCTCAAGGGCTGACACGGCCGGCGCGAAGCCGATCACGTGCGCCGGAGGGCGCGCCGCTCAGGACACCATGAGCAGCGCGCCCTCCCGCCATTTCAGGACCTTGTCGAAACTCACCACAGCGCCGCGCCCCGGCCGGTTGCCGAAGTGGACGTGATCTGCGAGCTCCTCGATCAGGCAGAGCCCACGGCCGCTCTCCGCCGTGGCAGGCGGATGGACCGCGGCGCGCCCGCACGAAGGGTCGCCCGTGGTGCGGGCGGCGGCCGGCTGCGGGTCCGACGGACACCCGGCGGTACGAAGCATGCGTCGGGAAGGGAACCCGGGACCCGAGTCGGCGACTTCGATACGGCATTTCTCGCCGTCCAGATATGCCGTCACCCGGTACTGCCCGCAGGCGTGTCCGGGCTGCTTGTCACCGACGGAAGCCGGGCCCGCGTCCGACACCCCGCCGGTGTCCCCTCGGTCCCCGCCGTGTTCGACGGCGTTCGCGCAGGCTTCGCTGAGCGCGACCGAGAGGTCGTAGGAGATGTCCGGATCCACCCCTGCCGTCTCCATGGTGCCGAGCAGGAAACGCCGGGCGAGCGGAACGCTCGCAGCTTCGCGCCGCAAATGGAGTGACCACCACATGCTCATGCTCCAGCCTCCTGGCTGCGGCTCGACATACCGTTACGTATTGCCGCGATGAGCACGTCGTAAGCACGGATCCGCTGTGACAGCGCCCATTCGGCGGATGCGGATATTCCGCTCACCGGTGTATGGCGGGCCCCGATCACGGCCCGGAAGCGCCCATGAACAGGTGCAACACCCCCTGATCACACCCTCATGGGGACGGATGCCGACCTTCCGGACCTGCCGTACGGAGGCGGGGGGCCCAGTGGGATGATGACCCGGCCATGTCTATGCCTGTCGCACGCGCCGGAGCCGGTATGCGGCTTTTGAGGACCGCGGTGTTCACCGCGGTCTGTGTCGTGCTCGCTGCCGCCGGACATGGCCTCGCCGCGGGTGTGAGCGTGACCGGGTGGACCCTCCCGGCTGCCTTCGCCGGAGTGTTCGCCGTCACCGCGGCGCTCGCCGGCCGTGAGCGGACCCTTCTGTCGATCACCGCCGCCCTTGCGGCCGGGCAGCTCGCCCTGCACGTCCTCTTCGGGCTCGAGCGGCACGCGCCGGCCGCCTCGACGGGGGCCGGGGACGACTCGCTGATCCGATTCGCCGCCGGGCTGGTTTGCGGTGCCGGACCGGCGCAGCTGAGCGCCGGTGAGGCCCACCGCATCGTGACCACCGCAGGCCTGGACCCCGCGACGGTGGCCCAGGGACACACCCACCTGGCATCGGGAGCGGCAGCCGCCCCGGACACCGGCCCGACGGTCCTGGACACAGTGATGTCCGGCCTGCCCAGCCTGCCCATGCTCCTGGGGCACCTGCTCGCCGCGCTCGCCACCGGCTGGCTGCTCCGCCGCGGCGAGATCGCGCTCTTCCGGCTGGCCAGGCTCTCGGCTCAGGGAGGCCGGCAGCTCGCGGCCGGGGCCAGGCTGCGCGCGCTGCGCGTGGCGATGGCTCTCGTACGCGCACTGCGCGCGGGGCTCCCGGGGCAGCCCACGACCGGGCCGCGCCCTCTCCGCAGCGCCGTCGACATCCCCGCACCGGCCGCCGGGGACCCTCTGCAGCACATGGTGATCAGGCGCGGGCCGCCGCCCGTATACGTACGCGCAGCCTGACACGACCCCTCCGCCGGGATTGCGGTGAGGAGGTGGTCGTGATGCCGACGCGCCTCCGCGCGCCGGACCACCTTTTCCTCATCTCCTGTGGAGTGATCCCTGCCATGAACGTTTCCCGCATCGCCCTCGCCGGCGGCCTCGCCGCGTCCACCGTCCTGCTGCTCGCCGGTACCGCCTCCGCGCACGTCAGCGTCCAGCCGCAGGGCGAGGCCGCGAAGGGCGGCTACGCCACCGTCAACTTCAAGGTCCCCAACGAGCGCGACAACGCCTCCACCGTCAAGCTCGAGGTCAGCTTCCCGACGGACCACCCGCTGGCGTCCGTCAGCCCGCAGCCGGTGGCCGGCTGGAAGATCGACGTCACGAAGAGCAAGCTGGCCGAGCCGCTCGAGGTACACGGCAAGAAGATCAACGAAGCGGTCTCCAAGGTCACCTGGACCGCGGACGGCAGCGGTATCGAGCCCGGCTTCTTCCAGCAGTTCCCGCTCTCGCTGGGGCAGCTGCCGGAGGACGCCGACCAGCTCGTCTTCAAGGCGCTCCAGACGTACAGCAACAAGGAAGTCGTCCGCTGGATCGAGGAGCCCACCGCGGGTGGCGAGGAGCCTGAGAGCCCCGCCCCCGTCCTCGCGCTGGCCGCCCCTGCGGCAGACGCCCACGGTGCCGCCGCGGACGACAAGAGCGGTGAGACGGAGAAGGCGAAGGAGACGACGGCGTCCTCGGACGACACGTCCTCGTCGGGCACCGACAGCACCGCCCGCGTCCTCGGCATCGTCGGCATCGTGGTCGGCGTCGCAGGCGTCGCGTTCGGCGTCCTCGCCGGCCGTCGCCGCAGCGCCTGATCAGCCGGCTCCACCACCCGCAATTCACAGATCAGGAATCAGCTCCATGCACAGCAAGAAGACGGTGCTGGCCGCGGCGTTCGCCGCCGTGGCCGCACTGACCCTGTCGGCCTGCGGAGGCGGGGACTCGGCGGACAATTCCGTCGCCGAGGTCTCCTCCGAGACCGAGTCCAAGCCCGCGACCGTGCTCGACCAGCCGTTCACCAAGCCCGACCTCGTCCTCACGGACACGCACGGCAAGAAGTACGACCTGCGCGAGCAGACCAAGGGCAAGCCGACACTCATCTACTTCGGCTACACCAACTGCCCCGACGTGTGTCCGCTGACCATGAGCAACATCGCGATCGCCAAGCGGGCGCTGCCCAAGGCCGACCAGGACAAGCTCCAGGTCGTCTTCGTCACGACTGACCCCGAACGGGACACACCTGCGTCCCTGGGCAGCTGGCTCAAGGCTCAGGACCCGGAGTTCACCGGCCTCACGGGCGACTTCCCGACCATCCAGGCGGGCGCGCGGCAGATCGGCATCGGCATCGACCCGCCGAAGAAGGAGAAGGACGGCACAGTCGTCTCGATGCACGGCGCCCAGGTCATCGCGTTCTCCCCGAAGACCGACAAGGGGTACGTGCTCTACAGCGAGGACACCACTGCCGAGGACTACACCGAGGACCTCCCTGAGCTCGTCAAGGGGGAGACCCCGTGAACCGCCGCACGACTGCCGTCGGCGCCCTGGCCCTCACCACGGGGCTGGCGCTGACGGCGTGTTCCTCCAGCAGCGTGCCGCAGCTGGAGGTGACCGGGGCCTTCATGCCCCAGCCCGTCAGCGACATGGCGGCCGGTTTCCTCCTCGTGAAGAACAGCGGCGACGCCACCGACCGGCTCACCTCGGTGACCAGCTCCCTGTCGGACAACGTCTCCATCCACGAGACCAAGGACCGGACGATGCGGATGGTCACGTCCTTCGAGGTGCCCGCCGGCGGCGAGCTCGATCTCGAACGCGGCGGGAACCACATCATGTTCACGGACCTGAAGCAGCAGCCCAAGCGGGGAGAGACGGTCTCCGTGGAACTGCACTTCGAGAAGGCCGACCCCATCACGGTCGACATTCCCGTGAAGGAGACCACCTACAACCCGAAGAAGCAGTGAGGTACTGACACCCCATGACAGCCACCGCCCCGCGCTTCGGGCCCTCTCCGGTACGACGGCCGCTCGCAGCGGTCGCGCTCCTCGCCGCGCTGATCAGCCTGCTGTTCGGCCTGGTGCTGGCCGGCGCGAGTCCCGCGTCCGCGCACGCCGCTCTCACGGGGAGCGATCCGCAGGACGGGGCGGTGGTCGCCACCGCCCCGGAGGAAGTCACGCTCACCTTCTCCGAGCAGATCGCCGTGGGCGACGACTCGATCCGGGTCCTGGACCCGAGCGGGGAGCGGGCCGACACCGGGGCCCCTCGCGATCTGACGAGCGGCGGCGCCGTGCGGTACGGCGTCGAGCTCCACAGCGGCCTGCCCGACGGCACCTACACCGTCGCGTGGCAGGCCGTGTCCGCGGACAGCCATCCGGTCTCGGGCGCCTTCACCTTCTCCGTCGGCGCCCCCTCGGAAACCACCGTGGCCCTGCCCTCCGGCGAGGCCGGCGGCGGCCTCGTGGGTGCGCTCTACGGCATCGCACGCTACGCCGCGTACGCCGGGTTCATCCTGCTCGCGGGCGGGTCGGCCTTCGTACTCGCCTGCTGGCAGCGCGGGGCGGGCGCACGCCCTCTGCAGCGGCTCGTCGTACGCGGCTGGGTCACGCTCACCGCGGCCACCCTGGCCATGCTCTTCCTGCGCAGCCCTTACACCGGATCCGGCAGGATCTCGGATGCCTTCGACCTCGAGGGCCTCCAGTCCGTCCTCGACACCAAGCCGGGGGCAGCGCTGGTCTCCCGGCTGCTGCTCCTCGGCGCCTCCGCGCTGTTCATCGCCGTCCTGTTCGGGGCGTACGCCAAGCGCGAGGACGAGAAGGAGAAGCAGGACCTCACCTTCGGGCTCGCGATAGGCGGAGCGGTCATCGCCGCGGGCATCGCCGGTACGTGGGCCCTGGCCGAGCACGCCTCGACGGGGATCCAGCCGGGCATCGCCATGCCGGTCGACGTACTCCACCTGCTCGCCGTCGCCGGCTGGCTGGGCGGGCTCACCGCGCTGCTGGTCGCTCTGTACCGGACGCCGGACATCACGAGCGACGCGGTACGGCGGTTCTCCCGGCTGGCGTTCGGCAGTGTGATCGTCCTCGCCGCGACCGGGCTCTACCAGTCCTGGCGGCAGGTCGGCTCATGGTCGGCGCTGACCGGTACGCGGTACGGGCAGCTGCTGCTCATCAAGATTGCGCTCGTCGCCGTGCTCATCGGCGTCGCGTGGATATCCCGGCGGTGGACGGGGCGGCTGACCGAGCGCGCCGTCGGCGCCGACGAAACCGGTCCGGCTGCTTCGGAGTCGCTGGGATCGGCTGCGCCGGAGGGGGCGAAGGTACCGGCTGCTCCTTCGGCGTCGTCGACGGAATCCGCTGCTTCGGACGGGCCGGCGGAATCTGCTGCCTCGACGAAGGAGGCGACGGCATCTGCTGCCTCGGAGGAGGCGACACCATCTGCTGCCTCGAAGGGGCCGACGGAATCGGCGCCTTCGGAGGGGACAGCGGCATCGGCGTCCTCGGCCGCCCGTGCCGACGAGGAGGTGGCTCCGGAGCGCGCCGCCCAGCTCTCCCGGCAGCGCGCCGCGCTGACGGCGACGAAGGAGAAGCGCGCCCGCGACGCCGACCCGGACCGCTCCGGACTGCGTCGTTCCGTGATGGTGGAGACGGGCATCGCAGTGGTGCTCCTCGTTGTCACCACGATCCTGACCGCCACCGAACCCGGCCGCACCGAGGAGGAGGCCGCCCGGGGAAACACCACGGAGGCGGCCGCACCTGTGA
Source organism: Streptomyces pratensis (assembly GCF_016804005.1). Classification (GTDB taxonomy): domain Bacteria; phylum Actinomycetota; class Actinomycetes; order Streptomycetales; family Streptomycetaceae; genus Streptomyces; species Streptomyces pratensis_A. The sequence goes on along the minus strand of NZ_CP051486.1, from coordinate 81,476 downwards.
CCGGCGGGCAGGTGAATCTGAGCCTGCCCTTCGACACGGGCGGGCAGAACGGCAAGGGGACGGTACGCCTGGACATCTCGCCCGGCGGCACCGGCTCGAACAGCGTGCACCTCTGGATCGACGGATCCGACGAACGCCCGATGGACGTCCCCGAGGTGAAGCTCGCCTTCACCCTGGAGTCCAAGGACATCGGTCCACTGCCCGTCGTCCCCGACCGCCTCGCTGTGGGGCACTGGACCGCGAGCGGCGTACAGATCCCGATGGCGGGCGACTGGAAGGTCGCAGTGACGGTGCGTACGTCCGACATCGACCAGACAACCATCGACAAGAACGTGAAGATCGGCTGAGCAGGTTGAGCACGAAGAAGGACGACCCCAGGGAGAACGGCGCCACCGCCGACCGCCGCGACGGATCGGGGACGGGCACCGTCGGCGGTGTCTCCCGGCGGCGGCTGATCGGGAGCGCGGGAGCAGCCGGTGCGGCAGGACTGGTCCTGGGCGCGGCAGGCGGCGCGGGCGGCTACGCCGCGACGCGCGGGGAGAAGCCGACACCGCTGACCGCAGTCGGCTCGACCGAGGCGATGTTTCACGGGAAACATCAGGCGGGGATCACCACTCCGCTTCAGGCCCGCGGGCACCTGGTCGCCTTCGATCTCGCGCCCGGCGCGGGACGGAAGGAAGCAGCCGCCCTGATGCGCCGCTGGTCGGCCGTGGCGGAACGGCTGATGGCCGGTGAGCCGACGGACACCGGCCGAGGGCACGACACCGGGGTGGCCCTGGATGCCGGGCCGTCCTCCCTGACGGTCACCTTCGGGTTCGGGCGAACCTTCTTCACACGCACCGGGCTGACCGGCCACCGGCCTGCCGCCCTGGATCCGCTGCCGTCCTTCTCCTCCGACCAGCTCGACGTCAGACGCTCCGACGGCGACCTCTGGATACAGATCGGTGCCGACGACGCACTCGTCGCCTTCCACGCGCTGCGCGCCCTTCAGAAGGAGGCGGGCTCGGCGGCCCGGGTTCGGTGGCAGATGAACGGCTTCAACCGCACCCCGGGCACCACGGACCGGCCTATGACCGCGCGCAACCTGATGGGCCAGGTCGACGGCACCAACAACCCGAAACCCGCCGAGAGCGACTTCGAGGGGCGGATCTTCGTACAGGACGGCGGATCGTCGGAGTACGCCTGGATGGCAGGCGGCTCGTACGCCGTCGTCCGTCGCATCAGGATGCTGCTGGACGACTGGGAGGAACTCACGGTCAAACGTCAGGAACAGGTCATCGGACGGAGCAAGGCGGATGGTGCCCCGCTCAGCGGCGGCTCGGAGGACACCGCCATGGACCTGGACAAGACGGGGCCGGACGGCAAGCTGTTGATCCCCAGCAACGCACACGCCCGGATCTCCTCCCCCGAGAAGAACGGTGGCGCCGCGATGCTGCGCCGTCCGTTCTCGTACCACGACGGCATCTCGGAGGACGGCACCCCGGACGCCGGACTGCTCTTCATCTGCTGGCAGGCAGATCCGTTCAAAGGCTTCATCCCGGTCCAGCGCAAGCTCGACCGCGGGGACGCGCTCTCTCCGTTCATCCGGCACGAGACGAGCGGCCTGTTCGCCGTGCCCGGAGGTGCAGCGTCCGGGGAGTACGTGGGACAGCGGCTGCTGGAGGCCTGAACCGCCACGGGCTCGTGCGTCAGCACACACGAGGGGCACGAGCTCGTACGCCGGCAGGCGCGAGGGGGCGCAGCTCGTACGCCGGCACGCACGAGAGGCGCGAGGGGCGCAGCTCCCTGTGGACAGGCGAGGCTCACGGGCCCGTCCATCGGCGCATTAGGGTGACCGTATGTCAGCCACGCGCTACGCCTACCTCGGCCCCGAAGGCACCTTCACCGAGGTGGCCCTCCGTACCCTCCCCGAAGCCGCCACCCGCGAACTCGTTCCGATGGTCTCGGTGCCGGCCGCGCTGGACGCGGTGCGTGGCGGGGAGGCGGCGGCAGCACTCGTCCCCATCGAGAACTCCGTGGAGGGCGGGATCAGCGCGACGCTCGACGAGCTGACAACGGGCGCCCCCCTGATGATCTACCGCGAGGTTCTGCTCTCCATCACCTTCGCCCTGTTGGTGCGTCCCGGTACGAAACTGACGGACATCAAGACCGTCACCGCGCACCCGGCGGCGCAGCCCCAGGTGCGCAACTGGATGGCGGCCAACCTGCCCAACGCGTTGTGGGAGTCGGCGGCCTCTAACGCCGATGGTGCCCGGCTGGTCCAGGAGGGGCGCTACGACGCCGCCTTCGCCGGCGAGTTCGCCGCGGCGACCTACGGGCTGGAGCCGCTGGTGACGGAGATCCACGATGCGGAGAACGCCCAGACCCGCTTCGTGCTGGTCGGACGTCCGGCCCGGCCGTCCGCGCCCACAGGAGCCGACAAGACCTCTGTGGTCATCTGGCTCGGCGACGACCATCCGGGTGCGCTCCTCGAACTACTGCAGGAATTCGCCGTCCGCGGGGTCAACCTGATGCTGATCCAGTCCCGGCCCACCGGAGAGGGCATCGGGAACTACTGCTTCGCCGTGGACGCGGAGGGGCACATCGCGGATCGCCGCGTAGGCGAAGCACTGATGGGGCTGAAGCGGATCTGCCCGAACGTGCGGTTCCTCGGTTCGTATCCGCGCGCCGGGGTGACACCCGAAGAGGTCAGCCCTCTGCGCATCGGAACGTCGGACAGGGACTTCACCGAGGCGTCCGACTGGCTGGCCCGCAGCCAGGACGGCCGGGTCTGAAGCCTGCGGGGAAGGCCGATCACGCCGCCAGCCGGCCTTACCCGCAGATTTTCATTCCGCACACAAAGTTATCCACAGGGCTCCCCGGAGCCTGGGGACAAGTCGACACCGCAATACGACATGGTCGACAAATCGCCCCATCATCCCTGGATCCCCCACGCGGGCACACCCCACCCCGCGTCACTCCAATTCCGTTGATCAACTCATTGGATCTAGGAATACCCACCCGAATGAGCACGCAGGTCGGGTTTGAGTTGCGAATCCCTGCCCGTCATGCCGCTTTCGGAACGATCCCTTCCGGCATCCACAGATCTTCTTCACAGCCTGTGGATAACTAATTCCATCCACGGAAGCCTGTGGACAACGCAGCCGCCCCGCCCCTCCAACTCGGCGCACACGCACCGGCGATGCGTCAAAAGACAGGCGCACGCACTCGCCTTTCGGGGCAATGGGACCTTTTCCCTGACGGCCCCCGCTTCTGCCAGGTCCGCGATTCTCCCCGACCTTATCGATCCCGGCAATTCGGGCAAAGCGCCACGCTCGTCGATATCGGTTCGAGTGGCGGATCCTCGCACCGGTAGCCTTGAGGGGTGATTGACCTTCGCCTGCTCCGTGAGGACCCCGACCGTGTTCGCGCCTCCCAGCGCGCCCGTGGAGAGGACGTCGCGCTCGTCGACGCCCTGCTCTCCGCCGACGAGCTGCGCAGGTCGTCCGGCGTGCGCTTCGACGAACTCCGCTCCGAGCAGAAGTCGCTCGGGAAGCTGATCCCGAAGGCCACCCCCGAGGAGCGCGCCGAGCTCCTCAAGAAGGCCGAGCAGCTGAAGACCGGCGTCAAGGCGGCGGACGCCGCGCAGGACGAGGCAGATGCCGAGGCCAAGCGGCTGCTCCTGCTGCTCGGCAACATCGTCCACGAGGACGTGCCGGTCGGCGGCGAGGAGGACTTCGTCGTCCTGGAGACGCACGGCACGATCCGTGACTTCGGTGCGGAGGGCTTTGAGCCCAAGGACCACCTGGAGCTCGGCGAGGCCCTGGGCGCCATCGACATGGAGCGCGGCGCCAAGGTGTCCGGATCGCGCTTCTACTACCTGACCGGCATCGGTGCGCTGCTCGAGCTTGCCCTGGTCAACGCCGCGATCGCGCAGGCCACCGAAGCCGGCTTCGTCCCCATGCTGACCCCCGCGCTGGTCCGCCCGCGCGCCATGGAGGGCACGGGTTTCCTCGGCCAGGCCGCGGAGAACGTGTACCACCTGGAGAAGGACGACTACTACCTGGTCGGCACGTCGGAGGTTCCCCTCGCGGCGTACCACATGGACGAGATCATCGACGCCGACAAGCTGCCCCTGCGGTACGCAGGCTATTCGCCCTGCTTCCGCCGCGAGGCGGGTACGTACGGCAAGGACACCCGGGGCATCTTCCGCGTCCACCAGTTCGACAAGGTCGAGATGTTCTCGTACGTCGACCCGGCGGACGCCGAGGCCGAGCACCGCAGGCTCCTGGACTGGGAGAAGCAGTGGCTCACCGGCCTCGAGCTTCCGTTCCAGGTGATCGATGTCGCCACCGGTGACCTGGGGGCCTCGGCCTCGCGGAAGTTCGACTGCGAGGCGTGGATCCCGACCCAGGGCAAGTACCGCGAGCTGACCTCCGCCTCGAACTGCGACGGCTTCCAGGCGCGCCGGCTCTCCGTCCGCATGCGCGACGGGAAGAAGGTCCAGCCGCTGGCCACGCTGAACGGCACGCTCTGCGCCGTACCCCGCACGATCGTGGCGATCCTGGAGAACCACCAGCTGCCCGACGGCTCGGTGCGCGTGCCCGAGATGCTCCGTCCGTATCTGGGCGGACGCGAGCTGCTGGAGCCGGTCTCCAAGTGACCTTCTCCTACAAGCTCGTCGCGACCGATCTCGACGGCACCCTGCTGCGCGACGACCACACCGTCTCGGAACGCACCCGGGAGGCGCTGGCCGCGGTCACCGCGGCCGGCGCCGCGCACATCGTCGTCACCGGGCGCGCGGTGCCGTGGACCCGGCACATCCTGGACGATCTGGGCTACGAGGGTCTCGCCGTGTGCGGTCAGGGTGCGCAGGTCTACCACGCCGGCGAGCACAGGCTGCTGACCTCCCTCACCCTCGACCGGCAGCTCGCCGGGCTCGCGCTGTCCAAGATCGAGGCGGAGGTAGGTCCGCTGGCACTGGCGGCGAGCCGTGACGGACTCGAGGGCGAGGTGCTGGTCGGGCCCGGTTACCGGGTGCACGAGGGACCGCTTCCCGCCCTCTACATGAACGACCCCGCCGAGATGTGGACCGCTCCGCTGAACAAGGTCTACATACAGCACCCCGAGCTCGACGACGACGCACTGACGCAGGCCGCTCGGCAGGCCGTCGGAAGCCTGGTGAACGTGGTCATGGCAGGTCCTGGTGTCGTGGAGATCCTGCCCCTGGGGCTCAGCAAGGCGACCGGACTCTCGCTCGCCGCGCGCCGTCTGGGGCTCAAGGCGTCGGACACGCTCGCGTTCGGTGACATGCCGAACGACATCCCCATGTTCGGCTGGGCGCAGCACGGCGTCGCCATGGCCAACGCGCACGACGAGCTGAAGGCCGTGGCGCACGAGATCACCGCGTCGAACGAGCACGACGGCATCGCGGTGGTGCTGGAGGAGCTGCTCCGGACGGCAACGCGCGCCTAGGGTCTCCAGCTCCGGCGGAGGATGCGCGGATCGAACGCGCGCGGGGTCGTGCCCCGACGACGGCTTAGCAAGCCGCTGCCTTACCACTCGGCCAATCCTCCGGGGGGGGGTGGCCGCGCGTCGCGCGCGAAAGGCCACCCGGGGTCCTGCCGCGGGCCGCCACGCGGGCAGCTGATGAAGCTACCGCGGTGCCGGCTGCGGACCACCCTGTCGGGAACACGACGGACTCGGACTCCTGGTCATCGCCGCGGTCCTCTCCCGGTCTGCAGGGACGGCGCCCTCCCGCGCCGTCCCCCTCACTGTGCAGGAGACCGGAGTCCGGGGGCCACCCATTTTCGGGTGGCCCCCGGACGTACGTCAGCCGCTCCTGCGGCGGCCCAGATCCCTCAGCCGGTGGGCGAGTTCATCCATGCGGGCATCGAGCCGGATGACGTCGTGCGAGACATCGGTGAGCCGGATGCTGATCGCACCGACGACCTGATGGGTCACATCGAGCTTCCGGTCGAGGGAGTCGAGCCGCTGCGACATCCGGCCGAGCACTGGACCGAGCTCCTGGAGAGCGCTACCCACGTCGGCGAGGCAGCCCTCGATGCGGGTGACGCGCCGGTCGAGTGAGACATAGGAGGCCCTGAGGTCCTCCTCCGCGTCGAGCAGATGAGTCCGGACGCTGCGCGCGATGTCGCTGTCGCGAAGAAGCATGGCGACGTTGAGCACGGTCCGGCGGGTGTAGAGCCGGAGCTGCGTGGCTGCCTGTGGATAACTTCCCGGCCCCTCACCCTTCCATAGCGACACCATGTCGCTATGGAAGGACTGCAGCTCAGCGCCCCGCAGCACCCTCATGCCGTTGCTGACCAACTCCTTCTGATGCCGGTCCGTCAGCCTCCTGACAGAGGTTGTGGATACTTCGAAGTAGCAAGCCACCTCCTCCGCGCGAAGGTGAATTCCATCAGGGAGCATGACAAGGCTTTTCACCTTGTCGAGGACTTCGACGCGCCCCATCTGCTCGACCCGGAGGGCTTGGGATTCGAGCAGGGCGACTTCCGTGGGCATGGGTGTGCCTCTCGTGCGTGGGAACGGCAAGGAGAGCCCTGTCCCCGGGCTGCGAGGGCGGAGGTCGCTCATGGTTGCCACTACTCGATGACCGGCCGGGTGGGCGCTCGCCTCACCGCTGCCGGCATTCCCCGCATTCACGAAAGCTCGACGCCACGGATTCCAGTTGCCTCCACGCGCCCTGCACAACGAGCCGATAACCGTACAGTCACGTGGTCCGCTCGCGCACATGGAACAACCCCCGCCCAAGAGGGGCGGGGGTTGCACGGGTTCCGGTCTCACTCCTCGCCGGCGAGCTTCAGCGCCCTCAGCTTCTGACCCGCGTACCAGGTCGCTGCGACCGTGACGCCGACCAGCAGGACGGTCGCGAGCGGCAGGCCCACGTCCGAGGTGACCACTCCGTCCCCTGCGACCTTCTCCGCGACCGAGAGGGACCACTGCTGCACACTGAGGGTCCTGGCCCCGGGCACGAGGCTGCCGAAGAGTGCCTCCCACACCAGCGCGTACACCAGGCCGAAGACCACCGCGTGCCGGCTGACCGTACCGAGCAGCAGGAACAGCGCGCTGTACGCGATCGAGGCGACCAGTGCCGCGATCGTGTACGCCACGGCGATCTGCCCGCCGTTGCCGTTGAGGATCAGGCCCGCGACGAATGTGGGCAGCGCCGAGAACAGCATCGTCACGGCGATGGCGACGATGAGTTTGGTGAAGATGATCGTGGGTCGCTTCACCGGCTTGGCCAGCAGGTAGACGATCGATCCGTCGTCGATCTCCGGCCCGATGGCGCCGGTGCCCGCGATCACGCCGATGAGCGGAACCATCGTGGCGATGGCGAAGCCGCCCAGCACTCCGGAGGCGACACCGTCATCGGCCCCGGCGAACGCTCGTACCGCCACGGCGATGGCCACCAGCAGGACCGGCAGGACGAACAGGATGGCGGCCCGGCGCCGGCCGAGCAGGGCCCGGTAGGTGAGCCGGGCGACTGTGGGGTCGTACATGACGCTTCACAGCTCCTTTCAGGCCACTACTCAGGCCGCTACGAGATAGGAAAAGACCGATTCGAGGGACTCGTCGGACGGGGACACGGTGAGCAGCCGGATGCCGTTCTCGCGCGCGACCTTCGGCAGCAGCGTCGTGAACCGCCCGAAGTCGACCGCCTGGATCCGCAGGGCCTTCTCCGTCACGTCGACCTCGATCCCCGCCGTCGAGGGGTCCGCGATGAGCGCGGCCGCGAGTGCCCGGTCGTCGCTGGAGCGGACGAGATAGCGGTGCGGCCTGTCGGTCATCAGCCGGCGGATCTTCCGGAAGTCGCCGGAGGCGGCATGGCGGCCGGCCACGATCACCTCGATGTGCGAGGCGAGCTGCTCGACCTCCTCGAGGATGTGGGAGGAGAAGAGCACCGTGCGGCCCTCCGCGCCCATCCGCCGCAACAGCTCCATCAGCTGCATCCGCTGCCGCGGGTCCATTCCGTTGAACGGCTCGTCGAGGAGGAGCACCGAGGGATCGTGGACGAGCGCGGACGCCATCTTCACGCGCTGGCGCATGCCCTTGCTGTAGGTCGAGATCTTCCGGTCCTGCGCGTACTCCATCTCGACCGTGGCCAGCGCCTTGTGCGCGGCCGCGTCGCCCAGGCCGTGCAGCTCGGCATTGGCGACGACGAACTCGCGGCCGGTCAGGAAGTCGTACATGCCTTCCCGCTCCGGAACGATCCCGATCGCCTTGTAGACCGCCTCGTTGCGCCAGATCTGTGTGCCGTCGAGCGTCACCGCGCCGGTCGAGGGCGCGAGGAACCCCGCCATCATGTTGATCAGTGTGGACTTCCCGGCTCCGTTGGGGCCGAGCAGCCCGGTCACTCCGGGGCCCACGGTCATGCTCACGTCGTTGACGGCGACCACATTGCCGAACCAGCGCGAGGTGTGGTCGATCTCGATGGTGGTCACAGCCCGACCCTCCGGTAGCGGCGCATCAGTACGGCGTACGAGCCGGCGACGAGCGCGAGTACAACGATCAGATAGACCACACCGGCGGCGGCTCCGGGCCCCTCACCGCCGGGGAAAGCGGAGTCGGCGCCGAGGAACGCGGTCTGCACTCCGTCGATCAGCGTGATGGGCGAGAAGAGCCCCAGCCAGGTGACGGCACCGGCCGAGTCCGTCTCCCAGGCGATCGCCTGGACCGTGGAGACCGCACCGTAGGTGATGGTCAGTACGGCGATGACGGCGGCGACCCCGAAGCCACGGCGCGGTGTCAGCGCGGCGACGACCAGTCCGAGCCCGGCGAACAGCACGGAGAGCAGCGCCACCGAGACCATCCCCTGTCCGAAGCCCTTGGTCTGATCGGCGAAGTCGAACTCGGCGAGCAGCGCACCCACGTAGAGGATGACGACGGGGAGCCCGGTGAGGATGAGCAGTGCCGAGGCCATGGCGGCGAACTTGGCCAGCACGTAGTCCACGCGCTCGATCGGCCGTGAGAAATACAGGGGCACGCTCTTGAAGCGGAGGTCCCTCGACACGGACTGCGGAGCTTGTGAGGCGATGAAGAGCCCGATCACTGCCTGCAGATAGATCGCGAAGTCCGTGTAGGCGATGGGGAGCTTCGTCATGCCGGGCGCGGCGATGGCGACCGCGACGAGGATCAGCGCCACCAGGCACATCACCCCGCACAGAAGCATCGGCAGCACCTTGGACTTCGCGGACCTGCCCAGCCCGAACGAGCCCCGCAGGGACTGCGAGTACAGCGAACGGCGGGCATAGGACCGGCCGAGACGGGCTCCCTCGTAGGAGCGGTATCCGATGTTGTGGATCCGGGACGTGTCGCTCCCGGCCGCGGTCCCGGTCTCAGTGCTCATCGCGACCGCTCCCCTTCTGCTCTCCGGCACCCGCTGTCGCGGCCTCGGCCGCCCGCGGTGCCTCTTCTGTGCGGAAGACCTCGGCGATGTGGTGGCGCCTCTGTTCCATCCGGATGAGACCCAGCCCGAGGCCGGCGACACTGTCGCGGACCACGTCGTACGTCTCCTCGCCGGTGGCCTCCACCAGCAGGATGTGGCCGGCGCCCGGCAGGCCTTCGGCGTCGAGGCCGTCGTGCCCGATGAGCTTGATCCCGGCACCGGTGAGGACCTGACGCAGCGCGTCCGTCCCGTCCGGGTGGGTGTCGCTGTCGGTGACTTCGACCGCCAGCGTCGTGGTGATCCTGGTGAAGTCGCTGGTGGAGCTGGAACGCAGCAGTGCGCCGCCGTCGATGACGACGACGTGGTCGCAGGTCCGCTCGAGCTCTCCGAGGAGGTGCGAGGTGACCAGCACCGAGATGCCGAAGTCGCTGTGCACACGGCGGATCAGTCCGAGCATCTCGTCCCGGCCGACGGGGTCCAGGCCGTTGGTCGGCTCGTCGAGAAGGACCAGCTTCGGGTCATGGACCAGCGCCTGGGCCAGCTTCACCCGCTGCTTCATACCGGTCGAGTAGCCACCGATGGGACGGTACCGCTCCTCGTACAGGCCCACGTGGCGCAGGGTGTCCGCGGTCCGCTCCCGCGCAGCGGTGGGCGGCAGCCCGGACATCCGCGCCATGTGGACGACGAACTCGGTCGCCGAGACATCGGGAGGCAGGCAGTCGTGCTCGGGCATGTATCCGACCCGCTCCCGGATGGCGGCGCCCTCGGTGGCGACGTCCAGCCCGAGCACCGCGGCCCGGCCTTCGGTGGCAGGGGACAGACCCAGCAGGATCTTGATCAGTGTGGACTTGCCGGCTCCGTTGGAACCCACCAGGCCGGTTACGCCCGGTCCGATGTCCAAGGAGAGCCGGTCAAGCGCGGTCACCCTCGGGAACCGCTTGCTCAGGCTTTCGGTTGCGATCACAGTCACGTGTTCGAAGGTAGTGGCAGGCGCCACAGGAGTCGTCAGACCAGGCGGCTGTATCCGCGTCAGACTCCAGTCGTACGGCCCCGTAGGGGGACCCCACGGGGGAGGAGACCGCAGCCCTGGGTCCTGAGTCCGGGGCTACGGGCCCGGGCGGCCCTGAGTCCGGGGTCCTCCCTCAGGGGTCCTGAGTCCGGGCGGCTCCGAGTCCGAGGTCCCGAACCCGGGGGTCCTGAACCCGGGGGTCCTGAACCCAGGGGTTCCTGAGTCCCAGGGCATCGCCCCGGCCGACGCCCGGGAGCAGGGCACCTGGTGGGAGAGGGGAGGCGAAGCCCCTGCTGTCCGTGGGGCAGTCGTCCACGGCGCACACGGTGCCGGTCTGTCCACAGGGCGTTGTCCACAGGTCCGGGGCATCCCTTGACGCGATCGTCCGTCGGTTGCCACATTCAGCGGTGTCACGTTACGGACGCGTACCGCGACGTCGGCACCGGACGAGGAGGCTGCGTGGATCTGCGAGGCGCGCGAGAGCGCTGGGTGCGTACGGGCGGGATCGAGTTGTGTGTCGCCGAGTTGGGCGATCCCTCACAGCCGACGATCGTGCTGGTGCACGGCTATCCGGACAGCAAGGAGGTCTGGTCCGAAGTCGCGGGACGGCTGGCGGAGCACCGGCACGTGGTCCTCTACGACGTGAGGGGACACGGCAGGTCGACGGCGCCCGCACCGCTGCGCGGCGGCTTCACGCTGGAGAAGCTCACCGATGACTTCCTGGCTGTCGTGGATGCCGTGAGCCCGGACCGGCCGGTTCATGTGGTCGGCCATGACTGGGGTTCGGTCCAGTCATGGGAATTCGCGACGGTGGAGCGGACCAAGGGCCGGATAGCGTCGTTCACCTCGATGTCCGGCCCGTCCCTCGACCACTTCGGACACTGGATCAAGGGCCGGATGTCCCGGCCGAGCCCCCGTCGTGTGGGGCAGTTGCTCGGCCAGGGCGCCAAGTCCTGGTACGTGTACGCGCTGCACACGCCGGTTCTGCCGGAGATGGCCTGGCGCGGGGTACTGGGCAGGCAGTGGCCACGGATCCTCCGGCAGATGGAGGGAGTGTCCTCGGACGGGTACCCGACGGCGACGCTCCCACGGGACGCGGCTCACGGGGCCTGGCTGTACCGCGACAATGTCCGTTCGCGGCTGCGCCGTCCGCGATCCGACGCGCACGCGCACGTCCCCGTCCAACTGATCACTCCAACCGGTGACACCTTCCTCTCGCCCTCACTCTTCGACGAACTGGAGTCGTGGGTCCCACAGTTGGTGCGTCGTACGTTGTCGGCGAAGCACTGGATTCCACGCACCCGGCCGGATCAGCTGGCGGTCTGGATCGGGGAGTTCACCGACCGTGTGGAGGCCGGCGGCCAGGGCGATTCGACTGCCTCCGACGCGCCGGACACGGCGCCCACCGGCGCCCACGCGGACCGTTTCAGTGGGCAGTTGGTCCTTGTGACCGGGGCGGCCTCGGGCATCGGGCGTGCCACAGCGCTGTCGTTCGCCGAGGCGGGCGCGCGGGTGGTGGCTGTGGACCGGGACGCGCAGGGTGTGGCCCGGACAGCGGAGAGCGCTCGGTCACTCGGCGCCCCCGTCGCGTGGGGCGAAGTGGTGGATGTCGGTGACGAACAGGCGATGGAGAAGCTCGGGGAGAGAGTTGCGGCCGAACTCGGGGTCCCGGACGTCCTGGTGAACAACGCAGGGATCGGACTGTCGGGCTCCTTCCTCGAGACGACGAGCGAGGACTGGCGGAACGTCCTCGACGTGAATCTGTGGGGCGTCATCCACGGCTGTCGGATCTTCGGCAAGCAGATGGCCGACCGAGGACAGGGCGGCCACATCGTCAACGTCGCCTCGGCAGCGGCGTATCAGCCGTCCCGCGCACTGCCTGCCTACAGCACGTCCAAGGCGGCGGTGCTGATGTTCAGCGAATGCCTGCGGGCGGAACTGGCCGAACGGTCGATCGGGGTCAGCGCGATATGCCCGGGCTTCATCGACACCGGCATCACGGGGACTGCGCACTTCGCCGGGGTCGACGAGGCGGAGGAGGAGCGCCTCCGTAAACGCGCGGCGCAGCTGTACGCCCGGCGAAACTACCCGGCTTCGAAGGTTGCTTCAGCGATTCTCGAGGCCGTGGTGCACAACCGGGCAGTGGTACCGGTGACACCGGAGGCCCGCGGCGCACGGCTGCTGTCACGCATCAGCCCCGCATACTGCGCCGCATCGCCCGGGTGAAGCCGCCTCTCTAGCCGCCTGAACGAGGTGGAGGCGGGGCCACTCCAACGAACGCATAGCGCATCTCGGTTGCCGTGGGCTCCCGCCGCGCTTCGTCCAACTAGCGGCGTGTGGGACGCATTTCGTCACCCCGCTTTGCATCAAGCGGAGTTAACCGAGACGCAGCGTACATAGCGGTCCAATCAATCTATATATGAACATAGTTGAACAACTAACCCAAACAACACGGCACTTGTCCACAGGCAGGCCAAATTTGCTGTGGATAAGGCGAGTTGGCTGTGGATCAAACCTGATGCCGGCAACTGATGCCACGAACGTCGGATGAAATCGAGGTGCACCGGGAAACGCCGCGCGGGCATTCTGGCGGGATGGACGAGAGACGCACCGTCAAGGTGTCCAAGTACCTGTCGAAGCATCTGCGGCACGAACCCGACCGAATCGGGATCAGCCTTGACCCTCAAGGCTGGGTAGCCGTCGACGAACTGCTGGAGGCCTGCGTCCGGCATGGCTTCGCCCTCACCCGGGACGAACTCGACCACGTCGTCGCGATGAGTGACAAGCAGCGCTTCACGGTGGAGGGCGATCGCATCCGGGCGAACCAGGGGCACTCCGTCACCGTCGATCTCGGCCTTCCCCCGGCCGAACCGCCCGCGTACCTCTATCACGGCACTGTCGGACCCGCGCTCGACGCCATCCGCGCCGACGGGCTGCGGCCAATGAACCGCCACCATGTGCATCTCTCGCCCGACCGCGAGACGGCTGTCCGTGTCGGTGCCCGGCGCGGCACACCGGTCGTCCTCGCCGTGGACGCGGGTGCCATGCACCGGGCGGGCCACCTCTTCCACGTCAGCGCCAACGGGGTATGGCTCACGGACTCCGTCCCGCCGGAGTTCCTGCGCCTGCGTGAATGACGTGGACCCACCGGTCAGCGCTCCCTGCCTCCGAGGCCCGCGCGCAGGTCGTCGAGGTTCATGACGGGCTGAAGGCTGATCCTGCAACCTGCCTGGAACAAGGGCTCCATGAGCGGCGGCATCTGGGCGGCCTCCCGCATGCCGTAGACCATCAGACAGGTGCGATGACCGTTCTGGATGGTGAAGTACGACGCTTCGGGCCTGAGCTGCTCGATGACCTCTTCGATGATCTTGGGCATGGTCCCGTCGGACACCGATCAGTTGGCCTTCTCGGTGTCCATCTGCGCGGTGAGCAGCATCCTCATGACCACTCGTTCCTTCCGGCGGACCGCCCCCGTGCCGCGCCCACACGCGGTCGGACCCGACCCGGCCCTCCTCCAGCGTCGCCCCGGCCCCACTCCCCGGCAAGCACTGCCACCCGCCCCCGCAGTGTTCCTCCCGCGGCCCCCGCTTCCGGCGGACGGCGAGCCGGTGGAGGCATCGCCGTAGAGTCGTGGTCATGACCTCCTCCCGCCGACTGAGCACCGTGATCCTGCCCATCCGCCGCTGGCATGACGGCGGCCGGCCGTTGTGGGTGCGCGCCGAGGAACTGGGCTTCCACGCCGCGTACACCTACGACCATCTGGCCTGGCGGACCTTCCGCGACGGACCGTGGTTCGGTGCCGTCCCGACCCTGACGGCTGCCGCCGCAGCCACCGACCGGCTGCGCCTGGGCACCCTGGTCACCTCACCGAACTTCCGGCACCCGGTGACGCTCGCCAAGGACCTCATCACACTGGACGACGTCTCCGACGGACGGATCACGCTCGGCATCGGCGCCGGCGGCAGCGGCTTCGACGCCACGACACTGCGTGCGGTCGACGAGGAGCCGTGGACGCCTCGCGAACGTGCCGACCATTTCGACGAGTTCGTCCCACTGCTCGACCGGCTGCTCCGCGAGCCCTCGGTGACGCAGGAAGGCCGGTTCTACGCCGCGAACGAGGCCCGCAACATCCCGGGCTGTGTCCAGCGCCCACGACTGCCGTTCGCGGTCGCCGCCACCGGCCCGCGCGGACTGAAGCTCGCCGCACAGTACGGCCAGGCCTGGGTGACCACGGGCGATCCGAAGCTGTTCGAGGCCGGCACCCCTGAACAGTCCGTGGCAGCCGTTCGCGGCCAGATCAACCGGCTCGGCGCGGCCTGCGAGGAGGCCGGCCGGAACGTCTCCGAGCTGGACAAGATCCTCCTCACCGGTTTCACGCCCGGCAGCCCACTGCAGTCCTTCGACGCGTTCGTGGACTTCGCGGGAACGCACTTCGACCTCGGATTCACCGAGATCGTCGTCCATTGGCCGGTGCCGGACTCCGTCTTCGCCCTCGACACCAAGGTGTTCGAACGCATCGCCACCGAGGCCCTGGCCCAGCTCGGCTGACGGCTCGTCTCCCGGATCCGACCGGTGACGGGAGACAGTCCGGGCCCCACGGGCACCGCATCCGACCGGCTGCAGGGATCCCCTTGGGCCGTCGGCATATGTCTGTGTCAGGTTCCGCAGCTCAACGACGCGCTCTCTCAGATGTGCGCCCCTCTGCACGCCCGTGCGACCGTGTACGGGAGAATGACGGGGTGACCTCAGCTACCGACTCGCCTCTGCCTGCCGTGACACGGCTGATCGCCACCGATCTGGACGGCACTCTCCTACGCGACGACAAGACCTTGTCGGACCGGACGACCGCCGCTCTGGCAGCCGCCGAAGCAGCGGGAATCGAGGTCTTCTTCGTCACCGGAAGGCCCGCCCGCTGGATGGACGTCGTCAGCCCCCATGTGCAGGGCCACGGCATGGCGATCTGCGCGAACGGTGCAGCGGTGGCCGATCTCCACGACGGCCGGCTGCTCAAGGTCTATCCGCTGGACCGGGCGATCGCCCTGGACGTGGTCGACGTGCTGCGCGAGGCCGCACCCGGGGTGTCGTTCGCCGTCGAACTGTCCACCGGCATCCACTACGAACCCGCCTACCCCCCGTTCCACATGGACCCGGGTGCCACGGTCGCCGTCGCGGAGAAGCTGCTCCACGAAGAAGCACCGGGCACCGGCATGCCGGTCCTGAAGGTCCTGGCCCACCACCCCGAACTGGCGCCGGACGCCTTCCTCACGCTTGCTCGCGAACTCGCCGGGGACCGCGCCTCGGTCACCCGGTCCAGCCCCACCGCGCTGCTGGAGATCAGTGGGCCCGGTGTCTCCAAGGCCCACACCCTCGCCGCGTGCTGCGCGGAACGCGGGATCACTCCGGACGAGGTGGTCGCTTTCGGCGACATGCCCAACGATGTGGAGATGCTGAGCTGGGCCGGGGCCTCGTTCGCCATGGGCAACGCCCACCCGGCCGCCCTGGCCGCCGCTTCCGGCGTCACGCTCACGAACGACGAGGACGGCGTCGCGGTCGTCATCGAGCGGATCCTCGCCGCACGCTGAGGCCGTCTCCCGGAGGCGCCACACGGGCGGCGCGACCTGGCCGGAGCGCACACCCGGACCACCTGCGGAGTACCCGCCGGAACGCGAGCCCTGGCCCGAGCGCACACCCGGACCACCTGCGGAGTACCCGCCGGAACGCGAGCCCTGGCTCCCGCCGTAGTCAGAGCGGGACCTGCCAGGTCACGGTCGTGCCGCCGGCGTCGTCCCCTGCCCCCGCCCCGAACCAGCTGGCGCCGCCCAGTGACTCGGCACGCCTGGCGAGGTTGCGGAGTCCGCTGCGACGGCCGCCGTCCGGGATTCCCACCCCGTCGTCCGAGACCGTGAGCCGTACCGCGTCCCGCCCGTCGGGCAGCACAGCGGTCGCGTCCACCCTCACATCGACGCGCGAGGCATGCGCGTGCCGGAACGTGTTGGACAGTGCCTCTCGCAGAGCGGCGATGAGGTTCTTGCCCGCCAGCTCCCCCACCAGTGAGTCGACAGGTCCCAGGAACCGGTGCGACGGCATGAACCCCAGGGGCACCGCAGCCATGTTGATCTCCCGCAGTACTCGGGTCCGCAGCCCCGACGGCGCCTCGGCCGGTTCCTGCTGCAGCGCGAAGATGGCGGTACGGATCTCCTGGATGGTCACATCCAGTTCGTCGACGGCCCGTCCGATGCCGGCCTGCACAGCGGGCACCGGCGAGCGTCGCTGAGCGCCCTCCAGCATGATCCCGGTGGCGAACAGCCGCTGGATGACCAGGTCGTGGAGGTCCCTGGCGATCCGGTCCCGGTCCTCGTAGACGGCGAGACTCTCCCGGTCCCGCTGCGCCTCGGCAAGCTTCAGGGCCAGTGCGGCCTGAGCGGCGAAGTGGGTGGCAAGCGTCCGTTCCGCCTGGGTGAACGGCCTGCCGCCCCGGGCCCGTGGGATGGAGAGCGCACCGAGCACCCGGCCACCACTGCGCAGGGGAAGCAGCATGTGAGGGCCGAACTGGTCGGCCAGCCTGGTGATCAGGCGGGGGTCGGTCGCCGAGTCGTCCAGGAACACCTCCTCGCCCCTCAGAAGCGCCGCCACCACGGGACTGTGCGGAGGGATGATCACTCCCAAGGAGACGGACGGCCGGTCCCCGGCGACGGCAACGATCTCCAGCCCTCCCTCGGCGGCGGGAAGCAACACGATTCCGGCAGTGGCATCGGCGAGACGGCGCGCCTGTTCGGCGACGACGGAGAGTGCCTCGTCGGCGTCCCCTCCCGAGAGAAGGGCGGTGGTGACGGCCACCGAGCCGTCGATCCACTGTTCACGCTGTCGGGCGGCCTCGTACGTCCGCGCATGGCCGATGGCGAAACCGGCCTCCGTGGCGAGCACGCGCAGCATGTGCAGTTCGTCGTCCCCGAACACTCCCCCGTCGTGCTTCTCCATCACATAGAGGTTGCCGAGGATCTCTCCCTGGACCCGGATCGGCACCCCGAGAAAAGTGCGCATCGTCGGATGCGCGGCCGGGAATCCGGCGAAGCGCGGATCAGCCGCCAGATCCTCCAGCCGAATGGGAACACCCTCCTGAATCAGGGCGCCCAGGAGACCGGTGTGACCGTCCGGCGGGCGGCCGATCTCCCGGGCGACCTCCTCGGGCACTCCATGGGTGATGAAGTCGCAGAGGCTTTCACCAGGCTGTTCGACGACACCGATGGCCGCATACCGGGCGTGGGCGAGTTCGGCCGCGGTCTCACAGATGCGCTCCAGGCTGGAGTGGAGTTCGAGGCCCGTGCCGACGGACCTCGTTGCCTCCAGCAACTGCGGAACGCGGGCGGTCAGCTCCGCGGAGAGCCCTCGCAGGCCTCCGGACGTCTGCTGTGCCGCTCCGGGGGAGGCCTTCGGATCCTGCTGGGACATGACCTGAGCCTAATAAGCACCGAATGGTCAGGAAAGTCGGAAGTAGGATGGATCGACCGTCCTCAGGTCCGGACAGGCACCACCCCCACCGACCCGGTACGTACCGGCTCCTGCTCGCGTTCGAGCATCCGCCTCAGCGGCCCGTCCTGCGCAGCCAGAACGGCGTACGGGCCCTGCTGCACCACCCGGCCCCCGTCCAGCACCAGGACCTCGTCCACCGCTTCGAGTCCGGCCAGCCGATGGCTGATCAGCACGGTCGTGCGCCCCTGAGTGGCGGCCAGCAGATCCATGGTCAGCGCGTCCGCCGTCGCCAGGTCGAGGTGTTCCGCAGGCTCGTCGAGCACGAGTACGGGGAAGTCGGCGAGTACCGCGCGGGCCAGGGCCAGTCGCTGCCGCTGGCCGCCGGACAGCCGCGCTCCGTGTTCACCCACCAGGGTGTCGAGACCGTCGGGAAGCGACCGGACCCAGTCCAGCAGCCGGGCCGCGGAGAGTGCGTCCCTCAGCTGCCCGTCCGTGGCACCGGTGCGGGCGAGCCGCAGATTCTCGCGGATGGAGCTGTCGAAGACGTGGGCGTCCTGGGCACACAGCCCCACGAAGGTCCGGACCGCGTCCCCGTCCAGTGCGGAAGCCTCGACACCGCCGAGACTGTACGTCCCCTCCCGGGCGTCCAGGAAGCGGAGCAGGACTTGGGCCAGAGTGGACTTACCCGAACCGGACGGGCCCACGACAGCCACACGCTTGCCGGGGTGCAGCGTCAGATCGACGGAGTGCAGCGCATCGCGCTCCATGCCCTCGTACCGGGCCGACAGACCTCGTACGTCGATGGGGAAGGGCGAAGCGGGTGCCTCGGCCGGTTCGGCCGGTTCCTCGACCGGTACGGGAGCATCCAGCACTTCGAAGACACGCTCCGCACTCCGCTCGACCCGCTGGCGGTACTGCACCGCGAGCGGCAGTCCGGTCACGGCCTCGAACGCGGCCAGGGGCGTCAGGACGACCACCGCGAGCTCCACACCCTCCAGCCGTCCGTCCAGAACGGCGGGCAGCGCGACGATCGCCACGCCCACAACGGTGAGCCCGCAGACAAGCGCGGTGAGCCCGCCTCCCAGTGCGGTCGCGCCCGCCGCGCGCGAGGCGATCCGGGTGAGGACGCCGTCCGCCGCTCGCACCTGCTCCTTACGGGCGGGCAGCGCGCCTGCGACGGTCAGCTCGGCCGTTCCACCGAGAAGATCGGCGACCCGTACGGCCAGCGCGGCCCGGGCGGGCGCCAGCAGGCGCTCCGCGCGCCGGGCGCAGGCACCGCTCAGCAACGGCACGCAGACACCGGCGAGGAGCAGCCCGGCGGCCAGAACGGCGCCTGCCTCCGGCAGCATCCAGCAGGTGAAGGCGACAGAACCCGCCCCGACCGTGAGCGCGGTTCCCGCGGGCAGCAGCCAGCGCAGCCAGTAGTCCTGCAACGCGTCCACGTCGGAGACGAGCCGGGAGAGCAGATCACCTCGTCGCGTGGCCCGGAGGCCGGCGGGCGCGATGCGTTCCAGCCCGCGGTACACGGCCACCCTCAGCTCGGCGAGCATCCTGAGCACGGCATCGTGGGACACCAGCCGCTCCGCGTACCGGAAGACTGCCCGGCCGATACCGAAAGCCCGGGTAGCGGTGACTGCGACCATCAGATACATCACCGGGGGCTGCTCGGAAGCGCGTGAGATCAGCCAACCGGAGACGGCCATGAGGCCGACGGAGGACCCCACGGCGAGGGCGCCCAGGAGCAGAGCCAGACCCAGCTTGCCGCGCTGGGAACCGGCGGCCTCCCGGACCCGGGCCAGCACGCGGCCGCCTGCCCGAGGGGCGGTGTCCTTGAGCAGCTCGGGCTCCTCGACGCTCAGGAGTGCGCCATGACCCTGCGCGTCGGAAGCGTCAGGTACGGCAGGGGCCGTACCGCTGTCCGTCCCCTTCTGCCCCGCCCGCGCGATGCCCGGCCCCGGTTCGAGCGCCACCACACGGTCCGCGACCGAGAGCAGCGCAGGCCGGTGCACCACCAGCAGCACCGTGCGCCCCGCGGCCAGCCTCCGTACGGCGTCGACGATGCCCGCCTCGGTCTCCCCGTCCAGGCTCGCCGTCGGCTCGTCGAGCAGCAGTAGCGGCCGGTCCGCGAGGAACGCCCGTGCCAGCGCGATCCGCTGGCGCTGGCCTGCGGAAAGACCGGCGCCGTCCTCACCCAGCGATGTCCCGGCGCCGTCCGGCAGCGCGTCCACGAAGTCGGACGCCCCGGCCTCCCGCAGTGCGGCCGTGACCGCCCCGTCGTCCGCGTCCGGACGGGCCAGCCGCACGTTCTCCGCGATCGTCCCGGCGAACAGATGAGGGCGCTGGGGCACCCAGGCGATCTGCTCACGCCAGCGTTCGGGGGAGAGGGCGGACAGATCGGTGCCGCCCACCCGTACGCGCCCTTCGTCGGGCTTCGTGAATCCCAGCACCACACCGAGGAGCGTGGACTTCCCGACTCCGCTGGGCCCGACCAGGGCGACGGTCTCTCCCGGCTCGACCACGAGGGAGGCGGCATCCAGTGAGGGATCGGCGCGGCCCTGGTGCCGGACGGTCACCCCGTCCAGCTCCAAGCGAAGGGACCGCGGCACCTCCTCGGAGCCACCGGCCGCGGCCTCGGTCTCCAGCACCGCGAAGATCTCCTCCGCGGCCGAGAGCCCCTCGGCGGCCGCGTGGTACTGCGCACCGACCTGGCGGATCGGCAGGTAGGCCTCGGGCGCCAGGATGAGCACCACCAGCCCCGTGTAGAGATCGAGTTCTCCGTGGACGAGCCGCATCCCGATCGTCACCGCGACCAGAGCCACGGAGAGCGTCGCCAGGAGCTCCAGGGCGAAGGAGGAGAGGAAGGCGATCCGGAGCGTCTTCAGCGTCGCCCGGCGGTATTGCGAGGTGATGCTGCGGATCGATTCGGCCTGCGCCTTGGCCCGCCCGAAGACCTTCAGCGTCGGCAGCCCGGCGACCACGTCGAGGAAGTGACCGGAGAGCCGTGACAGCAGCCTCCACTGACGGTCCATCCTGGACTGGGTGGCCCAGCCGATCAGAACCATGAAGAGCGGGATCAGCGGCAGCGTCACCACGATGATCGCGGCCGAGACCCAGTCCTCGGTGACGATGCGTGCCAGCACCGCCACCGGGACGACCACCGCGAGGCCGAGCTGCGGCAGGTAGCGGGAGAAATAGTCGTCGAGGGCATCGACGCCCCGCGTGGCCAGAGCGATCAGCGACCCGGTGCGCTGCCCGCTCAGCCAGTCAGGCCCCAGACCGGAGGCACGCTCCATGAGCCGCCCGCGCAGTTCGGACTTGACCGCCGAACTCGCCCTGTAGGCGGCCAGTTCGGTCAGCCAGGCCACGAACGCCCGCCCCAGCGCCACGGCGGCGAGCAGGAGGAGCGGGGTCCGGAGATCGGCAGCGCTCAGCCCCTCCTCGAACCCGCCCACCACCACCTCGGCGACAAGCATGGCCTGGGCGATGACCAGAGCGGCTCCGACCAGGCCCAGGGCTACGACGGCCGCCAGGAAGAACCGGGTGGCGCGGGCATACCGGAGCAGACGCGGGTCGATCGGTTTCACGTGAAACAGCTCCCCAGTGAGCGCATGTCGTTCGCTCAGCTAGTTCAGTACACAGGGCACGGTCAGTGCGCGTCGGCGATGTGGTGCGTGCCGATGCGCTTGCGGAACACCCAGTACGTCCACCCCTGGTACAGCAGCACCACCGGCGTGGCGATACCGGCGCACCAGGTCATGATCTTGAGGGTGTACGGGCTGGATGAGGCGTTGGAGACCGTGAGGTTCCAGGCGTCGTTCAGCGAGGAGGGCATGACGTTCGGGAAGAGCGTCAGGAAGAGCATCGCGACCGCCGCCGCGATGGTCACACCGGAGAACGCGAACGACCAGCCTTCGCGCCCCGCCGCGATGGCAGCGATGGCCGCCACCAGCGATGCCACGGCGATGATCATCGCCGTCAGGCTCCAGCCGTTGCCGTTGTCCGCCTGGGTCCAGACGAGGAAGCCCAGCGCCAGCACGGCGGTGGCCAGACCCAGCTTGAAGGCCAGACCGCGTGCCCGCGCCCTGATGTCCCCGACCGTCTTGAGGGCGGCGAACACCGATCCGTGGAAGGTGAAGAGGAACAGCGTGACCAGCCCGCCCAGAATGGCGTACGGGTTGAGCAGGTCCCACAGGTTGCCGACGTACTCCATGTCGGCATCGATCTTCACTCCGCGGACGATGTTCCCGAAGGCCACGCCCCAGAGAACGGCCGGGATCAGCGAGGTCCAGAAGATCGCATGCTCCCAGTTGGTCTGCCAGCGCTCCTCGGGCCGCTTCGCCCGGTACTCGAACGCCACTCCGCGGACGATCAGGCAGAGCAGGATGAGCAGCAGGGGCAGGTAGAAGCCGGAGAACAGCGTGGCGTACCACTCCGGGAAGGCCGCGAAGGTCGCGCCGCCCGCGCTGAGCAGCCACACCTCGTTGCCGTCCCAGACCGGCCCGATCGTGTTGATCAGAACCCGGCGCTCCTTGCGGTTACGAGCCAGCAGTTTGGTGAGGACCCCGATACCGAAGTCGAATCCCTCCAGGAAGAAGTAGCCGGTCCACAGGACGGCGATGAGCACGAACCAGACGTCGTGGAGTTCCATCTCTCAGCTCCGCTTGATCTCAGTAGGAGAAGGCCATCGGCCGGTCGGCGTCCTGGTCGTGGCCGCCGATCCGGGTGGGCGGGTTGAGGTCGGCCTCGGTGAGCTCGGGCGGTCCGGCCTTGACGTACTTGATGAGGAGCTTGACCTCGATGACGGCGAGCACCGCGTAGAGCGCCGTGAAGCCGATCATGGAAGTGAGGACCTCCCCTTGCGAGACCCCGGGAGAGACCGCGTCGCGTGTCTGGAACACCCCGTAGACCACCCAGGGCTGGCGCCCCATCTCGGTGAAGATCCAGCCCCAGGAATTGGCGATCAGGGGGAAGAGCATGGTCCAGAGGGCGGTGATCCAGTAGAGCCTGGCCAGCTTCGGGCTCAGTGCCTTGTTCCTGAACAGGACCAGATTCGGCACTTCGTCCTCGCCCGTGCGCAACGCCGGCGGCAGCAGGAACTTCCGCCGCGTCAGCCACAGCCCCAGCAGGCCGAGCCCGAAGGACGCCATGCCGAAGCCGATCATCCAGCGGAAACTCCAGAAGGCGACCGGGATGTTGGGCCGGTAGTCACCGGGACCGTAGGTCTCCTGCAACTCCTCGTTGATGTCGTTGATGCCCGGGACGTAGGAGGTGAAGGTGTTGTCCGCGAGGAAGGAGAGCACTCCGGGTATGGAGACCTCCACGTCGTTGTGCCCCTCGGCGACATCACCGACCGCGAAGAGCGAGAAGGGGGCACCTTCCTCGCCCTCCCACAGGGCTTCCGCCGCTGCCATCTTCATCGGCTGCTGCTTGAACATCACCTTGCCCAGCGTGTCTCCGCTGACCGCGGTGAGCATGCCGGCTGCCACCACGGTGACCAGCCCGACCCGCAGCGAGGTTCGCATCACCCGGATGTGCTTCTTGCGGGCGAGGTGGAAGGCGGAGATGCCGACCATGAAGGCGCCTCCGACGAGGAAGGCCGCCGTGATGGTGTGGAAGAACTGGGTGAGCGCGGTGTCCTGGGTGAGCACCTTCCAGAAGTCGGTGAGCTCGGCACGGCCGCGTTCCTCGTTGATCCGGTAGCCGACCGGGTGCTGCATCCAGGAGTTGGCGGCCAGGATGAAGAAGGTCGAGAGGATCGTGCCTATGGACACCATCCATATGCAGGCGAGATGGATCTTCTTCGGCAGCTTGTCCCAGCCGAAGATCCACAGGCCGATGAAGGTGGACTCGAAGAAGAACGCGATCAGCGCCTCGAAGGCGAGCGGGGCACCGAAGACGTCACCGACGAACCGCGAGTAGTCGGACCAGTTCATACCGAACTGGAACTCCTGGACGATGCCGGTGACCACGCCCATGGCGATGTTGATCAGAAACAGCTTGCCCCAGAACTTGGTGGCCCTGAGGTACTTCTCGTTGTCCGTGCGCACCCAGGCGGTCTGCAGGCCGGCGGTGAGCGCGGCGAGAGAGATCGTCAGAGGGACGAACAGGAAGTGGTAGACGGTGGTGATGCCGAACTGCCATCGCGCCAGGGTCTCTGGTGCCAGAGCCAGGTCCACGACTCTTCTCCTTACGTCGCCGTGATCACAGCCACAGATCG
This sequence comes from Streptomyces pratensis, assembly GCF_016804005.1. Classification (GTDB taxonomy): domain Bacteria; phylum Actinomycetota; class Actinomycetes; order Streptomycetales; family Streptomycetaceae; genus Streptomyces; species Streptomyces pratensis_A. The sequence goes on along the minus strand of NZ_CP051486.1, from coordinate 57,392 downwards.
CCCTCTCAATCCACCCGATCGCGGGAGGAAACGGGGCACGCTTGTGAACGCGTTCACATTCACAAGCATTATGGCGCACATGTCTTCGAAGGCATCGAGTGGGGGGTGCTTTCCGGCCGACCCGGCCGAGCCAGCCGAAACCGGACACGCCTCCGAGGCGCGGGGCGGCGGCCTCGCCGGAGAGAAACGGGTGGCCCCGGACCTCTGCGATCGAGGTCCGGGGCCACCCGGCGGTCCGTCGGGGAGCGGCCGTCGGCTACCCCTCCCGACGGAAGGACTCCGCCACCTTCAGGAACACGTCGTTGGCCTCGGTCTCCCCGATGGTGACCCGCACGCCCTCCCCCGCGAACGGCCGCACGACCACACCCGCCCGCTCACAGACCCCCGCGAAATCGATGGTGCGGTCCCCGAGCCGAAGCCAGACGAAGTTCGCCTGGGACTCCGGCACGGTCCAGCCCTGCCGCACGAGCCCGTCGTACACCCGGGAACGCTCGCAGACCAGGGATCCGACCCGCCCCAGCAGCTCGTCCTCGGCTCGCAGGGACGCCACCGCGGCATCCTGGGCGACCTGGCTGACGCCGAAGGGGACCGCCGTCTTCCGCAGTGCCGCCGCCACGGGCTCGTGCGCCACCGCGAAGCCGACCCGCAGGCCCGCGAGGCCGTACGCCTTGGAGAAGGTCCGCAGGACCGCGACATTGGGCCGGTCCCGGTAGATCTCGATACCGTCCGGCACGTCGGCGTCCCGGATGAACTCCTTGTACGCCTCGTCGAGGACCACCAGTACGTCATCCGGGACGCGGTCCAGGAAACGTTCCAGCTCCGCCCGGCGCACCACGGTGCCGGTCGGGTTGTTCGGATTGCAGACGAAGATCATTCGCGTCCGGTCGGTGACCGCTCCGGCCATGGCGTCGAGATCGTGCACCTCTCCGCCGGTCAGCGGCACCTTGACCGACGTCGCTCCGCTGATCTGCGTGATGATCGGGTAAGCCTCGAACGAACGCCAGGCATAGATGACCTCGTCACCGGGACCCGAGGTGGCCTGAAGCAGCTGCTGGGCGACACCGACCGAGCCCGTACCGGTGGCCAGGTGGGAGATCGGCACACCGAATCGGTCGGCCAGTTCGTTCATCAGACCGGTACACGCCATGTCCGGGTACCGGTTGAAGCCGGCCGCCGCAGCGAGCACCGACTCCATGACACCGGGCAACGGGGGATACGGGTTCTCGTTGGAAGACAGCTTGAAGGCAACCGGTCCATCCGCGGAAGCCGGCTTGCCCGGCACATACGCAGGGACGCCGTCCAGCTCGGCACGCAGCTTGGGGCTCGTCTCGCTCACCTCAGGTCCTCCTCGACCATCCGTACACATCAATACTGCTCACCTTATGAGGATTGGGCATCCGTGCGAATGGCCAGGATCCGAAATCGCCCTCCCCGGCGGCGGACACCTGGCATGCCCGGCTGCGGGCCGGCTCGGGGAGGGGAGCGTCGCGCGTCCTGCCGCGCGCCGGTCGCTCACTCCGTGGCGCGCATCCCTCGAACAGGTGAGTTGAGACCTCTTCGAGACATGGGCCATTCAGCAGGTCCATGCGCGTCGATGCATGACACATCAACCCCGATACCCTCAACGCCTTTGCTTCACAAGGCATTTATGCCTTCATGACCATGCAGAAACGTGCCTGTCAACGTGCGCATATGCGACCGTCCCAACCCGGCACCGGAGCCCTACTATCGGCTCGCCATGACAGCAGCAGGGAAGCACCAGGTGAGCCGGACAGAGACGCCCCGGCGCAGCGGCCGACAGGGACGGGCGGGGATCCGGGATGTAGCCGCCGCGGCCGGGGTCTCCATCACGACCGTGTCCGACGCCCTCAACGGCAAGGGCAGGCTCCCGGATGCCACCCGCCGCCATGTCCGCGAGGTCGCCGAACGGCTGGGCTACCGCCCTTCCGCGGCGGCCCGAACCCTCCGTACGGGCAAGTCGGGGCTCATCGGCCTGACCGTGACCACGTACGGGGACGAACCTTTCACCTTCACCGAGTTCGCGTACTTCGCGGAAATGGCGAGAGCCGCCACTTCGGCGGCTCTCGCCCGGGGCTACGCCCTCGTGATCCTTCCAGCCACCTCACGTCACGACGTCTGGTCGAACGTCGCACTCGACGGGACGGTGGTCATCGACCCCTCCGACCAGGACCCGGTGGTCACCGAACTCGTGCGCCAGGGCCTGCCGGTCGTCTCCGACGGGCGGCCGGCGGGCACGCTTCCGGTCACCGCCTGGGTCGACAACGACCACCGGGCGGCCGTCCTCGACCTCCTGGACCACCTCGCGGCCGCAGGAGCCCGCCGCATCGGGCTGCTGACCGGCACCACGACGGACACGTACACCCGCCTCTCCACCACCGCCTACCTCCACTGGTGCGAGCGGGTCGGCCAGGACCCCGTCTACGAGTCCTACCCGGCCCACGATCCCCGCGCGGGCGCGGTGGCCGCGGACCGCCTCCTCGCGCGCCCCGACCGCCCTGACGCCGTCTACGGGCTGTTCGACCCCAACGGCACAGACCTGCTCGCCGCCGCGCGCCGCTACGGTCTGCGGGTCCCCGAGGACCTCCTGCTGGTCTGCTGCAGCGAGTCCACCGTGTACGCGTCGACGGAACCCCCCATCACCACGCTCTCGCTGAAGCCCCGCAGAATCGGCACCGCGGTCATCCAGCTCCTCATCGATGCCATCGAAGGGGTCGAGCACGACGGCCCGGTCGAGCAGGTGATACCGACGGAACTCATCGTCCGGACGTCCTCGCAGCGGCGTCCGCCGCGCACCACGGTCAGCGCTCCACGGTCACCTGCCAGGGACTGATCGGATTAATCCGGACCAAACGGCCGATGAACCAGGTGTGCGCACGGATTCACCACCCCTGGTGCGTCACACAGGACGATCCGCATTCCTATGATGGGCGCACGACACCGCGGACCACCTCTACCAGGCAGGGCCCGTCAGGTGTACGGAGGCGCGACGGTGGTGGAGGGGTCGATGACTCAGGGGGCCGGTCAGGAACCCGTGGTGCGGACAGCGACGTTGCGCGACTTCCGCGTACCGCCGTATGCGCAGGTGCCGATGCCCCCGCCGTTGCCGCACCCCGGCAACGCCGCGGTGGGCGACGAGCCGCCGGAGGGGTACACCCCCACGGAGCGCGATCTGCCCGTGATCAACCGCGGCGACACCGTGCAGGTGCAGACCGTCCCGGAGGCCCGGCCCGCCGGGGACTCCGGCCGCGGTCCGCTGTACGTCGTCGGCGACGTGCACGGTTACCTGGACGAGCTCCTGGCCGCCCTGCGCGAGCAGGGACTCGTAGATGCCGACGGCGGATGGGCGGCCGGAAACGCCAGGCTCTGGTTCCTCGGCGACTTCACCGACCGCGGTCCTGACGGCATCGGCGTCATCGACCTCGTCATGCGCCTCTCCGCAGAGGCCGCGGCGGCCGGCGGTTACTGCAAGGCCCTCATGGGCAACCATGAGCTGCTGCTGCTCGGCGCGAAGAGGTTCGGCGGCACCCCGGTGAACTCCGGCGCCGGAACCGCGACGTTCCAGGCCGCCTGGCTGCTCAACGGCGGCCAGAAGACGGACATGGAACGGCTCCAGGACGTGCACCTCCAGTGGATGGCCCGCCTCGACGCGGTCGTCGAGGAGGACGGGCACCTGCTGATGCACTCCGACACGACGGCCTACCTCGACTACGGATCCACCATCGAGGACGTCAACGACACGGTGCACGCCATCCTCACGCGGAACGACGCCGATGAGTGCTGGGACCTCTTCCGCAAACTCACCAAGCGCTTCGCCTTCCGCGACGAGGGCGGCGCACAGGCCGTCCGTGAACTGATGTCGACGTACGGCGGGCAGCGCGTCGTCCACGGCCACAGCCCCATTCCCTATCTGCTGGGCGAGGTCGGATCCGAGGAGGGCGAGGACGTGGCACGGCCCGTGGTGGACGGACCCCACGTCTACGCGGAAGGGCTCGCGATCGCCATGGACGGCGGTGTGACGATGGCCGGAAAGCTATTGGTCGTCCAACTTCCCCTGCATGACTGACGGTCGCGGGGGAAGACACGTCACGACCCGACACCGTGGACGGCTGGGCCTATTTCCGGGAACCCTCTGTCACCCCGTGCCGTAGTCGCTCTACCATCGGCGTATCAGTAGCAGGCTCTCCTCCGTTTCCGCCCGATCGCCCGGTCACAACACGGACGGTCAGGCGCTACGGAGCATCGGGGGATGCACATGAAAAGCGCTCCGCACCTGCTGGCCGAGGACCGCCCGGAGTACGAGCGGATCCTTGCCGATGCACTGCGTCATGCTCACGAACGGCCGGATCTGGACGGGGTCGGCGACCGCCTCAACACGGAACAGCTGCGGACGATGGCGCTCGACGCCACGCCCCTGATCACCGCGGCGGCCGCCACCGAGTACGACCACTACGTGAAGGTCCGCGGAGAACTCCGCGGACCGGACGCCCCGGATAGCCACACGTCCGTCCTCGGATCCACAACCGACGACACCGTCCCCACGGGTGCCGGCACCCTCGCGGTGATCACCGTGCTGGCTCCAGTACTCGCGGGTACTGCCGCTCTGATATTCCTGCTGGTCGGCTACCCCTTGAAGGCGCTCGACCCCGCTCCGGCCTTCGCGGGCACCATGGTTGCCGCGGGTTGGTTCTTCGCAGCGGTCGCCGCTGCCGCCATCCTCGCCGCCGCCGTGGGGCTCCTCGTCACCGCCCTGCGCAACGGCGCCACCGCACTGCCCGCCGTTGACGAGGAGGAGGAACTGCCGGAGGACGTGGCACGGGCCCGGGAGGCCTGGCGTCACGCCCTGCTGGAACGAGGCGTCCTCCCCTTCCTCCGGGACGCGCTGGCCGACCCGAGCGCGGGGCCCGCCCAACGGACGCCGCACCGTTCGGCCAATCGGATCCCGAAGATCGGCTACAGCAGACCGGACTTCTCCGGACCGGAGAACGGCCCCTCGGCCGGGCCGCGCCCGACCTTCACCAGCCCGGACTTCACCAGCCCGGACTTCGGCGGCCCCGAGCACCAGCCGGAGTGATCAGCCGGGTCCGGAGCACCAGCCGGAGGGATCCCGCCCGGCCCGTGCCGTCCCCGCCGTGATGGCACGGGCAGGCACCGTCGCCACGGGCAGCAGGCGACCGGACGTCAGTCCGCGACCGGCAGGCAGACCCCCATCTGCAGTCTCTTCAGCGACACCTCGTATCCCCACCCCTGTCGAATTGGACACACCCTCCGGCTTCACAGGCCGGCGTCGGCAGGGATCTTTGTACAGCCAGTCACACCCTGCTGCCCTGGGGTTGGCTACCCCGCTAGGCTGCCGGTTCCTGGTCACCCGCAGCTCTGCGGGCCCCGAGAGGGCCTGAGAGCCGCGGGTGAGCGCGATCCGTGAGGCGCCATGACCGGGCCCGCACCGGCATGGAGCGGGCCCAGTCCCTCGGCTTCGCGCCGCGACTCAGTCGGCGAGGGGCAGATAGACCCTGTTGCCCGCCGCGGCGAACTCCCTGGACTTCTCGGCCATCCCCGCCTCGATGTCAGCCTGTTCGGCCCCGTGCTCCCGCCGGATGTCGTGGGAGATCTTCATCGAGCAGAACTTCGGTCCGCACATCGAGCAGAAGTGCGCCGTTTTCGCCGGCTCGGCCGGCAGCGTCTCGTCGTGGAACTCCCGCGCGGTGTCAGGGTCCAGTGCCAGATTGAACTGGTCCTCCCAGCGGAACTCGAACCGGGCGTCCGACAGGGCGTCGTCCCACTCCTGCGCGCCGGGGTGCCCCTTGGCGAGGTCCGCCGCGTGTGCGGCGATCTTGTACGTGATGACACCGGTCTTCACGTCGTCCCGGTTCGGCAGCCCCAGGTGCTCCTTGGGTGTGACGTAGCAGAGCATGGCGGTCCCCCACCAGGCGATCATCGCCGCACCGATGCCCGAGGTGATGTGGTCGTACGCCGGGGCCACATCCGTGGTCAGCGGGCCCAGCGTGTAGAACGGCGCCTCCTCGCAGATCTCCTGCTGGAGGTCGATGTTCTCCTTGATCTTGTGCATCGGGACGTGCCCCGGGCCCTCGATCATCGTTTGGACGCCGAACCTCTTGGCCACGGTGTTGAGCTCACCGAGCGTGCGGAGTTCGGCGAACTGCGCCTCGTCGTTGGCGTCCGCGATGGACCCTGGCCGCAGGCCGTCACCGAGCGAGTACGTCACGTCGTAGGCCGCGAGTATCTCGCAGAGCTCCTCGAAGTGCTCGTACAGGAACGACTCCTTGTGGTGTGCCAGGCACCAGGCGGCCATGATGGACCCGCCACGCGAGACGATGCCGGTCTTGCGACGTGCCGTCAGCGGCACGTACGGCAGCCGGACACCGGCGTGCACCGTCATGTAGTCGACGCCCTGCTCAGCCTGTTCGATCACCGTGTCCTTGTACATCTCCCACGTCAGCTCCTCGGCCCGGCCGTCGACCTTCTCGAGTGCCTGGTAGAGGGGGACGGTACCGATCGGCACGGGGGAGTTGCGCAGGACCCACTCGCGGGTGGTGTGGATGTTGCGGCCGGTGGAGAGGTCCATCACCGTGTCGGCACCCCACTTGGTGGCCCAGGTCATCTTGTCCACCTCCTCCTCGATGGAGGAGGTCACGGCGGAGTTGCCGATGTTGGCGTTCACCTTCACCAGGAAGCGCTTGCCGATGATCATCGGCTCGATCTCCGGGTGGTTGACGTTGGCCGGCAGGACCGCACGGCCCGCCGCGATCTCCTCACGCACGACCTCCGGCTCGACCGCCTCCCGGATCGCGACGTACTCCATCTCCGGGGTGATCTCGCCCCGGCGGGCGTACGCGAGCTGAGTGACGGGCAGTCCGTCCCGGCTGCGGCGGGGCTGGCGCGGCCGGCCCGGGAAGACCGCGTCGAGGTTGCGCAGACCTCCGCGGGGCGAGGTGTGCTTGAGCCCGTCGTCCTCGGGCCGCGCGGGCCGGCCCGCGTACTCCTCCGTGTCGCCGCGGGCGATGATCCAGTTCTCCCTGAGCGGGGCGAGCCCTCGGCGTACATCGGTGTCGGTGGCGGGATCGGTGTACGGCCCCGACGTGTCGTACAGCGTCACGTCCTTGCCGTTGGTGAGGTGCACCTGACGGACCGGCACCCGGAGATCCGGGCGCGAACCCTGGACGTACCCCTTGTGCCAGCCGATGGACCGCCCGGCCTGGCCGTTCCCCGCGCTGTCGGTGTCAGCCGTGGCCGCCGAGGACTGCGCATTCTGCGCATTCCGTATCGAGGCAGGCGTGCGTGCGTCCGCTGTGGTCATGAGACCTACTCCCTACGCCGGCATTACCCGGTAACAGGTTCGGCGGTCGGCGCAGCGTGTTCCGTATCGATATACGGAGGTCAGCGCCCTCTCAGCCCGGTGCTCCGAGCTCCCGCGTGTACAGATGTGCCTCCACGCTAGCCTCCCTTCTGGCGTGCTGGCCAGAGGGCCTGCCCACTTCTTGGGATGATCGCCGGGTGACGTCCCCCGGAAGCGCTCCCGAACCCCACGGCCCCGCATCAGGCAGCACGCAGAGTCATGCGCACGGCCACTCCCACAGCCACGGCCCTGCCGCGCCCGTGTCCAAACACCTGCGCAAGGTCATCGCGGCCGTAGTGATCCCCTTCGCGACAGCGGTCCTGGTCGGCCTCGTGGCGCTCTGGCCCGGAGGCGCCCCCGACCATGAGCGCACCGGTGTCGGCTTCGACCGGCAGACCCAGGACGGGCGGGTGACGAAGGTCGTGTCGGTCGACTGCGCCGAAGTCAACGCCTCGCAGGTACCACCGACGGGCGACACCTCCACGCCTTCGGGGCAGGAGGCTGTCAACGAGCAGTCGGGGGAGTGCAAGAAGGCCACGGTCGAGGTGACAACCGGTGACGACAAGGGCCGGACATTCGTCGAGGTCGTCCAGCCCGACGCCCCGCGGCAACTGCGCGAGGGCCAGGGGGTGGTCGTCGCGTACGCACCCGACGCGCCCCGGGACCTGCAGTACTCGGTGACCGACGTGGACCGCTCGGTCCCCATGGCGCTGCTCGCCGGGATCTTCGCCCTCGCTGTGGTCGTGGTGGGCAGACTGCGCGGGCTGATGGCACTGGTCGCTCTCGCCGTCTCCTTCGGCGTGCTCACTCTCTTCATCCTGCCCGCGATCCTGCAGGGATCGAATCCGCTGGTCGTCGCGGTGATCGGGGCCAGCGCCATCATGCTGATCGCCCTCTACGCCTGCCACGGACTGACCGCACGCACCTCCGTGGCCGTCATCGGCACACTCATCTCGCTGCTGCTGATCGGGCTGCTCGGCTCACTCTTCATCGACTGGGCCAGCCTGTCCGGCAACACGGATGACAACACCGGCCTCATCCACGGGCTGTACCCGGACATCGACATGAGCGGCCTGCTTCTGGCCGGCGTGATCATCGGTTCGCTCGGTGTGCTCGACGACGTGACCGTCACCCAGACGTCGGCGGTCTGGGAACTGCACCAGGCCGACCCGACGATGGGCGTACGTGGGCTCTACCGGGCGGGCATCCGGATCGGTCGCGACCACATCGCGTCGGTCGTCAACACGCTCGTGCTCGCCTACGCGGGCGCGGCGCTTCCCCTGCTGCTGCTCTTCTCGATCGCGCAGAGCAGCGTCGGCACGGTGGCCAACAGTGAACTCGTCGCCGAGGAGATCGTCCGGACACTGGTCGGGTCGATCGGGCTGGTCGCCTCGGTGCCGGTGACGACGGTGCTCGCGGCCCTGGTGGTCTCCGCGGACCGCACGGGGCTCGGCGCGGAAGCCGGAGCTCCTGCACCCGCACGGACCGGGAGGGGCCGACGCCGCAAGGCATGATCGAGGACACCGGGCGCACGGACATGGTCCGCCGGTGTTCGGTGTCCCGCCGGGTCTCCCTGCTCAGCCGGGTCTTCCTGTCAGCTGCGTCTTCCTGATCAGCCGGCGTTCTGCTCCTTGGCGAGAATGCGCCCCAGTGCCTCTTCCAGACTGCCGTCGAAGTCACCCAGCGTGTGCTCCTGCCCCAACGGCACCAGCTTGTCCGTGCGGTCGAGGAACGCCACGAGAGGTGCGGTGCCGGCCCTGAAGAGCGCGCGGTCCGCGCCGACCTGAAGACGGATGTGCACATCCGACAGGCCTTCGGGCTCGGTCGGACCGATGTGCACATCGCCGTCGCCACTGGGGCTGTTGAGACCGTCGAGCAGCAGCTCACGGCCGAATGCCCAGGTGACGGGGGCGTCACCTGGCAGGTGGAAGGTCATCCGGATCGCATACGGATCGCTGACCTCGTATCGGAGCTCCACCGGAATACGGAAGGAAAGCTCCTCGGAGACGAGGAAGCTCATCATGACCTCTGCTTGAACCGACTCGCGCATCGTTCAACCCCGCAGTAGATGAATCTGGCCAGGAATGATCCCCCATGGCCCTATTGACGCCATCGTGGTGCACGCGATAGCAGATCACAAGGAGTGATTTTTCAGATACTGATAGAGAACACGAACGAGCGCAAGAGGGTGGTCACTTCGCAGCGTAGTTGTTCGACTGCGGGGAGCAACCGTTCTTCTTGGTGCAGGGGGAGAGAAACAGCCATGGCCGCCACGGCGGAACCGACAGTGATCGGAATGGCCGCGCAGACCGTCCCCAACGCGTACTCCTGCCGTTCGATGACGGGTTCCGTGCGCTTCATCGCCCTGAGCCGGCTCAGGAACGCCTGACGGTCCTTTACGGAGTAACGCGTCAGCGGCCGGACAGGGTGCCGGTCCAGATGATCCTCACGCGCACGCTCGTCCAGCTGCCCGAGGAGACACTGCCCGAGGGCGTGGGCATGGCCCGTTTCGCGGAACGAGGCCCACTCGCGCACCGCGGGAGCATTGGAGGTCTCGGCCACGGCGACCATCTCGATCTCGCCATCCTTGTACAAGGCGCAGTACACAGGGGCACCGATGACGTCCGCCCAGTGGGCGAGCGACTCGACGATCACGCCGGGACGCGGAGTCGCAGGGCCTCCGCCCAGCCGCTCGGCCGCGGCACCGAACAGGAAGACACCGTTCTCCCTGCGGAGATAACCCTCATGGGTCAGAGTTCGCAGCAGGTGATAGGCGGTGGGAAGGGGAAGTCCGGCCTCCCGGGCGAGCTGCTTCGCCGGCGCCCCGTCCCGATGGGTGCCCACAGCCTCCATAAGTCTCAACGCCCGCTGAACCGAACCGATCAACGTCGGGACAGTGGTACTCGATGCCGTGGTCACAGGTCACCCCCAGGCATGGTGACGGGCTTTCAGCCCTCCCGAGGGGGCCGCCCCCACGGGCCCGCCGCGAGCCTGGGGTCCGGAGACCGGACGGTCGCACAAACCACTGGGCAGGATGGTGACGGACCGTCGTTTCCCAGCTGGCGGCAGCGGTACGCCACTGTATCGGCACGTTCAGTCACGAGTGAGGTTTCGTCCTGGACTTAGCTCAGCTGGGCTAATCCCCGAATCCCCGGCCCGTCGCCCGCGGCCCCCGGCCCCCTTAGGGCTGCCGCCCGCGGCACCTACCAGTCGCTGCGCTCCGACGAGGACATGAACTTCCGTACGACGAAGATCAAGCCACCCACGAGGACGACGAACACCAGCACCTTGAACAGCAGTCCGATGACGAACCCGACCACGCTGGCGATCAGGCCGCCGAACACGACGATCGCGATGAGAGGCACCGCGACCCACTTCACCCACCAGGGCATACCCGCGAAAATCTGCCGCACCGCCATTGCCGTTACCTCGTCTCTAGGAGTTCCTGCTCCGATGCTAGAGGCGTGGGGGCGGCCAACGGGCGCCCGGGAGCCCTTGAACTCCCCTGAACGATCCCCTAGGGAACACCGGGACCAGCGGACCCCGACCGTGCTGGAGACCCGGCCGCTCATCCCTCCGGCGGGGAGAAGACCACCATCACCCGGAGGTCCTCCGTGATGTGGTGGAACTTGTGAGCGGTCCCCGCCGGTACATACACGACACTCCCCCGCCCCACCTGCGTGGTCTCCATGCCGACCGTGATCGAGGCGCGGCCGCTGACGACGAGGTACACCTCGTCCTGTTTGTGCGGCTGCTGAGGGTCGAGCGCGCCGGCGTCCAGGGCGTACAGGCCCACGGACATGTTGCGCTCGCGGATGAACTGCAGATAAGCGCCGTCGTTGGCAGCGCGTTCCGCCTCCAGCTCGTCCAGTCTGAATGCCTTCATCGTCCGTCCGCCCCTCGCACCGTGCCGGTCTGTCCCGGCGGTGTCCGCCACGATCATGTCTGCCACGATCAGACACATGAAGAATTTCGTAGTCAAGACGATCGCCAACGCGGGTGCGCTGGCCGTCGCCATCTGGTTGCTCCAGGACATCACGCTGACCGGTGACAACACCGGGCGCAAGGTGCTCACTCTGATCGTGGTGGCGTTGCTGTTCGGCGTGGTGAACTTCATCGTCAAGCCGGTGGTGAAGCTCCTCACCCTGCCTCTTTTCATCCTGACCCTCGGGCTGATCACGCTTGTGGTCAACGCCCTGATGCTGATGCTGACCTCGTGGCTGGCCGGGCTCATCGACCTGAACTTCCACGTCGACGGATTCTGGACCGCGGTCCTGGGCGGGCTGATCATCTCGATCGTGTCCTGGGCGCTCAACGTGGTGCTCCCCGACGAGGACTGAGTCGTCTCCTGATGACACAGTGCAAAGCGGACCGGTGAACGCCGGGGAAGAAATGAGGAGACGCGAATGAGCACCACGGGCGACGGAACACGGGCCGTACGGGCAGGGCTGCCCGAACCGGAGCAGTACGAGCCCACGCTCCCCGGTCCTGTCTTCGCCGCGCACTTCCACCTGTCCGGTGAGCCCGTCGGCCCCTACACCTACGGCCGGGAGACGAATCCGACCTGGACCCACCTCGAGCGCGCCATCGGCGAGCTGGAGGCACCGGGGAAGCAGGTCGAGACCGCGGTCTTCGCCTCCGGGATGGCCGCCATCTCGGCAGTGCTGCTGTCCCAGGCACGCACGGGCGACGTCGTCGTCCTGCCCGACGACGGCTATCAGGCGCTCCCCCTGGTCCGCGAGCAGCTGGAGGCATACGGCGTCGAGGTGCGAACCGCGCCGACCGGCGGCGACGCCCAGCTGGAGCTCCTCGACGGGGCGAAGCTGCTGTGGATCGAGACGCCTTCCAACCCCGGGCTCGACGTCTGTGATGTGCGCAGGCTCGTCGAGGCCGCGCACGCCGCGGGGGTTCTGGTCGCGGTCGACAACACCCTTGCCACCCCTCTCGGCCAGCGGCCCCTCGAACTGGGGGCGGACTTCTCGGTGGCCAGCGACACCAAGGGCATGACCGGGCACGGGGACATCCTGCTCGGTCATGTGAGCTGCCTCGACCCGCAGCTCGCGGCCGGAGTGCGGCGCTGGCGCAAGGTGGTGGGCGCCATTCCGGGTCCCATGGAGGCCTGGCTCGCACACCGTTCACTGGCCACGCTGCAGTTGCGGATCGACCGCCAGTGCACGACCGCGCTGGCACTCGCCGAGACCCTGGCCAAGCGCTCCGATGTGGCGGGGCTCCGGTATCCGGGCCTGCCCGCCGATCCTTCGTACCCCACCGCGGTCCGGCAGATGCGGCGCTTCGGCTCCGTGGTCTCGTTCGAACTGGCCGACGAGGGCACCGCGGAGCGCTTCCTGTCCGGGCTGCGCCTGGTCGACGACGCGACGAGCTTCGGCGGCGTACGCTCCACCGCCGAGCGCCGGGGGCGCTGGGGCGGAGATGCGGTGCCGGCGGGCTTCGTCCGCTTCTCGGTCGGTGCCGAAGACGCGGAGGACCTGCTGGCGGACGTGACACGGGCCCTCGACGAGTCCGTGCGCTGACCTCCCCCTCCGGTTTCCACAGGACCGGCCCGGGAGGTCTCGGCAGGACCGGCCCGGGACGGGCATCCCCGTCCACCGGGCCGGTCCTGCTCGGGACGGGCGGTCCGAGTCTCCCCCCTCATGACTCGGACCGCCCCGGTTCCTGCGCCGAGAACCGCCTGGACAAGGCTAGTTGACTGAGCGTCATTGTCCAATCACAGTAGCGACAGCGGCCTATCGACATACTTATAGCTGGGGCGGTCGCGAGGGACGGTGCGGGACGGCGCAGCGTCATGGAGGTGGAGGGGGCGGAGGCCATGGATCTGGCCCTGCTGCGCACGTTCGTCACTGTGCACCGCGCCGGATCGTTCACCCGGGCCGCCGCTCTGCTCGGACTGTCCCAGCCCGCGGTCACCTCGCAGATACGCACTCTGGAGCGGCAGCTGGGCCGTCCGCTCTTCCTGCGCAGGGCCCGCGGGGTCACGCCGACCGCCGTCGGCGACGAGCTCGCACACCGAGCCGCCCCTCACCTGGACGCACTGGTCGACATCGTCGAGGTGGGGCTCGACGAGGACTCAGGGGCGAGGACACTGCACCTGGCCGGGCCGCCCGAGTTCACCTCCTTACGGGCACTGCCCGCTCTCACTCCGCTGATCTCACAGGGACTCGCACTGCGGAGCACTTTCGCCGCGAACACCGAGGAAGCGCTGGAAGGACTGGCCGCCGGACATCACGACCTGGCCATCACCACCGCTCGACCGCGCGGCGGGCTCCTGACATCGACTGCCCTCTGCGATGAGGAGCACGTCCTGGTCGCCGCGCCACGCTGGGCAGGGCGCCTGGGACCAGGGGCGCTGCGGCACAAGGGTTCCGTAGTACTGGAGCAGCTTCCGGTGGTGGAGGTGCACGAGAGCCTCCCCCTGGTCTCCCGCTACTGGACGACGGTCTTCGACAGCCGCCCGGCCGCTTCGGGCGCTGTGATCGCACCGGACCTCCGCGCGGTCCTGGAGTGCACCGCTGCCGGCGCCGGGCTCGCGGTACTGCCGCGCTATCTCTGCGAGAGCGCGTTGGAGCGGGGGGAGGTCGTGGCGCTGCTCGACCCCCCTATGCCACCGCTACGCACATATTTCCTCACCGCGAGGACCGGCACACTCGGGCTCCCTCACATTGCGCGGGCGCACGAGTGGCTGGTGCGTGCTGCCGTGGACTGGTGACCGGTCTGCCGAGAGGAGTTTCAGATCGGCTTTCCTGGGCCACTCTCTTGCCATGACCGAACGACCCGTGGTCAAGCGCACAGCACGCGCCGTCCTGCTCGACGGCGATGACCTCATTCTGATCAAGCGCACCAAGCCCGGAGTCGATCCGTACTGGCTCACGCCAGGCGGTGGTGTCGAGCCGGATGACGCCACCGTCGTCGACGCCCTGCACCGAGAGGTCGACGAGGAGCTCGGCGCCAAGATCGTCGATGTCGTGCCCTGCTTCGTCGACACCGTCGAGCACATCGCCGGTGGCGGCGTCAAAGGCGTCAAGGTGCAGCACTTCTTCGTCTGCCAACTGGCTTCGATGGACCTGTCGCGTCGGCACGGACCCGAAATCGATGAACCGTGCGGAGAGTACGAGGTCGTCCGCGTGCCCTTCAGCCGTGTCGGAATCGCGGCCGTACACCTCGTGCCCCTTTCGCTGCGGCACTACCTGGACGGCAACATCGAGGGCGTCCGCGCGATGCACGCGCCCGATCTGTCCTGATGACCGGATCCCGAGGCCCGGTCCTGTTACCCGGTGCCCGGCGTACGCGGAGTAGGCAGGGACCATCGCGTACGCCGAGGCCCGTAGCCGTGGATACTCCCGCCGTCAGCTGACCGCGCGCTCCACGCTCGGCACCGCGTGTTTCACGTGAAACCACTCAAGCGTCCCGTTCGCCGAAGCATCCTGGTTGCCAATATGGCGGTGTCCGTGAGCTGGCTGGGCCTCACCGTGGGTCTGCCGGCTCTCACTCTCACCGCGCACCTCACCCGCTATGGATCAGGCCTCCATCCCCGTCATGAGGTCTTCGGGGGCCGGCTTGTCGTGCCGGTCGCACTGCTCTCCCTTCTCAGTTGTCTGCCACTGGCGCCCGGCACCCCCCTGGGTCCTGGCCAGATACCGCTGGGTCTGGACGACGTTCTGGCTGACCCTGATCACCGCATGGCTTTCGGTGTCCTCACTCCGCCCAGGCATCGATGAGGCTGCGGCTCTGGGAGCGACCGATATCGATCTCGTCATCGCATCTGCGGTCGCACCGGTCACGTACCTCTTCATCACCGCGATATCGGTGCTGAAGCTGTGGGCACCGACCCGCCGGTGCCGACGCCTGCGGTAGAACCGGGAGGCTGCACGGCAGCCGGCCGGCCACTGGTGACCGTCCGGCGCTCGATCGCACCGGAGAGTACCGCCAGCAGCAACGCCGAGGCTGCGAGTACCGCGCCGACCCAGTTGGGCGCGGTGTATCCGAACCCGGCTGCGATGACGATGCCGCCGAGCCAAGCCGAGAGCGCGTTCCCGAGGTTGAAGGCACCGATGTTGACGGCCGAGGCCAGGGTGGGCGCACCGGCCGCCTGGTCGAGTACTCGCTTCTGAAGCGGCGGCACGGTCGCGAAGCCAAGAGCTCCGATGAAGAAGATGGTCACCGCCGCAGCGATCTTGTTGTGTGCGGTCAGCGTGAACAGGGCCAGGACCGCGGCGAGCGCGCCGAGCGACACGTACAGCATCGGCATCAGACGGCGATCGGCGAACCTGCCCCCCAGCAGATTGCCGGCGACCATGCCGAGCCCGAAGAGCACCAACAGCCAGGTGACCGATGACGTCGCGAATCCGGCGGTCTCCGTCATCATCGGGGTGATGTAGGTGATCGCCGCGAAAACGCCACCGAAGCCCAGAACCGTCATCGCCATGGCCAGCAGCACCTGCACATTGCGGAACGCTGCCAGTTCATGGCGGATCCGCACCCCCTGGAGCCTGGGCTGCTCGGGGACGAGCTTTGCCACACCGAGAAGACCCAGCACGCCAAGTCCCGCGACGACGAAGAACGTCACACGCCAGCCGAAGTTCTGGCCCACGTAGGTCCCCATCGGGACCCCGACGACGTTGGCGACGGTGAGTCCGGTGAACATCATGGCGATGGCTCCGGCCTTCTTCTCGGGCGCGACCAGATCAGCGGCCACAACCGATCCGATGCCGAAGAAGGCTCCGTGTGCGAGTGAGGCGATCACTCGTCCGGCAAGCATGACGCCGAAGACGGGGGCGAGGGCGGACACCACGTTCCCCACGATGAACAGCCCTATCAGGAGCATCAGCATCCGCTTTCTGGTCACACGGGTGCCCAGGATGGTCATCAGCGGAGCACCGAGGACCACACCCAATGCATAGCCCGTGACCAAGAAGCCTGCGGCGGGGATCGACACCTGGAAGTCCGCCGCGACATCGGGAAGCAATCCCATGATCACGAACTCGGTGGTGCCGATACCGAATGCCCCGATGGCGAGGGCGAGGAGCGCGAGCGGCATGGATGTCACCTTTCCTGAAGATTGCGTCTGCGCCTTACAGGCGTTCACAATAATTGCAGACGCCCACTAATTGCAAGCGCGGGCTATTGCGCACGTGCCCTATCCTGGAGGCAAGCAGCTCCCGCACGGAGGAGAGATCCATGACAGCTACAGATCCGGCACTGACGGCCCTCGCCCAGAGCTGGTGCGCCCTCTCCCTGCTCCACGGGAAGATCGAGGCCCGCATCGAACGGGCCCTGCAGTCCCGCCACAGCCTCAGCGCACGCGAGTTCTCACTGCTCGACGTCCTGAGCCGCCAGCACAGCGGCACGGGCGGGCACCTGCAGATGAAGCAGGTGGCGGACGCCGTGGTGCTGAGCCAGAGCGCAACCACCCGCCTGGTCACCCGGCTCGAGGACCGCGGGCTGCTCACCCGGTACCTGTGCGACACAGACCGGCGGGGCATCTACACGGACGTCACAGAAGCGGGCCTCACGCTGCTCGGCGAGGCCAGGCCGACCAACGACACGGCACTCCGGGCCGCGCTCGACGAGGCTGCCGAGAACCCGGAGCTCGCCCCGCTGGTCCGAACCGTCGAGGCACTGAAGATTCCCGCCTGAACCGGCGGGTTTGCGTAGTCTGCCGATCATGAGCGATCTCGACATACGTCCTGCGGCACCCGCCGATCTCCCCGCAATCGTGGCCATGCTCGCCGACGACCCGCTGGGTGCTCAGCGCGAGTCTCCGGGTGACCTCGCCCCGTATCACGCCGCGTTCCGGCGACTTGCCGACGACCCGCATCAGCATCTGGTCGTGGCCGTGCGTGAGGACCGCGTCGTCGGCACCCTTCAGCTCACGATCGTGCCCGGGCTGTCCCGTCGTGGTGCGACCCGTTCCGTCATCGAGGGTGTCCGCGTGCACGCGGATGAGCGCGGCAGCGGCCTCGGCACCCAGCTGATCCAATGGGCGGTCGACGAATCCAGGCGCCAAGGCTGCCAGTTGGTGCAGCTGACGTCGGACGCCACCCGTACGGATGCCCATCGCTTCTACGAGCGGCTGGGCTTCACCGCGAGCCACGTGGGGTTCAAGCTCGCCCTCTGAACCGGAGTTCCGGGCGCCCCCGCACACCGGAAGGAGACACGTGTACCGCGTCGATGACGAACAGCGCAGGATCCGGCTCGGCCGACGGCATCTGCTGGCCCCGTCAGCGCGGGTCACCTCCGCCGTCACAGTGTCCGACGCCGTCGTCGCCCTGCACGCGACCGATGCAGCAACGCTCTACCTCTCCGTCTGCGCGCGGCTCTCCGACCCCGGGGTCGGGGTGGTGGAGCAGGCGCTCTACGAGGACGTCTCCCTCGTACGGCTGCTCTCAATGCGGAACACGTTGTTCACCGTGTCCACGGACGTCGCCCCTGCCGTCGACGCGTCGAACGCACGGTCCGTGGCAACCAAGGAACGGTCGAAGCTCCTCAAGCACCTGAGGGAGGACGGCAAGGGACTGGGCGAACAGTGGCTCGCCGATACCGAGCGGCAGACGCTCGCTGCTCTGAACACCCGTGGTCGTGCCACGGGAAGTGAGCTCTCGGCTGCTGTTCCCGCCCTGCGTACGAAGATCACTGTCTTCCCCGGGACGAAGCAGGAGACAGTGCAGGGAGTCGCCTCCCGAGTGATCCGGGTCCTGGCTGCGGACGGGCGCATCCGGCGGGACCGGCCACGCGGCTCATGGACATCCAGCCAGTTCCGCTGGACGGCAGCCGAACCCTGGCCCGTTTCGGATGCTTCTGCGGCCCGGGAAGAAGTAGCCATGCGCTGGCTCCACTCCTACGGCCCCGGAACCGAGAGCGACCTGAAGTGGTGGACCGGCTGGGGTGTCCGTGAGACGCGTGCGGCCCTTGCCGCCGCGGGCGCCGAGGAGGTCCTGCTCGACAACGGGGCCGTCGCCTGGGTCGCCCCGGGGGATGTCGCCGACGAACCCTCCCCGGAGCCCTGGGCGGCCTTGCTGCCCGGGCTCGACCCGAGCGCCATGGGCTGGGCCGACCGCAGCTTCCAATTGCCTGCCGCTCATCGTGCCGCCCTCTTCGACCGCGCCGGCAACATCGGGCCCACAGTGTGGTGGAACGGAACCATCATCGGCGGGTGGGCACAGCGTTCAAACGGCGAACTGGTGTGGCGGCTGCTGGCCGACGTGGGCGAGGAGGCCTCACGGCTCATCGAGGCAGAGGCAGCCCGGCTGTCGGCGTGGACGGACGACGCCCGGATCACGCCGCGCTTCCGTACGCCTCTGGAACGCGAGCTGACGAGCTGACCCCCTGGACGGCGAGCCGGCGGGCAGCTCTTCCGGACCTGAGGTGCTGGGTGGCTACGGGCGGAGGTCGGCGTTTCACGTGAAACGCCGACCTCGCGCTTCATGTGGCGAGCCCGCGCCAGCCACCTTCGTCCACACCACCGGGAACGTCCGCACCCCGCTCGTACGGCTCCCGCGTGAAGACGAACGACCCCAGGTCCAGATGATCCACCGTGCCGTCGGCGGCACGCACGACCCGGAGCGTTTCCCCCGCGTAGTAACCATTGAGCCCCACCCAGGTCCCGTCCGGGCGGGCGCGGAACCGCGCCGCTCGACCGGCGGCCCTCAACGGCTGGAACTCGAGCCCCCCATCCGCGAGCAGCTTCACTCCGTGCACCTGCGTACCCCAGTACCAGGGCCCGGTCAGCGCCAGCAGATCTTGGTCGACCTCGGGAAGCGGGCGCCAGGGCTCCGGGATCCTTGGCTCCGCATCGGCGACGATCTGCAGAAGGTCCGCTGCAACCGCACCGGTCAATGGTCCGGAGGTGGCGTTCGAGAGCACAACAGCGGCCACGTCGTCCTCGACGCTGAACCACAACGTGGCCAGGAAGCCTGGAAGCGAACCCGAATGACCGAGAAGTGTGCGATCCCCCCGCCGAACGGCCTGAAGGCCCAGGCCATACGTACCGGCCCAGTCCCCCGCCTCGGGCGGGGCAGCGGGAGCGCGCATCTCAGCGACGGAGGACGCGCAGAGCACGCGTTCGTCGCCCTGCGCCAGGAAGGCCGCGAAGCGGAGAAGATCGGTGGTGGTGGACCAGAGCTGACCCGCCGGTGCCATCAGCCCGAGGTCCTCGGCCGGCTCGGGCAGCATCACGTCAGCCCATGGATGGACTGCCCAGCCGCCCGCATGCGGGGCATGCGCCTGCGCAGTCGTGCGGTCCATTCCCAGGGGTTCCAGAAGCTCGCGGCGAAGCACCTCTGCCCACGAGTCACCACGCAACCTCTCGACGAGCGAGCCGAGCAGCGTGTATCCGGGGTTCGAGTAGTGGTGCCCATGGCCGGAAGAGTGGATCAACGGCCTCTCACCGAGCACATCCGCCAACTCCGGGCGCAGGACACCCGGCGTCCTCTCCCACCAAGGAGCAGGCGTTTCGGCCGCCAGACCCCCGCTGTGGCACAGCAGCTGAAACACCGTCACCTGTCCGACAGCCGTACCCGGCAGGTGCTTCTCAAGAGGATCATCCAGATCCAGCAGCCCCTCGTCGCGAAGGCGCATCACCAGCACGGCAGTGAACGTCTTGGTGATGGAGCCGATCCTGAACTGCGTATCGCCATCGGGCTCATGGTCGTCCACACAGCTGCGTGCACCACTCCACGCGATCCGTCCGTCCCGCTGCACCGCCGCGACAAGAGAGGGGGCCCGGCCTTCGGACTGTGCGACGGCGATACGGTGCAGCAGAGCGCGCCCGGTACCGGGGAGCAGAACTTCGGAAGAGGTCATGTCCAAGGATGGCCTGCGAGTCACCTGCCTGACGAACCCATTCCGCAGTCGTCATCACGATCATCGGGGCAGCGGCTCAGCCGCACTCGTCACCCGCACCATCCGGTCGAAAACTCACCGCCGAGCCGGAGCGTCCGTACAGCCGGATGACCGGTTCACAGTCCTCAGTTCTCCTCGGGCCGGGCGGGCGGGTGATACCGGCGTCGGCCGCTGACCGTAACGCCCTGAAGCGCCGTGCCGAAGAAGTAGTTCTCGACGTCACCGAATACCCGGGACCTCGTGGCCCCCTGCAGGAACAGTCCGTCCCTGGGAGCCGCTCGATCATCTCCTCATCACCGGAAGGCACGGCCCGGTGCCCTCAACGGCCGAGGGCACCGTGTCACCGAGCCACCGAGCCACCGAGCCACCGAGCCACCGAGCCACCGAGCTCAGTCTTCGACACCTCGAGCGAGCCCCGGCACGGCCGCACCGGGCTCCCGCACCCACTCAGGTCTGGGCCATGTCCACGAAACGGGAGTAGTGGCCCTGGAACGCCACGGTGATCGTCGCCGTGGGGCCGTTACGGTGCTTCGCCACGATCAGGTCCGCCTCACCGGCGCGCGGTGACTCCTTCTCGTAGGCGTCCTCGCGATGCAGCAGGATCACCATGTCGGCATCCTGCTCGATGGAGCCGGACTCACGCAGGTCGGAGACCATGGGCTTCTTGTCCGTGCGCTGTTCCGGCCCACGGTTCAGCTGGGACAGGGCGATGACAGGAAGCTCCAGCTCCTTGGCCAGGAGCTTCAGGTTTCGTGACATGTCCGAAACCTCCTGCTGGCGGCTCTCCGCCCGCTTGGCCCCGCCGGACTGCATCAGCTGCAGATAGTCGATGACCACGAGCTTGAGGTCGTTGCGCTGTTTGAGGCGACGGCACTTCGCGCGGATCTCCATCATCGAGAGGTTCGGCGAATCATCGATGTAGAGAGGAGCTGCGGACACATCCGGCATCCGACGGGCGAGCCGCGTCCAGTCCTCATCGGTCATGGTGCCGGAACGCATGTGGTGGAGGGCTACCCGCGCTTCGGCGGACAGCAGACGCATCGCGATCTCGTTACGTCCCATTTCCAGGGAGAAGATCACGCTCGGCAGATTGCTCTTGATCGAGCAGGCGCGCGCGAAGTCCAGAGCGAGAGTGGACTTACCCATGGCGGGACGGGCCGCGATGACGATCATCTGGCCGGGGTGCAGCCCGTTGGTCAGGGAATCCAGGTCCGTGAACCCCGTCGGTACACCGGTCATCTCGCCGCTGCGGGAGCCGATGGCCTCGATCTCGTCGAGAGCACCTTCCATGATGTCGCCGAGCGGGAGGTAGTCCTCGCTGGTGCGCTGCTCCGTCACGGCGTAGATCTCGGCCTGCGCCGAGTTCACGATCTCGTCGACGTCGCCGTCTGCCGCGTATCCCATCTGCGTGATCTTCGTGCCGGCCTCGACAAGGCGCCTGAGCACTGCCCGCTCGTGGACGATTTCCGCGTAGTACGAGGCGTTGGCCGCCGTGGGAACGGACTGGACCAGCGTGTGCAGGTACGGCGCCCCGCCGACCTTGGTGATCTCGCCGCGCTTGACCAGCTCGGCCGCCACGGTGATCGGGTCGGCAGGCTCACCCTTGGCGTACAGGTCGAGAATCGCCGTGTAGACGGTCTCGTGGGCCGGGCGGTAGAAGTCGTGACCCTTGATGATCTCCACGACGTCCGCGATGGCGTCCTTGGAGAGCAGCATGCCACCGAGAACGGACTGCTCGGCGTCGAGGTCCTGCGGGGGTACCCGCTCGAAGCTGGACGCCCCGCCCTCCCAGCCGCTCTCCCGGCCACGCTCGTGCTGCTCGTCGCGCCCCTTGCCCTCTCCGCGGCGCTGACGGGAAACGGGCAGACGGTCACTGGGACCGACATCGGCCCAGGGATCATCCAAAGGCTCGGGAATGCTCACCGGGCCACCTCCTCCCGTCCGCTTCGCGGACCTAGCCGTGCCACTCTTTCTTACGGCACGGCACCGACAAACAAGACGCCCGACTCCGTTTCCGGCGCGTCAAGTTCTGCGGACTTCCAAGCCGGAACGGAGTGCGGGCGCCGCACCACGGTAGGCCGGTCCGCACCGTCAGCCAATCTGGTTATCCACAGGGCATGTGGACGACGGACCAGATGCTGTGGAGAACCCGTCAGATCCTGTGCACGGACCGGGGGACAGCACTGTGGACAAACTCATACGCACTCAGCAATGACGCCCCTGACCTGGCGTTTCTCAATCCACTGGCTGTGGGAGAGAAAAACTTTTTCCCTCAGCTCAAGATCACCGGAAACTGCCCCTCCTTGAACCCGGAAGCTCAAGCCACGTAAGGGCCACTGTAGCCTTGCATCTCTTACCTGTGGAAGATTAGATTGGCCACCATGCCTCAGGTGCCCACGGCCCAGCCGCCCTCTCGCCGTCGGCACGACCGCGAGATCTTCGCCCTCGCCGTGCCGGCCTTCGGAGCGCTCGTCGCCGAGCCCCTTTTCGTCATGGTCGACAGCGCTGTCGTCGGCCACTTGGGCACTCCGCAGCTGGCCGGCCTGGCCGTCGCAGCGGCCCTGTTGACGACTGCGGTGAGCATCTTCGTCTTCCTCGCCTACGCAACCACAGCCGCGGTTGCCCGCCAGGTCGGTGCAGGAGATCTTGCGTCCGCCATCCGCCAGGGAATGGACGGCATCTGGCTCGCTCTGCTGATCGGTGCCGCTGTCGTCGCCGTCACACTCCCTCTGGCCCCATGGCTGGTCGATGTCTTCGGCACGTCCGACACGGCGAGCCCGTACGCCACCACCTATCTGCGCATCTCCAGCCTCGGGATTCCCGCGATGCTTGTGGTGCTCGCAGCCACTGGAGTGCTACGTGGTCTGCAGGACACCCGAACCCCGCTCTACGTCGCCATCGGTGGATTCACAGCCAACGGCGCCCTCAACGTGGGACTCGTCTACGGTGCGGGGCTGGGGATCGCCGGATCCGCATGGGGGACAGTCATCGCCCAGGCGGGCATGGCGCTTGCCTATCTGATCGTTGTGGTGCGCGGGGCACGTCGGCACGGGGCATCACTGCGTCCAGACGCCGCAGGCATCCGCGCCAGCGCTCAGGCGGGCATTCCCCTGCTGGTCCGCACGCTCTCACTCAGGGCGGTCCTGATGATCGCCACCGCTGTCGCAGCCCGGCTCGGCGACACGGATATCGCCGCGCATCAGATCATCCTGTCGATCTGGAGCCTGACAGCCTTCGCGCTCGACGCGATCGCCATCGCCGGCCAAGCCATCATCGGGCGCTATCTGGGGGCCAACGACACCAAGGGTGCCCGCGAGGCATGCCGTCGGATGGTTCAGTGGGGCGTCGCATCCGGGGTAGCTCTCGGGGTGGTGATCGTGCTCGCCAGACCGCTCTTCGTACCGCTCTTCACGGGCGACACATCTGTACAGGACACCTTGCTGCCGGCGCTGCTGGTCGTAGCGCTCTCCCAGCCGGTCTGCGGAGTGGTCTTCGTGCTCGACGGAGTACTGATGGGGGCAGGTGACGGCCGCTATCTCGCTTGGGCGATGGTCCTTACACTCGCAGTCTTCGCCCCGGTCGCTGTCCTGGTCCCCAGCTTCGGAGGAGGGCTCACTGCCCTCTGGGCGGCGATGACCCTGATGATGACGGTCCGGCTGGTGACGTTGTGGATACGCATGCGGTCCGGACGATGGATCGTGACCGGAGCCACGCGCTGAGAGAGCGAACGCCCCAAGCAGGCAAGATCGATATGCCCGGTTTCACGTGAAACGACGAAGGGCCGCACCCAGCGGTGCGGCCCTTCCCCTAGCTCTGCTGAGCCGTGCCCTTAGGCAGCAACGACCTCGATACCGAGCTTCGCGGCAACCTCGGGGTGCAGACGGACGGACACCTGGTGTCCACCGAGCGTCTTGATCGGCGAGCCGAGCTCGACGCGACGCTTGTCGACGTCCGGGCCACCGGCAGACTTGATCGCCGAGGCGATGTCAGCCGGCGTGACGGAGCCGAAGAGGCGGCCGGCGTCGCCGGAGCGAACAGCCAGACGGACCTTCACGGCTTCGAGCTTGGCCTTGATCTCGTTGGCCTGCTCGATCGTCGCAATCTCGTGGATCTTGCGGGCGCGGCGGATCTGCGCCACGTCCTTCTCGCCACCCTTGGTCCAGCGAATGGCGAAGCCACGCGGAACCAGGTAGTTACGGGCGTACCCGTCCTTGACGTCCACGACGTCGCCGGCGGCACCGAGGCCAGTGACCTCGTGGGTGAGGATGATCTTCATGATTCGGTCACCCTTCCCTTATCGCGCGGTGGACGTGTAGGGCAGCAGCGCCATCTCACGGCTGTTCTTGACTGCCGTGGCGACGTCACGCTGGTGCTGCGTGCAGTTGCCGGTGACGCGGCGGGCACGGATCTTGCCGCGGTCGGAAATGAACTTCCGCAGCATGTTCGTGTCCTTGTAGTCCACGTACTGGGTCTTGTCCTTGCAGAACGCGCAGACCTTCTTCTTAGGCTTGCGCACAGGCGGCTTCGCCATGGTGTTTCTCCTGTGTGATCAAGAAGTGGGGTACGAGCCGGCCCTAGAAGGGAGGCTCGTCCGAGTAGCCGCCGCCGGAACCGCCGGAGCCGCCGGAGCTTCCGCCCCAGCCACCCCCGCCGCCCTGCTGGCCCCCGCTCTGCTGGCCGCCGGACGGTGCGTTGGTGGCCCACGGGTCGTCGGCGGGAGCACCGCCGCCACCCTGCTGCTGGCCACCGCCACCGGGACCGCCGCCCCAGTTGCCGCCGCCCTGCTGGCCACCGCCGTATCCACCCTGGCCGCCGCCGCCCTGGCCACCTCGACCTGTGGTCTTGGTGACCTTGGCCGTGGCGTTCTTCAGGCTGGGGCCGACTTCCTCGACGTCCAGCTCGTAGACCGTGCGCTTGACGCCCTCACGGTCCTCGTAGGACCGCTGCTTCAGTCGGCCCTGCACGACGACGCGCATGCCTCGCTGAAGCGACTCCGCGACGTTCTCCGCCGCCTGACGCCAGACCGAGCAGGTGAGGAACAGGCCTTCGCCGTCCTTCCACTCATTGGTCTGCCGGTCGAAGATGCGGGGAGTGGACGCGACACGAAACTTCGCGACCGCCGCACCGGACGGGGTGAAGCGCAGCTCGGGGTCGTCGACGAGATTGCCGACGACCGTGATGACGGTCTCGCCTGCCATGGGTGAACCTCTCGGCGGGGATTGCTTCTGGCTGCTTGCTACTCGAACCCGATGACCGCTGAGCTAGATGCTCAGTGGGTCTCGGGACGGAGGACCTTGGTCCGGAGGACCGACTCGTTCAGGTTCATCTGTCGGTCGAGCTCCTTGACGACCGCAGGCTCGGCCTGCAGGTCGATGACCGAGTAGATGCCCTCGGGCTTCTTCTTGATCTCGTAAGAGAGACGACGACGGCCCCAGGTGTCGACCTTCTCAACCTTTCCGTTGCCCTCACGGACGACGGAGAGGAAGTTCTCGATCAACGGGGAGACTGCTCGCTCCTCGAGATCGGGGTCGAGGATGACCATCACCTCGTAGTGACGCATGTGGAACCCACCTCCTTTGGACTCAGCGGCCACGGTCGTTCCGTGGCAGGAGGGTCGTGATGCGTAAGCAACAGTGTCTCCGAGTAAAACAGCCGCCACTGACAACGCCCGTCTTCAAGAACCGAGGGGAGCTGCAGTGCTGACTCAGGGCAGACACCGGTGCAGACCGTACAGAGTACCCGCAGACCGGCTTCCGGTTGAAATCCGGTGTTCAGGGCGCACAATCGAGACAGATGCGGTGTGAGAGGCGCTACATTGCGCCGCCCTTCCCGCCAGGAGGTGCTCATGGCACAGACAGTCCGACCTGCCGGCAGCCGATCCGCCCCCCACGGGACCGCTCATGCCCGTCGGGCCACCGGTTCCCTCTTCGCCACCGACGGAAGGCCGCATCCCCTCCAGGATGTGCTGATGGTGGTGACCGGGGTGCTCGGTGTCCTCGCGTTCGTGACCGCGATGTTCCACAGCCTGCACCTGATCAGCTCGTGGGCCGGGCTGATCGGCATCCTGACCGGCGCTTACGGGCAGTACGTCTCCAGGACCACCTGGGAGCGATTCGGTCTGATCATGGGCATCGGCGCTTCCGCCGTCGGTTTCTACCTCGGCATGGCTCACGGCGGTCTCTTCGGCGGCGTCATCACCTGACCGGCAGAGCCCTCGCGGACGGGGCCGGAAGCCCCGCACCGTGCACGGCCAGGCGATCCCGGGCGGGTGGGCGCCCGGTCCGGTCCGGACGGGCCAGACCGGGCGCCCCTCGGTCACAGTAGGCTTCGGCGCGAGAGCCGGAGCCCCTGACCGATGGGGACACACCTGCCGAGGAGCGCCCCGCATGAGCCTGACCCTGAGGACCATCAGCCGAGAGCAGCATCTGGCTTACATCCAGAATCTGCCCTCGGCCAGTCACTGCCAGGTCCCGGCGTGGGCTGATGTGAAAACCGAGTGGCGCTCGGAGAACCTGGGTTGGTTCGACAAGAACGGCGAGATGGTCGGCGCCGGCCTGGTGTTGTACCGCCAGCTGCCCAAGATCAAGCGCTATCTCGCTTACCTTCCCGAGGGACCGGTCATCAACTGGTACGCCCCGAATCTGGACGACTGGCTCCAGCCGATGCTCGCCCACCTGAAGCAGCAGGGCGCCTTCTCGGTGAAGATGGGTCCCCCCGTCGTCATCCGCCGCTGGGACTCGGCCGCCATCAAGTCGGGGATCCAGGACCCCGATGTGAAGCGGCTGCGCGACGTCGAGGCCAGCCACATCGAGCCGCGCGCCTTCGAGGTCTCGGACCGCCTGCGGAAGATGGGCTGGCAGCAGGGCGAGGACGGCGGCGCCGGCTTCGGTGACGTACAGCCCCGCTATGTCTTCCAGGTACCGCTGGCCAACCGCTCCCTCGAGGACGTGCTCAAGGGCTTCAACCAGCTCTGGCGGCGCAACATCAAGAAGGCCGACAAGGCCGGCGTCGAGGTGGTCCAGGGCGGCTACGAGGACCTCGCCGAGTGGCAGCGGCTGTACGAGATCACCGCAGTGCGCGACCACTTCCGGCCGCGCCCGCTCTCGTACTTCCAGCGCATGTGGTCGGTACTCAACTCCGAGGACCCCAACCGCATGAGGCTGTACTTCGCACGGCACAACGGCGTCAACCTGTCGGCTGCCACGATGCTCGTCGTCGGCGGGCACGTCTGGTATTCCTACGGCGCCTCGGACAACATCGGGCGCGAGGTCCGTCCCTCCAACGCCATGCAGTGGCGGATGCTCCGCGACTCGTATGCGATGGGCGCGACCGTCTACGACCTGCGTGGCATCAGCGACTCGCTGGACGAGACCGACCACCTCTTCGGCCTGATCCAGTTCAAGGTGGGCACCGGCGGCGAGGCCGTCGAGTACGTCGGTGAATGGGACTTCCCCCTCAACAAGCTGCTGCACAAGGCGCTCGACATGTACATGTCTCGCCGCTGACCGCATCCCGACCACCATCCATCAGCTCCTCTCCTCTCTCTCATTTACACCGCAGCCACCAGAAAGGTTCCGGGCCGGCCATGGCGCTCTCCCTCTACGTCGACACCGCGCGCTGGCGGGCGCACCAGAAGTCCGTCCTGGACCAGTTCCCCGGTCTCGTCCCCGTCTGCAAGGGCAACGGATACGGCTTCGGACACGAGCGGCTGGCCGACGAGGCGATCCGTTTCGGGTCCGACACGCTGGCCGTCGGGACCACGTACGAGGCCGCGCGCATCAAGGACTGGTTCAGCGGCGACCTCCTGGTGCTCACGCCCTTCCGCCGGGGCGAGGAACCCGTGCCCCTGCCGGACCGCGTCATCCGTTCCGTCTCCTCCGTGGACGGCGTACACGCCCTCGTCGGCGCACGCGTGGTCATCGAGTGCATGAGTTCGATGAAGCGCCACGGCGTGAAGGAGGAAGAGCTCGGCCAGCTGCACGCGGCCATCGAGGACGTACGCCTCGAAGGGTTCGCCCTGCACCTGCCGCTCGACCGCACGGACGGTTCGGACGCGGTCGAGGAGGTCATCTCCTGGATGGACCGTCTGCGCGCCGCCCGGCTGCCGTTGCACACGATGTTCGTCAGCCATCTGAAGACGGAGGAGTTGGCGCGGCTGCGGCAGCAGTTCCCGCAGACCCTCTTCCGCGCGCGTATCGGCACGCGGCTCTGGCTCGGCGACCACGAGGCCACGGAGTACCGCGGTGCGGTGCTAGACGTCACTCGCGTCGTGAAGGGGGACCGCTTCGGCTACCGCCAGCAGAAGGCCGCATCCGACGGATGGCTGGTGGTCGTCGCCGGGGGGACCTCCCACGGTGTCGGCCTGGAGGCGCCGAAGGCCCTGCACGGGGTGATGCCGCGCGCCAAGGGCGTCGCCCGAGCCGGACTGGCCACGGTCAACCGCAACCTGTCACCGTTCGTCTGGGCGGGCAAGCAGCGCTGGTTCGCCGAGCCGCCCCACATGCAGGTGTCGATCCTCTTCGTGCCGTCGGACGCTCAGGAACCGAAGGTCGGCGACGAACTGGTGGCCCATCTGCGGCACACCACCACCCAGTTCGACCGCCTCGTCGAACGGTAGACCCGGTCTCCCTCAGTCGGAGACCGCTCTGTCCGCCTTACCCCACTCCACCCGCGGTCCCTCGACCGCGGGTGCCGTGTACCGGGCCGGATTCAGGTGCCCCTGCAGGAGTGCCGTCCGGTCCGGCGCCGAGTCGAGCACCCCGCCCGAGGGATCGTCGGACCCGTCACGCCGGACAGGATCGTGTTCCGGCCTCAGGATGTCCCTGACGATCACGGCGCAGAGGTAGAGCGTCCCCAGCAGATGCAGGGCGATCGCGACCTGGTAGCCCTCCTGCGGCAGCCCCTGGTGCTTGTCGCCGCTCGTCGTGTAGGCCAGGTAGAACCAGATCCCCAGGAAGTACATGACCTCACAGGCCTGCCAGACGAGGAAATCCCGCCAGCGGGGCCTGGCCAGCGCGGCCAGCGGGATGAGCCAGAGCACGTACTGCGGTGAGTAG
Source organism: Streptomyces pratensis (assembly GCF_016804005.1). Classification (GTDB taxonomy): domain Bacteria; phylum Actinomycetota; class Actinomycetes; order Streptomycetales; family Streptomycetaceae; genus Streptomyces; species Streptomyces pratensis_A. The sequence continues at coordinate 28,106 of NZ_CP051486.1, read as the reverse complement.
ACCTTGTTCGTCAGGATGAAGGCGGCCACCACGAGGAACGCGAGCTGGGCGAACCGCGGCCGGTGCCGGGCGGTGAGCGCCAGCCCGGCGATCGCCGCGCACAGCAAGATCATCAGCAGCACCGAGGCCGTGTTCACCGTGCTCACGTCGATGGACCGGCCGGTGCGCTGGGTGATGATCAGCCAGAACGATCCGTAGTCGATCTGACGTTCCCGGCTGAACGTGTAGAACTTCTTCCACCCCTCAGGGGCGTACAGCATCACCGGAAGGTTCACCGCCAGCCAAGCAGCCGCAGCACCGAGCAGGGCCGACCCGTACTCCCGCCACTTCCCGGCCCGCCAGCACAGCACCAGCAGGGGCCCGAGGAGCAGCACCGGGTAGAGCTTGGCGGCCGTAGCCAGGCCGATGAGGACACCGAATGCGAGGTTCCTGCCGCGGGACCACATGAGCATCGCCGCGGCCGTCAGCGCGACGGCCAGCAGATCCCAGTTGATCGTCGCGGTGAGCGCGAGGGCGGGGGCGAGCGCGATTAGGAGGGCGTCCCAGGGGCGGCGCCGGTGTGTGCGGGCGACACACACCGCGATGATCACCGCGCAGATCATCAGCATGCCCGCGTTGACCATCCAGTACATCTGCTCGCGCTGCTGCACGGAGTCCGAGGACGGCGTCAGTGTCAGCCAGGACGCGATCTGCATGAAGAGGCCCGTCAGGACCGGGTACTCGAGGTACGCCATGTCGCCGCCGAGCCGGTCGACGTACGGCACGAGGCCGTCGGCGAAACCGCGCCCGACGAAGAGGTGCGGGATGTCGGAGTAGCACGCGTGTGTGTACTGCGAACTGGTGCCGCGGAACCACGCCCAGTTGTAGCAGGGGAGCTTCTGCACCATGCCGAGCGCGAACATCCCGATCGCCACGAGCGCGATGACGCGCACCGGTGTGAGCGGCCCCGATCCGAACCTCGCCCAGCGGCCCGCCGGTCCACCGATCAGCTCGCTGCCCGCCGCGGCGATCTCGTCCTGTCGCGTGGGCGGTACGACGGACGGCTCCTGGTGCACGCTCGTGTCTTCTGCGCTTGGCATGCCGCACATCCTGCCGTACTGCGCTGTGTGCGGGCATGGCCCGCGTCCGGGACACACGAAGGGCCGTCGGCACCTGGCAGGTGCCGACGGCCCTCGTCGCGCTTGTACGGCAGGCCCCTGACGGGGTTCCGAAGGGCGGCGGTGTCACGCGGGGCTCCGGGTGGCTCCCCGGAGCGTCACGCGCACCGCCTCCGGGAACTACCCGCCGCCGAAGATCCCGCCGCGGTCGTTCTCCTCGCCCTCCGTCGTACCTTCGGTCGTTCCCTCGGTGGTCCCGGTGTCGGTTCCACCTTCCGAGGTCCCGGCGTCCGTACCACCGTCGGTGGACCCGTCCGTGGTCCCACCGTTGTTGGTGCCGTTGCCGTTGCTGTTGCCGTTGGTGGTCCCGCCGTCCTGGTTGTTCCTGCACTCCCAGTCGAGCGGCGCGCACGTCTCGCTCGGTGAGGGGGACGGGGACGACGGGGTGGGAGAAGGCGGATCGGGCTCTTCGCTGGATTCCGACGGCGAAGGCGTCGGGCTCGGCGTCGGGCTGGGGCTGACCGCGCCACCGCCGAACAGCGTGTCACCGTACGGTTCCGGCTTCGGGAACCTGACGACCTTCGTGCCCTTCACCGCTTCGGTCATGTAGTCGTGCCAGATCTGCGCGGGGAAGGACGCTCCGTGGATGGACTTCTCGCCGCCGGTGCCGTACATCTCCAGGAACGGACGGTTCTTCTTCGTCTCGTCGTCGTCCATACGGAACATGCTGACGGCCGTCGACAGCTGCGGGGTGTAGCCGACGAACCAGGCCGACTTGTTGCCGTCCGTGGTGCCCGTCTTGCCGGCCACATCACGTCCCGGGATCTGGGCGGGCGTGCCCGTCCCGTTCTCGACGACGTTCTTCAGCACGTCGGTGACGTTGTCCGCGATGACGCTCGGGAACGCCGGCTTGGTCTCTGTCTTGTGCTGGAAGATGACCTCGCCCTTGTGCTTGACCTCGGTGACCGAGAAGGGCTCCCGCTGCTTGCCGCTGGTGGCGAAGGTCGCGTACGAGCCCGCCATACGGATGGCGCTCGGCGAGGAAGTACCGATGGAGAACGAGGGAACGCTCGAGTCCGCCATGTAGTTGTCGTCACGCAGCCCCGCGGCCATGGCCGCCTGCTTCACCTTGTCGGTGCCGACATCCATTCCGAGCTGGACGAAGGGGGAGTTGGCGGACTCCTGCATGGCGTAGCGGAGGTCGATGTCCCCGTAGTCCTTGTCCCCGTCGTTGGTCTGGAGCCACTCCTTGCCGTCGTCGTTCAGCCAGACCGAACCGTCGTAGTTGTGGATCTTCAGCTTGTTGTCGCCGTTGTAGGTGCTCTTCGGCGAGACGGCGGTGCGCTCCGCCTCACTCTGCTCCTTGCCGAGCTCGGGATTTCGCTTGCCGTACTGCATGGCGGCCGCCAGCACGAACGGCTTGAACGTCGAACCGACCTGCGCGCCGGTGGCATCGGCGTTGTTGGTGTAGTGCTCCGTCGCGTCCCGTCCGCCGTACGTGGCGACGATGGCGCCCGTCTGGGTGTCCACGGACGCACCGCCGAACTCGACGTGGGTGTCCTTGTCAGGCCGCTTCTCCGGGTCGATCTTGGCCGCAAGCACCTTGGTGATCGACTTCTCGAGCTCCGTGACCTTCTCCTTGTCGAAGGTCGTGTGGATCTCGTAGCCGCCCCGGGCCAGTTCCTTCTCGGTCACGCCCTCCTCGTTGTGCGCGAGGAAGTACTTCGTGGCGAGGTCGACCAGGTAACCGGTCTGGCCGCCCAGCTTGGCGTCCTTCCTCGGCGTGATGGGCTCCGGGAACTTGGCGAACTCCGCGCGCTTGGCCGCGCTCAGTCTGCCGTCCTTGACCTGCTCGTCGAGGATCCAGCTCCAGCGCTCCTCGGCCCGCTTACGGTTCTTCTCGGGGGTGGCATTCACCGGGTCGACGTCGGGAGCACCCGCGGGGTCGTAGTAGCTCGCGCCCTTGAGCAGTGTCGCCAGGAAGGCGCACTCGCTCTCGTTCAGCTCGTTGGCGTCCTTGTCGTAGTAGGCACGCGCCGCCGCCTGTAGACCCGAGGCGCCCCGGCCGTAGTAGGAGACATTGAGGTAGCCCTCCATGACCTCGTTCTTACCCACGGTCTCGCCGACCTTGAGCGTGATGAAGAGTTCCTTGACCTTCCGGCTCAGGGTCTGGTCCTGGGTGAGCATGGAGTTCTTCACGTACTGCTGGGTGATCGTCGAACCGCCCTGGGTGTCACCTCCCCGGGCCATGTTGTAGAAGGCCCGGGCGATGCCCATGGGGTCGATGCCCCTGTCTGTTTCGAACGACTTGTTCTCCGCCGAGATCACGGCGTTGCGCATCGACTCGGGGATCTGGGCGTAGTCGAGCGACTGACGGTTGACCGAACCACCGGTGGCGACCATCTGTGTGTCGTCGGCCCAGTAGTAGACGTTGTTCTGAGCCGTGGCGAGGTCCTTGACCTCGGGCGGCACCACCAGCGCGTAAGCGATGCCGGCCGCCCCCATCATGAGCCCCAGGAAGCCCAGGCACAGGCCGGATACCAGCCTCCACGACGGAACCCAGCGGCGGAAGCCGTACTTGCCGGCCCGCGGGTAGTCGATGAAGCGCTTCTTACCTGTGCCTTCACGGCCCCGGCCGCGGCCTTCGTGACTGCTGCTGTCGCCACCTCCCCGGCGCCTGCCCCCTCCGCCGCCACGCTGGGCGGCGCGACGGGCCTCGGCACGGCCGCCGTACGACGACTCATCGTCGTTCGCCTCGGAAGGTGACACTGATGTTGCTCTGCGTGACGCATCGGTGCGACGTCCAGCAGGCTGTTGGGCGGCTCGTCTGGCCGCTGCGCGCCCGCCACCTTGCGGTTGCGGCGCTTTGCGACGGTGCTCGCTCATCGAACGACTACTCCTCGGGCAGGCGAGAGCGCCTGGAAGCGGCAGTTGAGATCCGGTCCCCCCGAATTACGGACAAGCCCTGCGGAAGGCTCACCCGCAGTACATCCGGCAGTCCGCGATTACTGACGCACGACGGCGCCTCACGGTTCCCGGTGGTCTGCATGCCGCACAGACTACGCACGGTCAAAAACCTCTGGGGACCGAACTTCACCCCAAATTACGCAAGTCGCTCCCTATGAATCGGGGATGTGACGCCGCTCACGAAACGCCCCCTTGTCGAACATCACGAGTCGATCTATCGTGCTGATGTATCGAGTCGATACATCAGCACGACATAAGGCGGGTCTAGTGACCCGCGGAAGCCGCAGGCGGAGGAGGAGGCGAAGGTGAGCAGACGCTCCGGCATCCTCGAATTCGCCGTACTCGGCCTGCTCCGCGAGTCCCCCATGCACGGATACGAGCTGCGCAAGCGCCTCAACACTTCGCTGGGGATCTTCCGTGCCTTCAGCTACGGCACCCTCTACCCCTGCCTCAAGACGCTGGTCGCCAACGGCTGGTTGATCGAGGAACCGGGAAACGTTCCGGCTCTGCCACCGGCCGCGGGGCGCGGGGTCGCCCCCGCGTCCTCATTGGCCGGGCGCCGCGCCAAGATCGTCTATCGATTGACGGCGGAAGGTAAGGAGCACTTCGAGGAACTGCTCTCGCACACCGGCCCGGACTCCTGGGAGGACGAGCACTTCGCTGCTCGTTTCGCCTTCTTCGGGCAGACCGAGCGCGAGGTGCGGATGCGCGTGCTCGAAGGCCGTCGTAGCAGGCTGGAGGAGCGCCTCGAGAAGATGCGCGCTTCTCTTGCCCGCACCCGCGAACGACTCGACGACTACACGCTTGAGCTGCAGCGACACGGCATGGAGTCCGTGGAGCGCGAAGTGCGCTGGCTGAACGAGCTCATCGAGAGCGAGCGGTCGGGACGGGATCAGCGACGATCCTCGCCCGAGAGCTCCAATCAGCACAACACATCAGGAGAGACGGGCGGCCTGCCCCGGCACCGGGACGACGACTCCCGGCCGGATCCGTCCGACGACACGAAGTGACATCCCCGCAGATCCGCAAGGCGTCATCGGGGAACACCGAAATACACAGGGAGCAATCGGCATGGGTTCGGTTCGCGTAGCCATCGTCGGCGTGGGCAACTGCGCCGCCTCGCTGGTGCAGGGCGTCGAGTACTACAAGGACGCCGATCCGGCCGGCAAGGTGCCCGGTCTGATGCACGTTCAGTTCGGCGAGTACCACGTGAGTGACGTCGAGTTCGTCGCCGCTTTCGACGTCGATGCGAAGAAGGTCGGCCTCGACCTCGCGGACGCCATCGGCGCCAGCGAGAACAACACCATCAAGCTCGCCGACGTGCCGAACACCGGCGTGACCGTTCAGCGCGGCCACACCCATGACGGCCTGGGCAAGTACTACCGCGAGACGATCGAGGAGTCCGACGACGCCCCCGTGGACGTCGTCCAGATCCTCAAGGACAAGCAGGTCGACGTCCTCGTCTGCTACCTGCCGGTCGGTTCCGAGGTGGCTGCGAAGTTCTACGCGCAGTGCGCCATCGATGCCAAGGTCGCGTTCGTCAACGCCCTCCCGGTGTTCATCGCCGGCACCAAGGAGTGGGCCGACAAGTTCACCGAGGCCGGTGTCCCGATCGTCGGCGACGACATCAAGTCGCAGGTCGGCGCCACCATCACGCACCGCGTGATGGCGAAGCTCTTCGAGGACCGGGGCGTCATCCTGGACCGCACGATGCAGCTGAACGTCGGCGGCAACATGGACTTCAAGAACATGCTCGAGCGTGAGCGCCTGGAGTCCAAGAAGATCTCGAAGACCCAGGCCGTCACCTCGCAGATCCGTGACCGCGAGCTCGGTGCGGACAACGTCCACATCGGCCCGTCGGACTATGTTGCCTGGCTGGACGACCGCAAGTGGGCGTATGTACGCCTCGAGGGCCGCGCCTTCGGCGACGTTCCGCTGAACCTGGAGTACAAGCTCGAGGTCTGGGACTCCCCCAACTCCGCCGGTGTCATCATCGACGCCGTGCGCGCTGCGAAGATCGCCAAGGACCGCGGCATCGGCGGCCCGATCCTCTCTGCATCCTCGTACTTCATGAAGTCCCCGCCGGTCCAGTACTTCGACGACGAGGCCCGCGAGAACGTCGAGAAGTTCATCAGCGGCGACGTCGAGCGCTGATCCAGGCGGTCACACGTCAGTGACGCTTCTCCATGTGGGGGGTCCGGGGGCAATCCGCCCTGTGGCCCCCCGCATGTGTGACCCTTGCACACATGCCTGTCGTGCGTGATCTGGGCGTGCTCCTGCGCCTTCGGAACTTCCGTCGCCTGCTCGCTGTACGGCTTCTCTCCCAGTCGGCCGACGGTGTCTACCAGGTCGCCCTCGCCACCTATGTCGTCTTCTCACCGGAGAATCAGACGACGCCGGGTGCCATCGCCTCCGCCATGGCTGTGCTGCTGCTCCCGTACTCACTCATCGGCCCCTTCGCCGGAGTCCTGCTGGACCGCTGGCCCCGTCGCCAGGTCTTTCTGTACGGAAATCTGCTGCGCGCCGCGCTGGCATGCTGCACGGCCCTGTTGCTCCTGAGTCCCGTTCCGGACTGGCTCTTCTATGCCTCCGCGCTCTGCGTGACGGCCGTCAACCGCTTCGTGCTGGCGGGCCTGTCGGCAGCCCTGCCTCGCGTGGTCGATACAGAGCGGCTCGTCCTCGCCAACTCCATTTCCCCGACGGCCGGTACGCTGGCCGCTACCGCGGGCGGGGGTCTCGCCCTGGCTGTCCGGCTGCTGACGGACGGGTCCGACGCCACTGTGGTCCTCCTGGGCGCGATCCTCTACCTCCTCTCGGCACTGGCCTCCCTGACCTTGCCCCGCACACTCCTCGGACCGGATCGAAGCCTGCACCACGTGCGGTTGCGGGAGGCGCTGACCACCACCGCCCGAGGGCTCGTCGCGGGGTTGCACCACCTGGCTGAACGGAAGGACGCGGCGCACGCACTGGCTGCGATAACGGTGCTCCGCTTCTGCTACGGAGCACTGACCGTGATGGTGCTGATGCTGTGCCGCTACGCCTGGTCCGACAGCGAGTCCGACGGCTTGGCCCTCCTCGGCCTCGCACTCGGCGCCTCTGCTGCGGGGTACTTCGTGGCCGCCGTGATGTCCCCATGGGCGGTCGGCCGCTTCGGGCGATACGGCTGGCTGGCTGGATGTGCCGGCGCAGCCGCTCTCCTTGAGCCGGCACTGGGACTCTCGTTCACCCCTGCGCCGATGCTGGCAGCGGCCTTTGTTCTCGGACTCGTGACCCAGGGCGCGAAAATCGCGACGGACACCGAGGTGCAGACCTCCGTGGACGATGCCTACCGAGGCCGGATCTTCTCGCTCTACGACGTCCTGTTCAACGTCGCCTTCGTCGCTGCCGCAGCCATGTCGGCCCTCGTGCTCCCTCCTGATGGGCGGTCCGTCGCCGTGGTCCTCACCGTGGCCGCGCTCTACGCGCTCGTGGCGGTAGCCATGCTTCACCGGCGGCGCGTAAGCATCGCCCTGAGATCACGGGATGAGTGAGGGGCGTTGTTTCACGTGAAACAACGCCCCTCAGAAACCGCATCGGACTTTCGCCCTGCTGTCATGCCGCACGTTTCACGTGAAACATGACCCCTCCCCAGCCCTCAGGCATGCCCGCCTGGCCGGTCGGCCACAGGACGGCTGAACCACACCCAGAGGCCGTGTCAGCCCTGTGCGGCCCACCATTCCTTGAGAGCCTCGACCGCAGCGTCGCGCTCCATCGGGCCGTTCTCCAAGCGCAGCTCCAGCAGGAACGAGTAGGCCTTGCCGATCACCGGCCCGGGCTCCACACCCAGGACGCTCATGATCTCGTTGCCATCCAGATCGGGCCGGATCGCCTCCAGCTCCTCCTGCTCCTGCAGTTGTGCGATGCGCTCCTCGAGTCCGTCATAGGTACGCGAGAGGGCGTTCGCCTTGCGCTTGTTGCGCGTCGTGCAGTCGGAGCGCGTCAGCTTGTGCAGCCGGTCCAACAGCGGCCCCGCGTCCCGCACGTACCTGCGCACGGCGGAGTCGGTCCACTCTCCGTCGCCATAGCCGTGGAAACGCAGATGCAGCTCAACGAGTTTCGAGACGTCCTTGACCATGTCGTTGGAGTACTTGAGCTCCGCCATCCGCTTCCGCGTCATCTTGGCTCCGACCACTTCGTGGTGGTGGAACGAGACGCGGCCGTCCTTCTCGAAGCGTCGCGTCCTCGGCTTCCCGATGTCATGGAGCAGTGCCGCGAGACGCAGCACGAGATCCGCACCCTCCTCCTCCAGATCGATGGCCTGCTCCAGAACCGTCAGGGAATGCTCATAGACGTCCTTGTGGCGGTGATGCTCATCACTTTCGAGACGCAGGGCGGGAAGCTCGGGCAGTACATGGTCGGCCAGTCCCGTATCCACGAGAAGCCCCAGCCCCTTGCGGGGGTGGCTGGAAAGCAGCAGCTTGTTGAGTTCCTCACGGACCCTCTCGGCAGAGACGATCTCGATGCGTCCAGCCATGTCCGTCATGGCCTTGACCACGTCGGGAGCGACCTCGAAGTCCAGCTGCGCAGCGAAGCGCGCAGCGCGCAGCATGCGCAGAGGATCGTCGGAGAAGGACTCTTCAGGGGTGCCCGGAGTGCGCAGTACGCGCTGAGCCAGGTCGTCGAGGCCGCCGTGCGGGTCGATGAACTCCTTCTGGGGCAGTGCGACTGCCATGGCGTTCACCGTGAAGTCACGGCGCACGAGATCTTCCTCGATCGAGTCGCCGTAGGAGACCTCGGGCTTGCGTGAGGTTCTGTCGTACGCCTCCGACCGGTAGGTCGTGACCTCGATCTGGTAGCCGTCCTTCTGCGAGCCGACGGTGCCGAACGCGATACCGACCTCCCAGACCGAGTCGGCCCAAGGACGGACGATCTTGAGTACGTCCTCCGGGCGGGCGTCGGTCGTGAAGTCGAGGTCGTTTCCGAGCCTGCCGAGCAACGCGTCACGGACCGATCCGCCGACCAGGGCGAGGCCGAATCCGGCCTCCTGGAATCGGAGGGCGAGGTCATCGGCGACGGGGGACACCCGCAGCAGTTCGCTGACTGCGCGGTGCTGCACCTGGCTCAGTGCACGGGGGCTGTCTTCGTTGGCATTCGGCACAACAGAAAAGGGTACGTGTACCGACCGGCCCGGGCGTCATCGTTTCTTGCGGCCCTGCGAGACTCTCCCGATCATGGGGCACGGTCCCCGGCACTCAGGCGTCGGGCACATCGTTACCATGCGGGGACGCAGAGACCGGCAGGGCCTGCACCAGCTGACGACGACGAGGGACGGATACGCGTGGCCGAGGCGGCAGACTTTCAGGGGACGAATCCCTCCCCTGCCCGCCGGTGGCTCCGGCGCACAGCCTCCTTGATCGTCGGGGCGCCGTTGATCGCCGGTCTCCTTGCCGGTCCCGCAGCGCCCTCGGCGCAGGCCGAGGGGGCGACGAAGGCACCGACCGGCTCACGCACCGTCGATGTGTCCCTGGACACGCTCGCCCCCAGCGCTCCGGTCGAAGGCGACACACTCACCGTCTCCGGCACCCTGACCAACAAGGGCAAGAAGACGGTCACGGACGCCGAGGTCGACCTGCGCGTCGGTCCGCGGCTGTCAGGCAGAGGAGCGGTCGACGAGGCTGCGAAGCGCACCGGGTACCAGCCGGGCAGCGACCCGGCCAAGCTCGGCGGCTCGTACACGCTGAAGGTCCCCAAGCTCGCGTCCGGGGTCAGTCAGGACTTCACCCTCGCCGTTCCGGTGGACAAGCTGGACCTGGACGCCGAGGGTGTCTACCAGCTGGGGGTATCCCTCACGGGCCGGACCACCGACTACGCCTACGACCAGGTGCTCGGCATCCAGCGAACCTTCCTGCCGTGGCAGCCGGAGGACACCAAGAGCAAGACCAAGCTCACGTTCCTCTGGCCCTTGATCGCTACAGCACATGTCACGGCCGAGACGGGATCCGACGAACAGCAGACCCCGGTATTCGCCAATGACGATCTGGCCCTCGAGCTCGCCCCGGGCGGCCGACTCGAACAATTGGTCTCGCTGGGGCGCCAGCTCCCTGTGACTTGGGTGATCGACCCGGATCTGCTGGCCTCCGTCGACGCGATGACGAAGAACTACCGCGTCAAGGTAGGGGACACCACTGTCGCGGGGACGAACCAGGCCATCGCCAAGAAGTGGCTCACGGATCTGCAAGCGGCTGTGAAGGACGGAAAGGTGGTGGCTCTGCCGTTCGCCGACCCCGACCTCGCCTCCATCGCGCACCGCGGGAAGAACGTCTCGGGCGCCCTCAGCCATCTGCAGACGGCGACCGAGGTCGCGAGCACGACGGTGGAAACCGTCCTTCACGTGAAGCCGTCCACCGATTTCGCCTGGCCGGTGGACGGTGCGATCGACCCCTCCGTCGTCGACGTCGCCACCTCGGCCGGCGCGCACAAGGTGATCGCCCGCAGCGACAGCCTCGAGGAGACCGGCGGTCTGCCCTACACACCGACGTCGGCCCGCCCGATCGGTGGTGGCACCACCGCTGTCGTCTCCGACTACCGGCTCTCCACTGCGTTCACCGGCGACATGTCCAAGGCAGGTGCCTCGACACTCGCCGTCCAGAAATTCCTGGCGCAGACACTGGCAGTGACGGAGCAGGTGCCGGACAAGGAACGCAGCATCGTCGTCGCCCCGCAGCGGACCCCCACCGCCGCCCAGGCCCAGACAATGGCACGAGCCCTGCAGGCCCTCACAGCCGAACACTGGACACAGCCGCTCGACCTGACGGCGGCAGCTGACCAGAAGCCCGACGCACAGGCCACCACCAAGGTGCCCAGGGCTTCCCAGTACCCGAAGAAGCTGCGAAGCCAGGAGCTGCCGACCCAGGCGTTCCAGGACATCAGGACGACACAGGACTCGCTCAACAGCTTCCAGATCATCCTCACGCAGCCGGACCGGGTAGTGACCCCCTTCGGGAACGCGATCAACCGCTCGGTTTCGACGTCGTGGCGGGGCAGGCCGCTGGAGGCGCAGCGGTACCGCGATGACGTCCGCACCTACCTCCAGGGCCTCACCAACGAAGTCCAGCTGATCACGAAGTCGGACGTGACTCTGTCCGGACGCAGCGCGACGATCCCTGTGACCGTGCAGAACAAACTGGTGCAGGGTGTCGATCACCTCGTACTCCGCCTGACGTCGGGCAACGCCACACGCCTCAAGCTCAACGACGGCGGAGCGGTCGCCGAAAAGCCCGTCGAGATCGCGGGCGGGCACAGCCAGTCCGTGAAGTTCGACGCTTCGGCAAACGCCAACGGCCAGGCACAGGTCACGGCACGGCTCTTCACCACTGACGGCGCACCGTACGGCGAAGAGATGACCTTCACGGTGAAGGTCTCGGAAGTCACACCGACGGTCCTCCTGGTGATCGCAGGCGGGCTGCTGCTGCTGGTCCTCGCGGGCATCAGGATGTACACCCACCGCAAGCGCACCGTCGCGGGCGGCACGGCGGAGAACAACGGCGGCGAACCCGAGCAGCCGAGTGACCCGACGCCGGACACCGGTCCGGAAAGCGGTAACCCATCGGGCCCGGGTGAGAAAGTGGACCGTTGAGCGATGTCTGTCGGGGCCTGTCGGCCGGGGACAATGAGGTGGGGTTTCGATGAACGCGCCGTACGACGGTGACCGCGGCCAGGGCGCGGGCGGAGCTGGGTCTTCCAGCGGTCCGCCGGTGCCACCCGGCGCCGGCCGGGACGGGGAGGTACCCGACCCTTACCTGCAGCACGCGTACGACCACGATCCGTACCGTGCCCACGATCTCGCCTCACAGGACCCGGTGGCCGAGGCACTCTACGACCGTGCCGCCCATCCCCCACCGCCTCCGGGTACCTATCAGGAGCCACAGGCCCTCTATCAGCAGCCTCCCGCGGCCCAGTACGCCCCTGACCCCCACCTCTGGGCCCAGACGCCGCCACCGGAGCCCGCAGGCCCCTCCCGGCACCTTCCCTACGGCGACAACGCAGCGACCACCCAGTACGTAGGAGTGGACGACCTGGTCACTCGGGCTTCCGACGACCGCGGGGAGCAGGACGCCTTCGCTCACCTCTTCCGGGACCAGGAAGGCTCGGGCCGTCCATCCGGTCCTCCGGCCGAACCTGAAGCGGCTCCGGCCCCCACGCCTCCGAAATCCGGTGGTCGGGCAGCCGGGATACTGAAATCCAGTGCGCTGATGGCGGCGGGCACCCTCGTGTCCCGGCTCACCGGTTTCGTCCGCAGCCTCGTGATCACGGCAGCGCTGGGTGCCGCGGTTCTCGGTGACAGCTTCACCATCGCCTACACCCTGCCGACCATGATCTACATCCTCACCGTGGGCGGCGGTCTGAACTCGGTCTTCGTACCTCAGCTGGTCCGGTCCATGAAGGACGACGAGGACGGCGGCGAGGCGTTCGCCAACCGGCTGCTGACACTCGTCATGGTCGCGCTCGGCCTGATCGTCGTGATCGCTGTGTTCGCCGCACCACAGCTCGTGCACCTCATGTCGAGCACGATCGCGAACGATCCGGAAGCGAACACGGTGGCGGTCACCTTCGCCCGCTACTGCCTGCCGACCATCTTCTTCATGGGCATCCACGTGGTGATGGGCCAGATCCTCAACGCCCGTGGAAAGTTCGGCGCGATGATGTGGACCCCCGTCCTCAACAACATCGTCATGATCTTCACGTTCGGCCTGTTCATCTGGGTCTACGGCACCTCGGCCGAATCCCGGATGGGCGTGGAGACGATCCCGGCCGAGGGCGTCCGGCTCCTGGGCATCGGCACACTGCTCGGCTTGGTGGTCCAAGCCCTGGCCATGATCCCGTATCTCCGCGAGGCAGGATTCCGCTTCCGTCCGCGCTTCGACTGGAAGGGCCACGGGCTCGGAAAGACGATCAAGCTCGCCAAGTGGACGGTCCTGTTCGTCCTCGCCAACCAGGCCGGTGTGCTCGTCGTGACCCAGCTGGCCACCTCTGCGGGGAAGCTCGCGGACAAGGACGGCTCGGGCTTCCTCGCCTACTCCAACGCACAGCTGATCTGGGGCATGCCTCAGGCCATCATCACCGTCTCCGTCATGGCCGCCCTGCTGCCCCGCATCTCCCGCGCCGCCCATGACAACGATCCGGGGGCCGTTCGCGACGACATCTCGCAAGGTCTGCGGAATTCCGCGGTGGCGATCGTGCCCGTCGCCTTCACCTTCCTCGCGCTCGGCCTGCCGATGTGCACGCTGCTCTACGCCTCCAGCGGCACCGAAGCGGCACGGTCGATGGGCTTCATCCTGATGGCGTTCGGCCTCGGTCTCATCCCGTACTCCGTGCAGTACGTCGTACTGCGTGGCTTCTACGCGTACGAGGACACCCGCACGCCCTTCTACAACACGGTCATCGTCGCAGCGGTCAATGCAGCAGCCTCTGCCCTCTGCTACGTGATTCTTCCGGCCCAGTGGGCAGTCGTGGGAATGGCGGCCTCCTACGGGCTGGCTTACGCAGTCGGCGTCGGCATCGCCTGGCGGCGGCTGAGCAACCGGCTCGGCGGCGACCTCGACGGGCCCCGTGTGGTGCGGACCTACGCCCGTCTCTGCCTCGCTGCGATCCCTGCGGCCGTGGTCGGCGGCGGCGTGGGCTTCGCTCTCCTGAAGACCCTCGGCGAGGGAGCCGGCGGGTCTGTGGTGGCGCTGGTCTGTGGCAGCGTGGTGCTGCTGGGCATCTTCTTCGTCGCTGCGAAGAAGATGCGTATCGAGGAGCTCAACGGCATGGTCGGCATGGTCCGGGGACGACTCGGGCGCTGAACACACTCCGAGCCGCACAACCATCGCTGGACACCGCGTGTCGTGCATAGCGCCGGAGTGTGGGCACAATTGGCGTGACTGTGCAGAGCTGGCTGGCATCGCGCAACGGATGGGGAGGCAGGAACGACGGTGGCGGAACGTAGCACGGCTGCTGTCGACGTGGCCGACAACAGCGGCGACGAGCCGCTGACCGCCAAGGCGGACGCGGCCACGACCGACGGGACGGCACAAACCCAGGACGAAGAGGGCGCGAGCTCGCAGGACGACGCGGCCGTGCGTGACAGCTCGGACGCCGTTCCGGCATCGCCCGACCTGCACAGCGGCCACAAGCTGGCCAGACGCTATCGCCTCGAGGAGTGCATCACCCGGCTGGACGGATTCAGCAGCTGGCGTGCTGTCGACGAAAAACTGCGGCGCGCCGTGGGTGTCCATCTGCTGCCCGCAGACCATCCGCGCGCCCGCTCCGTGCTGGCTGCGGCTCGCTCCTCCGCACTGCTCGGTGACCCGCGCTTCGTCCAGGTCCTGGACGCCGTCGAAGAGGACGACCTCGTCTATGTCGTCCACGAATGGCTCCCCGATGCCACCGAGCTCACAGCGCTGCTGGCAGCCGGCCCCCTGGAAGCCCACGACGCGTACCAGCTCGTGAGCCAGATCTCCCAGGCCATGGCTGCGGCACACCGCGAAGGTCTCGCGCATCTGCGACTGACGCCCGGCGCCGTGCTGCGCAGCTCGACCGGCCAGTACCGGATCCGCGGCCTGGCTGTGAACGCCGCTCTGCGCGGCATCACCGCCGATCAACCACTGCGCACGGACACCGAAGCCATCGGCGCACTCCTCTATGCAGCCCTGACCCGCCGCTGGCCCTACGAGAGCGACGCCTACGGCCTGTCCGGGCTTCCCAAGGATCTGGGCCTGATCCCTGCGGATCAGGTGCGGGCCGGTGTCCATCGAGGCCTGTCCGAACTCGCCATGCGCGCGCTGGCGAACGACGGCGCCACCGCCTCACGGCAGGAACAGCCGTGCACCACGCCGGACGAGCTGGCGAAGGCAGTCGCGGCCATGCCGCGCGTCCTCCCACCTGAACCCGCCTTCACGGCACCCCCCGAGTACCAGCGCACGACTTATCAGCAAGGCACCTACGGGCGCCCGTCGGCGCGCCCCGCATCAGTCACCCAGCCTGTGATCACGGTCCCGCCGCCTCCTCTCCAGAGCCGTACGGGCAAGGCGCTCAAGTGGGCGGTGTCCGCTCTGCTCATCGCGGCCCTGGGCCTCGGGAGCTGGCAGCTGGCGGAAACCGTCCTCGATCAGGGCAACGACTCCGGGGAACCGGTCCCGACACGGACCACCGAGGACGGCGACGACAACAACGCCGCCGAGCCCAGCAAGCCCGTCACCATCGTGGGAGCCGAGGACTACGATCCGCTCGGCGACGGCTCGGAGAAGCCCGCCTCGACGGCGAACGCCTACGACGGGGATCCCAGCTCGGTCTGGAACACCGACGGCTACTACACGGCTGCCTTCGGCAACCTCAAAGAGGGCGTGGGAATCGTCCTCGACCTGGGCAAGGTCCAGGAGGTGGGCAATGTCGACGTGTCCTTCCTGGGAAACACTTCGGTCGAACTCAGAACCACCGACGGCTCGTCCATTCCGCAGGCGCCCGGCGGCTTCACCTCGGTCGCGCAGGGCTCAGGGACAAAGGTGTCCCTCAAGCCGGACAAGCCGGTGCGGGCACGGTACGTTCTGGTCTGGCTGACCAAGCTGCCGCTGAGCAATGACGACGGCAGGTATCGAGGCAAGGTCGCGGACATCAAAATCACGAGCTAGCGGCACCAGGGGAGGGGGCTCACCGTTGGACGA
This sequence comes from Streptomyces pratensis, assembly GCF_016804005.1. Classification (GTDB taxonomy): domain Bacteria; phylum Actinomycetota; class Actinomycetes; order Streptomycetales; family Streptomycetaceae; genus Streptomyces; species Streptomyces pratensis_A. Next base: position 12,361 of record NZ_CP051486.1, on the reverse strand, counting down.
CGCCAGATTCGCCGACATCAGCGATCAGGATCTCCTGGCCCAGCACGTCGCGGGTGAAGCGGACGCCTTCGGTGAGATCGTGCGACGACACCGTGACCGCCTCTGGGCCGTGGCCCTGAGGACCCTCGGCGACCGCGAGGAGGCCGCAGACGCTGTGCAGGATGCACTGGTCTCCGCGTTCCGCGCCGCTCACACCTTCCGAGGCCAGTCCGCCGTCACCACGTGGCTGCACAGGATCACCGTCAATGCCTGCCTGGACCGTGCCCGCAAGACGGCTTCACGCAGGACCGCGCCCGTCGACGACGCCGAGCGACTAGATCAGCTCATGGAGCCTCACGAGTCCGCGGAGGCCCCCGCCGAACGGCAGGACCTGCACCGAGAGCTTCTGGCTGCACTGACCACCTTGCCTGCCGAACAGCGCGCCGCTCTCGTCCTCGTGGACATGCAAGCGTACCCAGTGGCTGAAGCTGCACGCATCCTCGATGTGCCCACCGGAACGGTGAAGAGCCGTTGTGCGCGGGGCAGGGCCAAGCTGCTCCCCTTGTTGACCCATCTACGCAGCAACAGAACGGACAGCCAGGACAGCTCAGTGGCAAGGAACCGGACGCAGAGGACATCCGTCCCACCGGCGTCAGGACCAAGAGACGCAGGCGACAGCGACCCTGCTGTGAAGGGTGGAGGTGGGCTCGCATGACATCCACAGCTGACACAACTCAGCACCCGGACGCATCGGAGATCTCCGACCTCACCGAAGGTCTGCTCCCACCGTCCCGCGCGGCAGCGCTCCGCCACCACATCGACGCTTGTACAGAGTGCGGCGAGGTCCACTCCTCACTTGAAGAGATCCGCTCGCTGCTGGGCGCGGTGCTCCCCGTCAGCGAGCCGATGCCCGCCGACGTGACTGACCGGATCAACGCGGCGCTGGCCGCAGAGGCAGAGACTGCGGCTTCCACCCCACCGGCCGTCTCCTCAATTCCTGTTTCACGTGAAACATCACCGGACAGCGTGACCGTGCCTCGGCCTGCGGGCCACCCTCGCGGTGCCACCGGGCCGGGCCGGAGGCCGAGTCGCCGTCGGCGGCGCACGGTGATTATCGGCACCGCCTTCGGCGCAGCGGCCGTCGGCATGAGCGTCCTCCTGCTCCAGTCTCTTGCCCCTTCCCAGGATTCAGCAGGCACGATGGCCGACCGTGGAGTCAGCGCCGCAAAGAAGAGCCAAGGGGAATTTTCGGAAGGCACCCTGGAAGGCCGTGTCCATACGCTTCTCAGCGAGGCCAGGGCATCCGAGGAGGCATCCGAGGTCACGAGCCATGACCCGGGCAAGCCCTCCGTGGACACCAAGTCATCACCGGGGGACACGTCACCCGGCAGCGCGTCCCCCCACACTGCAATGCGCGCACCGAGCGTGGAGGTCCCCCCTTGCGTCCTGCTGGGCACCGGCCGGGAGGCCCCCGCTCTGGCTCTGGAGGAGGGCAGCTATCAGGGGACCGGTGCCTTCCTGGTCGTCCTCCCTCATGCTGACGACTCGAGTCGCGTCCAGGCCTATGTCGTCGACGCGTCCTGCGTGGACTCCGCGCCTGCGAGCAAGGGGCAGCTCCTGCTCACGCACTCCTACACACGCCCTTGAGACCTTGTCGTGAGCGGGACCGGCTTTTCGGGAATGCAGGCCCCGTAGGATCCGTTGGGTGGGGTGAGAGTCGTGGAACCGACCCCAGTAGGCAGTCTGCAGAGACGAGGAAGAACCCGTGAGCGACGTCCGTAATGTGATCATCATCGGCTCCGGGCCGGCTGGTTACACCGCCGCCCTGTACACCGCTCGCGCATCGCTGAAGCCGCTGGTGTTCGAGGGAGCCGTCACCGCAGGCGGTGCGCTGATGAACACCACCGACGTTGAGAACTTCCCGGGCTTCCAGGACGGCATCATGGGCCCTGAGCTCATGGACAACATGCGTGCCCAGGCTGAGCGCTTCGGCGCCGAGCTCATCCCGGACGATGTGGTCTCCGTCGACCTCTCTGGAGAGATCAAGACCGTCACGGACACCGCGGGTACAGTGCACCGCGCCAAGGCAGTCATCGTCACAACGGGATCTCAGCACCGCAAGCTCGGCCTGCCCAACGAGGACGCTCTCTCCGGGCGCGGTGTCTCGTGGTGTGCCACCTGCGACGGGTTCTTCTTCAAGGACCAGGACATCGCCGTGGTCGGTGGCGGCGACACGGCCATGGAAGAGGCGACCTTCCTCTCCAGGTTCGCCAAGTCCGTGACGATCGTCCACCGCCGCGACTCCCTTCGTGCCTCCAAGGCCATGCAGGAGCGCGCCTTCGCCGACCCGAAGATCAAGTTCGCATGGGACAGTGAGGTCGCCACGGTGCACGGGGACCAGAAGCTCTCCAGCCTCACCCTGCGCAACACCAAAACCGGTGAGACGTCCGACCTTCCTGTGACGGGCCTGTTCATCGCTGTCGGCCACGACCCTCGCACAGAGCTCTTCAAGGGCCAGCTCGACCTGGATGACGAGGGCTACCTCAAGGTCGAGGCCCCTTCGACGCGCACCAATCTGAAGGGTGTCTTCGGCGCCGGCGACGTCGTCGACCACACCTACCGACAGGCCATCACAGCCGCCGGGACCGGCTGCTCGGCAGCTCTCGATGCAGAGCGCTTCCTGGCCGCTCTCTCCGACGAGCAGCTCGCCGAGCCGGAGAAGACCCCGGCAGTCTGACTGCTCCCCCGAACCCACACCCCGCGAAGTTAAGGAGGCCGCCGTGGCCGGCGCCCTGAAGAACGTAACTGATGACTCCTTCGATGAGGACGTCCTGAAGAACGAGAAGCCCGTGCTGGTGGACTTCTGGGCCGCCTGGTGCGGACCGTGCCGCCAGATCGCGCCTTCGCTGGAGGCCATCGCAGCTGAGTACGGCGACGAGATCGAGATCGTCAAGCTCAACATCGACGAGAACCCGGCCACTGCGGCGAAGTACGGCGTGATGTCGATCCCCACGCTCAACGTGTACCAGGGCGGCGAGGTCGCCAAGACCATCGTCGGCGCCAAGCCGAAGGCCGCGATTCTGCGCGATCTTGAGGGCTTCATCGTCCAGAAGTGACGACTGACTGTTTCACGTGAAACGGGCCCACCCTTCGGGGCGGGCCCGTTTCACGTACCTCAGCGGTCACGCAGGTCAGAGAGGCCTGAGCGCCGGCTCCTTCTGCACGGCGCCCAGCAGTCTGTCCAGCGCCAGCTCGACGTCTTCTTTCCAGGAAAGTGTCGTCCGGAGCTCCAGCCTCAACCGCGGATGCGCGGGGTGAGGTCGGACCGTCTTGAACCCGACCGCGAGCAGGTGATCCGCCGGCAGCACACACGCTGGTTCTTTCCACCGCGCATCACCGAAAGCCTCGATCGCCTTGAAGCCGCGTCGCAGCAAGTCCTTGGCAACCGTCTGCACCATCACGCGTCCCAGTCCCTGCCCCTGAAATCCCGGCATGATCAAAGCTGTCATCAGCTGTACGGCATCGGGGGATACGGGGCTGGTTGGAAACGCGGTGGACCGGGGGACGTACGCAGGCGGTGCGTAGAGAACGAAGCCGACCGCGACATCGTCCACATAGACGACTCGTCCGCAGGATCCCCACTCCAGCAGCACGGCGGAGATCCACGCTTCTTTCTCGAGTTCAGGCCTGCCTGCCTTTACCGCGGCTTCCCCGCTGACCGGATCAAGTTCCCAGAAGACACACGAGCGGCAGCGCCTGGGGAGGTCCGGAAGGTTGTCCAGTGTGAGCGGTACGAGCCGACGCCCCATGTAGGCGGTTCCTCACTTCCTTCGCCCGCCGCATCACGTGCGGCTGCCAGCGCACTCCGTTCTCGGAACAGGCTGCCGACGAACCCTCCGACAACACCAAGCCCCAACCCGACTGACACCAGGTGGCTGCGATTCACTGATCGCACGGCCGCCGCCTCCTCTGAGGTGGATCACGGTGATGGATACGCCATACCAGAACGCATCGTATCCACCCAGAGGTGATGAGGACACCGAGAGATGGCAAAGGGCGGGCCGAGTTCCGGAGAACTTCCCAGAACTCGACCCGCCCAGCGCGATCTGTCAGGCTCAGGCCTCGTCGGCCTCAGCCTGCTCTTCCTTGATACTCCGGTCCAGCGCGCGGCCCTCACCCGGGGCAAGGCTGCCGAGAATGCGGTCCAGATCCTCCATCGATGCGAACTCGACGACGATCTTTCCCTTCTTCTGTCCGAGGTCGACCTTCACTCGCGTCTCGAACCGATCGGAGAGACGCGAAGCAAGATCCGTCAATGCAGGTGAGACCCGGCCGCCGGCCCTGGGCCCCCGGGGCTTCGCAGAACTCGTGGGCTCTGATCCGAGGAGATTCACGATCTCCTCGACCGCACGCACGGACAGCCCTTCGGCCACGATGCGGTGAGCCAGCCGGTCCTGTTCCTCGGAGTTGTCCACCGACAGCAAGGCCCTCGCATGCCCGGCCGACAGAACTCCTGCCGCGACCCTGCGCTGCACAGGCGGAGACAGCCGCAGCAGGCGGAGCGTGTTCGACACCTGCGGTCGGGACCGGCCGATTCGGTCTGCCAGCTGATCATGCGTGCACTTGAAGTCCTTCAGCAGCTGATCGTATGCCGCCGCCTCTTCCAAGGGGTTCAGCTGAGCTCGGTGAAGGTTCTCCAGGAGTGCGTCGAGAAGCAGCTTCTCGTCATCAGTAGCACGGACGATGGCCGGGATGCGCTCCAGGCCGCCTTCCCCACATGCCCTCCAACGGCGCTCACCCATGATGAGCTCGTAGCGGTCCTCGGCGACCTTGCGTACGACGACGGGCTGGAGGAGACCGACCTCCTTGATGGAAGTGACCAGCTCCGCCAGAGCGTCCTCGTCGAAGACCTCTCGAGGCTGCCGGGGGTTGGGCACAATCGAGGCGATGGGGATCTCAGCGAAGTACGCACCAGCGGCTTCGGACTGCCCGGCGTCGGCCGGCATCTCCCCGACGGGAGAACTCGGCTCCGGGACCAACGTGCCGGAGGGGAGCGCGGCCAACTTCGCAGCGGCCACCCCACGCTCGGCGGTCAGCACGGGTGATGTGCCCGCCGCGTCCGTCCCGGACGCGGGACCGCCGGCGATCTGCCTCTCCTGCGGAGCTGCGGGAATCAGTGCACCGAGTCCACGCCCCAGCCCCCCCAGCCCTCTACGACGCTCACTCACTGCATGCCCTCCGAATGGCTCTGATGGCTGTTCTGGAAGCCCGTATGGGCAGGCTCGCCCGTCGGCGCGTGCTGTGCTTCGTAATGCACTCCCACACCTCTCAGCGCGATCTCTCGGGCGGCCTCAAGGTACGACAAGGAGCCGCTGGAGCCCGGATCGTACGTCAATACGGTCTGCCCGTAACTCGGCGCCTCCGAGATACGGACCGAGCGAGGAATGCTGGTCCGTAGAACCTCCTTGCCGAAGTGGGTACGCACCTCCTCCGCTACCTGAGAAGCAAGCCTTGTCCTGCCGTCGTACATGGTGAGCAGGATGGTCGATACGTGGAGGTCAGGGTTCAGATGCCCTCGGACCAGATCGACGTTCCGAAGCAGCTGACCGAGGCCCTCCAATGCGTAGTACTCGCACTGAATCGGGATGAGCACCTCTGCTCCGGCCACGAGAGCATTGACCGTCAGCAGGCCTAGCGACGGCGGACAGTCGATGAGGATGTAATCCAGCGGCTGGTCATACGCCTGGATCGCCCGCTGCAGCCGGCTCTCCCGTGCCACCAGCGACACCAGCTCGATCTCCGCACCGGCGAGATCGATGGTGGCAGGCGCACAGAAGAGACCTTCGACGTCCGGGACCGGCTGGACCACCTCGGAGAGCGGCATGCTCTCCACCAGGACGTCGTAGATGGAGGGGACTTCTGCGTGATGGTCGATCCCCAGAGCTGTGGAGGCGTTCCCCTGCGGGTCGAGGTCCACCACCAGGACGCGCGCGCCATGCAGCGCGAGCGAGGCGGCAAGGTTGACCGTCGAGGTCGTCTTGCCTACTCCGCCCTTCTGGTTGGCAACGACCATGACACGCGTCCGGTCTGGTCGTGGCAGTCCCTCGCCGGCGCGGCCAAGGGCCTCGACCGCCAGCTGGGCCGCACGACCAATAGGTGCGTCGTCCATCGGTGGCGGTGTTTCACGTGAAACACCGTCCCCCAGGGACTCGGTACGGGGACCGGGGACCGGATCGGTCATCGGTCCCGCGATGTTGGCGTCGGACCGCAAGGATTCACTCTCCTCGACTTCAGGCTCGCAATGAACAGAGCCTGCCATGCTTTCGGGGTCGTGAACCAGCGAGGCCGACTGTTCTGTGGATGAATCCGGTTTTGTGGACAACTCGGCAGCCCGTACGGGCTTACGGTCGCGCGGCGCGGCGGCCGCACGACCGCGGCCGATGATTCCCTGCAGCAGAGAGCGACGTTTCACGTGAAACACGATGCCCCTGCGGCACAGCGGCAGGCTCCCGACACTCCGCAGGCAGCGCATATCGCTGCTTTCATGGAGCATCAGCGCAAACGGAAACTTAGCGCATCAAAGGTGGGCGGAATGGAGCACTCAAAGCTCTCGAAGCGAGCACTCATCGGCGACGACGCGTACGACCCACCCTTGCAGCCTTGGCCCGCTTTGCGGCGAACCTCACACCGCCAGGACTCTCCCCGACCACAACACGCACCACGGTGGCCGCAGGATCAACCAGGCCTTCACCAACGTGCAGCACCTCGGTCTCCACGACTCCGAGCTTACTGAGAGCGGCACGAGCCCCCTGGATCTCTTCCTCGGCCGTACCACCCTTGAGCGCCAGCATCTCTCCGTAGGGGCGGAGCAAGGGCACCCCCCACCCTGCGAGACGGTCGAGCGGTGCAACCGCCCGGGCCGTGACCACGTGAACTGGTTGCAGTGTCCCGAGCACCTCTTCAGCCCGGCCTCGGACGACCGTCACGTGATCAAGGCCCAGGAGCTCGACGACCTCCTGAAGAAAGTTCGTGCGACGCAGCAGCGGCTCGAGCAGGGTGATCTTCAAGTCAGGTCGTACCAGTGCCAGCGGAATGCCTGGAAGCCCGGCCCCCGACCCCACATCGCACACCGTGACGCCCTCAGGAACCACCTCGGAGAGCACCGCGCAGTTCAGCAGGTGGCGTTCCCAAAGGCGCGGCACCTCGCGAGGACCGATCAGCCCTCGCTTGACGCCCGCATCGGCGAGCAGCTCCGCGTACCTGACAGCCTCTGGAAAGAACTCACCGAATACCGCCTGCGCCTCCTTGGGCGCCTGAGGGAGTTCTGCTTCCTCCGTCACGGGGACCGTCCTTCCGTACCGCTCTAGCACGCTGACTATCAGGCTGACAAAGATCGGCCCCGCCTGTGAACAGACGGGGCCGACAGTACAAGGATCCGGTCAGGCCGGGAGAACGACGACGAAGCGCTGCGGCTCCTCGCCTTCGGACTCACTGCGCAGACCTGCCGCCGCGACCGCGTCATGCACGACCTTGCGTTCGAACGGGGTCATCGGCTCCAGCTTCACCGGCTCGCCCGAGCTCTTGACCTCATCCGCGGCCTTGGCGCCCAGCGCGGCAAGAACTTCACGCTTCTTGGCACGGAAACCGGCGATGTCCAGCATCAGACGGCTGCGGTCACCGGTCTCGCGGTGCACGGCCAGGCGCGTCAGCTCCTGGAGCGCCTCCAGCACCTCACCGTCACGCCCCACAAGCTTCTGCAGGTCACGCGCCGAGTCGCTGATGATCGAAACCGCGGCCCGGTCCGCCTCCACGTCCATGTCGATGTCGCCGTCGAGGTCGGCGATGTCGAGCAGGCCCTCGAGGTAGTCAGCCGCGATCTCCCCCTCCTGCTCGAGGCGGGTCAGAGTGTCGCTGCCCTCAGCGGCCGGGGTGATGGTGCCTTCCGTCACGGATGGACTCCTTCTTACTTCTTGGACGGGTGCTTGGGCCGCTGCGGGCCCTTGCGCTGTCCGGACTTGGCTTGGCGTGAGGAACCGGACGCAGCGGACTTGCCCGCCGCCTTCGGCTTGTCGTCCTGCGATGCGTCCTGCTTCTCGAGCGAGGTCTTGGACTCCGAGGCGGGAGAGCCGGAGCCCTTCGCCGTGCCGGGATGCGTGGCAGCGGTGTGACGCTTCGCCTTGGGCTGACGCTTGGGCTGCTGGCGCTTGGGAGCGGCACCGCCCTCGGCCTCGAGCACGGCCGCTTCGCTCTTCGCCACCGTCCCGTCGTCCTGGGCGGCGAGGCCGAGCTTCCCCAGACCGGTGATGAACTTGCGCTCGATGTCATTGCGGTCGGGGCCCTTGGCGACGATCGCCTTCACGGTGTTACGCCGCGTCCTGCCCCGCACCTGGCCGTGAGAAGTCACGCTCTTCAGCACGCGGCCCAGGTACTGGTCCTGCGCCTTGCTGCCAGGAGTCGGGTTCTGGTTGATCACGTACATCTGCTGACCCATGGTCCAGACGTTCGTGGTCAGCCAGTACACGAGGACACCGACGGGGAAGTTGATACCCATGACGGCGAAGATCACCGGGAAGATGTACATCAGCATCTTCTGCTGCTGCATGTACGGGGTCTTGACCGTCAGGTCGACGTTCTTCGTCATCAGCTGGCGCTGGGTGAAGAACTGCGACGCGGACATCATCACGATCATGATCGCCGTGACGACACGGACGTCGGTCAGCGAGGCGCCGAGCGCCGCGACCTTCTCTTCGCTGTCCATGAACTTCGCCGCCAGCGGGGCACCGAAGATGTGTGCCTGACGTGCGCTGTCGAGCAGCGGCTGGTCGATGACACCGATCGTCTTGCCCGAGGCGATGGACGAGAGCACGTGATACAGGGCGAAGAAGAACGGGGACTGCGCCAGGATGGGAAGGCACGAGGAGAGCGGGTTGGTGCCCGTCTCCTTGTACAGCTTCATCATCTCTTCGGACTGACGCTGTTTGTCGTTCTTGTAGCGCTCCTGGATCGCCTTCATCTTCGGCTGGAGCACCTGCATGTTCCGGGTCGACTTGATCTGCTTCACGAAAAGCGGGATCAGACAGATCCGGATCAGGACCACCAGGGACACGATGGACAGGCCCCAGGCCCACCCCGTGTCATCGCCGAAGAGCGCTCCGTACAGCTTGTGGAACTGGACGATGACCCACGAAACAGGTGTGGTGATAAAGCTGAACAGACTGGCAATCGTGTCCACTAATCAGGCTCCTTGAGCTTTGGGCGAGGTCTCTGTGGCCGGGCTCAGGGGTTCGGAGACCGACCCCCCGGAAGGCACATCGCCGGCGGAGTCCCCGCCCTTGCCGCCACGCACACAGCTGCGCAGCAGTTCGTGCCAACGCGGACGTTTGCGTGGCGGTACGTGATCCACGCCGCCGGGTGACCACGGATTGCACCGCAGGATGCGCCATGCCGTCAGCGCTGTTCCCTTGATCGCACCGTGCCGGTCGATCGCCGTATATCCATAGTGGGAACACGACGGGTAGTAACGGCAGACAGGCCCGAGGAGCGGGCTGATCGTCCACTGATACAGCTTGATGAGAGCCAGCAGCGGGTACTTCATCGCGCACCCCCTCCCAGCAGCCGCTGAAGAGCGGCGTCCAGGTCTCGGGCCAGCTGTGCATGGTCGGCGTCACCCGATCCGGGTAGCGCTCGTACGACAACAAGGCTACCGGGGGGCAGCTGAGCGAGCCGATCGCGGACCAGATGACGAAGCTTCCGCTTCACCGCGGTGCGAACGACTGCTCCACCCACTGCTTTGCTGACAACGAAACCCGCACGTGGCGGGGGAGCACTGTCCCCTGTCACGTGCGGGTCCGTAACACCGCTGCGTAGATGCACGACGAGTAGCGGGCGTCCGGCCCGACGTCCCCGGCGTACAGCGGCCGCGAAGTCCTCGCGCCGCCTCAGCCGATTCTCGGTAGGCAGCACGTCATGACCTGGCCGCGATCAGGCGGACAGGTTGGCGCGACCCTTGCCACGGCGGTTCGCGAGAATCGCGCGGCCGGCACGGGTACGCATGCGCAGGCGGAAGCCATGGGTCTTGGCGCGACGACGATTGTTCGGCTGGAAGGTGCGCTTGCTCACTCGGGGGCTCCAGAAATGATTCGTGTGTTGGCGGGACATCGCCTGGCTGTCACCGTGCGCCCACGAGGAACTCGCGTAAACGCCTTAGTGCACCGCTTCACAATCACAGATCGTGATGTTTGCCCATCGGAGGCAGGCGGCAGCAGCCATCGACAACTCGACCTGGTCACGGTACGCGCGGCTACGCCATCGGGTCAAACCGGCTTCGCGCCGCCCCCTGCTGTACACAGCCTGTGGACAACAACTTGAACCGTGCGGGTCGGCCTGACTACCGTGGCTGAACTCCGGTTCTTTTCCTTCCTGCCTGCCGGGCCTCACCCGACCCGACCCATCCCGTCCCGAGAAGCACACATTCGTGGGACATGCGAGAGAGCGTGCCTTGTGGCTGACGTACCTGCCGATCTTGCCGCAGTGTGGCCGCGAGTGCTGGAACAACTCCTCGGGGAGGGCCAGCAGGGCGTCCAACCGAAGGACAAGCAGTGGATCGAGCGCTGTCAGCCCCTGGCACTCGTCGCCGACACCGCGCTGCTGGCCGTGCCCAACGGTTATGCCAAGGGAGTCGTGGAGGGCCGGCTCGCACCGCTGATCAGCGAGGCGCTCACCCGTGAGTGCGGGCGGCCCATCCGTATCGCGATCACCGTCGACGATTCGGCCGGTGAGCCGCCTGCTCCGCCCGCGTCCCCGATGCGCCAGCCCCGCCAAGGGCAGCAGTCCCACCGCTACCAGGGGCCCCAGCCCGACGAGCCCTCGCGCAACGACGGGTACGACAGCTACGGCTCCCGTCAGTCGGACGACGGCATGCCGACGGCCCGCCCCGCCTACCCGGACTACCAGCAGCACCGCCCTGAGCCCGGCGCCTGGCCCCGTGCCCAGGAGGACCTCTCCTGGCAGCCCCGGCACGGGGGCTACCAGGATCGCGACCCGTACGCGAGCCCGCGCTCCCAGCAGCCGCAGCACGACTACCGTCCGCAGCCGCCCGAGCACCAGGGTTACGAGCAGCCGCGGGACAGCCGTGACCGCCACGATCTGCAGGACCAGCAGGCCCAGCACCGCCAGGGCGGTCCAGGCACCGGAAGGGCCGGTGGCGGCCCCATGGGCCAGTCCGCGCCCCCACCCGGGGCCGGTGAGCCGCATGCCCGGCTGAATCCGAAGTACCTCTTCGACACCTTCGTGATCGGCGCGTCCAACCGCTTCGCGCACGCGGCGGCGGTCGCCGTCGCCGAGGCCCCCGCGAAGGCGTACAACCCCCTTTTCATCTACGGGGAGTCGGGTCTCGGCAAGACTCACCTGCTGCACGCCATCGGGCATTACGCGCGGAGCCTGTACCCGGGCACGCGGGTGCGGTACGTGAGCTCCGAGGAGTTCACCAACGAGTTCATCAACTCGATCCGCGACGGCAAGGGCGACACCTTCCGCAAGCGCTACCGCGACGTGGACATCCTTCTGGTCGACGACATCCAGTTCCTGGCGAGCAAGGAGTCAACGCAGGAGGAGTTCTTCCACACCTTCAACACGCTCCACAACGCCAACAAGCAGATCGTGCTGTCCTCGGACCGTCCGCCCAAGCAGCTGGTGACCCTCGAGGACCGGCTGCGCAACCGGTTCGAGTGGGGCCTCACCACCGATGTGCAGCCCCCGGAGCTGGAGACGCGCATCGCGATCCTCCGCAAGAAGGCCGTGCAGGAGCAGCTCAACGCCCCGCCCGAGGTGCTGGAGTTCATCGCCTCCCGTATCTCGCGCAACATCCGCGAACTGGAGGGCGCTCTCATCCGCGTGACCGCCTTCGCGAGTCTGAACCGGCAGCCGGTGGACCTCGGACTGACCGAGATCGTGCTCAAGGATCTGATCCCGGGCGGTGAGGACTCGGCTCCCGAGATCACCGCGCCGGCCATCATGGCGGCGACCGCGGACTACTTCGGACTGACTGTCGAGGATCTCTGCGGATCCTCCCGGAGTCGCGTCCTGGTGACGGCCCGCCAGATCGCGATGTACCTCTGCCGTGAGCTGACGGATCTTTCGCTGCCCAAGATCGGCGCCCAGTTCGGCGGGCGCGACCACACCACGGTGATGCACGCCGACCGGAAGATCCGCGCCCTGATGGCGGAGCGGCGATCCATCTACAACCAGGTCACCGAGCTCACCAACCGCATCAAGAACGGCTGACGCGCCGGACCAGCAGCCGGACCAGGCAGCCAGAACCACCGCACCGTGCGCCAAGGGCGCCCCGCGAGGACCTCACCACGTCCTCATGGGGCGCCCTTCT